>NZ_VOIL01000001.1:1268812-2537625 GCF_007994735.1 Nesterenkonia populi | reverse complement strand
TCCCTTGGCCTGAGCCGGAGCTGGGCCAGATGCGACCGTCTTCAGGGTCCTCGGATAGGATGAAGCGGCCCCTCTGCAGGGGGCGAGGGGAGTTAGCTCAGCTGGTTAGAGCAGAGGACTCATAATCCTTGGGTCGCGGGTTCAAGTCCCGCACTCCCTACGAGGCTGAATGGCTGTGCTGGCAGGCGCCGGGCCTGTCTGCTCCTTCTTTTGGGCGCGGATGCTCAGCTAGCTCTGCGCTTCCGCAGCTGTGCTCTGCGTGTCCACGTGCCGTTCAAGTGCTGTGCCTTCAACGTCTGCATCCGGCAGAATCCGGTCCAGCCATGTGGGCAGCCACCATGCCGCCGGCCCTGCAAGGTGCAGCAGCGCGGGAACCAGCAGAAGGCGAACGACGAACGCGTCGAGCAGAACGCCCACCGCGAGGGCCAGGCCGATCGAGGCGGTGATCGGATCGGGTGTGAATACGAAGCCGCCGAAGACAGATCCCATGATGAGCGCCGCCGCTGTGACGACGGATCGTCCGGCATGGAGGCCCTGGCGGACAGCCAGGCGTGGGGGCGCGCCGTGAGCATACGCTTCGCGCATGCCTGAAGCGGTGAACAGCTGGTAGTCCATAGCCAGGCCGAAGAGGATGCCTATCGTGATGACTGGCAGGAAAGTGACAATCGGACCAGGTTCTGTGATCCCAAAGATGTCGCCGAACCACCCCCACTGGAACACTGCGACCACGACGCCCATGGCGGAGGCGATAGAGCCGACAAAGCCGAGTGTCGCAATCACCGGCAGCAGAATCGATCGGAAGACGATGATCATGAGGACCAGAGAGAGACCGATGACCAAAGCCAGATAAAGCGGCATCACATCAGATATGACATCCGAAATGTCAATATTTGTGGCAGGAAGCCCTGCCACAGAAATATCCACCCCTTCGAGGCCCGCGCCGGTCAGGGCATCATCCCCACGCAGGTCATACACCAGCTCTTCGACGGATTCTGCGGCGGGCCCCTCTTCAGGAATGACTTGGAAGACAGCGAGCGAATAGTCATCGTTCAGTGCTGCAGGAATGGTCGCTGAGATCTCGGAGTGGTCCTCCAAGGACCTAGCAATGTCTATCTGATGATCGGTCGCTTCCTCCTCGCCCAGCCCGCCGGGGAGGTCAGCCGTCACCAGAAGCGGTCCATTGAACCCTTCGCCGAAGGCCTCTTCGGTCGCCACATACGCTTGATACGCGTCGGAATCCTCTGCATTGGAGCTGGCGTCCGGCAGCCCCAGGCGCAGTGACAGGGTGGGGACCGCCAGAATAGCCAGGGCTGCGAGCGCCGATGCGGCTATGCCCAGCGCCTTGGGGGTGCTCAGCGGCTGAGTGATCTCCTGGGCCCGGGGCGCTTCGCCCCGGCGGCGCTCCTTGCGGGTGAGCAGGCGGGGGCCCGCCAGCGACATCATGGCCGGAGTCATGGTCACTGCCAGCAGGACAGCCACGGCAACACATGCTGCCGCCACCGAGCCCATCAGTGCGAGGAAGGGCAGACCTGTGACATTGAGCGCGAGCAGCGCGATGATCACAGTGGCCCCGGCGAAGACCACAGCGTTGCCCGCAGTGCCGTTGGCCAAACCTATGGACGTTCTGAGGCCCATGCCGTCTTTCAGCTGACGGCGGTGCCGGTGCAGGATGAAGAGTGAATAGTCGATTCCTACGGCCAGTCCGAGCATCAGTCCGAGGACCGGGGTCATGGACATCATGTCGAAGATGCCGGAGAAGGCCATCGCTCC
The DNA here is from genome assembly GCF_007994735.1 of Nesterenkonia populi. Taxonomy (NCBI): domain Bacteria; kingdom Bacillati; phylum Actinomycetota; class Actinomycetes; order Micrococcales; family Micrococcaceae; genus Nesterenkonia; species Nesterenkonia populi. Next base: position 2,535,855 of record NZ_VOIL01000001.1, on the reverse strand, counting down.
AGCCACGCCGATGCCCACGCCGACCAAAGCGTTCAGCAGCGGCAGGCCGGCGCCGATGAGCGTTCCCAGCATAATCAGCAGCACTGCGGCGGCGATCATGAGTCCGATGGCCTCGGCTACGGAGAACAGGTGCGGCATTTCGGTGTCCAGATCGCCGGAGGGCAGCACTTCTACGCCGCTGATCTCGCTGCCGGTCAGAGTCTCAGAGACATCTCCGAGCTCTTCGACGCCGACGCTCTCCATCGGTTCATGGAAATTGATCATCATGATGGCGACATTGTCCTCGTCGGCCACCATCTGGGCGCCTGAGGCAAGCTCGAGAAACTCCTCGCCCCGTTCGAGCTCAGCCTGTCCGCTGGCGAGCTCATCCTCGGATGCGCTCAACTCCTCGGCACCGGCGTCCAACTCTGCGGCCGATTCGTCCAAGGCGTCCACCCCAGCGTCAATCTCTGCCTGCTGCTGCTCGAACTGCGCCGCCGCCGCGTCGTACCAGCCTTCGGTCCGCGCTTCCTCGATTGCGGCATCAAGCTCGGCCTGCGCCGAGGAAAGCTCCTCATAGCCGGCTTCTATCTCGTCTGTCCCGCCTTCAATCTCTTCGCGTGCACGGTCGAGCTCCTCCTGGCCCTCCTCCAGCTCGGCACGTCCGTCCTCCAGCTCGTCCTGGGCCTCAGCCATCTCCTCTTCGGAGACGAAGGGGTCGGTGACAGAGTCAACGGCAGATTCGCGCTCCAGCTGAGCAGCCAGATCAGCGATGTCCGAAATCTGCCCCTGATCAAAGGGTTCGCCATCAGTGGTCTGCAGGACAGCACTTCCGCTGCCCCCGCTGGCTTCGGGAATCTCTTCCGCGAGCCGGTTCGTGACGTCGGTGCTCTCAAGGTCCGGCATCGTGATCTGGTCCGTGAGCTCACCTCCGAATGAGAGGAATGAGGTCACTGCGATGGCCAGAAGAGCGAACCAGGCGGCAATGACAGTCTTGGCGCGGCGAGCGGCGAAAAGCCCTAGCCGTTGCAATAGGGATGCCATGAAGATCCGTTTCCGATGGTGAAGGGGTGAGGGTCTCACCCAATGACCCCACCATAGTAAGACGAACCGTCTCGTCTCGCGCAAATCGCGGACAGATCCGCGGAGCTGCTCACCGTCGTTCTGCAGGTCATGCGGCGCTGCTCCGCAGCTGGGGGCTCCTGCGCGGATCACGCCCTGGCATGAAGCAAGGCGAGTCGCCTCTTCTCACCGGGGCGGACGTCAGCGCCCGGTTCGCACGCCTTCGAGGACAGCTTTGACCAGCGAGCGCGCCCACTCCGAGTCAACATGACCGATCGTGAGCATCTGTATGCGTACTGGATCAACAAGAGCTGCTGCCACGGCTCGTGGATCAATATCTTCTCTGAGGCGCCCAGACTCGACCTCGGCGTGCAGACGGCGCATCAGTGGGGGGTGCTGGAGAATGCCGGAGTCGCTGAGTGCTTTCTTGGTGGAATGGTCACTGGCCATCAGTGCCGAAATCATATGCTCGGCCATCGACGTGTTCGGCTCTGCTGACGCTTCTCTGCTCATGGAATCCATCCAGGTGCAGAGATCGGCGTCGATATCTCCGGTCTCCGGGATGGAGGTGTATTCCATCTCCAGATGGCCGGTGGCAATGGCTTCAAGGACCACTGCCGCTTTGTTGGACCACCACCGGTAGATCGTCTGTTTGCCCACGCCCGCTTCTGCGGCGATGCTCTCGATGGTCAGGGTCTCGAAGGATCGGCCGCCAGTTTCCAGCAGCCTCGCCGTCGCTTGCAGGATCGCGTGCCGCGCGGCTTCACTGCGACGACTCACCTTGGGTTCTATCACCTCACCCGATCGGGTGTTCCGTCGAGACATCGATGTTTTGCCCTCATTCAGCTTCCTCGGCAGTTGCTTCCGCCAGTGTATATCGCGACAGGTGCGTCCCCTCGTGACGCGGACGGGACGCATCAGCTCCTCCGTCCTGCCCCCGCACGCAGGTCACCGCTGGAGGCAGGCCTCGAGCCATGCGAGTGCATCGTCGATGTAGTTTCTCACCACGGTGGATTGCGGGGACATCTCTTCGAACCCATGAGGGGCACCCGGGACGGTGCTGAGCCTGACGCGGACTCCGGCGTCAGCCAGTGCTGTCGCGTAGCGCCGGTTCTCGTCATGGAACAGATCGATCGTGCCCACGCCCATCCATGTCGGTGGCAGAGAGCTCAGCGAGGCCGCTCGGGCGGGGACAGCTTCAGCCGGTACGCCGTCTGACCCAGGTTCGGCTGCCAGGAACGATGTCCAGCCGAAGCGGTTGCTGTCGTTTCCCCATGTGAAGTGTCCGATGCCGTCCAGTTCGCGGGCTGCTGCGGTGCGGTCATCCAGCATCGGAGAGAACAGCCACTGGGCGATGGGCTGGTTCCCACTGGCCTCAGCGAGTCGAAGGGCCAGCATGGCAGCGAGTCCGCCGCCCGCGCTCTGGCCTCCAACCGCGACCTTGTCGGAGGCGATGCCGTAGGCGCGGGCGTGATCCTGCATATAGGTCCATGCCTGCATGCAATCATCGAGAGGTGTCGGGTAGGGATGTTTGGGGGAGAGCCGGTACTCCGGGCTGAAGACCACGACGCCGAGCCGCCGAGCGACCTCTAGGCACAATCGATCGTTCATTGAGGGGGTGCCCATGACAAAACCTCCTCCGTGAATCCAGAGGAGTGCGCCGCTTTGCTGCCGGGAGCTCAGGGGCTCATAAACCCGGAGGGTCAATTCGCCTGATAGAACGTTATGAATTTCGACATCGGGGTCGTTCCCTTGAGTATCTTTCCCGATATGCGTGAGTAAGTATTCCTGATGAAATTATACTTCAGAGTCCAAACGGGGATCTTGGGCAGCCTTTTTGCTGCATGTCTCAGTTCTGGGTGTACGTCCTCCAGGTGCAGCTTATTCGTCATGCTTCCTCTCCGTTCGGCTGCCTGGTCCAATCTCGTGCGTCCTAAAAAATACAATACGTTTCGTCTCGCTTGAGGTCCAGCATGTAGACTCAGGGGACCGACCAGCACGGGCGGCTAGGGTTCCGCCGGCATATCTGCCGGGCCTGGTTCGAGCGCCGCAGTATGCCGCTTCAAGCGGCATTGATCTCAAGGGATAGAAGCCTCCAGGAGCGGAGTCGGCATGTTGCCATGCCGTCGCCTGCCTGGAAGAGCCTTCATGCGTTTCTCCTTCGGATCTTCTGCCGCTCCGCATTTTCGCCGTCTGGTCTGCGCCTTGGCCGTCAGTGTGGGCGTGAGCTTCGGCGCGATTCTCTACGGCACCTCGGTGCTCATCACCTCAAGCGCCGCGGGCGCGGAGTTTTCCGTCTCGCTGCTCTCGGCTGCCTTCTCCGGATCTGTTCTGACCGGTGCCTGCGTCGCGGTGTCTGTGGGCCGCTATGCAGATCGGCACGGCATCCGCAGGATCGTGGCATTCGGCGGGCTGCTTGTCTTTCTCGGTTTCCTAGGATTCGCGGCCGGCACCTCGGAGTGGCAGGTGCTGGCGGCGTGGTGGCTGCTGATCGGCCCCGGCAGTGCCATGGTGCTCTTCGAGCCGCCTTTCGTGGCCCTGCAGCAGTGGTTCGGCCGAGAGCAGCGCAATCGTGCGGCGGGAACGTTGACTCTGATCACCGGTCTCGCCGGGCCGATCTTCATCCCCTCCACCACTTTTATGGTGGAGCGTCTTGGCTGGCGCCCGACAGCGGCGCTGCTCGGAGCTGCTGTGCTGCTGGTCTCCGGGCTGGCGGCCGGATGGGCGCTGCGGGTGGCGCCTGAGCGGGGGGAGACGACTGCACCTCGTCCCCCTGACGATGGTTCTGCGATGCTCTCCGCGCGAAGACTGCCTGCGGGATTCGTCCCACTGACTCTGGCCATTGCTCTGACGATGGCCGTGCTGGAGGCTTTCAACGTGCATCGCATTGCACGGTTCGAGGACTCCGGGTTCGAACCGTCGTCGGTGGCGTGGTGGGCTGCGGCGGTGGGGCTGCTGAGCCTGCCGGCACGTTTTCTGCTGCCGGTGCTGGCTAACCGCTTCAACTCCGCCAAGCTCTACATGACGCTGACCGTACTCATCATGCCTGCTGTCTGGTTAGCGATCCGCAGTGCCGAGGCCTGGCAGATGTACGGGCATTTCATCATTTTCGGGCTGGTTTTCGGGGCATTCATACCGCTGCGCGCGGTCATCATGAGCGACTGGTACTCCGGTGCTCAGTTCGGCGCGCTGATGGGACTTCAGTCAGTCGCCATTGCGCTGGGTCGGGCCGGTGGGCCGGCTGCGGTCGGCTGGCTGGCGGACACCCCCGTGGGTTATCCCGGGGGCATGGCGTTGTTGGCGATGCTGCTGATTCTGAGTCTGGCGATGCTCCTTGCCGCACTTCGCCGTGTGCAGACCTAGGCTGCCGTCTCCGACGGGGTCGGCTGGTCATAGCGTCTCAGAGACGGCAGGCGACCAGGACGGCAGGCTTCTTTCACTGCATCAGCCGCCGGAACGTCCGATGGGCCTTCCTGGCTATCACCTGTGCCGGAGGATGGTCTTTGCGCACTTGCTGCAAAGCTTCGCGCAAACCGCGTGGGGGAGACTTTCGATCTGCTTTTACCCACCGGGCTGCCGACCTGTGCGCCTCGGACACGTACTGGTTGACTGCGGCGTCAGCTCCGTGGTCCGCAAGCGCCTCCTGCGCCTCCGCCAGCCTGAATCCTCCCAGTTCGCCTTGGTTATACAGGTAATGGGCCAGGCGCTCATACTCAGTCACACTGAGCAGGGGCTGGGAAGCCAGAGCTTCGGAGTCGGTCGATTGCAGCAGGGTGCTCCAACTCTCAGGAAGATCCACGGCATCACTGTTGAGCATCTTTTCCGCGTTGACAAACATGTGATCAAACGTGTTGAGCATCTTCCTGCTGAACTTTATTGTTCGTCTGTGCTCCGCTCCCGAGGAGAACGTAAACTCACCGAAATAGGGGCCATTTTCGGTGTCGTAGAGGTCGACTCTCACGAAAGGCGCATCAGTCATCTGTGAGAGCTCGACGGCCCACCGTGAGAGCATGACGGCTGAGCGCGGCACCAACGGGGCTGCGGGCTGTATTTTCGAGGAGAGCCTGAAGTCCTGCTCTTCGACCAAGGGATTCAGGTTTCCGTCGAAGAATGCGTTGCGCAGAGGAGACGAGTTCCTGTCGATCTGCGACACGAGGCCGATCTGACCCTGGAACATGTAGAACTTGTAGTCGAAGGGTATGGTCCCGGGCTGAGGGCCATGAAGCATCTCTTCAATAATCCATGCGGGCTTCTTTTTCGGGAAGCTGGCGGTCGTCTCCTGCTGCTTTTCACGGATTTCTTGGAGCGACCATTCACGCAGAGAAAAGTGATCAAAATATCGCTCTGCGCCGGTGCGCTCGAGCAGCATGACTCCTCTTGCTGACCAGCCGTGCGCAAACTTCAGGGCGGCTCTCTCCCCGAGTGACTCAGAGGTTATTTGGTTCGGCGACGTGAGCACATTGTACTGCTGGGGTAATCCGATATGGGTTCCGCCCACGGTGATTTCCCTGAGCATCCGATGCACTTTGGTCTTATTCGACAACGTCCTGCGAAGCTTTGTGCCCCGCTTCTGAAACTCTGCCGCTAGGAATGAGAGGTAGGGTGACTCATGGTCGGCCTTATCAAAATCCATCTGATTTCCAGCTCTTTTCACCTCGCAAGTATATTAACTATATCCTCTCCGGGCGGCGTAAGGGCGCCACGCCCTGATGTTCGGCCGGGCTGTCGAAGTGATCGGTGCGACGTTGAGGCGTCGGGAGCTGTTCGTCCTTTCCCTTCCCTGTACTGCCGAAATGGCTGGTCTGTCACTGTTCGTTCAGCGGCAGCAGCACTGAGGGTTCGAGGTCCCCGAGCAAAAGCCGGGGGTTGATGTATTCGCTGTGGCGGCGCACGCCCCAGTGAAGGCAGGGTCGGTCTGTGCAGTGGGTGCTGCCGTGCTCATAGGTCCCTAGGGATGCGACGGCTTGGCCTGCACTGACGGGATCGCCGACCTCCAGCTCCGACTCCACGGGTTCGAAGGAGCTCACATAGCCGCTGCCGTGGTTGATCGAGAGCACCTGCCGGTCCACGACGGCGCCGGAGAAGCTGACCACACCGTCGGCGGGAGAGCGGATCTCCCCTTCCGAGGGCGCAGTCAGATCGACTCCCTGGTGCCCGCTTGCCCACGGAACTGGTACCTAGGGGCAGAAAACATTGGGCTCTCCAAGCGAACCTTCGAGCACCCGAGTTTGAACTGGGCTCGACCACTCAAACGATCAATGTTGAGTGTGACGCCATAAGCGCGGCGTTCGTCTCCGGTGAGGAAGCCGCAATCTTCGTCTGGCGCTTGCCGGAGCGACTTCGTTGGCACCCTCACGGATGTCTCACATACCCTTCTTGCCTCCCAAAATGGTCCGTCCTTCTTCTCAGCGAAATGCGATGCGAGGCGCTCAGTCCAACAGCTCAGGATGGGCAGAGTAGGCGTCCAAATGCTTGAAGACGTTGAGCGTGCGGTCTTCCAGGTCGAGAGAGTCCACCGTCTCGGGTTGGAAAGTGGCGTTGGAGGCTGACCCCCGTTGATCCACCCGTAGTACCTGTCCGGGCACTCCGCGCGGGCATCTTGTAGCTCCTCAGCAGCGGTGCGCTGAGCCGAACGGCGGTGAAGTAGTCGGGGAGGTCGAACTCGACCCGCACCCCACCATTGTCCCCGAATCCCGCTTCAAGAGTCGGTGTACTCAGCCGTCCCGGCTCTTCCTCAATCCCTTCTTCGTCCTCGTCTTGAGCCTCCTCCTTGCCACTATCGCTTTGGTACCGAACGCCGAGGTTCACCACCGACTCAGCGTCAACGTCAGCATCGGCGATGGGGTCCTGCTCGACAACTTCCCCGTTGCTCGCCCGGAAGATAGTCTGGTTTTCTTCCGTCTCGTGTTCCTCGGCCTCTAGGTCAAGGTCGCTGAGTGCGTCGCGTGCACAACCGGCATCGCGTGTTCGCCCCGCCCCTCTATGCGTCGCGTTGAACATCCCCACGCTGTAGGGAAGCGGGCACGGCGTTCACCCCCCCCGCAAGGTTAGTGAGGTTGGGGAACCCCATCTTGCGCAGCGCATGCATCGGCGGCCAAAGCTCCTCGATTGCGCCCTTTGCAGTAGCAGACGAGTGGGGCGTTCCTATCGGACAGATCGGACTCCGCCCTCTCCGACAAATGATCCAATGGAAGGTGGACCGCTCCGGCCAGATGCCCTTGGGCGTATTCCCCTTCTCCGCGAACATCGACCAGGGTCTGATTCCGCTGATCGGGACGAAGCACGACCTCTGCTAGACCTAGTCTCGGTCATTTTGTGCCGGGCGCTGGCTCAGGCGTGGAAGCGCTGCTGCCTGGTTGCATGAGCGGTGATGACGTCGTTGCGCACGCGGTGGCCCAGCCCGGGTGCCGTTGGGACCTGCACCACGCCCTGCTCGGCGGTGACCGGAGGATCGATGATGTCCTGCGCGTAGTACTTGCCGGAGGCGGATACGTCTGAGGGCAGCGTGAACCCTGACAGCGAGGAGAGGGCAACGTTGGCCAGCCTGCCGACACCGAATTCGTGCATCCCACCGCACCAGACCGGCCATCCAGCAGCGGAACTTACGGCGTGCGCGTCGCGAGCCGCGCTCAGTCCACCCATGCGTGAGACCTTGATGTTGAGGACATTGCCGGCGTTTAGGGCCAGCGCGGTGCGCAGGTCATCTAGGGTCTCCACCGACTCGTCGAGGCACACCGGTGTGTCCATCGCCGCGGTCAGACGAGCGTGGTCGGAGAAGTTCTTTGGAGCGAAGGGCTGCTCGACCATGGTCAGTCGAAACGGATCTAGCGCGCGTAGCACCTCGAAGGCCTCTTCCCCGCCTGATTCGGAAGAACCCGGGTAGGCGCCGTTGGCGTCGACGTGGACATCGAGGTTCGGGAAGGTCTCGCGGACCGCACGCACCGGCTCGACGTCCCATCCTGGCGCGATCTTCAGCTTCACCCGAGGATAGCCGGATTCCACATGGCGGCCTACCTGGGTGAGTAGGACATCGATATCGGGTTCGATGCCCAAGGAGACCCCGGCAATGACCGAGTCGCGTTCACCGCCGAGAGCATGCGCCAACGGCACGGAATGGGTGGTGGTCCACAATGTCCATGCGGCCATCTCAACCCCGGCCTTGGCGAAGTAGTTTCCGCGCACCCTCGCGTAGAGTCCGGCGATCTCGTCGGGGTGCTCCCACTCTGCGCCAAGTACGGTCGGGATCAGATGCTGGACGGCGGTCTGCCAGGCTGTCGTCGTCGTCTCTGGAGCGTAGAAGGGGTCGACCGGGGATGCGATCTCGCCCCAGCCCACCCAGCCGTCCTCGGAGGTCATCTCCACCAGCAGATGGCGCAGTGAGGATTTCCTGTGCGAGCTGGTCTCGAAGGCGTGGCGCAGGGGCAGTTCGACGTCGTGAAGTGCTATCTCCGTGGCGCGCATCAGATATACGGTCCCATCTCTTGGATCAGTGATTCTCTCTCGGTCAGCCGCCGACGGCTTCCCTTGGCACTTGCCGTGGTGAGCGCGGTGAGCAGATGGATCACCGCGGCGATGCCGGTGGCGGAGTCCGTGACCGAAGCAGAGTCGGTCGGAACGATCACCACCTCGCTCGCAGGCCGTACCAGCGGGGAGTCAACCGAGTCCGTAACTGCCACTACCGTCCCGCCGCGCCGGGCAAAGGCCTGCACCAGGGGGGCGGTCTCTCGACGGTAGCGGCGCAGTGAGAACGCAACCAGGACGTCGGTGCTGCGCACATCGGTGAGCACATCGATGCTGCGGGTGCTCTGACCATCGATGAGCGAGACCTGTGAGACCCCATGGGAGAGGTCCAGATCCAACAGGTGAGCGAAGGCGGCAGACCTGCCATGGCCCACGATGAATCGACGGCGGGCGCCGGCGATCAGTGCCGCAGCCCGGGCTACCGAGTCCTCGTTCTCGAAGCTGTCGAAGACGCGCTCCAGGTTCTCGCGCTCCTTGCGGACCAGTCGCGCCTGCAGGGTTTTGGACGAGGTCCGCGGGGACATGCTAGCTCCGAAACGAGCGGCCGGGCTGTCCAGGCCGCGCCGATTCTCGGGCTCTGCACCGTAGGGCTCGTGGCCGGCGGTCGAAGACTCTTCGCTGTCCGTGCTTTTCATGCACGCCTCGCGAAGCTGTAGACGGCCAGATCCTCGGCTACGCGGCGGCAAGAGATCGCCACGAATCCTTGGTCGAAGATCTCGCTGAAGCGCGAGCGCAACACTTCGATGACTCCTGGATCAGTGGGCTGGTGGGCGGGGACGGCGAGAGCCGTCGAGTCGCCGCTCGCTCGGATCTGGCCAGGTTCCGTCAGCCGGTGCGCCGAGAGCTCCGCTTCCAGTTCGCTGAGAGTAGTTGCTTGCTGAGTCGGCGACGGCTTCTCGCCGAGTCGCCATTCTACGGTGATGCGATCGGTGCCCGGCCCGGCGAGGGCGTCGCGGGTGAACCAACGGCCCCGTGCGCCGAGCACATCAAGGTTGAAGTAAGCGTTGCGGCTGCTCATCGGATCGTAGGTCCACCGCATCCGGCTTGACCCCTGCCGATGGGCGACGGCGGCCTGGACGTTCTTCAATGCGCGACCGACGCCCTTGCCCTGTAGATCCTGCGAGACTACTGCAGCCTGGGAGAAATGGTAGATGTGTGGGTCCCCCTGATCGGTTTCCAACGCCGTCCATCCGAATGCGATGCCGCGGACGGTGCCCGCGGCATCGACGGCGCCGATGACAGTTCCGCCGTAGGTGAGCAGATTCTTCAGCAGTCGGGCGTTGATTCCTTGGTCCTCCCCGCTGTAGGAGAAGACGTCACGGTAGAGCCGGCATGCTGCTTCTAGCTCGGCGACCTCAGTGAGACCCCGGACCACGATTCCACCGGCCAGGCTGATTGATTTCGGCATGGCGTGCGAAAGGGGCGCGGCTGCATCCTGATGTCTCATGCGGTCCTCTCGAAGCCGGGCTCATGTTTATACGTTGCGTATCATAGCCCCATGGACAACTCTTCTCCCACTGCCCTGCTTGACCTGGCGAGGAACCGTTATGACAGCACCCTTGAACTTCTGGAACGAATGGTCATGACGGAGTCGCCCACCGGGGACGCCCCTGGGGTCACCTCCGTCGCCGAGCAGGTGAGGGGGCTCTTCGCTGAGCACGATCCCGAGGTCGTGGCGCATGAGGGGGAGTGGGGGACACACCTCGTAATGGACATCCCCGGCGCGGGCGTGCAACGTGATGCCGCTCCGGTGCTCTTCATCGGACATTCCGACACGGTATGGCCCACCGGAACACTGGAGAAGATGCCGTTCCGGATCGAGGGAGACCTCGCCTATGGGCCCGGCCTTTTTGACATGAAGTCCGGGCTGTTAATCATGCACCAGGGATTGAGCGTCAGCACAGAGTTAGGACTCTCACGGCCGCCGGTGCGCGTGGTTGTGGTCGGTGACGAGGAGGTCGGCTCCCCCAGCTCGGGAGAGCTGCTGCGGGATAGTGCCGAGGGAGTCAGCGCCGTGCTGGGCTTCGAATCTCCTCACCCGGGCGGAGGGCTGAAGGTAGGCCGACTCGGCAGCACGCGACTCCGGCTTCAGATCACCGGGCGCGCGTCCCATGCCGCCCTTGACCCAGAGGGGGGAGTCAACGCCATTGAAGAGCTGGTGGATCAGATCCTCGCCCTGCGCGAGATTATCGGCTCGGCCGAAGACACCGCGCCGGGTGGCGTGTTGTGCAATGTCGGAACCATCAGCGGTGGTGGCAAGACTAACGTGGTGCCTGCTGTGGCAACGGTGGAGGTGGGGCTGCGGTTCCGCACCCCTGAGGTGGAGGAGAAGGTGCTGGCCTCCATCCGAGAGCTCAGCCCCGTGCGTCCCGATGCCCAGTTGGAGGTCGAAACCTTGTCCCAGCGCCACGCCTGGCAGGCGGACGTCGCCGATGAAAAGCTACTCGCCGTGGTGGAGCAGGCTGCCTCGGACGCGGGTCTCGCCGCCGTCGGCGGGCGTCCTGCGGCAGGTGCCGGAGACACGAACTTCTTTGGCTCCCTTGGCCTGCCGACCTTAGACGGTTTTGGTCCCGACGGCGCAGGAGCCCACGCAGCTCATGAGCAGGTCCGGCTAGAATCAATCCCGGAGCGGATCGCCCTGCTGGCGGCGCTCCTCGCGCGGCTCTGAGTCAAACAAGTCGACCAGAGGTGCGTAGCCTTGGGTAGACCGTGGCCGGGGCAGACCCCCTCCTACTCCGTGTGCTTTGTCTTAGCCCCCCATGGCCGCAACTCCCTAAGATCACCGCCGGGAGTGCCTTCGCGGGATCCTTCGTCGACCTCAGCCTGCCGTATCCATTTCAGTAAAGCCCGTCGTTAGGCCGGAGGTCCCTTGCGACCCCTGCCAGGGTGGCACGTTCTGCACATCCCCGTGCGATGAGCATCGCATGATTATGGAAACCCTCCGGGGCGTGTCCTCCGTCACGCCTTCCGGCGCTACGAGCAAGCGACGTACCCCTGCATGGGCTACCTGGAGATCGAGGGCCATCGGCTATCGATCGGCATCTCCTGTGACGCATACGACAACAGCCCCATGGAGTTAACCGTCGGGGAACGCATCCGCGCTGAGACCTTCACGCAGGATATTAGCGACAGTTGCCCGCCTAGAGCTCGCTGCTGCGATGCTGGGGCGATTCGATTAGCGGAAAATTTCTCGCCGTCACGGAATGTCGAGGAATCTCACCTTAGTAAGGTGCCGAGGCACTTACTAGGCCCCGATGCTAGCGAGCCACAGCCCGCAGGGCAGTGGGGGAGAAGCTGGGGCGCTCCACCCCTATGCAGGCGGGCTACAAGCCCCCCCTGAGCATGAAGATTATCTGGGAGAGGTGGGCACCATGCTGCGTTTATCGGTTCGCAAAGCCACCGAAATGTTCATGCTGGTGATGTGCTCCACCCACGGTTCGTCTGGAAGCACCTCGTCAGTAGCGGTCCTATCCCGTACGTGATTCTTCAGGATGAAGTCCCACGGGCCAGCAATGCGTGAGGCGTACTTTATGTGCTCCGAACGCCTAATCCCCTCGGCCACGGTCTCCAGATGCCTCGGCGGCACATCGAGCCAGGTCAGCGTCTCGGTTCCCAGCCCTAAGGCCTCAGGGTCGATGACCGCTCGGATGGCAATCACGCCTTCCCGGCGCAGCGCGTCGAGGCGCCGTTTGGCGGTGACATCAGAGGTTCCCGTGCGGCGACCCAGTTCTTCATAAGACATGCGTCCATCCAGCTCCAAGGCCTGCAACAGAGCCTGGTCCCGGTCCGTAAGGTTCTCCGTGGTGCCGATGTGCTGGTTGGAACTCAGCCCGGCTGAGGTTCTGATGGCGGCCCGTTCATGGGCCGAAAGGATGCCTAGGTTCCACCACCGAGCCAGGCGCAAGTACTCGATAACCGGATAAGTGCGTATATCCCGAATACCTGCCACGGCAGGCAGTTCTTCGAGAAGAAAACTGGTCTCCTCCTGAGACTCTGCGGTGATTTCAGCAACCACGTCAAAATCGCCGGTAGTTACATGCGCCCAGTGACTGGCTGCGTGCTGGCTCAGCGCACGCGAGGTCATCCGGGCCTGTCCGTGGCCGCAACGAAGCGCCACCACATGTCCCAAGGCCGGCAGGCCAATAGCAACCACTTGCACCGTGGCAGATTCCAGCAGGGCGTTACCGCGGCGCGCCACTGTGCGCTCATTAACGCCAAGAGCGTGGGCAATACGTTGCCAAGAGGCGCGGCCATCCACATGCAGGGCCTCCATCATCTTCATGTCGAGCTCTGCGGAAGATCGCGACATTAGGGCCTCAGTTCTTAAGGAGTGTCGTCATAAAAATGTCTGATTTCGACATTAGCACGTAGCGAGTTGACGTCGTTTTTCTTGGCGATCAGACTCATGGCACCTAATCGAACATGTGATGCAACACACAGGAAATGCACAATTAACGTGGAGGATACATGGTTGGCTATGTGGTCCGGCGGGCTCTGGCACTGGTGCCCGTATTGAGCGTCGTCGCCGTGGTGACGTTCGGGCTGATGCACCTGATGCCCGGTGACGCTGCGGCGGTGATGCTGGGGCCGGATGCCTCCCCGGAACAGGTCGACGCGCTGCGCGAGTCCCTGGGTCTCAATGACCCGCTGCTGGTGCAGTTCTTTTCCTGGGTTGGGGCCGCGCTTACTGGCGACCTAGGGACCTCCTTGTTCATTGGCCTGCCCGTCACCGAAGTGCTGCTGGCCGCCTTGGGTCCCACGATCAACCTGGCGGTCTTGGCTCAGGTGCTGGCGATTTTGATTGGCGTACCGGCAGGCATTGTGGCTGCCAAGAAGCAGGGCACTGGGGCCGATCAGACAGTCATGGTTGGTGCGCTGATGGGGATCTCAGTGCCGTCGTTCCTACTGGGACTGTTCCTGATGTTGCTCTTTGGGGTGATCCTGGGTTGGCTACCAGTTGCTGGGTATGTCCCGCCTGACCAGGGGTTAGGGGAGGCCTTGCGATATCTGGCTCTCCCGGCGATCGCTCTGGGAGCGATGCAAGCAGCCCTAATAGCCAGAATGACACGTACCGCGATGCTGGACACGTTGTCGAAGAACTACATGAAGACGGCGAAAGCGAAGGGGCTGAAGGCGCGCGTGACGCTATACAAGCACGCGCTACGCAACGCCGCACTGCCCATCATCACCACTATCGGTCAGACTTTGGGGACGTTGATCGCTGGGGCGGCTGTGGTGGAAACAGTGTTCAATATTCCTGGGATCGGTCAGCTGATCGTCAACAGCGTGGAGCGGCGTGACCTGGTAGTGATCCAGGGAGTAGTGCTGATGATCGCGGTCTCCTACGTGCTGATCAACTTCTTGGTCGATGTTCTCTACAGTGTGCTCGATCCAAGGGTTCGCTTCGCTGGAGGAGACAGCTAATGACACAGACATCTACTTCGCAGACCGGTTTCGAAGCTGCGTCTCCGGGTGGCGGTAAGCCCAAGGGTATGACGGTGGGCTCGCTGAATAGGATAGACAAGACCCGTTCACGCGGGTCGAGGTTCCTCAGCCGATTCGGCGCCCATAAGCTGGCACTGACGGGGGGCATCATCCTCCTTCTGGTTACGTTGGTGGCCATCTTTGGGCCAATACTGACACCGTCGCCGCTGGAGTTGGACCCAGCGAACCGCCTTCAGGCTCCCAGCAGGGCGCACCCGTTCGGGACCGACAACTACGGTCGCGATGTTCTGGCCCGCGTGGTGGAGGGTGCTCGAGTCTCACTGCTAGTAGGTGCCGTCACCGCGGTCTGCACCGCGGTGTTGGGCTGCGCGGTGGGCCTGTATGCCGCCTATAGTCGGGTCGCGGACATGATCTTGATGCGCATCAGCGACGGTTTGATGGCGTTTCCGGCGATCCTGCTGGCGATTGCCATCATGGCGGCCCTGGGTCAGCAGACCTCGAATGTCGTGATCGCTATGACGATTGTCTTCACTCCTTATGTGGCCCGGATCGTCCGCTCTTCAGCCCTGGTGGTCAAAGAACAGACTTTCGTGGAGGCGTTGAAGGCCCAGGGAGCCTCCCGAACCAGGATCATCTGGATCAACATGGCACCGAATGTGGTCTCGCCGCTGATCGTGCAGGCCACCTTCGTATTCGCGGATTCGATCATCACAGAGGCCGCGCTGAGCTTTCTGGGCGCCGGTGTGCCGCCTCCTGCCCCGTCGTGGGGCAACATGCTGCTGGACGGCAGGACGGTGATCTACAACGCCTGGTGGATGACGGCCTTCCCCGGAATCTTCATCATGGCTACGATCCTCGCAATCAATCTACTCGGGGACGGGCTGCGGGATCTGCTGGACCCCACCTATCGCGGCAAAGGTGGAGGTAGCAAGGGCCGGGCTCGCAAAGCAGCCAGACAGGCTGCGGACCAGCCCGCTGGGGCCCTTACGCAAGCAAAGGTGCGGTCCGCCAGCGCTTCTGGGGCGGGCCCTAACGACCGAAGCGATGATGACTCGGAAGAAGGAACACGATGAGCATTTCCTCACCCCCGACAACTTCACGCCCCAGAGGACAGGCGTCGGAGCCAAATTCCAACTCGAACGTGTTAGAGGTTCGCGATCTGCGGACTACCTTCGCTACTGAAGACGGCGAGGTCACCGCGGTCGACGGCGTCTCCTTCACCGTGGCGCGTGGCGAAGTGCTCGGTATCGTCGGCGAGTCCGGATGCGGCAAGTCAGTCACCGCAGAATCGGTGATGCGTCTGCTCGATGAGGACACCACTTACTACCAAGGCTCAGTAGTCTTCGACGGCGACACCGAACTGCTCCAGCTTCCCGAGGACCGAATGCGCAACTATCGCGGTGGCCGGCTGGGAATGATCTTCCAAGACCCGATGTCGTCGCTCAACCCCGTCTACAGCATCGGTAACCAGCTGATCGAAGCGATCCGAACCCACACCACGCTTTCGAAGAAACAGGCCCACGACAAGGCCGTGCATATGCTGGAGCTAACCGGGATTCCAGAGCCTGCCCTGCGGATGGCACAGTACCCTCATCAGCTCTCCGGCGGGCAGCGGCAACGTGTGGTGATCGCCATGGCACTCTCTTGCGAGCCTGAACTGCTCATCGCCGACGAACCGACAACAGCGTTGGATGTGACTACCCAGGCCCAAATCCTGGAGTTGATGGAGGAGCTACGCGCCCAGTTCGACGCCGGTACTATGTTCATCACCCACGACCTAGGGGTGATCGCCGAGATCTGTGACCGGGTGATCGTGATGTACCTGGGTCAGGTCATCGAAGACACCGACGTGCATACCCTCTTCGACGCCCCAGCCCACCCCTATACCCGTGGCTTGTTGGCTTCCACGCCATCTTTGGAGACCGATAACTCCCACGACCTGCCAATCATCTCCGGAGCGGTGCCGACGTTGCGCAATGTTCCCGCGGGCTGCCGGTTCGCAGACCGGTGCCCCTTCGTGATGGATGCGTGCCGGCAAGACAATCCCGCCTTGCGCCAGTATCGGCCCGAGAGCGAGGGAACACCGTCCGGCGTGGCCGATGCCACCGAGTCTGGCCCCGGTGAGGGCGACCGGCATCTGGTTCGCTGCATTCGAGCCGAGGAGATTCCGGCGATCATCGAAGCCGAGCTGTCCGCCTCTAATCCGATCGGATACTCCAACGACTCCCGCGATGCTGAGACGGCAACGGGCCCCGAGAGTGACTTTTCCGCTGAGGAGCGCCAGCAATGACGGTACCCAATTGGGCAGCAGCAGAGTCCACGCCGAGGCCCGCCCCTCTGCTCTCAGCCCGCGGCCTGGTCAAAGAGTTCGTGTCGCGCTCTCCGTTGGGGTTCAAAAAGGGAGGTGTAAGGGCGGTTAACAAGGTAGACCTGGATCTCTATAAGGGTGAGACCTATGGGTTGGTGGGAGAGTCCGGATCGGGTAAATCGACCACAGGCCGGCTACTTCAGGGCCTGATTGTCCCAACCGCCGGTGAGATCACCCTCGCCGGGGAGGTCATGGACACCACCGCCAGAGATTCAATGCAGATACGCCGAGACATCCAGATAATCTTCCAGGATCCTCACTCTTCGCTGAACCCACGACGCCGCGTGCGCCACATCCTCGAAGAAGCACTGCGGATCATTGGGGAGAAGAACACTAAGATGATCCGGGAACGGGTTAAAGAGTCGCTGAATGCCGTGGGCTTCACCGAAGAGCATGCTGAGCGGTTCCCACATGAGTTCTCCGGAGGACAACGCCAGCGAATCGGCATCGCACGTGCCCTGATGGTCGAACCTAAAGTGCTGATCTGCGACGAACCGGTCTCGGCCCTCGATGTTTCCATCCAGGCCCAAGTTCTCAACTTATTGCGCAAGCTACAGCGGGAACGCGGCCTGACTTACCTGTTCATCTCCCATGACATGAGCGTGGTCCGCTACCTGGCTGACCGCGTGGGGGTAATGCTCAACGGCGAACTCGTCGAAGAGAACAACGCGGCCGCGCTCTATACCGACCCGCAACACTCCTACACGCAGAAGCTGCTGTCCTCAGTGCCGGTCCAGCACCCCAGCCAGCGGCAGGAAAAGAGCCGCCGATACTCAGCTTCCGCCGGGTTGACTTAGTCGCGTCTCCAGGGCGGTCCTGCACCAGACCTAAAGCTCACGTGCCCAACCCGCTGCCATACATAGGTAAACCGCCAGATCAAGGACACCACTATGAAGCTCGAATCCGTTACCGTTCGCCGGCTGAAGATGGAAATGCTAGAGCCCTTCACCACCAGCTTTGCGACCCAGACTCACCGGGACCTGTTAATCGTCGAAGCCCACAGTGGCGGGGACATCGGTTACGGCGAATGTGTGGCGATTGCGCTGCCGCTTTACTCGGAAGAAGCGACCAGCACCGCTGCGGTGGCTCTTGAAGAGTTCATCATTCCCACGCTGCGAGGCCAAGACATATCCCACCCCTTCCAGGTCTCTGAGCTTCTCAGCCCCTTTAAACGCAACAACATGGCTAAAGCGGCTCTTGAGGGGGCGGTCTGGAACCTCTGGGCTACCAAGCAGAGCTTATCCCTGGCCGAGTCCTTCGGTGGCAACAAATCCGCAGTTGACGTCGGGCTCAGCATAGGGATCAAAGAGACAGAAGCAGAGCTCATTGAAGCTGTTGGCGCTGCCGCCGATGCTGGCTACAAGCGCGTGAAGATAAAAATCGCGCCGGGCCGCGACGACAAGTTTTTGCGCGCGGTGCGCGCCGAATTTCCTGACACCCCGATTATGGCTGATGCCAACTCCGCCTACAGTCTTGACGATGTCGAGCTGTTCGCCGCCCTTGACGAGCTGAACCTGCTGATGATTGAACAGCCGCTGGCCCACGACGACATCGTGGACCACCGACACCTGCAGAGCAGCATCCGTACACCGATCTGCCTAGATGAATCCATCCATTCAGCCGAGGACGCTCGCCAAGCCATCGAGTTGGGTTCCTGCCGGATCATTAACGTAAAGATTGGACGAGTCGGCGGAATTGCCGAATCCCAAAAGATCGAAAGAATCTGTCATGACGCTGGCATCGGCCTGTGGTGCGGCGGCATGCTGGAGACCGGAATCGGGCGGGCCCACAACGTCGCCATCGCCGCCCTGGAGGGATTCAACCTGCCTGGTGACACTGCACCGTCCTCCCGCTACTGGTCCGAAGACATCATCGAACCCGAAGTGGTGATGGACAACGGACAGATCAAGGTGCCCACCGTAGCGGGACTCGGCTACCGGGTGCGACGCGAGCTTTTGGAGCAGCTGACTACCTCGTCCTTCTCCATCGACCTCGGGGTATCCTGATGTCTGCAACCCCCGAGACTACTGCAGCCTTGACCCACCGCAGTGCGTGTGAGTTAGCTGCCGACGTTCGCTCCGGGACACTCGGCGCCGTGGAGGTGACCCAGGCGCACCTGGACCGCATCGCTGAGGTTAACCCTGCTGTCAACGCTGTCCAGGACCTCCAGGCCCATACTGCGCTGGAGCAGGCTCGCGCAATCGACGCCCAGCCTGATCAGGCGCGCAGCAACCTTCCTCTTGCAGGTCTGCCGGTGGCGGTAAAAGACCTCGCACCGACTGCAGGGTTCCGCTACACCCAGGGCTCCCCGATCTTTGCCGACCGAGTTGCCGGGGCCGACGCACTCTTCGTCAGTCGTATGCGAGCAGCCGGGGCAGTAATGATCGGTAAGACCAACACTCCCGAGTTCGGCTTGGGTTCGCACACCTTCAACTCGGTCTACGGGGCAACCCGCAATCCTTACGATCTGGCACGCACCGCGGGAGGAAGCTCCGGCGGTGCGGCGGCTGCCGTGGCTACACGCATGCTACCCATTGCTGATGGCAGCGACACAGGCGGCTCGCTGCGCAATCCCGCATCTTTCTGCAACGTGGTCGGACTACGGCCTTCTCTGGGGAAAGTGCCAAATGTTCCGGCGGATTTTCCATACAGCACGCTCTCAGTCAAAGGGCCGATGGCCCGGACCGTGCGCGACACTGCGCTGCTTATGAGCACCATGATTGGCAACGACCTCCGCGATCCGTTCAGCGTTGATGAGGATCCGACGCGCTACCTCGACGTGGCTGGATCCCCCCCCGGCGACCGTATTGGAAAACAGAGGTTACGAGTGGCCTGGACACCGGACTTCAGCGGGAGCTTTCCAGTGGAAACAAGCGTACTGGAGGTCTTGGAACCAGTCATCTCTCAGCTGGCTGAGACCGAGACAGAGATGAGGGTCGAGTCGGCGCACCCTGACCTCTCAGGGGCCCACGAGGCCTTCTGCGCCCTGCGGGGACTGCAGGTGCTAGCCACCCTTGGCCCGTTGGCGCTAATGCATCCCGAGAAGCTGAAGGAGGACGCCCGGTGGAACGTAGAAGTGGGACGCAGGGTCACGGGGGTGCAGGCATCGAAGGCTCATCGGGTTCAAGGCATCAATTTCCAACGCATGGCGCAGTTCCTCACCGACTACGATGTCCTGCTTACGCCGACATGCCAGGTACCACCCTTTGAGGTCGGGCAGCGCTATCCCCGACAGATCGGTTCATCAGCGATGGCTGACTACCTGGAATGGATGGCCCTGCCCAGCGCAATAAGCCTCACCAGCCACCCTGCGATCTCGGTGCCTGTAGGTTTCACCGCCGAAGGCCATCCGGTGGGACTGCAGATCGTGGGGCGCTACCGCAGCGAGGCGGCTCTTCTGGAGTATGCCAAGCGGATCGAGGCGATCTGCGGATCCAGCGTAGAGGCGCCGCAGACTGACTTTTCCGTGCCCCAGGAACGCTTTCCCGAAATCCTCTGAGGTTTGGCAGCGCCCCCTCAGAGCAGTTCACGAGCTACCGACAAACAAGAAGGATTAATACACTATGGACTTTCCCCTGTGTGATGTGCTGATCACTGGCGGACGGGTGATCGACCCGGAGAATGCCATTGACGTGGAGGTGAACATCGGCATCGTCGGCGACAAGATCGCCTACGTAGGTGAGGGGACACCCGAAGCTCAGTCGGTGATCGATGTCCGGGGCAAGATCGTAGCTCCTGGGTTCATCGACCTGCATAGCCATGCCCAAGACCTGGCCGGTCATCGTCTGCAGGCCTTAGATGGAGTGACCACTTCGCTGGAACTTGAAGGCGGGGCCGCGCCGGTATCGAAGTCCTACGACTGGTCCAATAGTGAGGGCCGCCCGCTGCACTACGGCTACTCAGCTGGGTGGCTCTACAGCCGCGCAATCATTAAGGAACAGTTCGACGAAAATGCCGTAGCTGGACTCTCAGCACTCCCTCTCGATGCCTTCTCTGCCATCCAAGGGGGTGCCCACTGGAGGGAGCCCGCCACGGCCGAAGAACTGCAGCAGATTCTTGGTTTGGTTGAAGAGCAGCTAGACGCTGGTGCCATCGGCATCGGGGTGCTGCTGGGCTACGCTCCCCGCACATCATCGGAGGAACTGCACGCTCTGGGTAAGCTCGCGATGAAGCGCCAGGTCCCGTTGTTCGTCCATATGCGCTGGGGCGCAAGAGTTCCCGACCACACTCCGGTGGAGGGGGTCTCCGAACTCCTGGAGCTCAGCCGCACCACGGGAGCCCAAGTACATTTGTGCCACTTCGCCAGCTCCAACGCTTCTATGGTTGAAGAGTCCGCCCAGTTGATTTCTGAAGCGCAGGCCGAAGGCCTGCCTTTCACGACTGAGTCCTACCCTTTCGGGCTGGCCTCCACTGTGATCGGAGCCGAGTTCCTCTCCCCGGAAAGCCTGCAGGCCACCAACACTCCCGCCAGCACCATCACCTATTTGAAGACCGGGGAAGAGGTGGCCAGCTTTGAACGTCTCCGCCGGCTACGCGCGGAGGATCCGGGCGGGCTCTGTCTCATCCGTTACTACGATGAGCGCGAGCCCGCTCAGCTGGAACAGCTGAAGCAGGCGGTTTCACTACAGGGAGCTGCCTTCGCTTCTGACGCGATGGTGGTCCAACCCCTAGACCAGGCCGCCGACCGCTCCGGCTTGGACCTGAGCCAGTGGCCGTTACCCAGCGAAGGCATCACCGTCCATCCACGCACCACCTCTTGCTATGTGCGTGCTCTCTCCTGGTTGCACCGCGACACCGGAACCCTGGGTCTCAGCGAGGTCATCGACCGTTCCTCTGCCTTGCCAGCACGGATTCTGCGCTCATCGGTCCCGGCCATGGAGCGTAAGGGCCATTTGGGAGTCGGTGCTGACGCCGACGTTGTGATTTTTGATCTTCAGCGCTTGGAACCCAATACCAGCTTCGCCCCCGTGACCCCCAGCAAAGGGATCGAGCACGTGCTGGTGGGTGGTACCGCGGTGGTCAGCGGTGGGGAACTGCTACCTGAGCAACGACCTGGTCAGCCCGTTTTTGTCAGCACGTCAACCTAGAACTCATTCGTATGCCTCGAATAAGGAAAGGAATCACCATGAAGAAAAGTCAATTATTTGCCACTGGTACAGTTTTCACACTGGCGCTGAGCGCCTGCGGCGGGGACGGAGCCCCCGAGGAGGGCGACGGAGCCGACGTCGAAGTCGGGGGGGAGTTCGACATTGCTTGGAACGCTCAGCCACCCACCCTGGATCCCACGGTCAGCACGGCTACTGCAACTCGTGACATCTCACGGAACTTCTTCGAACCGCTAGTTACCCTCGATGCCGATGGTGAGGTCCAGACCGTACTCGCGGAAGACTACGAAGTCTCAGACGATGGACTGGACATCACGTTCACTCTACGCCAGGGAGTAATGTTCCACGATGGCACTGAGATGGAGGCCGAAGACGTCGTCGCCTCCCTGCAGTCCTGGATGGAACGTTCCAGTGTGGGTCAGAGTTTCTTTTCCGAAGCTGACGTCACTGCTGACGAGGATGGAGAGGTCACTGTAACTCTTCCTGAACCGATGTACATTGCAGTGGAGCTGCTGGCCGACCAGGCGCAGCTGCCGATGATCATGCCGGCAGAGATCATCCAGGACGCGCCCGAAGAGGGTGTCGAAGAATACGTCGGCACCGGTCCCTATGAGATGAGTGAGTGGTCCACTGACCAATACATACAGTTAGACCGCTTCGAAGACTACGAGTCCCCTGAGGGCGAAGCCAGCGGCACCGCCGGGGAAAAGGATCCTTATTTCGACACCATCTACTTCCACATTGTGACCGACTCATCCACGCGGCTCTCCGGCCTGCAGTCAGGTGAGTACGACGCCGCCAACGCTCTGCCATTGGATAACGTGGAGATGCTCGAGGACGATGACAGCGTTGACCTAGTCGCGGGAGAGCAGGGCTTCAACGGGGCAGTCTTCAACAAGCAAGAAGGCCTGATGGCAGATGAGACCATGCGGCAGGCCGTGCTGGCCGCGATAGATGCCGAGGCGCTTCAGCAGTCGGCCTTCGTTTCTGAGGAGTTCTACAACACCAACGCAGCTCTGATGCCCGAGGACTCCGATTGGCACTCCGATGTGGGGCAGGAACTGTTTGAGAACGATGACCCTTCGGTTGTTGAAGATCTACTTGAAGAGGCTGGGTACGATGGAGAGACCGTACGGATCCTCACCACCCGTGAGTACATGGATCACTACAACGCTGCCGTGCCCATGCAACAGCAACTCGAGGACGCTGGCCTTGACGTGGAACTGATCGTTACCGACTGGGCCACCGTGTTGCAGGATCGCGACGATCCGGAAGCCTACGACATCTTCATCACAGGCTTCGCGCCGACAACGGTTCCGGTCGGTTTCGTTTTTCTCTACGAGAACTGGCCCGGTTGGACCGACAGCGATGAAATCGATGCCGCTCTCGACCATATCAGTACCGCACATGACGAAGAGGAGGCGTTAGAGGGTGCCGAAGAGCTGCAGCGAGCCTTCTATGACTACCTCCCGATAGTCAAGTTTGGTGACAAGTTCACGGTGACCGGCATGCGTGCTGACTTGGAGGGGTATGAGTATGAACCCCTCCCCGGAGACATCTTCTACAACACCCGCGAATCCGGCCAGTAACCGTGTCGAACAAGGAGCGACGAATGCCCAGCGCCGACCAAGTCGCGCTGATGCTACCCCTCGCTCGTGCCACGATCCCGGGTCCGGAGTTGACGATCTGCGCCGCGTGGCGACCACTTCGTTGGACCTCGGAGCCGGGTGCTGCCGGCGTGGGCCGCCAACGAAGAGCCCGAGACGCAACGAAGGCTGGTTCCTTGCGGGTACGCAGCGAGTTGGTTGGCGCCCGGGTGGGGACCTGGAAAAGCAGTGGTCGGCCCGGATGTCGCAGTCGCCTAGCGGCGGACCGCAGGGCCTTCACCGGACGGTAGGACACATTCTCCGAAAGTGAGGGCTGATGTTGCTCGAGGAGCGGCCCGCCGGGGCGCTCCTCGAGCAACACAGACTCTGTTACAAGCGAAAGGTCGGTTGACACTCGTATGTATAGCGTTCCATCTGCCGATTTCACTGATCACGCGGTAGAGCTCACTGAGGCCGCGTCACAACGCCTGTACATTATGATCGCTGATACCAGGCGGCTAGTGGAGACTGAGACGCCGTCGTCGGATCACACCGCTGTGGCGCAGGGCGCCCGCGATATCGTTGACCTGCTGAATGAGCGGATTGGAGCCGAGCCCGAAACTATCGTCATCGACGGTGTAACGCACGTTCGGGTGCGCTTCGGTGCGTTGGCACCGAAAGTAGTGCTACTCACCCACCAGGATACGGTGTGGCCCCGCGGGACGCTGGACCGTATCCCGTTCTCAGCCCAAAACGGGTTACTACGTGGTCCCGGCGTCTTTGACATGCTCACGGGGCTAGTCATGTCTATCCATGCTACTAGTATTCTGGCCGAGACTGGGCAAAATCTGGAAGGCTTGAGCATCTTGATCACCGGAGATGAAGAGGTCGGCTCGACCACTTCCTCCCAGCTTATCCTGGAAGAAACCGCTGAAGCGGAGGCCGTATTGGTTCTTGAGGCTGCGGCAGAGGGTGCTCTGAAGGTGGCAAGGAAGGGCACCAGCATTTACCAGGTCGAAGTAAAGGGCAAGGCGGCTCACGCTGGGCTGGAGCCGGAAAAAGGTGTCAACGCAGGTGTCGCTCTTGGCATGCTGCTTCCTCAGATCGCAGCATTGGCGAAACCCACCCTCGGGACGACCGTGACTCCAACGGTCTTCTCGGGGGGCTCCACGCAGAACACCGTGCCTGACCGAGGAAAGGTTGCCGTGGATGTTCGTGCTGTCACCATCGCTGAACAGGAACGAGTCGACCAGGCTCTGCACAGCCTAAACTCAGACGTCCCCGGGGCCGCAGTCACCGTGCATGGTGGTATCAACCGTCCGCCAATGCCGTGCAGCGCAGCGCAAGACCTTTTCGAGCGGGCAGTCTCGGTGGCCGATGAGCTGGGCGTGGACCGCCCCGAATCCGCCGAAGTCGGCGGGGGGTCCGACGGGAACTTCACAGCCGGCGCCGGGATACCCACGTTGGATGGGATGGGTGCGGCTGGCGACGGTGCTCACGCTGAGCACGAGCATGTGATCATAGCTCAGATCCCGCCGCGCACCGCGCTGCTGGCCGGCATGATCCGTTCTGTGCTGGGAGGGTCTGAGTAGATGTCGAAGGACTCGGTTGTTGACGTCGTGCCGCAGCATGTGATTTTCGCAGCCCACACTCTCGCAGACCAAACAGCCCGGCAAGCCGGGGTGGTCATGACTGAATTGAGGACCCCGCAGCAATGCGCAACCGCCGCCGAGCTGCTTGATTGCATCTGGAACGATGACAGTGGGGGAGCTGCTCCGGTGGAGCCAGGTCTCCTGATCGCCCTTGGGCACGCGGGCAACTACGTCGCTGGCGCGTACCTAGACCAGCAGATGGTAGGCGTCACTGCAGGGTTCTTCGGGGCCCCGGCGGCCGGAAGGATGCATTCCCACATCGCTGGTGTCTCGGCTTCGGCTAAGGGCAAAGGAGTGGGAACGGCCATGAAGCTGCACCAGCGAGCGTGGTGCCTCCAACGCGGCGTCACTACGTTGGAGTGGACCTTCGACCCGCTGATCTTGCGCAACGCTGGCTTCAATCTCAACAGACTCGGCGCACAACTGGAGGAGTATCTACCTAACTTCTATGGGACGATGCGCGACGCTACCAACTCCGGTCACGGCAGCGACCGGGCTCTGATCCGCTGGCACCTGGGTCGGCCTGTCCGGCCGCTGGGAGACGCGTTAGAAAGTGCATCGCGCATCGTGCGTCATCTCGATATTGGGGAAGACGGAGCCCCAGTGCGCACATCTGAAGATCTCCGTACCGTTGCTGAAGGCATGGTCGGACTACGCGTACCACGTGACATTGAGGGTATGCGCGCGCAGTGCTCGACGGTTTCCGTGCAGTGGCGGCAGGCGCTGCGCGAGACTATGTACCCCCTCATGGAAGCGGGATGGCAAATCCGCGGAATTCTGCGCGACGGGACATACGTGCTCCAACGCTAATGGAGCCACGGACTGCCGATAGTACGGTGACTAAGCAGATCGACGGGTTCCTTAGTTTTGGGACCGACGACTATCTTCTCGAGGCTAGGTGGCTGAATGCCACCGTCAGCCGAGAAGCAGCCGACGCCTTCGCAGCCAAGGTTCAGCGAAACGGCAAGAATGCGCTGGGAATTTTCGTCGCCGGTAATGGTCTCTCCCGACCTGCCCTCGATAGCTACAAAGAGTCGACGCCCTTTATCACCCTGGTTGGGACCGACCTTTATCTCGTGCTAGACGGACGTCTCCGGCTGGACGACCTACTCAAGGCGAAACAGCGCCACGCCAACGAGACCGGCTCATGTTTCCTTCCCGCTTCTTCCTCGTGGCCGAGTTATAGGTGCAGGAGAACGAGTGCAATTATTGATGAGGAGTAAGCCCAACGCCATCACACCGCTCCCGTCGTCCTTCCGGCACTCGATCCTCAGAGTCTTTGACCCGGCGACGCCGCCGCGCATGATCGTCGAGGCAGAGAGCATTTTCAAGCACGCTCTAGACACGCGGAGACATGGGTTGAATCGGAATTGACCAGGGTATTCACGCGCCGAAGGCCCCGACCAAAGTCGGGGCCTTCGCGGGTTCGCAACCTCAAGGAAGGGGGCGTGCTGCCAATACACCAGCGCCGTAAGCCCACACGGATTCCATTGCGTACTGCCAGAACTTGCGTCCTGACCACTGAAACCGCCAAGCGGTCACCTTGTAGTAGAACTTCTTCAACATGTTTGCTCTCATGATGGACCTCCCGTCCTCTTTGTCGTCGTTACTTACATTCTTGGTCCTCGACCAGTCACTCAGTAGGCGAACGACGCCGAGAAGCAGCAGCGCCACCACAACCTCTAGGACGCCCCAGTTTCGAAGTGGGTCCGCCCCCAGCTTTCAGGCTGCGAACGCTCCCATATTACCTAACTCACAACGACGCTCAGGACCCCAGCACCGGCTAGCAGTAGCGCGATGCAAAAGGGTGTGATCGACCACGAAGCCTCAACCGAGGCCCTCGGAGAAGTAGGCGCGCGTGATCTTCGTCAAGGTCGGAAGCTCAAGAGAGGCGGCCCCCTGCGGTTCGTCGGCGTCAACCGAGTGGAGGGTGCAGAGCGGCACGCTTCGGTTCGATCTGGCGACCCTGCCCATTGGCCTGGATGACGTTGAGTCTCCCTTGCTGCACCGCCTCACTGATCGCCTCGGCCAGGAGGAGCGCGGCCCCCGAGAGTCGGCGACCTCGTCGGGATCGAGTGCCCAAATGGTTCGGACGCGCCGCCGCGGGCTCAAGAGCACATGGCCAGGCATGGTCGGCTCAGTCGGGAAGAACGTCACGACGTTCTCGTTCCGGCAGACCTCGCGGAAGTCGGGACTGTCGTGTCCACTACGCCCCGCCCGTAAGACTATCCCTGTGCGTGCGGTGCGCCACCGTCAGGAAGCCGCCTGCCCTGCTTCAGACCGGATCGCTCATACCTGGCCGTTCATCGAGCCTTCGGTGTGCCGGAGGTGATGGGTGGCATGTTCTCGGATGCGTGGTTGGTCGAGGTTGTTGCTGGCGTCAGGGTTCTGTTGTTTCGTGCAGCGGCAGCAGCACGGAGGGTTCGACCGGGCCTAGGAGGAGCATCGGGTTGATGTATTGGCCGTGGTGTCGGACTCCCCAGTGCAGGCAGGGGGAGTCGCAGTGGTGGGTGCCGTCGTCGTAGGTGTTTAGGTGTCCGATGGGTTGTTCTTGGCTGACGGGGTCTCCGTCGTTGAGGTCGGTTTCGATGGGTTCGAAGGAGCTGATGTAGCCGTTGCCGTGGTTGATGGAGAGCACGTGGCGGTTGACTACTGTGCCGGAGAAGCTGACGACCCCGTCGGCGGGGGAGCGGATCTGCGCTTTCGCGGGTGCGCCCAGGTCCAAACCCCTATGCCCCCGGGCCCAGGGGGCAGGGGGAGCCGCGAACTCCCGGGCGATATCAGCACTCCGCAGCGGAGGCTCCCAGTCATTCGGATGGAGCGAGGGTGAGCTCTGCGTCGTTGCCGGCAAGCTCAGCAGGGTCAGGAGGAGCAGAGTCAGGAGCGAGCGCCTCGCCAGGAACATCTCAGCCATGCACCAACTCTGAGACGAGACGCCGCTGCCCCAGAACCCCTGTGCAAGGCCGAGGCGGGGCATCGGCTCAGGGAGGCGCGGAGCGGGTTGGGAAAAAGGGCGCGTGCGGCTAGACTGAGCCCCAGCAGCTGATGCGTGCGGTCTTTCCGCGTGCCCAGCTGACTACGCGCTGTGATTCCCCGCGTGCTGCGCGGGTCGATCCCTTCGGTCCATTCATGATGCTCAGGCGACTGGGCGTGGTGTGTGCTGGGGTCGGGAGCCCAGGCTTGCATCGCAGCTAGGAATCCGGGAAAGCCGGACACACCGCAACCGAGAAAACTAGCCGGAGCTGCATGGGTGCGCCCATGTCCCAAGCCCGGCACCGAAAGGACTTTTCATGTCTGTCGTCACTATGCGCCAGCTGCTGGACTCCGGCGTTCACTTCGGCCACCAGACCCGACGCTGGAACCCGAAGATGAAGCGCTACATCTTCACCGAGCGCAACGGCATCTACATCGTTGACCTGCAGCAGTCGCTGTCCTACATCGACCGCGCCTACGAGTTCGTCAAGCAGACTGTCGCCCACGGCGGCACCATCCTCTTCGTCGGCACCAAGAAGCAGGCCCAGGAGGCCATCGCCGAGCAGGCCACCCGAGTGGGGCAGCCCTACGTGAACCACCGCTGGCTCGGCGGCATGCTCACCAACTTCGCCACCGTCTCCAAGCGTGTGCAGCGGATGAAGGAGCTCGAGGAGATCGACTTCGACGACGTCGCCGGCTCCCAGTACACCAAGAAGGAGCTGCTGCTGCTCTCCCGCGAGCTGGAGAAGCTGCGCTCCAACCTGGGCGGCATCCGCAACCTGAACAAGACGCCCTCCGCGATCTGGGTTGTGGACACCAACAAGGAGCACCTGGCCGTGGACGAGGCTCACAAGCTGGGCATTCCGGTGGTCGGCATCCTGGACACCAACTGCGACCCCGACGAGGTCCAGTACCCCATCCCCGGCAACGACGACGCCATCCGCTCCGTGGACCTGCTGACCCGCGTGGTCGCAGATGCTGTGGCCGATGGCCTCATCGCCCGCGACGAGAAGCGCGGCGGCGGCTCCGGCCAGACTCCTGCTGAGCCGATGGCTGAGTGGGAGCGCGAGCTGCTCGAGCAGCACGCCGCCGAGCAGGGCGCTGAGCAGCCCGAGCAGGCTTCCCCCTCCACCGAGGGCGACGCCGCCGCAGAGGCAGAGACCGGTGAGGCTGAGGTTCCCGCCAACGCTGACGCCGGCGAGGCCGCCGAGAAGACCGAAGCCTGATCCTTTAAACCCCCTGGGAGGAACGCAACTCATGGCGAACTACACCGCTGCCGACATCAAGGCCCTGCGTGAGCGCACCGGCGCCGGCATGATGGACGTCAAGAAGGCCCTGGACGAAGCCGACGGCGACGTCGACAAGGCCATTGAGGCCATCCGTATCAAGGGCCTGAAGGGTGCCGCCAAGCGAGAGGGCCGTTCGGCCGCCGAGGGGCTGATCACCGCCAAGGTGACGGACCAGGCCGGCTACCTGCTCGAGGTCAACGCAGAGACCGACTTCGTCGCCAAGTCCGACAAGTTCGTCGCACTGGCAGAGAAGGTCCTCGACGTTGCCGTGGCCGGCGGCCACAGCAGCGTCGAGACCCTGCTGGAGGACGAGGTCGAGGGCAAGAAGCTCTCCGACTACGTCACCGAAGAGGCAGCCATCCTGGGCGAGAAGGTGGTCGTGCGCCGCCTGGCCAAGATCACCGGCGGCTACGTGGACGCCTACCTGCACAAGACCTCCAAGGACCTGCCTGCCCAGGTCGGAGTGCTCTTTGCAGCGGACAGCGACTCCGAGGACGCCAAGGCCGCAGCTCACGACGTCGCCGTGCACGCAGCCGCCCTGTCCCCGACCTACCTCGTCCGTGAGGAGGTCCCCGAAGAGACCGTCGCCGACGAGCGTCGCATCGCCGAGGAGACCGCCCGCGCCGAGAACAAGCCGGAGCAGGCTCTGCCCAAGATCATCGAGGGACGCACCAACGCGTACTTCAAGGAGCACGTGCTCGTCGACCAGCCCTTCGCAAAGGACCCCAAGCAGACCGTCAGCCAGATCCTCGACGCCGCCGGCGCCAAGGCTGTGGGCTTCGCCCGCTTCCGCGTCGGCTCCTGAGGCCTGAGGCGTTAAACTGAGCTGAACGTCTTCACAGGAAAGGGGGTGGCCATCACTGAGGTGGCCACCCCCTTTTCCTATGCCCGACATCCCGTCCCAGAAGCCCCGCGATGCGAAGGAGCCCCATGACACCGCCCGTGCCCGCTGACACCACCCCGGATCGCGCCAACCCAGGACGCCGCCGCGTGCTCCTGAAGCTCTCCGGCGAGGTCTTCGGCGGCGGCTCCGTGGGCGTGGACCCCGCCACTGTGCGGGCCATCGCCGAGCAGATCGCCGCGGTGAAGGGCCGGGTCGAGGTCAGCGTCGTCGTCGGCGGCGGCAATTTCTTCCGCGGCGCCGAACTGTCCAAAGCCGGTATGGACAGGGCCCGCGCCGACTACATGGGCATGCTCGGAACCGTGATGAACGCCCTGTCGCTCCAGGACTTCCTTGAGCAGTCGGGGCAGCCCACCCGTGTGCAGACCGCCATCTCCATGGCTCAGGTCTCCGAGCCCTACATCCCCCTCCGGGCCGTCCGCCACATGGAGAAGGGCCGCGTAGTGGTCTTCGGAGCCGGCGCGGGCATGCCGTTCTTCTCCACCGACACGGTCTGCGCGCAGCGTGCCCTGGAGGTAGGAGCGCAGCAGGTGCTCATGGCGAAGTCCGGCGTGGACGGCGTCTACAGCGCAGACCCCCGCAAGGACCCCAGCGCAGAGAAGCTGGACACCCTCACCTACGATGAGGCGCTGCGCCAGGACATCCGAGTCATGGACCAGACTGCGATGACCATGTGCAACGACAACGGCCTGCCCATGCGGGTCTTCGGCATGGAGGGGGAGGGGAACATCACCCGCGCCCTGCTCGGCGAAGAGATCGGCACCGCCGTCAACCCATGACAGTGCTCGACGTCGCCCCCTTTCAGTAGACTTCCACCTGGCACAACCGGACACCCAAGGAGAGAACCGTGATTGAGGAGACCCTGCTCGAGGCCGAAGATGCCATGCAGCGCACCGTCGAGGCGACCAGCGAGGACTTCGCCAGCGTGCGCACCGGTCGGGCCAACCCTGCCATGTACTCCAAGGTGCTCGTCGACTACTACGGCAGCGCCACCCCGCTGCAGCAGCTCGCGTCCTTCAACACACCGGACGCACGCACCATCCTCATCACCCCCTATGACGTCTCCGCGATGCGCGAGATCGAGAAGGCCCTCTCCGACTCCGAGATCGGCGCGAACCCGTCCAACGACGGCAAACAGATCCGCATCACCATGCCGGAGCTGACCGAGGAGCGGCGCAAGGAATACGTGAAGCTCATCAAAGGCAAGGGGGAGGACCACAAGGTCTCCGTCCGCAACGCCCGCCGCAAAGCCAAGGAGGCGATGGAGAAAGCCTCCAAGGACGGCGAAGTCGGCGAGGACGACGCCGAGCGCGGCACCAAGGAGCTCGAGGCGCTCACCAAGAAGTACGTGGACCGCATCGAGGAGATGTCCAAGCGCAAGGAAGCCGAACTCCTCGAGGTCTGAGCCTCGGCGCCCCACATGACCTCTACGCCGCCGCCCTTCCCGTCTGACGGCACCGAAGCCCCGCCTGCCCAGAACCTGAGAGATTCGGCCGTGACCCCTCCCGAGAAGAAGGAGCCCCGCGGCGGACGGAACCTACCGGCAGCCATCGCCACCGGTGCTGGGCTGCTGATCCCAGCGGTGATCGGCATCCTCTTCTTCGTCGAGGTGCTGATAGGCCTCTTCTCTGTTCTGCTGTGCCTGGGCGTCTGGGAGGTGGCCCGGGCCCTTCGGAGCCAGAGATTCGAGGTTCCGGTCATCCCCCTGGGCGTGGGTTCGGTCGGGATGCTGGTGGCGGCCTACGTCGCCGCGGAGGAGGGCCTGGTCCTCGCGCTGGCTGCCACCAGCATCCTGCTGGTGGCCTGGGTGCTCATCCGCAGCACCCTCCGAAAGCCTTCTGATGACACAGGCCGTCCCCCGCTGCAGTCAGCTGCAGCAGCGATCTTCACCGCCTGCTGGGTGCCTTTCCTCGTGTCCTTCGCCGTGCTCCTGGTGCAGCTGGACGACGGTGCATGGCGGCTGACCGTCGTCGTGCTGCTGGTGGTCTCCAACGACACCTTCGGGTACATCGCAGGCCGACTCTTCGGGAAGCACCCCATGGTGCCGACGGTCAGCCCCAAAAAGTCCTGGGAGGGCTTCGCCGGCTCCGTCATCGGCGCCTCCGCGGTCAGCTCGCTGTTCTCCTGGCTGGTGTTCTCCGAGCCGCTCTACGCGGGGGTGGTGCTCGCGCTGCTCGTCGTCGTCGCAGCCACCGCCGGAGACTTCGCGGAATCGATGCTCAAGCGTGAAACAGGCATCAAGGACATGTCCAACGCACTGCCCGGCCACGGCGGGGTCATGGACCGGCTCGACTCGATCGTCTGGGCGATGCCGGCCGCCTACCTCGGCGTGGTGGCTCTCGGCCTGGGCTGAGCCCACTTAGGCTTGTCGGCATGGCGCAACC
This sequence comes from Nesterenkonia populi, assembly GCF_007994735.1. Lineage (NCBI taxonomy): Bacteria > Bacillati > Actinomycetota > Actinomycetes > Micrococcales > Micrococcaceae > Nesterenkonia > Nesterenkonia populi. The sequence continues at coordinate 2,503,590 of NZ_VOIL01000001.1, read as the reverse complement.
ACTGTTCACCCTGCTCTCCGAGAACGAGCACGGCTACAGCCGGGAGGAAGTCGACCAGTTCATGGCCCGCGCCCGCGCGGCCTATGACTCCGGACGCAGCATGCCCCTGGCCGAGATCCGGGAGGCCAGCTTCTCCATGGGCCCCGGCGGGTACAACCCCGCGGAGGTCGATGCGGCCCTGGACCGGCTCGAGGACGCCTTCGCCTCTGCCGAGCGCGACCGCTACATCGCCGCCCACGGAGAGGACGCCTGGTACGAGCTGCTCGCCGAGCGCGCCGAACCGCTGCGCAGACGCCTCGAGCGCCCCGCGGGCCAACGGTTCCGGGAGCCCGACGCCGGGCCCGCCGGGTACCGCAAGACCGAGGTGGACGAGCTCGCCCATCGGCTCGAGCAGTACCTCGACGGCGAGAACCCGATGAGCGTCGACGAGATCCGCACCGTCACCTTCGCCGCCGCATCCGGCGGCTCCGCCTACGACGAAGCCCAGGTCGATGCGTTCCTGGACCGTATGACTGAGATCATGGCTTCGGTAGGCTGACTCGAATGAGCATCACACTGCGGGCCGTCAACGAAGCCGACCTGGACCAGTTCTTCCACTTTCAGCAGGACGCCGACGCCGCCCACATGGCCGGCTTCGCGCCCACCAACCCCAAGGACCGAAGCGTCTTCGACCACCACTGGAGCCAGCTCCTCGGTGACGAGTCCTCCCTGGTCCGCACCATCGACGTCGACGGCGTCCCCGCCGGCTCCATCGCCGTCTTCCAGGACGAGGACGCCCACGAGATCATGTTCTGGACCGATAAGCAGTTCTGGTCCCAGGGCATCACGACCACCGCTGTGGACCAGTTCCTCAAAGAGTTCGAGCCGCGGCCCCTGCGTGCACGCGTCGTCGCGGACAACGGCGGCAGCCTGAAAATCCTCGCCACCCGCGGCTTCCAGGAAGTCGGGGAGGAGCAGGTCTTCTCCAACGCCCGGGCCCAGGTCGTGACTGAGAAGATCCTTCAGCTCGACTGAGATGCTCCGCCGGTGCTCACCGAGGCGAATATGTCTCCGAGCACCACACAGCCCGGGCAGGCCTGCCAGTGATGGGCCAGGCGCTCCCGGGCTGCGTGGCTGCTCGGACGGAAGCCGCTGCCGACCTCGTCAGGATCCGGGGAAGAAAAGCTGGGTGGCGTTGATGAAGGTGTAGGTCAGGCCGAAGAGCATCGGAACGGACACGATGACCCAGGCCACGGGGATCGGGACGATCGGGGGGCCGGCGGGGGTCACCCGTGGGGTGGTGTCCACCAGGCTCTCCTCGTCCTTAGGCCTGGTTGCGGGCGCGGCAGCCTCCTTGGACTCCTCATGCCACTTCTTGCTGACCGGGCGCACCATCAGGTTGGCGATGAAGCCCACCGCCAGCAGGCCGGCCATGATGAACAGCGCCGGCCGGTAGTCCGCCGCGGTGAGGTCCATGCCCGCGGTGCCGTCAGCGGAGTCCAGGGTGATGTTCACGATGGCTGGGCCGGTGATTCCCGCGGCGGACCAGGCGGTGAGCAGGCGGCCGTGGATGGCGCCGACCTGCAGGGTGCCGAAGAGGTCCTTCAGGTAGGCCGGAATGGTGGCGAAGCCGCCGCCGTAGAAGGACAGGATGATGCCCGCCAGGACGATGAACGCGGCCATGTTGGTGTTGCCGAAGGTGCCCAGGGAGATGTAGAGCGCCGCGCCGAGGCCGAGGTACATCATGTAGATCGGCTTGCGGCCGATCTTGTCCGAGGTGGTGGCCCAGACGAAGCGTCCCAGGGTGTTGGTCAGCGACAGGTAGCCGACGAACCCGGCGGCGGCCACTGCCGCGACCTCCGGGTGGGCAAAGGTTTCGCCGGTGGTCTCATCGCGGAAGAAGTCCTGCACCACGTTCGCTGCCTGCGGCAGCAGGCCGACGGCGGCGGTGACGTTGACGAACAGCACCACCCACAGCAGCCAGAACTGCGGGGTCTTGACGGCGTTGTTGGCGGTGACGTTGCCCGCCGAGATCATCTTGGAGGACTTTTTCCTCTTCTCCGGGTCGAAGCCCTCCGGCTTCCAGTCGGCGGCGGGAACCCGGATGATCCATGCGGCGAAGAGCATCATGGGCGCGTAGATCGCGGCGAGGGTGAGGAACAGGTAGCCCACGGCGAAGCCCTCGCCGATGCCCATGCGGCCGAAGACGCCGAGCATCATGTTCGAGAACGGTGCGGCGATCATCGCGCCGACGCCGAAGCCCATGATGGCCATGCCGGTGCCCAGGCCGGGACGGTCCGGGAACCATTTCATCAGCGTGGAGACTGGGGCGATGTAGCCGATGCCCAGGCCGATGCCGCCGATGACGCCGTAGCCCAGGCCCACCAGCCACAGCTGCTGGGTGAAGATGCCGACAGAGCCGACCAGGAAGCCTGTGATCCAGAACGTGGTGGATGCCAGCATCGCCATCCGGGGGCCGCGGTAGTCCACCCACTTGCCGAACAGGGCCGCGGAGAGGCCCATCAGTACGATGGACAGGGAGAACGCGAAGAACGCCACCGCGGTCTGGGCCGGGTGCTCGCCGCCGAAGATGGGGCCGAGGATCTGGCCGAAGATGCCCACCAGCGGGTCCTCGGCGAAGTGGCCGGCCAGCCGGGACTGGTAGACCGAGGTGCCGTAGACCTGGCCGATGCACATGTGGATCGCCAGGGCGGCCGGCGGAATGATCCAACGGTTGAACCCCGGACCCGCAGTGATCCGGTGGTAAGAGGGCGCGCGCATCTCGGCAAATTTCGGGGTGGCCTTCGTCTGCCGGTCGTCGACCGTTGAGGCGGTGGCTGAGTTGGTCATCAGCTGCCTTTCTTGGGGCATATCGGGCACAAAACAGGGGGTCACTCTTTTGTGACTCGGCACACATTTGCATGATGCGTGTGCCAGCGGCCCCTCAGATACGACGAACGGCACTGTTCCTGCGGCAAGCGGTCAGGCGGCGCTCAGAACGGTCAGCGGGTCCCTAGACTGGCCGCATGGAGCAGGCGAGCGCGACGACGGCGATCCTTGTGGTCATCATCGCCGTGCTGACCGCACTGGTGCTCTACGTGGCTGCCCGCAGCCGGGCCGCCCAGCCGACGGACGAGACCCCCGCGGTCAAGCCGGTCACCGACGACGCCGTGGACTACCGTGCACTCGCCGAGGCCACCCGCCGGCAGCTCGTGGAGGCCGAGCTGCGGACCCTGCGCAGCCAGATCTCCCCGCACTTCATCTACAACAGCCTCAACGCAATCGCCGCGACCATCCCTGCAGACCCGGTCAAGGCCCGTGAGCTCGTCATCGACTTCGCCGACTTCACCCGGTACAGCCTGCGCGGCGCGGGCGACTTCACCACCCTCGAGGAGGAGCTGGCCGCCGTCGAGCGGTATGTGCTGCTCGAGCAGGCTCGGTTCGAGGACCGGGTGCAGGTCCGGCTGAAGATCGCCCCCGAGATCCTGAGCCTCAAACTCCCGTTCCTCGCAGTGCAGCCGCTGGTGGAGAACGCCGTCCGCCACGGCATGGACTCCGCCACCGGGCAGGCGAAGGTGCGGCTCACCGGCCAGGACGAGGGGACCCACGCCGTCATCAGCGTGGAGGACGACGGCCCCGGAGCAGACCCGGAGCAGATCCGCAGGGTCCTCGTCGGAGAGGAGGGCAGCTCCCACATCGGACTGCGCAACGTGGACCTGCGCCTGCGGCAGGCCTACGGCGGAGCCGACGGCCTGCAGATCGAGACCGCCGAAGGAGCGGGCATGCGCGTGTGGATGCGGGTGCCCAAGTTCCAGCCCGGCACAGAGGAGAGCGCATGAAGATCCTCGTCGTCGACGACGAGAAGCCCGCCGTGACCCAGATGCAGTGGATGCTGGAGTCTGAGCCGCTGGCGGAGACCGTCCACACCGCCCACAACGCGGCCCAGGCCAAGCACATCCTCAGCACCCAGCCCATCGACGTCGTGCTCCTGGACATCCACATGCCCGGCCAGAACGGGATGCAGCTGGCCCGCCGGCTCACCGAGAAGGCCGCCGACGGGGAGCCTGCCCCGCAGATCATCTTCATCACCGCTGACGCCCAGCCCGCGGTGGAGGCCTTCGAGCTCGCCGCCCGTGACTACCTGCTCAAACCCGTCCGCGCCTCCCGGCTCCGCGAAGCCCTCACCCGTGCCTCCGAGGCGCTGGCGCCCCACGCCGGCAGCGCAGCCCCCGCACCCCCGCGCATCTCCGTCAGCCGCGGGGACTCCACCGTGCTGCTGGAGCTCTCCGCGATCCGCAGGGCTGAGGCCCAGGGCGACTACGCCCGCCTCCACACTGACCGGGGATCCTTCCTGCTGCGGGCGGCGCTGGCTGACCTGGAGGAGCAGTGGCAGCCGCACGGGTTCGTCCGGATCCACCGGTCCCACCTGATCAGCCTTCACCACGTCCAGCGGGTCCAGCACAGGGCCGGACGGATGACGATCCGGGTCGCAGACGAGGACCTGGATGTCAGCCGCCGGCTGATGCCGCAGGTGAGAGACCGTCTCGCATCGGTGGGCCGATGACCCGCGAGCCCGACGACGCCGCGACCAGCGCCGGCCCCGCCCGTCAGCGGGTCGTGGGTCCGCAGATCCCGCCCACGGGTGAGGAGGCCCTGCTGGATCCCCGCCGCGGGCATCTGCGCGGGGGCGCCCGGGCCGCTGAGGAGGACGCCGGCGTGCTGGCGCTGATATCCGCGAAGCTGCGGATCGCCGTCGCCATCGGGCTGGGATTCTTCACCCTGCTGGTGGTGGTCTGCGCGGCACTGGCTCTCTCCCCGGCCCGGGGGCCGCTGGTGTGGATCATCCCCGGCGTCGTGCTGTACCCGATCATCCTGGCGGCGGGCCGGTTCTACCTGCTTAGGATCCTCCGGTACGACCAGGCCTACAGGAGGCGGCGCAGTGCCTGAGTACACCATCGCTGCCATCATCCTGGTGTTCGCCGTGACGATGCTGGTCAGCCTGTTCGGGCTGCGGGTGGCCCGCTCCACCAGCGACTTCTACGTGGCCTCCCGTCGGGTCTCCCCGCGGATGAACGCCTCTGCGCTGGCCGGCGAGTACATCTCTGCGGCCAGCTTTCTGGGCGTGGCCGGGCTGATCGTGGCGGAGGGCACCTACGGACTGTGGTTCCCGCTGGGCTACACCGCAGGATGCCTGACGATGCTGCTGTTCATGACCGGTCCGCTGCGCCGCTCCGGGGTCTACACCGTGCCTGACTTCGTCAGCCTGCGGTTCTCCTCGGCCCGGCTGCGGGTGGCCACGGTGATCATCGTGGTGCTGACCGGCTGGCTGTACATCGTCCCGCAGCTGCACGGGGCCGCCCTGGCTCTGACCACCACCACGGGGCTGCCGGGGTGGGCGGGGCCGGTGGCGGTGATCCTGGTGGTGCTCGCCACGGTGCTGCCCGGCGGCATGCGGTCGGTGACGATCGCCCAGGCGGTCCAGTACTGGATCAAGCTTTCTGCGCTGCTGGTCCCGCTGATCTTCATCCTGCTGCAGGCGGGCGCGCTGGGTGGGGCGGGGCTGCCCGGCTGGGACGCTTCCGTGTGGGACGACGACGCCGGCTCCTCGCCAGCTGATCTGTACCGGATCGTTTCGCTGCTGCTGGCGCTGATGCTCGGCACCATCGGCCTGCCGCACATTCTGGTGCGCTTCTACACGAACCCGGACGGAGACGCAGCTCGCCGCACCACCTTCCTGCTGCTGGGCCTGCTCTCCGGGTTCTACGTGCTTCCGGTGGCCCTGGGGGTGATCGCCCGGGCGGTGCTCCCTGACCAGGGGCTCGGCTCCCCGGACACTGCTCTGCTGCGTCTGCCGGCCGCGATCTTCGAGGGTGTCGGCGGGGATCTGCTCACCGCGGTGATCGCAGGCGGCGCGTTCGCCGCCTTCCTCTCGACGTCCTCCGGCCTGGTGGTCTCCGTCTCCGGGGTGCTGTCCCAGGAGTTCTTCGGCGGGTCGGTGCGCGGCTTCCGGATCGGTGCGGTGCTGGCCTGTGCCCTGCCGCTGGCGATCGCGACCGCCACCACGCATATGCCGCTGGCCGGGACGGTGGCGATGGTGTTCACCTTTGCGGGGTCGTCGTTGGCGCCCCTGCTGCTGCTGGGGATCTGGTGGTCCGGGATCACCGCGCAGGGGGCCGTGGCGGGGATGGTGACCGGCGCTGCCGCTTCGCTGGGTTCCTTCGCGCTCGGCTGGGCGTTCGAGAGCGTGTGGAGCACGGAGGCGGTCCTGCTGAACTATCCGGCGCTCTGGTGTGTGCCGCTGGCGTTCGCCGTCGCGGTGCTGGTGAGCAGGTTCGGAACCAGCACGCCGCCGGCCAACACAGCCAAGGTCCTGGCCCGTCTCCACCTCCCGGAAGGCTGACGGCTTTCCGTCCGTCCGTTGGCTGCTGGATTTCGGGCCCGCTTTCCGCGCTGACGGGCTAATTCGTCGCAGAATTCCAGCAGCGAACATCCATGGACGCCCTCCCTCTTGCACAAGCCTGCATACGGCTCGAGGCTGCGCCGAGGCGTGCACACCCCACGGTCCGCCTGTCTTCCCCAGGGAGCTTTCCGCGTGGGCTGGGGGTGTGACGCAGGAGAAGCCAGACCAGCGCCGACGGCCGGCCAAACCTCTGTCCGCTTCCGGAGCCCTTGCGGGTCGGCTCCTGGAAGGCGGGCTGAACCGTGGAGACCTCCGGCATGCCGAGGCCAACGGAACCGCGATACGACCAGCCTGGGGGATCTATGTCGCCGCCGAATCCGTACGAGACCCGCAGAGGCAGGAGCGGGCGGTGCTGCAGGCCCTGACAGCGGACGGGCGACGAATCGTGTCTCATGAGAGCGCCGCCTCCCTGTGGGGCTTCTCGGACAGGCCGCTGAAACGCCCCTTCCACCTGACCAGTTTGGCGGGGGCGCCACAGATTCAGCGACCAGGTCTGGTGATCTCCCATCGGGGGTCTGTGCCGGACGAGTTCCTTCGGTGGTGGAACAGGATCAGGGTGGTCTCTCCTGCCTGGGCCTGGCTGGACGTGGCGCTGCGCAGCTCCGAAGAGGATGCGTTGGTCCTTGCCGACCAGGTGCTCAGCGTCCGAATCCGCCGCCCTGGCCTGCCTTCGCCCCTGGCCGGGCGTCATGAGCTGGAGGAAGCTCTCCGCGTCAGGGGGCGGGCGAACGGTATTCGTGCGGCTCGCTCCGCGGTCGATTTGGCCAGCGATGCCGTGGATTCTCGCCCGGAGACTCGTCTCCGGTACGCGATGCACCGGGCAGGGCTGCCGGTTCCTGAGGTGAACCCGCTGGTCTGCGACGAGCGTGGAGCGCGTTGCTTTCGGCCTGACCTTGCCCTTCGAGAGTGGAGGCTGGCGATCCAGTATGAGGGAGCTGCGGTGCATTCCACGCCTGAGCGGGTGCTTCAGGATGTGCACAGGCAGGAGACAGCTGAGCTGCTCGGCTGGACAGAGGTGCGCATCACCAAGGACCACATGCGGAATGGAGGAGCTCCTGCGGTGCAGAAGATCTTGGGGAAGCTTTGTGAGCGGGGCTACCTCGGGTGATCGGAGCAGCCGTTCGGTGCTGGACTTTTGAGCTGCTTTGGCTCTTTTCGGGGTCAAGTGCCGCAACTTTCCGACAGCGAACGCGGGCGCGCCTCCTGACCTTGGGGATGAGAGTGCTGCTGCCGGTGCACCGGCAGCGGATCAGCGATCGGCCGGCGGTGCACGAGGGTGGATAATGGGGCGGTGATGAAGAAGGTCGCAATTCTGGGGTCCACCGGATCCATCGGCACGCAGGCGCTCGAGGTGGTCGCCCAGCACCCGGAGAAGTTTGACGTCGTCGCGCTCTGTGCAGGCCGCAACGCCGCTCTGCTGGCGGAGCAGGCTCGCCAGTTCCGCCCAGGGATCGTGGGGATCCACGACGCCGATTCTGCGGTCACGCTCAAAGAGCGCCTCATCGACCACACGCCCCACATCCTCGCCGGCCCTGAGGCTGCCGAGACGATCGCCGCTGAGTCCGGGGCCGACGTCGTCCTCAACGCGATGACCGGCTCCATCGGCCTGAAGCCCACCCTCGCTGCCCTGCGGGCCGGGGCCCAGCTTGCCCTGGCCAATAAGGAGTCCCTGGTGGTCGGCGGCGCGCTGATTGCTGGGGCCTGCACCCGCCCGGGCCAGGTCGTCCCGGTGGACTCGGAGCACTCGGCCCTGGCTCAGGCGCTGATCTCGGGACGGCACCGGCGCGGGCTCTGCTCCCCGGAAGCTGCCTCCGACGGCGAGACCGAGGTGTCCAAGCTGGTGCTCACCGCCTCAGGGGGCCCCTTCCGCGGCTGGGAGGCCGCCCAGCTGGCGGACGTCACCCCGGAGATGGCGCTGAAGCACCCGAACTTTGCGATGGGGCTGATGGTCACCACCAACTCGGCGACCATGGTCAACAAGGCGCTGGAGGTCATTGAGGCGCATCTGCTCTTCGACGTCCCGCTCGAGCAGATCGAAACGGTCATCCACCCGCAGCAGTACATCCACTCGCTGGTGGAGTTCCAGGACGGCTCCACCGTCGCCCAGGCGGGCCCGCCCAGGATGCTGGTGCCGATCGGCTGGGCGCTGTCGCACCCTGACCGCCTGGAGAGGGTCGACACCCCGATCGACTGGACGCACGCGATGTCCTGGACCTTCGAGCCTCTGGACCACGAGGCGTTCCCCGCCGTGCAGCTCGCCAAGCGAGCCGCCGCGAGCAGCGCGACCCATATGGGGGTCTACAACGCCGCCAACGAGCAGGCCGTTGAGGCATTCCACCGCAGCGAGGTGCCCTTCACCGGAATCCTGCCCACCGTGGCAGAGGTGCTCACTGAGCACGACGGCGTCCCGGCCGCGCGCGCAGACCTGGACGCTGTGCTGGAGGCTGAGACCTGGGCGCGCGCCCGGGCGAACGAGCTGCTGGGTCTCAGCGCTGACCGGGCTCGCGCTGAGGCGGGTGCCCGGTGACCGTCGCGCTGCTGACCCTGGTCGGGGTCCTGATCATGGTGGTGGGCATCATCGTCTCCATCGCCCTGCACGAGGTGGGCCACCTGCTCCCCGCCAAGCTCTTCAGGATCCGGGTCACCCAGTACATGGTCGGATTCGGCAGGACCATCTGGTCCAAGCAGAAGGGCGAGACCGAGTACGGGATCAAGGCCCTGCCCCTCGGCGGCTATATCGCGATGATCGGGATGTACCCGCCGGCCGGGCCGAAGCCGACGCACGACGTCGCCGACTCCGGTCCCGAGGACCCGTACCTCCGTGAGGTCGGCAGCCAGTACGGCACCGCACCGCATGCGGCGCCTGAGCATGCGGCGTCCTCGGCGGAGGAGCCCCGCACAGTGACGTCGCACTCCACCGGCATCTTCCAACAGATGTCCGAGGAGGCCCGTGAGGTCGCGGCCGAGGAGCTCCAGCCCGGTGACGAGTCCCGGATGTTCTACAGCCAGGCCACCTGGAAGAAGATCATCGTGATGCTCGGCGGCCCGGCGATGAACGGGCTGCTGGCCCTGTTCCTCACCGCCGGGACGGTCTCTCTGCACGGCATGAACGAGACGGTGCCGCGTGTGGTGGAGGTCTACGAGTGCGTGGCGGCCTCCCAGGAGCTCGCTGAGGAGCAGGGGGACGAGTGCGCCGCCGATGACCCGCCGGGCCCCGCCTACGAGGCCGGGCTGCGGCCCGGGGACGAGATCGTCGAGTTCGGCGGCCAGCCGGTGGAGGACTGGGACCAGCTCACGCTGCTCATCCGGGAGGCAGCGGGTGAGGACACCTCGCTGGTCTACGAGCGGGACGGTGAGACCCACTCCACCGCCATCACCCCCATCGAGACCGAACGGCCCGTCTACGATCAGCTCAACCGGCCTGAGCGGGATGAGAACGATGAGCTCATCACCGAGCAGGCCGGATTCATCGGCATGGGGGCGGACCAGGAGCTCGTCCGCCAGCCGCCCTGGGAGGCCGGGCCGATCGTCTGGGAGCAGACCAAGGCGATCAGCCAGGTCGTGGTGACCCTGCCGGTGCGGCTGTACGACGTCGCCGTCACCACCTTCACCGACGCCGAGCGCGACCCCGACGGGCCCATGTCCGTGGTGGGCGTGGGCCGGATCGCCGGTGAGATCTCCGCGCAGGAGCAGATCCCGTGGGAGTCCCGGTTCGCCACCCTGATGTCTCTGGTGGCCGGGGTGAACGTGGCCCTGATGGTGTTCAACCTCATCCCGCTGCTGCCGCTGGACGGCGGGCACGTGGCCGGTGCCCTCTACGAGTCGCTGCGTCGCCGCCTGGCCAAGCTCTTCGGCCGCCCGGACCCGGGTCCATTCGACATCTCCAAGCTGCTGCCGCTGACCTATATCGTCGCGCTCTGCATCATCGCGATGGGCGCCATGCTGATCTTCGCCGACATCGTCGATCCGATCAGACTCTTCCCCGACGAGTAGGAGAGGCGCGACGTCGGGAGGCTGGCTTCCGGCGTCGTACCATGGATGCGATGACTGCTATCAATCTCGGCATGCCCGCCGCACCCCCGCCGGTGCTGGCGCCTCGCAGGAAAACCCGGAACTTCCAGGTCGGCGACGTCGGCGTCGGCAGCGACCACCCCATCTCGGTGCAGTCGATGACCACCACCAAGACCCACGACATCAACGCGACCCTGCAGCAGATCGCCGAGCTGACGGCCTCGGGCTGCGACATCGTCCGGGTGGCATGCCCCACCGACAAGGACGCCGAGGCGCTGCCGATCATCGCGAAGAAGTCCCAGATCCCGGTGATCGCAGACATCCACTTCCAGCCCAAGTACGTCTACGCGGCCATCGAGGCCGGCTGCGGCGCGGTGCGGGTGAACCCCGGGAACATCCGGAAGTTCGACGACCAGGTCGGTGAGATCTCCAAGATGGCAGCCGACCACGGGGTCAGCCTCCGCATCGGTGTGAACGCCGGCTCCCTGGACAAGCGTCAGATGGAGAAGTACGGCAAAGCCACCCCGGAGGCGCTCGTTGAGTCCGCCGTGTGGGAGGCCAGCCTGTTCGAGGAGCACGGCTTCCACGACTTCAAGATCAGCGTGAAGCACTCCGACCCGGTCATCATGACCCAGGCATACCAGCTGCTCGCCGAGCGCGGAGACTGGCCCCTGCACCTGGGCGTCACCGAGGCGGGCCCCGCCTTCCAGGGCACCATCAAATCTGCCACCGCCTTCGGGGCCCTGCTGTCCCAGGGCCTCGGCGACACCATCCGCGTGTCCCTCTCCGCCCCGCCGGCGGAGGAGGTCAAGGTCGGCAATCAGATCCTGGAGTCGCTGAACCTGCGCCCCCGCAAGCTCGAGATCGTCTCCTGCCCGTCCTGCGGCCGCGCCCAGGTGGACGTCTACACCCTGGCAGACGAGGTCACCGCCGGCCTGGAGGGCATGGAGGTGCCGCTGCGCGTGGCCGTGATGGGCTGCGTGGTCAACGGGCCGGGCGAGGCGCGCGACGCGGACCTCGGTGTGGCCTCCGGCAACGGCAAGGGCCAGATCTTCGTCAAGGGCGAGGTCATCAAGACCGTTCCCGAGGACCAGATCGTCGAGACCCTCATCGAGGAGGCCAACCGGATCGCCGAGGACATGGGGCTCGAAGCCGAGGGAGAGGACGCCGGCCCCGGTGCCCCTGTGGTCTCCGTCAGCTGACCCGGCAGCGAAGATCGCCCGCGCCACCGGCGGCGCGGTCCGCCTCCTCCACGCCTCAGACACTCCTGCGCTCCACGCGCTGCTCTCCCAGGACCCGGTGGGCAGCGTCTCGGCGTCCGCGGCGGTGCGGCAGCGAGGAGGCGCGGCCCCCTCGAAGAGCCGCACAGGCGCCCTGGTGGTCGGCATCGACGGGCCTGATGGCCGGGGGCCCCGCAGGGGCGGGCTGGGGGCTGCCTGTTGGCTGGGGTCCAACATCATCCCGATCAGCGCCGACCCCGAGTCCGCGGGGCTGTTCGGACAGGCGGCAGCGGCGCTGAAGCGCAGGGTCTCCTCGATCTACGGGCGCGCCGAGGCCGCCCTGCCCCTGTTTGAGGCCACCGGGTGGGCGAACCAGCGGGAGGTCCGTCCGAACCAGCCGCTGATGTCCATCTCCGGTCCGCCCGCCGTCGACCCGCTGCCGGGTGTGCGGCCCTCCCGGGTCGAGGAGTTCCGGGCGGTGGAGAAGGCCTGTGCGGCGATGTTCGCCGAGGAGCTGGGCTTCAGCCCCTACACCCAGGGAATCAGCCAGTACCGGGAACGGATCCGCGGGCTCATCCGGGCGGGCCACTCCCTGATCGCAGTGGACCCGCAGACGCGGCAGATCATCTTCAAGGCTGAGTTCGGCGCGGTCACCGACCAGGTGGTCCAGGTGCAGGGCGTCTGGGTCCCGCCCTCGCGGCGCGGTGAGGGCCTGGCCGGCCCGGGCATGGCCGCCGTCGTCGAGTACGGGCTGACGCTGGCCCCCACGGTGAGCCTCTACGTCAATGACTACAACACCCCCGCCGTCCGCGCCTACGAACGCGTCGGGTTCACGCAGGTGGGCGCATACGCCACAGTCCTGTTCTAGCTCGGGGGCGGCGCGTCCCACCGCCCCTCTCGGCCAGCCGCAGAGGTGGTAGCCTTCGCGTTCGAAGCCTTCGATAGTGTGGCCCGTATGGAGGAGCTGCAGGCGGCGCTGAGTGCTGGGGACTTCACCGCTGCGCGCCGGCTGGCCGCAGAGGCTGTTGAGTCGGGGGAGTACGACGACGCTCTGGCGGCCCTCGCAGCCCAGGCCAAGGAGGATCAGGCCGCGGCGGAGGTGCTGATCGAGGCGCTGGACTCCTCCGGCGTCGTGCGCCGGTTTGCCGGTGCGGCCCTGCTGGACCAGACGGCGGTGGACGACGTCGCCCAGGACTCGCTGATCAGCATCGCCGGCTCCATCAGCTCCTACGACGGCCGCGGCAAGGTGACCACGTGGGTGCACAGCATCGTGCGGCGCCGCGTGGTGGATCATCTGCGCCGGCAGCGTCAGGAGGTCCCGCTGGAGGACGACGCGGGCCCGGCCGCCCGGATCAGCTCGATGATCGCGACCCGCACCACCGTCCGCGACGCGCTGGCGGCGCTCCCGGAGCTCTACCGGAACCCTGTGGTCCACCGGGACATCGAGGGGCTGAGCTACAGGGAGATCGCGCAGCGGCTCGGCCGTGCCGAGGGAACCGTGAAGGCCCAGATCAGCCGGGGCCGGGCGATGGTGGCCGCCCAGCTGAAGGAGGGTGCCCAGGATGGGTGAGCGGGTGGGCCGCTACCGGCTCGAGGAAGTCATCGGTGTGGGGTCCTTCGCCACCGTGCACCGGGCCTCCGATGACCTGCTGGGCGACACCGTGGTGGTCAAGCTGCTCGCGGAGAACCACAGCCTCAACCCGGAGATCCGGGAACGCTTCATCGCGGAGGGACGCTCCCTGCGGAAGATCCACAGCCCCGCAGTCGTCACTGTTCATGACATGGGGGAGTCCCCGCGCCAGCAGCCGTACCTGGTGCTGGAGTTTGCGGACCGCGGCACGCTCGCGGACCGGGTGCGGAAGCTGTGGGCGGAGGGCTGGCGAGCCACTCGTGAGGACATGCTGGCCTTTGCGCGGCCCCTGGCTGAGGCGCTGGAGGCGGTGCACCGCGCCAAGCTGGTGCACCGCGATCTGAGTCCCGGCAACCTTCTGCTGGCTACGGCTCCCGGTGCTGAGGGGATCTCCGGGGCGGGGAGCACGAGGCTTCTGGGGTCGGACGAGCGGCTGCTGCTCGCGGACCTGGGCATGTGCAAGGACTTGGCGGTGAATTCTGGGCTGACCGTCTCCGGCGGCACGGCCGGCTTCCGGCCCCCGGAGCAGAACGGGCCTGGGCTGGTGGATACGCGGGCGGACATCTGGTCAATGTCCGCGGTGCTGAAGTGGCTTGCTCAGCAGTCGGATCTGCCGCAGACCTTCTACGAGGTGCTGGGCCGCGGGATGCGGACCGATCCGAGCCATCGGCTGCAGGATGCCGGGGCCTGGCTGGCTGAGGTGGAGCGGGCGCTTGCTCCGCCGGAGCCTGTCCCGCAGGCGCTCGCAGCGGATGAGAGCGACGACGCTGAGCCTCCCGTGACCACGGGCCCGTACTATCCGCCGTACACCTCGGATCAGCCTACCCAGATGATCTCCCCGCAGAGGCCTCTGCCCACCACGGACGGCGGCACGGGCAGAAAGTCCAAGCGGCGCCGTCCGCTGCGCAGCGCCCTGGCGGTGTGCGCCGTCGTCGCGCTGGCAGCGGTGGTCGGACTGGGCGCGGGGTGGTTCCTGCGCGGCCCGGGCGGGCTGCCGGCGGAGACCGAGAACGCAGCCCTGTCCATCAGCGGACCCGAGGAGGTCCAGGTGGGGGAGACCGCCACCTTTGAGGTCCGGGAGAGCCAGGTGGAGGACTGGGTCTGGCTGCTGCCCACCGGCACCTACCAGACGGCGGAGGAGGTCTCCGTGACGCCGACGGCACCGGGCTGGGCGGAAGTGGTCCTGCGCGGCCGGGCAGCGGACGGGACAGAGCTGGAGGCCCGCCGCACCATCCGAGTGGTGGAGTGACGGACCTCCAGGTCAGCTGAGCAGCGGCGGGGTTCAGTCCACCTTCACGACGTCGCCGGAAGCGACGTCCACGTAGACCTCCACGTCGTTGACGAACTCGATCTCCCAGACGACCACGCCGTCCTCGGTGTCGAGCTCGGCCTCGTCGAAGGTCGGGTCCTCGCCGGCCTCGCCCTCAGCGGTGTCGAGGGCGTCGAGGAAGCTGATCTCCACGGCTTCCGCCTTCTGCTGATCGTCGCTGTCGAGGGTCTCCTCATCGTAGTCCCACATCTCGAAGGTCTCAGGGTCGATGTCGAACTCGTACTCGGTGCCGCTGCCGAGGTCGAAGATCTCGACCTCGAAGTAGCCGCCCTCGTCCTCGATCTCACCGATCTCACCGTCGGGGTACTCCTCGGCGAGGAACTCGGCGACGGCGCGGACCTCGTCCTCGGCGGCCTCAGCCTCGTCTGCCTCAGGCTCCTCGGCAGTAGTGGGCTCGCCCTCGCCGTCCTGAGCCTCAGTGCCGGCGTCGTCGCTGTCTGTCTCGCCGTTGTCCTGGGCCTCGTCCTCAGTGCCGGCGGTCTCGGCCGCGTCATCGTTCTCCTCGAACTCGGCGTCGTCGGGGGAGCAGGCGGTCACGCCCAGGGCGACGACGGCGAAGGCGGCGGCGGACTTGGTGAACAGGCTGGTCTGGATGCTCATCGGAATCTCCTTCGGATGCTGCGGAATGTGTTGGCACCAGTAAGTCGCAGCTCGGTGCAGGAAAGTTGCATGGACTGGGAAACTCTCTTCGGGCGGGCTCCCATGCCTGCCATGACGGGGCTCTGCTCCTGCTAGCCCTGGACTGCTGCACATATCACGTGTCACGATCGCTGCAGCCTAAGGGCCTGGAACGATGTCGCGAACATGGCTGCAACTTTCTTGCACCCCCTTACGACTTACAGGTGTCCGAGTACAAAAGAATCATGAAGGAGAGCACCATGACGCCCCGCAGAACTCTCGCCCGCTCGGTGACGGCGTTCGCCGCCGCGGCAGCCCTGACCCTCACAGCATGCGGCCCGGAGGACGACGCCGAGTTCGAGGAGAGCGGCAACGGCGAAGACGCCGAGCAGACCTCCGAGACGGAAGAGACCGACGGCGGCACCGATGCCGACGACGAGGACGATGCAGCCGGGGATGAGGATGCTGAGGAAGACGGCGGCACCGACGCTGGTGCCGATTCAGGGCCGGTGGACCCGGAGGATGCGGTGGAGACCGTCACCTACAGCATTCCGAACCCGGACATCGACGGTGAGATCACAGTCGGCTTCCACCACCTGCGGACCCGCGAAGACACCATGGAGCTGCTGCTGACCATCACCCCGGAATTCGGTGAGCACGAGGCTTACAGCCTCTACAACCTGCATGACGGTCGCTTCAGCCCGCCTCGGCTGAGCGACCGGGAGAACCTGAAGCAGTACACGGTCCTCGGGGCCCAGCACGGGTCTCCGGGGTGGGCGACGGACGGCACTCCCAGCGGGGCCGACATCAATGACGGGGCCTCGCTGACCTACTGGGCGAACTACCCGCTGCCTGAGGATGACATCGATACGATCAGCGTCTCTGTCCACGAGGCTGCCCCGGAGTTCGAGGACATCGAGATTGACTGGCAGGACGCTGAGCCTGCTGACCACGGCGGCGACGGATCCGACCCGGAGGCTGATGGGAATGGCGATGACACCGAGGACGAGGAGTGATCATGCGTCGGTCGCTTGCCGTACTGCTGGCTGCGGGCGCGCTGAGCATCGGCCTCGTGCCAGCGGCTTCCGCTGACGAGGACGACCTTCACGAGCAGCCTGAGGAGCCTGACCTCAGCAGCAGCGATTTCGCTGACGCAGTGATCCGCTATAACCCAGCGGATTCTCTGATCACCTATGACCGGGAAGTTTCGATCGATGACCTGGGCGGGGGAGAGCCCGAGGAGCAGAACGTGATTTCTCTTGAGACAGACATCCTCTTCTCGCCCATGGAATGGGAGCTTCCTGGCAATGCCGGTGCTCGCATCGCTGATCTGGTTGAGGAGGTGCCCGACGGCGCCGCAGTGGATGTTCACGGCCACACTGACTCGAACCCAGTGCCGGATGAGTACGACTTCGACAACGACGAGCTCTCCGAGAACCGAGCCCAGGCGGTGGCGGACGTGCTGGAGGATGAGCGCCCGGACCTGACCCTGAACGTCGAGGGCTTCGGCGACTCCCAGCCGGCTGAGGCGGAGGACCCGGAAGATCCTTCAACGTTCGCGGCCAACCGCCGCGTCGAGATCCGCCACGGGAGCTGAGGCTCACCGGCGTCGTGCTTCATCTCACGTGCTGTCCCCCGGCGCGTACGCACCGCCGAGGGACGCCTCTGCCGGGATACTTGAAGGAATGCGAACACCGGCCGCCCTCATCCCCGCGCTGACCGCGGCACTGCTGCTCGCCTCCTGCGCCGAGGAGCCCGCAGGGCAGGACGGGGAAGCAGGGGCAGGCCTACCCGACGGAGCCCCCACCGGGCAGGCCGAACAGACTCTGGCCACCGCGCCCGACCCCACCGGCGAGCAGCTCGACCACGAGGAGATGCGCGAAGCCCTCGACACGCACGTCTCCGGCAGCATCACGGACACCGATGACTACTGGGAGCGCATCCGCGACCTCAACACCGAGCTGCAGCGGCTCGCCGTGGACCCCAACGACTGCAAGCCCTACGTGACCGCCTCCGCCCTGCCCGTGCCCTCGTCAGCGCTCGCCGCCTTCGCCGAGGACGACCAGCAGCACACCGCGATCTACACCTTCCCCGACGCCGATGCCGCCCAGGCCTACATGGACAATGAGCAGCGGGGCGCCGGGCAGTGCGGCGAGCACACCGTCACCCGGGAGCTCGACAGCGCCCAGATCGAAGCCACCACCGAGATCGACGAGGTCGAGGTGCTCTCCGCCGCCGACGCATCCCTCGGAGTGCGGCAGGAAGTCAGCGACGCCGACGGCGCCGAGCACGCCATCGGCGTCGTCCTGCGCCACCAGGCGCAGGTGGTCGCCGTCAGCCGTTCCCTCAGCGAGCCCCTGGACGGGGAGGAGGCGGAGGAGTCAGCGGTCGAGCTGGAGGCTGAGGCTGCCGCCATCCTCGAAGATCTCACCGGTGCTGACCTTGAGCCCCCGGAGCCCGAGCCGGAGGAGGACGATGACGAGGACGAGGGCGAAGAGGGCGAGTGACGATGACGGTCGGCATTAGCCGGGCGGCGTCGTCGTGCTTACACTGGCATGTTGACGCCTGAACTGATCTGACTGGAGACACCAGCTGTGCCGACTCTGCTCGAGAAAGTCCTCAAGACTGGGGAGAAGAAGATCCTCAAGCGGCTGCACGGGTATGCCGACGCCGTGAACCTGTTGGAGGACGAGTTCCGCGACCTCACTGATGCGGAGCTGCGCGAGGAGACCGAGCGCTTCAGGGAGCGGGTCGCCGACGGCGAGTCCCTGGACTCCCTGCTGCCGGAGGCGTTCGCCGCCGTGCGCGAGGCTGCTGACCGGACCCTGGGCCTGAGGCACTTCGACGTGCAGATCATGGGCGGGGCCGCCCTGCACCTGGGCAACATCGCTGAGATGGGAACCGGCGAGGGCAAGACCCTCGTCGCCACCGCCCCCGCCTACCTCAACGCCTTGACGGGCGAGGGTGTGCACGTCATCACCGTCAACGACTACCTCGCCAAGTACCAGGCTGATCTGATGGGCCGTGTCTACCGGTTCCTGGGCATGAGCACCGGCACCATCACCAACAACATGAAGCCCGCCGCCCGGCGCGAGGCCTACGCCGCTGACATCACCTACGGCACCAACAACGAGTTCGGCTTCGACTTCCTCCGGGACAACATGGCCCAGTCCCTGGACGATCTGGTCCAGCGCGAGCGCCACTACGCCATCATCGATGAGATCGACTCCATCCTCATCGACGAGGCCCGCACCCCGCTGATCATCTCCGGCACGGCCAGCGGCGACATCTCCCGCTGGTACACCGACTTCGCGAAGCTGGTGCAGCACCTCAAGCTCGACGAGGACTACGAGGTCGACGAGAAGAAGCGCACCGTGGGCGTGCTCGAGTCCGGCATCGACAAGGTCGAGGACTACCTGGGCATCGAAAATCTCTACGAGACCCAGAACACCACGCTGATCCAATACCTCAACAACGGGCTCCGCGCCAAGGAGCTCTACAAGAAGGACACCGACTACGTCGTCGTCGACGGCGAGGTGCACATCGTGGACGAGCACACCGGCCGCATCCTCAAGGGCCGCCGGTACAACGAGGGGCTCCACCAGGCCATCGAGGCCAAGGAGGGCGTGAGGATCAAGCCCGAGAACCAGACTCGGGCCACTGTCACCCTGCAGAACTACTTCCGCGGCTATGCGAAGATCTCCGGCATGACCGGCACCGCCGAGACTGAGGCGGGCGAATTCATGTCCACCTACAAGCTCGGCGTCGTCCCGATCCCGCCGAACCGCCCTCGCCAGCGCACCGACCACAACGACCTCGTCTACAAGAACGAGATCGTGAAGTTCGACGCCGTGGTGAGGGACATTGTGGAGCGTCACGAGGCGGGCCAGCCGATGCTGGTGGGCACGGAGTCCGTGGAGAAGTCCGAGTACCTCTCCAAGCAGCTCGCCAAGCGCGGCATCCGCCACGAGGTCCTCAACGCGAAGAACCACGAGCGGGAGGCCGCCATCGTTGCCCAGGCCGGGCGCAAGGGCGCAGTCACCGTGGCCACCAACATGGCCGGCCGAGGCACCGACATCATCCTCGGCGGCAACGCCGAGTTCAACGCTGTGCAGCAGATGCAGCAGCTGGGCCTTGACCCGGAGGAGGACGCCGAGGAGTACGAGGCCAGGTGGAACGAGGTCTTCGACGCCGCCAAAGCAGCCACCAAGGCTGAGGCTGAGGAGGTCCGCGCGTTCGGCGGACTCTACGTGCTGGGCACCGAGCGGCATCAGTCCCGCCGCATCGACAACCAGCTGCGCGGCCGTTCGGGCCGTCAGGGCGACCCTGGCGAGTCCCGGTTCTACATCTCCCTGACCGATGACCTGATGCGCCTGTTCAACCAGGCCGCCGCTCAGCGGATCATGAGCTCTCCCGCCATGGACGAGGAGACCCCGGTGGAGCACAAGATGGTCTCCTCGGCGATCGCAAACGCCCAGCAGCAGCGGGAGTCGCAGAACACTGAGCAGCGCAAGAACGTGCTCAAGTACGACGATGTGATGAACCGTCAGCGCGAGGCGATCTACTCCGACCGCCGCCGCATCCTCGAGGGCGATGATGTCCACGAGAAGGTCCAGCACTTCATCGAGGACGCCGTGGGCCTGATGATCGATGAGAAGACCGTTGCCTCATCCCCGGAGGATTGGGACCTTGAGAGCCTGTGGGAGGAGCTCGGCGGCCTGTACCCGGTCTCCCTGGAGATCGAGGACCTGATCGAGGATGCCGGGGGCGTGGACCAGCTCAGCGCCAAGCAGCTCAAGCGCGAGATCACCTCCGATGCCAAGATCGCCTACGAGCAGAAGGAGGACGAGGTCGGCTCCGAGGCGCTGCGCGCCCTCGAGCGCCGGGTGATGCTCTCCGTCATCGACGAGAAGTGGCAGGAGCACCTCTACGAGATGGACTACCTGAAGTCCGGCATCGGCCTGCGCTCCATGGCCCAGCGCGACCCGCTGGTGGAGTACCAGCGGGAGGGCTACCTGCTCTTCCAGGGCATGGCGGACCAGATCCGGGAGGAGGCTGTCCGCAAGCTCTTCGCCGCCGAGGTCACTGCCGTCGCGCCCCGAGCGGCGAACGTCAGCCTGCCGGGGGTCAAGGACGGCCGGATCGCAGCCGCCGGCACCCAGATCAAGATTCCCGGCGTCCGTGACGCCAAAGGGCAGCGATAGCCCGCGCTTCAGGCGGGAATGCCGCTGCTCCGGCCGGCTCAGCCCATCTCCATCGCGACCACCTGCCAGCGGCGGCGATGCGCTTTGAGGCGGAGTGCGCAGGCCCGCACGCGTCGGGCGTCGGCGAATACCACGGAGACCTCCCACACGCCTTGACGGACTCTGCAGGGCCGGACTGAGCGAAAGTGGAGCCGTGCGGCCCTGGTTCCGGGGTTCGGCTGCAGATGCGCCACCAGCTCGGCCCGCTCCACGATCTTCTCGTGCACCGCGGGAGCCAGCCATCGCTCCATCTGGTGGGCCGGCCGCAGTCCGGCGAACGTCTCCACCGCCGCCTGGCAGACCACCTTCGCCATCGCCTGGATCTGGCGTCCCTCCTCCGCCTCCGCGGCAAGCTCCACCGGCCGGCGTCCGTCGGCCGCCCCCTCAGCGGTGACAGCGACATCCGTGTGTCCCATGGCTCGCAGCAGCCGGGGCACATCGGCCTCTCTGCGCAGCCGGAACCGGCCGGGACTTCGCATCGTCTGCGGTGCGGCAGGGGGTGCGGCGGGGGCTTGAGCAGTCATGGCAGTGGTCATTCTCCGTCTCCGTTCCTTCAGGTCTTCAGGTCTTCGGGCTCTGCGGCGGGGCCGGCCGTCACTCGGTCCCCGCCGGATGATGATCGACGATCTCCTCAGCGATTCGGAGCCGGCGGGCGCAGCAGCGTCCCCGGCAGCAGCATCCCCGGGTCCGGGCCGATCCGGTCCCGGTTGTCCCGGTACCAGCGGGGCCACTCAGCGGCGATCTCCCAGGCTGCGGCCCGGCTGCCCAGGTGGGCCGCAGCGATGCTCCACAGTGAGTCGCCCGGCCTGACCACCACCTCTGCGGCGTCCTCCGTGCGGCTGGGCACCCCCTGATGCCGTGCCGAGGCGGAGTTGGGCTGATTGGGCGTAAAGCGTCTCTGCATCGTCCCCTCACAATCTGTTCATTTGATCGCGTTTGGTGCGTGATGAACTCTTCAGATCATACATAGGATCGGTTGAGGTGCGAACGGCGTGCTAGCTTCATGACATTCGAGGGCAGGAGAGGTCTATGCGATGGGATGCGCTGTTCGATGACCTGGAGGCGCAATTGGAGTTCCAGCGCCACCAGCGGCTGGCAGCAGAGGCGGAGGAGGAGTCGGAGCTCCAGCGGCGGCGGATGACCCTGGCCCAGCGCCTGCGAGCCCACCGCGGGTCGCAGGCGCGGGTGCGTCTGTCGGGGCTGGGAAGTGTGGAGCTCACCGTCGGGGCGGTGGGAGAGGGCTGGTTCGCAGGGCTGGCGGGAGCGCAGAGCTGCCTGGTGCTCTCCTCAGCTGTCGTGGCCGTCGAGGGGCTGAGCCTGAGGGGTCGGCCCGAGGAGGGGCGGGCGAGAGCCTCCCTGGGGCTGAGCGCCGCACTGGTCGGCCTGGCCCGTGATCGCGCGGAGATCAGTGTGCACACCTCCGAGGGGGAGGCGGCCAGGGGAGTCCTGGGGGCAGTCGGGGCTGATCACATCGATGTGCTGGTCCGGGAGACGGGTGCGGGAGGCGCGCTGCGGCGCACGGTGCCTCTGGATGCTGTGCTGATGCTGCGCAGTGCGGCCGCGGACTTCGTGGAAGGCTGAGCGGTCCCTACCGGGTCTCGGCGGTGCGGCGGCGCTGCTGCTCGCCCTGCCGCGCCTGCCGCTGCAGCTCGTACTGGCGGTCGATGTACTCGTCGAGCTTGGTCTCCTCGATCCGCCACTGTCCGCGCCCGCCGATCTGGATGCCCTCAATGTCACCGCTGCGGATCAGGGCACGGGTCTGGGACATGGAGATGTTCAGCGCCTCTGCCACATCGGGCAGGGTGAGAAACTTGCGCACAGACGATCTCCTGACGTCGCATTTGGTGATGTTTCGTCACAGTCTGGCATCTTCGGCGGCTCTGGACTAGTGTTCTGCTCGCCTGGCGTGCTGACGGAGCCGCCGGGGAGCAGGGCTGACGGCCTGCGGAACGGATCTTTCATTCTCTGCGCGGAGGGGCGCCATGACTTTGCACACCCACACGCCTGCGTCCGAACACCTGGACTCGGCTCCTGCGGCACGGCTGCGTCCGCCGTCCTGGCGGGACCCGCGCCTCATCCTCGGCCTGATCATCGTGCTCGTCTCCGCTGCCGGCGTCGTCGCGCTGGTGGCCAGCCAGGATCGTACGACGCCGGTCTATGCGGCAGACCGGACCCTCAGCGTGGGGGAGAGGCTCACTGAGGAGTCGCTGCGCACGGTGGACGTCCAGCTCGGAGAGGGTGCTGAGGGGTATCTGGTGCCGGGCGAGGCCTTGGAAGAGGCACTGATGGTCAGCCGGGTGGAGGAGGGCGAGCTGGTGCCGATGCGCGTCCTGGGCGAGCAGGACCCAAGGGGCAGGCAGCCGATCACTGTGGAGATCGATCACGAGCTGTCCCGAGCCGTGGTCCCGGGGGCGGCCGTGGACGTCTGGGCCTCAGCGCCTGCGGAGTACGGGGCCGACGGCGACGTCTCCCGCCTGGTTCCCTCCGCGGAGCTCGCCGATGTCCGGGAGCGGGAGTCGGCGTTCGGCACCCAGGCGGCTGTCACTGTGGAGCTGCTCATCGGTCACGATGACGTGGCAGGCATCCTGCGCGCGGTCAGCGAGGGCCGGGCGATCTCGGTGCTGCCCGCTCAGCCGGAGCCTGATGAGCCCCGTGAGGAGAGCGCCCCCGAGCCCCCGGGCGAAGCCGGCGAGGAGCAGCCGGGCGCGGAGGACGAGCAGTGAGGCACCGATGCTCGGTGGTGACCACTGGGCGCCTCGAGACTGACCACATCGCTGCTCTGGAAGCGCTGCAGGGGCCGGTCACAGTGGATCGCCGCTGCGAGACTCCGGCAGAGCTGCTGGCCGTGGCCCGCCACTCTCATGCGGATGCCGTCCTGATCATCGGGCATCCGGAGATCCTCACCGATTCCCTCGCTGCACAGATGCACGCCCAGGGCCTGACCGTCGTCGCCGTCACAGATCTGCCGGCCGAGCGGGAGCGGCTGCGACGGATCGGCGTTCTCGGCCTGCCGGATGACACCCCGGCGAGCGTCCTCGCCCAGGCGCTGCAGGGAGCGGCGGGGGACAGCGGCGAGCAGCCGGGCGCCGGCTCCGTGTTATCGCAGCTGGCCGGTCGGGATCTCATCGCTGAGGATGCGCAGTTCGCCGCGGTCGAGGGCGATCCGATGCCCCAGCTCCCCCCGCCGCCCCGGCGTGAGAGCGACAGTGCCCCGGGCTCAGAGGCGAGTCTCGTGCCTGAGGGAGTAACCGTGGTGTGGGGCCCGCACGGAGCTCCCGGCCGTACCACTGTGGCCATCACCCTGGCCTCCGAGCTGGCGCTCCGCGGGGCGGCGGTCCTGCTCGTCGACGCCGACAGCTGGGCCGCCTCGGCGGCCACGCACCTTGGGCTGCTGGAGGAGTCCGCGGGGCTCGCCCAAGCCTGCCGGGCTGCTGAGCGAGGAGGCCTCGACGTCGTGCAGCTGGCCCGGCTGGCACAGACGGTCCGGACTGCCGGCGGCAGCTGGGATGTGCTGACGGGGCTGCCTCGGCCTGACCGATGGGCGGAGCTGCGCAGCCGGGCCGTGGAAAGGGTGCTCAGCCTTGCCGCGGAGCACTACACCCACGTCATCGTCGACGTCGCCGCGCCCATCGAGCTGGATGAGGAGCTCAGCTTCGACACGGCAGCGCCGCAGCGGAGCTCAGCGACCGTGGCCAGCCTTGAGGCCGCAGACCAGGTGCTCCTGCTCGGCGGCGCCGACCCGCTCAGCTTCTCCCGGCTTGTCCGGGCCGCTGCGGACTACCCCGAGAGGATCCCGGGCGCAGCGGTCCCCACTGTGGTGGTCAACCAGCTGCGCAGCGACGTCGTCGGCCGCTCCCCGCAGCGCCAGCTGGCGGAAGCATGGGCCCGGTATGCGGGAGGAGGTGCGGTCGCCGGCAGCATCGCGGCCTGCCTGCCGTATGACCGTGAGGCCTGTGACACCGCCCTGCGCCGGGGAGAGGTGCTGGCAGAGTGCGCCCCGGAGTCGGAGCTGCGCCGGGCGGTCGCGGCGCTGGTCGGCGTCACCCTCCCGCGGCGACGCCGCTGGGGCCGGAAGAAGTGAGATAGTGAGCGGTATGGACCTGCACCAGCTGCTGCGCCCGTACTACTCGCACATTGCCGAGGAGGACCTCGCCCCCATCCCGGAGCAGGAGCGGCTTGAGCGTCTGCGGTCCCATGTCGAGACCGCTCAGAGCTTCGCCGAGGGCGAGCCCGCGCTGGCGGTGCGGACCATCGGCACGCGCAGCATCGTTCAGCTGGTCACCCGAGACATGCCCTACCTGGTGGACTCCGTGACGGTGGAGATCGCCCGGGCGGGCCATGCCATCGCCCTGGTGGTCCACCCGATCCTCCTCACCGAGCGCGACGACGCCGGCCAGCTGCTCGACGCCCGGGAGATCCCGTCCCAAGGGCGGTCGCTCTCCTCCGGGGATACCCAGACGATGCCGTCCCTGGCCGCGGTCACCGCCGGCAGCGGGAAGGCGTCGGTGGAGTCCTGGATCGCCGTCGAGCTGGACGCTGTCCTGTCGGACGAGGCAGCCGAGCAGCTGCTGGCCGGCATCCGCGCGGTGCTCGAGGATGTGGAGGCCGCCCATCGGGACGCTGAGGCGATGCGGCTCCAGGCCCACCAGGCTGCCGCTCAGCTGCGCCAGCAGGACCGCATCACTGAGCGCACCGAGTCCGCCGAGCTGCTGGACTGGATGGCGCAGGGGCACTTCCTGTTCCTCGGGTACCGGGAGTACAGCCTCACCGAGTCCGGCCTGGAGCCGATCACCGGCACCGGTCTGGGCATCTTGGCCGACATCGACGGCCGGCCGCGCCCGAAGCGCAGCTCTGAGCTCGCCTCCTCCGGACCCAGCCAGGAGAAGGCGCTGGTCATCACCAAGGCCGATGCCCGGTCCACAGTCCGGCGCCGCACCTACATGGACTACATCGCGGTGAAGACCTACGAGTACGACGGCACCGTGCTCAACCTCACCGGTGAGCGCCGCTTCCTCGGCCTGTTCAGCCAGCGGGCCTACACCAGCTCGATCACCACCATCCCGCTGCTGCGCTCCCGGGCCAAGCAGCTGCTGGCCCGCACAGGGTTCAGCCCGGAGTCGCACTCCGGGTCGGATCTGATGCAGATCCTCGAGACCTATCCGCGCAACGAGCTGCTGCAGATGGACATCGACGAGGTCGAGGAGACGGCTTGGCAGATTCTGCAGCTGCAGGAGCGTCGCCGGGTGCGCCTCTTCCTGCGCGAAGACCATTACGGCCGGTTCATGACAGCCCTGGTTTTCCTGCCGCGCGACCGGTACAACACCGGGGTGCGCCGCCGCTTGGAGGCGGTGCTCGCCGAGCACATCGACGCCGCCTCCATCGACTTCACGGTGCGCCTCTCCGACTCGGTGCTGTTCCGGATCCGGCTCAACGAGGAGCCCGAGGCGCTTGATGTCAGCACCCAGCAGCTGCAGGAGGAGCTGGCCCGTGCTGTGCGCTCCTGGAGCGAGAGCCTGGCGGCTGAGGCGGCGGCCCGGTACGGCCGCCGCCAGGCTGACCGGATCGCGCAGCGCTGGGCGGAGGCGTTCCCGGAGGACTACCGGGTCATCTATGAGGTCACTGACGCGCTCGACGATGCCGCTGAGTTCGAGACCCTCGAGGCAGAAAGCCGGGCCGGGCCCCGCCTGGCCTTCGCTCCTCCCCAAGAGGCGGACCCTGCGGATCTGCGGCTGAAGATCTATCTCGCCGAGCCGAAGACGCTCACCGACACCCTGCCGATCATCGATGACTTCGGCCTCGCGGTCCTCGACGAGCGGGCCTACACGGTGACCACCGCTGACGGTACGAGTCTGCACCTCTACGACCTGGGGCTGCGCTATCCGGACGGAGTGGACCCGCAGGCGACCCTGCCGCTGTTCAAGGAGGCCTACCGGAAGGTGCTCACCGGGCAGGCGGAGTCCGACGTCTTCTCCCGGCTTGTGCTGACCCTGGGCCTGAGCATCCTCCAGGTCACCGTCCTGCGCGCCTACGCGAAGTACATGCGGCAGCTCGGGAGCGTGCACTCCTACGACTTCCTCGCTGAGGCGCTCGATGACCACCCGGAGGCCGCCCGGGCGCTGATGTCCTACTTCACCGCCCGATTCGACCCAGACCTCTCCGGCCCCCGCGACCACGCCGAGCAGGCCTGCCGGGCCACGGTGCTGAACGCCTTGGAGGAGGTGAGCACACTGGACGCGGACCGGGTCCTGTCCGGGTTCCTGAACCTGATCGAGGCCACTGACCGCACCAGCCTCTACCAGGGGCACGAGCGGGTCAGCTTCAAGCTGCGGCCCCAAGACATCACCGCTGCCCCGCATCCCCGTCCGGCCCACGAGATCTGGGTGTACTCCACCCAGGTGGAGGGATCGCATCTGCGCTACGACGCGATCTCCCGCGGCGGGCTGCGCTGGTCCGACCGTGCTGAAGACTTTCGCACCGAGGTGCTCGGTCTGGTCAAGGCCCAGATGGCCAAGAACGCCGTCATCGTGCCCTCCGGGGCCAAAGGGGCGTTCTATCCGAAGCAGCTGCCGGAGTCCGCTGCCCGTGAAGAGATCTTCGAAGCAGGGCGCGAGGCCTACAGGACGTTCATCCGTGCCCTGCTGGACATCACCGACAATCAGAAGGAGGGCGACGACGGCACCCGGGTCCTGCCTCCGGAGCGGGTTGTCCGTCAGGACGGGGATGACCCCTACCTGGTGGTCGCCGCGGACAAGGGGACGGCGACCTTCTCCGACACCGCCAACGAGATCAGCGCCGAGTATGGGCACTGGCTGGGGGACGCCTTCGCCTCCGGAGGCTCCGCGGGCTACGACCACAAGGCGATGGGGATCACCGCCCGGGGCGCATGGGAGTCCGTGAAGGCTCACTTCGCCACCCTCGGCCACGACACCCAGTCCCAGGACTTCACAGTCATCGGGATCGGGGACATGGGCGGGGACGTCTTCGGCAACGGGATGCTGCTCTCCGAGCACATTCGGCTCACGGCGGTGTTCAACCACCTGCACATCTTCATCGACCCGGACCCGGACCCCGCGGCCAGCTTCGCCGAGCGCCAGCGGCTCCTCACCGCGGAGAAGCGCGGCTGGGACGCCTATGACGCCTCCCTGATCTCTGAGGGCGGGGGCGTGTTCTCCCGGCAGGCGCGCAGCATCGGGATCACCCCGCAGATGCGGGATCGCTTCGGGATCGCTGAGGATGTGGAGGCCCTCACCCCGCCCGAGCTCGTCCGAGCCCTGCTGACCGCCCCCGCTGACCTGCTCTACAACGGCGGGATCGGCACCTACGTGAAGGCGGTGCATGAGACCCACGAGCAGGTCGGGGACCGCGCCAACAACCTCATCCGCGTGGACGGGGTCGAGCTGCGGGCCCGGGTCGTCGCCGAGGGAGGAAACCTGGGCCTGACCCAGGCAGGGCGCATCGAGGCGGCCCAGCACGGGGTCCTGCTGAACAACGATGCCGTGGACAACTCCGCCGGCGTCGACTGCTCCGACCATGAGGTCAACATCAAGATCCTGCTGGATCGGCTGGTCGCCTCCGGGCACCTCCAGGAGCGGGAGCGGAGCCCGCTGCTGCAGGAGATGACTGATGAAGTCGCCGAACTGGTGCTCGCCACCAACCGGGACCAGAACGTGCTGCTGCTGATCGACCGTCAGCGCATCGCCGACTGGTCTCCCAGCTTCGGCCGGCTGATCGGGTGGCTCGAGGAGACCGTCGGACTGGACCGGCAGCTGGAGGAGATCCCCGCCGCCGCTGCGATGGAGGAGCGGGCCGATGCCGGTGTCCCGCCGCTGACCGCCCCTGAGCTCTCCGTGCTCCAGGCCTACACCAAGATTCAGCTGAAGCAGGCGCTCGCCGCGTCCGAGCTGCCCGCCGACCCCTGGTTCGAGGAGACGCTGGCCGCCTATTTCCCCGCCCGCATCAGAGAACGGTTCGGCGAGCAGCTGATCCGCCATCCACTGGCGCACCGCATGATCGCCACCATCCTTGCCAATGATGCGGTGAACATGGGCGGATCCACCTTCGTCTTCCGCACCATGGAGGAGACCTTCGCGCCCGAGGACCAGGTGCTGCGGGCCTTCGTGACAGTCCGGGAGCTCTTCGGCCTCGATGAGTACGACGCCGCCCTGCGCCGGATGCAGGTCTCCCTGCCGACCGGCCAGTTCACCCGGCTCTATATGGATATGCGCCGGTTCGTGGACCGTGCCGTCCGCTGGTTCCTCGCCCGACCCCAGACCGGACGCCCGATCGCCGAGGAGATCGAGGCGTACAAGGGCTGCATCTCGCCCCTCTACCAGCACCTCACCGACTACCTGGGCAGCCCCGATGTGGAGCGGCTCGCCGCCGAGCGGACCGAGCTGATCAGCCTCGGGCTGGACGCGGATCTGGCGGCCTGGACCGCTGAGCTGTTCGAGTCCTTCCCGCTGCTCGACGTCGCGACCCTCACCCAGGAGGCCGGCGCCCAGCCGCAGGAGGCCGCGGCGGTCTACTACCGGGTCTACACCGAGTTTGAGGTGGAGGCGGTGCTGCGCCGCATCAGCAGCCTCCCGCGTCAGGACAAGTGGCAGGCTCTGGCCCGAGGCGCGCAGCGCGACGAGCTCTACTCCGCGATCCGGGAGATCGCCGAGGCCGTGCTCACCACCACTGATCCCTCCCAGGCCGAGGATCCGGCCGCCGACGCAGCAGAGCGGCTCCGCACCTGGAAGCAGGCCCACCGCAACCAGCTTGAGCGGGCGCAGCGGCTCATGGCGGACCTGCAGGACGGCGAGGACTCTCTGGCCTCCATCACCGTGCTGCTGCGGCACCTGCGCGGACTGGTGAGCAGCTGATGAGCCACTTCGACGACCATCTGCGCCACCACCCCCACCTCAGCGACAGCGACGTCGAATGGCTCCACGCCCTCGTGGGCGACTGGCAGGTCATCGCCGACCTCTCCTACTCCGACCTGGTCCTCTGGGGGCCCCACACCCCGGAGGGATACCTCTCCGCGGCGGGCCGCTCCTACGTGGCGCTCTCCCAGGCGCGGCCGTCGACGACCCAGACCATCATCCACCGCGATGTCGTCGGTGACCGGATTCGGGCCGACCTCAAACCTATGGTGGAGCGGGCCTGGACCTACCAGGTGGAGACCAACTCCTCAGACCAGGGCCAGCCCTTCCCGTCAAAGACCCGCGTCAGCGCGGTCCCGCTGGTCCGCCGCGACGCCGCCGGACAGCGCCGCACCGTCGGGGTCATCACCCTGCACTTCGCGGTCTCCGCGCTGCGCTCGCCGTCGCGGATGGAGCTGACCTACCGCCGCTGCGCCACCGAGATGCTCGAGATGGTCTCAGCCGGCGCCTGGCCGGACCCCTCCCAGGAGTACACCGGCTACTCGGGGGCCCCGCGTGTGGGGGATGGGCTGCTGCGGCTGGACGCGGAGGGGAAAGTCACCTTCGCCAGCCCCAACGCGGTCTCCGCCCTGCTGCGCCTGGGAGTCAACGAAACGCTGGAAGGCCGGTCCCTGGCAGGGATCGGCGCGGAGCTGCAGCGGGCCACCGGGGTTGCGGTGGACGAGTCGCAGCCGATGATGCTCACCGGCCGACGCGCCCAGCGCAGCGAGCTGGAGGCTCACGGGGCCGCCGTCACGCTGCGCACCATCCCGCTCAGCCGGGGGCTGGTGCGCGGGCAGGGGGAGCGGTTCGCCGCCCTGGTGCTCTGCCGGGACGTCACCGAGCTGCGCCGCCGCGAGAAGCAGCTGATGAGCAAGGACGCCACCATCAAGGAGATTCACCACCGGGTGAAGAACAATCTCCAGACCGTGGCGGCCCTGCTGCGCATGCAGTCACGCCGCATGGACTCCCCGGAGGGCAGGGAGGGGCTGGACCGAGCGATGCGCAGGGTCCAGACCATCGCCGTGGTGCACGACTCTCTTTCTCAGGGCCTCGAGGAGAGCGTCGACGTGGACGAGCTGATGCGGCGGCAGCTGCGGCTCGCCGCCGAGATGGCACAGTCCGAGAAGCACGCGGCCACCCGGCTGGAGGGCAGCTTCGGGCAGCTGCCCGCAGATATGGTCACCCCCCTGGCGCTGGTGGTCACCGAGGTGGTCGCCAACTCGGTTGAGCACGGCTTCGCGGAGGGTCAGACCGAGCTGACCGTAGTGATGAGCGTGCATCGGCACACTGATGCCGCCGGCAGGGAGCGTCTCGATGCGGAGATCGCTGACGATGGCGTGGGCCTGCCGGAGCAGGACTGGGAGCCGGGCCTGGGCCTGCAGATCGTCAAAACTCTCGTGAGGGGAGAGCTCTCCGGCTCCATCGAATGGCAGCCTGCAGACACAGGAAGGGGCACGAAGGTAGTCCTCCGTGCCCCGATCCTGGGATAAGTCTCAGCTCGCGCGGCGGGCGCGGGCGGCGCGGCGCTTCAGAGCGCGGCGCTCGTCCTCGCTCATGCCGCCCCACACGCCGGAGTCCTGGCCTGTGTCCAGGGCCCACTGCAGGCAGGTGTCCATCACCGGGCAGCGGCGGCAGACGCTTTTGGCCTCCTCGATCTGCAGGAGGGCAGGGCCGGTGTTGCCGACGGGGAAGAAGAGTTCGGGGTCCTTGTCGAGACAGGCTGCTCGGCTGCGCCAATCCATGGCGATCACTGCTCCTTGGGGGCCGCCGCGGCGGGCGGGGCCGGATGCTCGGGTGCGTTGCGGGTGATGCAGACGTCTTCCCGGCCTCTTCATCAGGTGCGTGCATAAGTGGTGAAGCGAGGTCGGCAGAATGCTCATGCCGAGGGGAAGAAATCCATTACCCGCCTGGGTACGCATTCCAGGCTGACATGTTATACGGAGGTAAACAAGACCTATCAGAGGATCAATTTTCGCCGTATGGGGTGATTCTTATCACACTGGTGCGGGTGGGAGGTTCAGCGGCAATCCGCTCTCCAGCGCCGGATCGGCGGCGATGGGCGCCCTGACAGCAGCAATTGCCCTGGTGCTCGAAGATGAGACGTCAAAGAGGCACGGATGAGAGAGTTCTCAGCCTTCCGGCGGTGATTCAATGGAAGCATGTCTGAGACCTCAAAGCCGCGCCGGCCGCTGCCGGTGCTGTTCATCTACCTGATCCTCTTCCTGCAGGGCGGGTTCATCATCGTCGGGGCCGTCGCTGAGGTGGTTCTCAGCGAAGCCGCCGTGCTCGATGCCGCGGGCGTCGTTGCGCTGCTGGTGCTGATGGTGCTCACCGGGGTGATCCTGATCCTGCTGGGCTTCCAGATCTTCCGGGGGTCCGCAGCCGCTCGTGCCCCCGCTATGGTCCTGCAGCTGATGATCGTGATCCTCTCCGCGTCGCTGATGTTCAGCGGAGGCCTCGGCGTGGGCGCCTCCGGCCTGGCGCTGGTTCCTGCCGCGGCGGCTCTGATCCTGCTGTTCATCCGCCCCACCCAGGAATGGCTGGAGGGTACGGCCGAGCCCGACCCCAAGGACGCATGAGCTCATAGAGCCTTGCGCAGTCGGCCTGCGACGCCTGCCTTCTGGGGCGGAGGGCGCCGGACGGAGGCAGCTGAGGGAGGCGGAGGAGAAGCTCTCGACCTTCCGCTCTCATGAACTTCTCATGGAACGTGAGAGGCGCCCCTGCCCGGAGTCGGGAGGGGCGCCTCTCACCAGCGAAGTGCGTCTGCGCTCAGGCGGCAGCCTTCGGCGCGTTCACGTCTGAGGGGAGGCCGTTGCGGGCGGTCTCGACGAGGGCCTCAAAGGTCTTGGCGTCGGAGACGGCCAGCTCGGCGAGCATACGGCGGTCAACCTCAACGCCTGCGGCCTTCAGGCCCTGGATGAAGCGGTTGTACGTCATGCCGTTGGCGCGGGCCGCAGCGTTGATCCGCTGGATCCAGAGGCGGCGGAAGTCGCCCTTGCGCTTCTTGCGGTGCTGGTAGTTGTAGGTGTAGCTGTGGAGCAGCTGCTCCTTGGCCTTGCGGTACAGGCGGGAGCGCTGTCCCCGGTAGCCGGAGGCCCGGTCAAGGACCTTGCGGCGCTTCTTGTGCGCATTCAGTGCGCGCTTCACACGTGCCATGTCGTCGTTCTCCTGAAGTTCTTAAGAAAAAGTCTTATGCCGGTGCCGGCTGGTCTCAGCCGAGCATCTTCTTGATCCGCCGCTCGTCACCCTTGGTGGTGACGATCTGGTCCTTGGCCAGGCGGCGGGTCAGGCGGGAGGACTTGTGCTCCAGGTAGTGGCGGCGGTTGGCCTGCTGGCGCTTGATCTTGCCGGAGCCGGTGAGCTTGAAGCGCTTCTTGGCCCCGGAGTGGGTCTTGTTCTTCGGCATAGTGCCGTACTCCTTACATCGATCGGACCTGCAGCACCTGTGCAGCGGCGTGAAAGTCCGCGGCGGCGGTGCAGAGGTGGATCAGCCCGCCCAACGGGTGGCCGGCGATCCCTTTTCATGCGGGCGCTCACTGTGCTTGCCCCTCAGGGCGCAGGGGTGAGCAGACCCAGCGATTCAGTCTACGGGAGCACAGGACAGATCGCTAAATTCCGCTGACGCAGGGCGACTCAGAGGTTCTTCAGCTCGTCCGGGAGGTAGTCGGCCATGGAGTTGGAGAGAGGCTTGGCGTCCTCAGGCTCGGTGGAGACCTTCTCCTGGCGCTGCTGGGTCTTGCGGGCGCGGCCTTCCTTCTTGGCGCGGGCCTGCGCCTTGTTCTCCTCGTTGTCGGAGGGGGAGTCGGAGTCCTGCTGCTTGGCCTGCTGGGCCTTGGTGCGCAGGGGGCCGACCACCATCACCATGTGGCGGCCGTCCTGCCGGGGGCTGGACTCCACCTGGCCGAGGTCGGCGACATCCTCGCTGAAGCGCTCAAGCAGACGAACACCCATCTGGGGGCGCTGCTGCTCACGGCCGCGGAACTGGATCATGGCTTTGACCTTGTCCCCAGCCTCCAGGAAGCGACGGGCGTGGCCGACCTTGGTCTCGTAGTCGTGGTCGTCGATCTTCAGGCGGAAGCGCACCTCTTTGAGGGCGGTGGTGGCCTGGTTCTTCCGGGACTCACGGGCCTTGACGGCGGACTCGTACTTGAACTTGCCGTAGTCCATGAGTTTGCACACCGGCGGCTTGGCCTGCGGCGCGACTTCCACCAGATCCAGATCAGCCTCCGCGGCCAGCCTCAGGGCATCGTCGATCTTGACGATGCCGACCTGTTCTCCATTGGGTCCGACAAGCCGGACCTCGGGCACGCGGATGCGGGTATTGATACGTGGTTCGCTGATCTGTCCTGCTCCTGCTTCGGGTTCACAATAAAATACGCTGCGCGGCCAGCACTATTCGCCGACCCCGCTCAGACTGTGAGAATCTTACCAGCATGGACACGCCCGAAAATAGCCCCGCCTCCGCCTCCCCCAGCCCTGAGGCGGAGCGCCTTGCCGCCGCCGTCGGAGGCCAGGCCCGCGACATCTCTGATGTGCCCGCCGTCGAGCTCATCAACACCGTCTCCGTGCACCTGATGAGCGCCGCCGCCGTGAAGGTCGGCCTGGCTGAGGGGCCCGACGCCGCCGGCCTGAAGGACCTGGACGAGGCCCGCAAGCTGATCACCGCCCTGGCCGGGCTTGTCACCGCGGCCGCCCCGGAGGTCGGATCCACCCACGCCGCTCCGCTGCGCGACGGCCTGCGCTCCCTGCAGCTGGCTTTCCGCGAGGAGTCCGCCATTCCCGACGCCCCGGGCAAGGGCCCCGGCGAAAAGTGGACCGGAGCAGTGAACTGAGCGATGGCCGATGATGATGTGCTGAGCAGCCCGAAGTCCGAACGCGTCCGCAAGGCTGCGTCCCTCGCCTCCGCCAAGGGACGCCGGCGGGCCGGGCTGTTCCTCGCGGAAGGCCCCCAGCCAGTCCGGGAAGCGCTCAGAGCCTGGCTGGCCGCGCATGAGACGAGCGGTGAGGCGGGGTCGGACATGCCCGCGGGCCGGAGCGGCCCCGGTGAGAGCCCGCCGTCCATGTGGAT
Source organism: Nesterenkonia populi (assembly GCF_007994735.1). Taxonomy (NCBI): domain Bacteria; kingdom Bacillati; phylum Actinomycetota; class Actinomycetes; order Micrococcales; family Micrococcaceae; genus Nesterenkonia; species Nesterenkonia populi. Next base: position 2,469,125 of record NZ_VOIL01000001.1, on the reverse strand, counting down.
TCCCCAGCTGGACGCTCTGTACTTCGATCCGGAGGCCCTCGAGCGGCACCGGGATGTGCAGACGCTGCTGGACCGAGTCCGCGGCGTGCTCTTCGATCCGCAGGCCGACCTGCCGCAGGGCGCGCGCATCTTTCTGCGCGAAGCCACTCCCGAGGTGCTCACCGCCATGGGCGACGCCGAGACCTCGCAGGGCATCATCGCGGTCTGCCGGATCCCTCAGCCGCAGGAGCTCCCCGAGGGCGCCGCCCTCGCCGCCGCGCTGCTGCGCGTTCAGGACCCGGGCAATGCGGGCACCATCATCCGAGTCGCCGACGCCGCGGGCGCCGACGCCGTCCTGCTCACCCCCGGAAGCGTGGACCCCTGGGCGCCCAAAGTGGTCCGCAGCGCGGCGGGCTCCCACTTCCACCTGCCCCTCATCACCGGCATGGAGGCCGGGCCGGCCACAGCCGACGCAGCACGCCGCGGCATGCAGGTGCTCGCCGCCGACGCCGCAGGGGAAACCTCCCTGGACCAGCTGCGCGGCACCCCGAGCGAGCCGGGGGAGGGCACCATCGGCGGCGTGCCTCCGCTCGAGCTCGAGGACACGGTGAAAGGCTCCGCGCCCACCATGTGGCTCTTCGGCAACGAGGTGCAGGGGCTCGCCGCCCAGGAGCGCGAGCTCGCCGACGTCGTCGTCTCCATCCCCCTCTACGGACAGGCCGAGTCGCTGAACGTCGCCACCGCCGCGGCCCTCTGCCTCTACACCACGGCGATGGCTCAGCACTGACCCGCGCATCGATGGGCAGCTACGCGCCGAGCTCCCGCAGGGCCGAGAACACAGGCTTCGCCTGCGTGCACTGCGGGCAGTCGATCCCCGCCCACCCGGCAGGCTCCTACCGAAACCACTGCCCCCGCTGCCTGTGGTCCCGTCACGTCGACCTCGTGCCGGGCGACCGGGCGGCCGACTGCCGAGCCCCCATGGAGCCGGTGGGCGTGGACCACTCCGGGAAGAAGGGATACATCCTCATCCACCGGTGCACCGCCTGCAGCGCCCAGGACCGCAACAAGCTCGCCCCGGACGATGACTTCGACATCGTCGTCCAGCTGCAGAAGCCCGCCCTATGAGCGGCTGTCCCGCACGAATGGGATCGCCCAGTAGCTGAAGCGGCGGCGCTGATAGGCACGTACAGCGCCGATGATGGACAGCACGATGTTCACAATCGCCATCACGAGGAGACCCAGCCAGAGCCCGGCGTAGGCCGCAAAGAAGGTCGCCCCGGGCCCCTCCCCGGCTGGGCCGCTGAGCCCCACCCCGAGCATGATCGCGACGATCGCCCCGATCCAGACCACCCCCAGCAGGATCAGGGTGATCTCCCAGTTCAGCGCGCTGCGGCCATGATCCTGGATCAGGCGGCTGCGGCGTCGGAAGATCAGCCAGATCACCAGCGGGACGATGATGGACAGGCCGAAACCGCCCAGCAGAAACCTGCCCAGGTGGATCGCCACGCCCCAGCCCTGCTCCTCGCCCGGCCGCAGCGGCGGCTCCGGCTGCTGAGCGAACTGCGGGTCCATCGCGTAGTCGCCGGACGGGGCATGGTGCGGCGGCTGCTGAGGTCCCTGCGGCGGCTGATCCGGGGCCCATCCCTGTTCTGCGCTCATAGAGCCAGAGTACCCACTGTCAGCACCTGGAGGCATGACTCGCCCTGACGCGATACAGTGCCGCGGTGACACTTTGGGAAGCCGTGCTCCTGGGGGCTATCCAGGGCCTGTTCATGTTCGTTCCGGTGAGCTCCTCGTCCCACCTGGTCATCGCTGAGCACTGGCTCACTGACCAGGGCTCTCCGCTCCCCGGGCCCGACAGCCCGGAGATGATCTTCTTCAACCTCGTGGTCCACCTGGGCACCATGGTCTCGGTGGCGGTGGTGATGTGGGCGCCGCTGCGCCGTCTGATCACCGGGACCGTCCGTGAGCTTGGCCTGCTGGCACGACGCCGCACCCTGCGTCACCTCATCCACATCCGGCTCATGCTTCTCGGCGTGGTCACCGTCGGCATCACCGGCAGCCTCGGGCTCATCGTCCGCGAATTCGGCACCGGCCTCTTCGCCGTGCCGTGGGTGGTGGCCGCCTTCCTGTTCATCACCGGCGGGATCCTCTGGTGGACCGACAGCGTGAAGGGAACCTGGCGCGGAGCCGGGCAGATGACTCTTTGGGTCGCCGTCGTCATCGGCCTCGCCCAAGCCGTCGCCCTGTTCCCCGGGATCTCCCGGTCGGGCATCACCATCGCCGCCGCCCTGGCCCTGGGAATGCACCGCAGGATGGCCGCGCAGTACAGCTTCTTCGTCGCGATCCCCACCATCGTCGCCGCCACCGGCGTGCAGTCCATCAGCCTGCTCGGCCATGAGGGCGGGCTCACCATCGGTGCGGAGGCGTACTGGGCCGCGTTCGTCGTCTCCGCGGCGGTCGGCGCGGCGGCCCTCTGGGCCGTGCTGAAGCTGCTCTACCGCGCACGCTTCCGGGTCTTCGCGGTCTATGTGGTCCTCTTCGGCGTCTTCATCCTGATCTTCCAGCCCGATCTCTCCGACCCGCCCGCCGTTGACGAGATCCCCGTCGAGGAGGAGCAGATGGACCTGCAGGAGCACACGGACCTCTACGAGCAGCTCGAGCCGATGCCCCCGGAGGTCCTGGACCAGTAGTCTGGCCCCATGATGTGGCTCTACTTGGCAGCCTTGGCTCTCATCGGCGTGATCATCGTGGTGCTCGTCGGCAGCTGGAAGGGCGCCCATCCTCCTGCTGAGGAGACGCCGGGCACGCCTGACGACGTCGAGGAGCTCCTCTCGAGGGCCTCCGAGGAGGGCCGCCGGCTCACCGCCGAGGACCTCGGCGCCGTGAGGCTGCGGCCCGCCGTCCGCGGATACCGGATGGACCAGGTCGACCGGCTCATCGATGCTCTCCAGGCGCAGCTCGAGCAGGCCCAGCGGCCTTAGCGTGACACGTTCGCCGTGTGAGGTGGATAATAGAGGACGTCAGCAACGGACGACTCTGAGAGGGAAGCAACTCGATGGCTGCTATGAAACCGCGTACTGGCGACGGTCCGATGGAGGTCACCCGGGAAGGCCGCAGCCTGATCATGCGCGTGCCCATCGACGGCGGCGGTCGTCTGGTCCTCGAGATCAACAAAGAGGAAGCCGAGTCCCTGAAGCAGTGCCTCATCGAGGCTGTGGGCGAGTAGGGGGTCGTCTCCGCCGCGGCGCTGCCTGCGGGGAGCCCTGGGGGGCTCTCCTCCTCGCTGCGGCTCAGTCAGTCAGCCCGCTCTGACGGCTGCGAGGAGGCCGGTTCCGGTGGGGATGAGGGCTGAGAGCAGCCGCTCATCCTCCTGGATCCGGCGTTCCGCGGCCCGCATCTGCTGAGTCCTGTCCGCGCGGACTGCGGGCTTGGGCGTGCGGTCCGCGTCGAGAGCGTCGCTGATCAGCAGCATCCCGCCGGCGCGCAGCATCCGCACCGCTTCATCCAAGCACAGCCCCAGCGTCTCGGCCGGGGCGTGGAAATGCACGACATCATAGGAGGCGGACGCCAGCCGGGGCAGCACATCCTCCGCCCGGCCCGGAATGAAGCGTGTCCTCGCCTGCCGGGGCGCCGCCTGGGCGCACAGGGTCCGGGCGGCCGTCAGGCACTCCGGGTCCGGCTCGATTCCCGTGAGCACCGCGCTGCTCCCGGCGCCCGAGGCTTCCGCCCCGCGAAGCAGAGCGTGCGCCGCCAGCCCCACCCCGCTGCCCACATCCACCAGGGTCCGGGCCCGGCCCGCTGCGGCCAGCACTGTCAGTGCGGCCGCGGTGCCGGGGGTCACCGGCTCAACACCCAGCTCCGCTGCCAGCAGGCGCGCCTGAGCGGCCGCCGCGGGCTCTTCAGCGTGCTCCTCGGCGTAGGCCCAGCTGGTGTGCTTGCTGCTGGGGGACCCGGCGGTCATGACCCCACCCCTTCAGGCTTCAATATTCTCAGAAAAATTTCAGGTTCTTTCCAGGCAGTGCAAGCATACTGTCGCCGATGCCACGTGACGACGGCGAGAAGCAGGCCGCACCGCACACCCTGAACGGTGACTCTACTCCCACCGCTGGGGTCCTGCGCCCCCCGGGGCGCCGCCGCCTCTCGTTGGGCAGAGTCGCCCTGATCTTCACCGGATGCCTGACTGCCGTCGCGGCCGCCGCCGTCTTCGCCGCCTGGATCCTCGGTGGCCGTGCCGCCGGTCCGCCCCAGGACGTCCAGGCCCTCATCCCTCCGCCGGAGCCCGCCCCGGAGACCACCGCGGCCTTCGAGTTCGTGGAGGCGCAGCCCGGGGAGGGCGAGGCGGCCTCCGACGCCCCGGTCAAGGGCGAGGTCGCCGCGGTGCTGCCGGGGGCGCGCCACTCCGCAGATATCTCCGAGATCCCCGTCGACAGCCTCACCCACCTGAAATCCATGGGGTGGGCCGTGCCCTACATGGAGCGCACCGATCTGTCCGCGGAGTACGCAGAGACCGGCGTCGTCGAAGGCGTTCGCACCATCCGGCTGCATCTGTCCAACGGCGAGCACTGGATCAACGTCTCCGAGACCCGCTCCGAGGAGGAGGGCAGGGATCTTGCGCCCATGAAGGAGAAGGTCGCCGCCGTCGTCGACTTCGACGCCGTCGAGCAGCGGGAGCTTCCGCTGAGCACAGGCCAGACAGGCAGGCTCTTCCTCGGTGAGGACTCCTGGACCTCCGGGGTGGAGCAGCCCGAGGTGCAGTATGTGATCAGCTCCGACTTCCCCGAGGAGCGAGCCGCGGAGATCACCTCCTGGGTGCTGACCACTGACCGCTCCCGCCTCCAGGTGATGCCGTACGACCCCGGCGCGGGGGACCGGCTCGAGCGCGGATTCGATGAGCTGGTGTCGTGGTTCGGCGACTGAGAGGCACTCCCGGAGCCAGCCTGACCGCGCGAGCCGGATAGGGTAGCCCCGTGCCCGGGATCAACGCCTACGAATTCCTCGTCCTCCTGCTCCTGGCAGTCATTCTGCTGGGGCCGGACCGGCTGCCCCAGTCCGCCCGGAAGCTCGGCGAATGGGTCCGGCAGGGGCGGCGCATGGCTGAGGAGGCCAAAGTCCGCTTCCGGGAGGAGACCGGCACCGATTTCGACCAGGTCGACTGGGAGAAGTACGACCCGCGCCAGTATGACCCCCGCCGCATCATCAGGGAGGCCCTGGCCGAGGAGACCGAAGAGCTGACCAGCGCCGGCCGGGAACTCCAGAGGGCTGCGGACCCGCGCGCCGTGTTCGGCCCTGGGGCGAAGAGCCCCGCGGCCAAGAAGACCGGCGGTGCGATGGCCGCGGGGATGGCCGGAGCCGCCACCGCCGGCGCCGCCTCCGAGCCGCAGGCCCAGCACGCGGACGTCGACCCGCTGGAGTCCGATCCGGCTCCGTTCGACGTCGACGCGACCTGACCAGTCCTGGAGCTAGACGCTCAGGGGGAGCGACCTTCCGCTCAGTCCGCGGCCTCGGGCGGCGAGCTCGGCGGCGATGCTTCGAAGCGCAGACCCGGCGGGAGAGCCTGGGCTCGAGACGGCCACGGGTGCGCCGTCGTCGCCGGCCTGCCGCAGGCCGGTGTCCAGCGGGACGGAGCCCAGCAGCGGCACTTCAGCGCCCAGCTGCTTGCTGAGGCGGTCGGCGACGACCTGCCCGCCCCCGGAGCCGAAGAGCTCCAGCACGGACCCGTCCGGCATCGTCATCGGCCCCATGTTCTCGATGACTCCGGCGACCTTCTGCTCCGTCTGGGTGCTCAGCGCTCCGGCGCGCTCGGCGATGTCGGCGGCGGCGGCCTGCGGGGTGGTCACCACCAGCAGCTCGGAGTCCGGCAGCAGCTGCGCCACGGAGATGGCGATGTCGCCGGTGCCGGGCGGCAGGTCAAGCAGCAGCACGTCGATGTCCCCGAAGTAGACATCGTTGAGGAACTGCTCCACCGCTCGGTGCAGCATCGGTCCGCGCCATGCCACTGCCTGGTTGCCGTCCACGAACATCCCGATGCTGATGGTCTTCACGCCGTAGGCGACCGGCGGCAGGATCATCTCGTCCAGCCGGGTTGGCTTGGCGGTGATCCCCATGAGTCCGGGCACGGAGAAGCCGTGCACGTCAGCGTCGACGACGCCGACCTTCAGCCCCTGCTCCGCGAGTGCGCAGGCCAGGTTCACCGTGACCGAGGACTTCCCGACGCCGCCCTTCCCCGAGGCGACCGCGTACACCTTGGTCAGCGAATCGGGCTGGGAGAACGGGTTGGTCTTCCCGCCGCCGGCACGCAGCTGCTCCTTCAGGGCGGCTCGCTCCTCCGGGCTCATCACGTGCAGGTCCACCTCCGCTGTGGTGACCCCCTCGGCCCGGACCGCGGCTGCGGTGACGTCCTGAACGATGCGGCTGCGCATGGGGCAGGCCTCGATGGTGAGCTTGACCTGCACCTCGGCGGCGCCGCCCTCATCCACGCTGATGTCGCCCACCATGCCGATCTGGGTGATGGGGAGGCGCAGCTCCGGGTCGATGACCTCATCCAGGCGGCGGCGGATGCGATCGATCACCGGTGATGAAGTCTCAGACATGGCACCCATTGTCTCAGCCGGTGCGAATCCGGGGCGCCGAACCTGAAACAATGGGCCGCATGAGTGTTCAGCCCACCCCGGCCGGTGCTTCCGGCGGCCTGCCCACCGGAGAGCTGCTCGGCCGGTACCGCACCTATGAGGACGCCCAGAAGGTGGTGGACCATCTGGCCTCCGCCGACGGGTTCGACATCAAATCGCTGAGCATCGTCGGCAATGACCTGCGCAGCGTGGAGCACATCCGTACCCGGCTCTCCTACCCGCGGGTGGCGCTGGGCGGGGCGGCTCAGGGTGCGATCTTCGGCGGCTTCATCGCGATGATCTTCTACCTCTTCACTCCGGAGACCCCGCTGGCGGAACTGGTCTCGATCGTTCTGCTGGGTGCCGGAGTGTGGATGATCGCCGGCACCATCGGCTACGCGGTGCGGAAGGGGCGCCGCGATTTCGCCTCCGTCTCGCAGCTGACGGCCACCACCTACGACGTCGTGTGCGACTTCTCCGTGGCAGGCCGAGCCCGTCAGCTGGTCAAGGAGTCGGGGACGGTGAGCCTGAACGCGCACAACGACCCCACCGGCCGCTCCGGAAACCTCGGCGGGGAGCGCACGACGGCGCCGCAGCAGTCCGCCTCGCCCTCCCGCAGCCGGCCCGGCGCCCAGAGCGACCATGCCTCGCCGGAGTCCTCATCCCAGGAGCAGGCCCGGCAGCGGGCCGCACAGTGGGAGACCGAGGACGGGCGCCCCCGATACGGGGTGCGGCGGGAGGAGGCTGAGCCTGCCGGGGGAGGCTCTGATGAGTCCGAAGAGACGGAGGCTGCTGAGCCCGAGGGCGACTCCCGCTCGTAGCGGGAGAATGGAGGGGTTTCCCAGCGCCTCAGGGCAGGCATCCCCTCCAATCTTGCGTTGAGCCCGGCTGCGAGCCCGGTGGCGCACCTTTCAAGGGGCACTATTGCCCGGTGCGCAGACGCGGCCCCTCGAAAGGTGCGCGCGGCTCAGTCCCTCAGCCCGCGGACCCATCCCTCGATGGCGTCAGGGGTGCGGGGCAGGGCCGCTGAGAGATTCTCGCACCCGTCCTGCGTGACGAGGACATCGTCCTCGATCCGCACACCGATGCCCCGATACTCCTCGGGCACGGCGAGGTCCTCATTCTTGAAGTAGAGGCCGGGCTCGATGGTGAAGACCATGCCCGGCTGCAGCTCCCCATCGAGGTAGAGCTCCCGCTTGGCCGCCGCGCAGTCGTGGACGTCGAGGCCCAAGTGGTGGCTGGTGCCGTGCGGCATCCAGCGACGGTGGTGCTGGCCCTCGGGGGAGAGGGCCTCCTCAAGGCTGACGGGCAGCAGGCCCCACTCGTGGAGGTGCTCGGCAAGGACCCGCACCGCGGCGGTGTGGATGTCCCGGAACTTCGCGCCTGGCCGCACCACCTCGAAGGCGGCGTCGGCGGCGGCGAGGACTGCCTCGTACACGCGCCGCTGCACGGGGCTGAACGTGCCGGAGACGGGGACGGTGCGGGTGATGTCGGCGGTGTAGAGCGAGTCGACCTCCACCCCGGCGTCGAGCAGCAGCAGCTCCCCGGGGTTCACCGCGCCGGTGTTGCGGATCCAGTGGAGGACGGTGGCGTTGTTCCCTGAGGCGGCGATCGTGTCGTAGCCGAGATCATTTCCCTCCAGCCGGGCCCGGGCGAAGAAGGTGCCCTCCACAATCCGCTCTCCCCGGGCGTGCTCCAGCGCCTCGGGCAGCGCGCGCACCACATCCTCGAAGCCGCTGATCGTCGCGGCTGCGGATTCGCGCAGCTGGCCGGCCTCGTAGTCGTCCTTGACCAGCCGCATCTCTGAGAGGAACTGGGTGAGCGTCGAATCCTGCTGGGCAGTCTGCTCGGCATCGACGCCGTGCTCGGAGCGGGCGGCGTCGATCAGCGCATCCACCTGCGGGTCAGCGTCGCGCAGCACCCGGATTCCCACGGTGCCGGCGTCCTTGCCTGCCGCGGCCGTGAACTCGTCGAGATCGCGGGCGGTGATCCCCAGGCGGGCCTGGAACTCCGCCAAGGTGGGGCGGGGGCCGATCCAGAACTCGCCGTGCTTGGCGCTGGCGTAGAACTCCTCGGTGTCCCGGCCGGCCATCGGCTTGAAGTAGAGCACAGCCTCGTGCTCAGCGTCCTCAATCGGCTCGAGGACGAGCACGGCGCCGGGCTCATGGTCCACGCCCAGCCCGGTCAGGTGCGCGAACGCCGAATGCGGCCGGAACCGGTAGTCGGTGTCGTTCGACCGGGTCTTCAGCGGTCCGGCCGGCACGATCACCCGCTGCCCGGCGAACGCCTCAGACACACGACGACGCCGCTGCTCGGCGTACGCGGCTGCCGGGTCCGGCCCCGGCAGCTCGCCGGAGGCGGGCGCCCAGCTCGAGCCCATGAAGTCCTTGAAGGCCGATGATGCTGGCCGCTGGGATCGGGAGGAAGTCTGCTGCACGTCGTCGTCGCTCATGCTCACCACAGTAGGGTAAGAGGCATGTTCGACCTGCACGTGCACTCTGACGCTTCGGACGGCACCGAGCCGCCGGCGCAGGTGGTGGCCGCCGCGGCCGCCGCGGGTCTGAAGGGCCTGGCGCTGACCGACCACGACACCACCGCCGGCTGGCAGGAGGCCTCTGCCGCGGCACGTGAGCATGGTCTGATGCTGATCCCCGGGGCGGAGGTCACCGCTCAGATGGGCCCGGTGAGCGTGCACATCCTCAGCTATCTGCATGATCCTGGCTGCCCGGGCCTTTCCGAGATGTTCCGCACGGCCCGGTCCGGCAGGCTCGAACGAGCCCGGCAGATCGCCGCGAACCTGGGGGAGGACTTCGACCTCAGCTGGGCGGACGTGCTCGCCCATGTGGCTCCCGAGGCCACCGTGGGCCGCCCGCACATCGCCGATGCGCTGGTGAGCGTGGGCGTGGTGGCCGACCGCACCGAGGCCTTCGCCCGGCTCCTGCACAAAGGCACCAAGTACTACGTCCCCCAGCAGAGCCCCACCCCGGCCGAGGCGGTCGCGCAGATCCGCGACGCCGGGGGAGTCCCGGTCATCGCCCACGCCATGGCCTCGGCCCGGGGCGCCACCCTGAGCACCGACCAGCTGGAGGCGATGGTCGAGGCCGGCATGCTCGGAGTGGAGATCCACCACCGCGACAACACAGAGACCGGCAAGCGCCTGCTGGCCGAGCTTGCGCACCGACACGGGCTGATCGTCACCGGTTCCTCCGACTATCACGGCACCGGCAAGCCCAACCGGCTGGGGGAGAACACCACCGCCCCGCAGATGGTCGAGCGGATCATTGAGGCAGGCACCGGGGCCCAGGTCATCGGCGAGGTGAGCCTGTGAGCTCCCTGCCCGCCCCCAAGCGCCGGCTGCCCCGGGCCCAGCGGCGGCTGCAGCTGCTCGACCGTGCCCAGCAGGTCTTCGTCGCCAAGGGCTTCCATGCTGCCTCCATGGACGACATCGCTGAAGCGGCCGCCGTCTCCAAGCCTGTCCTCTACCAGCACTTCCCCGGCAAGCACGAGCTCTTCCTGGACGTGCTGGAGACCCACCTGGCCCAGCTCACCGAGGAGCTGACCGCTGCGCTCGCTGGGGAGAAGGACAACCGGGAGCGAGTGCAGGACACCGTCACGGCCTTCTTCGCGTTCATCGCGCGGGAGGATGAGGCCTACCGGCTGGTCTTCACCGCGGGCATGGACCACGACGACGCCGTGGCCGAGCGGCTCTCCCGGTTCCACTCCCGGATGGCCGCAGCGATTGCGGAGCTGATCGTGGAGGACACCGGCCAGCCCATGGCGGAGGCCACCATGCTCGGCCACGGACTGATCGGGATGGCGACCCAGTCGGCCCGGCACTGGATCCGGCTCTCGGAGCGTCCCCCGATGGAAGTTTCTGCGCAGCTTGCGGGCCGGCTGGCGTGGAAGGGCATCAGCGGGTTCCCGCGGGAGGAGGACGCCGCGGTGCAGGGTGCTGAGGCTCCGACCCCGGAGGACTGATGCCGGTGATTTGCGCCTGAGCGTTATTATCGGGGGAGCATACGCACAGGTTCAGCGTGCCTGCACGCCTGGCGCGCCCGTTGAAGGAAGTGGCATGGAAGTACGCATCGGAGTCCAGAACGTCGCCCGCGAGATCGTCGTCGAGACCGAGTCCACGCATGAAGAGGTCGAGAAGACCATCGCCGAGGCCATCGAGTCCGACAAGCCGCTGTTCACCCTGACTGACCGCCGCGAGAAGCGGATCGTGGTCCCCACCGCTTCCATCGGCTATGTGGAGATCGGATCCGACACCAAGAAGAGCGTCGGCTTCGCGGCGCTCGCCGAATGAAAGAACGCATGACAGACACAGAGCAGGCCCCCGCAGCAGCGGAGAAGACCACCACCTTCGCGGACTTCGACGTCCGCCCCGAGATCGTCGGCGCCCTCTCGGAGAAGGGGATCATCCAGCCCTTCCCGATCCAGGCCGAGACCCTGCCGATCGCCCTTGCCGGCAGTGACATCATCGGCCAGGCCAAGACCGGCACCGGCAAGACCCTCGGCTTCGGCATTCCCGCCCTGCAGCGGGTCACCGCGCCCGGTGACGAGGGCTATGACCAGCTCTCTGCCCCGGGTGCGCCCCAGGCCCTGATCGTGGCCCCCACCCGTGAGCTGGCCGTCCAAGTGGCCGGTGACATCATCACAGCCGGCGCGAAGCTCGGCGTGCGCATCGCCACGATCTACGGGGGCCGCGCCTACGAGCCCCAGATCGAGGAGCTCGAGCGAGGTGTGGAGATCGTGGTCGGCACTCCCGGTCGTCTGATCGACCTGCACCGCCAGAAGCACCTGAGCCTGAAGAACGTCCGCATCGTGATCCTCGATGAGGCCGATGAGATGCTCGACCTGGGCTTCCTCCCGGATGTGGAGAAGCTGCTCTCCCACGTGCCGGAGGTCCGACAGACCATGCTCTTCTCCGCGACCATGCCAGGGCCGGTGGTCTCCATGGCACGGCGCTTCATGACCAAGCCGACCCACATCCATGCCGCTGACCCCGAGGACGACGGCGTCACCAAGAAGGACATCCGGCAGGTCGTCTACCGGGCCCACTCGCTGGACAAGGACGAGATGATCGCCCGCATCCTGCAGGCTGAGGGCCGCGGACGCACCATCATCTTCACCCGCACCAAGCGGCAGGCCGACAAGCTCTCCGACGAGCTGATCTCCCGCGGGTTCGCCGCCGGCGCCATCCACGGCGACCTCGGCCAGGGCGCCCGCGAGCAGGCCCTGCGGGCCTTTCGCAACGACAAGGTGGACGTGCTGGTCGCCACTGACGTGGCCGCCCGCGGCATCGACGTCACCGACATCACCCACGTCATCAACCTGACATGCCCGGAGGACGATTCCACCTACCTTCACCGCATCGGCCGCACCGGCCGTGCCGGCAAGAAGGGGACCGCGGTGACCTTCGTGGACTGGGAGGACATCCACCGCTGGAGCCTCATCAACAAGGCGATCGGCCTGGACATCCCTGAGCCGGTCGAGACCTACTCCTCATCCCCCCACCTGTTCGAGGACCTGGACATCCCCCAGGGGACCAAAGGCCGCCTCCCCCGCCACAAACGGTCCAAGGCCGGGCTGGACGCTGAGAAGCTCGAGGACCTCGGCGGCCCGGACGGTGATCGCGGCAGCCGCTCAGAGGGCGGACGCGGAGGTCGTTCAGGCGGCGGACGCAGCCGGGACCGGCGCGGCCAGGCGCCCGCCGGCCAGGAGAAGGCGCAGAACGGCGGCCCGAAGGCCGAGGGCGGAAAATCCGGCGACCAGCGGCGTCGTCGCCGTCGTCGTCGCAGCGGAAGCTCATCCGAGAGCTGAGACGCGCGGCCATGGCTGAGCAGTTCTCGATCCTGGCGGTGTGCACCGGCAACATCTGCCGTTCGCCTGCTATGGAGCGGCTCCTGGCGCATATGTTCGCCGCGGATGAGGATGTCGAGGTGGCCTCCGGTGGCACCTTCGCCCACAGCGGGTGGGACATGCAGCCCGGCACCAGGGAGCGCCTCCGGGCAGCGGGGGCGGAGACCGACGGATTCGTGGCCGAGCAGACAACCCCTCGAATGCTGCGTGAGGCGGACCTCATCCTCGGGGCCACCCGGGAGCACGTCCGCGACATGCTCACCGACGCGCCCGAGGCCGGACCGCGGACCTTCACCGTTCGGCACTTCGGCCGCATCCTCGCCCACATTGAGGAGGGTGAGCTGCCTGAGGGCTCCTCCGCCGAGCGGCTCAAGGCCCTGGTCGCCCTGGCGGACCAGCGGCGGGACCGCACCGGCTCCCTGCGGGGCGAGGACGACGTCGTCGACCCCTATATGCTTCCCGAGGATGTCTACGACCAGGCCTTCGACGAGATCTGCGAGCCTCTTGAGGCCCTCGCTGCCAAGCTGGGCACCCCATCTCCGCCCGGGGCGGGCTTCCGCGCATGATGGATTAGCACTGTGCTTGATCGAGTGCTAATCGAGTCATATAGTTTGGGTTAGCACTCATCGTCACTGAGTGCTAAAGCCGAAGGATGAGCCGCCGGCACCCGCGACGACGGTCGGTCACTCCTGAGGCGTGCAGCAGTCCAAGCATTCACACCATGTGCAAAGGAGAGAGCTGAGAATGTCAGTCTCTATCAAGCCCCTCGAGGATCGTATTGTTGTCCGCCCCCTGGAGGCCGAGCAGACCACCGCTTCCGGCCTGGTGATCCCGGACACCGCCAAGGAGAAGCCCCAGGAGGGCGAGGTCGTAGCAGTCGGCCCCGGCAAGTTCGACGACAAGGGCGGCCGTCTGCCCGTGGACGTGGCCGAGGGCGACGTCGTCATCTACTCGAAGTTCGGCGGCACCGAGGTCAAGGCCGGCGGCGAGGAGCTTCTGGTGCTCAACGCCCGCGACGTGCTGGCCAAGGTCGAGAAGTAAACCCCTTACCCGCTCGACTCTTCTAGAGGAGTACATCCATGGCAAAGCAGCTGCTTTTCGGCGATGATGCCCGCAAGGCCCTCGAGGCCGGCATCGACAAGCTCGCCGACACCGTCAAGGTCACCCTGGGGCCCAAGGGCCGCAACGTGGTCCTGGACAAGTCCTGGGGCGCCCCCACCATCACCAACGACGGCGTGACCATCGCCCGCGACATCGAGGTCACCGACTCCTACGAGAACCTCGGCGCCCAGTTGGCCAAAGAGGTCGCCACCAAGACCAATGACGTCGCCGGCGACGGCACCACCACCGCGACCGTGCTGGCTCAGGCCCTGGTCAAGGAGGGCCTGCGCAACGTGGCCGCAGGCGCGGCTCCGGGCGAGATCAAGCGCGGCATCGAGGTCTCGGTGGACGCCGTGACCCGACGCCTGCGGGAGAACGCCCGCGAGGTCGAAGGTCAGCAGACCGCCAACGTCGCTGCCATCTCCGCCCAGAACGACGAGGTCGGCGAGCTCATCGCCCGTGCGTTCGAGGCGGTCGGCACCGACGGCGTCATCACCATTGAGGAAGGCTCGACCACCAGTACCGAGCTGGACATCACCGAGGGGATGCAGTTCGACAAGGGCTTCCTCTCTCCGCACTTCGTCACTGATGCTGAGCGTCAAGAGGCCGTGCTGGAGGACCCCTACATCCTGATCCACCAGGGCAAGATCTCCAACATGCAGGAGTTCCTGCCGGTGCTGGAGAAGGTCCTGCAGACCAAGAAGCCGCTGTTCATCATCGCGGAGGATGTTGAGGGCGAGGCCCTGTCCACCATGGTGGTCAACAAGCTCCGCGGCACCCTCTCCGCCGTTGCGGTGAAGGCTCCCGGCTTCGGCGACCGCCGCAAGGCCATGCTGGAGGACATCGCGATCCTCACCGGCGGCACGGTGATCACCGAGGACCTGGGCCTGAAGCTGGACCAGGTCGGCCTCGAGGATCTCGGCACCGCCCGCCGCGTGACCGTCACCAAGGACGAGACCACCATCGTCGACGGCGCCGGCTCCAAGGAGGACGTCGACGGCCGCGTCCAGCTCATCAAGGGCCAGGTCGAGGCCACCGACTCCGAATGGGACCGTGAGAAGCTGCAGGAGCGGCTGGCCAAGCTCGCCGGCGGCATCGGCGTCATCAAGGTCGGCGCCGCCACCGAGGTGGAGCTGAAGGAGCGCAAGCACCGCATCGAGGATGCTGTCTCCTCCACCCGCGCGGCCCTGGAGGAGGGCATCGTCGCCGGCGGCGGCACCGCGCTCATCAACGCGCTGTCCGTCCTCGACGAGGACCCCGAGGTCACTGATCTGCAGGGCGACGCCGCCGCTGCGGTGGGCATCGTGCGCCGCGCTCTGGTGCAGCCCCTGCGCTGGATCGCCCAGAACGCCGGCCAGGACGGCTTCGTGATCACCTCCAAGGTCGCTGAGCTGGAGGCCAACCACGGCTTCAACGCCAAGACCGGCGAGTACGGCGACCTGATCGCCGCCGGTGTGATCGACCCGGTGAAGGTGACGCGCTCTGCCCTGCAGAACGCCTCATCCATCGCAGCACTGGTGCTGACCACCGAGACTCTCGTGGTGGAGAAGCCCGAGGAGGACGACGCCTGATCGTCTGATCTCCTCTCTGCAGAGGGCCGGTCCGGAGCGCATCCGGGCCGGCCCTCTGCGTGTGCGGTTCTCGCGCGGAATGGCGGGGCCATTAGACTTGTTGCGCTGATGCCTGAATCCACGCCCGAGACGTTTTGGGAGACACTTTGACCGATACTCCAGCCGAGGGTCACGATCCCTTCGCCCTGACCGGCCTGACCTATGACGACGTGCTCCTGATGCCGGGTGAGACGGACATCATCCCCTCCGAGGCGGATACCTCCACCCGGTTCTCCAAGCGGATCACGCTGAACTCCCCGGTGGCCTCCGCGGCCATGGACACCGTCACTGAGGCGCCGATGGCGATCGCCCTGGCACGGCTGGGCGGCATCGGCATCATCCACCGCAACCTCTCCATCGAGGACCAGGCCAAGCAGGTGGACCAGGTCAAGCGGTCCGAGTCCGGCATGATCAGCGACCCGGTGACCATTTCTCAGGACGCCACCATCGCCGAGCTGGACGACCTCTGCGGCCACTACCGGATTTCGGGGCTCCCCGTAGTGGATGAGCAGGGAACCCTGCAGGGCATCATCACCAACCGAGACATCCGCTTTCTGGCTGACGACGCCTATGCCACCACCAAAGTCTCCGAGAAGATGACCCCCGCCCCGCTGATCACCGCCCGGGAGGGCGTGACGCGTGAGGAGGTGATCCGGCTCTTCAGCAGGAACCGCATCGAGAAGCTGCCCCTGGTGGACGAGGCTGGACGGCTCACGGGGCTGATCACCATCAAGGACTTCGACAAGGCGGACAAGTACCCGCAGGCCACCAAGGACGAGGAGGGCCGGCTGCGCGTGGGCGCTGCGGTGGGCTTCTTCGGCGATGGGTGGGAGCGGGCCATGCGGCTCGTCGAAGCCGGCGCGGACGTGCTCGTGGTCGATACTGCCAATGGGCACACCCGCGGAGTGCTGGAGATGATCGCTGCCCTGAAGAAGGAGCCGGCCGCCGCGCACGTGGACGTCATCGGCGGCCAGGCGGCGACCCGCGCCGGCGCACAGGCGCTGGTGGACGCGGGCGCTGACGCGATCAAGGTCGGCGTCGGGCCGGGCTCCATCTGCACCACCCGCGTGGTGGCGGGGGTGGGCGTCCCGCAGATCACGGCCATCCACGAGTCCTCCAAGGCCGCCGGCCCCGCCGGTGTGCCGCTGATCGCCGACGGCGGTCTCCAGCATCCCGGCGACATCGGCAAGGCTGTGGTGGCCGGCGCGAACTCCGTGATGCTCGGCTCCCTGCTGGCCGGTGCGGCCGAGTCTCCCGGGGACCTTGTCTTCTACAACGGCAAGCAGTTCAAGGCATACCGAGGCATGGGATCCCTGGGCGCCATGCAGACCCGCGGGAAGAACACGAGCTTCTCCAAGGATCGCTACTTCCAGGCAGATGTTCCGGATGATGAGAAGCTCATCCCTGAGGGCATCGAAGGCCAGGTGCCCTACCGGGGTCCGCTCTCCGCCGTGCTGCACCAGCTCACCGGCGGTCTGCGCCAGACCATGTTCTACGTCGGCGCGCACACCGTCGATGAGCTGAAGAGCAAGGGACAGTTCGTCCGCATCACCTCAGCGGGGCTGAAGGAGTCCCACCCGCATGACGTGATGATGACGGTCGAAGCCCCCAACTACAGGACCAAGTGATGAGCACCGAGATTCCCATCGGACTGGCCAAGAACGGCCGCCGCGCCTGGGCGCTGGACGATGTCAACGTTGTCCCCACCCGCCGGACCCGTGCCCCCCAGGACGTTGACCTGTCCTGGCAGATCGACGCCTTCACCTTCGACGCGCCCGTGGTGGCTGCCCCTATGGACTCGGTGATGTCTCCGGCCACCGCCATCGCGCTGGGCCGCCTGGGCGGTCTCGGAGTGCTGAACCTGGAGGGCCTCTGGACCCGGTACGAGAACCCGGAGCCGGTCCTGGATGAGATCGCGGCCCTGGAGGCGAAGGAGGTCTCCCCGGAGAACACTCGCCGGCTTCAGGAGCTGTACTCCGAGCCGATCAAGTCCGAGCTGATCTCCGCCCGGCTGGCGGAGATCCGGGAGGCCGGCGTCGTCGTCTCCGGGTCGCTGACTCCTCAGCGGACCCAGGAGTTCTACCGCACGGTGATCGATGCCGGGGTGGACATGTTCGTCATCCGCGGCACCACCGTCTCGGCGGAGCACGTCTCCACGCAGACGGATCCGCTGAACCTCAAGGAGTTCATCTACGAGCTCGACGTTCCGGTGATTGTGGGCGGTGCGGCCGGCTACACCCCGGCCCTGCACCTGATGCGCACCGGTGCCGCCGGCGTGCTGGTGGGCTTCGGCGGAAGCTCCGCCTCCACGACCCGCCGGGCCCTTGGCATCCGTGTGCCGATGGCGACGGCGATCAGCGACATCGCCGCGGCCCGGCGGGACTATCTGGACGAGTCGGGCGGCAGGTATGTGCACGTGATAGCCGACGGCGGCCTGGGCACTTCGGGCGACGTCGTGAAGGCCCTGGGCATGGGCGCCGACGCGGTCATGCTGGGTGCCACCCTGGCGCGGGCTGAGGAGGCTCCCGGCCGCGGGTGGCACTGGGGCCTCGAGGCGGTCCACCAGGAGTTCCCGCGCGGGCACCGCACCAAGGTGGGCACGGTGGCGCCGCTGGAGGAGCTGCTGTGGGGCCCAGGTCACCACACCGACGGCACCTCAAACCTGATGGGCGGGCTGCGCCACGCGATGGCGGCCACCGGCTACGTGGACCTGAAGTCCTTCCAGCGGGTCGAGGCCACGGTGAGCCCGCGCGCCGCCGAGCAGTAGCTCTCCCCTCCTGCCCCTGCAGAGCATCTCCTCTTCCTGATGTTCGGGAGGGGAGCTGCTCTGTGCTTCAGCCGTGGGGGCCTCGGAGCCCTGTCTGTCCCGGGACGTCAGTTTGGTGAGTGACGCAGCCCTTCCATGAAGACCGCGACCATCCGCTGGTTGTAGTCTGCGCCGATGTCGGCAGCCGGGACGGGCTGGCCGAGCAGGCCGATGGCGTAGAGCAGCTCGCGCGCGTCCAGTCCGGCAACCATCTCGTCTGCGTCAAGCGCGTCCGCGATGAGCTCGGTGACCACGGGCTCCAGGCGTTCGGCGACGTCATCGCGCAGGCCGGCGAAGGCCTGATCGTCCGAGTGCAGAGCCTCGGCGAGTCCGCGTTTGGTGCCCACCAGTTCCACGTAGCGGGAAACCCACTGACGCAGTGCCTCGTAGGGAGTGTGCTCGGCGCGCATTGCCGCGGCTGCCTCGGCGCATGCGTCAATCTCATGCCGCAGGACGGCGACCACCAGATCTGCCCGCCGCGGGAAGTGGCGGTACAGCGTTCCCACGCCCAGTCCGGCGTTGTCAGTGATCTCCTTGGCCGGGGCATGGACGCCTGAGGCGGCGAAGACGGCCTTGGCCGCATCCAGGAGCGCGCTCAGGTTGCGTTCGGCGTCGGCGCGTCTGCGGCGGGCCCGGCCCTCCGCGGGCGGCTGCGCGGCCGTGCTGTCGATCGGTGTCACGGCACCAGTATGCCTTGTGCCCTTGCGAAGCGGAAAATCATTCCGTATTGTTCCGGAAAGGCGTTCCGCTTAGGCGTCTTCTCTGCACCCTCCATCCTCACCAAGGAGATCCATGAAATACCGCACTCTCGGCCAGACAGGCATCCAGGTCAGTCCCTACGCCCTGGGCACACTGATGTTCGCCACCGCCATGGGCAACGAGCCCGAAGAATCCGGACGGATCATCAACAAGGCGCTGGATGCCGGCGTCAACCTCGTCGACTGTGCCGACCGGTACGGCGACGCCGAAGACGTCCTCGGCAAGGCGATCAAGGGCCGCCGCGACGAGGTGGTCCTTGCCACCAAGGTCGGCATGCCGATGGGGGAGGACCCCAACCGCCAGGGCGGGTCACGGCGCTGGATCACCACCGCCGTCGAGGACTCCCTGCGACGACTGGGCACCGACTACATCGACATCTACCAGCTCCACCGGCCTGACCCGAACACCGATCTGGAGGAGACCCTCTCAGCGCTCACCGACCTGGTCCAGGCTGGCAAGATCCGGGCCATCGGCTCCTCGACGACGCCATCCTCGATGATGGTGGAGGCCCAGTGGGTGGCCGAGCGGCGTGGGCTGCAGCGCTTCCGAACCGAGCAGCCCCCCTACTCCATCCTCAACCGCGGCGTGGAACGAGAGGTCCTGCCCGTGGCTCAGCAGTACGGGATGGGAACGCTGGTATGGGGCCCATTCGGCCAGGGCCTGCTCACCGGGCGCGTCCGCAAGGGCGGCACCAACGACCTCAAGCGCGCACAGTTCTCCCGGCACCTCACCGACGAGCGGCGCCTCGACGTGGTGGAGCAGCTCATCCCCATCGCGGAAGAAGCCGGATTGCCCATGACACACCTGGCCATGGCGTTCACCATCGCTCATCCCGGGGTCACCAGCGCGCTGCTGGGCCCGCGCACCATGGCCCACCTGGACGACCTGCTGGCGGGGGCCGACGTCGTGCTCTCGGACGAGGTTCTCGACAAGATCGATCAGATTGTGCCGCCCGGCACCGACGTCAGCGCCCTCGATCAGGAATACCAGCCCCCGGCCATCCAGACACCCCATCTGCGCCGGCGCCCGGCCGCCGAGCGCTCCGCGGCCTGACCTAGGAGGCCGCGCCCGCCGCAGATGCGGTGCGCACGCGGCAGGCATCCCCGCGAGCAGCCCGCTGAGTTCCTCTCCGGTGAACAACTCAGCGGGCTGCTCTGTGCGTCGGCTCCGTGCCTTGCCCGCAGTAGTGGAACCTCCTGCGCCTCCGGCATCTGCGGGACACCGGGAAGCACCCGGACGATCCTGTACTGGGCGCCCTGGTGGGGGAGCCGTCCATCCATAGCCCGGAGTTTCGGAAGCTGTGGGCGCGCAACCGTGTGCGGCAGCGCACCACGGGCATCAAGAGCTATCACCATCCACTGGTGGGTGACCTCACCATCACCTACCAGGCGCTCCCCCCGGCCGACGATGACGATCAGATTCTGTTCATCTACGATGCCGACACCGGGTCGGACTCCGTCGATGCGCTGAGACTGTTGGCCACTGGGGAGGCGAACGGTGCGCCGCCGGCCGGAATCAGTCGAAGAGCTCGAGGTCCTCGCGTGCGCGGAGGGCGATGAGGGCTGCTCCGGCGCCGAGGAGGACGAGGGCGGCGAGGAGGATGCCGCCGATGGTGAAGCCGGTGCGGGCGAGGCTTCCGGTCTGCTGCTCGGTCTGGGGACCGCTGTCGGAGGCACCGGGGGGGGCAGGTGAGGCTTCGGTGACGGTCAGCTCCGCGGAGCCGGTGATGCCTGATTCCTGTCCCGTCACCTCCACGGTGTAGGTCCCCGGTGCGACCTCCTCGGGGATGGTGATCTGCGCTTCGGCGGTGCCGCTCTCGTCGGTGCTCGCTTCGCTGAGGGCGGGGTTGAAGACGATGAGGAGCTCCTCATCGGCTCCGAAGCCCTCAGCGGTGACGGTGATGGAGTCGCCGGCCGCTGCCGTGTCGGGGGAGAGGCTGACGCTGCCGGTGCTCAGCTCGTCCTCGTCCTCCTCGTCGGGCGAGTCACCCGGTGTCGCGGTCTCAGTGGGGGACGGGGAGGGCCCGGCGCCGCTCTCCGGCTCTTCGCTGAGGGTGATGTCGGCGATGATCGGCTCGTGGTCGGAGGAGCGCCAGGGGTCGAGGCGGAAGAGGTCCGAGGCGCTGGAGTTGTATCGGCTGTACTCCAGGGCGATGGGCTCGACGGCGTTGATCTGCCAGATCTGCGTCCGCTCGACCGTCTCGGCGGCGCTGGAGGAGGAGATGAGGTGGTCCAGGGAGCCGACCTCGGCGTCGAACATGTAGGAGTGGTGGCCGGTCTCGGCGGAGAGGTTGGTGTAGCCCTGGTCGAAGAAGACCTGCAGCGGGTCCTCCCGCTCATAGGAGTTGAAGTCGCCCATCAGGTGGACGTTCTCCACCCCGGTGTGCTCGCTGAGCGCGTCGGCGAAGGCCTGCACGCCCTCGGCCTGGTGGATGCGGTCGTAGTTCCAGGGAGATTGGCCGTCGCCCTGGTCCGCGTTGGGGGAGTCCTCGGAGACGCCGGATGCGCCCTTGGACTTGAAGTGGTTCACGATGGCGAGGAACTGGTCCTCCTCGCCCCCTTCAGCGGGCTGGAACTGGACGGCGAAGGGCTCGCGGGCGTTGGAGTAGATGTCCGCGAGGTCGCGGTCCAGGCTCTCGAAGTGCTCGCCGTCGAGCTCTTCGATCCCCTCATCGAAGAGGATCCAGGAGTCCACCACCTCAAGGGCCTCGGGCTTGTAGATGTAGCCGTTGCGGATCACGTCCTCCTCGCCCAGAGGCGGGACGGCGTCGGGTTCGGCGACGTAGTCCCAGGCCTCGTAGCCGAGGTCTTCGTTGAGGGCCTCCACCAGGCGGGCGTGGGCGTAGTCGCGGTCGCCGTCGGGGCTGAAGTGACCGGAGTTCTCGACCTCCTGCAGGGCGACCATATCGGCGTCCATGGCATTGATCGCGGAGACGATCTTGCCCTGCTGGCGCTCGAAGGACTCGCTGCTCCAGGCGCCGCGGACGTCGCACCAGTCAGCGGTGGTCGGGCTGCCCTCGCGGTCCTCGTAGTAGTCGCAGCCGGGCTCATCCTCGCCGAGATGCACGAAGTAGTTCAGCACGTTGAATCCGGCGATGCGCAGATCAGCAGCTCGGGGTGCGGGAGCCTCACTGCCCTCCCGGGTGTTCTCGAAGCTGGCGGGGGTGGCCTCGTCCTCGGGGCCGTCGAGCCGATCTGTGGGCTGCAGGCGGTACTCGCCGAAGTCGTAGTCGACGATGACCGGCTGCTCCCAGGTCACCTCAGCGCCCACTCGCACGGGGCTCTCGGCGGTGATGTAGGGCAGCTCCAGGTCGCTGTTCTGCAGGTTCGCGGTGGAGCCGTCGTCGAGGTAGAACAGGCGTTCGCTGTTATGGGCGCCCCGGGCCTCGGCCTCGGCGCCGGGGGAGACCACGCTGGTGGGGTTGTAGAGGGGGTGCTCGCCGGCGACGATGCCGATCTCCCCGTACTGGTGCAGGGTGTAGTGGTCGGTGACTGTGTAGGTGCCCTGCGGCTCGATGAGCATGCCCATGATCGCGTCCCGCTCCTCGGATGACTCGGGGAACGCGATCTCGGCAGGGGTGACCTCCCCGGGAGCGTCCTCGATGACGGCCAGCTCGTGATGCGGGGTGTCCTCGGAGCCGGGGAAGAGGCTGATCTGGGGCTGGTCGTTGTA
This sequence comes from Nesterenkonia populi, assembly GCF_007994735.1. Classification (NCBI taxonomy): domain Bacteria; kingdom Bacillati; phylum Actinomycetota; class Actinomycetes; order Micrococcales; family Micrococcaceae; genus Nesterenkonia; species Nesterenkonia populi. The sequence continues at coordinate 2,446,725 of NZ_VOIL01000001.1, read as the reverse complement.
GGTGCCGGCGTCGCCGGTGATCTCCACGTAGTCCCCGGCCTGAACGTCGCCGTCGACGCTCCAGGGGGAGTAGACGAAGATCGCCTCAGAGTAGTCCTGCTCAGCGGGGTCCAGGTCTTCGCCGGTGCCGGCGGCCTGGATGTAGAAGCCGCCGAAGCTGCGCTCCTCCGGATAGACCGCAGTCACCACGCCGGAGGTGGTCACGGCCTCATCCTCAGCGCCGCCGTCGATCAGCTCATTGACCTCCGGGATGGGTGTGCGCCCGGGGTCGTTCTCGGTGGGCTCGGGGTCGTCCGTCCCGGTCGGGTCCGGGGGCTCCGACTCTGTGCTGCTGGGGGAGGGAGACTCGTCGTCGTCCGTCCCTTCGGAGCTGGCAGGCGAGGAGGTTCCGTCTGCTGGCTCAGTGGTCTCCGTCTCTGTGGCTGCGGGGGCGGCAGGGGTAGGGGACGGGTCTTCTGTCTCCTCGGCCGATGCGGGGGCCGTGCCGAGCAGGGCGGCTGCCAGGGCGGAGGCCGTCAGGCCGGAGAGGAGACGCGAGCGCATAGGGTCAAGAGTACCCAGTGCGGTGCGAAGTTCGGGGAGCCTCGGCGGAACCTGCACAAGTATGACCTGGGGCGCAGAAAGAGGGGCTCCGGGCACTAAAGAGCCCCACGCGCACCTGCCAGAGCCCGCCTACCCTTGCTACCTTCCGGTCCTGGGGGAGTTCGGCAGGATGGCACCACGCGTGGGGCCAGGATCAATCGTACCTGCCGCGGATGGGGTGAGGCGAACCTGATCCGCCGATAAGATGTGCAGCGATGCTTGAGAACCTTGCTGCCGCGTCCGTGCCCGAGACCGCCCAGCCCCTGGTCAATATTCGTGACCTGGGCGGGATCAAGGTCGACGACGGCGTGGTGCGGCCGGGCTGGCTGTGGCGCTCCGACGACCCCACCCTCTCTCCCCAGGACGAGATCCGCTCCCTGGCCGACCAGGGAGTCACCGCCGTGCTGGACCTCCGCTCCACCCCGGAGTCGCAGGCCTCGCCCCATGCCGCTGCTGAGGCGCTGGGAATGCGCGCCCACCACCTGCCCCTGGCTGAGGCCGCGGTGAACCCGATGGCCCTGGTGAAGGCCGCTCCGAGCATGAAATCGCCCCGGGATGTGGGCCGCTGGTACGCCTCCCTGGTGCGCAGCCACTCTCAGGAGGTTGTCCAGGGGCTGAGCGTGATGGCGGGCAACGACGGCGGCACCCTCTTCCACTGCGCCGCCGGCAAGGACCGCACCGGCATCCTCGCCGGGGTGGTGCTGACCCTGCTGGGAGCCCCCCGGGACGTCGTCGTGGAGGACTACTCCCGCACGGAGCAGAACCTGACGGCCATCTTCGCCCGGCTGGCGGAAGCCGCATACATCAAGGGGCGGGCCTCAGCGGCTGAGATCAGCGAGGATGAGCGGAAGGCCCAGGAGTTCTTCGCCTCGGACCACCCGCTGCTGGGGGCTACCCCGGAGTCGATGGATGCGATGCTCACCGAGCTCGGCGGGCAGTCCGGGCTGATGGAGCTGGTGGGGGCCCACCGGCAGGCTGACCCGCTGGCGGAGCGGCTGCACGCCAAGCTGGTGCAGTGAGCCTCAGTGCGCACTCCGCCGACGCAGCTGCGGATGTGCGTTCGCCCGGTGCTTTCGTATAGGATGTATTTCGCTCTTGATCCGGTCCGTCCGGTTCGGGGCGCAGCTGAATCAGGGTGACGTGTCCGAGCGGCCGAAGGAGCAACGCTGGAATCGTTGTGTAGGGCAACCCCCTACCGTGGGTTCAAATCCCACCGTCACCGCCGATGGAGGAAGCCCCCGCTGCAGCAGATGCGGCGGGGGCTTCCTCTGTGCCGGGGTGACCTCGGAGGGTCGAGTTCTACAGCCCGTAGAAGTAGACTGGTGGCTATGACTTCGACCGTGAACGCCAAGAGCCCGATGCCCCGACTGACCTTCATCACCGGAGGACTGCTCGTCGTCGTCGGTGTGGCCGGCTACCTGCTCTCCATGCTGAACGACACCCAGCACTTCACTGCGCTGATCCCCTCAGTGGTCGGCCTGCTGCTGCTTGCCTCCGGCGCGCTGGCGCTGAAGAGCCTGATGGCAGGCATTCACATCGCCCTCGTGGTGGCGCTGCTGGGCGCACTGTCCATGATCATGCCGCTCATGAGCCTGGGCGACCTCTTCGCCGGCGAGGCGGAGCGGCCCGGCGCGGTCATCTCCGCCCTCATCACCCTGGTGGCGCTGATCGTGTACCTGGTCCTCGGGGTGCGCAGCTTCATCTCCGCGCGCCGGTGGAAGAAGGAGAACGCCGCCTAGGGGTAGTCCGGAACCTCAGGCTCACAGGGAAGGCCGTCGGCAAACATTCCGTTGCCGGCGGCCTTCGCCTCTTCCCAGGCGTCTTCGATCACGGCCAAGAAGCGGTCATTGGGCTCGTAGTATGCCGGCGCCCCGTAGCCGTCCTTCGCCATCTGCTCGTTGACGAAGAGGTCGCCGGCATAGAGGCCGGCGAGAAGGCGGTCGTAATGGTCGCGGACGTCCAGGTCGAACTCCAGGATCAGCTCGTCGCCGGGGCTGATCAGCTGGCTGATCCGTTCGCTGGCCTCCGGGCCGAGACACTCCACGGGCTGGTCCGGGTGAACCGACTCCGGCGTGTCGATGTTCAGCAGCCGTACTCGTTCCTCCGTCCCGTCGAGATCCACGACGACCGTGTCTCCGTCGACAACCCGCTCCAGCACTGCGGTCTGCCCGTTCGGGTAGTCTTCGCTGCTGCCCAGCTGCTTGCGTTCGCTGTGCTGGAGCCAGCTCAGCGATGCGGCGGCGGCGATCACCAGGAGCAGCACCCCGAGCCAGACCCAGACTGCCTGTCCGGCACGACTGCGCGCATGGTGGCTGCCGCCGGTGCGCTGGTGTGTTCGAATGCCGCGGCGAACTGCCTCGTCGGCATCACGACGGCTGGATCGCTGCATGCGGCTTCTGGACGGCATGCGATTCAGCCTATCCGCGTCGGGGAGGGCGCTGGCCGCTGTCCACAGGCCCCATGCGAATGTGGTTCGAGTCACTCGGACCACAGTTTCTTTCGGATTGCGAAGATGTGCGGATCTTTTTCCGGAATCCGCGGTGCACCGGGTCGCGGAGTGGGCAGACTGGTCTCACCAGGCGGCGAGGAGGTCGCACCGGCTTCGGCTCAACGGCGAGCTGAGGGCGGGACACAGCAGAAGCAGGACATTTCGATTCGTTGACAAAGGAGTCAGCCATGAGCACCAAGATCACTATCACCGCTGAGCGGGCCCCCCGGCAGGATGAGGTCTTCACGGAGGACCTGCTGCAGTTCCTGGGGCAGCTGCACGAGGAGTTCGGCCCTCGCATCGCCAGCCTCCGGGCTGCGGGGGAGGCCAGCGTGGATGCTCGCGGCGAGGCCGAGGACTTCGCGGCCTCATGGTCGGCGCTGGTGGGCAAGCATCTGGCGGAGCCGCCCTGCACCTTCATCACCCCGCGAGGCCTGGCGCGTGCTGAGGCCAGGATTCAGTCCGACGGCGAGGCATCTTCGGCAGGAGTCGTGGACTTCGGTCTGCACCTGCACCGCAACGGCCGCCGTCTGCTGGATGAGGGCCGCGCCCCGTTCATCTCACTGCTGGGCCTGGAGTCGGAGGATGAGCTGCGGCTCTGGCAGGACCTGTTCCAGCGGGCTGAGCAGCTGCTGGACCTGCCCGGGGGAACCATCCGTGCAATCTGCTTCAGTGCCGCCGATGCGGAGGAGGAGCAGGAGACCGCAGCGGTCCTGGCTGCCTGACACTCCAGCAGTGGGACTGGCCAGAGGCGGGTAGTCCTATCTCACTGCGCCTTCCGGCGGCGCAGGATCAACGCGACGATCGTGGCACCCGCCAGGGCGCCCAGGGCGAGTCCGCCCGCGCCCCAGGCCAGGCCGACTTGGTTCGCTTCCGTGCCGGAGGCAGCCTCGGGGGCGTCGTCAGCATCTCCGTCCTCAGCGACAGTGCCGTAGCCAGAAACCCGGGTCTCGGAGTAGTCCGGAATGTTCTCAGGGTCGCCGTACTCTCCGGCGCGCTCCAGGCTGTTACCGTCAGGCCAGCCGCCGCCCACGTCGCAGTGGAAACGGTCCCGGGCGGCCTCCTCGCCCCTCAGCTCCATGGGCTGGGAGCGGGCTGAGGCGGTGGTGCCCTCCTCAATCTCCACTTCAGGCTCGTGCAGACCGCCGTCCTCGCGGGAGGCGAGCAGCGCCTGGTCGAGGAGGCGGTTGCCCAGAGCCAGCCCCTGCAGCGCCCGGTGGTAGGAGTAGTCCGTGAGCACTTCGGAGGGGTCATCGGCCCCAGAGGCCTCCTCGATTACGCTTTCCCAATCCTGCAGGGACTCAGCGTCGAACCCTTCAAATGCCGCGGTGACATCGACCAGGTGGTCCTCCGGCCGGGAGCAGGCGGCATACATAAGTCGCTTGTACGTCTGCGTGGCGTACTCGGTGGCCTCCTGCTCGGCGAATTCAGGGTCCAGGAACGTCGCAGCGGCCCCTGAGGTGAGGTACCGGTGCTGGGTGTACTCCACCGGCAGTTCCTCGGTGCCGATCGCGACGGGGATGTAGGGAGCGGTGGCGGCGGCGGTCGGGGCGACCCACAGAGTGGCCAGGTCCGGATCCTCGAGGTCATCGCGCAGCTCGGCGACTTGTCCATACCCGGCACGGTCGTCTGACCAGCGGGGGTCACGGTTGAGCCGTTGCATGTCCTCCAGGGTGACCCCGTCGAACTCGAGCAGCTCCTCCTCCAGAGAGATGGGGTTGCGGTAGGGAGCCGGGTCGTCCGGGTCAGCGGTCTCGTTGACCGCAAACTCATCGGCGGGGAACGGCTGCCCGTAGACGTCCTGGAGGTTGAAGTCCTCATCCTCGTGCGGGTCGTACCAGCCCTGCTCCTCGGCAAACTCAACCAGGTTCTCGGAGCCCATAAAATCCGGGTGGTCCTCCTCCACGGCCTCGACTGGGAACTCGTGGATGTAGCCGGGGTAGGAGACCCGCACGTCCTCGGGGCCGAGCCGCTCCGCCGCCCAAAGGCCCTCGCCGCCGGCGAACTGGACGAACACCCAGCCCTCCTCCTCGTCCGCGAACATGTGGGAGTTTCGGCCGTAGGTGGTGTAGCCGTGCTCATCGATGAGCGTCCCGATCACCTCTACCGCCTCCCGTGCGCTGGCGGCCCGCTCCATGGCGAACCGGGAGAGGTCCGAGTACTGAGGGCCGGTCTGGCCCTCCGGGGTCATGTCCCAAAGTTCTTCGCGGGAGTTGGACCACACGTCGCGACCAGCCACGTTGTGCTCGTTGAGCCCGCCGTTCATCAGCGGGGCCGGGAACCCGGCGAATTCGGAGTAGTTGGAGGTGATATAGCGGTAGGTGTGATCGACCTGGGGGATTTCAGTCAGCTCGCCAGGCATATCGGCGTCCTCGGTGGCGCCGACCTCCACTGTTGCGCCCTCAGGATGGTCCTGGGCGGGAACGATCTCCAGCCAATGGCTGGAAGGCTCGTGGCCGAAGCCGCCCAGCAGGGTGTGGCCAGCTTCGGTGAGATTCTTGCCGACGTAGAACGCGATGGACTTGTCTGGGTCGTCGAGTTCCGAGGAGACGCGGGTGTTCCCGACCTCGGGCTGCTCCTGCTCGGCTGAGGCGGGGGCAGCGATGCTGAGGGCCAGGCCGGCTGCGGTGAGCCCAGCAAGGGCTCGGGCTGTGATGCCCTGAACCATAAGCTGCGTACTTCCTTTTCGGTTGTGCAGGACTTCTGCGATGTACCTGTGCGGTCACAGAGAAGCCCCGGGGAGACGGTGCTCCCCGGGGCCCATGCTAAGCCGCGTATGACGCGGTGGAGGCTGTAAGCCGACGGATCAGTCGGTCAGGCCATCCACGTAGTCACGGTTCTCATCGACCCACTCCTCGACCAGGTCACGGGGCTCGCCGTCCTCATCGCCGCCGAAGGTGTGGCTCAGGAGATCGTTGAGCATTTCGGTCTCCATCTCGAAGTTCTCGAGCCACTCAGCCACCTCAGGGTGATCCTCGGAGAAGCCGTCGCGTGCCACCACGTTGACGCCCTCCTCATCACCGAGGGTGCCCTCCGGGTCCTCAAGGTCGCGGATGTCGTACTCGCCGTAGGTCCAGTGCGGACGCCACAGGGTGACGACGACGTTCTCGCCGTCGTCCATGTGGCTGTCCAGCTCGGCGATCATCGCGGAGGTGGAGGAGGTGACGAAGTCCATGTCCTCCAGCTCGTAGGTGGGGATGACCTCATCCTCGGTGGCTTCGGTCAGGCCCGCACCGGGCTCGATGCCGTAGATGGTGTTGCCGAACTCGTCAGCGTTGTCAGCCAGCTCCTCGAGGGACTCGATGGGAGCGTCGTCGTTGACGGCGAGGGTCAGGTACACCTCGTCGTTCCAGGCGCCGAAGTCCTCCAGGTCGTCGCCGTACTCGTCCCAGTAGGACTCGTGGGTGACGGGCAGCCAGGCGTCGAGGTTGATGTCGTAGTCCTCGTTGGCCAGGCCTGCGTAGGCGACCCCGGGCTCGGACTCCTCGATGGTGACGTCATAGCCCTCCTCCTCCAGGACGATCTCCCAGAGGTGGGTCGCGACGATGCCCTCTTCCCAGCCGGCGAACATGGAGATGGTGATCTCCCCGCCCTCATCGGCCTCGGCGCCGTTGTCCTCGGTTTCGCCGTTGTCGTCGGCGCATGCGCTCAGGGCCAGGCCGAGCACGGAGAGCACTGCGGCTGACTTGATGAACTTCGAAGTTGCGAGTGTCATCTTTCGATCCTTTCTTCCTTTGTTCCTATTCGGGTGCGGACAGGTCTGTCGGTGCCGGACACGCTCAGTGATTGCTGCCGGTGCGGCCGGAGTAGGCGGTGATGCGGTCCAGGAACATGGCCAGGACGACCACGCAGATGCCGGCTTCGACGCCGAGCGCCAGGTTGTTGCTGGCGAGTGCTCGGGTCACCTCGCCGCCCAGGGCGCCCGCGCCGACCATGCCGGCGATGACGACCATGGACAGGCCCAGCATGATGACCTGGTTGATGCCGGCCATGATGGTCGGCACCGCGAGCGGCAGCTGGACCTGGCGGAGGATGCGCGGGGTGCCGGCTCCGAAGGCCTCGGCGGCCTCCACCACCTCGGAGTCCACGCCGCGGATGCCCAGCTCGGTGAGTCGGGCCGAGGGCGCCATGGAGAACAGGATGGTCGCAACCATGCCGGGGACCACGCCGACGCTGAAGAACGCGATGGCCGGGATCAGGTAGACCATCGGCGGCATGGTCTGGAGGAAGTCCAGGATCGGCCGCAGGATGGTGGAGAACGTCTTGGAGTAGGCGGCGGCGATGCCCAAGGGGACGCCGACCACCACGGAGATCAGGGTGGCGACGGTGACCAGGCCGAGGGTGTCCATGGCCTCTTCCCAGAGGTCCACTCCGAAGATCAGGACCATGCCGGCCAAGGTGCCCAGCGCCAGCTTCCAGGATTTCGCGAGCCAGGCGATGCCGGCGAAGACAAGGGCTGCGATGTACCAGGGCGGCAGGTGCAGTCCGCCGAGGATCAGCCCGAGCATGAGGGTCGAGCCCAGCCCGAGCTTCCACGACCGGGTGATGAAGTACAGGGCCGCGCCGATGACGAGGGCGAGGATGAGCGGAGCCCACTCGGGAACCTCGAAGGGCAGCACCGCGGCGAGCCCGTCGGTCACCAGGTTGAAGAGCATCCGCATGAGGTCGGCGAGCCAGCCCAGCGGGGTGTCGAAGACCTCCTGGACCCAGTCCTCAGCGGTCTCGGCCCACTCGCCGAGCGGGATGCGGAAGTCGATCGCCTCGTCAGCCATCACGCACCCTCTCCCTCAGTCTTGGCGGTGGGGGTGGTCTGGGGCTCGGGCACCACTGGGGTCGTCCCGGTGGTCTCGGGAGGCGACATGGCCTCCAGCAGGTTGCTCAGCTTCACGTATCCCATCTGTACGGGCTCGCCGTCGCGGCCGTCGCCCTCCACGGCGACTGCCCCGTCGGAGCGGATGGCGACCGGGACCAGCTCCTGCAGGGTCATCCCAGCCTTGACGGTGGTGGCCCTGGCCCGGGACTGCTCCTCGGCTGAGAGGGCGGCAGGCGGGACCATGACGGACTCGGCGGTCAGGACCCTGGTGCGGTCCACATCGGCGATGAAGGAGGCCACGTAGTCGTCCGCGGGGCGGGAGAGGATGTCCTCCGGGGTGCCGATCTGGGCGATCCTGCCGTCCTTCATCACCGCGATCCGGTCTCCGAGGTACATGGCCTCGTTGAGGTCGTGGGTGATGAACACGATGGTCTTGCCCAGCTCTTTCTGCAGGTGCAGCAGCTGGCCCTGCATCTCGCGCCGGATGAGCGGGTCCAAAGCGGAGAACGCCTCGTCCATGAGCATGATGTCGGTGTCGGCAGCCAGCGCCCGGGCCAGCCCGACGCGCTGCTGCATGCCGCCGGAGAGCTCGTCGGGGTAGTGGGCGCCCCAGCTCTCGAGGCCGACCTTGGACAGGATCTCCTCGGCCCGGGCCCGCCGCTCGCCCCTCTCCACGCCCTGGATCTCCAGGCCGTAGGCGGCGTTGTCCAGCACGGTGCGGTGCGGGAACAGCGCGAAGTGCTGGAAGACCATCGCCAGGTGCTCGCGCCGCAGGCGGCGCAGTTCAGTCCTGTTCGCCGCGGTGATGTCCTGGCCCATGATCTCCACCACGCCGTCCGTCGGCGGCTGCAGGCCGTTCAGCGTGCGGATCAGAGTGGACTTGCCTGAGCCGGAGAGGCCCATCACCACAAAGATCTCGCCGGGCTTGACGTCGAAGCTGGCGTCAATGACAGCGGCGGTCCCCTGAGACTTCAGCTCCTGCCGCGTCGCGCCCTCTTTGAGACGCTTCACGAGCTGCTTCGGCCGCCGGCCGAAGGCTTTGTATACGTTCTGGACGCTCACTGCTGGTGCAGCGGCATGACCACTTTGGCTCAAAACCTCAGTCTCCCTCTGGTGCAAGATTCAACACTTCAACATAGCAAAGCCTGTGTTGCACCTGGGTGAAGATGAAGCGACAGGTGTATTGCACCTGGGCTGCCCGGACGGTCATCGGCCTCCTGCAACGGCAGGCATCACGCCGGTCTCGGGTCGGCGCTGCCCGGCCAGCGGACCCCTGCGGTGGACTCCCTGCTTGACGCTGTAGCGGCCGTGCACCAGCCAGTACAGCCCCAGGTTCAGGGCGACGACGACGGCGCAGGCGCTGTACATCGCCTGGTACCCCACAGCCTCCACCACCGGTCCCAGGGTGAGCGGCGCGAACCCGAAGCCGACGTCCATGCAGATGAAGAAGGTGGAGACGCCGATGCTGATCCGGTGGGTGGGCAGCGCGTTGGCGATCACCGCCTGCAGCGCCGGCAGCATGGTGCCGAAGCCGCCGCCGGCCAGCAGCCCGCCCACGTACAGCGCCCAGGACCCCGGGGCCCAGGCGGTCAGCGCCATTGAGCCCACGAACAGGCACAGCGCGGGGTAGATGACGGAGTTGTCCCCGAACCGGTCTTGGATCCGCCCGGTGAACAGCCGGGTCGTCAGCATCCCTGCCGAGTACAGCAGGAAGTACACGGAGGCGGCGTCGAGCATGCCCAGCTCGCGGGCGTAGCCGTTGAGGAAGGTCATCACCGAGGCGAAGGTCAGCCCCAGCAGCATCGCCACCAGGGCGACGGCGAAGATCCTCGGCTCGATGATGTCTGAGGGGCGCAGCGACAGCCGCTCCCACCAGCTCGCCCCGGGGCGCTTGATCTCCGGGATGCGCATCAGCAGCGCCAGTCCGAAGGCCAGGGCGGAGAGGGCGCTGACCACCCAGAACATGGCGTCGAACCCGTAGCGCTCAGAGAGCTGGATGGACAGCAGCGGGCCCAGGGCAGGCGGCAGGGCGTTGGCCAGCAGGTAGTAGCCGGAGCCCTCCCCGCGGCGGGACTTCGGGATGATGTCGAAGACGGAGGCGGTCAGGGCGGTCTGCGCGAACCCCAGGGCGATGCCGTGAACGATCCGCACCGCGATCAGCACCTCGTAGGAGCCCACGGCGAGATAGGCCACCGTGGCGAGCGTGAAGACGGCCAGGCAGCTGATCATCACAGCCCTGCGGCCCAGCGTGTTGACGTACTTCCCGGCGAACACGCGGGCGCCCAGGGCTCCCACCACAAAGGAGCTGGCGGCGAACCCGGCAGCTGTCTCCCCGGCGGAGAACACGGAGGCTGCGTACACGGCCATCCCGGTGACCAGCGTGAAGAAGGTGGTGGTGATCAGCAGGTTGATCAGGGTGGCGAACAGGAAGTCGCGGGTGAACAGCTGCGGCTTCGGCGCAGCGGCCGCGGGCTGCGAAGCGCCTTGACCCTGCGACGTATCATCAACCACGTCTTTGATTGTCCCATGAGGAGCCTGCCCAGATGCCCGACGCCGTCCTTCCCGCCGGTCAGCGTGCGCTGATCGCGGAGTTCGGCACCCTCGCAGAGGTCATGGCGTTCCACGCCCATGTGAAGGCCTCCCCGCTGGCCGGGCAGACGGAGGCGGTGGCCGCGGCGCGCACTGTGCTGCTGACCTTCCGCTCCCGCCGGGAGACCGTGTCCGCAGCTAAGCAGATCCGCCGACTCCGGCCTCGTCCGCCTCGGGCCGAGAAGGCCCGTGAGGTCCAGGTCCGGGTCCACTACGACGGCGAGGACCTCGAGGCGCTCGCCGAGCAGCTGAGCATCACCCGGGAGGCGCTCATCAGCTGGCACATCCGGACCGTCTGGGTGGGCGCCTTCGGAGGGCTCGCCCCCGGTTTCGCCCACTGCGTGCCGGAGGAACTCGTCCGGCGGAAGCGGCCCCGAAAGTCTGAGCTGCTGGCCGGCGGCGCGGAGGTTCCTCGGCGCGCCTCTCCTCGGACGAGGGTCCCGGCGGGGGCGGTGGCGCTCGCCGGGGAGTTCTCCGCGGTGCATCCGCGCTCCTCGTCCGGCAGCTGGCAGCTGATCGGCACCAGTGACGCCCCGCTCTGGGACCTCACCCGCAGCGGTCAGGAGGGGCCGGCGCTGATCCGGCCCGGAGATCGCGTGCGCTATGTGCCGGTCACAGAGCGCATTGAGGTGGCAGAGCCGGCATCGCCGGCCTCCGGCGAGGTGCGCGATCCGGTGATGGAGGTGATCACGCCCGGCGCGCAGGCCCTGGTCCAGGATGTGGGCCGCCGGGGGTGCGCCGAGCTGGGGGCACCCCGCTCGGGCGCCGCCGATGTTGCTGCGCTGCGGCAGGCGAACCAGCTGGTCGGCAATGACGACGGCGCCGCGGCGTTTGAGGTGCTCTTCGGCGGCTTCGAGCTGGAGGTCCGACAGACCTGCGTGCTGGCGGTGACCGGTGCGGAGGCAGACCTGGAGGTCAGTGCCCCGGCGCCCCAGGACCGCTCCAATATGGCGTTCAGCGGTACTGGGGCGATTTCCTTGGAAGAGGTGTGGGAGTCTCGGGAGGTGCCGCAGCGGGCTCCGTTCTGGATGTATGCCGGGGAGCGGCTGAGCATCGCCGCTCCGACGGCCGGAATGCGCAGCTATGTGGCCGTCTCCGGAGGGCTGGAGGCCCCACGGGTGCTGGGCAGCCGATCCACGGACACGCTCTCCGGGCTGGGTCCGCCCGCCGTGAAGGCGGGGGACCGGTTCGCGCTGGACGGGGTGACCTCCCGCTTCGTCGGGATCGCGGACGTGGCCCGCACCCCGCTGCCGGGGGCGGGGCCGGTGGTGCTGCGGTTCGTGCCTGGCCCCCGCGAGGCCTGGTTCGGCGACGCTGACCGTCCGCGTCGCCGCAATCCAGGTGTGGAGGCGCTGCAGCGGCAGCGGTGGACGGTCAGCAGGGACGTTGACCGGGTCGGCGCTCGTCTGGTCCCCGAGGACGGTGAGCCGCTGGAGGTCACCGCAGAGGGGCGGCTGCCCAGCGAGCCGGTGGTGCGCGGGGCGATCCAGGTGCCCCCGAACGGCGAACCCGTGCTGTTCCTGGCGGATCACCCGGTGACCAGGAGCTGCCCGGTGATCGGCGTCGTCGTGCGTGAGGATCTTGGCCTGGCAGGACAGCTTCCGCCCGGCACCTCGGCCGTTTTCCAAGCGGTGGATCCGGAGACCCTGCAGCCAGTGTGACCGGCGGCACGACGCCCGTCGCAAACCTGAAAATTTACTGGGCAGGAGTACCGTACAAGTTCATGCGGACTCACAGACCCTGGCTGTACGGGGCCATCGGCGTCGTTGTGCTGCTGATGCTCCTGGTGCCCTACACGCTGCTGAGCGAGGTCAACGCCTGGTACGGCAGCTTCCTGTTCTGGACAGTCGGCGCCCTGATCGCGCTGGTCGCCGCCTTCGTCTCCCGGGCGGGCAAAGCCGCCAGCATGTCTGACTACTTCCTCGGCGGCCGCCGCATGGGCGGTCTCGTCTCCGCGATGAGCTACTCGGCCACCACCTACAGCGCGTGAATGGATCGCTGTGGCTCGCGACAAAGACTCAGAAGGCTTTGAGTTGTTTCTGGAATATTTCAGAAGACGCAGATTTTGAGGTTGCTATGCACGTTGCGGCACTGTTTTGTGAACGGCACGTAAAACATTCGCTGAGTCTTTGACCTTCATTCATGGTGCCATCTAGGTTTAGTGCAAACGTTCTCGCAAGCTATCGCACAATGGTAATCGGGGCCTCACTGAGGGTGTCCGTCCTGGACTGGAGGAGCGCAGTTGGATCTGAAGGAAGTCATCATCTGCGGTGCCGGAATCGGCGGCTTGACGGCTGCTGCTGTTCTGCGCCGTCGCGGTTTCACTGTCACAGTACTGGAGCAGGCTGAGGAGCTGGGGGAGGTCGGTGCTGGAATCCAGATCAGCCCCAACGCTATGCGCATTCTCCAAAGCCTGGGCTTGGGAGACGAACTGCTGCGGCTCTCACCCCTGGTGCAGGAAATCGCATACCGTCGATGGGACAACGGTCAGGTTCTGGGCAAGACTCACCTGGGAGGTTATGCCCTGAGCCGCTACGGTGCTCCGTACCTGCAGCTGCACCGTGCTGACCTCCACTCCCTTCTGCATGCTGATGCCGTCTCCGAGGAGGCGCCCGGCCAGCCCTGTGTCGTCAAGACTGGGATCCGGGCAGAAACAGTGGAGGGCATCGACTCGGACCGGCCCACAGTGCTCGACCAGAACGGCACGCGCTATACCGGCGACCTCGTCATCGGTGCCGATGGCATCCGCTCAGCTGTGCGGACATCCATCGGTGCTCCGGACGAAGTGCTCGACTCCGGCGACATGTGCTTCCGCGTTCTCTTTGACGGCGCCGGCGTGCTGGCAGACCCCGTGACCCGGTTCTTCGCAGACAGCCAGGTTAACAACTACTGGGTCGGCCCCGATAAGCATCTCGCTGTGTACCCCATCCGGAACAACCAGTACATCAACTTCGTCGGGATGCTCCCAAGCGATGAGGAGATCTTAGCGGTCGGACGTCGACAGGCCCCCGTGGAGGACCTCATCGCGGCCTACCAGGGGTGGGACGATCGTCTGCAGCACCTCTTCGCCAAGAAGAACTTCGGGATCCTGCTCTTCTCCCTGATGCGCCAAGACTCGTTCTCCGAATGGACGCGGGGCTCCGTGGCGCTGCTGGGCGACGCATGCCACTCCATGGTGCCCTACGTGGCGCAGGGCGCCTCCCAGTCCGTCGAGGATGCCTACGTGCTCGCCGAAGAGCTTGGCGAAGCGTCCCATGACATTCCCAGTGCCCTGGCGAACTATGCGGCGCGGCGCGCTCCCTACGCACATCAGGCTCAGCACGCGGCGCTGTCTAATCAATACAAATGGCACCTGCACGACGGCCCCGAGCAGGAGGCGCGTGACCGGACATATGCCCTCGAGCCTGACCCGGTCGAAAAGACCCTCGACTCCGTCTACTCCGGCACTCCGTTGAAGGCGGCTGAGCCCAGTGCGGTCTGACTCCAAGTCAAAGATGGGACGCTGTACATGAAGCCCGCCCCCTTCACCTATCACCGTGCACGCTCCGCAGAGGATGCCGTCCGGCTGCTCGCCCAGCTCGGAGAAGAGGCCAAGGTGATCGCCGGAGGCCAAAGCTTGGTTCCAATGATGAGCTTCCGCCTGGCCCGCCCCGAGCATCTCGTGGACATCACTGCGATAAAAGAGCTGCGCTACCTGCAGCGCGACAACAACGGCCTGCACATCGGAGCCCTCTGCACCCACCACGACGTCGAGCGGGCCGACGGCGTGCTGGAGGGCTACGAGGTGCTCCGAGAGACCATGAAATGGGTGGGCCACCTGCCCATCCGCACACTGGGCACCGTTGGAGGAAGCATGGCCCACGCCGACTCCACCGCCGAGTGGAACCTTCTGGCTGTGCTGCTCAACGCCGTGATGGTGGTGGAAGGCCCAGCTGGGCGCAGAGAGGTCCCAGCGGAAGACTTCCTCTTCGGTCTCTACATGACAGCTCTGGAACCTGACGAGATCCTGATCGAGATCCGCTTCCCGCAGCCCGCCCCCCACGCTGCCGTCACCGAGTACGCCGAGCGCGCCGGTGACTTCGCGGTCGTCGCGGCAGGCGTCAGCCTCACCATGGAAGGCAGCCGGCCCCAGGGCGGACGCATCGTCCTAGGGGGCGTGGCGCCCGCTCCACTAAGGGTTACAGCCGCAGAAGAGATCCTTCAGGCGCGGAGCATGGCCCACGACGACCGGTTCCAGAAGTGCGGGGAGGCCGCCTCACATGCTGTCGAGGAATTTTTCGCCAGCGGAGGCGAACCCGACCCCCACGACATTTCCTATCGGTCCTCATTGGCGAAGCGTCTGGTGATCGAAGCATGCCGGAGCGCCTTGGAGAAGAAGTCCCGGGCGCCCCTTGAGCAGAAAGGGCAGAAGCAATGAAGCCCAATAGCACCAAAACCCTCGTCGGCTCCTCTGCTGCCCGCCGTGAGGATCCCCGTCTGCTCAGTGGACGAGGACGTTTTGTCGACGACATGCACGCACCGGGAATGCTCCATGCCGTCTTCGTCCGCTCCGCCCACGCGCACGCCCGTCTCATCGGCATCGACTCAGCGGAGGCACAGCAGATGCCCGGCGTCGCAGCGGTGTTCACCGCGGAGGACCTTCGTCTGGGGCCTATCGTCGCAGGCCTCGACCGTCCTGCTAAGGAATGGGCTGAGACGGCGATGCCCATTCTCGCCTCGGGCAAAGTTCGTTTCGTAGGGGAGCCGATCGCCGTCGTCGTAGCCTCCGACCCCTATGCCGCAGAGGACGCGGCGGAGCAGGTCGATGTCTCCTACGATCCGCTGGATCCCGTGCTCGGCGATGATCAGGCGCTCAGTGCAGGAGCTCCCGTCGTGCATGAGGAAGCGCCTCAGAACACGCTGGTGGATGTTTCACTCTTCGCCACAGAAGGCATCGACAGGATCCTCGATGAAGCGCACACCGTGGTTGAGGTGGACCTGCGGACTGGACGGCAGAACGCCCTGCCCTTGGAAACCCGCGGTGCGCTCGCCCAGTGGGATGACCGCAGCGAACAGATGGTGGTCCACACCTGTACTCAGACGCCCCATCAGGTCCGAACTGTTGCTGCAGAGTCCCTGGGCCTGCTGGAGCGGCAGGTTCGTATTGTGGTGCCGGACATGGGCGGCGGGTTCGGGCAGAAATGTGTGGTCAGCCGAGAGGAAATCGCCACTGCCGCTGCAGCCCTCCGGCTGCGCAAACCTGTGAAGTGGATCGAGGACCGGCGCGAGGCGCTGACCGCTGCTTTCCTCGCCCGGCAACAGCATTACACTGCACGCGCAGCATTTTCCTCCGACGGTGAGTTTCTTGCCCTGGACGTGGACGTGATCTGCGACATGGGCGCCTACTCGGTCTATCCCTTCACGGCGGGGATCGAACCGCTTATGGCCTCGGCTGAAATGCCGGGCGTCTACCGCCTCGGCGCGTACCGTGTGCGGGGGCGAGCTGTGACCACCAACAAGGCGCCCACAGCTCCCTACCGGGGAGTGAGCCGGCCCCAATATGTTCTGCTGCTCGAGCACATTATGGAGAGGGCCGCTGCCGAGCTGGGTATGACCTCGGTGGATATCCGCCGGCGGAACCTCATCACTGAGTTTCCCTACAAGTCGGTCAACAACATCACATACGACCCCGGCTCATACCTGGAGTCCCTGGAGCTCTGCGAGAAGCTCGTCCAGGAGAGGGGATGGCCTCAGATGCAGCAGAAGGCGGCGGAGGAGGGCCGCCGCATCGGCATAGGCTACTCCTGCTTCAGCGAGCGGACCGGCTACGGCACCGGAGCCTTCGCCCAGCGGAAGATGAAGGCAGTTCCTGGCTTCGATCTCGCGGAGGCACGTATGGACTTCACCGGCGCGGTCACGATCACCTCAGCCACGATCAACCACGGGCAGAGCCATGAGACCACCATGTCCCAGATCGCCGCGGATGTTCTGGGGGTGGAGCTCTCCGCAGTGCGTCTCGAGCAGGGAGACACTGAGCGTGTCCCCTACGGCTGGGGCACTTTCGCCAGCCGCTCAATCGTGGTGGGAGGCAGTGCAGTGCGCAATGCTGCTAGCCGCCTCAAGGAGAAGATGCTGGCTCTGGGCGCCCACTTGCTTGAGGCTGAAGCCGATCAGGTGGAGATGCACCACGGAGGGGTCCGGGTGCTGGGCGAGCCCGAACGATCCGTTTCCCACACTGAGATCGCAACTGTGGCGTACCTGCAGGCGCAGCGTCTTCCGGAGGGGATGCCCCCCGGGTTGTCCGAATCGGACTCTTTCGACGTCTTCAACGACGGCACCTTCTCCAATGCCACCCACGCTGCGCTGGTGGAAGTTCATGAGGGAACCGGTCAGCCAGAGATCCTCAGTTTCCTCTGCGTCGAGGACTGTGGCGTGGCCATCAACCCTCAGGTGGTGGAGGGCCAGGCCCGCGGCGGAATTGCTCAGGGCATCGCCGGCGCCCTCTTCGAAGAGATCGAGTACGACGCTGCCGGTCACCCCCTGGCCGGCAGCTTCATGGACTACCGAACCCCGACAGCGCAGGAGATCCCCGATATTGAGATTCACCATCTGGAGACCCCGTGCTTGTTCAACGAAACTGGGGCTAAAGGCGCCGGAGAGGGGGGAACGATCGGAGCCCCGGCGGCCGTGGTGAACGCTATCAACGACGCCTGTCGGGGTACCGGTGCGGAGTTTTCGCACGTGCCGATCACCTCGCGGGACATTCACGCCGCCCTCTTCGCTGCCACCACGACTTCCAAGCTTCAGGAGGCCTGATGCAGACCCGAATGTCAGAAAACAAGCAGCTGTTGACGTTGCAGGTCAACGGTGAGGACCACGAGGTGATCTGTGATCCCCGGATGACCCTCGTTGATGTGCTTCGCCACGAGCTGTTCCTCACCGGCACACACGTGGGCTGCGAACACGGAGTCTGTGGAGCCTGCACTGTGCTCGTCGATGACAAGCCCGCGCGGGCATGCCTCATCTTCGCCGCACAGGCGGAAGGGCGGGTCATCCGTACGGTGGAGTCCCTGGGGACACCCGAGGAGCTCAACGACCTGCAGGAGGAATTCTCCCGCCACCACGGGCTGCAGTGCGGCTTCTGCACGCCCGGCATGCTCATGCTGGCTGAAGGATTCCTTGCCGAGGAACCCAACCCTTCGCGCGAGCAGGTCAGGGAGTGCATCTCCGCGAACCTCTGCCGGTGCACCGGCTACCAGACCATTGTCGACGCGGTGGAGTGCACCTCTAAGCGCCGTCAGTCGGCAGATTGTTCCGGATGCAGCTTCGCCGCCGCAGTTCCGCAGAACAAGGAGGAAAACCAGGCATGAAGTTGACCAACCAGGCACAGGTCGCCGCCCCGGCAGATGATGTCTTTGCTGTCTTCACTGATGTCGAACGCGTCGCCTCCTGCCTTCCCGGAGCTGTGATCGAGGGGCAGGAAGGTGATGAGCACCTCGGGCGGGTC
Source organism: Nesterenkonia populi (assembly GCF_007994735.1). NCBI lineage: Bacteria > Bacillati > Actinomycetota > Actinomycetes > Micrococcales > Micrococcaceae > Nesterenkonia > Nesterenkonia populi. The sequence goes on along the minus strand of NZ_VOIL01000001.1, from coordinate 2,428,767 downwards.
AAGATCAAGGTGGGACCGGTCTCTATGACCTATGCGGGACGGCTCCGGTTCTTGGAGGTGGACGAGGGCAGCCGGACACTCAGGCTCAAAGGCAAGGGCGAAGACATCAACGGAAACGGTGACGCCGAAGCTGAAGTGACCGTCACTGTGGATGAGGACGGTGGGCAGGCTGCCCGGCTGCTGATTGAGACGGACATGGTCATCAGCGGCAAGATTGTGGCATTCGGCAAGGGGGCCATCAGCAGCGTCGCAGACCGCATCCTCCAACAGTTCGCCAACAATCTAGCCAACCTCCTCAAGAACGGAGAAACGGTCGAGGCCGCATCAACTCCGCGCACGGACGCTCCCGCTCAGCGGGCTGCCGCATCACCTGGTTCAGCGCCCCATGAGGAGAGCTTTGACGGTCTCGGCCTTCTGCTCCCCGAAGAGGCACGCAGGAAGCTAGCGATTGCCGGTGCCTTCGCGGCCGGAATGGTTCAAGGATGGCTGATCGTAAGAGCATTTGGGAGGCGCCGATGAGTAACTCCGAGTGCCCAGGTCATGCCTGAGCGCTCCGGCTCTCACCGTCACAGAGCTTAGAGAGATAGGTGACGGACGGCAGACAGGTTCCGCGTCCCTTTCAGCCGGTCCCTATTCACCCGCACCTTTGAAAGGACCATTGAATGGAAGAGACAAAACCGAGTACGTTGTGGCTCCTGGCCGCAATCCCGATCCTCATGCTTGCGCAGTTCATTGTGCCCTACACCCTCCTGACCGACGTCGACGCCTGGTACGGCAGCTTCCTCTTCTGGACGCTGGCGACCGTCGCCGTGATCATTATCAACTTCGTTGTTGCGTTTGAGTGGGAGGACTGAGCGATGGAAGCATCCTGGATCTGGTTCGGCGTGACCATTTACGTGGTCATCGCGCTTGTGGCGGCGGTGGCGTCCCGAGCAGGCAAGTCCAAGGACATGTCTGATTATTTCCTCGGCGGACGCAAGATGGGCGGCTTCGTATCCGCCATGAGCTACTCCGCCACCACCTACAGCGCCTTCATGATGGTGGGTCTGGCAGGCCTCACCTATGCAGGCGGCGTGGGCGCACTCGGCTTCGAGCTGCTCTACCTCTGCGGTGTGAGCCTCATCCTCATCTTCGGTCCGCGCTTCTGGCGAGTAGGACAGAAGTTCGGCTTTGTGACCCCCTCGGAAATGCTCGGTCACCGTTACCGCAGTCGGGCCGCCGGTATGACGACGGCACTTGCCAGCTGCGTCTTCCTGATCCCTTACGCAGGGGTGCAGCTGGCCGGCGTCGGCTACTTGCTCAGCGGTATGTCGGGCGGGGCGATCAGCTTCACCGCTGGGACGGTGCTGGCCACCATCCTGGCCATTCTGTTCGCCACGGTGGCCGGCCTCCGTTCGGTGGCCTGGACGGACTCCCTGCAGTCGATCATGATGATCGTCAGCGCGACGCTCGTGGTGGTCATCATTATCTGGCAGATGGGTGGCATCGGAACTTTCTTCGGCCGCTTAGAGGCCGAGCCTGGGGCTATGAGCGTGCCCGGCACCGGTTACTTCACCTTCAGCACGTTCCTCGGGCTGGCGCTTCCATGGATCTTCTTCGCCATCTCCAACCCGCAGGTCAGCCAGCGCCTCTACACCCCGGCCTCCATGAAGGATCTGCGCAAGATGCTCTTGGGCTTCCTGCTCTTCGGGTTCATCTACACGATGATTTCGGTGATCTGGGGCTTCACTGCAATGCTGGAGTTCCCTGACTTGGAGGCCGCGGATCAGGCTACTCCCACCTTGCTGGGCTCCGATCTGGTGCCGGTTCCGCTGGCCATCATTGTGATGATCGGCATTCTTGCCGCCTGTATCTCTACGATCGACTCGATCATGCTGACCCTCTCCTCCATGTTCACCCGTGACGTCTATGCCGTCGCTAAGAAGGGCACCTCGGAGAAGACTCAGCTGATCATCGGAAAGGCAGTTCTTCCCGTAGTCGCTCTGCTTGCGTTCTGGTTCGCCCACCTGGAGCTGGATCTGATTGCAGTGCTTTCCGTGGCAGCCTCTGCCGGACTTCTCGTCATCGTTCCGCCCACTGTGGGGGCGTTCTTCTGGAAGCGCGGCACCGGCTCCGCAGTGATTGTCTCAGTGATTGCGGCCGGGGCGATGGTGCTGGGCCTGGAGTACACCGGGTACCGATTCCTGAACCAGGGAAGCGGTGTCTGGGGGCTGCTGGTGTCCACTGCCCTCTTCGTAGGAATCAGCCTCGCTACACCTGCCCCCAAGGAGCGGGCAGAGGAGTTCATCACCAGCTCCAGGAAGCCGCCTAAGAGGAAGAAGAGCGCGGAGGAGCCTGACGAGGAAGAGGCCCTCGCGCCGTAGGCGCATCACGCGAACTGCACGTTGAAAAGCAAACGATCGCGGAAGCTCTTGCTCACTACGCATTGAGCACTAACTGACTCAGGAGCAATCATGAATATCCGACGCACATCAGCATCTCTGGCCATCCTCGGACTTCTGGGGCTAACCGCGTGTGGTGAAGTTGGCGCCGACGAGGACGCCGAAGCCGCCGACGGCGAGGAAGCCCCAGATCTCGGCGAGGGCGAATATTCCCTGGCCAGTATGGCTCAGGGGACGGCGTGGTACAGCTACGGCATAGGCGTCGCCGGTGAAGTCCAGGAGCACAGCGAGGACATCAGCAACATTGAGGTCCTGACCTACTCAGGCGGGATCGGCAACCCGGAGCTGGTGGCCGAGGGCGACGTCGATCTGGCACTGTCCTTCAACACCTTCACCGAATGGGCCTACGAGGGCGCCGAAGGTACGCCCTTTGAAGAGGAAGAGTTCGACAACCTCCGTGTACTCGTCGGCGGCATGGACGAGTACTACATGGGACTTATGGCGCCCGGCGGCCTTGAGGCCGAGACCCTCCAGGACGTGATAGACCAGGAAATGGGCACAGACATCTTCGCTCTGCCCGCCGGTTCAGCAGAGGAGGCGCTAACCCCCATGCTCCTCGAAGCCCACGGAAGCAGTCTGGAAGAGATTGAGGAATGGGGCGGCAGCATCGAATACACCGGTGTAGACGTCTCTGCTGACGCGGTCCGTGACGGCCGTGCGGACCTCTGGTTCCAGTCTGTGGCGGACGGCTACCCAGCGGTCACTGAACTGGCCCAACAGGCCGACATCGAGTTCCTTGAGTACACCGACGAGGCACTTGACCATCTTGCCGATGAATGGGGAATCACCGCTGAGACCCTCCCGGCAGGGACATTCCACGGCCAGGAGGAGGAGGTGCGGCTGGTGGGCTGGATGACCGGTCTCGTCACCTCTGAGGACATGGACGACGAGGCGGCCTACGCCATCACCGAGGCAGTCGTGGAGAACTACCAGAGCCTCGTGGACGCTAACGCAAGCCTTGAGCCGTTCGACCCCGAGCTGGCTGCCTCCGAGGAGATCAATGGCTCCGTACCGTTGCATCCCGGTGCTGAGCAGTACTACCGCGACGCCGGCCTCCTGGACTGAGGAGGACACGCATGACACATGCACCGGTCGCCCCAAGAGGCCTGGGATGGCTCTTCGAGTTGCGGGGGTTCCTCCACATATCGGCCCTGCTTGCTATCGCATGGTCCATATTCCATGTGTACAGCGCCGCCTTCGGAGCCCCCGATTCAATGGTCTTCCGGCCGGTGCACGTCGCTATGGGCACCGCGGTCGTCTTCGCCACCGCTCCGATGCTCCGCCGTTGGCAGAAGAAGGGCGTCGCTCCTGACGAGGCCATGGACGAGATGAGCATCCAGAGCGAATGCGACAAGCGTCCTGAGCCGGTGTGGATGACAGCCTTGGATCTGCTGCTCGTCATGGCCTCCTTGGGGATCGCTGCGTTCTACTGGCTGGAGGCTGGCCGCATTACCACGCGGGTGCAGTTTGTCGACAGTATTCTGGTGGTCGACGTGCTGGTCGGCATTGGCATCACCATATTGGTGCTTGAGGCGTGTCGCCGGATCGCGGGTCTGAGCCTCAGCCTCTTGGTGCTCATCTTTCTGGCCTACCAAGCCTGGGGCAATCACCTTCCCGGGCTCCTCTACCATCAGGGGCTGAGTCTGGAGCGCTTCGTGGAGCTGCAGTTCCTCACCTTGCAGGGAATGTTCAGCACTCCAGTCGGTGTATCCGCCGACTACGTCTTCTACTTCGTGCTCTTCGCGGCATTCCTCGAAGTGTCCGGCGGGGGCAGGCTGTTCATCAATATCGCGCTGGCTCTGACCGGGCGCTTCCGGGGAGGGCCGGCCAAAGCGGCCATCGTCGGGAGCGCCCTGATGGGATCGGTCAATGGGTCCTCGGTGGCCAACGTGGCCAGCACCGGGGTCTTCACTATCCCTCTGATGAAGCACATCGGATTTAAAGCACGGTTCGCAGCGGCAGTGGAAGCCATGGCCTCCACCGGTGGTCAGATCCTCCCGCCGATCATGGGGGCCGGTGCCTTCATCATGGCGCAGATGATCGGAATGCCTTACCACGAGGTGATCGTCGCGGCGATCATTCCCGCGGTGCTCTATTTCGTCTCAGCCTTCTTCATGGTGAACAAGCAGTCTGCGAAGGACGGCATCCAAGCCACGCCCAAGGATGAGCGGGTTGGGCTAAGAGAGATCATCACTCGCATTCATCTGCTCGCTCCGTTCCTCTACCTGGTCTATATGGTCCTCTCCGGCCGTTCCCTGATGTCCGCGGCATTCGAATCGATCGTGGTGGCGCTTGTAGTCGGGTTCCTGCACCGAGCTACCTGGTTCACGCCCTACGCGGTCCTCAAGGCGTTGGAGAACGGAGCGCGCAGGGCCGTGAGCGTGGCCCTGCCCTGCGCAGCAGCCGGCATAGTGGTAGGCGTCATCATCCAGACCAACATTGGACTGCGGTTCACCGAATTGATCTTCGCCCTCTCCGGAGGGCACGTGGGGCTGGCCCTGGTGCTTGTCGCCGTGGTCACTATTATTTTGGGAATGGGTATGCCCAGCACGGCCGCTTACATCATGGCCGCTGTGCTGACAGCGCCACCTCTGATCGAGATGGGCGTCGCTCCGCTAGTCGCGCACATGTTCATCTTCTACTTCTCCTGCTTGGCGATGATCACTCCGCCGGTGGCCCTCTCCTCATTCGCTGCTGCCAGCATCGCCGGGAGCCCCATCGCCCGGACCGGACTCACCGCGTTCAACATCAGTATCGCCGCCTACCTGGTGCCCTTCGCCTTCGCCTTTTCGCCAGCGCTCCTGCTGGAGGGCACGCTCGGTGAGACGGTGTGGTATACCTCCACCGCGCTGCTGGGCGTGTATTCCTTGTCCGCGGCTGTGATCGGCTATCAGTTCCGAAACTTAGCACGCATGAGGAGAGCCGCCTATGCCCTGGGGGCAATGGGTCTGATCTACCCGGGGTACTTCATGACCGGCTTGATGGCGGCGAGTGTGGCTGGCCTGCTCGCTTGGGACTGGTCTCGTCGCGGCCGTATACCCACTAAGCAGCGCCTTATGGCGTGAGGTGCGCCTCCGGTGTGACCACGATGCTCTGAGCTTCGGGGCGGTGCCGGTGCAAAGGCCCCTCGCTCATGCTGAACGACGCGCCCCGCGCGCTGGCGGCGTTCTTGGCTGCGATAATCTCGGCAAACATGGACACGGCGGTCTCTGCCGGTGTCGCCGCCTGGATATCCAAGCCCAGAGGAGAGTGCACGCGACGTCGTTCCTCATCTGAATGCCCGAGCCGTTCAAGGGCCGCGTTTCTTCTCGATGACGCGCGGCGGGAGCCCATGGCTCCGACGAAGTGTACGGCCGTCTCAGGCGTTCTCAGCGCAGAGTCGAGGACGGGAACATCCAAATCTGGATGGTGCGTCATCACGCAGACCGCAGTGAAGGAGCCCTCCTGCGCTTCGTTCTCCAGGAGCTCTCTGATGACGAACGGCGGATGCCCCAGGCGGATGTCGGTGCCGATCGGCAGCCGGGCCGTGGTCGCGAAATCCCGACGCAGGTCCACCAGGTTCACACGCCACCCCGACTGCAGGGCGATCTGTGCCAAGGCAGCCGAGTAGTCGTGAGCTCCCGAGAGAATCAGCCTTGGAGCGGCCGGGCGGTGCAGGGAGAGATCCAGGCCGAACTTTGGAACGTGCCGAGTGATAGAGGCTCTCTCCCGCGGATCTTGGGAAGAGAGCTGCTTGAGGGCCTCAAGCTCGCTGACAGAGGTCAGCGGCTCGATGAGCACCTCAAGCGTGCCGCCACAGGTAAGTGCCACCGAGCCCATGCGCTCACCGTCGGGACTGAAGACCTCGCGGACAGGCTCTCTGGAGATGATGCATTCCTGTGCGAGCACCGCCACAGCAGACTCTGCGCACCCTGCAGAGAGTGAGCCGATGATCTCCATGTCGCGGGAGACTGCCATAGAAGTGCCCACCGGCGCAGGGGAAGATCCTGCCACTGAGATGGCTGTGGCAACGGCCCAATTCTCGGGGTCCTCAAAGCACCGCGCGTACTCGGCAAGACGGTCCAGCATGATGCGCATATCCTTCGTCGGCAATCGGTTGCAGTAAGTTCACTGTATGTCTGGGATGTTGCCTCAGTGAGTCCCCGTATGAACCGAATGTAAAAGGTTTCACTCGGCGTTGACGGGGGTGTCGGCGACCTTTAAGTTGAAATGCAAACGTTCTCGCAAGCTATCGCACAAACGAGGGGAGATTCACTTGGCTGACACTGCCACCGGTGGAACCACAGGTGCACAGAGCATCGACATTAAAGCCCTGGACACGCCTATTGCCTATAAGCTCCTGGTCGGCGCAGCTCAGCCCCGGCCCATCGCATGGGTGTCGACGACGTCCCCGGATGGCGTCGCAAACCTTGCGCCGTTCTCCTTCTTCACTGTGGCATCGCGGGAGCCGGCCACCATGATGATCTCGGTAACTCGTCGGGTCGACGGTGATCCGAAGCATACGCTTGTCAACGCAGAGCAGACGGGGGTGCTCACCATAAACATTCCGGCCCGGGACCACCTCGACGCCGTGCAGATCAGCAGCCAGGAGGTCCCCGGCGAGGTTGACGAGCACGAACTCGCAGGCCTGGCCACCTTGCCCTGCGAGGACATCGATGCTCCGCGCATCGCTGGCGTTGGCATCAGCATGGAATGCGTCTTGGACCGCACTATTGACGTCGGCACCGATGTGATGCTGCTCGCGCGCGTGCTCCGTGTGCACGCCGCCCCCGGTGTGGTGGACGCGAGGTACCGGGTTGACAACTCCCTGCTCCAGCCACTGGCTCGCCTGGCCGGCCCCTGGTTCTCCACTGTTGAGACCGAGATCCCTGCACCTGTGGTGGAGACGCCTGTGCACAAGCCTGCGGGTGCACGATGAGCACCAGGAACGGAAGAGGTCGTTTCAATGGTGTCGCCGCAGTGTCAGGCGACTTAGCGACCGCAGAAAGCTTCCGCGCTGCCCGCCTGGGTGTGGTCCAGATGGAGGCCGCTCCGGGCGAGGAGCAGGCGAATGTCGCTCAGGCGCAGGCCTATGTGGAGCAACTGGCTGCCCAAGGCATCGATCTGATCGTACTGCCGGAGCTGTTCATCACCGGCTACGACCTCAGCTATGACCTTTCCGCTTTGGCAGACCCCCCGAAGGGTCCCCATACCCAGCTGCTCAGCCAGTGGGCCAGACAATACGAAATCATCATTGTCACCGCGCTGCTGGCCAAGACCCACGATGGTGACCTTCTCGACTGGGCCGTCGTCGTCGATGAGACAGGAACTATCACTGGGGCTTCCAAGCAGTACCTCTGGGGCAAGGAGTCTCAGAAGTTCATCACTGAGCCAGGACCCGCCGCACTGGCCCCAACCCGCATCGGCATGGTCGGGGCGGCCATCTGCTACGAAGCCGGCTTTCCTGAAGTAGTTCGGGATCTTGCTCTCCGAGGAGCAGAGATTATTGGTGTCCCGGCGGCCTTTGGGCGGGAGCGGCTCTACGCCTGGGATCTGCTCACGCGCTCTCGTGCACTCGAGAACGGCTGTTTCCTTGCTGCGGCCGGACTCACCGGCACCAATCCAAGCGGGGTGAAATTTGCGGCCCACAGCCGGTTGGTCTCTACCAAGGGTGAGGTGCTGGCTGGACTGGGTGAGAACCCCGGAGTCGCCAGTGCCTCCGTGGACCTCGGCGACATTTCCCGCTCCCGTGGAGCCATTCCCTACCTGAAAGATCTCACATCTCCCGGCCACTACGCACCGGCTGGATATGGGGAGAGGTAGGCCGTGCTGTTACGTCAGGGGAACTGTGGAATCCCTGACCACCAGTTTGGTGGGCAGGGTCACTGGGGATGCGGGCAGGTTGTGGAGGACGGCCAGGAGGATCTCCACGGCCCGTCCGCCCATCCCCTGGAAGGGGCTGGAGACTGTGGTCAGCGGCACCGGCAGCTCCGAGGCGATGGAGATGTCGTTGTAGCCCACCACGCCGATGTCATGTCCCGGGCGCAGCCCCGCTGCCGTCACGGCGCCCATCGCGCCGATCGCAGAGAAGTCGTTCACTGTGAAGATGGCCGTTGGCCGGTCCTCGAGGGCGAGCAGCTGCTCAGCGCCCTGATGCCCCTCCCGGGCGTCGAATCCAGTGTTGACGATGCAGTGCTCGGGGATGTCGATGCCAGCCTCAGCGAGCGCGTCGACGCAGCCCTTCGCACGGTCGTAGGCGGTCGAGGCCCACTGCGCTGCGCCCACGATGCCGATTTGGGTGTGGCCCAGGGCGGCCAGGTGCTTGCCCGCCTGGTAGCCGCCCCCATAGTCGTCCGAGACCACCGAGAGGTATCCCGGACTGCGACGGTTCACCAGCACAAAGGGGACTCGGCGCCGCTCGAGGTACTCCAAGTTGGTGCCGTCGAGATGGGCGTCGCCGAGGATCAGCCCATCCACCCGGCGGCCGATGAGCAGGTTGATGCGTCGCTTCTGAGCCTCCGGATCGTCATGGCTGTTCGCCACGAAGGCGTCGTAGCCGGCCTGGTTCGCCGTGGACTCGATCGCGTCGTAGGCCGCAGAGAGAACGATGTCCGTCAGATGCGGGACCACTACGCCAAGGGCCGAGGAGCGGTTGGTGGTCAGCGATGCTGCGTTCGGGTTGCGGGTGTAGCCCAGATCCTCGGCCAGCGCCGCGATCCGCTGATCGAACTCCCGGGTGCGGGAGGACCCGCCTCCCGAGGAGGCCCGGCGCAGAGCCCTGGACACCGTGGAGATGTGGACCCCCGCAGCGTCTGCCACGTCTCGCAGTGTGACGGGGCGGTCGTAGAAGCCTGTGCCGGTGTGATCGTCGCTTGGCATGCAGGCCATACAACACTGCAAGAAAGACTTTGCGCAAATCATTTGCGCAAACAGTTGAGGACAAGTATCCCTACCAGAAAGGAACGGTCATGACTGACCTGCAAGGCATTGATCTGGTTGAGCTCTTCAAGAAGGAGTTCGAGCTGTGCAACCTCACCGAGGGGGAGCACGTCATCGTTCTCTCCGAGCCCACCAGCCGTCCTGACTACGTCCAGGCGGCATACGGCGCAGCCCGGGCCCTCGGCGGCCTCGTCGCCCAGGTGACCGTGCCCTCCGGCACCCCCGTGCCCGAACCCGCCACCCACACCGGCTCCGGCCCTGGCCTGGAAGCCATCCTGGAGAACAAGGTCGTCCAGGAGGCGCTGAAGGGGGCGGACTTCGTCATCGACGTCACCCACGAGGGGTTCATCCACTCCCCGCTGCAGGTCGAAGTCCTCGACACCGGAACCCGCATCCTCTTCATCTGCGATGCCCCCGACGTGCTCGCCCGCAACCTGCCCAGCAAGGAAGATGCTGAGCGTGTGAAGTGGGGTGCTGACCTCATGAACTCCAAGGAGAGCATGTACGTCACCTCCCCGGCCGGCACGGACTTCGTCGCCTCCTTGGTCGACTGCCACGGCGGCGGCCAGAAGGGCTTCGTCGACAAGCCCGGGCAGTGGGACCACTGGCCCTCCACCATGAACCTCTGCTGGCCCAAGGACTCCAACGGCACCATCGTCCTCGACCAGGGCGACATCCTGCTGCCCTTCAAGGAGTATGTGCACAACAAGGTCACCCTCGAAGTGAAGGACGGTGACATCGTCAGCGTCTCAGGCGGCCACGAAGCTCGCATGCTCGAGCGCTACATGGACGACATCGGCGACCGCTGGTCCCGCTCCCTGTCCCACCAGGGCTGGGGCATCATGCGATCCGCCAACTGGTTCGCCACCGCCATGTACTCCAAGCACGAGATCATGGGTATGGACGCCCGCGCCTTCGCCGGCAACTACCTGTGGTCCACGGGCCCGCACCCCTTCCTGGAGCACGACTCCTTTGCGCACCTCGACATCGTGATGCGCGGAGTCTCCGTGCGCTGCGACGACGTGCAGGTGGTCGACAGCGGGAAGCTGATCCACCAGTGACCAGCACTCACGCACAGGTCCCGGCCGGCGGCGCTGCGTCGTCGCCGGCCGGGACCGCCCGTGGCCTGCTCGCCCAGGACGCCCGCGCCCAGGCCGCGGCGCTGAAAGCAGGCGCTGTCACCCCCGTGGAGCTTGTCTCCGCCGCGCTGGCCCGCATCGACGAGATGGACCCCAGATGCTGGGCCATCAGCTGGCTGCGCTCCGAGCAGGCCCTCGCAGAAGCCGACGCCGCCGACCCCGCCGCGCCCGACGCCGCCCCCTTCGCCGGGGTCCCGATCCTCCTCAAAGACCACCGTGCCCAGGCCGCCGGCCAAGAGACCCGGTACGGCACCACGGCCCTAGCCGATGCCGCCTCAGACTGGGACTCCGGCTCCAACGTCCACGCTGCTCTTGCGGCCCAGGGCTTCATTGTGCTCGGACGCACCACCACCCCTGAGTTCGCCACGCATCTGCTCACCGAATCGGCAGCTACCGGCATCACCCGCAGTCCCTTTCTGCCCGAGAGGGTCTCGGGCGGGTCCAGCGGGGGATCAGCAGCAGCCGTCGCATCCGGCATGGTCGCCGTCGCACACGCCACCGACGGCGGAGGCTCCATCCGTGTTCCCGCCAGCTGCTGCGGCGTCGTCGGCCTCAAACCGTCCCGCGGACGCATCTCCCTCGGCCCCGCGGGGGGAGGGGAGTCCTGGGGCGGGGCCACTGTGGAAGGTGTGCTCACACGTACGGTCGGCGACTCGGCGGCCGTGACGGCGAACATGTCGCGCCGTTTCCCCGGCGACCGCTACCTGGCGCCGGGCGAGCTGCCCGCAGAGCCGCCCGCCGCGCCTGAGAACCTCTGCATCGGGGTGATGAGCTCCGACCCGTACGGCGAGCCATGGCATCCCGAAGTGCTCCGCGTGCTGCGCGAGACTGTCGCCGCGCTCGCTGGCCGGGGGCACGACGTTGTCGACTCCTTCCCTGTAGCCCTCACTGAGGCAGCTGCCTTCAACGAGCGGGTCAGACTCATGATCTCCGTGGACCTTGAACTGCTGGCCCAACGAGTGGAGGCCCGCCTGGGACGGGAGCTGCACGCCCGTGAGATCGCTCCGCGCAACACCGCGCACCGGCACCGTGCACGCAGCACCAGCGCCGCCGACTATCTCGCCGAGAAATACTGGCTGAACGAATGGTCCGGCCGCGTCCAATCCTGGTTCGAGGACGGGTGGGACGTTCTTCTGCTCCCCACCCTCGGAGCTCTCCCCGCATTGGCGGGCGAAGAGAGCGATCTGAAGGACGCCGCCGCCCTCGACGCATCCATGGACCGCAGGCTGGCCGAGATGCGTCCCATGACCAACTTCTTCAACACCAGCGGGCTGCCGGCCATCAGTCTCCCGCTCGGCCAGACAGAAGAGGGGATCCCGATCGGCATGCAGCTCGTCGCGCGGCTGGGAGACGAGGCCACCCTGCTCGGCCTTGCCGCGGAGTTCGAGCAGCACGGGCCGTGGCACCCCGCTCGCCCCTTCGGCTGAGCGGCAGAGGAGAAGCCGGGCCCCATACCAGGAGCACAGACGCGGGTGCGAGCGGTATGGGGCCCTTCTCCCTGCTCTCCCCGCATCAGCTGTTGAGAATCAGTCCCGGTCTGATGCCGTTGGGTGAACGCCGTGTAAAAGCTTCGGGATTCCATTGACCCCCTGATTCCGCTCCTCCTATTCTCAAATGCAAGCGTTTGCTGAAACATTTGCTCCCAGGGTGCGGGAGCACCAAGGGAAGGTCCGGAGATGGAATATGACGTCGTGCTGATCCACGGAGCGTGGACCGGCCCGTGGCTCTGGCAGAAGTTTGCGCCACACCTGACCCGGCAGGGACACCGGGTCCACGCGCTCAGCGTCCCCGGAGTGGGGGAGGAAGAGCCCTTCCCCGGCAGCCTGAACCGGCTCACCGCGCGGATGGAGGAAAAGCTCGGTGAGACTGAAGGCCCCTACATCTTCGTCGGCCACGGCGAAGGCGGAATTGTAGCGACTGAGCTGGCGGAGCGGCTCGCCGAGCAGACCGCCGGCGTCGTCTTCATCGGCGGCATCATGCTCCCGCACGGCTACTCGTTCGCAGACATCCGCAGGGACCTCCAGCTCTTCGGGTCCAACAGCTTCTGGGGCCACCTCACCTTCTTCGACGGACGCCGCTCCAGCATGCTCCCCGCCGATGCTGCTCCCTCCCTGCTGTTCCACCGCGCCGAGCCCGCCGATGCCCAGCGCGCCGCCCAGCTGCTGCGGCCCCAGAGCGAGGCCCTCCGTGACATCAAGCCGGCCTGGACCGCCTACCGGTTCGGGAAGCTGCCCCGCCTCTTTGTGGAGACGCTCGGAGACCGTGCCATCCCTCTCGCCGCACAGCGCCGCATGCAGCAGCTCATTCCTGGGGCCGAGGCGGTGAGCCTCGACGCCGACCACTGCCCCATGCTCTCCATGCCGGAGGAGCTGGCCGAGGCAGCAGGCAGCTTCGCCGCCCGCTGCGCTTCGTCACCATCTGCGCCAGCGGCCGAAGCCTCAGCGCTGCACATGGAGCAGCTCTCGTGAGCGGCCAGGACGCAGTCCTCCTGCACGGGGCATGGACCGGCGCCTGGGTGTGGGGGCCCACAGCCGCACGTCTGCGACAGGCTGGGCACCGTCCCCACGCGTTGGCTCTGCCAGGCACAGGACCGCGGGCTGACATGGGCGCCGAGCTGAGCGACGCCGTCGACCATGTGCTGCGGTTCCTCGAACGGCTGCCCGGCCCGTCGCTGCTGGTGGCCCACGGCAGCGCCGGCCCCATCGCCGCAGCAGTGGGGGAGAGGGCCCCGCACCTGGTGCGCGGCACGGCCTACGTCGCGGGACTGATGCTCCCGGCCCGCATCAGCTACGCCAGGCTCGGACGAATCACCGGCTACGACCCCACCTTCGGCGGAGCGGGATGCCTCGCAGCAGCGCACGACCACCGGGCCAGCGAGCTCACCAGCGACGCCGCGTGGGAGATGCTCCTGCACGATGTCCGGCCGGAGGACGCCTGCCCTGCCATTCTGCAGATGGGGCCGCAGTCCGAAGCGGTGCGGCTCGGCATCGCCGACTGGACCCTCACCCGGTTCGAAAGTGTGCCGCGGCTCTACGTGGAGACCACGCACGACCGGTGCATACCGCTGCACGCTCAGCGGCGGATGCAGCAAGCGGCTCCCGGAGCAGAGACAGCCTCCCTCCCCACCGGCCACCTGCCGATGCTCGCCGCGCCCCGGCTTCTGGTGGAGCACCTTCTCGACTTCGCACGGTCCCTCCACCCTGCATCGACGCCCGCTAGGCTCGCAGTGTGACTCGTACGGCTGCCGTGATCCTCGCCGCCGGGCAGGGCAGACGGATCGGCGGGGTGTCCAAACCGCTGCTGCGCCGGCACGGGCGAACCCTTGCCGGCCTTGCGCTGCAGGCGGCCGTCGAGGCTGGCACGGAGCCTGTGCTGCTGCTCGGGCACCGGTCCGATGAGGTCAGGGCCGCCCTCGATGCCGAGGAGCCGGGTCTGGTGCGGCAGACCCGCATCGTTGAGCTTCCGGCAGGCCAGATGGCCGACTCCTTCCGCGCCGGCGTCGAACAGGCTGTGAGACTCGGCGCTGACCAAGCGGTGCTCACGCTCGTGGATCAGCCTGCGATCGGGACGAAGGCGCTCCACGCGGTGCTCAAGGCCCACCAGCCCGGACAGATCACCCGAGGCAGCCTCCACGGCCGTCCCACCCACCCCGTTCTCATGGAGCTGGGCGATGCGCAGGCGGCCGCGGCGCTCGCCGTCGGGGATGAGGGCGCCCGCAGGCACCTCAGGCAGAACCAGCATCGCACCCGACTCGTCTCCCTGGACGGAATGGCGGAGGACTGGGACATCGACACCCCCGAGGACGCGGAGCGGCTCAGCTCACACTGACAGGTTCGTGCTCTCGTACTTCTCCGCTCCGGGGCCGCGTACGCTGGTGGCCTGTGAACGAAGCATCTTCGGCGCCGGCTGCTGAGCGGCGCACCTCCCTTCCCGGCAACATGATCCGCGGCGCTCTCATCGGCGTCGTCGAAACCGTCCCCGGGGTCTCCGGCGGGACCGTGGCCCTGGTGGTCGGGATCTACCACCAGCTCATCCGCTCCGCCTCCGCGCTCGTCTCCGCGGCTCGCAGCCTCATCACTGGGCCCACTGCCGGCGACGACGCCGCCACGCGCGGCGCAGCGGCCAGGACCCACCTGCAGGAGGTCGACTGGCAGATCATCGTCCCGGTCCTCATCGGCATGCCGATCGGCCTGTTCTCCGCAGTCCAACTGCTCAGCCCCGCCATCGAGAACCACCCCGAGCTGACTCGGGCCGCGTTCTTCGGCATGGTGCTCGCCTCCCTGGCAGTGCCTCTGCGGATGGCCGGAAAGCTCGCGCCCAAGCACTGGATCGCCGGGCTCGCCGCGGCAGCCCTCACCTGGTTCCTCGTCTCCCTGCCGCCCACCGTCACGGAGCCTGCCTGGTGGGTGATCCTGCCCGCGGCCGCCGTCGCTGTCTCTGCGCTGCTGCTGCCCGGGCTCTCCGGATCATTCCTGCTGCTGACCTTCGGGCTCTACGAGCCCACGATGGCCGCAGCCCGCGACTTCGACCTCGGCTACCTCGGCATCTTTGCCCTCGGCATGCTTCTGGGCGTGGTCAGCATCGTCAAAGGCTTGAAATGGCTGCTGGAGAACCACCACACCATCACGATGGCCGTTCTCGCCGGCGTCATGCTCGGAGCGCTGCGGACCCTCTGGCCCTGGCAGACCGACGGCCGCGACCTCCTCGTCCCCGCCGAGAACCTCCCCGCAGCCCTGGGGCTGGGCGCCGCCGGGTTCGC
This sequence comes from Nesterenkonia populi, assembly GCF_007994735.1. Classification (NCBI taxonomy): domain Bacteria; kingdom Bacillati; phylum Actinomycetota; class Actinomycetes; order Micrococcales; family Micrococcaceae; genus Nesterenkonia; species Nesterenkonia populi. Next base: position 2,413,510 of record NZ_VOIL01000001.1, on the reverse strand, counting down.
CGTCGTGGTCCTCCTGGTCATCATCGACGCCCGGCTGGCGAAGAAGCCGGAGCGGGAATTCAGTGCGGATTGACCGCGCACGAAGGTCAATGTGAGAGCGAGACTGCGCCCTGCCGCCCGGTGAAGACGTCGTGAACGTGGCAGAATCAGTCAAATGGCCCCCCGTCTGACCGGATTTCCTGAACGACACATCGCCCACGACGGCGAGAAGACCATGCTCGAGACCATCGGCTGCGAGTCGCTGGAGGAGCTGGTGGACGCCGCGGTCCCCGCAAACATCCGGCAGGAGGAGGCCCTGAGCCTCCCGCCCGCCCGGCATGAGCACCAGGTCCTCGCCCAGCTGCGCGCCTACGCCGCGAAGAACCAGGTGAAGACCACCATGATCGGCCAGGGCTTCTACGGCACCCGCACCCCGGCGGTCATCATGCGCAGCGTCCTGGAGAACCCGGCCTGGTACACCGCCTACACCCCCTACCAGCCGGAGATCAGCCAGGGCCGTCTGGAGGCGCTGCTGAACTTCCAGACGATGGTCTCGGACCTCACGGGCCTGGACATCGCCAACGCGTCCCTGCTGGACGAGGCCTCCGCCGTCGCTGAGGCGATCCTGCTGATGCGCAGGGGCAACAAGAAGCGCACGGACGCCCCCGTGGTGGTCGACGCCGATATCTTCCCGCAGACCCGCGCCGTCATCGCCGGCCGCGCCGAGGCTGTGGGAATCGAGCTGAAATTCGCCGACCTCGCCGCAGACGGGCTGCCCGAGGGCGACATCTGCGGGCTGGTGCTGCAGCAGCCCGCCTCCTCGGGGCGCGTCTGCGATCACTCCGAGCTCATCGCCGAGGCCAAGGAGCGCGGGGCGCTGGTCACCGTCGCTGCGGACCTGCTGGCCTGCACCCTCATCACCCCTCCCGGGGAGCAGGGCGCCGACATCGCCGTCGGCTCCGCCCAGCGCCTCGGAGTGCCCCTGTTCTTCGGCGGCCCGCACGCCGCGTTCATCGCCGTGAAGGAGGGCCTGCAGCGGCAGCTGCCCGGACGCCTCGTGGGCGTCTCCGTGGACGCGGAGGACCGGCCCGCCTACCGGCTGGCCCTGCAGACCCGCGAGCAGCACATCCGCCGGCAGAAGGCCACCTCCAACATCTGCACCGCCCAGGCCCTGCTGGCCGTGGCCGCGGGGATGTACGGGGTCTACCACGGCCCGGACGGGCTGAAGGAGATCGCCGAGCGGATCCACCTCCAGGCCCGGGCCGTCGGTGAGTCGCTGACCGCCTCCGGCCGGGAGCTGGTCAGCACATCCTTCTTCGACACCGTCCAGTTCCGCACCGCTGACGCCGCTGAGGCAGACCGGATGGTGGCCCGCACAGCCGACCTCGGCATCAACATCCGCCGGGCGGGGGAGACCACCCTGAGCATCAGCGTGGACGAGACCACCACCACCCGGGACCTTTACCTGCTGGCCTACGGCATCGGCCTGGTCGCCAAGCCGAGCGCGGCCGCGGAGCTGTATGACGACGTCGTGATCGAGGGCGACTACGCCTTCGGAGACGAGCTGGTCCGCACCAGCGAGTTCATGACGCACCCGATCTTCCACACTGTGCGCACCGAGACCCAGATGATGCGGTATCTGCGCCGCCTGGCCGACCGGGACCTCGCCCTGGACCGCACCATGATCCCGCTGGGCTCCTGCACTATGAAGCTCAACGCCGCAGCAGAGATGGCACCGATCAGCTGGCCCGAGTTCGCGAACATCCACCCCTACGCGCCCCAGGACCAGACCGAGGGCTGGCGGGAGCTGATCGCTGACCTGGAGTCCAAGCTCGCCGAGATCACCGGCTACGCGGAGGTCTCCGTGCAGCCCAACGCCGGCTCCCAGGGGGAGTACGCCGGGCTATACGCCATCCGCCAGTACCACCTGGCCAACGGGGACCAGGACCGGGACATCTGCCTGATCCCCGCCTCGGCGCACGGCACCAACGCGGCCTCCGCGGTCCTCGCCGGGCTCCAGGTGGCCGTGGTCGCCACCGCCGAGGACGGCACCATCGACCTGGAGGACCTCGACGCGAAGATCGCCGAGAATGAGGGCCGGATCGCCGGGATCATGATCACCTACCCCTCCACGCACGGGGTCTTCGAGACCGAGGTGGGGGATGTCTGCGCCAAGGTGCACGACGCCGGCGGGCAGGTCTACATCGACGGCGCCAACCTCAACGCCTTGGTGGGCCTGGCCAAGCCGGGCGCCTTCGGCGGCGATGTCAGCCACCTCAATCTCCACAAGACCTTCTGCATCCCGCATGGCGGCGGAGGCCCCGGCGTCGGGCCCGTTGCCGTGGCGGACCACCTGCGGAGGTTCCTGCCGACCACCACGGTGGGCACCGACGAGTACGACGCCGCCGGCGCCCTGCGCACCGGTGCGCCGCTGACCGCCTCTCCGTACGGCTCCGCCGGGGTGCTGCCGATCAGCTGGGCCTACATCGCCCTGATGGGCGCGGACGGGCTCACCTCCGCCACCGAGCACGCCCTGCTGAGCGCCAACTACATCGCCGCGCGGCTCGCCGAGCACTACCCGACCCTCTACACCGGGGCAGCCCCCGAGGGCCGGGACCAGGGTCTGGTGGCCCACGAGTGCATCCTGGACCTGCGCCAGCTCACCAAGGACTCCGGCATCACCGCAGAGGATGTCTGCAAGCGGCTCATCGACTACGGCTTCCACGCTCCCACCCTCGCGTTCCCGGTGGCCGGGACCCTGATGGTGGAGCCCACCGAGTCCGAGGACCTGGAGGAGATCAACCGGTTCATCGAGGCGATGATCACCATCCGCGGCGAGATCCAGGCGGTCATCGACGAGGAGATCGCCGCGGAGGACTCCCCGCTGCGGCATGCCCCTCACCCCGCCGATGTTGTCGTCGCTGATGAGTGGGAGCGGGCCTACACCCGTGAGGAGGCCGCGTTCCCGGTGGCGGACCTGCGTCAGGACAAGTACTTCCCGCCGGTGGGCCGCATCGACAACGCCCACGGCGACCGCAACCTGGTGTGCGCCTGCCCGCCGCCCGAAGCATTCGCCGGCTGAACGAGCACGGCAGAACTGAGGAGTCAGATGACTGAGCTGAAGCAGAGCCCCCTGGCCGCCGAGCATGAGGCCCTCGGGGCCTCCTTCACCGGGTTCGGCGGATGGGAGATGCCGCTGAAGTACTCCTCCGAGCTCGCCGAGCACCGGGCCGTCCGCGAGGCTGCCGGGCTCTTCGACCTCTCCCACATGGGAGAGGTGCGCGTGGTGGGGCCGGACGCCGCAGCGTTCCTGAACACTGCGCTGGTCTCTGACCTGGGCAAGGTGGTTTCCGGGAAGGCGAAGTACACGCTCATGGTGACCCCCGCCGGCGGGGTCATCGATGACCTCATCGTCTACCGGATCGAGGAGGCCGAGTACCTCCTGATCCCCAACGCTTCCAACCGGGAGCGCGTCGTCGCTGAGCTGGAGGAGCGGGCGGCCGGGTTCGACGTCGAGGTCTGGGATGAGACGGAGGGCATCAGCCTGATTGCCGTGCAGGGCCCCAAGGCGGAGGAGATCATCTCCTCCGCGGTCCGGTTGGATGAGACCTACCTGGTGGAGGGCCTGAAGTACTACGCCCACACCACGGTGACCATCGGTGGGGACGAGATTCTGCTGGCCCGCACCGGGTACACCGGGGAGGACGGGTTCGAGCTGTACCTGCCGTATGACAAGGCGGGCGCGCTGTGGCGTGCGCTGCTGGAGCGGGGCTCGGAGTTCGGGCTGGCGCCCTGTGGGCTCTCCGCCAGGGACTCGCTGCGCCTGGAGGCGGGAATGCCGCTGTACGGGCACGAGCTGTCCGAGGGCCGCCTGCCTCAGGAGGCCGGCCTGCCGGTGGTCTCCTATTCTAAGCCGGAGGCCTTTGTGGGCCGTGAGGCGCTGGAGCGGGCCCGCGAGGCTGGTCTGGGTAAGACCACGGGTCAGCGGCTGGTGGGCCTGAAGGCGGCCGGCAAGCGTGCCGCCCGTGCGGGGTCCGCGGTGCTCGACGACGCGAGGAACGTGATCGGCGAGGTCACCTCGGGCGCTCCGAGTCCGACCCTGGGCCACGCGATCGCCCTCGCCTACATCGACGTCGCCCACACGGAGCCGGCCACGGCGCTGAAGGTGGACGTTCGTGGCAAGCCCCAGGACTTCGAGGTCACCAAGCCGCCGTTCTATCACCGCTGAGAGAAGCACTGCACTTAGGTCCAATGGTGGGTGCGCAGAAGCAGTATTACCCTCCGAGGGTTGGATCGATCTTCCTTGGAAGGATAGTTATGGGCCACGTTGCAAATGTCTTGATGACTTCTGCTGCTCTTACGGCTGCTTCAGGTGAACCACTGGGCTTGGGCAGCCTCCTGTGTGACAGTCGTTGCTGCCTTCTGTTCTGAAGAATGAGGGGAGCGTGACAGCGACTCGAGAGCAGGTTTCTGAGCCCCGGCTTCAGCTCCTCCTGACCGGTGGGTTGACCGCTTTCGCGTTTTTGACGCAGCGGCGGCTGCCGCCCAGGGAGGTTTCAGCAATCCGCAGCTAACCCTGTCTGTGTATGCCTTATGGGGCGTATTCATAGGGGCCATGTGGTGGAACTTGGATAGGGCCTGTTGGTTTTCTCTCGGAGGCGCTGCTCTTGTCTTGGGCGCGGTCGGTTCATGGCCGCTCCTATGGATCCTTGTGCTGCTGGGATTGGCGTTGATCGCGGCACGCCAGTCCGGGACAGCGGCCAGCGCATATTTGGGATGTGTTCTCTGCTTAGGCGCATTCTGGATAAGTACGTCGGGCGCGGACTTCTCGTCATTGTTGTCATATGGCGGTGCCATTGGCATTCCCGCCTTATTGGCATATGGGACTGGGCGAGCTTTTCATCGCAGCAGTTCCAAGAGGAGCAGGGCCGAGGCTTCGTTGAAGGAGTTCCAGCGCCGCCAGGGATTCGTGCTCTCAGAGCAGGGGCAAGTGGTTACGTCCTGAAAGATGCCTCGAAACAAGAGGTGCTTGACGCGGTGAGGGCGGTCGCTGATGGCTCAGTCTGTCTCTCGCCAGAGGTTGCTCGAGGATTGATGTTGGAGGTGGTCAATGATTCTCATGAAGTCACGGCTTCTCTCAAAGAAGCGGAGAACGTCGTCCCCGCAGACTTGCCGCCGCGGGAGGAAGAAACCCTCGCGTTGGTGGCCAAAGGATTGAGCAACAGCGAAATCGCGAACGCGATGGTTATTACGGAAAGAACGGCCAAAGCTCATGTCGGGAGCCTCTGCCGCAAGTTCCTCGTCCGCGACCGCACGCAACTGGTCATCCGTGCTGCGGAATTGGGATTGGTGGAGCTCGAGTTAAGCGAGTAAACCGCTTCCGCCGACATTGAATTCTTCTTATAGGACTGAGAAGGAGAAGACAAGAGCTGGCGCTCCTATTAAGCCGCACCCCAGCGCCAGCCACTCAACCACCCGGGTCCGTTGCTCCCACTGGACTCCGAGGTATAAAAGTGAAAGCCCTGCGGAAAGTGATACACCTCCTACAACTGTGTATACGTCAAAACCGCTTGAGAGTATAAAAATACTGGAAAAACCGAGTGATAGTCCGAGGCCGAGGGGGCCGTGGATCCTGCTACGACGTTATACCATCGCACTGGCTGATCTTTTTTGGCCTCCATAGAGTTCACCTTTCGACAGGGGTCAGCAACCCATTACGCCGCCAACTCCGATCATGGCGCTAGTGACGACCCCAGCAGCACCCGCGACGGCAACCGCCTTAAGAAGTCTGCTGTCTGGGAATAACAATTCATATTGTCCGATGGGTCAGATTTCTGCCCACTCGGGCAATCAGTCGAGAGAGGGGTCGACGAGGCCGAGCTGGGTGCTGCGGATGAGCAGCTGGACCCGGTCCCGGACCTCGAGGCGCTGCATGAGTCGGCCCATGTAGACCTTGACGGTCGCCTCGGACACGGACATCTGCGTGGCGATCTCTGCGTTGGAGGAGCCTCGGGCGAGCAGCTGCAGGCCCTCGAGCTCCCGCTCGGGGATGTGCGGGGCCTCTCTGAACCGGGTGAGGGCTGAGGCCACCTGCGCAGGTTCGTTCTTCACCGAGACCATCAGCTGATGCGCCACCGCCGGGGAGAACGGGGCCAGGCCATCATGCACCTGCCGGATCGCTGAGATGATCTCCGCGGGCTCCGCATCCTTCACGATGTAGCCGCCCGCCCCAGCACGCAGGGCCGGGATCACGTACCGCTCCGTGGAGAACGTGGTCACCGCCAGCACAGCGGTCGCCGGGCACTTCTCCCGGATCTGCCGCGTCGCCTCAATGCCTCCGATGCCGGGCATATGCAGATCCATGACGACGACGTCGGGCCCCAGCTCATCGCAGCTGGCCACCGCGGTCTCGCCGTCGCGGGCCTCACCCAGGCATTCCAAGCCGGGAGAGGAGTCCACATAGGTGCGCAGGGCTGTGGACATCACCGGATGGTCGTCTGCGATGAGCACACCTACGGTCCGGCCCGCCGCCGGTGTGTCAGTGTGTTCATCGGATACGGTCATGGTGGCAATCCTAGGCGGTTCAGCCGCACATTCCCTGGACCTCCCCTGGGCGCGGTCGCACTTACAGCGAACATTCAGAGAGTGCCCAGAACGGTGAATAGAGTGGAGGCCATGCCATCGTCCCCCAGCGGCTCCACCAAGACCCGCCCCAGCGTCTTCGAGGAGTTCGAGACCGGCAGCTTCTGGTCCTGCAGACAGCTGAACAAGTGGATGCTGGTCATCGTGACCCTGGGGGCCGGCATCGCTCTGGGTGCGGACATTATTATCGAGCTGTTCTCCGTGGACGAGGACGGCTTCCCCGTGGAGCTGGCGCTGGTGGGGGCGCTGTCCATCGCCTGCGTTCTGCTGCTGTGGATCTGCGTGACCTACGCGGCCGCGGCGGCCGCCTTTGTGCTTCTCCTCGCCCTGTTCGTCGAGGGCACGGTGCTGGGGGTTCTCGTGGCCTTGCTGATCACCGGGCTCACGGCACAGACCTCCACTAAGAAATTCCGCCGCGGGACCCTGGCAGTGATGCTTCTGTGGTCGGTGCTGCTCGGCGTCGTCACGGATGAGGGACTGCTCGGCCTGGGAGTCGGCGCGGCGGTGGCCGCAGGTGTGCTGTGCGCCTACGGCCTCGGCGACGCCTTCCGGCGCGCCACCAACGCGAGCCTGCAGTCCCGCCGGGACCTGGAGGAGGCGGAGCAGCGCCACCGCGAGTCGGTCTCGGCGGAGCGGAAGTCGATCGCCCAGGACCTGCACGACGTGGTCGCCCACGACATCACCATCATCGCCATGCAGTCCCGCGCCGCCCAGCTGGAGGACACCCCCAAGGCCTACCAGGACGCCGTGAGCGTGATCGGGGACGCCTCCCGGGCTGCGCTCAAGGACATGCGGCGGGTGCTCACTCTCCTCAACCCCGAGCGGGGTCAGGCCCTGGAGAGACAGAACGGGCAGTCCCATGCCTCTGCCTCAGAGCTCGACGTCCGCCGTGGACTGGATCTGTTCACCGAACGGCTCGAATCCCTCGGCCTCACCGTGGAGAAGCAGGTGACCGGAGACATCGGCAGCCTCTCCCGCTCCGTCGGGGCGGCCCTGTACCGGATACTGCAGGAATGCACGACCAACGCAGCCAAGTACGCCGATGAGGCCACTGCGGTCCGGCTGGAGCTGACGGTGGCCGAGGAAGTCAGCCTCGAGGTCATCAACCCGGTGGGGACAGGCCGCCGCGCCAAGCACTGGTCCAGCTCTGGGGCCGGCCTCATCGGGGTGCGTGACCGGGCTGCCGCCTTCGGGGGCTCCACCACGTACGGCATCGACCGCGATGGTTCCTGGAGGATCAGCATCACGGGGATGAAATCCGCCTGAAGGGCGCGGCTCACACGACGTTGAAGCCGATGTGAAGTTGTAGACGAAAGTGGACTGGTGGGGCGGCCCTCCGGGCGGAAAAATCTCCTAAGTGCACCGCAGTAACGGTGCGATGCACATATCAGGTGGGAAGGGAGCACTCGCTGGGCTCTGGTGCAACGGCGCCGGCGGGCCCGCTCATCCGACCTGGGGCCCGGGCGGCACTCTTCGCTGCCCGGGCCCTCCTGAGTCTGCTGCGTCGGCGCAAAGGGGCCGAGCGGCCCCCACGCCTGGAGCTCTACTCGGACTCTTCGGCAGGGTCGATGACGTAGGCCATGGTTTGGGCGAGCCAGCGGCTCAGGCCCATGAGCACACCGGCCGGGAAGCCGATGATCGGGATCAGCATGGGCACCAGCCCGCTCGCTCCGGCCAGCAGGATCACAGGGCCGTACAGCAGGCCCACCAGCACCCAGCCGAGGACATGCACCAGCGGGTTGAGCTGGTGACGCAGCAGCCAGCCCACCAGCAGGGTGCCGGGGACGCCCACCACCACAGCGGCTCCGCCGATATAGGGGATCAGCGGAGCCAGGAACTCCATGTCCCAATCGAGGTCGAGCCACTCGGGCAGCAGCCCGGCGCCCAGCAGCAGCACGCCCATCAGCAGGGTGGGCGCCAGCCAGGCCAGCAGCCATGCGGTCCACGACAGGCGGAGATGCGGCCGGGGACCGGTCTGCTTCTTGGGCCGACGCCGTCCAGCGGTGCGTTCCGGGGCGGGGGTCGTCATACGCGTTCGCTCGCTTTCTGCTCGCTCAGCCTGTGTGTCCGAGGTGTGCCAGCGCCTGCGCCACCAGCTTCTCCCGGCCGCCCACGAACTCCATCTGAGTCTGGGAGTCCAAGACCTGGTCCGGGGTCAGCCAGGACACCTCAAGGGCATCCTGGCGCGGGGAGCATTCGCCGTTGACCGGCACCACATAGGCCAGGGAGACGGCGTGCTGGCGGTCGTCGACCAGGCCGGTCTCGCTCGGGTACGGGAAGTACTCGCCCACAGTGAACGGGGTGGGGGAGGCGGGGATCTGCGGCAGGGCCAGAGACCCCAGGTCCTTCTCAATGTGACGGATCAGCGCTGCCCGGACGGTCTCCCGGTACATCACCCGGCCGGAGACCACAGACCGATAGAACCGGCCCTCGTCGTCGGCGGTGTAGAGCAGGCCCACCTCGGTCACGTAGCCGAGGGAGTCCAACCGCACCGGGACAGCCTCCACGTAGACGATGGGAAGGCGCTGACGGGCGAAGTCGAGGTCATCCTCAGAGAGCCAGCCGGGGTTCGGGTCAGGTGTCCGCACGCTCATACAGGGATTCTCCCAGAGTAATGCTCCTGAGACGTGCAGGCCGGCGCTTCTGCCGCCGGCCGGGAGCTGCGCGGCCGCGGGCTAAATGATGTCCTCGAGCGGTCTGCCCATGGCGGCGCGGCGTTCGGCGTGGTTGATGCGGTGACGGCGCGACTGGGTGGCGAGGATGACGATGAACGCGCTGATGGCTGCGCCCACCGCTACCCAGGCGCTGGTGGCTTCGCCGAGCACCCGCGGGAACACCAGCCACATCATGCCCCAGGACAGGGCCAGGGCAATGGTGATGCGGCCGCGCTCGGTCATCGAGTAGAAGGCCGCCGTCCATACGCACAGGAACAGGCCGATGAGGGCCCACAGGCTCGCTGGGATCCCTGGAATGTCCCAGCCCCAGGAGGTCAGCCGCACCGAGAGCGCGGAGCCGGCCTGCACCAGGGCGAAGCCGAAGAAGATGCCGACAGCTTCATCGGTGAGCCGGCGTTCGAGGTCGTTGCGGGCGGTGTGCTGATTCAGCTGCCGGATGGCCTCCAGCAGCGGGGGCACCAGCGCCAGGGAGAGCAGGGCGGCGACAGTGATCCACTGGTAGTGGAGGGAAAGGGTCAGCGGCGTCATGAGCAGTCCGGTGCCGGCCACCAGCCAGCCGGAGCGGCGCTGGCGGGGCGTGGACTCCTGGGACGGCTTCCACTGGAAGATCGCGTGAGCGACCAGCCCCACGGTGATCACCGGCCATATCCAGTACCAGGACTCGTCGGGGGAGAGGAGCGCCAGGTCGCCGTCATACCAGGTCTCCCTGAGCTGACTGCCGAGGATCCCGCTGCTGCCGGGGGTGAAGAGCCCGAACATCCACAGCGCGGAGAACACGGCAGAGAAGGCGCCCACGCTCACAGCGATCCGACGGTAGAAGTCCCACTTGTCCGGCTCCGGGTCAGGGTCCCGGGACGGCAGGTTGTAGGGCGGGATGTAGGTGTAGAGGTCTTCCTCATCATCGGCGAACTCGTAGCGCGGCGGCTCCTGGTACGCGGAGGTGGCGGCCTCGATGGCTGCCGCCTTCTGGGCGATGACGCTGCGCTGCCGCTGCTCGTCCAGGGCGCGGCGCACCCGCGGAGGCGGTGAGGGGCGGGTGGTGACCTCACCGGGCGCCGGAGGCAGGGTCGTGGGCACATTGGCCTCCTGCGGGGGTGGGATCTCCGAGGAGGTGTCGTCGTCCGGGGCATCGGGCTCGGGCTGCTCAGCCTCCGGGGCATCGGGCTCCCGGTAGGCGGGGATGACCTGGGTGGCGTCATCGAGATTCTCCCAGGGCAAGCCGGTCTGCGGAGCGGCAGCGGGCGCCGGGGCGGCGGGCACCTCGGGCTCGGCTTCGGCCCGCCGGGCCTCCTCACGGGCGCGCTGCTTGGCCTGGCGACGGGTGCGACGGCCGCTCCACCACGTTTTCAGCCGCTGGTCGATGCTGTCGAAGAAGTCCGGCTTCCCGGAGCTGCCGGACCCGGTGCTCGGAGTGGGGTCCGCCGGGGGGTCGGCCGCCAGCACGACATCATCCTCGTCGGGTCCCTGTGCCGAGTCCTTCTCGCCGGGGGCGCCGACGTCGCGCACGCCCTCACCAGGAGTGAAGGAGTAGCGTCTCACTGTGCTGGTCCCGTCCTCCTGAGGCTCCTGCTCGGCGGCCGCGGCGGGCGCAGAGTCCTCGGACGACGTCTCGGTCAAGGTGGAGCCTCCCCTGGGGGTGAAATTCAGAACGAAGGTTGTTGTGCTGCAGTCGCAGTCGGCTGACGATCGTTCCACTCGAACCTGAGCGGAACCCCGATGCCGTCCGGTTCGGACCACTGCGATGAGGACCCCACAAGCGTACCCACCCGGGCGCCCGTCACAGTGCTTGTCCACGGGGGGTGGACGGCAGTTGTTCCCGTAATGTGACCAAGCCCGGCACCCATAACGGCCAGGTCAACGAGTCCGCCGTCAGGGGGTGTCCATCCTTCCCTCAGGTGTGTGCCCGCTCCGGCGCCGCCGGCTCCTCTGCGAGTGCCCGGCGCGAGGAGAAGCTCCTGGCCTCACCTGTGAGCGGGTCGAGGAAGCCGATGGTGCGGGCGAGCAGCTGCAGGGGCGCGTCGAAGTCATCCGGGGCGTCGTCCCAAAGGTCCGGGTAGAACCGGTCGTGCATGATTCCCGCGCCCAGCATCGCCATGTGGATGCGCAGCTGGTGGGTCTTGCCCGTGTGCGGGGTCAGCCGGAAATGCCCGACGTCGGCTCCCTGCGGGTTCCTGCCGGCACGGAGCAGCTCAACCCGGCTGGAGGAGTTGGCCCCCGGGGGCTGCGCGGCGCGACGTCGCCGGCCGGGCGCCTCGTCCAGGCGGCGTCCGGATCGGCGCACCTCGTAGGGGATGCGCTCACTGACGACGATCCCCTTGGTCTTCTCGATGCGGCTGCGGACGGTCAGCGGGAACCGGGAGGCCATCGCGGCGGGGCTGATTCCGGACGGCAGGGCGGAGACGCACTCGTAGGTCTTGCTGACCGCGCGGCGTTCGAACAGCAGCTGGTAGGCGCCGCGGGTCTCCGGACGTTTGGACAGCAGCACGACGCCCGCGGTGCCGCGGTCCAGCCGGTGGATGGGGATGAGCTCGTCGTAGCCGAGCCGGCTGCGCAGCCGCACCAGCAGCGACTCCTGCACGTACCGGCCGGCGGGGGTGGTGGGGAGGAAGTGCGGCTTGTCGACGACGAGCAGGTCCTCGTCCTCATGGAGGATCTCCTCGGTCACCGGCAGCGGGTCCTCCGTGGGCAGGGACCGGTAGTACCAGATGAACTCAGCCGCGCCGAGGGGAGTGGAGGGGGTCAGCGGGATGCCCTCGACGTCGACGACCTCCCCGGCGTCGAACCGTGCGGTGATTCCGTCCGCGTCCAGGTGTCCGAAGGCTTCCAGCACGTAGGCGTGCACCGTGGGCCAGGGGCCGGTGAGGGGAACGCGCAGCCGGGTGGCGTTGACGCCGTTGCGGACCGGAAGCGGGGAGCGCCGCAGGTTGGGCCGGCTCACTCCCAGCGGGGTGACTGAATGGGGGAGGCGGCCTCGACGGAGTCCGGCGCGGGTTCGCCCGCGTTGGAGGGCAGCACGACCTGCCAGGTCACCCCGAAGGTGTCCTTGACCCAGGCGTAGTTCTTCGCGAAGTCGTAGTCGCCCGGCTCCATCAGGTACTCGCCGTCTGCGGAGAGGTTGTGGACGATCCGGTCGAAGTCCTCGTCGCTGTCCACGACCACGGACAGGGAGATCGAGGGGGTGAAGCCGAAGGCGTGCTTGACCAGGGAGTCCTGCAGCATCAGCACCTGCCCGCCGATCCGCAGCTGGGAGGTGGCCACCAGGGTCGGGAGCCTGTCCACCACAGTCTCAAGGTCCGCGGTGTCCTCGGCGCGGGGGTTCTCGGCCTTCTGGGCGAGATCCTGGACCTCTGTTCCCTCCGGGTGGTGCACGACCTCCAGCAGCTCGACGTCGGGGAAGGTCTGGAGGTAGAGGTCGATGGCCTCCTGGGCGCGGCCCTGGAACATCAGGAACGGAAGGCAGAAAATCACGGGTCAAGTATATCGCCTAGGCGGACCGTCTCCGTCCAGGTCAGCGCGGATCGCAGCGGCTTCAGGCGTGAGGGCTGACACCCATGCGGCCGGCCGAGAGCTGCGCGGAGCCTCCCCGCCAGCAGGGCGTCACAGCCGCAGGCCTCTGGGGGTGCTGTCGAAGCCGGCCTCGCGCAGCAGCTGTCCGAATGGGTGGGTGAGGACCGGCTCCCCGTTGACCTTCTCCACCGAGAGGCGGGAGCTGGACGCGCGGCGCAGCGCGGCGACGAGCGCCTCCGCGACAGGGGCAGCCTGATCGGGTTCGATGTAGAGCAGCACCGTCTTGCCGCCGCGTTCCATGTAGAGGGCGAGGTCCCCGCGGTGCAGCACGACGACGGCGCCCGCCTTCCGTCCGGGTCGGGCCTTCACGTCCTCCAGAGCGGGCCAGTCGAGGGCTGCCCCGTAGGGGTTGGCGGGGTCCGCGGCGGCCAGGGCGACCACGTCGCTGATCCGCTGATCCTCGAGTGCTTCTCCGATGTCGCGGAGCCGGTCGACGGTGGCGGAGGAGGTGAACTGGGCGGCGCCGAGGCGCTCGACGAAGTATCCGCGGCGGACCTGTCCCGCCTCTTCCGCGCCGGCGAGCACCTTGTACACGCCGGCGAACCCGCCCGGGACGTCCTCCGAGGCCGCAGATCCGCGGGTGAGCACCCCGTAGCGGTCCAGCAGGATCTCTGCCCTGGCGTGAGCGGCCGCTGTGGCCCCCGCCGCATCCTGCTGCTCGGGGCGGGGAGTGATCGACCAACGCCCGCCGGATGTGCCCGGGCCGGTGCTGCCGCCGCGGTCCCGCTGGGCCTCCGCGGCGCGCCGCAGCGCCATTCGGCGGGAGGCGTGCCGCGTTCGGGGCGCGGCGGGCCTGCGCTTATGCGCCGTGCTGCCGCCGGCCAGCCGGGCCCGCACCGGGGCGAAGCCGTCCGGGGTCACCTGCCCTGTCCAGAACAGCTCCCACAGCGCCTCCTGCACCGCAGCTGCTGAGGTCTCCAGGGAGGCGGCGATGGCCTCGGGGAACCAGGCGCCGCCGCGGTCCAGCATCTCCAGCACCTGCTGCTGCAGCTCGGTGGGGCCGGTGCCCTCACGCCGCAGGTCGAGTGCTTCGGCGTCATCGGCCGGGGTGAAGCTGACCCAGCCGTCGTGTCCGGCGAGCTCCCCGCGACCGGTCGCCAGCACCTCCCCGGCGCCCAGCAGCTCATCCAGCATGCTGGGCGCATAGTCGCGCACCCGGGCGGGCAGGATGAAGGTCTCCCATGCGCTTGCCGGGGCGGGGTAGCCGGCCAGCTGGGCGAGCACCTCAGCCAGCCCGGAGGTGCCTTCTGTCTGGGTGCCGGGTGCCACGGACTGCCATTCGGCCAGGAGCTGCGCGTAGGCGGCGGTCGGCACCGGCTCCACGGCTGAGCGGAGTGCGGCGAGGGAACGACGACGGATGCGCCCCAGCATCTCTGTCTCACAGTATTCGCGGTCGGCTGCGACGCTGCGGTCCGGGGTGAATAGGCCCTCGACCATCCGCCCCTGTTCGGTGAGCCGGTCGAGGGTCTGCTGGACGGCTGCCGTGGGCAGGCCGAGCTCGCCCGCGGCCTCCTCCACGGCGAAGGGCCCGTGGCTGCGCCCGTAGCGGGAGACCAGGTCACCCAGGGGATCCTCGACGGGGTCCAGGAAGACCTGCTGGATCCCCTGAGGCAGGGGGAGCCCGAGACCGTCGCGCAGGCGGGCGGCATCCTCTGCGGCGGCGAACCGCTCCTCGCCGTGCCAGTGCACCCGGAAGGCGCGCTGGGCGGAGACGAGCTCCTCTGCCCACCGGCGCGCCTGCTGCTCTGCAGCGGGAGCGTCCTCGTGCGGCGAGGCATCTTCGGCCGGTGCTGCGCTGCCGGGGCGCTTCAGCCGGGCCGCCATCTGTTCGGCACTGAGCGGACCCAGCAGGCGCAGGAGATCGGCCGCCCCTTCGGCGTCTCCGCGCAGGCGGCGGGAGGGGGAGAGCCGCTGGGCGTAGTCCTGGGATTCGGCGATGATCGCGGCGTCGAGGAATTCGCGCAGCTCGACCCGGCCCAGCAGCTCTTTGAGCAGCCGGGGATCCACGCTCAGGGCGGCGGCACGGCGTTCGGCCAGCGGGGAGTCGCCTTCGTAGAGGTATTGGGCGATGTAGCCGAACAGGAGGCTCTGCGCGAAGGGCGACGGCGACTGGGTGGTGGTCTCCACGAGCCGAACCTTCCTCTGGTTCAGGCGGCGCGTGAGGCTGTCCAGGGCAGGAAGGTCGTAGACGTCCTGGAGCACCTCCCGCATCGTTTCGACGATCAGCGGGAAGTCGGAGTAGCCGGCGGCCACCTCCAGCAGCTGGGAGGCCCGCTGCCGCTGCTGCCAGAGCGGGGTCCGCTGGGTGGGGTTCTGCCGGGGCAGCAGCAGCGCGCGCGAGGAGGTCTCCCGGAATCGGGCGGCGAAGAGCGCGGAGTTGGACACCTGGGAGGTGACGAGCTCATCCAGCTCCTCCGGCTCGAAGGTGAACAGCTCCGCACCGGGCGGACTCTCGTCCATCATCGGCACCCGGAGCACGAGCCCGTCGTCGGCGGCGAAGGCGGCCCCGTCCAGCCCGTACCGCTCGGTGAGCCGGGCGCCCACCGCCAGGGCCCAGGGGGCGTGGACCTGCATTCCGTAGGGCGAGTGGAGGATGATCCGCCAGTCGCCGAGCTCGTCGGTGGTCCGCTCGATGACCAGCGTGGTGTCGGTGGGAACTGCTCCGGCGGCGCCCTGCTGGTCCTCCAGGTACCGGGTGAGGTTCTCCCGGGCCCAGGCATCCAGCCCCAGGGCATCCAGCCGGCGGGCGATCTTCTCCCCGCCGGAGCGGACCTGCCGGATGAACTCGCCCATCGCCTGGCCCAGCTCAGCGGGCCGGCCGATCCCGTCGCCGTGCCAGAACGGCAGGTTGGCCGGCTGCCCGAAGGCCGGGGAGACCATCACCCGGTCGAAGGTGATCTCCTCGATCCGCCAGCTCGTGGCGCCCAGCGCGAAGACGTCCCCCACCCGGGACTCGTAGACCATCTCCTCGTCGAGCTCGCCCACTCGGCGTCCCCCGGTCCGCGAGTCCTCCTGGCCCACGAGGTAGACCCCGAAGAGTCCGCGGTCAGGGATGGTGCCCCCCGAGGTGACGGCCAGCCGCTGGGCCCCGGGCCGTCCGGCGAGGGTGCCGGCGTCGCGGTCCCACACCAGCCGGGGTCTCAGCTCCGCGAAGCGGTCGGAGGGGTAGCGGCCGGCCAGCAGATCCAGGGTGGCCTCATAGGCCGACCGCGGCAGGGCGGCGAAGGGCGCGCTGCGGCGCAGCAGCTGGTACCAGGCCTCCACATCCAGGGTGTCCATCGCCGCGGCGGCCACCGTCTGCTGGGCGAGGATGTCCAGCGGGCTGCGGGGGACTCTCAGCGCCTCGATGCGTCCGGAGAGCATCCGGTCCACGACGACGGCGGTGCTCACCAGGTCGCCCCGGTGCTTGGGGAAGAACCATCCGACCGAGACCTCGCCGACCTGGTGGCCGGCCCGCCCGAGCCGCTGCAGGCCTGCGGAGACCGCATGCGGGGCCTCCACCTGAATGACCAGGTCCACCGTGCCCATGTCGATCCCCAGCTCCAGGGAGCTGGTGGCCACTACGCAGCGCAGCCGGCCTGACTTGAGGTCTTCCTCGATGAGGGAGCGCTGGTCTTTGGACACCGAGCCGTGGTGCGCCTTCGCCAGCGGCGGGGGCTCCCCGCCGTCAGCGGGGTCGGGCTGCTTCTCGGCCCAGATCTCGTTGATCCGGCCGGTGAGCTTCTCCGCCAGGCGCCGGGAATTGACGAACACGATGGTGGAGCGGTTCTGGCTGATCAGCTCCACCACCCGGTGCTCCACGTGCGGCCAGATGGACGGCTGCAGCGGCTGCCCGCCGTCCTCCCCGCCGCCCGAGGCAGCCTCCGGGGATGACATATCCGAGACCGGCACGGAGACAGTGATGTCCCACCGCTTCTCCGCGGGCGGGGCAACCACGTCCACGGGCTGGGCACCGCCCAGGAACCGGGCCACCTCCGCCTTGGGCTCCACCGTGGCGGACAGCCCGATCCGCTGAGCGGGCGCGGCAGGTCCGTCCTCCTGCTGCCGCCGCAGCTCATCCAGCCGCTCCAGCGACACCGCCAGATGCGCGCCGCGCTTAGTGCCGGCCAGAGCGTGGATCTCGTCCACAATGATGGTCTCCACCCCGGCGAGGGTCTCCCGGGCGCGGGAGGTCAGCATCAGATACAGCGACTCCGGGGTGGTGATCAGGATCTCCGGGGGGCGCCGCAGCAGATCCCGCCGCTGCTTGGAAGTGGTGTCCCCGGTGCGCACCCCCACGCTGATCTCCCGGGCCGGCTCACCCAGCCGTTCGGCGGTGTGCCGGATTCCCACCAGCGGGGAGCGCAGATTCCGCTCGATATCCACGCCGAGCGCCTTGAGCGGAGAGATGTAGAGCACGCGAGTCTGTCCCGATGCGGTGCTCTGCTCCCGCATCAGCCGGTCGATGCTCCAGAGGAACGCCGAGAGGGTCTTGCCGGACCCGGTAGGGGCGATCACCAGCGCGTTCCGGCCCGCAGCGACGGAGCCCCAGGCCCCCTCCTGCGCGGCGGTCGCAGACCCGAAGGACGCGCCGAACCAGGTCTGCGTCGCCTCCGAGAACTGCTCCAGCGCTGTCATGGGCTCCACCTTATGAGCACGCTCGGACAACCCCTATGCCAGGTGCCGGAGGATGTCCTCGCGGCGCAGGGGCCGGTTGAACAGCGGGCCGTCCGGGTCCATCAGGCCGCTGACGGCGAGGGAGCCGATGGAGACCGGATCGAACCCCATCCGCACCAGCAGCCCCATGGCTCGGGCGCGGGCCTGGTCGTCGTCGGCCGCAAGGGCGAGCGCTCGCCGTTGGGCCGTCGGCAGGTCCGGCTGCGCGGCGTCCTGAAGCTCGTGGTGGGAGATGTGGTTGAGCGCCTTGACCACGGTGCTGCGCCGGAAATGCCCTGCGATCGCCTGGCTGGTGGGCAGCTGCTCGTCGATGGCGGCCTGCAGCCACCCGGGCAGCAGCTCGTCGTGCCAGGTGTTGGTCGCGTCGATCAGCACGGTGCCGGCCGTGGTCTCCGGGTCGACCTCGTCCAGGTCCTCGTGCGGCACGGCGAGCACGACGACGCCGGGCCCGCTGACACGGGTGCGTTCGGCGATCATCTCCGGCCGGACGGGGTTCGCGCCGGGCGCGTAGATCTTCAGGTGGTGCTGCAGGGCTTTGGGCGGCCGGGTGGAGCAGATGTCCACGTCGATTCCTGCGGCGAGGAGGGTCCGGGCGATAGCGGTGCCGGCCCGGCCCGCACCGAGGATGCCGACCACGGGCCTGCTGCCGGCGTCGGCTGTCTCACTCATGGTGGTAGGGCCTTCCGGCGGAGATCTCCTGGGCCCGGTACACCTGTTCGATGAGGATGAGACGGACGAGCTGGTGGGGGAACACGAGTCTGGACAGCGACCAGGTGAGGTCGGCGCGCTGGTGAAGCTCATCGCTGACCCCGTAGGCCCCGCCGATGATGATCACCACGCTCTTGCCGGTGTCGAACTGCTTCTGCAGGGCGGAGGCGAGCTGAGGGGAGGTGAGGCTGGTGCCGCGCTCATCGAGGAGGATCACATGATCCTGCGGCTTGAGGGTCTTGAGGATCCGCTCGGACTCCTCCTGCCGGGCGGCGTCGCCTTCGCGCTGGGAGTGGGGGAGGAGCTTCCACCCGACGTCGTAGTGCCTGCGCGTTCGCTGGGAGTAGCGCTGGATGCCGGGCAGCACCCAGTCCTCGTGCTTCTTTCCGATCGCCACTGCGGTGATGCTCATGTGCTCCTCTCCTCCGTCAGGGGATGCATCTGCGGCCCCGATCCTCAGGAGGGTTTCGGGGCCGCAGGACGGGAGAGCGGTGCGGGTGGGATTTGAACCCACGGTAGGGGTTGCCTACACGACATTTCGAGTGTCGCACCTTCGGCCGCTCGGACACCGCACCTGGTGACTGCCTGCGGGCAGTGCCTGTCCACTATAGGCGTTGAGGCGGCTGCGCCTCAACGCAGGGCCTCGGCGGGCATGCAGCCGAAGCGCAGCTCAGCAGTGGAAGAGGGTGTGGACCTCACCGGCGGTCTGCGGTCCGTTGAGCGCATCCACCTGCATGACGACGCCGGCGCCGACCGACTGCGCTCCGAGGTCGCTGACCAGCTGCCTGCACGCGGCGATGGTGCCGCCGGTGGCGAGCACGTCGTCGACGATGAGCACCCGGTCCTCACTCGTCAGCACATCGGGTGCCTCGATGGCGGCGGTGCCGTACTCGAGGGAGTACTCGACCTTCGCGGCGGGGGCGGGCAGCTTGCCCTCCTTGCGGATGGTCAGCACCCCTGCGGGGTGGCCCCGCTCGGCGCAGATGCCCGCCATCACTCCGGCGAGCAGGAATCCGCGAGCTTCGATGCCGGCGAGCTGGGTGAACTGACCGGCGAAGGGGGCAAGGAGCGCTTCGGCGACGGTGCGCAGCCCGGCCGGGTCGGCGAGCACGGGAGTGATGTCCTGGAAGCTGACGCCCGGCTCGGGAAAGTCAGGAATGACGCCGAAGAGCGACTGGGCGTGCTCCAGGCGCTCGGCGCTGGGGGCGGGGAAAATGGTGGATGCCATGGCAGAGGAGCCTAGCTGCGGAAGGTTTCGAAGAAGTCACGCAGCAGCCCGGCGCAGGCTTCCGGGCGGACCCCGGGGATGGTCTCCACCCAGTGGTTCAGCCGAGGCTCCCGCAGCACGTCGAACACGCTGCCGGCCGCCCCCGCCTTCTCGTCCCAGGCGCCGAACACCACGGTGCTGATGCGGGCCTGGGTGATCGCCCCGGCGCACATGGGGCAGGGCTCCAGGGTCACTACCAGCCCGCAGCCGTCCAACCGCCAGCTGCCTGTGGTCCTGGCCGCGGCGCGCAGCGCGTTCATCTCGGCGTGGCCGGCCGGGTCGGCGTCGCGCTCCCGGGTGTTGTGCCCCTCGCCCAGCACCTGGCCGTCGGGCCCGACGACGACGGCGCCCACGGGAACGTCCCCAGCGGCAGGGGCGCGCCGGGCCAGGTCCAGGCAGCGGTCCATCAGCTGGTGCTGCACGGCGGGATCACGCAGGAGCATGCGGCAAGCCTAGTGGGGCTGCCGCTGACCGCTGATAGTTTTAGCTCCATGCAGGTCCATGTTGTGGAGCATCCGCTCATCGCTCATAAGCTCACCCAGCTCCGCCGGACGGAGACCCCATCCCACCAGTTCCGCGACCTCACCAAGGAGCTGGTGATGCTGCTGGCCTATGAGGCCAGCGAATCCCTGCCGACTGAGGGAGTGGAGATCGAGACCCCGGTGACTTCGATGACGGGGACGCGCCTGGCCGGCGCGAAGCCCCTGGTGGTGCCGATCCTTCGAGCAGGCCTGGGCATGCTGGACGGCATGGCTGCGATGATCCCGACCGCTGAGGTCGGCTTCCTGGGGATGGCCCGGGACGAGCAGACCCTGGACATCGTGACCTATGCGGAGCGGCTGCCGAACGACCTGACGGGCCGCCAGGTGTTCGTGCTGGACCCGATGCTGGCGACCGGCGGCACCCTGGCCGCGGCCTTCCACTACCTGAAGGAGGCAGGCGCGGCCCAGATCACTGCGATCTGCCTGCTGGCTGCGCCTGAGGGCATTGAGCGGCTTCAGCAGGAAGCTGGGGACCTGGATGTGGAGCTGTACACCGCCGCGATCGACGAGAAGCTCAACGAGAAGGCCTATATCGTCCCAGGCTTGGGGGATGCTGGAGATAGGCTGTACGGGCTCGCTGAGTAGCCGCTGAGGAGCGGCATCCTGCCGGCCGCGCCCCATGGGGGTCTCATTATTTGGAATCTTCGGAGTTATGTTACTTGCATTCCGTAAATATTACGGGGATGCTGGGATCGCACATCGCCGGTCGCCACCGCCAGAAAGCCTGAGATTCCATGCCCGCATCGCCGAGTTCGAGCCAAAGCCCAGGTTATGTTCATGTGTCTGTGCGGAACGCGGCTCGGCGCGCTGAGGCAGCTCGGCGGATGCGCAGCGGCGCCGGCGGCAACGGAAGGAACGGTGCTTACCAGCCCCGCACGGCCCCCGTGCCGGTCGTGGCCGGCAACGGGCAGGGCACGCCTGCGGTGAATCCGGACGTCGTCGCTCGTGGGTTCGTCATCTACGTGGGCCTGGATGAGGACACCGCCGCGGCTGAGGGCACCTCCCTGCACAAGATCGCCACAGAGCTGCGCGACTACGTGGAGCACATCGCCCCTGAGTCCCAGGTGCACATTGCGATGGCGATGGCCTCTGCTGCCGCCGAGGGCACTGACCTGGAGGTGGTTCGGCAGGCGCTGGGGGACCCGACCGTCGCCAACCGTCCGGCTGAGGCCCCCACCGCCCCGCAGTCCCCTGCGCCGCAGCCGACCACCAGCAACGGTGTGCTCATCGACTTGGCCCGCCGCGAGGTGCGGCTCGACGGGGAGGGGCTGAACCTCACCTACAAAGAGTTTGAGCTGCTGAACTACCTGGTGGACAACTCGACTCGCACGGTCGGCCGCGAGGAGCTGCTGAAGACGCTCTGGCGCAGCATGGACGACGAGCAGATGCCCAATGAGCGCACCATCGATGTTCACATCCGTCGCCTGCGCTCCAAGCTCGGCCGCCTGGCCAATACGGTCCGCACCGTCCGCGGGCAGGGGTACCGGTTCTACGAGCACCCCGAAGTGACCGTCTGGGCCGCCCCTGAATACTCCATCTGAGGCCTGTTCGGGCGATCCGAGGCGCCGCTGCGCCGGGGGTCCTCCATGGCCCTCTTCCGCGTCTTGCTTGCAGCTGGTCCCGCACAGCCCCCAGAATCGTCGTCTATGAAGAAGCTCCTGGTCCTTCGGCACGCTGAGGCGGGTATGAGCTTCACGGGGGAGGACCGCTCCCGGAATCTGACCGCGCACGGCCAGGAGCAGGCGCGCGGGGTGGGGCAGCTGCTCCTGGAGGAAAAGCACTGGCCCGAGGTCACCCTGGTCTCCGACGCGATGCGGACCCGGCAGACGGCGATCTGGATCGGCTCAGTGATGGGGGAGAGGGGGACGACGCCGTACCTGGACTCCCGCCTGTACCTGGGCGACTCCCGCACACTCGGCTCGGTGGTCAACGAGACCCCGGAGACCGCCGAGACCCTGCTGCTGATCGCACACATGCCGGGTGTCCAGGAGCTCAGCATGGAGCTGGCGAGCATGGCCTCGGAGGAGCGGGCTGTGCTCAGCATGGCGGAGCACTGGCCGCCGGGCGGCCTGGCGATCTTCACCTTCGACGGCCCCTGGGCGGAGCTGGACCACCGCAACGCTGACCTCCAAGAGTTCCGCCGCCCTGCTTTCTAAGCGGGGTGAGAAGTGCGGCAACGACAAATGGGCCCTGATCTGAGAGAGCAGCGCCCATTTGTCGTATATGGGTGTGCCCATAGGGATTCGAACCCCAGACTTTCGGTTCCGCAGGTCGAAGCACCTGTTCCGGAGGACATAGGGGCAGCCACCCGCGTCGCGTAATCGCACAAGGTGTTCACTGGTGGGGGCGGGGCGTTTCTGGTTCGTCTACTGCTCTGAGCGCGAAACAAAAACGTCTAGAACCTCAGGAGCGTAGAAGCGCCTCTTGTAAGTCTTTTGTCCTCTCTCGCTCAATATGCCAAGATCAACTAGTTCGCTGACAAGTCTGTTTGCGCGATTGTAGGAGACCCCTAGATGTCGCTGGGCTTGAGGAACGGTAAAAGAGGCGCTTCCTACAGCGAGATCTACTAGGGCATGAGCCGTACCAGACCTTAATGCTGAGTCTCTGATTTTCTCTTTGAGGCTCTCTTGGACCGCCACTAGAGCAAGCATCTGCCGCTTAGTTGAATCCGCAGCCTCCCGGATGCCTTTTGCAAAGAAAGATACGTAAGAGTCCCATGCCCCGGTGGAACTCACATTGAACAATGCGTCGTAATAGTTCCTCCGCCTTGCCTCAAACCACGGCGAGACTGTCAGGGTCGGCTCTTCCAGCACTCCGGCCTACAGTAGGTGCAAAACTATGAGAAACCGACCAAGTCGTCCATTGCCATCCCGGAACGGATGGAGGGATTCGAATTGGTAATGCGCCATGGCGGCCGAAACGACTGGATCAATAGTGCTGGAATGGTCGATGCGTATCCAATCCACGAGATCCCCTACACCTGTTCTCAGGTGATCGCCGGGCGGCGCTGGGACAAAACGTGACGCGAACACAGGGAGCTCTTCCGGCTCCACATCGTCTCGACGTCCAATGACCACGGGTCTATCTCGCAGTCGGCCTGACTGCGACTCAAGAGGTGTAGCGCGCATTAGCACCCCTTGGAGATCCTCTAAGAGGGTCAGAGTCACCGGCATTCCCTTATCGATCCATCCGAACCCCATGTTGGCCATGGCCACGTAGTTGAAAATTTCGATGAGTTCTGGTGTGAGAGTGTCTTCTTCGTCAGCTGTCAGCACTTCAGCAAGAGGCGCGTATGTACCCTCCAGGGCTGACGTACTCTGAGCCTCACGACGTAGAGTCGGCATGCGCAGTAAGCGTGGATTAGGAAGCAGACGAGCCGTGCTATCTAGGGCTGCGAGCGCGGCGCGCGCGTTCGCTATGGTTAAGTAAGTCTGCGGTTTCAGTTCTGGAGACTCGGTCGGAAGCGGTGCCGGCACGAAGGCCTTGTGATGCCACGCTCCTAAGTCAGGATCGTGCCCAGAGATGTCGACTAGAGAGCCCATAGCGCTGTTTGTGAACAGTCCGGTTTGCACAATTTCACTTTATCACCGTAGGGGGAGATTCTTCCCTCGAAATTTCCGCAAGTGTGCCGTAGTGGAAATTTGCCAACCTAATATTCCGCCCTGTCCCGTTCCGGACAAGGCTGCGGACCGGGGGAGCCCTCGGGACGACTGCGAGCGCGGTGGACTTCTACCCATCGTGAAGGGCTTTGGGCTGAAGCAAGACATCTTCACCGGGTCTAAGAGCGGCACGCTCCGGGGAGATAACTGGCGCAACCGTGTCTTCGCTGCAACCCGCGGGTCGTGCACGATATGCGACACGCCTTCGCATCATTGGCGGTGCAGTCCGGCGCGAACATCAAGGCGCTGCAGAACGTAATGGGGCATAAGAGTGCTTCGGTGGGCCTGGACATCTATTCACACCTGTTCGATGGCGACCTGGAAGCACTCGGTGACAGCCTTGGGAGCCTGATCCCAGAGCGGAGGGGCGCGGGAGCGGTTCGTCCCCGAGGGTACTGCGGCCCCTTAGGAAAGATGCACGAAACCCCTGGTCTTCGAGGCTTCTTGCCTGTCTGACCAGGGGTTTCGTTGCTCTAGCAAATTGGTGCGCCCATAGGGATTCGAACCCCAGACCTTCGGTTCCGTAGACCGACGCTCTATCCAGCTGAGCTATAGGCGCATGTCCTTGGACTGTACATCATACTGCCCTGTGGACCTAGAAGAATATACCGGGCTTCAGGTCCCCTCACAAATCGACGTTGTTCAGTGTGAGGATGAGCACAATAATAGCCCTCGTCATGCGCTTGTCACATGCGGAGGCTACAGTTGGAGCAAGCTGTTCATGCTCAGGACTTCTGGGCGGTCGGCGGGCCAACACGGACAAAGACGTTCGTGCGCCGGATCATCCGGGCCCGTGTGCCGCACAGCCCTGGGTGCAGGCAGTCGCCCCAATTGAACACAGCAACCTGTACCCAATGGAGGGAAAACAGTGACCACCGTTGCAACGGCGCCCGGTTCGGCACACTCAGGGGATATCGCAAAGGACGCCCCCACGACTCACAAAGGTCTGCTCAATTTCGTGCAGCAGATCGCTGATCTCACCACACCTGACTCGGTCTGGTGGGTGGACGGCTCCGAGCAGGAGCACCAGAAGCTCACTGACCAGCTGGTCGAGGCGGGCACGCTGACCCGCCTGACCAGCTCTGACTTCCCCAACTCCTTCGCCGCATTCTCCGACCCGGCCGACGTCGCCCGCGTGGAGTCCCGCACCTTCATCTGCTCCGAGGAGGAGCGCGACGCCGGCTTCACGAACAACTGGGTGGACCCCTCCGAGATGCGCGAGACGCTCAGCGGAGTCTTCGAGGGTGCTATGAAGGGCCGCACCATGTACGTGATCCCCTTCGTCATGGGGCACCTGGATTCCGAGGCCCCCAAGTTCGGCGTGGAAGTCACCGACTCCGCCTACGTAGTGGCCAGCATGCGGATCATGGCCCGCATCGGCACCGACGTGCTGCGAAGGATGGAGGAGCTGGACGCGTTCTTCGTCCCCGCCGTCCACTCTGTGGGCGCGCCGCTGGAGCCCGGTCAGGAGGATGTGCCCTGGCCCTGCAATGAGGAGAAGTACATCGTCCACTTCCCGGAGACCCGGGAGATCTGGTCCTACGGCTCCGGCTACGGCGGCAACGCCCTGCTGGGCAAGAAGTGCTACGCACTGCGCATAGCCTCCGCCATGGCCCGGGACGAGGGCTGGCTCGCCGAGCATATGGTCATCCTGAAGCTGACCAGCCCGCAGGGAAAGAGCTACCACCTCTCAGCCGCCTTCCCCTCGGCCTGCGGCAAGACCAACCTGGCGCTCATCGACCCCTCACTGGAGGGCTGGAAGGCCGAGACCCTCGGTGACGACATCACCTGGATCCGCCCCGGCAAGGACGGCGAGTTCCGCGCCATCAACCCCGAGGCCGGCTACTTCGGGGTCGCGCCGGGCACCGGCTGGCACACCAACGCCAACGCCATGCGAGCCATCGCCAAGGGCAACACCATCTTCACCAACTGTGCGCTGACCGACGACGGCGGCGTGTGGTGGGAGGGGATGACCGAAGAGCCGCCGGCCCACCTCACCGATTGGAGAGGCAACGACTGGACCCCCGATGCCGACCGCCCCGCGGCGCACCCCAACGCCCGGTTCTGCACCCCGATCGACCAGACCGACATGCTGGCCGACGAGTACTTCCAGCCCGAGGGAGTGAAGCTCGACGCGATCCTCTTCGGCGGACGCCGGAAGACCACCGTTCCGCTGGTCACTGAGGCCCGCGACTGGAACCACGGCATCTTCTTCGGCGCCACGCTCAGCTCCGAGACCACCGCGGCCCAGGAAGGAGCAGTCGGCAACCTCCGGCGAGACCCGATGGCGATGCTGCCGTTCATCGGCTACGACGCCGGCGACTACCTCAAGCACTGGGTGGAGGTCTCCAGCCAGGCCGAGGAGGACAAGCTGCCCAAGATCTTCCTGGTCAACTGGTTCCGACGCGGCCGCGACGGCAAGATCGCCTGGCCCGGATTCTCCGAGAACACTCGGGTGCTCAAGTGGATCATCGAGCGGATCGAAGGCACCGCTGAGGCGCAGGAGACCGTGGTCGGCTACACCCCCACCAAGAGCTCCATCGACGTCGAGGGCCTGGACATCACCGAGGAGGAGCTCGAGGACTCCATCACGGTGCGACCGGAGGAGTGGAAGGAAGAGATCCCGGATATCGAGGCATGGTTCGACCGCTTCGGCGAATCCCTCCCGGACTCCATCACCGCCGAGCTCGAAGAGCTCAAGAGCCGCGTCGCCTGACACCGGCACCCAGAGATCGGGCCGTCCTTCCTGCCGGGAGGGCGGCCCGACCTCTGCGAGCCCCGGCCGATTCGCCGGAGGCTCATATGATCGATCCCATGCAGACCTCATGGTGGGACGCCGTCAGCCCCAGCGCCGCCAGCGGAGGGCTCGGCCAACGGATTGTTGACGTGCTCGCCCCCGCGGCGGAGCAGAACATCAACCTGATGAACTCCTCCGGGATCATCGTCGCCTCCACCGACCCGGAGCGTATCGGCGCGGAGCACCGTGCCGCCGTCGAAGTGCTCCAGACCGGGCGCCCCGTCATCGTCCGGCACTCCGTGGAAGGCATTCCGGACCGCCCCGGCATCAACCTGCCGCTGACCATCGACGGCCAGCTCACCGGCGTCATCGGAATCACCGGCGATCCCGAGACGGTCGAACCGGTGGCGCAGGTCGTAGTGCTCACCGTGGAGCTCCTCATCGAGCAGGAGCGCGAGCACCGCACCTCCATCGCCGCACGCAGCCGTGCGCGGGAAATCGTCGCCGCCTTGGTCTCCGACGGACAGTCGCTCGCCAAGGTCCACGAGCTCCTGGCCGCCGCAGGCACCGGGAAAGGGCCCTGGTCGCTGGGAGTCTGGGCCGCCGCGGAGCCTCGGCAGGACGGGTCCGCCCAGCCCCCTGAGAGGGCGGAGCAGATGGTGGTGGCCCTCAACGACGGCACCGCCCCCGGTGCTCCCAAGCCCGCCCGCGCCGTGGTGTGGCGCGGACTGCTGTGGGCCGTCTCGGGCTGCGGAGCGCTCGATGAGCGGCTGGGGGGCGAGGATGCCCGCCGCTTGGTGGTCTCCGGCGTGACAGAGCTGGAGACCCTGCGCTCCTGGGCTCAGGACATGGCCGCCCTGGGCAGGTCCGTCCGGCTGCTCAGCGGCCCCGCCGAAGCGGAGCATGTCCCCGCGGAGCTGGCCATCGCTGTGGCGCATCTTCCCCAGCCCACCCGGCTGCGGTTCGCGGGCATCGGCGGGCGCCTCTCTGAGGCGCAGCAGGAGACTGTCCGCCTGGTGGCCAGCACCGGCTCGCTCGCCGAAGCAGCCCGGCGGCTCTACCTCCACCGCAACACGCTGCTCCAGCGGATCAGCCGCATCCGCAGCCTCACCGGACTCGACCTCAAGCGTGCCGACGAAGCCACCCTGCTCAGCCTGGCTGTGATGACCGCTGAGGCCGCTCCGCCCACCACTGATCCCTGATGCACATACTCAGAGGATTATTCGACGCCATATTGTGGACATTCTGACGTGCCGCGGGTCACACCTATTCATCTAGTCTGTGACGCATGCCACCGACGACGATGTCGACCCGACCGCTGCGCGTCGCACTCATCCCTGATTCGTTCAAGGGGAGCGCGACGGCGGCCGAAGCCGCCCAGGCAATGGCTGAGGGCGTCGAACGTGCGACTGAGGCTCACGCCCGGTCCGCGGAGATCAGCGCCCTGCCCTTCGCCGACGGAGGAGAGGGAACCCTCGACGCTATCTGCAGCGCCTGGGGCGTTGAGCCGCGACGGGTGACCGCCACAGATGCCCTCGGCCGTCCCGCCGAGGCCCGCTACGCGGCCTCAATGGTGGACGGAAAGCTCATCGGTCTGATCGAGGCCGCCGAGGCCAACGGCCTCCCCACCGTCAGCGACGTGCCGCTGCAGCCGCAGCAGGCCACCACCTACGGAGTCGGCACCCTCATCAGCGCCGCGCTCGATGCGGGGTGCGAAGAGATCCTGCTCTGCATCGGCGGCTCTGCCACCACTGACGGAGGCGCAGGAATCCTGCAGGCCCTCGGAGCACGTCTGCTGGACAGTGCCGGCCAGGAGATCGGCCAGGGCGGCGGCGCCCTGCAGAGCCTGGCCCGCATCGACACGCAGGATCTGGACCCCCGCGCCTCAGAGGTCCGGTGGCGGATCGCGTGCGACGTCACCAACCCGCTGCTGGGCCCGGACGGTGCGGCATCGGTCTTCGGGCCGCAGAAGGGCGCCACGCCGCAGGACGTGGAAGTCCTCGACGCCGCCCTCACCAACTTCGCCGACCTCCTGTCCGCCGAAGCAGGGCGGGATGTGCGCAGCGAACCGGGCATGGGCGCGGCCGGGGGCATCCCCGCGGCCCTGGTCAGTCTCTTCAGCGCCGAGATCGTGCCGGGGGGAGTGCTGGTGGCAGAGACTCTCGGCGTCCACCGGGTTCTTGAGGAGGCCGACGTCGTCCTCACCGGGGAGGGCCGCCTGGACTCCCAGTCCCTGCACGGCAAAGTCGTCGACACCGTCCGCCGCCTCACCC
The DNA here is from genome assembly GCF_007994735.1 of Nesterenkonia populi. NCBI lineage: Bacteria > Bacillati > Actinomycetota > Actinomycetes > Micrococcales > Micrococcaceae > Nesterenkonia > Nesterenkonia populi. The sequence continues at coordinate 2,384,805 of NZ_VOIL01000001.1, read as the reverse complement.
CGGAGGGCACCCCCGTGTTCGTCATCGCCGGTACGGTCGATGTCCCCGCGGCTGAGCTGCAGCGGACCGGCCTCACCGCAGCCTTCTCCATCGCCAACGGCGCCGAGCCGATCGAGGAGCTCTGCTCCGCCGCCGCCGGCCGCATCGCCCACACCGCTGAGCAGGTCCTGAGGGTCTACCTCAGTGCCCGCCCCTGACCCCGCCCACCAAGAAGACAGAACAAAGGAGTTCTGAGCCATGATTGACCTGCTCATCCTGATTGCCCTGGTGGCCGCCATCGTGCTGGTCACCGCCCGCTGGAAGATCAGCCCGTTCCTCGCCCTGCTGGGCGCGGCGCTGCTGGGGACCTTCCTCTACCGGATCCCCCTGGAGGAGAGCGTCTCCACTGTGACCCAGGCGTTCGGGAACACCTTGGGCAATATCGGCCTGGTGATCATCTTCGGCACCATGATCGGCGTCATCCTGGAGCGCTCCGGGGCAGCGATCGCTATGGCAGACGTGATCATCAAGCTGATCGGCCAGAGGTTCCCCAACCTGACGATGACGCTCATCGGCTACATCGTCTCCATCCCGGTGTTCTGCGACTCCGGCTACGTGATTCTCAACTCCCTGCGGAAGGCCATCACCGCCCGGGCCGGGATCTCCGCGCTGGCCACCTCCACCGCGCTGATGACCGGCCTCTTCGCCACCCACAACCTTGTTCCCCCGACGCCTGGTCCGCTGGCCGCTGCGGAGGAGCTGGATGTCACCAGTGAGCTCGGCCTGATCATCCCGCTGGGCCTGCTGGTCTCCCTGGTCGCAGCGATGGCTGCCCTGCTGTTCGCCTCCCGCCTGTCCCACAAAGAGTTCGCTGCCCTGCCCGCTGAGCGTGAGGACGATATCGAGGTCCAGGACTACGAGGCTCTGCGGGCCTCCTACGGCAAGCTGCCCCACCCGGCGCTCGCCTTCCTGCCGATCGGCCTTCCTCTGGTGCTGATCTGCCTGGGCTCCATCGCCCAGCTGCCCGGCGAGCCCTTCGGGACCGGTGCCTTCACCGACGCTCTGGTCTTCCTGGGCACCCCCGTGATCGCCCTGATCCTTGGTCTGATCGCGGCGGTCTTCCTGGTCTCCGGCGGCGACCGGCTCAAGCGGTTCAACGAGGACATCACTGAAGCGATCCGCGTGGCCGCCCCGATCCTGCTGATCACTGGTGCCGGCGCTGCCTTCGGCGCGGTGCTCAACGCCTCTCCGCTGACCGACTTCCTCGCCGAGAACATCGCTGACCTGGGACTGGGCCTGCTGGTGCCCTTCCTGATCGCAGCGGCGCTGAAGTCGGCGCAGGGCTCCTCGACGGTTGCCATCGTCACCGGCTCGGCGCTGATCGCGCCGCTGCTGAGCTCCCTGGGCCTGGACTCCACCGAAGGCGCAGTGCTGGCGGTGCTCGCCGTCGGCTCGGGCTCGATGATGGTCTCCCACGCCAACGACTCGTTCTTCTGGGTGGTCTCCCAGCTGAGCCGCATTCCGGTGGGAACCGCCTACAAGACCCTCACCACCGCCACGGCGATCCAGGGTGCGACGGCGTTCGCCACCGTCTGGCTCCTCAGCCTGGTGATGCTGTAAGGCGCTCCCGCCACTCGTCCAGACGGGCGGAGAGGGGGGATGTGTGGGTCTCGGCGCCGAGGTGCCGGGCGACTGCGCCCGGCGCGGCGAGGACCAGATCGCCAGCCTGAGTCTCCGGCTCGAAGCCGAGCGCGATCAGCGAGTCCATCACACGGTGCTCGCCAAGCACTCCCGGCTCAGGGGCTGCCGCGTCCGCGGCGAGATTCTCGTACAGGAGATCACCGCCCTCGTCGTAGGCGTGTGTGGTGCTGCGCAGGCGTCCGCCCGTCTCCCGGGCGCGACCCCAGACCAGGGTCTCGCGGACCAGGGCACGGGCGCCCTCGCCCAGCTGGACCTCGGTGCGGCGCAGCACATCAGCTGACTGGGCCACGACGAACGGCAGCCCCTCCCAGACGAGCCGGGCCCCCGCTGCCAGCCGCAGGCTCACGTGCCACTCGGCGGGCGGGCCGGGTTCCTCCGGGCGGCGGCGCGGGTAGGCGACCATCCCACCGATGTCCTCCATATGCAGTGTGCACGCCGGGCCTACCTCCACCTCCAAGTGCACCTGGTCGCCGTCCAGCAGGATCATCTCCGCGGCGGTGACACCCACATGCACCCGGTCGGGCCCCCGAGAGATCAGGCGGGGCGCCAGCTTGCCCACCACCAGCTCGGCCCGTGCACGGGAGGCGTCCCGGCGGACACGGATGCGGGTGTCAGGCGTGGCTGTGGACATACCCGCCCTCGGGGTGCTCCTCGTCCGCGTGGAAATGCGGGGCCATCGGGCCCGGGTCCTGGGGGATGTGCTCCCCGGAGCGGTGCGCGGCCAGCACCGCCAGCACCCAGCGGCGCAGCGCGGCCACCGACTCCTCATCCTGGCGGGAGAGCGCCAGCACCGCGCGTCCTTCACGGGCCTCCTTCGCGTCGGAGACCATCTGCTCAACATCCACCCCCACATACGGGGCGAGGTCCGTCTTGTTGACCACCAGCAGGTCAGCCCGGCCGATCCCGGGACCGCCCTTGCGGGCCACGTCGCCGCCGCCGGCCACATCTAGCACGAAGATCTGGGCATCCACCAGCGCGGGGGAGAAGGTGGCGGTGAGATTGTCTCCGCCGGACTCGATCAGCACCACGTCCAGGGGCGCGAAGTCCCGCTCGATGTCCTCGGCGGCCATCAGGTTCGCCGTCACGTCATCACGGATCGCAGTGTGCGGGCAGGCGCCGGTCTCGATCGGGCGGATCCGCTCCGGGTCCAGGACGCCGGCCGAGCGGAGGAACCTGGCGTCCTCGTCGGTGTAGATGTCATTGGTGATCACGCCCAGGCGCAGCTCCTCACCCAGGGCGCGGCAGACCGAGGCGATGAGCGAGGACTTGCCGGTTCCCACCGGCCCGGCGATGCCCAGGCGAAGGGCCCGGTCCTTGGGGGCAGGGGCGGCGGCAGAAGTGTCAGGCACGGAACAGTCTCCTTGTGGTGTTGGCGTGACGCTCGATCCAGTCTTCCATCTGGGGAGCGGACGAGGCGGGCATGTCATCAGGGGCAGTGAGCCCTGCGACCCCTGGAACCTGGGCCTCCACGGAGGCGCAGGCATCCAGCACCAGGCTCATCGCCTCGGCGGGATCGCCCGGGTCAAGCTTCAGCAGTGCAGCGGCCGCAGCGGCGGCGTCGTCGTAGATCACCAGCCGCACCAGCTCCTCGGCCCCCACCCCGGCGTGGGCGGCGACTGCGCCCATCACCGCCGGGCGGGAGGGCGCAGTCCGGCCCGTCGAAGCTTCCAGCAGCCGGAACGAGGGCCCGTCGGGCCACAGCGACTTGGCCAGGCGCAGCAGCCCGCGCCCCAGCTCCGCGGCGATCTGCCGGGCCGCGCCGCTGGGTGTTCGGGCCGCCCAGGCCCGCTCCGCGCGGGTCAGCGCGGCGGCAGGGTCAGTCTGCTGAATGAGCGCGTGACGCACGACGACGGCGCAGGCCGCGTCGGTCAGCGCCGCGGTTCGGGCCCGGACCAGCATGTAGTCGAGCACCTGACTCCGGGAGAGCCCGCCCATCAGGGCCGGTTCCAGCCCGGAGGATGAGACGTGCCCTCCGGAGGGCAGGCGCGAGTCGGCAAGGAGGAGCCCCACCGTCTGCGCGGCGGGAGAGGACGCAGCTGCGGGCATCAGAACATGCAGTAGAACTGGGCCAGCGGCAGCTTCTCGGCGGGCTGCTGCTCCACCTGCTCACCGTCGATCGAGATCTCGAAGGTGTCCGGCTTCACCTCGATCGTCGGCAGCGCATCGTTGTTCTTCATATCGGTCTTGCCGATCTCACGGGTGGGCTCCAGGGCGCGCACCGCGCGGCGCAGGCCCAGGGACTCCTCCAGCCCGTCCTCCAGCGCGGCGGGTGAGACATAGCTGACCGAGTGGTCCCCGGCGTTGAAATCGGCGAAGGCCGGCCGCTGCAGGATCGGCTGCGGGGTGGGGATCGAGGCGTTCGGGTCGCCGAGGGAGGCCCAGGCGATCGCTCCGCCCTTGATCACGCTGGCGGGCCGGATCCCGAAGAACCGCGGGTCCCACACCGTCAGGTCGGCGAGCTTGCCGACCTCCACGGAGCCGACGTCGTAGTGGATGCCGTGGGCGATCGCCGGATTCACCGTGTACTTGGCCACGTAGCGGCGGGCTCGCTCGTTGTCTGCCGGCAGGCCGCCTCCCAGGGCGCCCAGCCGGTTCTTCATCGTGTGGGCGACCTGCCAGGTGCGGGTGATCACCTCGCCGATGCGGCCCATCGCCTGGGCGTCCGAGGAGGTGATCGACAGTGCGCCCATGTCATGCAGGATGTCCTCGGCGGCGATGGTGGTGCCGCGGATTCGGGACTCAGCGAAGGCGAGGTCCTCCGGCACGCTGGGGGAGAGATGGTGGCACACCATCAGCATGTCCAGATGCTCAGCCACCGTGTTGGTGGTGTGCGGCAGGGTCGGGTTGGTGGACCCGGGGATGATGTGCGGCAGGGAGGCCAGGGTCAGGATGTCAGGGGCGTGACCGCCTCCTGCGCCCTCGATGTGGAAGGCATGGATGGAGCGGCCGTCGATGGCGCGGATCGTGGAGTCCACGTAGCCGGCCTCGTTCAGGGAGTCGGAGTGCAGCGCGACCTGCAGCCCCCACCTCTCCGCGGCGGTCAGCGCGGCATCCACGGCGGCGGGGGTGGAGCCCCAGTCCTCGTGGACCTTGTAGCCGGCCGCCCCGCCGAGCGCCTGCTCGGCGAGCCCGGCCGTGGAGACGGTGTTGCCCTTGCCCAGCAGCAGCACGTTGATGGGGATCGAGTCCAGGGCCCGGTGGATCTTCTCCAGGTGCCAGGGACCAGGCGTGACGGTCGTGGCCTTGGAGCCCTCGGAGGGGCCGGTGCCGCCGCCGACGACGGTGGTGATCCCGGTGGCCAGGGCCTCGTGGAGCTGGGAGGGGGAGAGCAGGTGCACGTGGGAGTCGATGGCGCCGGCGGTCACGATCTTGCCGTCGCCGGCGATGACGTCGGTGCCGGGGCCGATGATCAGCTCCGGGTCGACGCCATCGGCGATGTCCGGGTTGCCGGACTTGCCGATGCCGGCGATCCGGCCGTCGCGGATGCCGATGTCGGCCCGGACCACGCCCCACCAGTCGAGGATGATGGCGTTGGTGATGACGGTGTCCAGGGCGCCCTCGGCCCGGGACGCCCCGCCCTGGGCCATGGACTCGCGGATTGACTTGCCGCCGCCGAACACGGCCTCCTCGCCGCCGACTGTGCGGTCCTCCTCCACCTCGATCCACAGGTCGGTGTCGCCCAGCCGGATCTGATCCCCGGCGGTGGGCCCGTACATGGCGGCGTATGCTTCGCGGTCGATGCTGACCATCAGGCGGCCTCCTCGTTCTTCGTGATCTGCAGCCCGGCAATGTGCTTGCGGCCCCTGATCGCCACGGCGTCGAGCTGCCGGGATGCGCCGGGCTCGAATCGCTGGGATGCCCCGGCGGGGACGTCCAGCCGGAACCCTTCGGCGGCCTCGCGGTCGAACTCCAGGGCAGGGTTGGCCGCGGGCAGATGCAGGTGGGAGCCGATCTGGATGGGCCGGTCCCCGGTGTTGGTGAAGACCAGGGTGATGCGTTCGTCGTCGGCCCGGTCCGCGTTGAGCTCGATGGTGCCCGGCCTGACCCGGACCGCGCCCGGTCCGGAGGAGGATGCGCCTGCCATAGTGTCTGCCTTCCTCTTGTCTCGTCTCAGTCGATCGGGTGGTGGAGGGTCACGAGCTTGCGGCCGTCCGGGAAGGTCGCCTCGACCTGGATGTCGGTCAGCGCCTCCGGCACGCCCTCCATCACCTGGTCCCGGGTGAGCACGGCCCGGCCGGCCTCCATCAGCTCAGCGACGGTGCGTCCCTCGCGGGCACCCTCGATCACCCAGGAGGACAGCAGCGCCACAGACTCTGGGTAGTTCAGCCTCACGCCGCGGGACAGCCGGTCCCGGGCCACCATGGCCGCAGTGGCGAGCAGCAGCTTCTCCTGCTCGGCGGGGGTGAAGTGCATAGGTGTCCTTCCGGTGTCGTATCGCTGTCACGATCCTGCCATTCGAATGTTTCACGGAATTTTCCGAGAACCACCGCAAAGCGCCTGCATCCCTTTCAGGAGGCGAAGAGCGGCGCCAGCGTCCCCATATTCGTTTACATCCAAGAAATAGTTGGGCAACGTCAAAGTAATGCCACTGGCGCACTCTGTTGCCAGCCCCGCGGAAGGGTCACGGCCTTCCCGGAGCTGCTGACGCACCACTCGCATTCTTGACTGATCGGAGAGCAACAATGAGTGAGAAGACTCGTCACTCCCGCCTCAAAGCATATGCCGCCCTGGGCGCGGCCGGAACTCTGCTGCTGTCGGCCTGCGGAGCCCGCGCCGGCGACGACGACGGAAACGGGGCCGCCGCGGAGTCCTGCGTGGACACCGACGGAGACACCATCAAGATCGGATTCATCAACTCTCTCTCCGGGACCATGGCGATCTCCGAGACCACGGTGAACGACGTTCTGCACATGGCCGCTGACCAGATCAACGAGGACGGCGGCGTGCTCGGCTACGAGCTGGAGATCGTCGAGGAGGACGGCCAGTCCGAGCCGGCGACCTTCTCGGAGCGGTCCGACTACCTGCTCACCCAGGAGTGCGTGGCCGCGGTCTTCGGAGGCTGGACCTCCGCCTCGCGCCAGGCGATGCTGCCGGTCTTCGAGGGCAACAACGGCCTGCTGTTCTACCCCACCCAGTACGAGGGCCTCGAGGCTTCGGACAACGTCTTCTACTCGGGCGCCACCACCAACCAGCAGATCATCCCGGCGCTGGACTACCTGCTCGAGGAGGAGGAGATCGAGTCGCTGTACCTGGTCGGCTCCGACTATGTCTTCCCGCGCACCGCCAACATGATCATCCGGCAGTGGTCCGAGGAGCACGGCGTCGAGATCCTCGGCGAGGACTACACCCCGCTGGGCTCCACCGACTTCACCACCATCGCCAACCAGGTGGCCTCATCCGAGGCCGACGCGGTGTTCAACACCCTGAACGGCGACTCCAACGTGGCCTTCTTCAACCAGTACAACTCCCTGGGCCTGGACGCCGACGAGATGCCGGTGATGTCCGTCTCCATCGCGGAGGAGGAGGTCGACGGGATCGGCGCCTCCAACCTTGAGGGCCAGCTGACCTCCTGGAACTACTACCAGACCCTGGACACCCCGGAGAACGAGGAGTTCGTGGAGGCCTTCCAGGAGGCCTACGGCGAGGACCGCGTGACCTCGGACGTGATGCAGTCCTCCTACAACAGCCTGTTCCTCTGGGCCGCGATGGCCGAGGAGGCCGGCTCCTTCGACGTCGACGAGATCCGCGATGTCGCCGACGGGACCAGCTTCGACGCCCCCGAGGGCACGGTCACCGTCGACGGCGAGACGCAGCACGTCACCAAGACCCCGCGCATCGGAGTCATCAACTCCGAGGGCCTGATCGACGCCGTCTGGGAGGGCGAGCTCACCGAGCCCGACCCGTTCCTGGACACCTACGAGTGGGCGGACGATGATGAGGCCGCCGAGTTCGCCGAAGAGGCCGAGGAAGACGCCGACGACGACGCTGAGGACGAGTGACTCCCTGACCATGGACGTCGTGCTGTCACAGCTCGTCGCCGGGATCAGCGTCGGGTCGATCCTGCTTCTGGCAGCGATCGGCCTGGCGCTGACCTTCGGCCAGATGGGCGTCATCAACATGGCCCACGGGGAGTTCATCATGATCGGGGCCTACGTGGCCTTCGTCATGCAGGGGCTCTTCGGATCGGGCATCAGCCTGATCGTCGCGATCCCGGCGGCGTTCCTCATCGGAGGCATCTTCGGCGTGCTGCTGGAGCAGATCCTGATCCGGCACATGTATCACCGGCCGCTGGACACCCTGCTGGCGACCTTCGGCGTCGGCCTGATCCTGCAGCAGGTGGCCCGGGACATCTTCGGCGCTCCCGCCGTGGAGGTCGCCAACCCCGCCTGGCTGTCCGGCTCGGTGCAGATCCTGGGGACCAACGTGCCCTGGACGCGCATCTTCATCCTGGCGCTGGTGATCCTCGTCGTGGCAGGGCTCTCGGCCCTGATGGCATACACCAGCCTGGGGCGCCGCATCCGTGCCACGGTGCTGAACCGGAAGCTGGCCGAGACCTCCGGCATCTCCACCCGGTGGACCGACCGGACCACCTTCTTCATCGGCTCCGGCCTGGCAGGGGTGGCCGGTGTGACCGTCACCCTGATCGGGGCGACCAGCCCGACCATCGGCACCAGCTACATCGTGGACGCGTTCCTGGTCGTGGTCGCCGGCGGCATCGGCAAGATCAAGGGCGCGGTCATCGCCGCCTTCAGCCTGGGGATCCTCCAGGCCTTCATCGAATACTCGACGACCGCGTCCATCGCCAAGTTCATCGTGCTGATCGTCGTCGTCGCGTTCCTCCAGATCAGGCCGCAGGGACTGTTCAGCGTCCGGACAAGGAGCCTCGCATGACAATCGCCGCAACAGCCCCCAAGCGGGGGAAGCTGGCCGCGATCAGCGCCGCCGGCTCCAGCCCCGGGGTGCCCCGGCCGCGCACCGCCTACATCGGCATCGGACTGATAGCCCTCGGACTGATGGTGCTGGCCCCCGCACTGCTCACCCCGTTCGAGCTGCGTCAGATGGGCCGGTTCATCTGCTACGCCATGGTGGCCGTCGGCATCGGCCTGGCCTGGGGCCGCGGGGGAATGCTGACCCTGGGACAGGGCGTGTTCTTCGGCATCGGCGCCTACTGCATGGCCATGCACATGGCGCTGGAGGACGCCGCCCTGCGCGGCGAGGAGGCCCCGCAGTTCATGGGGACCTTCGGCGTGGACCTGCCCTGGTTCTGGGAGCCCTTCCACTCGCCCCTGATGACCATCCTGCTGATCCTGCTGCTGCCTGCTCTGCTGGCCTTCGCACTGGGCTTCTCGGTGTTCAAGCGAAGGGTCAAGGGTGCGTACTTCGCGATCCTGAATCAGGCGATGGTCTTCGCGTTCGTCACCCTGCTGGTGGGCCAGCAGGCCACCCTCAACGGCTCCAACGGCCTCTCCGGGTTCCAGTCGTTCTTCGGGTTCGCGATCAACGACCCCGCCAACCGGCAGATGATCTACATGATCGCCGCCGGCCTGCTGATCGTGATGATGCTGGTGGCCTACTGGCTGATGCGCAGCCGCTTCGGCGAGCTTCTGGTGGCCACCCGCGACGCCGAGGAGCGGGTCCGCTTCCTCGGGTACGACCCCGCCATCATCAAGACCATCACCTTTGTGGTGGCCGCCGTGATGGCCTCGGTGGCCGGCGCGATGTTCGTGCCGCTGGTCGGCATCATCTCCCCGGCCGAGCTGGGGGTGGTCCCATCCATCGCGTTCGTCATCGGCGTCGCCATCGGCGGCCGCGCCACCCTCTTCGGACCGGTGCTCGGCGCGATCGCCGTCGCCTGGGCGGAGTCCACGCTCGCGGAGAACTTCCCCTCCGGCTGGTCCTACTTCCAGGGCCTGCTGCTGATCCTGGTGATCGCCCTGCTGCCCGGCGGCATCGCCTCAGTGGGCCGGTACTTCAGATGGAAGAGGGCAGGAAGCAGATTTCGGAAGGAGGCCGAAGCATGAGCCAGCCCACCGCTCTGCGCGTCGACGGGCTTGAGGTGAAGTTCGGCGCTTTCACCGCCGTCGGCGGCGCCAGCTTCGAAGCGCACCCCGGTGAGGTGCACTTCCTCATCGGCCCCAACGGCGCGGGCAAGACCACCTGTGTGGACGCCATCACCGGGCTGGTGCGCGGCACCGGGAGCGTCAGGCTCGGAGAGGATGAGGTGCTCGGCAAGCCGGTGCAGAAGATGGCCCGCCTCGGCGTCGGCCGGACCTTCCAGACCGCCAGCGTCTTTGAGCAGCTCTCCGTGCTGCAGAACCTGGACATCGCCGTCGGGATGCATCGCTCCAAGTGGGCCCTCTTCGGCACCCGCCGCAGCCTCGACGGCCGTATCGCCGAAGCCCTGGAGCAGACCCAGCTGGAGCACCTGATGCACCAGCCCGCGGGCATCCTCTCCCACGGGCAGAAGCAGTGGCTGGAGATCGGCATGCTGCTCGTCCAGGACGCCCGGGTGCTGATGCTGGACGAGCCCGTGGCCGGCATGAGCCTGGAGGAGCGCAACGCCACCGGCGAGCTCCTCCACCGGGTGAAGGAGGACCGCGCCGTCGTCGTCGTCGAGCACGACATGGAGTTCATGAGGAACTTCGCCTCGCGGGTCACCGTGCTCCACCAGGGCCAGGTCCTCTCCGCCGGGTCGGTGGCTGAGGTCCAGGCAGACCCCAAGGTGCAGGAGGTCTACCTCGGCACCGCATCCATGGCCGAGGAGGACGCGGAAGAGGCCGCAGCCCTCGCCGGAAGGACCGAGGAGGTTTAGATGCTGGAGCTGAAGAACGTAGAGGCCGGCTACGAGCGCACCCGGGTGCTCGGCGGGGTCAGCCTGACCAGCGCCGAGAACGGCATCGCCGCAGTCCTGGGCCACAACGGAGCCGGCAAGACCACCCTGCTGCGCACCGTCGTCGGGATCATCCGGCCCACCGCCGGCACCATCACCTTCAACGGTCAGGACATCACCCGCACCGCCCCCAACAAACGGGTCAGGATGGGGATGGCCTACGTGCCCCAGGGGCAGCAGTCCTTCGAGCAGCTGAGCACCCTGGAGAACCTCCAAGTGGTCGCCGACGGCAAACCGCGGTCCAAGCGGAAGAAGCTGGTGGACCACGCCCGTGAGCGGTTCCCCGCGCTCAACGAGGTGATCGACAAGAAGGCCGGGCTGCTCTCCGGCGGGCAGCGCCAGCAGCTCGCCATCGCCCGCGCCCTGATCACCGAGCCCAGCATGCTCATCCTCGACGAGCCCACTGAAGGGATCCAGCCCTCAGTGGTCTCAGAGATCGAGCGGACCATCTCGGGGCTCGCCGCCGAGGACGGGCTCTCCGTGCTGCTCGCCGCCCAGCACGTCGGCTTCGCGCTGGCCAGCGCGTCCAAGTACTTCGTGCTCGCCTCCGGGCAGGTCACCAGCACCGGCGAAGGCGGAAGCGCGGCCCAGGACGAGGTCCGCGACGCGATGGCCATCTGAGACGATTCATTGCATGCCGGACGCCTCGCGTGCACGACGAGCGGCGGAGGACAGTCTTGAGGACTACGCCTTCCGCTATGTTCCGCGCACCTTCCGGCGCTGGTCCGCGCCCGCGGTCGGCGGTGCCGCTTTGGGGTCGATGGCGTTCCTCGCCGACTTCTCCATGGGGGCGACCGTCGGCCTGGAGCACGGCACCCTGAACGCGGTGGCCGGCATCGCGCTGGCCTCGGCGATCATCTTCGCCGTCGGGCTGCCGATCGCCTACTACGCAGCCCGGTTCAACCTGGATGTGGACCTGCTCACCCGCGGCTCCGGCTTCGGGTATCACGGCTCTGTGATCACCACGGTGATCTTCGGAGGGTTCACCTGCATCTTCTTCGCCCTCGAGGGCGCGATCATGGCGCAGGGGCTCTATGCGGGGGTCGGCATCCCGCTGCCGCTGGGCTACCTGCTCTCCACCGTGGTGGTCATCCCCATCGTCATCTACGGGATGCGGGCCCTGGAGCGGCTGCAGTTCTGGACGACCCCGCTGTGGCTGGTGCTGGCGCTGCTGCCTCTGATCTGGGTGGCGCTGACCGAGCCGGCGGTCGTGGAGGCCTTCCTGACGTTCGAGGGCGAGGGGTCCGGGCAGCTGGAGATCGGGGCGGTGGTGGCCTCCGCGGCCGTCTGCTTCGCGCTGACCCCGCAGCTGGCTGAGCAGCTGGACTACATCCGGTTCATGCCTCCGCGCACCCGCGCCAACCGGCGGGTCTGGTGGGCCTCGATGCTGCTGGCAGGCCCTGGGTGGGTGATCTTCTCCGGGACCAAGCAGGTGCTCGGCGTGCTGCTGGCGGTCTACGTGCTGGTGAAGATCGACCCGGGCCTGGGGGAGCGGGCCGCGGAGCCGGTGGTCCAGTTCCTCGGGATCTATGAGCAGCTGATGCCCGACTGGCTCGCCGTCACCCTGGCGCTGACCCTGATCGTGATCGCCCAGGTGAAGATCAACGTCACCAACGGATATTCCGGCTCCCTGGCCTGGCTCAACGCCTACACCCGGGTGACCCGCCGGTACCCGGGCCGCAGCGTGTTCGTGCTGTTCAATCTGGTGATCGCCTACTGCCTGATGATGATGGACGTCTTCGGGCTGATGTACTTCGTGCTCAGCCTGTACGCGAACTTCGTGATGTCCTGGCTGGTGACCATCTCCGCGGACATCGTCTTCAACAAGTACCTGCTGGGGATCTCCCCGATGCGGCCGGAGTTCCGCCGCGGGATGCTGCACAGCTGGAACCCCGTGGGCCTCGTGTCCGTCAGCGCCGCCTCGGTGCTGTCCCTGGCCGCGTTCTTCGGGCTCTTCGGCGCGGCGGTGCAGCCCTTCGCGATTCTGATCGCCATCGGCACTGCGGCGCTGCTGACCCCGCTGACAGCTTTGGCCACCCGCGGGAAGTACTATCTGCGGCGCCGCCACGACGGCATCGGCCTGCGCATGTATGACGAGGACGGAAACCCGTCGGCCGAGAGGCTGCGCTGCCATGTGACCGGCTACACTTTTGAGCGCCCCGACATGCTGGCCTCCGCTGAGCGCGGACCGCTGGGGGAGACTCAGTACGTCTCATCCCTGGCACTGACCCTGGCCGGCTCCGAACAGTACCTGCTGCCCCCGGAGAACGAGACGGAGACCGATGAGCGACGCCGCTGACACTGCATCCGCCATCGTCGCCGCCGCCGCGGCCCAGCTGGGCCGGATCGGGTTCGACGAGATCACCTACAAGGACCTCGGCTCCGCCGTCGGCGTCTCCGAGCGCACCGTCTACCGGCACTTCCCCACCCGCGCGCACCTGCTGGTCCGGGTGGCGCTCGACCTGGAGTCGCGCCTCTTCGCCCCGGCCGCGTTCACCAGCTGGGAGGGACTCTACGACGCGGTGGCGGCACGCTTCGCAGCCTTCGCGCAGCACCCGGCTGAGGCGGTCATCCTTGCTCGCTCAGCCTCCCTCTCCCCGGTGGGTGCGGAATCCCCGGCCGGCGGAGCGGGATCCTTCTTCTCCGCGGCGGTGGGAGCGCTGCTCGAGGAGTCAGCGCCGGGGCTCAACGGTCGGGACCGGCGCCGCACCGCCTCGGCGCTGTGCTACTTCGCGTCCGCCCAGTTCTGGGCCCGCTGCCGGGCGGCCTTCGGAATGAGCGCCGAAGACGCTGCGGCCAGCTTCCGCACCGCGGCTGGGCAGGTGCTCGCCGCCGCTCCGGAGGGAACCTGGCCTCAGCAGGCGCTGGCGGGCGCTGGGCAGTGAACGGGAGCGAGGCGGTGATGCAGCGATGATCGGGCAGGCACTCGAGGCTGAGGTGATCGTTGAGCGGCTGGGGCTGTCCCGCACCTCCGCGGAGATCCTCGCCGCCTATGTGGAGCTGATCGAGGAGCTCGGCACCGATGATGTCTCCCTGAAGCTGATCGCCCGGCGCGCCGGGGTGGGGGAGCGGACCATATTCCGGCACTACGGCACCCGATCCGAGCTGCTGCTGGGGGCGGTGACCTGGGCAGACCAAGCGGTCTTCGTGCGCCCCAGCTACGACTCGATCTTCGACCTGCCCCTGGCTCTGCGGCAGACGATGTCCGCCTACAGCCAGCGGCCCGAGCTGGCGTTCCTGGTGGCCGAAACGATGATGCGCGGGCCCGACGGCGCCGACCCGGTGCCGTCGCGGGCGCACCTGGAGCAGCTGCTGGCCGCCGAGATCCCGGATATGGGCGCGCGCGAGCGGCAGCAGACCCTGGCAGCGCTCTGCCATTTGGATTCGGCGGGGGCCTGGGCCGCCCTGCAGCGGGAGTTCGGGATGTCTCCGGCGGACATCGCCGACGCCGCCGCTTGGGCGGCCGAGGCTGTGCTGAACCCGCTTCGGTCCCGGGCGGCGAACGGATGAGCGGGCACGCCCACCATCATCACCACCGCGGGGAGGGGGGTGAGCTGGTCGAGGCTGCCCTGGAGGAGCTGCGGCGTCAGGGGGAGCGGGCCACCGCTGCCCGGCGGGCTGTCCTCCAGGTGCTGGAGGAGCATCATCGCCATCTCTCCGCCGATGAGGTCGCTGAGCGGCTGACCGACCGGGGCGTCCACCGCACCACGGCCTACCGGGCGTTGGAGCGCTTCGCTGAGCTGGGCATTGTGGCTGTCCGGCAGCTGGCCGGGGAGGCTGCGTCGTACCACCTGGCCACCTCAACCCACCTGCACGGGCACTGCCGCGGCTGCCAAGCCGTCGTCGCCCTGCCTCCGGAGAGCTTCGCCACCGCCGTCGAGGCGGTGGACGCCGCAGCCGGCTTTCAGCTGGACCTCCACCAGTCCACCCTCACCGGCCTCTGCTCCGACTGCCGCTGAGGGACGCGGCTCTCAGCGCGGCCGCAGCCGCCTTGCCGGCCGCCGCCGCCACGGGCACGGCGACCACTGTGCCTCCGGCCAGGACCGCTCCGGTCAGGGCACGCCGTTTGGCCTGTCGCCTGCGGCCGCCCCAGCCGCCCTGGACTTCAGCAGTCTCGAGCGGCGCGGATTCGTAGAGGTTGCCCTTGGTTGCGGGGGAGGGCTCCTTGCGGGAGAGGTGCTTTTTGTCCACCTGCGCTGCCATCAGCTTCTCCGTCGTGGCGGGGGACGCCCGGTGCTGCGCGATCATCTGACGGGCCGCCTGGCCGACGGGCATCTCATGCCGGGGCTTCTTGGCGCCCATCAGGATGGTGTCGGCCACGCGCTGGGGCGAGTAGACCGGAGGCATGGGCACTACGCGGCGTCCTGTGTAGTTGGCCACCTGGCCGAACAGGGGAGTGTCAACGGTCGGGGGCAGCACGGTGACTACATGGACGCCCTCGAGCTTCTCCAGGAGCAGCTCGGAGCGGATACTGGCCGAGAGCGCGTTGATGCCGGCCTTGGAGATGGAGTAGGAGGCTGTGAAGGGCTGCGGGACCTCGCCCACCACCGAAGAGACATTGATGAGCACGCCTCGCCTTTGGGGACGGAAGTGCTTCAGCGCGGCGCGGGCGCCGTTCACATAGCCCATGATGTTGACGTCCAGGACCCGGCGGAAATCCTCTGCGGGGGTGCTGCTCAGTGAGCCGAACAGTGAGACGGCGGCGTTGTTGACCCAGATGTCGATGCGCCCGAAGGCTTCCGCCGCATGGTCGCCCAGCGCCTGGACGGCCTCGGCATCGGTGACGTCCAGGGGGACCACCAGGGCACGCACGCCATGCTCACGGCATTCGTCGGCGACCTCTTTCAGCGCCTCTTCCCGCCGGGCGGCGAGAACGACATCGGCACCCGCCTTGGCGAACCGCAGTGCTGCGGCCCGGCCGATGCCTGACGATGCCCCGGTGATCACTGCTGCAGAACCTTTGACCTTCATCGATGCACCCATTCGCCTACGCTAGGCAGGAGGCCTGAGCAATGGCTGGACGATGGCAGGTCCGCCCCGGACGGACCTTTCGGCGGCGCGCGGTTTTTCCTCAGAGGACGAGGGAGACCGGCAGAATCACGGCGAACGCTGTGCCCGCCAGCAGGGTCTGCATCACGGTCCAGGAGGCGAAGGTCTGCTTGGTGTCCAGGTTCAGATACCGGCTCACCAGCCAGAAGCCGGAAGCCTTGACGAAACGTTTCGCCAGTGAAACAGTGCCGTAATCGGATGGCCTTAGGCTTGATGCAACAATGTTGCAGAAAGCCGAATCTCAGAGTCTCGGGGCCCCGTCGAACGAGGGCCTCGCCAGCGGCGCGCGCCGCCGGGCCGCTCTCTGGACAGTCGGGCTCGCAGCCTTCCTCTGCATCACCGTCGCCCTGTGCGTGGGCATCGGTCCGGTGAGCATCGCCCCCTCCACCGTGCTGGGCATCATCGGGCACAGCCTCGGCCTTCCCGTGGAGCAGACCTGGACCGACTCCGAGCGCTCCATCGTCTGGGAGATGCGTGTGCCCCGGGTGCTGCTGGGCCTGGCGGTCGGCGCTGGCCTGGCGATCTGCGGCGCGGCTCTGCAGGGCATGGTCCGCAACATCCTCGCCGACCCCTACATCCTCGGAATCTCAGGGGGCGCCTCCACCGGGGCGGCGGCCTCCATCCTCTTCGGCTTCGCCGCCGGAGCAGGGCAGTACGCTCTTCCCCTGAGCGCGTTCGTCGGCGCGTTGGGCGCCTCCCTGCTGGTGTTCTTCCTCGCCCGGGCCAACGGGCAGGTCACCTCGATCCGCCTGCTGCTGGCCGGCATCGCCGTCGGCTACGCGCTCTCAGCCGCCACCAGCTTCCTCATCTTCGCCTCAGACAACGCTGAAGGCTCCCGCTCAGTGATGTTCTGGCTGCTGGGATCCCTCGCGCTGGCCCGCTGGGACGCCTTCCTGGTGCTGGTCCTCGCCGTTGCCCTGACCAGCACCGCGCTCCTCGTCCTGTGGTCCCGTCGGCTGGATGCGCTGTCCATCGGGGACGAGACCGCCCGGGCCCTGGGGGTCCCTCCGGTGGCGGCCCGAGTGCAGCTGCTCACCGTGGTCTCACTCTGCACCGGTGCAGTGGTCGCGGCCGCCGGCGCCGTCGGATTCGTCGGGCTGGTGGTCCCGCACCTCGGGCGCCGCCTGGTCGGAGCAGCCCACGGCCGTCTCATCCCGGTGGTGGCGCTGCTGGGCGCGATCCTGCTGATCTGGGCCGACGCAGGGGCCCGGGTGCTCATGCAGCCCCGCGAGCTGCCGATCGGCATCATCACCGCCCTGGTGGGCGCCCCCTTCCTGCTGATCCTGATCCGCCGCATGTATGCGCGCACGCTGTGAGCTGAGAGGACCCTTCATGCATCGCACCCTCCCCGGGCCCAGATCAGGCCGAGCGCTCGCCGTCGGCATCGCCGTCCTCGCCCTGACCGCCTGCGGCGGTGACGGTGCCGCATCCCCCGAAGAGGAGAACCGGGAAGGCGCCGGCCACCACTACCCGCTGACCATCGAGAACTGCGGGCAGGAGGTCACCTTTGACGAGGAGCCCGAACGGATCATCCTCCTGGAGACCGCCCCTGTGACCATCCTGGACAGCCTGGGCCTGATGGACCGGGTGGTCGCCCGCGCCGGAGACTTCCCCGCGGAGTACTACGACGACGAGCTCCACCGTCAGGTCCAGGAGATCGAGTCCCTCTCCGAAGACCTCGACGCCTCCGGGCACCTGATGATCTCCCAGGAGGAGGTCGTGGCCCACGAGCCGGACCTCGCACTCGGCCAGCCCGACGGTGTGGAGCGGGAGGGCCTCGAGCCGGCCGGGGTCAGCATGCTCATCCAGGAGCTCTACTGCCCCGAGCCCGCTGCTGAGGCCTCCTACGACGCGCTCTACGCGGAGATTGAGACCTACGGTGAGATCTTCGGCGAGCAGGGGGCCGCCGAGGACCTCATCGCCGAGCTGGAGGCCCGGACGGACGCCGTCGCCGAGAACGCTGAGGATGAGGACCGCACCGCAGCGGTCCTCTACCCGGGCGTCGGCGGCGGCAGCTCCTACGCCTACGGGAGCCGCTCCATGGCACAGCCCCAGCTGGAGGCCGCCGGGTTCGAGAACGTCTTCGCCGACGCCGACGAGCGCGTCTTCGAAGTCCAGGTCGAAGAGCTCGTGGACCGGGACCCGGACGTGCTCATCCTCCTCTATCAGGGCGACGCCGACGGCGTGGAGGAGGCCATCACTGAGATTCCCGGCGCCGAAACGATGACAGCGGTGCAGGAGGGCGAGATCCACGCTCAGCTCTTCAACTTCACCGAGCCGGCCACCCCTCTCGCGGTGGACGGACTGGAGCAGATCTCAGAACGCTTCCAGCAGGAGGAGGACTGATGCTGGAGGCTTTCGAGCTCACCCATTCTTACAGGGACAGGCCCGTCCTGCACGGGGTGTCCCTGCGGGCCGGAAAGGGCGAGGTGGTGGGGCTGACCGGCCCCAACGGCAGTGGGAAGACCACCCTGCTGCGCGCCCTCTACGGGGCGCTGGCGCCCGACGCCGGCAGAGTCGAGCTCAACGGCGAGGACGTGCGCCGGATCCCCCCGAAGAGGCTGGCCCAGCGGGTCGCCGTCGTCGTGCAGGAGCCCCCCAGCGACCTGATGCTCTCCGTGGCGGACATCGTGCTGCTCGGCCGCACCCCGCACCTCGGAATGTTCAGCCGGCAGGGGCCCGAGGACGAGCGCCTCGCCGCCGACGCTCTGGAACGTGTGGGCCTGCTGCATCTGGCCGACCGCGAGTTCAGCGGACTCTCCGGAGGTGAGAAGCAGCGGGTGCTGATCGCCCGAGCGCTGGCTCAGCAGGCCGAATGCCTCCTGCTGGACGAGCCCACCAACCACCTCGACATCAGCTACCAGCACCAGGTCCTCCACCTGGTCAGAGAGCTGGGGATCACCGCCGTCGTCGTGCTGCACGACCTCAACCTCGCCGCCCGCTACTGCGACAGCATCGTGCTGCTCTCGCACGGGCGGCTGTACGCCGAGGGCAGCCCGGAGGAGGTCCTCACCAAAGACACCATCGAGCCCGTCTACCACGTCAGCATTGAGCGGGTCGCCGCTGAGGACTCCACCACTCAGCTGCTCTTCCGCCGCACCCCGAAGGAGTCGCCCCTATGAAGAACGCATCCGAGCTCGCCAAGGACGTGAAGCTCACCCCCGCCGAGAAGGGGGACCCTGTGGCCGCCCAGAGCGACGAGCAGCGCCGCATCAGCGAGTACTGGTCCCGCTGGGCCGGCGAGTACGAGGCATACCAGGCCCAGCGCCGCGAAGCCGAGGGCGAGTCCTCCGTCTGGGAGGGGATCTGGAGCGCCGGGCTGCCGCAGCCCCCCTCCCAGGTGCTGGACCTCGGCACCGGCTCCGGCGCCGTCGCCTTCCTGCTCGCCGGGATGGGACACAGAGTCACCGGCATCGACCTCGCAGAAGGGATGCTCGCCGAGGCGCGACGCCGCTCCGGCTACTCCGCCAACCCGATGTTCGGATTCGGCGACGCCGCCGGGCCCCAGTTCGACGACGCCGCCTTCGACGCGCTCACAGCCCGCTATGTTCTCTGGACGCTGCGGACGCCGGACCAGGCGCTCGCCGAGTGGCTGCGCATCCTCAAGCCCGGCGGCGTCCTCGTCGCCGTCGACTCCCTCTGGTTCCCCGAGGGGCTGATCGCCCATGAGCATGAGGAGGATCATTCCGGCGCGCGCGGGCAGGACTTCCGCCGGGCCTACCAGGGCCAGGAGCAGGACCTGCCGCTGGCCGAGGCCGGCTCGATCGGAGCCTTCGCTGACCGGATCCGCGCCGCAGGCTTCGCCGAGGTCACTGCGGAGGAGCTGCCTGAGCTGAAGGAGGCCGACCAGGAGTACGGTGTGGCCCCCGGCCACCGGGTCCAGATGCAGTACCGCATCCGCGCCGTGAAGCCCATCTCCTGAAGGGAGCAGCGTGAATGGCGCTGTCCGGATCGTGGACGGCCCGTCCGTGTGATCTGGGCGTCGGCTTATAGTTGGCCCCATGCCTGACTCCCGCCAGCCTCGCCGCGTGCGGCTGAAGGACGTGGCCGAGCAGGCCGGCGTTTCGGTGGGAACCGCCTCGGATGCCCTCTCCGGCCGCGGACGGATCACCGAGGAGACCCGTCGGAAGGTCGCCGACGTCGCCTCTGAGCTGGGGTACGTGGCCAACGCGCTCGCCTCCGGGCTGCGCACCGGGCGGACCCGCACCATCGGCCTGCACCGTCAGTCACCCACCGAGCAGCTCGACAAGCCATATTTCCGCCAGTTCTTCGCCGGGGTGCTGGAGGTGGGGCAGCGCCACGACTATGACGTCTCCATCCTCTCCGCCAACACCCAGGTGCCCCGCAGCACCGCTCCCCGAGTGGACGGGGTGATTGTGGTGGACCCGCTCAGCGACGACCTGCGCGCGCGCGAGCTGATGCTCTCGCCGCTGCCGGTCGTCGCCGGCGAGCACCTGCCTCCGGGCCTGCCCGAGTGCGAAGTCGTCGCCGTGGATCACCGCAGGGCAGTCAACGAGCTTCTGGCCGCAGAGGAGGAGCGGGGTGTGAGCCGGCCGCTGCTGGTGGCCCCGGACGAGCACTCCGGGTGGGGCAATCTGCTGCGTGAGGTCTTCGAGGCCTGGGCCGCTGACCTGGGTGTGGAGCCTGCCCACGGGTACGTGCGATTCGGCGGCTGGGACGACAAGGACGGTTTTCGCCAGGTCATCCGACAACTGCTCGAGGCTCACGGCGATGCCGACTTCATGCTCGTCTCCAGCCCCTACGGGGTGCTGGCCGGCCGGGAGCTGCTTCTGGAGGCCATGCCGGGGCGGGAGGTCCGCTTCGCCAGCGCGGGGCCCGACGTCGACGGGGTGCTCTCGGAGACGCCGGAGGTCGGGTACGTGGACCTGCCCGCCCGGGCGCTGGGCGCGGCCTGCGCTGAGCGGCTCATCGAGAGGCTGGAGGCCGGCCCCGCCCCCGGCCGAGCCCCTGGCGGCACTCTGGTCCCGGCGTCCGTCCGCCTGCCGCGGTAAACACTGCGTTAAATCCTTTCAGGGTTCCTCGCGCACGCTTGACGAAACGTTTCGTCACCCGCAGGCTGAGGGGCACATCGCCCGCACTCTCGAGGAGCCGCCCCGTGGGAAAGCCCCCCGCTCATGAGGTCCAGCACACCAGGCTGAAGGACCTCCCCGCCGCCTACTGGTGGCTGTGGTTCGCTGAGCTGGTGATCTGGGTGGGCCGTTTCGTGGTCCCGTTCATGACCATCTTCCTGACCCGCGACGTCGGGCTCTCGGCCTCCACTGCGGGTCTGGTGGTCTCCGGGTACGGGCTGGGGGTGGTGGTCTCGGCGATGACCGGCGGGGTCCTCGCCGACAGACTCGGACGCAAGCGCACCCTGCTGGGCAGCCTGCTGCTCTCAGCCGCCACGGTGGTGATCATCCCCTTCGCTGAGGGGGCGCTGCTGATCTGCAGCCTGCTCTTCGTCTACGGGCTGTTCAACGGCGCCGCCCAGCCGGTGATGGTGACGATGGTCGGCGACATGGTCGAGCCCAAGCACCGCCGCACCGCCTACAACTACAACTTCTGGGCCGTGAACCTGGGGTACGCCATCGGTCCGCTCATTGCCGGGTTCATGGCCGACCGCACGTTCGTCCTGGTGTTCTTCGGCCAGGCGGTGCTGCTGCTCATCGCCACCGGCATCGTCATCGCCAAGGTTCCGGAATCCCGCGCCCCGGCCCGCGCCCTGCGGCGTCGTCGCCTTCTCCGGCGCCGTGCGCCGGCCAACAACCTTGCCGAATCGATTCAGTCATCGCCGCCGATCACCCAGCGGGGCGGGGGCAGCATCCTCAGCGTGCTCACCGACGGGGTCTTCATGACCTTCGCGTGCGTGATGCTGCTGTACTCGATCGTCTACGTGCAGTCGATGACCACCCTGCCGCTGGTGATGACGGACCAGGGCTTCTCCTCAGCCGCCTACGGGTACCTCCTGACCCTCAACGGCCTGCTGCTGTGCGCCCTGCAGATCCCCACTGCCAAATGGCTGAACCGGTACGGCCGCGACGCCGTGATCGTGGTGGCGATCCTCGTGACCGGGCTCGGCGTCGGCCTCCAGGCCGCCGCAGCCACCCTGCTCTTCTACTTCGCCGTGGTGGCGGTGTGGACGCTGGGGGAGATGGGCTCCCACCCTCAGGCACAGTCTGTGGCCGCCGACCTGGCGGACCATGCCCAGCGCGGCCGGTACCAGGGTGTGTACTCCCTGAACCACTCGATCGCGATGGTGCTGGGTCCCATCCTCGGCGGGGCGGTGCTCGACGGCTTCGGCCACCAGGCGCTCTGGATCGGCGCGGGCGGGGTCTGCCTGCTCGCCGCCGTGCTCCTGGCGGTCACCGCGCCTGCACGGCGACGCCGTCTCGGGCAGCGCTATGAGGAGGACAGGTTACGACGACGTGACGCTGAAGCCGCCCTGTAAAAGCCTTGTAAACATCCTGTGAAAGCCATTGACGAAACGTTTCGCCAAGCTCAGTCTTAATGTCCAACAGCACTCCGGCGTCCAGCCGGAATCACCGCACGATATGGAGGCCCCCGCCCGTGGGAGACGACCACAGCCACGACCACCATCACGACGTCTGGCCCGAGGGGTTCTGGGAGCAGCCTCGCCGCCTCGGCGAGGGGCTCGAGGGCCACGGCGCCGTGGACAGCTACAACGTGGACCGCAAGCCCGGACTGCTGCACGTCAACCGTCAGCGCGAGGGCGGCTTCGCCGGCATCCAGACCTTCGCCAAGCTCCCTGTGGCCCTGACCCCGGAGGACCTGAAGGCCGCGGAGGTCGACGTCGCCGTCTGCGGGGTGCCCTGGGACTCCACCGCGGGCGGCCGCAGCGGCACCAACCATGGTCCGATGGTCATCCGCTCCTGCGACTACAAGGGCGGCTACGGGCCGCGTCCGCACTTCTCCCTGGACACCCACGTGGACGCCTTCGCTGAGCTGAAGATGTGCGACTACGGGGACGCGCCCATCATGCTGGGCAACACTCCGGGCACCTTTGAGGAGATCCGGAAGTTCGTCGGAACCATCGTCGACTCGGGGACGATCCCGATCATCATGGGCGGCGACCACGCCATCACCTGGCCCGCAGCCACTGCGGTGGCCGACCACTACGGCTACGGCAAGGTCGGCATCGTCCACTTCGACGCCCACGCGGACACCGGCACCGACATGCCCGGCTCCCTGGCCTCGCACGGCACTCCGATGCGCAAGCTCATCGAGTCCGGCGCCGTGCCCGGCAAGAACTTTGTGCAGGTGGGGCTGCGCGGCTACTGGCCGGACCAGGAGACGCTCGACTGGATGGACGAGCAGGACATGCGCACCCACTTCATGGCCGAGATCAACCACCGCGGCTTCTACGAGGTGCTTGAGCGGGCAGTGGATGAGGCCCTCGACCAGGCCGACCACCTCTACCTCTCCCTGGACATCGACGTCGCCGACCCCGCCTTTGCCCCCGGCACCGGAACCCCTGAGCCCGGCGGGCTGACCAGCACGGACGTCCTCACCGCGGTGCGCCGGCTCTGCGCGGAGGTCGGCGTCGTCGGAATGGACGTGGTGGAGGTCTCCCCGCCGTATGACGACAAGGGAGAGATCACCGCGCTGCTGGCCAACCGCGCCATCCGCGAGGCCATGACCGGCATCGCGATGCGCCGGCAGGGGCTCACCGAGCCGAACTATATGCATCCCTACGCGCTCGGCGAGGGGCTGGACAGCCAGGGAAAGGAGAGGAACCGCACCTTCCGCGCCCGATGAGCGCGACGACGATCACCGTTTGAAGCATCCGCATCACCGCACCTGTGAAGGAAGAGACCATGAAGAACGCATCGTTCACCCCTGAGGATGACAACCCGCTGCGACGACGCCTGCCCGGCACGGTCAAGGCTCTCAGCGTGCTGTCCATCGCCGCGCTGACCCTGTCGGCCTGCGGCAACGGCGGCGAGACCGATGAGGACCCGGAGTCCGCGGAGGGCGACACCGACCAGGCCTCCCAGGACGCCCCCGACGACGGCGTGCTGCGGCTGGGAGTGCTTGATGACATCGGTCAGCCGCCGGACCCGGACGTCTACTACTCCGGCAACGGCCTGGCGCTGACCACCAACCTCTACGAGGGCCTCGTCCGCTACGAGCCCGGCAACCACGATGAGGCCAACGTGGTCCCGCTGCTGGCCGAGGACTGGGAGATCAACGACGACTTCACCGAGTTCACCCTCCAGCTGCGCGAGGGAGTGACCTTCCACGACGGCGCCGAGTTCAACGCTGAGGCTGTCGAAGCCTCCTTCCAACGCCGCCTCGACGTCGACGCAGGCCCCTCGTACATGGTGGACGGCGTGGACGTGCAGGTTGAGGACGACTACACCGTCACCCTGGTGCTGGAGGAGTCCAACTCAGCATTCATGGACTACCTCGCCTCCCCCTACGGGCCCCGGATGATCAGCCCGGACATCATCGAGGAGCACAGCGACGACAACGCTGAGGACTACATCGCTGAGAACTCCGCCGGCACCGGGCCCTACACGCTCACCGAGGCCTCCGTCGGAGACGGGTACACCATGGAAGCCTTCGAGGACTACTGGGACGAGGACCTGGCAGACCCCGACTTCCACACCATCGACCTGCCGGTCTACACCGAGATCTCTGCGATGCAGCTGGAGCTGGAGCAGGGCGACCTGCACGCGCTGCTGCAGGGCGTCCCCTCCTCATCCCGTGAGGACTACGTCGAGGACGAGGCGCTCTCGGCCTTCGCGCTGCCCTCCTACCAGCTCTCGAACTTCCTGATGAACCCCAACCGGGACATCCTGGCCGACGCCGAGGATCGTGTCACCCTCTTCGAGGGGCTCGACTGGAACTCATACGTGGAGAACATCATCGGCCACAGCGCGGACCCCGCCACCGGTCACTTCCCGCAGGGCGGCCTCCCCGACTACGAGGACCGCGACCTGGTCCACGACTCGGACGCCCTGGCTGAATGGGCCGCTGAGAACGAGGGTGAGGACATCACCATCGGACACATGTCCGCCTCCACCGACTCGGAGCAGATCGCCAACCTGGTCGCCGCAGACCTGCAGGGCCTGGGGCTCAACGCCACGGTGACCTCCCATCAGTCCTCCGAGGTCTTCAGCGACTTCTACGAGGACCCCACCTCATCCCCGGACGCCTTCGTCTACTCGGGCACCTGGCCTGACTCCAACAACCCCTACATGCACGGTCACATCTTCTGGGGCGAGGCCGGCGGCCTGAACCACCTGCAGTGCTACGACGACGAGATCGACGAGCTGCTCGACGA
This sequence comes from Nesterenkonia populi, assembly GCF_007994735.1. Lineage (NCBI taxonomy): Bacteria > Bacillati > Actinomycetota > Actinomycetes > Micrococcales > Micrococcaceae > Nesterenkonia > Nesterenkonia populi. Next base: position 2,359,879 of record NZ_VOIL01000001.1, on the reverse strand, counting down.
GGCCCTGGTCACCGACGACGCCGAGACCTTCAACGAGGCAGGCGACGCCGCCTACGACTACGGCTGCTCGCCGACCTTCGCCTGGGTCAACGACTTCATGGTGTTCCAGCCCTGGATCGCCGGGGTCGAGGAGGCTCACAGCATCGCCGCGCCGGCGACTGTGGACTTCGCCCGCCTCTCCGTCGAAGACTAGTCGGCACAGCATTGACCAGCTCATCTCCGCGGTTTGCCGAGACCGGCCGGAGCCGCCTGAGGGACCTGCCCGGTCCTTTCTGGTGGCTCTGGCTGGCTCGGCTGATCATCATGGTGGGCCATTTCGTGGTCCCGTTCATGACTATCTTCCTCACCTCCCAGGTGGGGCTCACCGCCGGCTCGGCGGGGATGGTGGTCGCAGCATTCGGGGTCGGCGTGGTGGTCTCCGGGCTGGTCGGCGGGGTCCTCGCCGACCGGATCGGCCGGAAGGTCACCCTGGTGGGCAGCCAGCTGCTCTCCGTCGTGGTCCTGGTGTTCATCCCGGCAGCGCAGGACCAGCTCGTCATCTCGGGCCTGCTGGCGCTCTATGGGCTGTTCAACGGCTGCTCCTACCCGGTGATCGCCACCATGATCGGGGACCTGGTGGAGCCGGCGCACCGGCGCCTGGCCTTCAACTACAACTACTGGGCGGTGAACCTCGGCTACGCGATCGGCCCGCTGATGGCCGGCTTCATGGCCGACACCCGCTTCGAGCTGATCTTCTACGGCCAGGCCCTGATGCTCACCGCCTCAATGGCTGTGGTGGTCGTCAAGGTTCCCGACTCCGACGCCGCGGGAGCTGTCAGGGCTTCGGCCGCGGCGGGGAAGGGCCTGCGGCGTCGGCTCGGCAAGCCCGACAAGGGCGGGCTGCGCCAGGTGCTGAGGGACCGGACCTTCGTCACCTTCGGGCTGGTGATGCTGATCTACTCGATCGTCTACGTGCAGTCGACCACCACCCTTCCGCTGGTGATGGCCGATCAGGGTTTCCCCTCCTCGGCCTACGGGATGCTGCTGACGCTCAACGGCGTGCTCCTGTGCATCCTGCAGATCCCCACCGCGAGGATCTTCGGCCGCATCCCGAGGAACCTGTGCGTGGCCCTGTTCATCCTGGTCACCGCAGCAGGGGTGGGGCTGCAGGCCGCGGCGACCACCCTGGTCGTCTATTTCATCGCCGTGGCGATCTGGACCCTGGGGGAGATGGGCTCCCACCCGCAGGCCCAGTCCCTGGCCGCAGACCTCGCCGAGCCCGCTCGCCGCGGGAGGTACCAGGGCATCTTCTCCATGCACAAGTCGCTGGCGATGGTGATCGGCCCGGTCCTCGGCGGCTTCGTGCTCGAGGCATTCGGCGCCTCCGTGCTCTGGCTGGGCGCAGCCGGGCTCTGCGTCGTCGCAGCCGGGCTGCTGATGCTCACCGCGCCCTCCCGGCAGCGGCGCGTGGAGGAGAACGTCGCCGCCGAGACCATCCAGCGCCGAGACGCCGAACACCGTGCTGCTGAGCAGCGATCCGTGAAGAAGAACGAGGAAGAGAGCGTATGACAGCGCTGAAGGAGAAGCCCGCCGCGGCCGCCGCAGAGACGGGGCCGGTGGCCAGCCTGAAGGATGTGCGCATCAGCCTGGAGCGCAACGGGGTGCGCTCCCCGATCCTCAGGGGAATCGACCTGGAGGTCGGCAGGGGGGAGATCGTCGGCGTCGTCGGCGAATCCGGCTCCGGCAAGTCCGTGATGTCGATGTCGATGCTCAATCTGCTGCCGGAGTCGTCCCGCCCCCAGACTGAGGGCGGGATCAGGGTCTCCGGGCACGATATGGCCAGCATCAGCCCCCGGGACCTGCGTGATCTGCGCCGCCGCCGGATCGGGGTGGTCTTCCAGGACCCGATGACCTCGCTGAACCCCACCATGCACGTCGGCACCCAGATCACCGAGAAGTCCGGCTCCGCTGAGGAGTCCATCCGCCTGATGGAGGCCGTCGGCATCCCCGAGCCTCGCCGCCGGTACAAGTCCTATCCGCACGAGCTCTCCGGCGGGCAGCGGCAGCGAGCGATGATCGCCATGGCAGTGGCCGGGGACCCCGAGCTGATCATCGCCGACGAGCCCACCACCGCCCTGGACGTCACCGTGCAGGCGCAGGTCCTCGCCCTGCTGAAGCAGATGCAGGAGCGGCTGGGATGCAGCATCCTGATGATCACCCACGACCTCGGCGTCGCTGGGCAGATCGCCGACCGGATCGTGGTGATGAACGCGGGGGAGATCGTCGAGCAGGGCCCCAGCCGGCAGGTGCTCACCGCCCCGCAGGACGACTACACCAAGCGGCTGCTCTCCGCCCGTCTCTCCCTGGACGTGCCCGGCCCGCCCCCTGCTCCCGGCCGAGACCTTGAGGGGGAGCCGCTGATCGCCGCCGACGACATCGAGTGCACCTTCACCGTCCGGGACGAGAAGGGCCGCCGCACCCCGCTGCGGGCCCTGCGCGGCGTCACCCTCTACGTCCAGCCGGGCGAGTCCATCGCAGTGGTGGGGGAGTCCGGCTCCGGAAAGTCAACCATGCTGCGGGCGGTGGGGCGCCTGCAGAAGAAGATCGACTCCGGCAGGATCACCGGCCCCACCAGTCCGGAGGTCCAGATGGTCTTCCAGGACGCCGGGTCCTCCCTGACCCCGTGGCTGACCGTCGAGGAGATGCTCTCGGAGAGGTTCGACGCCGGGGTGTCCCGTGCCGAGCGCAGCGAGCGGATCGCCAGCATCATCGAACGGGTGGGACTGCCGCTGTCCGTGCTGCGCGCCAAGGCCGGGGAGCTCTCCGGCGGGCAGCGGCAGCGGGTGGTGCTTGCCCGTGCCACCATCGTCCCGCCCAAGGTGCTGCTCTGCGACGAGCCGACCTCGGCCCTGGACGTCTCCGTGGCCGCCGAGGTCCTCGCCCTGATCAATCAGCTGCGCACCGACCTGAGCATCGCCGTGGTCTTCGTCACCCACGATCTCGCCGTCGCGCGCATGGTCAGCGACCGGATCGCAGTGATGCACCGAGGCCGGGTGGTGGAGCTCGGACCCGCTGACGACATCATCGACGACGCCCGCCACCCCTACACCCGGCAGCTGCTCGCCGCCGTGCCGGACCCGCGGCGCCGCCCCGGGGAGGCCGCGGCTGCGGACGAAGGCGCCGGCCCGCCCGAGGGGCACACCTTCGAGCGGCCCGAAGGAGCCGGCGACGGCCCGCTGCCCAAGGACCAGGAGGCCAACCTGATCGCGCTGAGCACCGCAGTGCCCCGGGTGCTCCGGCATTCTGTGGCCTGCTTCAAGGAGGAGGGGACTGACCGATGACAGTATCACCGCCCGTCACCACCCCCGCCGGGACAGACCCCGGCGGACCCGCCGCCCCCGAGCCGAGGTTCCGGCTGCTGGGCCGGATGAGCCCTGCCGCCTGGTGGCACAGCCGTGGGGCCGCCGTCGACTGGACCTTCATCAGCCTGCTGGTGATCATGACAGCCGTTGCGCTCGCCGCCCCGTGGCTGGCCCCCCACGACCCCGTCCAGCCGGTGGGCGCGCCCCGTCAGCCGTGGTTCAGCGACGGCCACCTGCTGGGCACCGACATGCTCGGCCGTGACCTGCTCTCCCGGTCTCTGCTGGGGCTGCGGACCTCCTGGCTGCTGGCCATCATCGTCACCGTCGTCGGATTGGTGATCGGGATGATCGTGGGGCTGGTCGCCGGGATGTACGGCGGCTGGGTGGACACGGTGCTGATGCGGTTCACCGAGGTCTTCCTGGCCCTGCCCTCGATGATCGTGGCGGTGGCGGTCGCCGCAGCTCTCGGCCCGGGGCTGGTCAACACGTTCATCGCGGTCACCATCGTGTGGTGGCCCTACTACGCGCGGATCATCCGCAGCGAGGTCCGGGCCCTGGCCGCCCGCCCCCACATCGAGGCTGCGCGCATGTCCGGGGTGGGATGGTTCCGCATCATGCGGCGGCACCTGCTGCCCGGAACAATCCCGACGGCGATCATCACCGCCAGCCTCGACATCGGCAACGTGGTGCTGGTGCTGGCCACCCTGTCCTTCCTGGGGCTGGGGCAGCCGTCGCCGGCCCCGGAGCTGGGCGCTGATACTTCCCGGGGCATGGTGGAGATCCTCAACGCCTGGTGGGTTCCAGTGATCCCCGGCGCCTGCGTGGCCCTGCTGAGCCTCATCTCTAACCTCGCCGGCGACGGCGTCCGCAACCGTCTGGCGAACAGGAGGTAAGTCCGATGCCCGCACGGCTCCGCTTCATTCTCATCCGAACAGCCTCGCTCATCGGCCTGCTCTGGGTGCTGGCCACTGTGATGTTCATCCTCCAGGAGATCTCCGGGCAGGACCCGGTGGCTGCGACCATCGGCGCCACCGCCTCCCCGGAGGCGATCGCCGCGGCCCGGGAGCGCTTCGGCCTTGATGACCCGATGCTCGTTCGCTACGTCAGCTTCCTGGGCGGCCTGCTGGTGGGGGACCTCGGCCTGTCCTTCCGCACCCGCCGGCCGGTGATGGAGGACCTGATGGCCTACATGCCCGCGACCCTGGAGCTGGTCCTCTTCGGCTTCGTGCTCGCCCTGATCCTCGGTGTGGTCTTCGCGGTCTCCTCGATGCTGCGCTGGCCGGGGGCCTCGGTCTTCCGCGGGATCCTCTTTGTCGGCTCCACCATCCCCACCTTCCTGGTGGGCATTCTGGGACTGATCATCTTCTACCGGAACTTCGGGCTCTTCCCCTCCCGGGGGCGGGGCACCAGTCCCGACGGGCCCACCGGGTTCTACACCGTGGACGCCCTCGTCACCGGGCAGTTCGACCTGCTGACGGAGGCGCTGCACCACATGGTGATGCCCGCCGTCGCACTGGCCCTGGCGCCGGCTCTGGCGATCGGCCGTGTGCTGCGGTCCTCGCTGATGGAGACCTACGGCCAGGACTACATCCGCACCGCTGATGCCAAGGGCATGCGCGGCACTTCCGTGCTGTTTCGGCACGTGCTGCGGAACTCGGTCAACGCCGCCCTGTCGATGGGCGCGCTGCAGCTGGGATTCATGCTCGGCGGGGTGCTCGTGGTGGAGGAGGTCTTCAGCTGGGGCGGAATGGGCTCATACCTGGGAGCAAGCCTCAACGTGGCCGACTTTCCGGCGGTGGCCGGAGTGACCCTGGTCCTCGGGGCGGTCTACGTGGTTGCCAACACCGCTGCGGATATTCTGCAGTCCATGGCCGACCCGCGCATCGCGGTCAGCTGAAGAGACGCGGCGGCGGCCTCGTGCCTGGGGATTGCCGGCCTTCCTAACGGTGGTAGGGCATTCGAATCGCTAGGTGCGACCGGAAGGCGGAGGCCGCCGCCGCGCGGTGCGTCCGGCGCAGCGAAGCACGATCTCTGCCCCGAACACAGCACCACTGTAAAGACGCTGCCTCCTTAGAAGCTGGGAATATGCGTCGGCTCAGAGCCAACGGCGGTGCAGATCCGCCCGACGGTCCTCCAGGTACCAGGGCCCCTCCGGGCCCGGGCCAGCAGGGGCCGGAACCTGGGCCAGCAGCAGATCCGGCTGCTCCCCGGCTCGGGAGAGCACCGACCCGTCCGCGTCCAGAACCACGCTGGCGCCGTCGAACCTCAGCCCCTCCTCCCTGCCGCAGTGGTTCGCATACGCAATGGCCGCACGGCTCTCCCGGGCGCGGGCCGGCAGGAGAATCTCGACGACGGCGCGGTCGCCGGAGAGCGCGGTGGGGACCAGCAGCAGGTCGGCGCCTTGGGCGACGGCCGCACGCACCATCTCAGGGAACTCTGCCTCATAGCAGATCAGCAGCCCGATCCTGCGGCCCAGGTGCTCCGCCACAGGCGGACGCTCCGCGCCGGGAACGAAGGCTGACTTCTCCTCGGGGCCGAAGAGCTGGACCTTCTGATGCCGGAGCAGGCTCTGCCCCTGCTGGTCCGTCAGGACAGCTGCGATCCCGCGGCCCCCGGGGGATTCGGGCCCCGGAAGGCTGTGGACCATGCTGATCCGGTGCTCCCGGGCGATTCCGGACAGCTGCTCCTCGGCGGCACGCACGGCCTCGGCGGGGACCTCTGCGCGGATGCGGGCCGGCACGTAGCCGGTGACGAACAGCTCCGGGGTCAGCAGCAGCTCCGCCCCGGCCTCAGCGGCCTGGGCGGCCGCGCGCTCCACGGCGGCGAGGTTGGCCCCTATGTCCAGAGGCTCCGCCTGCGCCTGCAGCAGCGCGATCCGTGTCATGGCCCTATTCTGCCGTGCCGCGCGGCGCAGTGCTCTCCAGCAGTACGGGGGCCAGCTCCTCCCACTGGTCCCCGGGGCCCGGGTTGTGCGGGTCTGTGGCCCCGCCCAGGTGGTGCATCACGCCCCAGACCGCGTTGAGCGCCGTGGTCACCGCGCCTTCGGCCCAGCCGGCGGTGAAGGAGATGTCGTCGCCGGCGAGGAAGATGCCGCGCTGGTGATCGGGCAGCCTGTCCTGGACGAAGTGGCCGAAGAGCCTTTCCTGGTACCGGTAGTGCCCGGGGAGGTTGTTCTTGAAGGCGCCCATGAAGTTCGGGTCGGCCTCCCAGGAGACGGTGAGGGGCTCACCGATGATGTGGGAGCCGATGTCCAGGCCCGGGTAGATCTTGTGCAGGGAGTGCAGCATCAGGCGGGTGCGCTCGGATGCGTCGAGGGCCAGCCACTTCAGAGCATCGTCGTTCCAGGTGTAGGAGAGCAGGATCGACGCCGGTCGGTCGGATCCGCCGGGCTCCTGATGGGGGTTCTCCAGCAGGTAGGTGGCCCGGGGAAGCCGGTCGGTGAGGGTCATCGACATCTTCGGCTGGCCGGTCTCCGGGTCGGTGTCCCGCCAGAAGGGCCGGTCGACCATCACAAAGGTCTTGGAGGAGAGCATGTAGTGGCTCTTCTCGATGGCCCGCCACATCGACGGGGTGAACAGCGCCTCGTCGGTGTCGATCCGGGAGGAGAGCAGCCACGACTGGCAGGTCACCACGGCTGCGGCGAACACCTGGTTGCGGCCCCACTTCTCCGTCACGGAGATCCCGCCGCTGGGCAGGTCAGGGCTCTGGCCGCGGCGGATGCCGGTGACCGCGCCCCGTGGCGCCCCGCCGTGCAGAGAGGCCAGCGAGGTTCCGGCAGGCCAGTGCGCCATGTGGGCGGGGGAGTGGTGCCAGAGCTCCACGGGCAGGCGCTGGGCCCCGCCGACGATGCTGCGGTGGTTGTCGTCGGCGTCGGTGAACACCACCCGGAGGACCTCGAGGATGGAATTGGTGAAATCGGTGTCCCAGCCGCCGGTGCCGAAGCCGACCTGCCCGAAGGTCTCCAAGTGCTCATAGGTCAGGTGCCTGAATGCTGCCGAGTTCGCGAGGAACGCGTAGAAGGACTGGTCGTCGTACTTCCTGACCAGCTGGTTCCAGAGATCCTTGAGCCTGCTGGCATCGCGCTCCCGGATGGCCCGCTGCACGGCGTCGAGCTCGGCCTCCTCGCGCAGCGCCCTCTTCCACGCCTCGGCGACCTCCGTATAGAACTCGGGGAGGTCCGCCGCGGTCTCGGCGCGGATCGACTCGCCCTTCAGCTCGATCACAGTGGAGGGGGCGGCCGGCGAGAGCGGGTTGGGGAACTCCTGGGTCTGGAGTCCCAGCAGCTCCACGTAGTGGTAGAAGGCCCGCCCGGAGGTGGGGAAGCGCATCCCGCCCAGGTCAGCGACCACATCGGGGGCGGCGTCGAAGGACTCGGTCTTCAGCCGCCCCCCGATGCTGCCGGCCTCATAGATGACGGGTCTCAGGCCCATCTTCATCAGCTCGTAGGCGGCGACCACCCCGGCCGCCCCGGCACCGATCACCGCCACTTCGGTGCCGTGCTTCTCCGCGGGCAGCGTCCCGAGCCCCTGCGGGCCGGCGAGGTAACAGTCGTAGCTGAAGGGAAAGTCCGGGCTGAGCATCGTCAGGGGCTGGGTCATCACTGGCTCCTTGGGTGAGGTGGGGCGAAGGGGGCGGAGCCCGCGCGTGCACGAGGTCCGCCGACGGGCTCAGCTGCCGCGCGGTGCCATGGCCGAGATCAGCTCATAGACCACATGGGCGGCGGCGATCCCGGTCAGCTGGGCGTGGTCGTAGGGAGGCGAGACTTCTACAACGTCTGCGCCGACGATGTTCAGGTCAGTGAGGGAGCGGATGATCCGCAGCATCTCCCGGGTGGTGAGCCCGCCGGCGTCGGGGGTGCCGGTGCCCGGGGCATGGGCGGGATCCAGCACGTCGATGTCGATGGAGACGTAGACCGGCCTGTCGCCTACGCGGTCCCGCAGGCGCTTCACCGCCGCGGGAACCCCATGCTCCTCCACGAACTCAGTGGTGGTCACCTCGAAGCCCAGCCGCTCGTCCTCCTCGAGGTCATGCTCGCCGTAGAGCGGTCCTCGGATGCCGAGGTGGGCGCTGGCCGTCAGGTCGATGAACCCGGCCTCGGAGGCCCGGCGGAACGGGGTGCCGTGGGTGACCGGGGCGCCGAAGTAGCTGTCCCAGGTGTCCAGATGGGCGTCGGCGTGCAGCACCGCCACCGGGCCGTGCTTCTCATACATGGTCTTCAGCAGCGGATAGGCGATGGTGTGGTCCCCGCCGATGGTGACCACCCGACCGGCCCGCTTCAGCAGCTCGGAGGCTCCGGCGCTGATCTGCTCAAGCGCCTCGTCCAGGTCGAACGGGTTGGCGACGATGTCTCCGGCGTCGGCCACCTGCTGCACGCCGAACGGAGACACCCCCTGGGCCGGGTTGTAGGGCCGCAGAAGCCGGGAAGAGTCCCGCACATGGGTGGGGCCGAACCGGGCTCCCGGCCGGAAGCTCACCCCGGTGTCGAAGGGGATGCCGACGACCGCGATGTCCGCCTCGCCGACCTCGTCCAGGTGGGGCAGGTGGGCGAAGTTGGCCTGCCCTGCGTACCGGGGAACCTGGGTGGAGTCGCGCGGGCCGACTGGGGCGCCGTCTCCCGAGGGTGTCTCAGTCATGGTGTGTCTCTCTTCCTATCGGTTGACGTACAGGAGGCGCTTATTGGCGAACTCGTCCATCCCCAAGGGGCCCAGCTCCCGGCCGAACCCGGAGCGCTTCACCCCGCCGAAGGGCATCTCAGCCATCTCGGAGCCCGCGACGTTGACGTTCGCCATGCCCACCTCCAGCTGCTGGGCGACCCGCAGCGCCTGCTCCTGGTCGGCGGAGAACACCGCACCCGCCAGACCGTACGGAGAATCGTTGGCCAGCCGCACCGCGGCCTCCTCGTCCGGCACGGCCCAGACCACCGCCACCGGCCCGAAGACCTCCTCCCGGTACAGGTCCATCTCCTCGGTGACCCCGCTGATCACCGCTGGGCGCAGCCAGGCCCCCGGTGTCTCCGGTCGCTCGCCGCCGGCGTGCAGGACAGCGCCCTGCTCCACGGCCCGGGCAATCTGCTCACGGACCTGGTCTGCGGCGGCAACGGATGAGAGCGGGTAGCAGCTGCTCTCGGAGGGGTTCAGCGGGTCCCCAGGGGTGAGCTCATCGGCGGCGCGGCTCAGCTCGGCGAGGAACTCCTCGGCATAGTCCTCGTGGACGATGAGCCGCTTATTGGAGGTGCAGGCCTGCCCCATCACGAACAGGCGCCCCTCCCAGGCCTGGCGGGCCGCGGCGGCGACGTCGTCGACCTGGAGGTAGATGTGCGCGTCCGATCCGCCGAGCTCCAGCACCACCTTCTTCAGGTGCTTGCCGGCCAAAGAGGCCACAGCGGAGCCGGCCCGCTCCGAGCCGGTCAGGGAGACCCCGTGGACCCGTTCGTCGGCGATGATCTGCTCGACCTGCTCATGAGCGGCGAAGACGTTCCGGTAGGCGCCGGCGGGGAGACCGGCGTCGTGCAGCAGCGCCTCGATGGCCAGGGCGCACTGCGGGACGGTCTCCGCGTGCTTGAGCAGAATGGTGTTGCCCAGCACCAGGTTGGGGGCGGCGAACCGGGCCACCTGGTAGTAGGGGAAGTTCCACGGCATGATCCCCAGCAGGGGGCCCAGCGGCAGATGCTGGATGACCGCGCGGCGCTCGGCGTCGTCGGCGATGATCTTGCCGGCGGCCAGTTCGGGACCGTTCTCCGCGTAGTAGCGGAAGATGTCCACGCATTCGGTGATCTCCTCGCATGCCTGGTCCAGCGGCTTGCCCATTTCAAGGGCGGCCAGGCGCGCCAGCTCGGTCCCGCGCTCCTGGAAGAGGTCGGCGATCCGGTGGGCGATGCCGGCGCGCTCGTCGATGCCCCGCCGGCTCCAGTCGGCGTAGGCGGCCGCGGAGGATGCCACGGCCTCATCGATCTGCTCATCGGCGGCGGTGCTGAAGCGCTGCAGCACCTCGTCGGTGCGGGGGTCCTGGGTGCGGAATCCTGCGCTCACTGCGGCGTCCTGTCTGTCGGGTGCGGGGGAACGGAACGGCCGGCCATCGGCTCGGAGTAGTCCTCCTTATGGGTGCGCACGTGCATCCAGGTCTCCATATGCCGGACCTGGGGCAGAGCGCGCAGATCTTCGAGCCGCCCGGCGATCTCTGCCGGGTCGGAGGAGTTCAGGGTGGCGATCAGGTCGAACCGGCCCAGTGCCTCGGCGGCGAACTCGACCTCCGGCATCGCCACGATGGTCTCGACCGCTTCGGCATCGTCGCCGCTGAGGCTCAGGCCCACCCCCACCTTCACGCGCCCGGACTGGGGAGTGTGGGGGATGAGCGCGCTGACGCGCAGCAGCCCGGCCTCCTGCATGCGACGGATGCGGGTGCGCACCGCGGTGGGGGAGAGGCGGATGCGGGCGGCGAGGTCGTTGAAGCTCATCCGCCCGTCGCTGCGCAGCAGCTCGAACAGTGCGATGTCGGTCCTGTCCAGAGTGCCGTCCCCGGAGGGATGGGTGCTGAACGCCGACTTCACCACTCGGTGGTAGAGGGTCACTGCCGTGGTGGCGACCTCCGGGTGTGCGCGGATGCTGCGGAGCACCTCGTGAAGGGAGGCGACGTCGGGGGCGCGCAGCTCAGCCACGACATCGTGCGCGCCGGTGACCGCGGAGACCAGCGGCACATCCTCCCTGGCCATCAGCGGCCCGATCACCCCGTGGGCGTGCGGGGTGCAGCGGATCGCCGCGTGGGCGAGCACGTGGTGCCCGGCCGCGCTGTGCGCCGCGGTCGCCACGATGCGCAGCTGGCCGGTGCTCAGAAGCCGCCTGACCGTGGTGGAGACCAGGTTCCGGGGCGCGTCCAGCCGGGCGGCCAGCTCGTTGTAGCTGGCGCGCCCGTCCTGCTGCAGGGCGTGGATGAGCTGCTCGGCCAGTTCTTCGCGCATGCTCAGCGGGACCCCTCCAGCGCGGCGCCGGACTCCTGACGGGCCCCGCGGCGCTTCCAGGAGAGCGCCAGGTAGAGGCCCGCGGAGAGAAGGAATGCGGGGATCGCTGAGCCCACCGCCGGCGGAATCCAGAGGTAGCCCCACACGTAGGTGGCTGCCGCGCCGATGGCCCAGACCACCATGGCCGGCCAGTTGACCCCGTTGGTGAACCAGTAGGCGCCGCCGTGGGAGCTCAGGATGTCCCGGCCGTAGGAGAGGCGGCGGATGATGAAGTAGTCCACGATCATGATCGCGAACACGGGGATGAAGAAGGCCCCGATCAGCGCCAGAAAGTCCGCGAAGGCGTCCAGCAGAGCCATCCAGGTGGAGCCGATCACGCTGATTGCGCCGAGGGTGAGGGCAGTGGGCAGGAATCGCAGCCGCAGGTGCCGGCCGGTGTGGGAGGTGACTGCGGAGGTGGTCATCCCGTAGACGACCATCGTGTTGGTCGCCATCACTGACAGGAAGATGACCAGCGCCACCACAGTGCCGAAGCTGTCGACGAAGGGGGTGGGGTCGAACTCGGCGGCTTCCTCCCCGCCGGCGAGGAAGTAGGAGATCCCTGTGAGGCCCATGAGCATCGCAAGGGTGGTCGACGTCGTGTAGCCAAGGCCCGCGCCGGCTGCACCGGCCTTGGGAGAGCGCGCGAACCGGTTCAGGTCGGCGGAGAGCACGGTCCAGGAGATGGCGGTGTAGATGACGATGTCGAGGACCGCCACGCCGTCGAGCCCGAGGGCTTGGTCTGTCGGCAGCGCCTCAAAGTCGGCGATCCCGAAGGAGGACAGCGCCGTGTAGAACACGTAGGCCATCAGTCCCAGGATGAGCACCGCCAGCCAGGGCTCCACCTTCGCGATGCCCTGGTGCCCGAAGATCGCGAGGGCGACCACGATGCTCTGGCAGATCACCGACCACAGGATGGGGTTCGACGCTGCCTCCGTGTAGGCGGAGATCAGGTGGTCCACGGTGATGCCGGCGAGCATCGCCTGCACCCAGGACCAGCCCATGAGGATGATGATGTTCGCGGCCACCGGGAGCATCGATCCTCGCAGCCCGAACGGGGCACGGGTGAGCGCCATGGTGGCCAGGCCCGTGCGGGTGCCGATGGAGCCCACGGTGATCAGCACGATCGCGCCCAGGAGGGTGCCGGCGATGATGCTGAGGGCTGCGGTGGAGTAGTCGACGCCGGGGACGAAGAGGGTGCCTGTGAGCATCGTGGTGACCACGAGGTTCGCGGCCAGCCAGATCATGAAGATGCGCCCGCCCCCGAGGCTTCCGGGAACCGGGTCTCCGGTCTCGGAGTGCTTCTGCAGGTGGGCATCGAGGCGCCGGTAGAGGTTCATGCGGGGCTCATTCCTTCAGTGCGTGAGTGATGGGATGAACCTAAGCGTGCCGGGGGCGGGAATCAATGGTCCACGAACAGGTTCGGATGCTCTGCGCAGTGCATCTGCACGAATAATAGCTGCGCCTGGTGCCATAGCGGCAGGAGAATCGGTGCCAAGGTTCAGATGTGCACACCACTCTGCTGATAAGCAAGAAGGTGGATTAATTTTTAATGTCCACTTATTGAGTATTTGTGTGAACAGCATGTTTCCTGGACGGTTCAGGAGGTGCTGAAGGCTGACGGCGGCTCAGCCGCGCACGAGGCCGAGCACCTCGTCACGCACGGCCTCCATCTGATCCCTGGTCTTCGCCTCGCCGTTGAACCGCAGGAACGGCTCGGTGTTGGAGGGGCGCAGGTTGAACCACCAGGTGCCGTCGCTGGCCTGCACACGCAGCCCGTCCATCCGGTCCAGGACCACGTCGCGGGCCTCGAAGGCGGCCTCCGCCCCGGCCATCGCGCCCTCCTTGTCCTCCACCTCAGAGTTGATCTCCCCGGAGGCGAAATAGGGGCTGAACTCCCGGGCCAGCTCGCTGAGCGGCTGCTCCTGCTCGCCGAGGGCGGCCAGCACATGCATGGCTGCCAGCATCCCGGTGTCGGCGTTCCAGAAGTCCCGGAAGTAGTAGTGGGCGGAATGCTCTCCGCCGAAGACCGCAGCCTCAGAGGCCATGACGGCTTTGATGAAGCTGTGCCCCACGCGGGTCTCCACAGCCCGTCCGCCCTCGGCCTCGACCAGCTCGGGCACAGCCTTGGAGGTGATGAGGTTGTGCACAATGGCAGGCTCCGCCTCCCCGGAGGCCCTGGCGCGGGCGAGCTCCCGGCGGGCCACCAGCGCGGTCACCGCCGAGGGAGAGACGGGCTCGCCCCTCTCGTCGATGACGAAGCACCGGTCGGCGTCGCCGTCGAAGGCAAGCCCGATGTCCGCGCCGTGCTCCACCACGGCCTTCTGCAGATCACGGAGGTTCTCCGGCTCCAGCGGGTTGGCGGGATGGTTGGGGAAGGTGCCGTCGAGCTCGAAGTACATCGGGGTGATCTCCAGCGGCAGAGAGCTGAGCTTCTCGTCCCCAAGCACCACCGGGGTGGTCAGGCCCGCCATGCCGTTGGCCGCATCGACCACGACCTTCAGAGGGCGGATTCCGGTGAGGTCGACCAGCTCGCGCAGGTAGGCGGCGTAGTCGGTGAGGAGGTTCTCTGCGTCGACCGCGGTGGGTTCGCCCAGCACGGGGAGCTCGCCGGTGTCGAGGTGGGCCTGGGCGACCACACGGATGTCCTCCAGGCCGGTGTCCGCGCCGATGGGGACTGCGCCTGCCTTGGCCATCTTCATGCCGTTGTACCCGGCGGGGTTGTGGGATGCGGTGAAGACCACGCCGGGAGCGTTGAGCCTGCCGCAGGCGAAGTAGAGCATGTCGGTGGAGATCAGGCCCAGCTGGGTCACGTTGGCGCCGCGAGCGGTGGCGCCCTCGGTGAACGCCTCGATGAACTCGGCTGATGTGGAGCGCATATCCCCGCCGACCAGCACCCGCTGGCCGGCCAGTCGCAGGGCGTCGACGAACCCGGCGCCGACGGCGCGGACGGACTCGGCGGTGATGGTCTCTCCCACGAGACCGCGGACGTCGTAGGCCTTGAAGGATTCGCTCAGATCGATGCTCACCCGCCCATCTTAGGCGCACCGGCACAGGGGAGGGGTGCGCGCGTAGAATGGAGGAATGCCAGAAATTGTGCTCCTCCTGGTCCTCGGCGTACTGATCTTTCTTGGCCTTCGCCTGTTCGCGCAGCGGCAGGCGCCCAAGGTGGCTCAGAAGCTCCAGCAGGAGATCACTCCGCGCGCCGCCCGCGAGGCTGCGCTGGCGCTGTCCGACGACCAGCACAAGGCCGTGTACAAGCACATCGCCGGCGGGAGCGGGCGCGAGGCGATGGCTGCGTACAAGGAGTTCACCGGGGTGGGGCTGCGTGATGCGGTGCTGGCCATCCATGCGCTGAACGAGTACCCGCAGCCGTCCCCGTCCCAGCTGCGGCTGGACGAGGAGCTTCCGCTGGATGATGAGTCGGTGGAGGAGGAGTACCTGGAGGACTCCATCGACGCGGTCCGCGACGACGCCGAGGTCAGCCCGTTCGAGGAGGAGGCCCTGAACGATGAGGGGCCGCTGGCTGAGGCGGACCCGAACACCGGGGAGATCATCGGGGAGAACGAGCAGAACATCCCTGATATCCCGGGCGGGACGCCGGCGCAGCCTGAGGATGAGGATGTGGACGCTCGGGCCCGTGAGCTGATGCGCGAGTCGGGCTTCGACCCGGACGCGGAGCTGACCATCCCGGATGACTGGACTGCGCAGGAGCAGGAGGATGAGCCGGCGGGGTTCCACCTTGAGGTTCAGCGCGGTGAGGAGAAGATCACCCTCTCCCATGAGGACCTGGAGCCCTGGGTGCATGATCAGCTCTATGCGCTGCTGCGTGACGACCATGTGGACGAGGCCGCCAACCTCCTCGCCGCCAACTCCCCGCTGACCGAGGAGGAGGCCCATCGCTTCCTCACGGTCTTCAAAGACCAGTCGTAGGGCCCAAGGCAGAAGAGCGGTGCGGGTGGGATTCGAACCCACGGGACGGGGTTGCCGCCCAACGGTTTTCAAGACCGTCTCCTTCGGCCGCTCGGACACCGCACCACGGCGTGAACGCCAGCGCACCACTATACGCGACATATAGACTCTCAGCCGTTATGAAGATCATCCCGCCCGGACTGCTCGCCGGCCGTCGCCAAGCCCGCCGCAAGGAGAAGGACCTCGGCGCCGGACTCTGGCGTCGGGCCCACGACCGCTTCGAGCGCGGCCTGGATCGTTACCACCAGATTCTCGCCGGGGTGGAGGATGACGCCGTGCACAACCAGCTCGTCGTCATCGGAGACCAGCTGGCAGACCAGCTGCCCGCTGTCTATGAGCTGTGCCGCAGGGCCAACGAGCGCTGGCCGGGTGAGTCTCTGCAGATCCCCGGCGAGGCGCGCGACCTCCACGCCGCGCTCTCTCGGGCGGCAAACCATGTGGCGACCACAGCCGAGGCAGAGGCAATGGTCAGGCTTCACCACTCTGACGTCCCCGCCGTGCAGCGGCGCGCCGATCAGGTGCTGGACTGCCTGAATGAGGCAGAGAGCGCCCTCGACTGAAGGTGAGGGGGAGCCTCCATCGATTTCCATTGGGATGCGGGTCTCATCGCGTTACCGTGGAGAGATGAGTACTTCAAGGCCTCTGCTACGTACAACAGTCAGTGCAGTTGGGGCAGGAATACTCGTGCTCACTGCATGCGGTGGAGCAGAAGCGGATTCCTCAACGCCGGGAGCGGAAGACACCACAACACCCGAGCCCGAAGCCTCCCCGACACATGACAACACCGACTCGACAGGCAGTCATCGGGATAGTACAGAGGAGATGCCTGGGGAGGAGTGGCCTCAGGGCGAGGTGCAAGAGCCTGTCGAAGAGCTCTCGTCACTGCATTATGTGGAGTGGGCAGACTATGAGGAAATCGACGACAACGTCGTCCGGTTCTCCGTCGTCATGGGCAACCCAAATTGTAACGGGCTGCAGTACGAAGTGGAGGAGACCGAGGACGAGGTGGCCGTCGCCGTGATCAGCGGCATGCGTGAAGGCGTGGAAATGTGCACAGCTGATGCCTTCTTCGGGGCCATCGACGTCGAGCTTGAAGAACCCGTAGGCGACCGCGACGTTGTCGACCTCAGCGAAGGCCGCTAGGCCGGGAGCTCCGTGGGAGGCTTGTCCATCTGAGCAGCCAGGCAGCAAGCTCATGGGCCAGGGCACCGAGCAGGGCATGTAACGAGGTCGACGAACAGGCCCATCAGTAACTGCGCGATGGCCTGCATCCCCGCAATCGTGGGGGAGTAGCCAGGTCGAACACCCTATGCTCGGCTACCTTGCGCGCAGGCTATCAAGAAGTCGCCCCATCTGGACATAGGTCTGGGTGGGGCGGCTTTTTGCATTTTATAGAGTCATTTTTTACGGTTCCTAAAATCGTGGGACGCCTGAATGAGCACTCTTAAGGAGTCCTGCAGGTCCCACGTCGAACCCACCAATCCTGGGATGCGGATACTGCGTTCACATGAACGCGTCATCTGCCGGTAGCCACCAAGCGGCAACGGCTTGGACCGCAGGATCTGCACCTGACGCCAGCGGCGCTGTGGCTCCGGGACCCCCTTGCACTCGTGCTCCCACACCTCCTTCACTGGAACCGGAGCATGAGGGTGAGTCTATCCACGGCGTAATCCGTGTCACTGCCTGAATGTACGATTCTGCTATGACAGAGACTGCGGCGGAACCGCGTATGGATGCTTTGCTTGATGCCATAGCAGAACTCGATGATGAGTTCTTCCAGGCATATAGGGGCGGCTGGCCCGGTGAAATCAGTGTGGCACTCGTTGATGCCGTCTACTCCATACAGGCGACGTACGATTCGGAGCACCCGGAGCGCGGTGTCCTGAACCGGGTGAAGGATCTTAAAGCCCGGCACTCGGAAGTCGCGAATGATCTTGCCGCGCTCATTGACCTCGGTGAAGAGCGCCTGCGCGGCATTATGGGCAACGGCAAGACTAGCCAGCGTTACAAGAGCGAGTGTGTAATCGAGGCAGCGCACAATTTCATGGCCCTGGACCCCAGTGTTCGGAGCTCCGCGGAGTTCACAACTGAGCGGCTCGATGAACTACAGGGAGCGTACGTGCAGGTGCACGGCCTAGGCCGAGTGACCTTCGACTACTTCGTGATGAATCTAGGGGTCCCGGGCATCAAAGCGGACACGCTCCTCACTCGGTTCGTTGCTCGACATGCTTATGACGACGAGACCCGGAAGATGCCCACCAATGAGGTTGTATCTCTCGTCAACGCCGCTTGGCAGGCGAATCCCCGCGGAGCGGAGAGCCTGAGCCACTTCGAGCACGCACTGTGGCTTGCTGAGAGCTCGTAAACTCCTCGCCTCGTCCTTGAACCATGCCGGCACTACTCTTGGCCTATGTGTGGACGCTACGTGGTGGCCCGGGCTACCGGTGATCTTGTCGCAAACCTGGGCGCTGATCCTGGGAACATCCCCACCTGGTTTCGGCTGGGTGGGGGCGCATTCTTTGTGTCTAGTGCCGTTGATCCGACGTTTCAGGCCCCCATCACTGGCTCACGCTGGTGGTGGGGGCCTCTTTTCGTATGTTGCGGACCGCCCTGATTCTAGGACGACGACGTTTCCGTCGGCGGCACGCCTGCTGGCGTAATGACGGAGTCGACCCACACCACGGCGGCGCCGCTCCTCCTCCCACGCCTCTTCGACCGGCCGGGCCATGTACTCGCCGGTGTCCACCTTGTCTTCAGCCTGAGCACCCAGGCTCCGCCGCATCCCCAAATCACGCACCATCGCCTCAGCCTGCCTCCGCAGGTAACCCCGCATCTTCACACTCGGGGCCTCCCCGTAGGTGGCCTGATGCGCCGAGAGCATCTGCTGATAAAGCACCTTTGGGATGGCCTGCTGGTCCTCGTCCGGCGCAATGTGGAGCGCCGGCTGCAACCGAAATATTGCGCGTAGACCACCCATAGGCAGTCATAGCGTCGTCACATTGAAGGCAACACCTTCGGCAACACCCGAGCCGCATGCGACATGAAGGTTATAAGGCCGAAACGCTCCGCTCCCTTGTTATGACGGGGATCTACGGCTCTTGTGTATGGAGCCTCCAACCGGATTTGAACCGGTGACCTTTCCATTACGAGTGGAATGCTCTACCAGCTGAGCTATGGAGGCGTGCGCGCATGCGAATGCGCCGCGCGGTGAACTATCTTAGCTCATCCGCGCGGCGCTCCGCTCCGCGGGGCGACCGTCCGTTCAGACGGTCGACGTGGGCTGGTCGGCGACCCGCTCATCCTCAAGGTCCGGCACGACCATCACCGGTCCGTGGGCTGACAGGAGCACGCCGCGGGATGTGGAGCCCATCAGGGCGCTGGCGACCGCACCCCGGCCGCGGGTGCCGACAACGGTCAGCTGCGCCTTCTCGCTGGCGAGGGCGAGCGTGCCCACCGGCGTACCGGACTCCACGCCGGTGGTGATCCGCAGGTTGGGGTAGTGGCCGCCCAGCCATTCGGCCTCCCGCTCCATGTGGGCCTTGAGCTCGTCGACGCGACGCCGTACGGCGCTGTTGTCGCTGGGCCCCACGCCTGGGTACCACTCGAGAGTGTCGCCCAGGGGCGGCAGGGTCAGCAGCAGGTGAAGCCGGGTGCTGCGGGAGTCGGCGGCCTCTGCTGCCTGCAGGGCGGCCACCCGGGACTGGCTCGAGCCGTCCAGGCCCACCACCACGGGAGCCTCCTCGTCCTTCACCGGGGCGAAGGGGTCGTCGGCATCGGCGACGGCGGCCGCATAGCTCTTGGGCACCACCACGGTGGGAGCCTTGGCATGGCCCGGCACTGCTGAGGAGACCGATCCGAGGATGCGGCCCAGGAACCCGCCGCGGCCGCGCCCGCCGAGCACGATCAGGTGCGCGGACTCGGAGAGGGTGACCAGGATGCCGGCTGCGTCGCCGTGATCCGTCCGGTAGGTGACCTCGCCGGGATATTCGTCGAGGTAGTCGCGCGCCTGGTCGAGGGTCTTCTCGGCAGCCTGCCGGGTGACGGCGTCCTCAGGGACCTCCGGGATGGCCGGCAGGGTCGTATAGATGTGGGACGGCAGCTTGTACGCGTGGACCACGGTCAGCGGAGCGTTGCGCCGCTGGGCTGCTCGGGCACCGTAGTGCAGGGCAAGCTTGGCCTGCTCGGAGCCGTCGAATCCGACCACCACCCCCAAGGGGCGGTCGGAGAGGCGGAAGGGAATGGCGCTGCTCTGGGTGGGGATCTCGGAGTTTCTCATGCTGCCTCCTTGGGCTCAGGGCTGAAACCGCCGGCGGAGGGGCCTGTCCTCGAGGGCGGCTGCACCGCCGCCGGTACTCTTATTGTAATGCGAGATGCGTCACTTTTCTACAGTGTGTAGAAAATGTTTCGCAGCGGCTGAGTCCCGGATGCGAGCGGCCTCCCAGGGCCTGCGAGCGGGAGGGGGTGTTCGTTCAGCAGCTGTGCCGGCCGTTGTCCAGCTCCCCCTCAACCAGCCATGCGTCGACGATGTCGGTCACGCACTCGTTGCCGGGACGGTAGGCCACATGCCCCTCGCCCTCGTAGGTGATCAGCGACGACGCCGGAACGGCCTCGTGCATCTGCTCAGCCCACTGCACGGGAGTGGCGGGGTCGCCGGTGGTGCCGACCATCAGCATCTCGGGGAGCTCCCTGCCGGCGATGGAGCCGGGCTCCCAGCCGTCGGAGACGGGCTCATGCGGCCATTCGGAGCAGAGCACCCCGGAATGACCGAGGTAGGGACCAAAGGTGGGAGCCTGCTCGGTGAGCTCCTCGAGCTCGGCTTCGATCTCCTCCTGCTCGGAGGCCATCTCATAGTCCAGGCACATCACGGAGCGGAAGGCCCAGGAGGACATCCAGTCGTACTCCCCAGCGGGGGTGCGGCCGGCCTGCTGGTCCGCCCAGAACATGAACGCGTAATAGTCATCCTCCTCCAGGGCCAGCTGCAGGCCCTCGGCGAGGTGCGGCCAGCCCTCTGGGGAGTACATGGGTGCGATGAACCCGCTGACGAGCATGGAGGCGTTCACGGTCCGGCCCTCGGGCTCCACGGTGACAGGCTCCTCGTCGACGTCGGCGAACATCTGCTGGACGGTCTCCACCACGTCCTCCGGCGTGCCTGCGATGGGGCACTGCTCGTCCTCCACGCACCATTCGGCGAACCCTTCGAGCGCGTCCTCGAAGCCGACCCCCTGGGCCACGGTGAGCTCGTGGGCGCCGTTGGTCACATCCATCATCGCGTCCAGGGCGAACCGGCCCACCTGCTCGGGGAACAGCTCCGCGTAGGCCATTCCGAGCTTGGTGCCGTAGGAGAAGCCCATATAGTGCAGCTCATTCTGATCCAGGGCGCCGCGGATGATGTCCATGTCCCGCGCCGCGGAGAAGGTGTCCACGTGGGCAAGGAGGTCTCCGGTGCGCTCTGCGCACTGCTCGCCGATCTCAGCGGCCTGCTCCTGGGATTCGCCGAAGGCAGTGTCGGCGTCGAGCTCCGGATCGTCCTCCAGCTCGCGGTACTCGTCCATCTCTTCGTCGGTCATGCACTCCACCCCCTCGGAGCGGTGCACTCCGCGCGGATCGAAGCCGACCACGTTCAGCTGGTCCCGGACCTCTTCGCTGACGGTCCCGCTGAGCTGCTCGGTGACCATGTCAACGCCGGATTCGCCGGGGCCGCCGGGATTGGTGAGCACATAGTCGAGCTCAGGGTCGGTGGAGTCTGCGACGACGGCGAGCTCCAGGGATCCGTCCTCAGGATCCTCGTAGTCCACGGGCACGGCGACGTCGGTGCACTGCATCCCCGTCCCACAGTCCTCCCAGGTCAGCTCCTGGTCGTAGAACTCGGAGAGACGCTCGTCATCCTCCCCCGCCTCCTCAGCTGCGCCGGGCGCCTCCTGCGTGCCGGCAGGGCCGTCTTCCGGCTCATCGTCGCCCGGTCCGGCGCAGGCGGAGAGCCCCAAGGCGAGGAGCAGGGCCGAAGCGGCCCAGCGGACGGACGGACGAGGGCGTTCATGCACCGGTGGACCTCCTGGGGATCAGCTGCATCATCATCGCCTCCATGGCAAGCTGGGGAGGGACGTTTCCCGCGATCCGTTCGCGGGCGGAATTGAGGGCGTCGAGGCACTCCAAGGCCTGCTCGGCGCTGAGCCGCCCCGCGTAGTCGACCAGCTGCTCGCGCAGGTGGCCGTTGATGAGCTCGGCTGCGCCGGCCTCGCCGCCGCCGAGCTTGATGGCCAGCACGTCCCGGCACACCGCGGTCAGGTCGACCAGCGTTCGGTCCAGAGCATCATGCACTGCGCGCTTGGCCCGGCGGGAGGACTCATCCTCAAGGCGCTTGAACTGGGCGCGCAGCTTCGCCGGAATCTTCTCTTTCGGCTCCAGGCCGAGGGAGCGGCGCAGCGCGGCGGTCTCCTCAGCCAGACGGGTCTCCGCGTCGGCGTCGGCTTCGGTCTGGGCGATGCTGACCAGCTCCCCGGCGGCGAGCACGGCGGTGGATGCGCTGGCGACCCTCAGCGGCAGCGAGACCACGTGCTCGCGGCGTTTGCGCGCCTCAGGGTCGCGGGCCAGCCGGCGGGCCACTCCCACGTGGTTCTGGGAGACCCGGGCGGCGAAGGAGGCCTGCTCGGGACTGAGCCCGTCGCGCTCCACCAGCAGCTTCGCGACGGCGTCGGAGGGCGGGATGCGCAGGCTCACCAGCCGGCACCGGGACCGGATGGTGACCAGTACGTCGGCGGGGGAGGGGGCGCAGAGGACCCAGACGGTCTGCGGCGGAGGCTCCTCGATCGCTTTGAGCAGCACGTTCGTGGCCCGCTCAGTCATCCGGTCGGCGTCCTCGATGACGATGACCCGCCAGTTCGCTCCCTGGGGGCGGTCCTGCGCGGTGCCGACGAGCTCCCGGACATCCTCGATCCGGTAGGTGACGTTCTCGGTGGACACCATGGACACCGCGGGGTGGGTCCCGCCCATGATCAGCTGGCAGCTCCGACACTCTCCGCAGCCGCCCCCGGCTTCGCAGTTCAGGGCCGCGGCGAAGGCGCGGGCAGCGTTGGACCGGCCGGAGCCGGGGGGTCCGGTGAACAGCCAGGCGTGCGCGGGAACAGCCGCCACCGCGGTCTGCA
Source organism: Nesterenkonia populi (assembly GCF_007994735.1). Classification (NCBI taxonomy): domain Bacteria; kingdom Bacillati; phylum Actinomycetota; class Actinomycetes; order Micrococcales; family Micrococcaceae; genus Nesterenkonia; species Nesterenkonia populi. Next base: position 2,337,431 of record NZ_VOIL01000001.1, on the reverse strand, counting down.
GCTGCTCGACGACGGCGGCCTGCCCGACCAGCTCGGAGAACACCCCCGTCGCCGGTCCGCCCTCGGCTCTTACCGGCTCAGTCATCGAGCATCGGCTCCATCGCCTCGCGGATGCGGGCGTGCACGGCATCGGGCGCCTGGGTGCCGTCCAGCACGAGGTATCGGCCCGGGGCGGCCGCGGCTCGCTCGAGGAACGCCTCCCGCAGGCGAGCGTGGAAGGCGTCCTCAGCCGACTCGATCCGGTCTCCGGGCCTGCCGCCGTCGCGGGCCTCGCGCCGGGACCGGGACACGGACGGGTTCACATCCAGGAGCACCGTCAGATCCGGCACCAGCCCCGCGGTGGCCCACTCGTTGACCCGGGCGACCGCGTCCACGCCGAGCCCACGCCCGGCGCCCTGGTAGGCCAGGGACGAGTCGACGAACCGGTCGGTGAGCACCAGCTGTCCGGCAGCCACCGCCGGCCGGATCCTCTGCGCCACATGTGCGGCCCGGGAGGCGGCGAACAGCAGGGCCTCAGTGCGCGGGTCCACCTCGCCCTGCCCGTGCTCCAGCAGCAGCGTGCGGATGCGCTCGCCGATCTCGGTGCCGCCGGGCTCGCGGGTGAGCACGACGTCGTGCCCCGCCTCGGTCAGCCAGTCCCGCAGCAGCCTCAGCTGGGTCGTCTTGCCGGCGCCCTCCCCGCCCTCGAGAGCGATGAAGAGCCCGGTCCGGGCGGTGCCGGCGTCGTCCTGCAGGATTCTCACCCGGACAGCCTATCCGCCGTCGGGCGCCGAATGGATAGGATGGTCGCATCATGATTGATGCCCTCGCGCTGACCAGCCAGCTCGCCGTAGCCCCCATCTGGATCTGGGTGACGACCATCCAAGGCCTGCTCTACCAGCTCTTCGCCCTCGTCATCCTCGTCGTGGCGATCGTCGCGCTGGTGAAGTGCCTGTCCAAGGACGCCCAGCGGTTCGAGATCGCGTTCAAGCGCACCAAGTCGTTCTGGATGGCGATGACCGGCGGCGCCTGCCTGCTGGCACTGCTGGGGCTGCTCGGCTTCGGACCCTTCACCCTGCTCTTCCCAGTGGCCGCCGCGGTGATGGCCACCGTCTACCTGGCTGACGTCAACCCGGAAGTGTCCTGATCACAGCACGCCCTGCAACCTGAGAACGCCAAGGAGCCCGCAATGGCCTACAACCTGATCCTGCTGCGCCACGGCCAGTCCGAGTGGAATGAGAAGAACCTCTTCACCGGCTGGGTGGATGTGAAGCTGACCGAGACCGGGCGGGCCGAGGCTGCCCGCGGCGGCGAGCTGCTCAACGAGAAGGGCCTGCTGCCCGACGTCGTGCACACCTCCCTGCTTCAGCGCGCCATCACCACCTCCCACCTCGCGCTGGAGGCCGCTGACCGCCTCTGGATCCCGGTGAAGCGCGACTGGCGGCTCAACGAGCGTCACTACGGCGCCCTGCAGGGCAAGGACAAGGCGGAGATCCGCGAGACCTACGGCGACGAACAGTTCATGACCTGGCGGCGCTCCTTCGACACTCCGCCCCCGGAGATCGACGACGCCGACCCCTATTCCCAGGCCGGCGACCCTCGTTACGCGGACCTGCAGTCCCCGCCGAAGACCGAGTGCCTCGCCGACGTCGTCGAGCGGTTCCTGCCCTACTGGGAGGAGTCCGTGGTCCCGGACCTGAAGGCCGGGAGGACCGTGCTGCTCGCCGCCCACGGAAACTCCCTGCGCGCCCTGGTGAAGTACCTGGACGGCATCAGCGACGAGGACATCGCCGGGGTCAACATCCCCACCGGCATCCCCCTGCACTACGAGCTGGACGAGAGCCTGAAGCCTCTCACCGCCGGCGGTGCCTACCTGGACCCGGAGGCTGCCGAGGGCGCTATCCAGGCCGTCGCCGACCAGGGCAAGAAGTAGAGCCTCGCGCTTTCCTCTGGGTCTGAGCGGCCAATATGCGCAGTGTTCAGGGGCAGAAGCGGGGCTGATGCTGCACAGATTGGCCTCTCGGTGAGGAGGCTCAGCGCGGGTTGAGCGCCCCGGTGTTGAGGAACTCCACCTTGCGGGCCACGGAGACGCCGTGGTCGGCGAAGCGTTCGAAGTAACGGGAGGTCAGGGCGGCGTCGGCGCTGGCGGCACCCCGCGCCGTCCACTCGTCGGAGGCGATGGTGGTGAAGACTCCGGCGTGCAGCTGGTTGATCTGCTCGTTGAGGGCTTCGATCTCGCTGATCAGCTGCGGGTCCCGGGTGAGGAGCAGCTCGACGAGCTTCTTGGCGATGAGGATGTCCTTCTCCGCCATCTGCTGGTAGACGCCCCTGAGGGCACGCTCGGAAGCATGCTCGGGGTAGCGCAGCCGTACAATCTGGGCGATGTGCCGGGCGAGGTCGCCCATGCGTTCCAGCGAGGCGGACATCCGCAGCGCGCCGACCACCAGTCGCAGATCTGAAGCGACAGGGCCCTGGAGGGCGAGCAGCTCGATGGCCTTCTCGTCCAGCTGGGCCTGGAGCCGGTCGATCTCCCGGTCGCCGGCGATGACCTCTTCGGCGAGGTGCACGTTGACGGTCTCAAAGGCACGGTAGGCCTTGTCCATGGCCTGATGCACCAGGACCGCCGCCTCGTGGAGCTTGTCGCCGAGGTTGTGGAGGTCTTCTTGGAAGAGCTTGCGCATCGGGGGAGTCCTTACAGTGGAGCCGTTCAGGGTGCTGGCTCTCACGGTGGTGGCCTCAGGTGAACGCGGCGCGGGGCGGAGGCTGAAATACAGGTGAACTTCTGGTGAATATCTGGTCGCTGGTCGACGCGGCTGCAGTGCGCGGGCGAGCAGACCCCTAAGCTTGGGGGCTGTGGACTCCCTGCTCATTGCGGCCCTCGCGCTGATCGTCGGCCTGGCGCTCGGTGTGGCGTGCATGTACGCCTTCCGGGTGAGTGAGCGTCAGCGCGCCGCCGACGTGGACGTGGAGGAGCCTTCGATGCCTGAGGGGGCCACCGAGGTGCTGGCTTCGCTGGGGCTGGGCTACATCGTGGTGGACACGGTAGACGGCGTCGTGCGCGCCAACCCTGCCGCCTACGCGTTCGGCCTGGTGCGGGGACACACGGTGGTGCACCGGGAGGTGCTGGCGCTGACGGCTCGGGTGCGCGGCGACGGTGTGATCATCGAGGAGCAGCTGGAGCTGCCGCGCGGCCTGCAGGGGGAGACGAGCATCGTGGTGAACCTGCGGGTGGCGCCGCTGGGCGATGAGTACATTCTGGTGCTGGCCGATGACCGCACGGAGGTCTCACGCACGGAGGCGGTGCGGAATGATTTTGTGGCGAACGTGTCGCATGAGCTGAAGACCCCGGTGGGGGCGATCAGCCTGCTTGCGGAGACCATTGAGGACGCCGCGGATGACGAGCAGGCGGTGCGCCGCTTCTCTCAGCGGCTGCATAAGGAGTCGGTGCGGCTGGCCGCCCTGGTGCAGGACATCATTGAGCTGTCCCGGGTGCAGGGCAAGAATGTGGTGCACGCTGGGAAGCCGGTGGACCTGAACGACGCGATGGCCGAGGCAGTGGATCGCTCCCGGATGACCGCGGAGGAGCGCCGCATTGAGATCAGGGCGGGTGGGCGTGTGCCCCGTCGGGTGCATGGTGATGCGGAGCAGCTGACGATGGCGTTCCGGAATCTGATCGACAACGCGCTGCGGTACTCTCCGGAGAGCACCCGGGTGGGGGTGGGGCTGACCTCGGCGGACGGGGTCGCTGAGGTCACCATCACGGACCAGGGGATGGGGATCGCCCCGGAGAACCAGGAACGGATCTTTGAGCGCTTCTACCGGGTGGACGCGGCGCGGTCGCGCCAGACTGGAGGAACCGGCCTGGGCCTGAGCATTGTGAAGCATGTGATCGGCAACCACGGCGGCGATATCGCCCTGTGGTCCCAGCAGGGGAAGGGCTCCACGTTCACGGTGCGTCTGCCGGAGATCGATGAGGGCTTGGACTCCCTGGCGGGCCTGGCCGGCGCTGAGGATGATTTGAATGACCAGTTCGCTCCGCCCGAGCGGCCTGCTGAACCCATGCCCGCACCCCACGATTCGACCGCTCGCACCCGCGGTGAAGGAGGAAACGCGTGACCAGGATTCTCATCGTCGAGGACGAGGAGTCATTCTCTGATGCTCTTTCCTACACTTTGGAGAAGGAGGGGTACGACGCTCTCGTAGCCTCTGACGGGGATGAGGCGGTGGAGGTCTTCGACCGTGAGGGCGCAGACCTGGTGCTGCTGGACCTGATGCTGCCCGGGCAGCCCGGCACCGAGGTGTGCCGGCAGATCAGGCTGCGCTCCAAGGTGCCGGTGATCATGCTGACGGCGAAGGACTCGGAGATCGACAAGGTGGTGGGCCTGGAGCTCGGTGCCGACGACTACGTCACCAAGCCGTACTCCTCCCGGGAGCTGCTGGCCCGGGTGCGCGCGGTGCTGCGCCGCAACCTGGAGCCGGAGTTCGAGGACTCTTCGACGATCGCGGCGGGTCCGGTTCGGATGGATATTGAGCGCCACAGTGTGGAGGTGGCGGGCCGGAAGGTGAGCCTGCCGCTGAAGGAGTTCGAGCTGCTGGAGATCCTGATCCGCAACGCGGGCCGAGTCCTGACCCGCGGTCAGATCATTGATCGTGTCTGGGGATCCGACTACGTGGGCGACACCAAGACCCTGGATGTCCACGTCAAGCGCCTCCGCTCCAAGATCGAAGCCGACCCCACCAAGCCTCAGCTCTTGGTGACCGTCCGAGGCCTCGGCTACAAGTTCGACGGGTAAGCTGGTTCGCGGCCAGGAACCGTTCGACGCCGGAGGCAGTGCATGCGCGATAAGGACACCACCCAGCCCATCAAGCGGGCGCTGATCAGCGTCTTCGACAAGACGGGGCTCGCTGAGCTGGCCCAGGGGCTGCATGACGCCGGTGTGGAGCTGGTCTCCACCGGTTCGACGGCGACCCGGATCGCTGATGCTGGGATCCCGGTGACGCAGGTGGAGGAGGTCACGGGCTTCCCGGAGATGCTGGACGGCCGCGTGAAGACTCTGCATCCGCGGATTCACGGCGGGATCCTCGCGGACCGTCGCAACCCGGAGCATGTCTCGACGCTGGAGGAGCACGGCATCGGTGCCCTCGATCTGGTGGTGGCGAACCTGTATCCGTTTGCGGAGACAGTGGCGTCGGATGCCTCCGAGCAGGAGATTGTGGAGAAGATCGACATCGGAGGCCCGTCGATGGTGCGTGCCGCGGCGAAGAACCACGCCTCGGTGGCCGTGGTGGTTGACCCGCTGCGCTACAGCGAGACTGTTGCGGCGGCGAAGGCGGGGGGCTTCTCCCTGGGGCAGCGCAAACGTCTGGCCGCACTGGCCTTCGCCCACACCGCCGCCTATGACACGGCGGTGGCCCGGTGGACGGCCCAGGAGTTCGACACTGACTTTGATGCCGCGGAGCTGCCGGCGCCTCCGGCGGTGACCGGTTCGCGTCGCAAGGCCCAGTTCCCGCCGTATGCCGGCCTGGCCCTGGAGCGGGCCGCGTCCCTTCGGTATGGGGAGAACTCCCACCAGCCGGCGGCCGTGTACACGGAGCCGAATGCGGCACCGGGCCTGGCGCAGGCGAAGGTGCTGCACGGCAAGGAGATGAGCTTCAACAACTATATGGACGCCGACGCTGCGGTGCGGGCGGCGTTCGACTTCTCAGAGCCGGCGGTTGCGATCATCAAGCACGCCAACCCGTGCGGCGTCGCCCAAGGGGGGAGCATCGCCGCGGCGCACGCTGCCGCGCATGCCACGGATCCGCTGTCTGCGTTCGGCGGTGTGATCGCTGCCAACCGTGAGGTGAGCGCGGAGATGGCCCAGGCCGTCTCTGAGGTGTTCACCGAGGTGGTGGTCGCTCCTTCCTTTGCCCCGGAGGCCCTGGAGGTCCTGACGAAGAAGAAGAACCTCCGGCTGCTGCAGCTGGCCGAGGGCCACCACCGGGAGACGGTGGAGTACCGGCAGATCTCCGGGGGCATGCTGCTGCAGGCTTCGGACGCGATCGACGCTGAGGGCGATGACCCGTCGAGCTGGAAGCTGGTGTCCGGTCCGGCCGCTGACGAGCAGGTGCTGGCTGACCTGGCGTTCTCGTGGCGGGCGGTGCGCAGCGTGAAGTCCAACGCGATCCTGCTGGCCAAGCAGCAGGCCGCGGTGGGCATCGGCATGGGGCAGGTCAACCGTCTGGACTCCTGCCGTCTGGCCGTGCAGCGGGCCAACACGCTGGGCGGTGAGGGCGTGGAGCGCGCTCGCGGCTCGGCGGCAGCCTCGGATGCGTTCTTCCCGTTCGCCGACGGCTTGGGCATCCTGATCACGGCAGGGGTGTCCGCCGTGGTGCAGCCGGGCGGCTCCCAGCGGGACGAGGAGGTCATCGCCGCCGCCGAGGAGGCCGGCCTGACCATGTACTTCACCGGCCAGCGTCATTTCGCGCACTGAGGCCCGCGGACCCATGCGGGTCCTGAGAGCACTTCGACCACAGAGAGTTTGGGTAAGCTGAACATCGTGAATCGATCCAGTAGTTAGCCCCTTGGCGTTGGTCAGCGGCCGCGCGCCTTGAGGGGCTGCGCGTGACCAGATCCTGAACGACCCAAGAGATGGGGGCTGATTGCCGTGACCGAAGAGCTGCTGGACGAGCTGACGGACCTGATCCGTGACGAGAGGCTTCGTGAGCTTCGGTCTGCCCTCAATGACCTGAACCCGGGCGACGTCGTCGACTTCTTGGAGCGGCTGGGCGTGAAGGACCGCGCCGTCGCGTTCCGCATGCTGCCGAAGGACACCGCGGTCGAGGTGTTCGACCTGCTGGATGAGGCGCTGCAGCACGAGCTCCTGGAGGGCCTGAAGGATCACGACGTCGCGCACTTCTTCGAGTCGCTGGACCCGGATGACCGTGTCCGGCTGATGGATGAGATGCCGGCCTCGGTGGCTCGGCAGATGATGCGTCACCTGGATGAGAGGGAGCGCAGTCTCACCAGCCTCGTGCTGGGGTACGACCCAGGCACGATCGGCCGTCACATGAGCCCCGAGTTCGTGGCGATTCGGGAGGAGCTCACGGTTGCCCAGGCGTTGGAGAAGGTCCGCGCCCAGGCGGAGGACGCAGAGACAATCTACACCGTGCCGGTGGTGGACGCCGGCCGGATGCTGCAGGGCGTGGTGTCTCTGCGCGACCTGCTGAAGGCTGACGGCGCCGCGGTGGTGAGCGAGCTGATGGCGGAGGCGGACTCGGTCGACGCCGACCATGACGCAGAGGATGCCGCCCGCCGCTGTGCGGACCGCAAGCATCTGGCGATGCCGGTCACCGATAAGGAGCACCGGGTGGTCGGCATCTTCACCGTGGACGATGCCCTGGACATCATTGAGCGTGCGGAGAACGAGGACGCGGCCCGCCACGGTGGTGCTGAGCCGCTGAACCGGCCGTACCTGTCCACCCCGATCCTGACGATCATGAAGTCTCGCATCGTATGGCTGCTGGTGCTTGCCGTGGGCGCCACCCTGACGGTCTCGGTGCTGGACGCCTTCGAGGGGCAGCTGGAGGCGGTGACGGCCCTGGCGCTGTTCGTGCCGCTGCTGATCGGCACCGGAGGCAACACCGGCAACCAGGCGGCCACCACGGTGACGCGTGCGCTGGCGCTGGGCGATGTGCGGACCAGGGATGCGTTGAAGGTGCTCTGGCGTGAGGTGAGAGTCGGCGTCACCCTGGGATCTTCATTGGGGGTGCTGGGCTTCCTGCTGGTGGCGCTGTGGGGCCCGGGCGAACCGGAGATCAGCAGGTGGGCGATCGCCTCCGTGATCGGCCTGACCCTGCTGGCAATCTGCACCTTGGCGGCCTCGGCCGGCGGTCTGATGCCGCTGCTGGGCAAAGCCATCGGCGCGGACCCGGCGGTGTTCGCGAACCCGTTCATCGCCACGTTCGTGGACGCCACTGGGCTCATCGTCTACTTCCTCATCGCCATGGCGATCCTCGGCATCTGACCGCACCGGGGCAGGTCACCGCCGTGCTTGATAGGTTGTGACCGACACAGGACATCATGACTGACGTCATCACGATCGACCTCGAGGGGACACATACCCATGGCAAAGATCATTTATACGAACACTGACGAAGCACCCATGCTGGCGACCTATTCGCTGAAGCCCATCGTCGAGGCATTCGCCTCTACCGCCGGCGTCGAGGTCGAGACCCGGGACATCTCCCTCGCCGGCCGCATCGTCTCCCAGTTCCCCGACTACGTCGGTGAGGACAAGGCGGAGGCTGATGCGCTGGCAGAGCTCGGCGAGCTCGCCAAGAGCCCCGAGGCCAACATCGTCAAGCTGCCGAACATCTCTGCCTCCGTGCCGCAGCTGAAGGCCGCGGTCGCCGAGCTGCAGTCGCAGGGGTACAAGCTGCCCGACTACCCCGAGTCCCCCTCCACTGATGAGGAGAAGGACATCCGGTCCCGCTACGACAAGGTCAAGGGCTCTGCGGTCAACCCCGTGCTGCGTGAGGGGAACTCTGACCGCCGCGCGCCCGAGCCCATCAAGAAGTACGTGCGTGCCAACCCTCACCGGATGGGGGAGTGGTCCTCTGACTCCAAGACCAACGTAGCGACTATGGGGGACCAGGACTTCGCCGCCAACGAGCAGTCCGCGGTCTTCGACGCCGAGGACACCGTCACTTTCCAGCACGTGGCTGAGGACGGCGCCGTCAACGTTCTGAAGGAAGGTCTGAAGATCCAGGCCGGGGAGGTGCTCGACGGCACCTTCATGTCCGCGAAGGCGCTCGACGCGTTCCTCGCCGAGCAGGTCCAGACCGCCAAGGACGCCGACGTCCTGTTCTCCGCGCACCTGAAGGCCACCATGATGAAGGTCTCCGACCCGATCATCTTCGGCCACATCGTCAAAGCCTTCTTCCCCACCATCTTTGAGAAGCACGGGGAGGACCTTGCTCAGGCCGGCCTGTCCGCCAACGACGGCCTGGCCTCCATCCTCAAGGGCGCCGAGGAGCTCGGCGAGGCCGGGGAGGGAATCAAAGCTGAGTACCAGAAGGGCCTGGAGAACGGCCCCCGGATGTCCATGGTGGACGACTCCAAGGGCATCACCGGCCTGCACGTCCCCTCCGACGTCATCGTCGACGCCTCGATGCCCGCCATGATCCGCAACGGAGGCAAGCTTTGGGGCCCCACCGGCGAGACCGACGACACCCTCGCCGTCATCCCGGACTCCTCCTACGCCGGGGTCTACCAGGCGGTCATCGAGGACTGCCGGGCCAACGGTGCCTTCGACCCCACCACCATGGGCACTGTCCCCAACGTCGGCCTGATGGCGCAGAAGGCTGAGGAGTACGGTTCCCACGACAAGACCTTCGAGATCGAGGCTGCGGGCAAGGTGCAGGTCCTCAACTCGGCAGGCGACGTGCTCATCGAGCACACCGTGGAGCCCGGCGACATCTGGCGCGCCTGCCAGACCAAGGACGCCCCCATTCAGGACTGGGTGAAGCTGGCCGTGGAGCGCGCCCGGGAGACCGGCGCCCCCGCCGTCTTCTGGCTGGACGAGGAACGCGCTCATGACTCCAACCTCATCAAGAAGGTCGTGCACTACCTGGACGACCACGACACCGAGGGCCTGGAGATCAAGATCCTCAGCCCGGTCGAGGCCACCAAGTACACCGTGGAGCGCCTGCGTGAGGGCGATGACACCATTTCGGTGACCGGCAACGTCCTGCGCGACTACCTCACCGACCTCTTCCCGATCCTGGAGCTCGGCACCTCCGCCAAGATGCTCTCCATCGTGCCCCTGATGGCCGGCGGCGGCCTCTATGAGACCGGTGCCGGCGGGTCCGCCCCCAAGCACGTCCAGCAGCTCACCGAGCAGAACTACCTGCGCTGGGACTCGCTGGGCGAGTTCTTCGCCCTGGTGCCCTCGCTGCAGAAGTACGCGGACCAGGCCTCCGCCCCCAAGGCGAAGGTGCTGGCCTCCGCGCTGGACCGCGCCACTGCCACCTTCCTGATGGAGGACCGCTCCCCGGGCCGGAAGATCGGCAGCCTCGACAACCGCGGCTCCCACTTCTACCTGGCCCAGTACTGGGCCCAGGAGCTGGCCGAGCAGGCCGAGGACACCGAGCTCGCCGAGACCTTCAAGCCCGTTGCTCAGGCACTGACTGAGAACGAGGAGAAGATCGTCGAGGAGCTGAAGGCCGTGCAGGGCAGTCCCGCAGACGTGGGCGGCTACTACCGCCCGGACGAGCAGAAGGCGTTCAAGGCCATGCGCCCTTCCGCCACGCTGAACGAGATCGTGGACGGCTTGGCCAAGAGCTAACGCTTTAGGGCACTGATTATCGATAGAGGTGGCCGTAGCTCTCCTAGCAAGTCTTGGGAGCTACGGCCACCTCTATTTTCTAACCCGGCTGACCGCCGGCCCTGTGCTGCCACGAAGGGGAGTCGGCCTCTCGCGCAGAGAGGAACTTTCAATGTTGCGCACCTACCTGCCCGGTGTAGTCGTTGGCCTGCGCGGGGGTGGCGTGATGCACTGCTGCTTTTTGAGGTCGAGGGCGAGCAGCCTGTTGTAACGGTGTAGGAGTTAGTCGGGTCGGGTGCATTCTTATATCGGCTAACACGGTAAAGTCTTCAGCCTGCAGGGCTACCTGGCTTGTGGTCCGGGTGCTTGGTCTGGAGTTTTGGATGCGTTTGAAGGGTCCAAGTATTTCTTCGCCCGGAGTGGCCTGTAACGACCTTAAGCGAGTTGAGCAAAGCATGTGAGCGCGCAATTCGCACACAAGTCCCGTGCTCATCTCCTCGGAGGATCGTTTGCTTTCGACTTCTTCCCGACGAGTGAGGCGACACTCTTATGCCGCACTAGAGTCAGAAACGGCAAGGAGGAGGGAGAGCATGATGGCAGAGAGGCAAAGACTGGCCACGCTCATGTGAACTGAGGCTCTGCCCCACACCGCGCACGTTCCGTAGCGCTGTGTCCTTCCAGCAATTAAGCTGAGCAAAGCTGCTGGTGCCGCAAGGTAGGGGGCCCAAAGGGCTAGGACGGCGCTAGCAGAGGCCCAGGCCAGGGTGAGTTTGGCGAAAAGTGTGTGTGGGGGCTTCTCGGAAGGGGAAGCGGCTTGAGCAATATCTTCGACCGGCCCCAGAGCCTCGAGGTGGCCTCGCATCTCCTCAGCGGTAGTGCCCTCGTCCACTAGTCTGTCGAGCTCGCCCCTTATCTCGTTAAGTGTTTCTCGACGTTCATTCAGATCAGCACCCACCATCGCTTGGTCGAGCTTTTCGACGTACTGAGACGCGACCCGCTCGGCTGAAGCTGTCATGCGGTTCCTTTCAGAGTAAGGCGTCAATCTCGTCACTAAAGGGCGCCCACGTTTGTATAAACTGGTCTAGGATTTTCCGTCCCTCGTCAGTGAGGCGGTAATAACGCCGTGGAGGGCCAGAGGGGGATTCCTGCCACTCTGTACTCACCCATCCCTGTTTCCGGAGGCGGGACAGGAGAGGGTAAAGGCTCCCTTCGCTTTCTAAGAGGTTGTGGTTGCGCAGTGTGATGGCTATCTCTCGTCCGTATATGGACCGATTGTTAATCACCGATAAAACACAGTATTGAAGCACCCCCTTGCGCAGGTGCGTCAGTACATCGTTGGCTGTGCTCACGTGGCGAGGATATCAGCTAGCTTGCGTAACAAGGTAGCCATCTGTGCCAGGTTCCATGTTGTAATAAGTTCCTCTTGATGAAGATGCCCGTAACAGCGCAAGTGGGTTCCCTGGTGCCATCAGTGGGACTAATGCGTTGCCTTCAGGCTGCTGGTTGGCAACGCAGCGCGCGGATACCTCGAATGCAGTGGGGCTGACCTTGTTCAGCACCTACCACGAGGGGCGGTGGTGCAGTGAAACCGGGCTTAGCGTTACTTCAGCTTCAGTGAGCAACTACTGGGGTGAGCCTCAAGCGGCACCGCTATACCCTGGGCTCGGCAGGAGTGAAGGTGCAACAGCGGCAGCCGTGCGCCCGTGTGATCGGGTATAACGACGGGGATACAGTTTGCGGAGTTTCCTAGGACTACGACGATGCTCATGCGTCAATATGTTTCTCCTTGATGGATAAGCACCCAGCAATCACCCAGGTGGGTGTCGATACAGTTCCTGATCAGGGACGATGTATCGACTACTCATCTGGGTGATTTGCATATGACGACTTTCGGCTACCACTGCTCCCAGGAGCAGATTGCTCCCTCACAGCTGCTCACCGACGTCCAGCACGCCGAACAGGCCGGATTCCAGGCCGCCATGAGCTCCGATCACTTCATGCCCTGGTCCGAGAGGCAGGGGCACTCCGGGTTCACGCTCTCCTGGCTGGGGGCCGCCCTGGCCAGCACCAGCTTCTCCATAGGCTCGGTCTGCGCTCCCGGCCAGCGCTACCACCCTGCTCTGATAGCCCAGGCGACAGCGACCCTGGCAGAGATATTTCCGCAGCGGTACTGGACAGCCCTGGGGGCGGGCCAAAACATGAACGAGCACGTCACCGCGCACAAGTGGCTTCCGCAGGAGGACCGCCGGGCTCGCCTCGAGGAGTCCGTCAACATTATTCGTCGGCTGCACCAGGGGGAGTGGCTCACCCGGCACTCCGGGTACGTGGAGCTGGAGGACGCGTACCTCTACGATCGTCCTGGGAAGCCGCTGCCGCTCTACGCCGCCTGCATCACCCCGGAGTCCGCCCAGCGCGCCGCCGCATGGGCTGAGGGGATGATCACCCTCAACCAGCCCGGCGGCGCCCATCACGACACCCTGAAGGCATACCGCGACGCCGGGGGAGAGGGGCAGGCCATGCTGCAGATCCATCTCTCCTGGGCTGAGACCTATGACCAGGCCATGGGCATCGCCCGCGATCAGTGGTCGGCCAATGCCTTAGGCCCGCCTTTGGACCAGGACCTGGCCACCCCCGCCCACTTCGACACCGCCGCCGGGGAGGTCTCGGCAGAGACCGTCGCCGAGGCGGTCTGGACCTCCGCAGAGCCCGGCCAGCACGCCGAATGGATCGCCGAGGCTGCTGAGCACTTCGACGCCCTCTACCTCCACCACGTGGGCCAGGAGCAGAAGCCGTTCATCGACGTCTTCGGTGAGCAGGTTCTGCCGCAGCTGGTCCGGAAAGGCTGATTATGCGCATCACAGAGACAGCGGACCTCTGGTACAAGAACGCGTTCGTCTACTGCATCGACATGGAGGTCTACCTCGACTCCAACAATGACGGGATCGGGGACCTCCATGGCATGACCCAGCGCGTCGACTACCTGTCCGAGATCGGCGTCAACTGCATATGGCTGATGCCCTTCTACCCCTCACCCCGCCGGGACAACGGGTATGACATCGCTGACTTCTACGGCGTCGACCCCCGCTACGGAGACCACGGTGATTTCGTGGAGCTCATCCGTCTGGCTCACGACCGCGGCATCCGGGTGATCATCGACCTGGTCATCAACCACACCTCGGACCAGCACCCCTGGTTCCGCAAGTCTCGAGCCTCGAAGGACAACCCTTACCGGAACTACTACGTGTGGCGGGACGACACCCCGCCGGACACCTCGGACGAGACCATGTTCCCCGATTCCGAGGACGGCATCTGGACTCAGGACGAGAAGACCGGTGAGTGGTATCTGCATCACTTCCTGCACACGCAGCCGGACCTGAACACCGCCAATCCCCAGGTCCGCGATGAGATCGCGAAGATGATGGGCTTCTGGCTGCAGGTGGGGGTGGACGGATTCAGGGTCGACGCCGTTCCGTTCGCGATCAATCAGACCACCCTGCTCGGGGTGGACGAGGAGGAGCTGGAGGAGCCGCACGACTACCTGCGCAGCCTGCGCTCCTTCATACAGCGCCGTGCCAGCGGACAGGGCTCGGCCATCATGCTCGGTGAGGTCAACCTGCCGCATGAGGAGCAGCGAGCCTTCTTCGGGGGTGAGGACGGCGACCAGCTGACCATGCAGTTCGACTTCTTCACCAACCAGAAGATGTTCCTGGCCTTCGCCCGGCAGGATGCCGCTCCGCTGCGGGAAGCTCTGGAGTCACGCCCGCAGGACCTGGACATGGGGGTCCAGTACGCCAACTTCCTGCGCAATCATGACGAGCTCACCCTGGATCTGCTTCCCGACGAGGAGCGTGAGGAGATCCTCGACACCTTCGCTCCGGAGGAGGAGCACCGCTTCGCCGGGCGCGGCGTCCGGCGTCGTCTGCCCACCATGTTCGAGGGGGACCCGCGCCGGCTGAGGATGGCCTACAGCCTGCTCTTCTCCCTGCCCGGGACACCCGTGCTCTACTACGGGGAGGAGATCAGCATGGGGGAGAACCTGGATGTCTCCGGCAGGGAAGCGGTCCGCACCCCGATGCAGTGGTCCAGCGAGAAGAACGGCGGGTTCTCCTCCGCCAAGCCTTCGCAGCTGGCTCGCGCCGTCACCGAGGGCTCCTACTCCCCGGAGCACATCAACGCCGGTTCTGCCCGCCGTGAGCAGGACTCCCTGCTGCATCACATCACGCGCCTGGCCAAGCGGTACCGGGAGTCCCCGGAGATCGGCTGGGGCGAGTTCCATGTCATTGAGCAGCCGCACAGCAGCGTGCTGGTCCACCGGGTCACCTGGGAGGCCCGATCCCTGGTGCTGCTGCACAACCTTGCCCCCGAACCCGTCAACGTCCCCTTCGTCCTGGAGGATGAGGAGCCGGGCACGCAGCTGATCGACCTCATGGCAGAGGACACCCACGAGCTCGACGGCGACTCCGCCGCGGAGGTGCAGCTGGAAGGCTACGGATGCCGCTGGCTGCGGCTCAAGCGTGAGGACGATCCCCGCCTGGTCTGAGGCCTTCAGGGAAATCCGGGGCGGCTGCGTCGGCCTCCACTAGGGTGAGGCCGACCAGACCAAGGCAACACCCAGACTTGCTCAGTACCGTCTGTGAGAGTCCCGAATGAGGAGGCACACACTGCAATGACGCGCACCCCCACCTTCCCCACTGCGCTGACTGCCCCGGCCGTGCTCACCGCCGGCGGACTGGCGCTCAGTGCCTGCGGCCCCTACCCGGTGGATGCCAGTGATCAGCACGACGATGTCGCCACCGGCGCCGCGCCCGTGTTCGGCGAGGTCCGCGAAGAGGCCTTCGAGACGTCCCTGGCTGCCGAGTCAGTGACAGTCGAAGGCGAGATCGAGGCCGGCGAGGCGGACGTGGACGAGCTCTTCGGCGAGATTGACGAGGGCGAGTCCGGGCAGCTGGAGATCACCGGAGACCTGGACGGCACCGCCTCGCAGATGAGCTTCAGCGCCGGGGAGTCCAGCTTCACGCAGGTGGTCGTCGACGGTGAGGAGTACTTCGCCGGCGATGAGTTCGCCCAGCTGCTCGCCGCCGAGCTCAACGACGATGATGAGGATGAGGAGGAGGCGGACTCTGTCTCCTCCGATGATGTCGCTGAGATCATCGACGACGCCTGGGTGCAGTTTCCCGACGCCGAGAGCGTCTACTCCGCCCAGGATGTGCTGACCACTTGGCAGGAGGAGCTCGCCGACGGCGAGTATGACGAGCTGGAGGCTGAGGAGGACATTCGCGACGGCGAGGACGTGTGGATCTACACCGAGGACGACCTGAGCATCGTCGTCGCAGCGGGGGATGAGCCTCTCATCCTCGAGATCAGCGACGGTGCGAACACCTACGCGTTCGACGAATGGAACGAGTCCGAGGCACCCGAGGCTCCCGAGGATGTCATCACCATCGACGAGATCCTCGAGGAGGCAGGCGGCGCCGAGTCCGTCGAGACCGGCGAAGAGATCGATGACCCGGAGATCACTGACGCCGTCGCAGAGGGCGGCGAGTAAGGAGAAGGAGAGAGATGGATAAGTTCTACAGGACCACGGGGGTCTTCGGCGTGGCGCTGCTGGCGCTCACCGCCTGCGGCGACCCCGGAACTCCCGCCGATGATCAGACTGAGGAGGAGGACGCCGGCGCCGAGGGCCAGGATCCTGACGGGGCTGAGGACCAGGGTGACCACCCTGACGAGATCGCCGGCGAGGAGGACGAGGACGACGCCGGCGGCGAGCCCGACGATGAGACCATGGACCCGCCCAGCTTCTCCGAGATCGAGGAGGACATCTGGGAGAGCTCCCTGGACCATGACAGCGTCACCATTGAGGTGCTCATCCAGGAGGACATCGAGGATGAGGACGATGCCCCGGAGATCGGCGCGGCAGGCAGTGCCGAGGACGAGGATGAGGACGCCGATGAGGATGGCGAGGACCTTGAGGGTGAGGAGCTCACCATAGCCGGTGACATGGAGGGTGACGGTGCGGTCCGTGCGTTCTCCCACGGGGAGCAGCGCATCTTCGACGACGGTGAGCGAGTCCTGGAGTCGAACGAGTTCTTCGTGGCCACCTATGAGGAATCCCGTCCCGAGGACGCCGAGGGCCTTCAGCCCGAGGAGCTTGAGGAGTGGCTTGATGAGCGCGGCGACTGGGTCCATGTGACCGAGGCCGTGGACCTGGAGATGATTGAGACTCCCGGCGAGTTCATCACCAACCTTCGCGAGGGCTTCGAGTCCGCCGTGTCCGAGAGCGACGCTGAGGGCGAGGCGGACACCGTCGAGGGCGAGAACGTCTGGATCTACGAGATCGAAAACGCCGTCTTCGCTGTGGCTGCCGACGAGGACGAGCCGCATCTGGTCTCCTACCAGGCCCAGGAGTTCGACGTCTCGTTCGAGGACTGGGATGAGACCGACGAGGTCGAGGAGCCGGATGAGGACACTGTCATCGAGTTCGCAGAGCTCGAGGAAGCAGTCATGGAAGCCTCGAACTGAGGCGTGAACCTGAACACGGGCTGTTAGTGCCTGGGTGCTGACAGCTCCAACCTGAATGAGGCCTAAGAGTCTTCTCCGAATTGGCCTGAATGGCCGATTTTGGCTTCCATTCCGTCGATACGTCTGGTGGTATGGAGACAGTTCGCCGGGGAACGGATTCCGCGGCGATGAAGGCGGAAATTCCGCCACGCATCACATCGATGCAGGACCAAACGGAGGTAACCAACATATGGCTACTACCGAGAACTCCAAGTTGCGCAACCTCGCCGGAATCGTGGGCGTCGGTTCCATCGCTATGTTCGGCCTGGCCGCATGCGACGACAACGGCGTCGACGACAACGGCGCTGACGACCCTGCCGTCGAGGACAACGGCGACGGCGTGGACGACACCACCACCGAGGACGACGCCATGGACGACGGTGCTGAGGACGACGAGCTCGGCACTGAGGACGACGCCATGGACAACGGTGCTGACGACGACGAGGCAGACGACCTCTGAGTCGCGTCCTGATCGCTATTCAGTTCTGACGAGCTGAAGCGCAGAAAAGCTCCCCGCGGTTCTCCGCGGGGAGCTTTTTGTATGCGCAAGAACTTCTAATAGAAAATACTAGGGAACGTAATATTCTCGAAAAAGGCGCGGGGAAATCTTAGGCGGCAACCGATGCGGGGGACTCGGCCTGCGTCTGGCGGCATGCGGCGCACAGCCCGCGGAACACCACATCGGCGACGTCGATGCTCATCCCCAGGGAGGCGGGCGCCTCCAGGCACGGGGCCTCCCCGTGCACGCAGTCCACATCCTCGATGCGTCCGCACCGGGTGCAGATCGCGTGGTGGTGGTTGTCCTCTGTGCGGGTCTCGTAGCAGGCTGCGGCGCCCGGCGGGTCGAAGCGCCGGATCAGGTCCTTTGCGGAGAGGTCGTGCAGCACGGTGTAGACGGACTGGACGGTGATATCCGGCAGCTGCTCTGCCACAGTGGAGTGAACAGACTCGGCCGGCCTGTGCGGCTGGGCGTGGACGGCCTCGAGCACGGCGAGGCGCTGGCGGGTCACGCGCAGCCCCCGCTCGCGCAGCTGAGTGGGCCAATCCTGCTGAGTCATCCCATATATCATGCCAGCAGTTATGAGTTTCTCATAATAAGGGCGTCTGGTGTGTGTCTCTTTTCACAGCATGGGGCGCCCGCGCCGGGTGCGTCGTGCGTAGACTGATCGCGGCACCACCACCGGAGATGAGGAGCCCTTCTTGAGCGCTGACATCAATACCGCCCCCCTGGCAGACGTCGACCCGGAGATCGCTGAGGCGATCGCCCAGGAGCTGGGCCGCCAGCGCGGCACCCTCGAGATGATCGCCAGTGAGAACTTCGTGCCCCGCGCCGTGCTCGAGGCGCAGGGCTCCGTGCTCACCAACAAGTACGCGGAGGGCTACCCCGGCCGCCGCTACTACGGCGGGTGCGAGTTCGTCGACGTCGCAGAGAACCTCGCCATTGAGCGCGCCAAGGAGCTCTTCGGCGCCGAGCACGCCAACGTCCAGCCCCACGCCGGCGCTCAGGCCAACGTCGCGGTGATGACCGCCTTCCTCCAGCCCGGCGACAAGATGATGGGCCTCTCTCTGGCCCACGGCGGCCATCTCACCCATGGGATGAAGCTCAACCACTCCGGCAAGACCTATGAGATCGTCGCCTACGAGGTGGATCCCGAGACCGGCACCATCGACATGGACAAGGTCCGTGAGATCGCCCTGGCTGAGAAGCCCAAGCTGATCGTCGCCGGCTGGTCCGCCTACCCGCGCGAGCTGGACTTCGCCCGCTTCAGGGAGATCGCTGATGAGGTGGGCGCCTACCTGTGGGTGGATATGGCCCACTTCGCCGGCCTGGTCGCCGCGGGCCTCCACGCGAACCCGGTGCCCTACGCCGATGTCGTCACCACCACCGTGCACAAGACCCTGGCAGGCCCCCGCTCCGGCATGATCCTCTGCAAGGAGGAGCACAGGAAGAAGATCAATTCCTCGGTCTTCCCCGGCCAGCAGGGCGGCCCGCTGATGCACGTGATCGCCGCTAAGGCCATCGCGTTCAAGATCGCCGGCTCCGAGGACTTCAGGAAGAAGCAGCGCCGCACTGTCGCCGGCGCCAAGCTGCTCGCCGAGCGGCTGGTATCCGACGACGTCACTCAGCACGGTGTCTCCGTGCTCACCGGAGGCACCGACGTGCACCTGGTGCTGGTGGACCTGCGGAACTCCGAGCTGGACGGCAAGCAGGCCGAGGACCTCCTGCACGACATCGGCATCACCGTGAACCGCAACTCGGTCCCGAACGACCCCCGCCCGCCGATGACCACCTCCGGACTGCGGATCGGCACCCCGGCGCTGGCCTCCCGCGGGTTCGGCGAGGATGAGTTCCGCGAGGTCGCTGACATCATCGCTGAGGCGCTCAAGCCCGGCCCAGACGTCGCCGCGCTCCGCGCCCGGGCGGAGAAGCTCGCTGCGGACTTTCCTCTCTATGACGGCCTCGAGGACTGGTGAGCGCGTCAGTGGCTGCTCAGATTCTCGACGGCAGGGCTACCGCCCGCGCGCTCAGGGAAGACCTCGCCGAGCGGGTCGCCAAGCTCAAGGAGCAGGGCGTGACCCCTGGGCTGGGGACTGTGCTGGTGGGCTCGGACCCGGCCAGCGAGTCCTATGTGGCGGGCAAGCACCGCGACTGCGCGGAGGTCGGCATCAACTCCATCCAGGTGCAGCTCGAGGAGGGCATCAGCCAGGACGAGCTGCTCGCCGAGCTGGACACGCTGAACAATGACCCTGCCTGCACCGGGTACATCGTTCAGCTTCCGCTGCCTCAGCACTTGGACACACAGGCGATCCTGGAGGCCATCGACCCGAATAAGGACGCAGACGGCCTCCACCCCATGAATCTGGGTCGGCTGGTGGCCTCCACCGCTGGTGAGATGACCACCCCGCTGCCCTGCACCCCGAAGGGGTGTGTGGACCTGCTCGGGCACTACGGCATTGACCTCAGCGGCAAGCACGTGGTCGTGATCGGGCGCGGGGTGACGATCGGCCGGCCGATCGGCCTTCTGCTGACCCGCCGGAACGTCAACGCCACGGTGACCCTCTGCCACACCGGCACCAAGGACACGGCCTCGCACCTGAGGAGCGCCGATGTGGTGGTGGCGGCCGCGGGCGTGAAGCACATGATCGACCCCGCGGACCTGAAGCCCGGCGTCATCGTGCTGGATGTGGGGGTCACCCGTGAGGTGAACCCGGAGACCGGCAAGGCGAAGATCTTCGGGGACATCGCCCCCGGCATCGAGGACGTGGCCAGCTTCTACTCCCCGAACCCCGGCGGAGCAGGCCCCATGACCCGCGTGGAGCTCCTCGCGAACGTTGTGGAATCAGCTGAGCGTTCCCTCGCCTGAGCCGCTCAGAAGGCCAATCCTTCCGAACTCACTGAGAGGCCAATCCGAGCAGCAATTGCGGCACTTAGCGCCCCAGATCCTGTCCTGATCGGCCTCTCGCTGTCTTGGTTTGTCAGCTGCGATGGGTGAGAAGCGCGCGTACCTGCTGCACGGCGGTCCGGAAGCCTTCACGGCGGTCAACCCGGTTGAGCCGAAGCACCACCCACCCCTCCGCCAGGAAGACGTTGTCGCGGCGCTGGTCAGCTTGCGCCTGCTCGGGGGTGAAATGCGTGGCGCCTTCGTACTGGATCACAATCTTCTGCTTCAGGTAGCCGAGGTCCCCCTTCGGCGAGCAAGGGGTCGATGGGTCGGCGGAGACCTGCATCTGCGGCTCGGGAAGCCCGTCCTTCAGGAGGGCGAGGCGGAATTCTGTTTCGGTGGGTGAGTCCGATCCGACGCGGATGAGTGTTAAGGCCTCACGAGCAGCGGAGGCTCCGCGCATTCCTGGCACGATCTGCGCTCGAAGGCTGTCCACCGTCGAGTATGGGTGGTTCCGTCCCTCCCATTTGGGGTAGGGGTGCCGGACAAGCCAATCACCGAGCACGGTGAGCTCTTCGACGCTGCACTCGTGAGCGAGCTCACGCCACATGCGTGCCGGACTGCTCAGCAGCAGAGGGCCGAGGGCAACGACGTCGGTGCCCCTGACCTGTGCCCGGTGGCCGACCACGCCTTCGCGGCGCGGACGGTTCTGCGGGGCTGGTACAGAGAGATGGATGGCGCTGTCCCTGCTGAGGCGCCGGGGAAGAGGGGCCCGGCTCAGCCGTGCTGCAGTGCGGTGGGAGATCCAGCTTCCCTGGTACTCCGCCAAGAGCGCCTCAGCTCGGGTCCGCAGCTGGGCGTCGTCGTCGAGCTCTGTGGATGCAGGAACATAGACCCCGGACCTCAGCCGGATGAAAGCAGTGCGGCGCAGGACGCCGGGGCTCTGCCCGAGGCGTGTGGCCTGAGCGCTGGTCACGGCACTGGCTGCAAGCTCTTTCGGAGGTGGTCGGCGTCGTCCCATTGCCCCAGTCTCAGCATTTTGCAGGCCGTGTGGGGCGAGTTTCCCCACGCTGTGGATAACTTCTGGCCCCAGTTGTGCCCCTTTAGCCAGTGAGCGGCCAATCTGGGCAGTATTCAGCGCAGCCATGCCCTCCTATGCTGCTCAGATTGGCCTCTCGCTGTCTTCGGTGTGAAGAGCTGTGCGCGTCCGGTTCAGACGACCAGCAGTTCTGGCCCACGGATGGCCGCGCGCTGCGCGGACGCGGAGCGGAGCGGCCATCGTGGCCGGGACTGTGCCTGAGGAATAGCCGCTGAGCTAAGAGGGTTTGCCCGGGCATGGCGAAAAAGATCGGCTTCCTCAGCTTCGGCCACTGGACTCCCTCTCCGCACTCTCAGACCCGCACCGGGCAGGATGCGCTGCTGCAGAGCATCGACCTGGCCGTGGCCGCTGAGGAGCTGGGGATCGACGGTGCGTACTTCCGGGTGCACCACTTCGCGCGGCAGCTTGCCAGCCCGTTTCCGCTGCTGTCCGCGATCGGCGCCCGGACCAGCAGCATCGAGATCGGCACCGGGGTCATCGACATGCGGTACGAGAACCCGATGTACTTCGCCGAGGATGCTGGTGCGGCCGACCTCATCTCCGAGGGACGGCTGCAGCTGGGCATCTCCCGGGGCTCGCCGGAGCAGGTCGTCGACGGGTTCTCATACTTCGGCTACCAGCCCGGTGAGGGCGAGAGCGCCGCAGACATGGCTCGCAAGCACACTGAAGTGGCCCTTCAGGTGCTTGAGGGCCGTGGCTTCGCCGAGCCGAACCCCCGGCCCATGTTCCCCAATCCGCCCGGGCTGCTGCGCATCGAGCCCTACTCCGAAGGTCTGCGCGAGCGGATCTGGTGGGGTGCCGGCTCAGACTCGACTGCGGAGTGGGCTGCGAAGATGGGCATGAACCTGATGAGCTCCACCCTGAAGGACGACGAGTCCGGGGAGCCGCTGCACGTCCAGCAGGCCAAGCAGATCCAGGCGTTCCGCGAGGAGTGGAAGAAGCACGACCACGGTTTTGAGCCGCGGGTCTCTGTCAGCCGCTCCATCATTCCGGTGGTCAGCGACCAGGACCGCGCCTACTTCCTTGGCCAGCGGGACTCCGAGGACAAGTTCGGCATGATCGATGAGAAGACCCGCGCGGTCTTCGGGCGCTCCTACACCGCTGAGCCGGACGAGCTCGTCGAAGAGCTCGCCAAGGACACTGCCGTCGCCGAGGCTGACACGCTTCTGGTCACCGTGCCCAACCAGCTCGGCGTCGAGTACAACGCCCATATTCTGGAGAGCATCGTGGAGCACGTTGCCAAGCCCCTCGGCTGGAAGTAGGACATAGGGCGGGCTGAGGACGGAGCTGTCTGGCACAATCTCATCCGTGTTTGAAACCGTTCCCTCTTCGCAGTGCCCTGGAACCCGTCCGCTCACCCGTGCTCTTGGGCTTGCCCTCGCCGGCCTGCTGGGCCTGACCGCCTGCCTGGACAACGGCGGGAACGGGTCCGACGGCGGAGCCCCCACCCCGCTCGACGGCGGCGACGGCTACCAGGCCCAGGAGGCCGACGAGGGCGCTCAGGACCCAGAAGCGTCCGAGTCCAGCATCAGCTTTCCCGACGACCCGGCCGGCGAGCTTGCCGAGGAGATCTTCGAGATCCTCAACGCTGAGCAGAACACCAGCGCCGAGCAATGGGAGGACCGGCTCAGCGAAGACTTCGTCGCCGAGGTCGACGCGGAGGAGTTCGCCGAGATTCTCAACCAGAACCTCCGCCCGGCCGCCCCCTGGGACGCCACCGACTACGAGGGCGACGAGACCAGCTCAGTCACCCGTCTGGAGTCCGAGGCCGCCGAGCTGGATCTGCAGATCGGGCTCGCCGAGGACGGCGAAACCATCGAGACCATCTTCTTCGCCGAGCCCTTCGAGCCGGCGGAGCCGGCCGATGGGTTCGAGGAGATCGCCGAGCGGCTCGAAGGTCTCCCCGGCGAGATGCATGCCGTCGTGCTGGAGGACGGCGAGCCGCTGCTGGAGATCGGCCAGCCTCACGAGCCGGCGCCTCTGGCGTCCACCGCCAAGCTGTATGTGATCCTCGCTCTGGCGGAGTCCATCGAGGAGGGCGACCATGAGTGGCTGGACGAGCTTGAGCTCACCGAGGACCTGCGCAGCCTGCCCTCCGGCACCCTGCAGGATCAGCCCGAGGGGTACACCACCACTGTCAGCGACGTGGCCCAGCGCACCATCGAGGTCTCCGACAACACCGGCACCGACATGCTCATCGAGCTGCTCGGCCGCGAGGCCGTGGAGGACGCCGTCGTCGAGTCCGGGCACTCTGAGCCTGAGCTGCTCCAGCCCTTCCTCACCACCCGGGAGCTGTTCCAGCTGCGCTGGGGGCACCCCGAGCTCAGTGAGGACTGGGAGGACCTGGACGAGGAGGAGCAGCGGGAGCGCCTCACAGAGCTTGAGGATGAGGAGCTCGACATCTCCTCCGACGATACCGGCGCCGACGATGTCGACTTCGCCATCGACTGGCACGCCAGCGCCTACGACATCGTCGCCGTCCACGAGGCGCTCGCAGAGTACGAGGACGACCACCCCGAGCTGAGCGCCGTCCTCGGCACCAACCCCGGCCTGGCCGGCGCAGTGGAGGAGCCGTGGTGGGACACCCTCGCGTTCAAGGGCGGGGGCCTGCCCGGCGTGCTCACCGGCAGCTGGCACGCCGTCGCCGAGGACGGCACCACCCGTACCGTAGTGCTGCTCGCCCAGCATGACGAGGCCCTGGGGGAGCACCGCGGCGAATTCTTCCAGCTGGCCCAGGACGCCCTGACCATCGGCACCGAGTCAGAGGACACCGGCGACGACGAGGACGAGGACGACGACGCCGGTGAGAACGGCTAGCGCAGAAAGAGCCGGCGCATCCGGTAGGTCGTCACGGTCATCCCTACGGCGACCATCACCAGGTAGTAGCCGATGTGCACCAGGCTCATCAGGCTGAAGTCCCAGAACGCGATGTGGCGCATCAGCTCCACCCCGTGCCACAGCGGCAGCACCTGAATGATGCGCTGCGCGACCTCCGGATAGACCTCGATGGGGAAGAGGGTCGCGGAGAATAGGAACATCGGCAGCATCAGGACCATCAGCCAGTCGAGCTGCTGGAACCGGGTCATGAAGGTGGTGATGGCCATTCCTGCGGAGGCGAACCCGAGGGCGATCAGCAGCGCGGCGGCCAGCATCAGCACAGCGGCGGCAGGGTCGACCAATCCGGCGCTCAGCAGCACCGCCAGGAACCCTGCGGCGTAGATGCCGCCGCGGAGCAGAGCCAGCAGGATCTCTCCCAGCGCCAGGTCCAGCGGGCCGAGGGAGGTGGCCATCATGGTCCGGTAAAGCTTGGTGAGCCGCAGCTTGAAGAACACGTTCACCGTGGAGTCGAACACGGCGCCGTTCATCGCTGAGACGGCCAGCAGGGCCGGGGCGATGAACGCGGCGTAGGCGACGGTCTCCCCGCTGACCTCGAACCCGTCGTCGAGCATAGGGGAGACGCCGAGGCCGAAGGATGTCAGGAACAGCACCGGCTCCAGGAATCCGGCGAAGAAGATCAGCTTCCGTCCGCTGCGGATTGCGGACAGGCCTCGCTCGAAGACCGCCCGGATGTTTCCCGAATAGAGGTTGGAGGCGAAACCGGTGCGGACGACCACGCTGGGCATCGCCCCGTCGGAGATGTCCTGCCGCCGCTCCTGCGCGGACAGCTTGGCTTTCCGCTTGGCCTCCGCGCGGGCACCGGGGACCCGGCCGCGCCATTCGGCGTAGCCCAGACGGGCTGTGTAGATCCGTTGGACGATTAGCCATCCCGCCACGATCACCAGCAGCAGGTACCCCACGTGCACACCGATCAGCCAGGCCGGGGTGGGCTGGCCGAAGGACAGGACCCGGCCCAGCTCGTTGGCGTGCCAGATGGGGGAGAGCCAGCCGAGGACCTGCAGGCCCAGGGGCAGGTTGGTCAGCGGGTAGAAGGTCCCGGAGAACAGGAACAGCGGCATCACGACGAACCGCTGAATGAGCGCGATCCGTCCGCGGTCGTCGCGCAGCGCGGCCACATAGGCCATGATCGGCAGGCCCAGGGCCAGCCCGCCCATGGAAGCGGTGATGATCTGCAGGAACGCCCATGGGGAGGAGATCACCCCGAAGAGCAGCATCACCGTCAGGAAGACGGAGGAATGAATGAGGAATCGCACGCAGACTGCGAGGATGTGCCCGGCGGCGATCTGCCGGGGCGTCAGCGGTGTGGCCTGGGCGGCGTAGTAGGTCCGCCGCCATTTGAACCCCTCCATCACCGGGAAGGTCATTTCGATGGCCCCGGACATCACCAGGGTGGAGGCGAGGATCGCGGGGGCGATGTACATCAGGTAGGACTCGGCGCCGTATTCGGCGAAGCTGGTGCCCTCTCCGATCAGCACGCCGAGGCCCAGCCCCATCGCGGCGATGTAGATGATCGGGTTGGCGATGGAGGCGAAGAGGATCACGCCGGCGTAGGCGCGCATGGACCGCAGCGTCCGCTCGGCCATGTGCAGCACCCCGCGGGTCGCCGCTGCCCGGGCGAGCCTGTCCTTGCCCGCAGCCTTCGGCGTCGTGCTGCGGCCTGTCTCAGTCAGCGGGGCGCTCAATCGATCAGAGTCCGTCCTGTCAGGCGCAGGAACACGTCCTCCAGGGAGGAGCGCCGGACCAGGGAGGTCACCGGCCTGTGCCCGGTGCTGTGGATGCGCTCCAGGGCGGATTCGGCGTCGGCGGCGTAGACGAGGAGGCGGTCAGGCAGGACTTCGATGTGGCGGTGGCCGATGTCGGCGGCCACCAGGACCGGCTCCAGCTCGGCGGCGATCTCCCGGTTGCGGTCCATGCCGAAGCGAAGCTCGAGCACCTCGCGGGTGGAGTGCTCGCGGATGAGTTCCTTCGGGGAGCCTTCAGCCATGATCCTGCCGTGGTCGACGACGATGAGCCGCTCGCAGAGCTGCTCGGCCTCTTCCATGTGGTGGGTGGTCAGCACCAGGGTGGTGCCGGTCTCCTTGAGCCGGAACAGCCGGTCCCAGAGCACGTGCCGTGCTTGGGGATCCAGGCCGGTGGTGGGCTCGTCGAGCAGGAGGATGTCGGGATCGTTGACGAGGGCCCGGGCGATGGTGAGGCGCCGTTTCATTCCGCCGGAGAGGTCCTCCACCCGGGATTCGGCCTTATGGGTCAGCTGGGCGAACTCGAGCAGCTCGTCGGCCTTGGAGGCCAGGTGCTTCCGCGGCAGGCCGAAGAATCTGCCGTACATGATGATGTTCTCCCGGACGGTGAGCTCCTCGTCCAGGTTGTCCTGCTGGGGGATCACTCCGAGCCGCGCCCGGACCCGGGGGCCCTCCTGCTGCGGGTCCAGTCCTGCGACCTCCATGGCTCCGGAGGTGCGGGAGGCGACGGCTGCGATCATCCGCATGGTGGTGGATTTGCCGGCCCCGTTGGGGCCCAGCAGCCCGAAGGCCTCGCCGCCGGCGACCTGGAAGGTGATGCCGTCTACGGCGGTGAAGTCGCCGTAGCGCTTCACCAGCTGGTCGGCGGTGATAGCAGGCGTGGGGGATACGGTCTCAGGCACGGGCACAAGCCTAGTCCCGGAGCTTCGGCGGCGAGCGGCAGGTGCCTGGCGGCCGGTCAGGTGAGCGGCGGGATCAGGCCGGATGGCACGACAGATGCTCCTGCCTGATACCGGTATGCAGGTCAGCTTCCTCAAACACTCTGCCCCGGGTCAGCTGGTGCTGGCCGTGCACAGGGCCTCAGCTCGGGGCGAGGCGCGCGAGAAGCTTGGCCGAGGAGCTCGCCCGGGGCTGCAGCAGGCGGGCCGAGTCAGACCTGCTCGGCCAGTTCAGGGTTGTGGTGATCTTGGTCGGCCACCGGGGCGGAGGGCACGAAGGGGTATCCCTCGACGAGATCCTCGCCGGTGAGGACGATGCGGCGGTCGCGGCACCACCGAGGGGGCACCGGTCGCCGAATCCGGTTCGTGCTGCACCAGCGGGACGCCTGCTCATCGCCTGCTGGGTCAGGGCCTGCCAGGGACGTTGGCGTGATCCGCTGTTCTTCATCCTCAGGGGTGACGCGCATCGCCGCCTCATCCGGAAGACTGATGGACATGACGCACACCACTGCAGAAATGCCCCCGGACAGCCGGGCTGAACCGGTGCTGGAGACCGAGAACCTGGTGAAGGTCTACGGCCGCGGCGAGACCCGCTTCGATGCGCTGAAGGGCCTGACCTTCGGCATCAGCCAGGGCGAGTCGGTCGCGATCGTCGGCAAGTCCGGCTCCGGCAAGTCCACCCTCATGCACCTGCTGGCCCTGCTGGACCAGCCCACCGCCGGCGTCGTCGCCCTTGACGGCACGCCGGTCAGCGGGCTGAAGGCCAAGGAGGTCTCCGCACTGCGGAACAAGACCTTCGGGTTCGTGTTCCAGCAGTTCTTCCTCAACCCCAATCAGACGGTGCTGGAGAACGTCACCCTGCCGCTGAAGATCGCCGGGGTGGGCAAGGCCGAGCGCAACGAGCGGGGCATGCGGGCACTGGAGCAGCTGGACATGGGCGCCAAGGCGAAGAACAAGGCGACGGCGCTCTCCGGCGGGCAGAAGCAGAGGGTCTGCATCGCCAGGGCCCTGATCAACAGCCCCAGCGTGCTGTTCGCCGACGAGCCCACCGGAAACCTGGACTCCAGCACGGGCGAGGTGGTCGAGGAGATCCTCTTCGGCCTGCACCGCGACTACGGCATCACTCTGGTGGTGGTCACCCATGATGAGGACCTGGCCGCCAAGTGTCAGCGCCGGCTGATGATGCAGGACGGCGAGATCGTCCGCGAGGAGACCGGCTCGAGCCCGGAGGGGGCCACCGCATGAAGAGCTTCGACCTGATCAGATCCGCGTTCGGCAACACCCTGCGCTCCAAGATGCGCACCGCGCTGACGGTCATCGCGATCGTCATCGGCGCCTTCACCCTCACTCTCACCTCCGGGCTGGGGGCGGGCATCAACCACACCCTGGACCGGATCGTCTCCGGCTTCGGCGAGGATGATTCCATCTACGTCATCCCAGCCATGGAGGTGGACGCCGAGGAGCAGGACGGCCCCGCGGAGTACGACCCCGATGCCGTCACCGACGCCGGATACGGCAGCGGGATGCTCACTGAGGACGATGTGGACTTCATCGAGGGCCTCGAGGGGGTCACCGGCGTGGATGCCTCCATCGCTGCCGACACCGACTATCTCGAGACTGAGGACGGCGAGCAGTACCAGCTGCAGCTCGACGACGCCCTCAACGCCCCGCTGGCTGAGCTCGCCGCCGGAGAGACTCCGGATTCGGAGGAGATGGAGATCACCCTGCCGGAGGACTGGCTGACGATCTTCGACGCCGAGACCGCTGAGGAGGTCCTCGGCGAGACGGTGATGATCGGCGCCAGCAGCGCCGTCGGCGAGCAGTCCTCGGTGGAGGCAGAGATCGTCGGCGTCACCCACGGATCCCTTGCCGGGGTCGGGTTCACACCCATTCCCTCGGTGGAGCTGACCGAGCAGCTCGCTGAGATCAACTCCGAGGGGTACGAGGGCACACAGCCTGAGGGCTACATGATGGTCGCAGTGCAGCTCTCCGACTTGGAGGCCTATGAGGAGGACATCAAGGACGCGCTGCAGGATGAGGGCCTCATGGGCCTGACGGTGGAGGACCAGATCGCTATGTTCGAGACCGTCATCGACGCGGTCACCTGGGTGCTCTCAGCCTTTGCCCTCATCGCCCTGCTGGCAGCGAGCTTCGGCATCGTCAACACCCTGCTGATGAGCGTGCAGGAGCGCACCCGTGAGATCGGGCTGATGAAGGCTCTGGGCATGTCCTCGGGCCGGGTATTCGGGCTCTTCTCCTTGGAGGCAGTGGTGATCGGGCTGATGGGATCGGTGATCGGCATCCTCTCCGGGCTGGTGGTCGGGTTCGCGCTCGACGCCGCGCTCACCGGGGGTGAGGACGCGCCCCTGGGCGACTTCGCCGAGCTCAGCCTCTTCGGGCTGAACCCGGCGGCGCTGGGGGGGATCTTCGCCCTGATCGTAGCGATCGCGTTCCTCGCCGGGACGCTGCCCGCCATGCGGGCCGCCCGAAAGGACCCCATCGAAGCCCTTCGGTACGAGTAGATCAACATCCTAGGAACGAGAAGGAGCGATCATGAGCAAATACGGAACCGCCGCCTACGATCCCAACGCCGCCTACGGCACCGGCCCGCTGACTGAGCCGGCCGGCGTCCGCAGGCTGAAGAGCCTGGTGCTGGTGCTGCTGGGCCTGAGCGTGGTCAGCTATGGCCTGATCACCGCATGGACTCTCAGCGATGCCTACGTGGACGGCATGATGGAGATGTATGACGACTTCGGGCTGCCGGCAGAAGACGCTGAAGAGGCGGCCCAGGGCGCCGGCGGAGTGATCGGAGCTGCCATCAGCGCGGCGATCATGGCCGGGCTCTACCTGCTGGTCTACTTCGGGCTGCGGGCCAAGGGGAACTGGGCGCGCATTCTAGGCATCGTCCTCGCGATCCTCGGGATCCTGGCCACCTTGGTGATGGGACTGTTCGGCCTGATGATGATCCCCTACTTCGACATGGATGTGCTCCTCCTCGCAGGAACGCTTCTGTACGTCGTGCACCTTGTGCTCACCGTGTACTGGCTGATCCTGGCCTTCAAGAAGGAGACCGCGCACTACCTCAGGACCGCCTGAGCAGTGCGCCCGCAGCTCGGAGCCCCGGGTCGCCGGACCCTCCAGCGGCCGCCCGGGGCTCCGCTGTGCGCACAGGGCCCCTGCGCTAGTGTGAGCAGGTGACTCAACCAGCAGCGGCGCCGGACAGGCGGGTGCTGGCGGCGCTGATGCTGCCGATGTTCGCCTCCCTGCTGAGCATCTCCTCGGTCATGGTCGCCCTGCCCGCGATCGAGGCGGGCCTGGGCGCCAGTTCCTCCGACCTGCAGTGGGTGCTCTCCGGGTACGCTCTCGCCTTCGGCGTCGGGATGGTTCCCGCCGGCCGGGCCGGGGACCTGTGGGGCCGGCGCCGGATGTTCCTCATCGGTGCTGGGCTGTTCGGCCTGGCCTCTCTCGGCGCGGCGCTGGCACCCACCCCCACCGTCCTGAACCTGATGCGGTTCGCCATGGGCTTCGGATCCTCCCTGCTGGTCCCTCAGGTCATCGGGATGATTCAGCGGCTCTTCACAGGCTCCGCCCGGGGGCGAGCATACGGGATGATGAGCACCGTCATCGGACTGGGCCTGGCACTCGGCCCACTCATCGCCGGAGTGCTTCTTGAGCTCGGGGAGGACCGCTTCGCCTGGCGGCTGGTGATGGCGGTCAACGTGCCCGTGGTCGCGGTCGCCCTCGTGCTCGCCTACCTGTGGCTGCCCGTCCCCAAGGACGACATCACCCCGCCGGAGCCCGGGCAGCCGCGCGGTCTGGCACGCCTGGACCCCCTGGGGGCAGTCCTGCTCACCACGGCGATCCTGCTCATCCTGCTGCCCGTCATCCAGTTCCAGAACCTGGTCGGGGCCGCGCTCGCCGTGGCCGGGCTGGTGCTGCTGGGGCTCTGGGTGCTCTGGGAGCGCAGCCTGGGACGGCGGAGCCCCGGTGCTCCCATGGTGGATCTGCGGCTGTTCGCCATCCCCAGCTTCACCTGGAACTCGTCCGTGCTGATCCTCTACTTCGCCGGGATGCCGGCGATGGGCGCCGTCGTCGCCGTCTACGTGCAGCAGGGGATGGGCCACAGCGCGCTCGTCGCCGGTCTCGTCACCCTGCCGGCCGCGATGCTGGTGATGCTGCTCTCCGCCCAGGTGGGCCGACGGGTGGAGCGGCTCGGCCCCCGCATGATGGTGGTCGGCACCGCGGCAGCGGTCGGCTCGGCCGCTGCACTGATGGGTGCCGCCCTGCTGATGGGCACTCCGCTGGCCTCTGTCTGGTGGATCGTTGCGGGAATGACCATCAACGGCGTCGCACAGGCGCTCATCATTCCCTCTGCTCAGACACTGTCCATGCAGGAGGTCCCCGAACATGTTGCCGGCGCCTCAGGCGGGGTGACCCAGACTGCCCAGCGCATCGTCACAGCCATCGGCATGGCAGGGGTGACAGGCGTCTACTACGCGGTCGCCGACGGCCAGGACGAGAGGAGCGGGCTTCTGATCGCCGCCCTCGTCCTCACCGCACTGATGAGCACAGCCCTCGTGGCCGCAGTGTTCGCCGCCCGCCGCGCCTCAAAGAGATAGCGCCGCAGGCGGCGGGAGAGCCTCCCCGAGCATCACGGCTAGCGCAGGCGGATGACCTGGCGAAGGTCCTTGCCGGTGACGTACTTGGGGGCCTCGGCAAAGATCTCGGCGCGCTCCTCGGACTCTTCCCACTCCCTCTCAGCGTCCGCGAAGTCCTCCGCGCTGCCGGGCCGCGAGACGAACCAGGTCAGCTGGGACTTGTCGTCGTCCAGCCACATGGATTCCACGGTGAAGCCGCGCCCCTCCCGGGCGGGGATGACCTTGGTCCGCAGGAACTCGACGAACTGGTCGGCCAGGGCCGGGTCCAGGGTGTAGCGGCGCATCCAGGTGGTGCGATCCTTCGCGGTGTCCGGTGCGATGCCCTCAGGAAGCTCAGTCATGGGTTTCATGCTACTCCCGCGGCTCTGACAGAATCGAGGATCATGAGCCAATCCCTGCCTTCTTCCAACCCTGCTGAGGCTGCAGTGGCCAATGCTGGCCGCCGCGGCACCGGCATCATCTTCGCGGTGATGGTCACCGTGCTGCTGGTGGCCCTGATCTTCGCGGCCAATGAGAACGACATCATCGGCTGGATCCTGGTGGCGATCTCCGCGGCCTGGCTGCTTCTGGCCATCGTCGTGGTGATCACCTTCCGCAGGGGCGCCCGCAAGTTCGGCGATGCTGTGGATTCAGCCCGCGCGGATGCGGCAGCCCGGAACACTGAGGCTTCCGGGGGAACCGCAGTAGTGGACGAGGACGCCCACTCGCGGAACCTGAAGCTGGACCACTCCTTCAAGATCGTCCAGGTCCAGCGCCGTGTGGTCGCCGCCGAGATCGGCAAGATCTCCCGCGGGGAGGGCCCCGACATGGAGATCGTGGACCGTGCCCTGGAGACTATTCAGTTCACCGCCCACAACGGCCGCGACATGCTCGCCGATGTCACGGGCCGGCGTCGGAGCAGCGACGCCGCCGAGGGCGAGCAGGACGGCGGCGGCCATGACGACCAAGGCACTATCGAGGGAGACGTGGTCCGATGAGCCAAGCCGCCGCACTGGCTGATGGCCCCCATGTGATCACCGACTCCAAGGCGGACGGGCACCTGCGGATCGGCAGCGTGAACGTCAACGGAATCCGTGCCGCTGAGCGCAAGGGGATGGGGGAGTGGCTCGCCCTGCGCGAGATCGACATCCTCGCCCTCCAGGAGGTCCGCGCCGACGGGGAGACTCTCACCGGACTGATCCGCAGGATGGCGGAGCAGGCCGGTGAGCAGGACCCGGCCTCCGCATGGCATGTCCACGAGCACGAGGCTGCCCAGAAGGGGCGTGCCGGGGTGGCGATCATCTCCCGCCGAGCACCGGTTGCCACCCGGGCGGGGATCGGCGAGGGACGCCCGGAGGACGACGGCCGCTGGATCGAGGCCGACTATGAGCTCGCCGGCGGCAGCATCCTGACGGTGGTGAGCGTCTACGTGCACTCCGGCGAGGTGGGCACTGAGCGGCAGGACCACAAGATGCGGTTCCTGCAGCACATGCTTGAGTACCTGCCGAAGCTTGCTGAGCGCACCGATCACATCCTCGTTCTCGGGGACCTCAACGTGGGTCACACCGAGCTCGACATCAAGAACTGGAAGGGCAACCGAAAGAACTCCGGCTTCCTTCCGGAGGAGCGCGCCTACTTCGACCGGTTCTTCGGCGACGCCGGGTACGTGGACGTCGCCCGCAGGCTTGCCGGTGAGGTTGAGGGGCCCTACACCTGGTGGTCCTACCGCGGGAAGGCCTTCGACAATGACACCGGCTGGCGCATCGACTACCAGATGGCGACTCCGGCCCTGGCGCAGAAGGCCATCAGTGCCAGGGTGGACCGTGCCGCGGACTACTCGCTGCGCTGGTCCGACCACGCCCCCCTGATCGTCGACTATAAGGAACTGCTGTGACTGAGCGCGTACTCTCCGGGATGCAGCCTTCGGCCGACTCCCTCCATCTGGGCAACTACCTGGGGGCGCTGGTCAGCTGGATCGACCTCCAGGAGTCCTGCGACGCCTTCTTCTTCATCCCTGACATGCACGCCGTCACTGTGGCTCAGAACCCTGCCGAGCTGACCGAACGGGTGCGCCGGACCGCCGCGCAGTACATCGCCGCCGGGATCGATCCGGAGCGGTCCACCCTGTTCGTGCAGTCCCACGTGCCGCAGCACGCCCAGCTGGCCTGGGTGATGATCTGCCAGACCGGCATGGGCGAGGCCGGCCGGATGACCCAGTTCAAGGACAAGTCCGCCAAGTCTGGGAGCGAGCATGCCGGCGTCGGCCTCTTCACCTACCCGATGCTCCAGGCTGCCGACATCCTCCTCTACCAGCCGCACTCGGTGCCGGTGGGTGAGGACCAGAAGCAGCACGTGGAGCTCACCCGCAACCTCGCCCAGCGGTTCAACCACCGGTACGGGGAGACCTTCAGGGTGCCCGAGCTGACCGTGCCGCAGGCGGGGGCGCGGATCTACGACCTGCAGAGCCCCACCGCCAAGATGTCCAAGTCCGCGGAGTCGCCCAACGGACTGCTGAACCTGATGGACACAGACAAGAGGATGGCCAAGAAGATCAGGTCCGCGGTCACCGATGATGGCGCTGAGATCCGCTTCGACCGTGAGGCCAAGCCCGGGGTGTCCAACCTGCTGAGCATCCACTCCGCGCTCTCCGGCAAGTCCTTCGAGCAGCTCGAGGATGAGTTCGCCGGGAAGATGTACGGCCATCTGAAGGTGGACCTCGCCGAGATCGTCGTGGAGCGGCTCGGCCCAGTGCGTGATCGGGCTCTGGAGCTGCTGGATGACCCCGCTGAGCTGGACGCCCTCCTCGCCCGAGGGGCGCAGAAGGCGCGTGCCGCGGCCGAGCCGGTGCTCGCCGACGTCTACCAGAAGCTCGGGTTCCTGCCCGCCGCTGCCTGAGCCCATGGCCTCCGGCGAGTCCGAGCAGCACCAGCACCCGCCTGCCTCCACGCTGCTGCAGGCAGCCCGGAAGAGGGTCTCCAAGCTCGATGAGAGGGAGGAGGCCGTCCCCAAGACCGACCCGATCGACCTGGAGGCGCTGAAGAAGGACGAGCTTCGCGCCCGCAGCGCCTACATCAGGACGCGCCGGGAGTCGGGGCCGCTGCCCCGAGCCGCCGCCTACGCGCTGTGGAAGAGCTCCCGCCTGGCGCGGACACGGCTCGTCCGGACGCTGAACCTGTTCTTCTTCCACTACGGCACCGTGATGGCTGCCGGTGCTGCGTACATGATGTTCTTCTCGATCGCTGCGGTGCTCTTCGCCGGGTTCGGCATCGTGGGGCTGATCATCGGAAGGAATGAGGAGTACCAGGAGCTCATCCTCCGGGGCGTCGGCAACGCCGTCCCCGGAGTCATCGACACCGGCGCCGGCGGGCTCTTCACCCCGGCGGAGCTCTTCGACACCACGGGGCTCAACCTGGCGGTGACCATCTCCTTGGCCGCGGCTGTGGTCACCTCCCTGTCCTGGATGCACGGGCTGCGCGCCGGAATCCGCAGCATTTGGGATCGCCCTCTGATGGCGGAGAACGTCATCCTGGTGAAGATCCGGGATCTCGGGATCATGATCGTCCTCGTGGCAGTGGTGCTCTCCTCTGCGGTGCTGGGTGTGATCAGCCACGGCTTCATCGATGAGATCTTCGACCTCGTCGGCTGGGAGGCGGGGGGAGCGGCCTACTGGCTCTCGCGGATCGTCTCGCTGGTGATCGTCTTCGGCCTGGACATGGTGGTGGCCTTCCTGCTGATGCGGGTGGCCTCCCGGCTGGTGATTCCGGTGGGGGCGCTGTGGCAGTCGATGCTGATCGCCGGTGTGGGCGCCTCGCTGCTGAGGCTGGGCGCCACAGAGTTTCTGTCCATGGGCGGCGGCGAGAATCCTCTGCTGGACGGCTTCGGCTCGGTGCTCGGGCTGTTCTTCTACTTCTACCTGTTCAGCCTGGTCTACCTGCTCGCTGCCAGCTGGGGCGCGGTCGCCGCGGCGGAACACGCCGAGCGGCAGTGGGGCTCCGCAGCGCGGAAGCCCTAGATCCCCGCCAGCGCGGCGGTTTTTCTACATCCTGTAGAAGTTAACTATTCGTCCTATGACATGAATTACAGCTAGGATGACGGGGATAACTATCGCACCCAAGCACCGCGACAGCGACGTCGCAGCGTCATCCATGGAGGTTCACCACCGGTGACACAGACAGCCGAAACCAAGGGAGGGACCCTGGCGAAGCGGGGCACCCTCTATAAGGGGCGTGAGGGGATGTGGTCCTGGGTCGGGCACCGCATCACCGGCGTCGGCATCTTCTTCTTCCTGCTGGTCCACGTGCTCGACACCTCCCTGGTGCGAGTCTCGCCTGAGGCCTACAACGCAGTGATCGGTGCTTACAAGCACCCGATCATGATCTTCGGCGAGATCGGGCTGGTCGGCGCGATCGTCTTCCACGCCTTCAACGGTCTGCGCGTGATCCTCGTCGACTTCTGGAAGCAGGGCACGCGCTACCACAAGCAGATGCTGTACGCAGTGCTCGTCCTCTGGTTCGTGACCATGGCGGCCTTCTCCGCCCGTCACCTGATGATCTTCTTCGGTGGGGAGTGAGAGCACCAATGACCGCAGCAGCAAACTCTGAAGCTACTCTTCCGTCCCAGGGCATCGAGGCCCCCCGCTCCGGCCGGGTGGACCCCAAATATCTGCGCAAGGGCTCCTCGCGCGGCAACTTCGAGATGGTGGCATGGGTCTTCATGCGCGTCTCCGGCCTTGCGCTGGTGGTGCTGATCTTCGTGCACCTCTACACCAATCTGATGGTCGGCGAGGGCATCCACCAGATCGACTTCGCCTTCGTGGCCGGCAAATGGGCCAACCCCGTCTGGCAGTTCTGGGACCTGACCATGCTGTGGCTGGCCATGCTCCACGGCACCAACGGCATGCGCACCATCGTCAACGACTACGCGGAGAAGGACTCCACCCGCATGTGGCTGAAGTCCATCCTCTACGTGGCGGCAGCCGTCATCATCATCCTGGGCACCATGGTGATCTTCACCTTCGAGCCCTGCATGGTGGACGAGTCCGGCGAACTGCTGGAGTATGCACCCAGCTTCTGCCAGAACGTCATCTGATCGACGCCGCCAGCACCCCTTTCACCTACGCACCACGAAAAGAGAGCCAGCCTCACCATGCAGGTTCATAAGTACGACGTCGTCATCGTCGGCGCCGGCGGCGCCGGCATGCGCGCAGCCATCGAATCCGGTCAGCGGGCCCGCACCGCTGTGCTGACCAAGCTGTACCCCACCCGTTCCCACACCGGTGCCGCCCAGGGCGGCATGTGCGCCGCGCTGGCGAACGTGGAGGAGGACAACTGGGAGTGGCACACCTTCGACACCGTCAAGGGCGGCGACTACCTGGTCGACCAGGACGCCGCTGAGGTCATGGCCAAGGAGGCCATCGACGCGGTCCTCGACCTGGAGAAGATGGGCCTTCCCTTCAACCGCACCCCTGAGGGAAAGATCGACCAGCGCCGGTTCGGCGGCCACACCCGTGACCACGGCAAGGCCGCCGTGCGCCGCGCCTGCTACGCCGCGGACCGCACCGGCCACATGATCCTGCAGACCCTCTACCAGAACTGCGTCAAGCACAATGTCGAGTTCTTCAACGAGTACTACGTGCTGGACCTCATCACCGTGGAGGAGGACGCCACCCGGGAGGACGGCACCTCCTACAAGCAGAAGCGCGTGGCCGGTGTGGTCTCCTACGACCTGGCCTCCGGCGAGGTTCACATCTTCCAGGCCAAGTCCGTGGTCTTCGCCTCCGGCGGCCTGGGCAAGATCTTCAAGACCACCTCCAACGCCCACACCCTCACCGGCGACGGCATGGCCATCGCCTACCGCGCCGGCATTCCGCTGGAGGACATGGAGTTCGTCCAGTTCCACCCGACAGGCCTCGCCGGCCTCGGCATCCTGCTCTCCGAAGCTGCCCGAGGTGAGGGAGGGATCCTCCGCAACAGCGAGGGCGAACGGTTCATGGAGCGCTACGCGCCCACCATCAAGGACCTCGCTCCGCGTGACATCGTGGCCCGCTCCATGGCGAACGAGGTCCGTGAGGGCCGCGGCGCCGGCCCCAACAAGGACTACGTCCTGCTGGACCTCACCCACCTGGAGCCGGAGCACATCGACGCGAAGCTCCCGGACATCACTGAGTTCGCCCGCACCTACCTGGGCGTGGAGCCCTACACCGAGCCGGTGCCGGTGTTCCCCACCTGTCACTATGCGATGGGCGGCATCCCGACCAACATCAAGGCGGAGGTGCTGCAGGACAACGACACCGTGGTCCCGGGCCTCTACGCTGCCGGTGAGGTCGCCTGCGTGTCCGTGCACGGCTCCAACCGCCTGGGCACCAATTCGCTGCTGGACATCAACGTCTTCGGCAAGCGTGCCGGCATGTACGCCGCCGAGTACGCTGTCGACGCGGACTTCGTCGAGGTCCCCGAGGCCTCCGAGACGTTCGTCAACGATCAGCTGAGCATGCTGCGGGACTCCGCCGGCACCGAACGGGTGGCCGCCATCCGCGCTGAGCTCCAGGAGACGATGGACGCCAACATGCAGGTGTTCCGCTCCGAGGAGACCATCAAGGAGGCCCTCTCCGAGATCGGAGCGCTCAAGGAGCGCTACCAGCAGATCACCGTGCAGGACAAGGGCCGCCGGTTCAACCTGGACCTGCTCGAAGCCGTGGAGCTGGGCTTCCTGCTGGACATGGCCGAGGTCATGACTGTCGCGGCCCTGCACCGCCAGGAATCCCGCGGCGGCCACTACCGCGAGGACTTCCCCGACCGCGACGACGAGAACTTCATGAAGCACACCATGCTCTACAAGGATGCTGAGGCTGAGACCGAAGGCATCCAGGGCATGCGCTTCGACACCAAGCCTGTGGTCTTCACCCGCTACGAGCCGATGGAGCGTAAGTACTGATGAGCACCCCCACTGTTGAGCAGGAGCCGGCAAGCAAGGTAGACCTCGGCGAGTCCGGCGGCGGCTCCGGCGCCGTCGAGTCCTTCACGGTCACCCTGCAGGTCCGCCGCTACGACCCCGAATTCTCCGAGGACGCCCGCTGGGACTCCTGGGAGCTGACCATGTACGGCACCGACCGTGTGCTGGACGCCCTGCACAAGGTCAAATGGGAGATCGACGGGTCCCTCACCTTCCGGCGGTCCTGCGCCCACGGCATCTGCGGCTCCGATGCGATGCGCATCAACGGCCGCAACCGCCTGGCCTGCAAGACCCTCCTGAAGGACCTGGACACCTCCAAGCCCATCATGGTGGAGCCCATCAAGGGCCTGCCGGTGGAGAAGGACCTCATCGTGGACATGGAGCCCTTCTTCCAGTCCTACCGCGAGATCATGCCCTTCCTGGTGAACAACTCTCCAGCACCCACCGCGGAGCGCCTGCAGTCCCCCGAGGAACGCGAGCGCTTCGACGACACCACCAAGTGCATCCTGTGCGCGGCCTGCACCAGCTCCTGCCCGGTCTTCTGGACCGACGGGCAGTACTTCGGGCCCGCCGCCATCGTCAACGCGCACCGTTTCATCTTCGACTCCCGCGACGACGCCGGCGACATGCGCCTCGAGGTCCTCAATGACAAGGAAGGCGTGTGGCGCTGCCGCACCACCTTCAACTGCACGGATGCCTGCCCCCGCGGCATCGAGGTGACCAAGGCCATTCAGGAAGTCAAGACAGCAGTCATCACCCGCTCCCTGTGATCGGTTGATCTGACGCCTTCCGAGGAGGGGTGAGGGCCGCAGCGGCCCTCACCCCTCCTCGCGTCTGGCGTCTTCCTCAACCCCCGATAGTCTGGTGCGCGTGACTTCGACAGATCCTCTCGCCCGGTTCCACGCCGTGATCCCCGCCGGTGGGGTGGGCACACGGCTGTGGCCGCTCTCCCGCGCCGATGCGCCCAAGTTCCTGCATGACCTCACCGGCTCCGGCACCACCCTGATCCGCTCCACCTATGAGCGCCTGACCCCTCTGGCCCCGGACCGCGTGATGGTGGTGACCGGGCTGAAGCACGCTGACGCGGTCACCCGGCAGATTCCTGAGCTCAACGGCCCAGACCTTGTCCTGGAGCCGGAGCCGAAGGACTCCGCGGCCGCCATCGGACTGGCGGCTGCCATCCTTGCCCAGCGCGACCCGAGCATCATCATGGGATCCTTCGCCGCAGACCAGGTGATCGCGCCCGTTCCGGACTTCCAGGACGCGGTGCGGGAGGCGGTCTCCACCGCCGCGGCCGGAAAGATCGTCACCATCGGCATCAAGCCCACCCACCCGTCCACCGGCTTCGGGTACATCCGGCAGGGCCAGCGGTACGAGGTCGAGGGCGCCCCGCACGCCCACCACGTCGCCGAGTTCGTGGAGAAGCCCGAGCAGGAGGTGGCCGACCAGTACGTGGCCTCCGGCGGCTACCTGTGGAACGCCGGCATGTTCGTCGCCCCCGTCGGTCTGCTGCTGGAGCACCTGGCCCAGACGGAGCCGGAGCTTCACGCCGGGCTCACCAAGATCGCGGCGGCCTGGAGCACCGAGGCCCAGGATCTCACCCTCGCGCGGGTGTGGCCCACGCTTCCGAAGATCGCCATCGACTACGCCGTGGCCGAGCCCGCCGCCGCGGCCGGGGACGTGGCCGTCATCCCCGGGGACTTCACCTGGGACGACGTCGGCGACTTCGCCGCGATCGCCCGCCTCAACCCCGCCAGCCACCAGGAGGGGATGACAGTCATCGGTGAGAAGGCCCGCGTCTACTCCGAGGACTCCACCGGAATCGTCGTCGCTGACACCAACCGTGTGGTCGCACTCATCGGAGTGGAGGACATCGTCGTGGTCGACACCGGCGACGCCCTGCTGGTCACCAACACCAGTCACGCCCAGAACGTGAAGCAGGCAGTGCAGGCCCTGAAGGAGAAGGGAGACAACGATGTCCTCTGAGCCCATCATCGCTTCTCTCGAAGAGCGGCTGATCGCGTTCCGGCGGGATCTGCACGCCCACCCGGAGCTGTCCTGGAAGGAGATCCGGACCACCGAGCAGATCAGGAAGACCCTGGAGGCTGCCGGCCTGGCCCCCCAGCTGCTGCCGGAGACCACCGGGCTCTATGCGGACATCGGGCCAGAGGGAGCGCCCTTTGCCGCGGGCTTCCGCGGTGACATCGATGCGCTGCCGATCACCGAGACAACCGGCCTGCCCTACGCCTCCTCCGCGGAGGGCGTCGCCCACTCCTGCGGGCATGACATCCACACCACCGTGATGCTCGGGCTCGCCCTGACCCTCAAGCAGCTCCACGACGACGGCAGGCTCGCCGCTCGCATCCGGGTGCTGTTCCAGCCTGCTGAGGAGAAGTTCCCCGGCGGCGCCCAGGAGATGGTGAGGCTGGGGCTGCTTGAGCCGCTGCCGCGGATCTTCGCCCTGCACTGCGACCCCAAGCTGACCGTCGGCGCCATCGGCACCCGGATCGGTCCGATCACCTCTGCCGGGGACCTCGTGCGCATTGAGGTCTCCGGGCGGGGCGGGCACACTTCCCGGCCGCACCTCACCGAGGACGTCATCGGAGCTCTGGGCCACATCGCGACCGTGGTGCCTGCAGTGCTGGCCCGCCGCATCGATATCCGCTCCGGTGTCTCTCTGGTGTGGGGCCACATCGAGGCCGGCAGCGCGGCCAACGCCATCCCGTCCGCCGGCACTCTTCACGGCACTATGCGCATCCTCGACGCCGAGGCATGGAAGGAGGCCGGGGGAGTGCTCGCCCCCGTGGTGCAGCAGGCTGCCTCGGCCTACGGGGTGGACGTCTCCCTGGACCACGTCCGGGGCGTCCCCCCGGTGCAGAACGCTGAGGATGAGACCGCCCTGCTGGACTGGGTCGCCAAGGAGGTCCTGGGCCCCAATGGTGTGACCCTGGCCGAGCAGTCGATGGGCGGGGAGGACTTCGGATGGATGACCCAGGAGATTCCCGGCTCCATGTTCCGCCTGGGCACCATGACCCCTGAGGGCGAGCTCTACGACCTCCACCGCGGTGACTACGCCCCGGACGAGCGGGCCATCCGCGCGGGGCTCAGCGTGATGGCCGGGGTGGCCCAGGTCTGCGCGGACGAGCTGACGAGAGCCGAGGCCGCCGATGGCTGAGCCGGACTTCGACGCGCTCACGCAGGCCGCCCGTCAGGCGATGGCCGCCGCCTACGCCCCTTACTCCGGCTACCCCGTGGGAGCCGCCGCCCTGACCGACGGCGGGCGGGTCATCACCGGCTGCAATGTGGAGAACGCCAGCTACGGCGTCGGGCTCTGCGCCGAATGCGCCCTGGTGGGCCAGCTGCAGCTCACCGGCGGCGGTAGGATTGTGGCCTTCGCCTGTGTGAACGGCGCCGGCGAGACCATCATGCCCTGCGGCCGGTGCCGG
The DNA here is from genome assembly GCF_007994735.1 of Nesterenkonia populi. Classification (NCBI taxonomy): domain Bacteria; kingdom Bacillati; phylum Actinomycetota; class Actinomycetes; order Micrococcales; family Micrococcaceae; genus Nesterenkonia; species Nesterenkonia populi. The sequence continues at coordinate 2,295,496 of NZ_VOIL01000001.1, read as the reverse complement.
CAGCTCCTCCACGAGTTCGCCGCCCCGGGCTTCCGCATCCTCACACCCTTGGGCGTCCGCGACTGGGAGCAGGTCCTGCCCCAGGCGTTCGGCCCCGCAGACTTGGAGGCACCCCAGTGACAGCACCTGCTCACGATGTCGTCGACCTCATCCGCACCAAGCGCGACGGGGGCACCCTCGCCCCGGATCAGATCAGCTGGCTCATCGGCGCCTACACCGACGGCACTGTCGCCGACGAGCAGATGAGCGCGATGGCCATGGCCATCCTGCTGCGCGGCATGGATCGAGCCGAGATCGCCCAGTGGACCCAGGCGATGATCAGCTCGGGGGAGCGCATGGACTTCAGCAGCCTCACCCGCGCCGACGGCACCCGCCGGCGCACCTCCGACAAGCACTCCACCGGGGGAGTCGGCGACAAGATCACCCTGCCTCTGGCGCCCCTGGTGGCAAGCTTCGGGGTGCCGGTCCCGCAGCTCTCCGGCCGCGGCCTCGGCCACACCGGCGGCACCCTGGACAAGCTGGAGTCGATCCCCGGCTGGCAGGCTCACCTCAGCAATGAGCAGATGCTGGACCAGCTCGACCGCATCGGCGCGGTGATCTGCGCCGCCGGATCGGGACTGGCGCCGGCGGACAGGAAGCTCTACGCGCTGCGGGACGTCACCGGCACCGTGGAAGCCATCCCGCTGATCGCCAGCTCCATCATGTCGAAGAAGATCGCGGAGGGCACCGACGCCCTCGTCCTGGACGTCAAAGCAGGCGCCGGCGCGTTCATGAAGACCCGGGCCGACGCCGAGGAGCTCGCCCGCACCATGGTCGCCCTGGGCACTGACGCCGGGGTGAGCACCACTGCTCTGATCACCGGGATGGACGCTCCGCTGGGGCTCACCGCCGGCAACGCGGTCGAGGTGGAGGAGTCCCTCGAGGTCCTCGCCGGGGGCGGGCCCGCCGATGTCGTCGAGCTCACCCTCGCCCTGGCTGAGGAGATGCTCGCCGGCGCAGGGGTCGAGGCCGACCCCGCCGAGCACCTCGCCAACGGCAAGGCGATGGACTGTTGGAGGCAGATGATCCGGGCACAGGGCGGAGACCCGGAGGCCCCGCTGCCGGAGCCCAAGCACACCCACACCATCACCGCCCCCGCCAGCGGCACGCTCTCCCGCTTGGACGCCTACGCGGTCGGCGTCGCAGCCTGGCGGCTCGGCGCCGGACGCGCCCGCAAGGAGGACCCCGTCCAGGCGGCCGCCGGGGTGCGCATGCACGCCAAGCCCGGCGAGAGGGTCACCGCGGGCCAGCCGCTGCTGACCCTCACCACCGACGAGGAGTCCCGTGTCCCCCGGGCGGAGGAAGCCCTGGCCGGTGCGGCGGAGATCGCCGACTCCGCCTGGCAGCCGAAGCCGCTGGTCTCCGCACGCGTGTCCGCCGAGGACCTGTGAGGCAGGGCTGACCGGTGGGAATCCTTGAGCTCCTCGACGTCCTCCAGGACTGGGTGGTCGACGCCGCCGCAGGCTGGTGGACGCTGCTCGGGCTCTTCGGGTTCGTCACCGTCAACGGGTTCTTCCCGCCTCTGCCCTCGGACTCGCTGATCATTGCGCTCGGCTCGGTGCAGGACGAGCCCGGCACCCCCTGGTGGCCCTGGGTGATCCTCACCGCCGGGGCCGCGGCGGTGCTCGGCGACTTCATCGCCTACCGGCTGGGTCGGGCCATCGGCACCGAGCGGTTCCGCTGGATGCGGCGGCCGACGATGCAGCGCACCCTGGCCTGGGCCCGCCACGGCCTGGACAAGCGCGGTGTTCCGGTCATCTTTGTGGGCCGCTTCATCCCCGGGGCCCGGGTCGGCATCAACTTTGTGGCCGGCTCCACCCGCTACTCGCTGCCGAGGTTCCTGCTGATCGACGCCGCCGCCTCCCTGGTCTGGGCCTCCTGGCTGGTCACCCTGGGCGCGGTGGGGGAGGCGATCTTCGGGCACATGCTGCTGGCGATGGCAGTCGGGATCGTCTTCGCGATCGTCGTCGGCCTGGTCTGTGAGCGGATCTTCGCCGTCGTCACCCGGTGGCTGGACAGCCGAGGCGTGCATCTGGACCCGGAGGGATACCAGGACACCTCAGCCATCGATATCCCGCCTCCGGTGCGGCTGCGCCGCCACCAGGACGACGAGGACGGACCCGCACACCGGTAGGCTGAGGGCATGGCGATGACAACGAGCCTCGAGACCCAGATCCGCGACCTCCCCAAGGTCTCCCTGCATGACCACCTGGACGGCTCCCTGCGGCCGTCCAGCCTGATTGAGCTGGCCGGGCAGGTCGGCCACGAGCTGCCCACCGCTGATCCGGAGGAGCTTGCCGAGACCTTCCGCGCCAACGCCGACTCCGGCGACCTGGTGAAGTACCTGGAGGCCTTCGCGCACACCACCGCCGTGATGCAGTCGGCCGAGAACCTGCGCCGGGTGGCCCGTGAGTACGTGGAGGACCTCGCCGCCGACGGCATCGTCTACGCGGAGGTCCGCTGGGCCCCTGAGCAGCATGTCCAGGGCGGCCTGAGCCTCGACGAGGCCGTGGAGGCTGTCCAGGCAGGCCTGAACGACGGCGTGGAGTCGGTCGCCGACAAGGACGGCATCATCGTCATCGGGCAGCTGCTCTGCGCGATGCGCATGAACGACAACGCCGACGAGATCGCTCAGCTCGCCCTGCGCCACCGTGAGCGCGGCGTCGTCGGCTTCGACATCGCCGGGCCGGAGGACGGGTTCCTGCCCAAGCGCTTCGAAGCCGCCTTCACGACCCTCGCGGAGAACATGCTCCCCACCACCGTGCACGCCGGCGAGGCCGCGGGGGTCGACTCCATCAGCGACGCCCTGGTCTCAGGCCGGGCCCGCCGCCTCGGCCACGGCATCCGCATCGCCGAGGACATCAGCCTCACCGAAGGCGTGGACTCCCGCTCGAAGGACGCCGAGGACGGCGACGAGCAGCTTGTTGAAGTATCCCTCGGCGACACTGCCCGCTGGGTCCGCGACCGCCAGGTCCACCTCGAGACCAGCCCCACCTCCAACCTGCAGACCGGTGCGGTCACCGCGCTCACCGGCCGGGAGGAGAGCAGCATGGTCGAGCACCCCTTCGACATGCTCTACCAGCTGGGCTTCAACGTCGGCGTGAACACCGACAACCGGCTCGTCTCCGGCGTCACCCTCTCCGGTGAGCTGGCAGCGGTCGCGGAGGCCTTCGACTACGGGCTGGCCGAGCTCGCCGACTTCCAGATCAACGCCCTGGAGGCCAGCTTCCTCGGCTACGAGGAGCGCGAGGCTCTCTCGGCGTTCATCCTGGAGGCCTGGCAGTAGGCATGGAGCACATGGCCGCGCTGCAGCGCACCGTCTCCGAGCTGCGCGAGCACTGCCCGTGGACCGCCGCGCTCGATCACCGGGCCCTGGCCGAGTACCTCACCGAGGAGGCTGAGGAGGTCGCCGAGGAGATCCGGGCCGGGGTCACCGGCGAGCCGCTGCGCAGGGAGCTCGGAGACGTGCTGCTGCAGGTGGTCCTCCACGCCCAGCTTGCCGCTGAGCGCGGAGAGTTCACCCTCGACGACGTCGCGGAGGCCATGTACGCGAAGCTCGTCCGCCGCAGCCCGCACGTCTACCGGCCCGACGGCACCCTGGACCCCCAGCAGGCCAGCCTCGAAGAGATCGAGGCCGCCTGGCAGCGCATCAAAGCTCAAGAAAAATCGGAAGAAGGAGAATAGCCATGTCCCTCATCGCCAGTGTCTACGGGCGCGAGATCCTCGACTCCCGCGGCAACCCGACCGTGGAGGTGGACGTCCTGCTCGACGACGGCAGCTTCGGCCAGGCCGCCGTCCCCTCCGGCGCGTCCACCGGCGCCTTCGAGGCTGTGGAGCTGCGTGACGGCGACAAGTCCCGCTACCTCGGCAAGGGCGTGACCAAGGCCGTCAAGGCTGTCAACGAGGTCATCGCCCCCGCATTGGAGGCCCTGGACGCCACCGAGCAGCGCCTCATCGACCATGTCCTCCTCGAGCTCGACGACACCGAGAACAAGGGCTCCCTGGGCGCCAACGCAATCCTCGGCGTCTCCCTGGCCGTGGCGAAGGCTGCCGCTGACGCCTCCGACCTCCCCCTCTACAAGTACCTCGGCGGACCCAACGCCCACGTGCTGCCGGTGCCGATGATGAACATCCTCAACGGCGGATCCCACGCCGACTCCAACGTGGACATCCAGGAGTTCATGATCGCCCCGGTCGGCGCGGCCACCTTCACTGAGGCGCTGCGCACCGGCGCCGAGGTCTACCATTCCCTGAAGTCCCTGCTCAAGGAGAAGGGGCTCTCCACCGGCTTGGGCGACGAGGGCGGCTTCGCCCCCGACCTGTCCTCCAACCGTGCCGCCCTCGACCTCATCACCGAGGCCATCGTGCGCGCGGGCTACAAGCCCGGCGAGGATGTGGCGCTGGCCCTGGACGTCGCTGCCACCGAGTTCTACTCCGAGGGGGCCTACACCTTCGAGGGCGAGTCCAAGACCCCCGAGCAGATGAGCGAGTACTACAGGGAGCTCGTCGAGGCCTACCCGCTGGTCTCCATCGAGGACCCCCTGGACGAGGACGACTGGTCCGGCTGGAAGACCCTCACCGACACCATCGGCTCCAAGGTCCAGCTGGTGGGCGACGACCTCTTCGTCACCAACCCGACCCGCCTGGCCAAGGGCATCGAGAGCAGCACCGCGAACAGCCTGCTGGTCAAGGTGAACCAGATCGGCTCCCTCACCGAGACGCTGGATGCGATCAGCCTCGCCCAGCGCAGCCGGTACACCACCATGATCAGCCACCGCTCCGGCGAGACCGAGGATGTCACCATCGCCGACATCGCCGTGGCGACCAACGCCGGCCAGATCAAGACCGGCGCCCCGGCCCGCTCCGAGCGTGTGGCCAAGTACAACCAGCTGCTGCGCATCGAGGAGGAGCTCGGCGATGCTGCTGACTACGCCGGCCGCTCCGCGTTTCCTCGTTTCTGAGCTGGTCCCGACGGCACACGCATGTCCCGCACGCCCCTCGGCCGAGTGGGTAGGCGCCGGACTGTACGCCTGAGGGCCCGCTGGCTCTGCGCTGATGAGCAGACCCTCTGACGCTTGGCGTGTCAGAGGGTCTGCTCATACTGCGGCGCCTTTACGCTGATCACAGCCTTCCCCATCGAGCAGCACCGCGAGGACCTTCCCCATGGCCCGACACGCTAAACCCTCTGGCGACGCCGGCTCCTCCCCTCGCGCCCAGGGGAAGCCGGACCGCCGTGCGGCCAAAGCGGAGCGGGACGAGCAGCGCCGGCTGAGCGAGCGTGACCAGGTCTCGGGGGAGATCCGGACCCCTAAGGAGATCGCCGCACGAAGGGCTCGCCGTGCGGACCGTCCTGACCGGCCCTCCTCAGCCGCTTCCCGAAAGACACCGGTGAGCGCCTCGGCGATGGTTCCGGAGCGGACCTTCTCCGGCCGGACCATCGTCCTCACGATTGTGGCGCTGGTGGTGATCTCCTTCCTGGTGCCGACGGTGCGGACCTACATCCAGCAGCAGCACGAGATCGAAGAGCTCGCGGCGCAGATCCGCGCAGAGGAGGAGGCCCAGGCGGAGCTGTACTCCGAGCTGTCCCGCTGGGACGACCCCGAGTTCATCACCCAGCAGGCCCGTGAGCGGCTGAACCTGGTGCAGCCGGGAGACCAGCGGTATCACGTGATGAACGCCTCGGCGGAGGAGCCCGTGGAGCAGGAGGAGCAGGAGGACGAGGAGGAGTCCTGGGCTGAGCAGCTCTGGGAGAGCATCCTCGCCGACGCCGACGCCGACGCCGACGCCGACGCCGACGCCGACGCCGACGTCGACGACGACGACTGAGTCTTGCCGCGCCGGATCACCGGTACCCTGGATCGCTGTGACTGAGAACGCGCCTGATCCCAAGACACCCACTGCTGAGGACCTCAGCACCCTGAGCCTGCAGCTGGGGCGGCCTGTGCGCGACGTCGTGGAGATCGGCGCCCGATGCCGCTGCGGGAACCCTCTGGTGGCCACCACCGCACCGCGGCTGTCGAACGGGATCCCGTTCCCCACCACCTTCTATCTCACCCACCCGACGATCACCGCGGCGGTCTCGCGGCTGGAGGCGGCCGGTGCGATGGCAGAGATGACCGAGCGCCTGGAGAATGACGCGGAGCTGGCCGCGGCCTACCGCGCCGCCCATGAGGCGTATCTGGCGGAGCGGGAGCGGATTCGCACCCTGGCCGGCCTGGACCCGGTATGGGAGATTGAGGGCGTGAGCGCGGGCGGGATGCCGCAGCCGCGGGTGAAGTGCCTGCACGTCCATGCCGGGCATGCCCTGGCGGCCGGGCCGGGCACCAACCCGATCGGCGACGAGACCCTGGAGCGGATCAGCGAGGACTGGTCCCGTCAGGCATGCACCTGCCGGCAGGCCTGGGACCACGACGCCGAGGTCCCCACCAAGGATCTCTCCCGCCACGTGAAGCGGCTGAAGATCAAGGACGGAGAGTGACAGTGGCGCCGAATGAGGTTCAGCGCGCGGCGGCGATCGACTGCGGCACCAACTCGATCCGTCTGCTGATCGCTGACATCGACGACTCCGGCGCGCTCACGGACGTGGAGCGCATGATGACCGTGGTGCGGCTGGGGGAGGGCGTGGACACCACCGGTGAGTTCTCCTCCGCAGCCCTGGAGCGGACCTTCGCCGCGGTGGACGACTACGCCGCACGCATCGCCCGCCACGGCGCCGAGCGCGTACGGTTCGTCGCGACGTCGGCGAGCCGGGACGTCTCCAACCGGGAGGAGCTCCTCACCGGGGTGACTGAGCGGCTGCGCGCCGTCGCCCCGGATTTCGCCGGACCTGAGGTGATCGACGGCAATGAGGAGGCCAGCCTCTCCTTCGCCGGCGCTGCCGGGGTGCTGGACTGGGAGGCGCTGCTGGCGGACCGCCCCGACGGAAAGGTGCTGGTGGTGGACCTCGGCGGGGGGTCCACCGAGTTCGTGCTCGGCACCGCCGCCGGCGCGGAGCACTCCGTCTCCACGAACATGGGGTGCGTCCGCTTCACCGAGCGGCACCTGCATTCGGACCCGCCCGAGCAGGCCGAGATCGACGCCGCCCGGGCTGAGGTCCGCAGGATCCTCGACGGGCTGAGCCTCCCGCTGGAGGAGACCCGTGCGGTGGTGGGCGTCGCTGGGACGGTCACCACGATCACCGCCCACGCACTGAGCCTGACGGAGTATGACCCTGCCCGGATCAACGGGGCACGACTGCCGGTGCGTGCCGTGATCGAGGCCGCCGAGGACCTGCTCCATGCCGACCGCAGCACACGGGCTCAGCTGGGCTTCATGCATCCCGGTCGGGTGGACGTCATCGGCGCCGGCTCCCTGATCTGGGCCGCCATTCTCGAGCATCTGGCTGAGACCACCGACGGAGCGGTGGCCTCAGCGGTGACCAGTGAGCACGACATCCTCGACGGCATCGCCCTGTCCGTCGTGGGGACGCAAGGAACGGAGACTGCCCCATGAGCCGACGTCGTACCCCTGCCCGTCTGCTGGGCCTCACCGCGGCGGCGGCGCTGACCCTGCCGCTGGCAGCCGCGCCCGCCCAGGCGGAGCTGCACCGGGAGATGCAGTTCTGGCTGGATGACTACGGCGTCACCGACGCCTGGGAGACCACCGAGGGGGAGGGAGTGACGATCGCCGTCATCGACACCGGAATCGACGGGGACCACCCCACCCTGGAGAGTGCCGTGGTCGGCGGCACTGACTTCTCCGGCGGGGGGAGCTCATCCGGCACGCCCGTGGAGCAGGCCGCCACCGAGCACGGCACCCTGGTCGCCTCATTGGCCGCGGGCCGCGGCACCGACCCGGACCAGGGCGCGGTCAGCGAGGATCTCTTCGATGAGATGGACGATGAGGAATGGGACGACTGGTTCGAGAGCTTCGAGGCTGACCTGGAGGACGCCTACGGGGACGAGTGGGAGGACGAGATCGACCAGGACGCCCTGGACGAGTTCTACGAGACCCGTGAGTTCCCCCTGGACGATGAGGAGCTCGCCGAGCCGGATGAGGACGAGGACGACGAGGATGAGACCGACCCGCGCGGAGCCGGGGTGATCGGTGTGGCGCCCGGTGCGGACATCCTCTCCGCCTCTTTGGTGCTGGAGGATCCCAACCCGTACGGCCCCGGCACCGAGGAGCAGATCGCTGAGGCTGTGACCTGGGCGGTGGACCAGGGCGCGGACATCATCAACATGTCCATCGGCTCCGGGGTGCAGGACTGGCCCGAGTCCTGGGACGAGGCCTTCCTCCACGCCGAGGAGCAGGACGTGCTGGTGGTCGCCGCGGCAGGGAACCGGGCTGCCGGGCACTTCAGCGTCGGAGCCCCCGCGACCATCCCCGGCGTCCTCACCGTCGCCGGAGTGGACGAGGGCCGCAGCATCAGCGAGGACTCATCCTCGCAGGGGATCGCTGTCGACCTCGCCGCAGCCTCCGAGCCGCTGGTCGGCGCGATGCCCGACGGCGGCTACGCCCGGTGGGAGGGAACCTCCGGCGCCGCCCCGATCGTCTCCGGCGCGGCCGCCCTGGTGATGGCCGCGCACCCGGACCTCTCCGCCCGGGAGGTCAAGCACCGTCTGGTCTCCACCGCGGACTCAGAGGGCTCCAGCGGGGTGGACCCGGAGTACGGGCACGGAGTGCTGAACGCTGCTGAGGCCGTCAGCGGCAGCGTGCCCGAGTTCAGCCCGGACGACTACCCGACCCTGGAGGACTGGATCCGGGTCCACCGCAGGGCCGACGACGACGGCGCCGACGCCCACGAGGACATTCCGGAGGAAGCCGGCGTGGAGGCAGGGCCCGAAGGCGAGCCGCGGGACATGCCGCAGGCCGCTGAGGTGCGAGGCGCCCAGGACTGGGCCGGCCCGGTGGCCCTGGGCATCGGCGGCCTGCTGGTGGTGCTGATGCTCACCGGGGGCGTCGTCCACCTGATCTCGAGGCGCTCGAGGCGGGGCGAAGACGCCTCCGAAACAGGGTGACGCCCTCGGGACGCATACCTATAGGATGAGCGGTATGGCACACACCCTCCTCTCTGACAAACCTCGCATCCTCGTCGTCGGCGGCGGCTACGTCGGCCTGACCGTGGCCCAGCAGCTGCAGAAGAAGGTCAAGGCGCGCGGCGGCGTCGTCACCCTGGTGGACCCGCTTCCGTACATGACCTATCAGCCGTTCCTGCCGGAGGTCGTCGGCGGCCACATCGAGGCCCGCCACGCGGTGGTCAGCCACCGACAGCACCTCAAGGACACGGAGATCATCTGCGGCAAGGTCACTTCCGTGGACCACGCCGCGAAGACCGCCGTGGTCGGCCTGGGCGAGGGCGAGAGCATCGAGGTGCCGTATCAGGACATCGTGATGGGGGCCGGCGCCGCCACTCGCGTCTTTCCGATCGAAGGCCTGGCTGAGGCCGGCATCGGTCTGAAGACCATCGAGGAGGCTGTGGCGCTGCGCAACCACATTCTGGAGCGCCTCGAGGCGGCCTCCACCATGACCGACGAGGCGCAGAAGGCCCGTGCCCTGAGCTTCGTCGTCGTCGGCGGCGGGTTCGCCGGCATCGAGACGGTCGCCGAGATGGAGGACATCATCCGGGCCGCCGTGAACGCCAACCCTCGGCTGGCCCAGTCGGATGTGCGCATCGTGATGGTCGAAGCGATGGGCCGGATCATGCCGGAGGTCTCCGAGGACCAGGCCGAGGGCGTGGTGGAGCATCTGCGCGGCCGCGGCATCGAGGTGCTGCTGAACACCTCTCTGGGCTCCGCCGTCGACGGCGAGCTGAAGCTGGTCTCCATGAAGGACAAGTCCGAGGTGGACACCTTCGGGGCCGACACCCTGGTGTGGACCGCGGGTGTGGCTGCGAGCGCCGTCGCCCGCTCATCCTCCTTCCCGGTGGACGAGCGCGGCCGCATCACCGGCTCCGCCACGCTGCAGATCCTCGATGAGGACGGAGAGGCCATCGAGGGCGCCTGGACCGCCGGCGACGTCGCCGCGATCCCGGACCTGACCGGCGCCGGCCCGGGCGGATTCTGCGTCCCGAACGCTCAGCACGCCTCCCGTCAGGCGAAGGTTCTGGCAAAGAACCTCTTCGCCGTCCGCTGGGGCTCCGGCGAGATCCAGCAGTACAAGCATGAGTCGCTGGGCGCCGTCGCCGGCCTGGGCATGTTCAAGGGCGTCGGAAACCCGATGGGCCTGAAGCTCAAGGGCTTCCCTGCCTGGGTCGCCCACCGCGGCTACCACAGCATGGCGATCCCCACCATCGAGCGGACCGCCCGTGTGGCCGGAGGATGGATCGGGGAGGCGCTGTTCGGCCGCGACTTCACCCCGATCCGCGACCTCGAGCGTCCGCGGGAGGCCTTCCAGACAGCCGCCGGCAAGAAGAAGGACAAAGAGGCGGCCAAGTAGTTCATTGCACGCTCTAGGATTGGAGGGCCGTCTTCGGCCGGCCCTCCTTTCCTGCCCCCATGGCCCAATCGGCAGAGGCAGCGGACTTAAAATCTGTGTGTTGTGGGTTCGAGTCCCACTGGGGGCACTGAGAAGGGCCGCCCCGTCAGCGACGGGGCGGCCCTTCTCAGCACATGATTAATGGGGGATGTAGTCGAAGCTGTCCGGGTCCGGACCGGTGCGCTGGTCCTTGTTCAGCGCGCTGATCGCCTCGATGTCCTGGTCAGTGAGCTCGAAGTCGAAGAGGCTGAAGTTCTCCTCGATGCGGAAGCGGGTGACCGACTTCGGGAAGACGATGTCGCCGCGCTGGATGTGCCACCGCAGAGTCACCTGGGCGGTGGTCTTCCCGATGCGCTCAGCGATCTCGGTGAGCACCGGGTCCTCAAGCACTGCACCCTGCGCGATGGGGGACCAGGCCTCGGTCGCTATGCCCTGCTCCTTGCCGAAGGCGCGGACCGTCTCATTGGTCAGGTAAGGGTGCACCTCGATCTGATTGACCGCCGGAACCACGCTCGTCTCGTGAATCAGCCGCTGCAGGTGGGGCACCTGGAAGTTGGAGACACCGATGGAGCGGGCCCTGCCGGACTCAAAGATCTCGATCATGGCCTTCCAGGTCTCCACGTAGTCGACCTCGATGGTCGGCAGCGGCCAGTGGATGAGGAAGAGATCCATCTGCTCGACGCCGAGGGCGGCGAGGGACTCGTCGGCGGCGCGCAGAGCGTCTTCGTACCTGTGGAAGCTGTTGTTCAGCTTGGAGGTGATGAACACCTCGCCGCGGCCCAGGCCGGACTCCTTCAGGGCGTTCCCGACGCCGGCCTCATTGCGATACATCTGGGCGGTGTCGATGTGGCGGAAGCCGACCTCAAAGGCGGACAGGACGGTGTCCTTCGTGGTCTCCGGGGTGACCTGGTAGGTCCCGAAGCCCAGCTGCGGGATGGTGACTCCGCTGTTCAGAGTGATCTGCGGAACTGCGCTCATGGTTCTCCTTGTGCTGCTCAGTGAGGGGCCGGAGCATGGGCTCCGGAACCCTCGTCAAGAACCTCCGCGGCCTCCGGCTTATTTCATCCGGGCGGCCGCGGCATAACGAGACGGGCTGAGCCGTTAGAATATGAGGAACCTACCGACGGAGTCACGCACGCTGGTCCAATCGGGTCCGGCGGCAGGCTTGAGGAAGAAGGAGACCGGAAGCAGATGTCCAACCCGATCTTCAACACTGGTGCCTTCCCGGACCAGTTCAACGAGCAGAAGCGCGAACGGCGCCGCTTCTACATGAACTCTGACGCCGGCACGGTCTCTGAGGACCGCCGGCAGGACCAGACCTACGCCCAGCAGCACGGCGTGCCCGGCCGGCAGGCAGACTCCCTGGAGCAGTCATACAGCCTGCCGGACGCCGCCGGCTCCGAGGGTGCCCCTATGACGTTCGACGACGTCATCCGCAAGACCTCCATCAGCTTCCTCGTGGTGCTGCTGGGCGCGGGCATCACGGTGACCCTCGGCGGCAGCATGGAGGCCCCCAACCTGGGCGTGCTCTCCACGCTGCTGCTGGTCGGCGTCTTCGGCGGCCTGGGGCTCGGCATGGTCAACGCCTTCAAGAAGGAGCCCAGCCCCGGCCTGATCCTCGGCTACTCCCTGCTGCAGGGCTTTGTGGTCGGCGCCTTCTCCATGATCCTGGAGATCCAGTACCCCGGCATCGTGCTGCAGGCGGTGCTCGCCACCGTCTCGGTGTTCGCCGCGGTGCTGATCCTGTTCAAGTCCGGCAAGGTCCGCGCCACGCCGAAGCTGAACAAGATCTTCATGGTGGCCGTGCTCGGCTACTTCATCTTCTCCATGGTCAACCTGGGCATGATGCTCTTCGGCGTCACCGACAGCATGTTCGGCATGCGCGCCGGCTGGCTCGGCGTGGTCATCGGCCTGCTCGGCATCGCCCTGGCCACCTACTCCCTGGTGCTGGACTTCACCAACATCGACGAAGGCGTGAAGGCCGGAGTCCACCAGAAGTACGGCTGGACCGCCGCGTTCGGCCTCACCGTCTCCCTGGTGTGGCTCTACATCGAGATCCTGCGGCTGCTGGCGATTCTCAGAAGCATGCAGGACTGAGCGCCTGCAGCTGAAGCGCTTGACGCGGCCCGTCGGAGAATCTCCGGCGGGCCGCTTCTCATGAAGCGGACAATCAGCGGGCATTGAGCCTCCGCGTGGCAGTATAGAGGCCATGAGCACCCCTGCCCCGTCTCCCTCAGACAGCAGCGCAGAGTCGCCGAGCACCCCCACGGCGGGAACCTCCACGATGCCGGAGTCCGGCACCCACCCGCCGGAGCAGCCGCACTCCTCGCCGCGCATCGCCGAGGAGCAGCGCATCCAGGAGGACATCCCCTGGGGCATCCGCATCGCCGCCTCGTGGTCCTGGCGGATCATCATCATTCTCATCGCCGCCGGGGTGGCCATCTGGCTGCTCGGCCATGTGATGCTGCTCCTCATCCCGCTGATGATCGCCGGGCTGCTCTCCACTCTGATCCGGCCGCTGCACAACGTCTTCGTGAAGCTGAAGTTCCCCAAGGTCCTCGCCGCGATCACAACGATCATCGCGATGCTGGCGGCCATCACAGGGATCCTCTTCCTGGTGGGCCAAGAAATCGTCACCGGCTTCGCCGATATGGCCGAACAGGTTGAGACCGGCATCTACGAGCTGATCGACTGGGCGGACCAGACCGCTCAGGGCCTCGGCTTCCAAATCTCCACTGAGGAGTTCAACCAGGCGATCGACGAGGTGGTCGGCTGGATCCAGGAGAACCAGGACGCCATTATGTCCTCCGCGGGGGCGTTCGGATCCGCTGCGACCAACTTTGGTGTGGGCGCAGTCCTGGTGATCTTCACCCTCATCTTCTTCCTCGCCGACGGGCGCAAGCTGTGGGACTACATGACCCTGTTCGTGCCCGGCAAGCACCGCCCGGCCATTCACGGTGCCGGCCGTCGCGGCTGGACCGCAGTGGGCACCTACATGCGGGTGCAGGTGTTCGTGGCCTTCGTCGACGCCGTCGGCATCTACATCGGTGCGGTCATCCTTGACATCCCGCTGGCCCTGCCGATCGCCGTGCTGGTGTTCTTCGGCGGGTTCGTCCCGGTGGTCGGCGCCGTCGTGACCGGTGCTGTCGCCGTCATCGTGGCCCTGGTGGACCAGGGCTTCGTCACGGCGCTGATCATGCTGGGCGTCGTCATCCTGGTCCAGCAGATCGAGTCCAACGTTCTGCAGCCCATCGTCATGGGCAAGGCCGTGAAGCTGCACCCGCTGGCCGTGGTGCTCGCGGTGACAGCCGGCACCACCCTGATGGGCATCCTCGGCGCCCTGGTCGCCGTGCCGATCCTCGCCTTCGCCAAACGCGCTACCCAGTACCTGAAGAAGGAGGAGTGGCGCGGCGACGCCGAAGCCCTGGAGATGCAGCGCACGCAGGCTGAGGAGGCTTTCAGGCGCGCCGCCCAGAAGGAGGTCATTGAGGCGGAGGAGCAGGCCAGCCGGGAGACCATCAAGCGCCGCGTCAAGGAGACTGTGCCGGGGCTGCACCCGGACCGCCCCGTGTTCGGCCGGTCCGGATCGGACAGCTCCGACTCCGGCCGGTCCGTGCCCGCCGGCCGCCCTGCCGCAGAGGACGGCCCCTCCTCCCAGAGCAGCAGCAGCGACGAGGACGGGCCGTCCGTCCCTGCCCCCAAGCCAGCAACCGACGAGCGCCCCCGGGATGGAGACTCATGAGAAGCACGCCGCAGAGCAGCGGAGCAGACCCGAAACCCGCGCACCAGCAGCTCTCGGTGACCTTGGAGGACATCATCGCCGCCCGCGAGGAGCTCGCGGACGTCATCGTGCCGACCCCCGTGGAGCACTCCCGGGCGATGGGCCGGATGCTGGATGCCACTGTCCACTTCAAGGCGGAGAACCTTCAGCGCGCCGGCTCCTTCAAAGTGCGCGGCGCCTACGTCCGGATGAGCCGGCTCGCGCCGGAGGAGAAGGCACGCGGCGTCGTCGCCGCCTCCGCCGGCAATCACGCGCAGGGCGTGGCCCTGGCGGCGAAGAAGCTGGGCATCACCGCCCGCATCTACATGCCGCGGGGTGCGGCGCTGCCGAAGGTGGCCGCCACACGGGACCACGGGGCCGAAGTGGTCCTGCACGGCTCCACCGTGGATGAGGCGCTCGCTGAGGCTCAGCGGTATGCGGATGAGACCGGCGCCGTCTTCATCCACCCGTTCAACCACACCGACGTGGTGGCCGGCCAGGGCACCATAGGCCTGGAGCTCCTCGAGCAGCAGCCCGAGGTGGACACGGTGCTGATGGGGATCGGCGGCGGCGGCCTGATCGCAGGCGCCGCGGTGGCCCTGAAGGCCAAGGCCGCGGAGCAGGGTCGGCATATCCGGGTGATCGGAGTCCAGGCGGAGAACGCCGCCGCCTACCCGCCGTCCCTGGCCGCCGACTCAGTGGTTCCCATCAAGAAGGCGAAGCGGACCATCGCCGACGGCATCGCCGTGGGCCAGCCCGGCGAGATCCCCTTCGAGATCATCAGGGAACTCGTCGACGACGTCGTCACTGTCTCGGAGGACGCGATCGCCCAGGCGCTGATCTTCCTGCTGGAACGCTCCAAGATGGTGGTCGAGCCGGCCGGCGCCGTCGGCGTGGCCGCCCTGTTGGAGGGCAAGCTCGCCGAGCTCGGCGTCGAGGCGAAGAACATTGCCGCGGTGCTCTCCGGAGGCAATATCGATCCCATGCTGATGATGCGTGTCATCCAGCACGGCCTCGCCGCCGCCGACCGGTTCCTGCGGGTGAAGATCATGCTGCAGGACAGGCCTGGGGAGCTGGCGACGATCTCCCGGCTCATCGCCTCCACGGACGCGAACGTCACCGGTGTGGACCACAGCCCCATCGGCAGCGACCTCTCCATGGGAGACGTCTCCATCACCATCACCATGGAGACCAAGGGCACCGAGCACTCCGAGCAGGTGCTCGAAAGCCTCCGCGCCGAAGGCTATGAGCCTCTTGTGCTCCACTAGTTCCTGCGCCGCCCGGTATCGCTCCTGACCTCAGGGCGCCCGGTGCGGCGCGGGCACGCCCCGCAGGCGGATGGCGACCGGCCCCCAAAGCGTTGGGAGGGTCGCCGTCGCCGTCTGTGAGCGGAGCGCCGCCTCAGCCGGTGTAGGTCTCGGCGGAGATGATCTCGACCTCGATCTCGCGGCCGTTGGGCGCGGTGTAGGTGACTTCGTCGCCAGCCTTGGTGCCGTTGATGGCCTCACCCATGGGAGAGCTGGGGGAGTAGACGGTCAGGTCGGAGTCCCCGGCGATCTCACGGTTGCCGAACAGGAACTCGAGCTCGCGGCCGGCCACCTTCGCCCTGACCAGCTGGCCGGGCTGCACAGTGCCGTCGCCCTCGGGGGCGTCGCCCACCACCGCGCTCTCCAGGAGCTGCTCGAGGTAGCGGATGCGCGCCTCCGCCTTGCCCTGCTCCTCCTTGGCGGCGTGGTAGCCGCCGTTCTCCTTCAGGTCACCCTCGTCACGGGCTGCGGAGATGCGGTCCACGACCTCCTGCCGGCCGGGGCCCTTGAGGTGCTCCAGCTCGCCGGAGAGGCGGTCGTAGGCCTCCTGGCTCAGCCACTGGGCGTTCTCGTCGGTCTCTGAAGTGTTCGTCGTCATCCAGACATCATAGGCCTCCCCGGCGGCCTGTCACAGTCTCATCTGGGGTTCTTCTGCTCCGCGGTGCTTTCCTCGACGAGCCAGCAGGAGTCCACGACGCCGGTGACGCCCCGGTACTCGGTGCGCAGATCGGACTGGTAGTACTGGCTGCGGTCGGCGGCGCTCTCCCCCTCGTGGGGGCCGATGGTGACGATGCGGTGCCCGACGACGGCGTAGGAGTCGTCGAGGACCTGCAGGGCGCATTGGGCGGTGGCGTCGAAGTCTTTGGTGACCTCGTAGTCGATCACCGCACGGGTCTCGGAGACGATCTGGTAGCCGACGTCCTGGTACTCAAGCTGGCCGTGGGCCATGTCATAGGTGAACCAGGCGGCAGCGGCGCATGCGGCGACCAGTGCCCCGACGACTCCCCATTTCTTGGTGCGGTCGGAGAGGCGGCGCCTGGGGGCGCCGTACCGCTGGGCCAGCTGGTCGTGGGCAGGATGTCGCTGTGCGTCCTGCTGCTGATCGGTGACCGTCATCGGAGATAGTCTAGTCGGCATGAGTCAGCTGACCCACCAGACCGAAGCTGCCCCCGGAGGCGCCGCTGCCGGGGCCGCGGCAGCCGAGCTGGAGGCCCGTATCCCAGAAGGCCCCAGCAGTGTGCCGGACTGCTCGGGCCTGCGGCTGCTGGCGGTGCACGCCCATCCGGACGACGAGTCGTCCAAGGGTGCGGCGATGATGGCCGCCTACGCCGACGCCGGGGCTGAAGTGATGGTCGTCACTGCCACCGGCGGGGAGCGGGGAGATCTCCTCAACCCGGAGGCCGGCGACATTCAGCAGTGCCACCGTGACCTGCCCGGGGTGCGCCGGGACGAGATGGCGGCGGCGGCTGAGGCGCTGGGCATCGAGCAGGTGTGGATGGGCTTCGCCGACTCCGGCCTGCCGGAGGGGGATCCGATGCCGCCCCTGCCGTTCGGAAGCTTCGCGACCCTGCCGCTGGAGCAGGCCGCGGCTCCGCTGGTGCGGCTGATCCGCCGGTTCCGGCCGCACGTGCTGACCACCTACGACGAGTCCGGCGGCTACCCGCACCCCGACCACATCATGACCCACCGGATCAGCATGGAGGCCTACGAGGCCGCGGGCGACCCTGAGCGCTACGGGGGACTGGGGGAGCCCTGGCAGCCGCAGAAGCTCTACTATGACCGCGCGTTCAACCCCGGCAGGTTCCGCGCCATCCATGAGGCGCTGATCGAGGCCGGCTTCGAGTCTGTCTACGGGGAGCGGCTGGCCCGCTGGGAGGACGAGTCGGAGCGGCCCGAGTGGCTCACCCAGCACCAGGTCACCACGCAGGTGCCGGTGGGGGAGTACCTGGAGGCCCGTGACGCCGCCCTGCGAGCCCACCGCACCCAGGTGGAGCCGAACGGGTTCTTCTTCGCAACTCCCAACGACTTCCTGCGGAAGATCTGGCCGTTCGACGACTTTGTGCTGGTGGACTCCAAGGTGGAGGCCGAGACGCCCGAGTACGACCTCTTCCAGGGGATCCCGAGAACCTGAGGGTGTTGGGGAACGCGTAGAATAGGCGCACTATGGACTTCTTCTCTGCGGATCTGCTGCCGCTGCTGACCCAGTGGTGGCCCGGCGGCGGTGGCGGCGAGTCACCCGACCTGCGGCCCGGCCTGGAGGAGGAGGACATCACTCCCGGCATCGCGGGCTTTCTCTTCACCGCCCTGATGGTGGGCCTGGCCGTGCTGGTCATCCGTGACCTGGTCAAGCGCATGCGCCGCATGAAGTACGCATCCCAGGTGGAGGCGGAGAACGAGGGCGAGGAGCCCGACTTCCCCCATGAGATCACGCCCGGTGAGATCTCCGAATCCCAGCAGCGGGCCCGCACCGCGGCAGCGGAGGCGCGCTTCGGCCCCGCAGAGGCTCCTGATGACACTGACCCGCAGGCCCCCGCGGCAAAGGGCTGAGGCCCTCAGCTGACCAGCCGCTGGGACGAGCTGCTTCAGCGCAGCGGCTCAAGGGCGGCGTCGATGGTGGGCTGGGGCGCCAGGCACATGGACTGCTCGGGCCCGTTGAGGCACACCGCAAGGCTCAGCCCGGAGGCCTCGCCGAGAGTTCCGGGCTCCACCGGCTCGACGGGAACTCCGCAGAGCGCACCTGTTCGTCGCACCTCAGCGGCGTCCTCCTCGGTGCCCCCGAAGATCCGCAGCGCCGGGGACTGCTGCACCGACCGGCGGGCAGCCAGAAGGCTCGCCCCCACCGCGATCGGTGCTTTGGGTGCGGCGACCTGCACATGCTGGAGCAGCTCGTCCGAGCGGACCGGGAGCTCAGCCTCCGCCGCGAAGGCCTCGGCCTGCTGCGTCGCCAGCGCGAGCGCTGCGATGGCGCTCGGCTCAGGTCCGTCCAGAGGTGAGGCGTGCGCGGCGCCTGCCTGTGCCGCGGTCAGCAGGCCCTCCTCGTCCAAGCTGTCCAGCACTTCGATGGCTTCCTCCCCGCGTGTGACGAACTTCTCCAGGGTGAAGCGGAGGACTTCGGCCGCCCGCTCGGCCCAGCGGGGATCAGCACCGCCGGAGGCGAGCGCGAAGCAGGCGGTGACGAGGTGGGCGTGGTCGCTGAGCGTGCCGAGGCCCGTGCCTCGCCGGCCGGCGTAGGAGGTGCGGTGCACCCGGCCCTGCTCGTCCACATGGATCTCCCAGAGTCGGGAGGCGAGCTGCTCCGCGAACTCCAGCAGCTCGGCGTCGCCCCAGAGGGCGGACGCCTCAGCGAGGGAGCGGACCGCCTGGGCGTTCCAGGCGGCCACCACCTTCTCGTCCCGTGCGGGCTGGGGGCGTTCGGCACGACGGCGACGCAGCTCCGGCACCACGGCGTCCCAGACGGCGCGCTCCTCAGCGCCGAGCGGGGCGTCGAAGTGGACGGTCCGCGGCGTCTCAGCTGTGATGTTCAGAGGCGCCGCGGCGGCGACGCCGTGCTCGTCGGCGGGCACCCCGCGGTTCAGGCGCACCACCTGCTGCGCCTGCTCGTCGCTGAGTCCCGCGGAGGCCGCAGCCTCGGCCAGCTCGGCGTCGCTGAAGATGTAGGTGCCGCCCTCCACGTGGCTGCCGTCCGGGAAGACCGTGTCAGCGTCGAGGCTGGAGGCGATCAGCCCGGAGTCCTCCAGCAGCATGCGGTCTTTGAGCCACTGGATGGTCATCCGGGCCGTTCGCGCCGCATCGTCCCGTGCGGCCTGGTCTGCGGCGGGGTGGACGGAGAGCTTCGCGTAGTGGCCGAGCAGCTGGGCGTTGTCGTAGAGCATCTTCTCGAAGTGCGGCAGCGCCCATGCCTGATCGGTGGCGTAGCGGGCGAAGCCGCCCTCGACATGGTCGAACAGCGCCGAGCGCCCCATTGCCTCGGCTGTGCGGACCGCGAGGTCCCCGGATTCATACTCGGGGTTCCATGCGGCGTCCTCCAGCAGCCAGCCCAGCAGCGGCGACGGCGGGAACTTCGGCGCTGCGCTGAAGCCGCCGTGGACGGTGTCCTCCTGCTCGGAGAGCACATCGAGCGCCTGGGCTGCCAGCTGTGCGAACCTGTCCTTCGTCAGCGCCGCCGCGCCGCCGTCGTCGTCGGTGTGCACCACGGTGGCCATCTGGGACTGCTGGCGGCGCTGCCCGGCGAGCGCCTCAGCGATGTCCTTCGCCTGAGCCTCGACCTGCTCGCGGCGCTGGGACCAGGCCTGGTAGACGGCGTCGCACACCTCGGTGAAGCTGGGAATCTGCCCGCGACGCCGGGGAGGGAAGTAGGTGCCGGCGTGGAAGACCCGTCCGTCCGGGGTGGTGAAGACGCTCATGGGCCAGCCGCCGGCGCCGGTCATCGCCTGGACGGCGGCCATGTAGGTGTCGTCCACGTCAGGCCGTTCCTCGCGGTCCACTTTGATGGAGACGAACTTCTCGTTCAGGTGCGCGGCGGCGGTCTCATCCTCGAAGGATTCCCCTGCCATCACGTGGCACCAGTGGCAGGCCGCGTACCCGATGGAGATGAAGACGGGCACATCCCGCCGCCGAGCCTCCTCGAAGGCTTCCGCCGACCAGGGCCACCAGTCCACCGGGTTCTCGGCATGCTGGCGGAGGTAGGCGGACTGGGCGTCGGCGAGGCGGTTGCTCATGCTTCCAGCCTACGGACAGCAGAGCCTCGCGTCAGCGGCACAGGTCACGATGCCGGTGCTCAGCCGGTCCAGGCGGCGAAGCCGATGAGGATGGCCGCGTAGTGGCAGCCGAAGCCGATGAGCGTGCAGGCATGGAACAGCTCGTGGAAGCCGAACCAGTTCGGTGAGATGTTCGGCCGTCTGATCGCGTAGAAGACTGCCCCGGCGACATAGGCGGCGCCCCCGACGCAGATGAGTGCGGCTGCGGCGACCTGGGCGGCGAAGAAGTCTGCGATGAACCACAGAGCCGAGAGCCCCAGCACCACATAGATGAGCGTGGACAGCCAGCGGGGGGCGGTGGTCCAGAACACCCGGAAGAGCACTCCGCCGATCGCACCCGCCCACACCCCGGTCAGCAGGATCGTGGCCTGGGGGTTTGGCAGCAGCGCCGGGGTCAGCGCAGTGTAGGTGCCGGCGATCAGCAGCATGATGTTCGCGTGGTCCACCCGCTTCAGGACCACCTTGGTCCGCGGCCGCCACCGGCCGAGGTGGTAGGCGGCTGAGACGCTGAACAGCAGCAGCCCGGTGATCGAATAGATCACCGCAGCAGCCCGCAGCCCCGGGGAAGGGGCCATCAGCACCGCGACGATCCCCGCGGCCAGCGCCACCGGGACCATCGCGGCGTGCAGCCAGCCGCGGAGCTTGGGCTTCAGCGGCACCTGCGGGTCCAGGAGCTGCTCGGCCGGCGCGGTGGCCCGTCCCTCAGCAGTCAGGGAATCCCGCCCGGTGGTCTCCATAGCCTTGAATTCTATCTGCCTGAGTGCCTGGCCGATCATAACTGTGCGGGGCTGCGGTGCGGCCTCGCAGGGCGCTCCTTTTGGCTTAGGCTGGCTGGTGTGAAGCTTCCGCAGTCAGGGCCCCGGCAGGGCCTGAAGCACCTGGCCTACTCGTTGTACGAGCGGCGGCTGCTCGCCGATCTGCGCGACGGCCGCACCCCCCAGCACATCGGCGTGGTGGTGGACGGCAACCGCCGCTGGGCCAAGCTCGCCGGCGCCAAGACAGCTGAGGGGCATCTGGCTGGGGCGCAGAGGATCGTGGAGTTCATCGAATGGTGCGCCGAGCTGCGCATCCCCACCGTGACCCTCTACATGCTCTCCACGGACAACATGAGCCGCTCCGCGAAGGAGCTGGACCAGCTGATGCGGATCATCAGCGACCTTCTCGACCGGCTCGCCGAATCCCGGCCCGGCGGCCGGCCCGTCCGCGTGCACCCCGTGGGTCAGCCGGAGCTGCTGCCCGAGCCCCTGGCGGAGAAGCTCTGGGACGTCACCACCGCAACCGGCGCCATCCCACGCATCACCCCGGACGGTGAGCCCGCCGAGGACCCCTGTGTGCACGTGAATGTGGCCGTGGGCTACGGCGGCCGGCAGGAGATCACCGATGCGGTCAAAGACCTGCTGCGCGACGCGGCCAAGAATGAGAAGGCCCTCACTGAGGTCGCCGAGCAGCTCACCCCCGAGCAGATCGGCGAGTGGCTCTACACCCGTGGTCAGCCCGATCCCGACCTGATCATCCGCACCTCCGGCGAGCAGCGGCTCTCCGGTTTCCTGATGTGGCAGTCGGCCTACTCCGAGTTCTACTTCGCAGAGGCGCTCTGGCCCGACTTCCGCCGTGTGGACTTCCTCCGCGCCCTCCGCGACTACGCCCGCCGGCAGCGCCGCTTCGGCAGCTGAGCCGCTCACCGGCGGTGAAGAAACGTTTACCCAGTTGTCACCTGAATGTTTCCGTGTCATCCGATGCGCCGGCGTCTCGGGCCCTAGATTGGGAACTGTCAGAACACTGACCGGAAGGCCCAGACCATATGCCGCGTGGCAGAAGGGGCCGGCCCGGTCCCTGGCCAGCAGCATGGTCATGGGTCGGCCGACCACCATCCGACAACCGATGCGCAGGACCGCGAGGCTCTGCAGCAGAGGTGCTGAACGTCTGGAGACACTGTGGCCACCACCCCCATCACTGCCCCTGCTGACACTGCCGCCCTGGAGACGGCGGTCTCGCAGGAGGTCGCGCAGAAGTCCTTTGTGCTCGACACCTCCGTGCTGCTCTCCGACCCGAAGGCGGTGCTCCGCTTCGCCGAGCACGAGGTGATCATCCCGATCGTGGTGATCTCTGAGCTGGAGAAGAAGCGCCACGACTCCGAGCTGGGCTACTGCGCCCGGTCCGCCCTGCGCCTGCTCGACGAGCTGCGCACCACCCATGGTGCCCTGAACCAGCCGATCCCGCTCAACGATGAGGGCGGGCACCTGATCGTCGAGCTCAACCACATCAGCCAGGAGGTGCTGCCGGCCGGGTTCCGGGGCGCGGACAACGATGCTCGCATCCTGGCCGTCGCCAAGTCCTTCGCGGATGAGGGGCGTGCCGTCACCGTGGTCTCCAAAGACCTGCCGATGCGGGTCAAGGCCTCCGCGATGGGACTCGACGCCGACGAGTACCGCAACGAGTGGGTGGCCGACTCCGGCTGGACGGGGATTGCGGAGGTGACCGCCGTCGATGATCAGGTCGCGGAGCTCTACGACGGCGAGCGGGTCGAGTTGGACGAGGCCGAGGAGCTTCCGACCAACACCGGTCTGGTGATCCAGTCCGGGCAGGGCTCCGCCCTGGGCCGGGTGAAGCAGGACGCCTCCTCCAAGAAGTACGTGCAGGTGGCCCGCGGAGACCGTGAGGTCTTCGGGCTGCATGGCCGCTCGGCGGAGCAGCGCCTGGCGATCGACATGCTGATGGACCGGGAGATCGGAATCGTGTCGATGGGCGGACGGGCCGGAACCGGCAAGTCCGCGCTGGCGCTGTGCGCAGGGCTCGAGGCGGTCCTGGAGCGCGGGGAGCACAGGAGGATCGTGGTGTTCCGGCCGCTGTACGCCGTCGGGGGCCAGGATCTGGGCTACCTGCCGGGCACTGAGGCGGAGAAGATGAACCCGTGGGGGCAGGCTGTCTATGACACGCTCAGCGCCCTGGTCTCCGAGAATGTGCTGGAGGAGGTCATGGCGCGCGGGCTGCTGGAGGTGCTGCCGCTGACCCACATCCGAGGCCGCTCGCTGCACGACGCCTGGGTGATCGTGGATGAGGCCCAGTCCTTGGAGAAGAACGTGCTGCTGACGGTGATGTCCCGGATGGGCCAGAACTCCAAGATCGTCCTCACCCACGACGTCGCCCAGCGCGACAATCTGAGGGTGGGACGGCACGACGGCATCGCCGCGGTGGTGGAGATTCTCAAGGGCAACCCGCTCTTCGGCCACATCACTCTCACCCGCTCTGAGCGCAGCCGCATCGCCGCTCTGGTCACCGAGCTCCTCGAAGAGGGCTGAGCGGCTGGAGCTGACGGGTCAGAACCACGGCGGAGGCTGGTCCTCCGAGTCAGGACTGCGGGAGGGGCGGCTGCGTCGCTCCTCCCGCACCCGCCTGGTGAGGACCCAGGCCACGACGATCCCCGCGATCGCCCCGGACAGGTGCCCGGTCCAGGAGACCCGGAACCCGGAGGTCACCGGCATCATGCCCATCAGCATCGACAGCCCGTAGAAGAAGATCACGAACACGGCGAACAGGATCGCCACCAGCCGCCGCGTGACGAGCCCGTATACGATCAGGAACGCGGCGAACCCGTAGATCACCCCGGAGGCGCCCACATGCCCGCCCCAGGAGGAGCCGTCCGGGCGCAGCACCCAGGGGGTGCCGATCATCCACAGGATGATTCCGGAGATCAGCCAGACCCCAGACATCACCACCGTGAACCGACGGGTCAGCAGAGACACCATCCCGCCCAGCACCAGCCAGGAGAACGTGTTCCCCAGCAGGTGGCTGAAGCTGCCGTGCAGCACCGGCATGAACAGGATCCCGCTCAGCCCCTCGATGCTGCGCGGGGTCAGCCGCAGCGTGATGTTCAGCCAGTTCCCGCTCCACATGTTCACCAGCCACAGCAGCCACATCACCGCCAGCGGCAGCAGTACCGGAAGGAAGGTGCGCACCGCAGAGTCCTTCAGCTCCGCGCTCAGGGAGCGCTGCGGCTCAGGCTCGGGGGCGCCGGGGTTCAGGTGCAGGCTCATCATCGTCCAGCGTAGCGGGGTCGGGCATCGGCGTCGTCGACGTGTCTTGTGCCACAGAGAGTGGCTAGGATGACACGCGGAGACTCGGCCGGAGAACCCTGGCCCAGGACAATACCGAGAAGGAGCAGTGATGGCTGATACAGCGCCCGCGGCAAACGGCGAGACGCAGTACCGGATCGAGAAGGACACCATGGGCGAGGTGAAGGTGCCAGCCCACGCCCTCTACCGGGCCCAGACCCAGCGCGCCCTGGAGAACTTCCCCATTTCCGGGCGCACCCTGGAGCGAGCCCACATCGAGGCGCTCGCCCGGGTGAAGAAGGCCGCGGCCAAGGCCAATGCCGAGCTCGGCGTGCTCGACGAGGAGCTCGCCGAGGCGATCGTGGTCGCCGCCGAGAAGGTCGAGTCCGGTGAGCTGGACGAGCACTTCCCCGTGGACGTGTTCCAGACCGGATCCGGCACCTCCTCCAACATGAACACCAACGAGGTGCTCTCCTCTCTGGCCAACCAGCACCTGGAGGCCAAGGGCTCGGAGAAGTCCGTGCACCCCAACGACCACGTCAACGCCTCCCAGTCCTCCAACGACGTGTTCCCCACCTCGGTGCACGTGGCGGTGACCGCGGCGCTGGTCACCGACCTCAAGCCGGCCCTGGCCTACTTGGCCGAGCACCTGGAGGCCAAGGCTGAGGAGTTCAAGGACGTGGTGAAGTCCGGGCGCACCCACCTGATGGACGCCACCCCGGTCACTCTCGGACAGGAGTTCTCCGGCTACGCCGCCCAGGTCCGCTACGGGATTGAGCGGATCGACGCTGCCCTGCCCCGCGTGGCTGAGGTTCCGCTCGGCGGCACCGCGGTGGGCACCGGCATCAATACCCCGCTGGGCTTCGCGGAGAAGGCCATCAGGAACCTCGCCGAGGACTCCGGCCTGCCCATCACCGAGGCCCGCGACCACTTCGAGGCCCAGGCCAACCGCGACGGCCTGGTGGAAGCCTCCGGCCAGCTGCGGACTATCGCCTACAGCTTCATGAAGATCAACAACGACCTGCGCTGGATGGGCTCCGGCCCGAACACCGGCCTCGGCGAGCTCGCCATCCCGGACCTGCAGCCCGGCTCATCCATCATGCCCGGCAAGGTGAACCCGGTGATCTGCGAATCCGCCATCCAGGTCTCCGCCCAGGTCATCGGCAACGACACCACCGTCGCACTGTCCTCCACCAACGGTGCCTTCGAGCTGAACGTCGGCATCCCGGTGATGGCCGCGAACGTGCTGGAGTCCATCCGTCTGCTGACCAACACCTCCCGGGTGATGGCCGACAAGATGATCAGGGGCCTGGCCGCCAACGAGGAGCGCGCAGCCTTCCTGGCCGGCGCCTCGCCCTCCGTGGTCACCCCGCTGAACAAGCACATCGGCTACGAGGCGGCTGCTGATATCGCCAAGCACGCGGTGAAGAACAAGGTCACCGTCCGCGAGGCCGTCCTGGAGCTGGGCTACGTCGAGCGCGGCGAGCTCACCGAGGAGCAGCTCGACGCCGCACTCGACGTCAAGAAGATGACTCAGCCCGGCTGATCCGAGCACCTTCTGGCCGAGGGCGCCCGTCGGGCTTCACAGCCTGGCGGGCGCTCCGCTGTCCAGCGCCCATTCGATACGGGGACGGTGGCGGTCGAGGAACGGCTCAGGGAGTGCCTCTGCCGAGAACCATCCGATGTCGAGGGACTCGTCGTCGCCGATCGTTGGGATCCCGGAGACGTATTCCATCTCGAAGGCGATGTCGACGAAGCAGCACTGATCCCCGTTGGGATAGGTGACGCGGCCATGGTTGGAGACGCCTGTCACTCGAACCGGGCGTGCGACAACGCCGGTCTCCTCCTCGACTTCCCGGACCGCAGTCGTCGCCGGATCCTCATCGGGCTCCATGATGCCCGAGGTGGCGGTCCAGTTGCCGTCGTCGGCGCGCCTGACCAGCAGCACCTCGGGGGTGGGAAGAGCTGCCCCGTCGTCGTCATTGCGCCGCACGACGACGGCTGTCACACCGGGCAGGAGCAGCTCCTTGTGCCCGATGTCTCGGCGGAGATCTTTGATGAATTCCGGGGTAGCCACGCCTTCACCCTAGTAGCAGGGCCAGGCCTGTGCCGCCCAGCATGAACGGCCCGAAGGGGATGCGGGAGCCGCGGCCGGCGCGGCCGGCGGCAAGCAGCACCAGGGCCACCAGCCCCCCGATGAGGAACGTCGCGGTCACAGCGAGGATCAGCGTGCTCCAGCCGGGGAGCCCCGCATGCAGGCCGAGCACCGCCGCCAGCTTCACATCCCCCATGCCCAGAGCGGGGGAGTGGATGAGCCGCACCGACAGGAACCCGGCCGACCACAGCACTGCCCCCATAATGGCCCGGAGGAGGGCGACGGCGTCGCCGGTGAGCACCGCCGCGGCCGCCAGGAGCGCCAGGGTGGCCGCCGTCCACGGGTAGATGATCCGGTTGGGCAGCCTGTGCTCCCGCAGGTCGATGACGCTCAGCCGCACCGCGCAGACGGCGAAGAGGCCGCACAGCGCGATCAGCACTCCGCCCGCGGCGGAGTCTGCGCCCCCGGAGCTCAGAAGATCCCCAATCTGTTCGATCACCTGATCAGCCTATGCCGCCCGGACGGTCAGCTCGGCCATGTGAAAAACTGAGCCTCATGGCAGACCAGCTCGACACCCCCCGGTACCCATCAGAAGACGGCATCAACTTCCATACCCGCAAATGGGTGAAGCCGGAGGACCTGAACCCCAACGGGACGCTCTTCGGCGGCAGCCTGCTGCGGTGGATCGATGAGGAGGCCGCGATCTACGCGATCCTGCAGCTGGGCAACGAGCGGGTCGTCACCAAATTCATGTCCGAGATCAGCTTCGAGGCCTCGGCCCGCCAGGGCGACCTCATCGAGATGGGTCTGCTGGCCATCAGCTTCGGCCGCACCTCCCTGACCATGCGCTGCGTGGTGCGGAACATGGTGACGCGGAAGAAGATCCTGACCATCGAGAAGCTGGTGTTCGTCAACATCGGCGCCGAGGGCAGCCCGGCCCCGCACGGCTACACCGACATCACCTATGACCGCGACCGGATGCCCCAGCACCGCTTGGGGGAGTGACGGGAGCTACAGCTGCCCGAGCCGGGTCACCAGGTCAGCCCGGCCCTCCGCCAGCCGGTAGGTGACGCCGACGACGGCTGTCTTCCCGGACTCCACTGCCTCGTGCAGCACCCTGGAGCGGCCTGTCATCCGGCGCACGGTCTGCTTGACGTGCTCCTCCACGGCCTCGTTGACGCTCATGGCCCCGGCCTGCTGAGCGGCGACGATGGAGGGGGTGATGCGCTCCACGAGGTCACGGACGTAGCCTTCGGGGAACTCGCCGGTCTCAGCCGACCTCACAGTCGCTGCGACCGCCCCGCAGGAGTCGTGGCCGAGCACCACGATCAGCGGCACGTTGAGAACATCCACGCTGAACTCCAGGGACCCCATCACGGCATCGTCGATGACCTGCCCGGCAGTGCGGACCACGAACACATCGCCGAGCCCGACGTCGAAGATGATCTCGGCGGCCAGCCGCGAGTCCGAGCATCCGAAGATCACCGCCATCGGGTTCTGCGACTCGGTGAGGGAGGAGCGCCGGGCCGCGTTCTGGTTGGGGTGGGCGACCGCCCCGGAGACGAACCGGGCATTGCCTTCCTGCAGCTTCTGCCACGCCTCAGCGGGGGCCGGCTGGTTCTCAGGCATCCTCAGGCTCCTCTCCGAGAGCATCGACGACCGCCTCGACTGCGGCGGCGAACTCCTCGTCCTGGGCGTCGCCGCCGATGACCACGGTGGTGCCGTCGATGGTGTTCTGCTCCTCGGTGAGGACCCAGTGCTGGCGATCGTCGCCGTCCTCGTACACCTCGAAGGTCATCCCTGCGGCGGTCTGCTCGCCCGCAGAGGGGGAATGGTCGATCTCCTCGGACAGCCAGGACGGCTGCGGGTCGTCAGTCTGGGCAAACCCCACAAAGCTCATGGCCGTGGTGGTGTAGCCCGCCTCCCACACGTCCACTCCATGCTCAGGCCGGGCCTCCCAGCGGGCGTAGTTGGCCGTCCAGTCCTCCGGGACATGGGGGGCCAGCGGGGCGTAGCCGGTGACATCGGCGGCGTGCAGGGCGGCAGCCTCACTGCGGACATCCTCGTCCGGGATGTAGGTGTAGTCCGGCTCCGGGCTGAGGAAGTAGAATCCGCCCATCAGCAGCACCAGAACGCCCATGGTCATCAGCATCCCGAACATCGGGGTGGTCAGCCGCCGGTGCTGGGACTCGGTCAGCTGCGGCGTCGGCAGCTCCTCCTGCGCCTGCTGGGGCTGCTGCTCGGGTGCGGTGCTGGGCTCATCGCTGCTCTGAGGGGTCTGCTCGGGTCGATCTGTCACACCCGTATTCTCTCATTACGCCCTCGCTGCCGCCGCGGCAGATAGGGTGGAGGCATCGACAGAGACGTTGATCACCTACCATGACGGGAAAGGCAGCCGCATGAGCGACCACGACGACGAGACCACCGGCGACCACGACTACTCCCACCTCAGCTCCCGGCTGGCGGTCGGAGACGATGAGCCCGACCGCAACCTCGCCCTCGAGCTCGTCCGGGTCACCGAGGCCGCCTCCATCGCCGGCGGCGCCTGGGTCGGCCGCGGGGACAAGAACGCCGCCGACGGCGCAGCGGTCGACGCCATGCGCTCCCTGCTGGACACCGTCAACCTCAACGGCGTGGTCGTCATCGGTGAGGGGGAGAAGGACGAGGCCCCCATGCTCTACAACGGCGAGCAGGTCGGCAACGGCATCGGCGCCGAGGCCGACGTCGCCGTCGACCCCATCGACGGCACCCGCCTGACGGCGCTGGGCTATGACAATGCGCTCGCGGTCCTCGCGGTGGCTGAGCGCGGCTCCATGTTCGACCCCTCCGCGGTGTTCTATATGGAGAAGCTGGTGACCGGTCCGGAGGCCGCTGATCTGGTGGATCTGCGTCTGCCGGTGAAGCAGAACCTGCACCTGATCGCGAAGGCCACAGGCAAGCGGATCGATCAGCTCAACGTGTGTGTGCTGGACCGTCCCCGCCATTCCAAGCTGGTGGAGGAGATCCGCGACGCCGGCGCACGCACTCGCTTCATCATGGACGGCGATGTCGCCGGCGCGATCGCCGCAGCCCGTGAGGGCACTGGGGTGGATGTGCTGATGGGCACCGGGGGCACCCCGGAGGGCATCGTCACCGCCTGCGCGATCAAGGCTACCGGCGGCGTGATTCAGGGACGGCTGGCGCCCAAGGACGAGGAGGAGCGGCAGAAGGCCGCCGAGGCCGGCCACGATGTGTCCAAGATTCTGACCACCGATGAGCTGGTCACCAGCGACAACTGCTACTTCGCGGCCACCGGCATCACTGACGGTGATCTGCTGCGCGGGGTGCGCTACCAGGGTGACAAGGTCTATACCCAGTCGTTGGTGATGCGTTCGAAGTCCGGCACGGTCCGGACCGTGGAGGCTGAGCATCAGGCCCGCAAGTGGGAGTCCTACACCGCCCGCTGAGGCGTGGTGGGGCACGTGACCGGGGGGGGCGACGGCGTGGCTGAGCGACTGACGCGCGGCCAGCTGGGCCTTGCCTGCGGGATCACCGCCGCGGCCGGCTTCGTGGACGGGGTGGGGTTCATCCACCTCGGCGGCTACTTCGTCTCGTTCATGTCCGGGAACTCAACCCGGGCCGCGGCTGATCTGGCCTCCGGGGACCTCCTGGGGTGGGTGCGTGCTCTCGGGCTGGTGCTCGCCTTCGTGTTCGGCGTGGTGCTGGCGTCGTTGGTCTCGCACCGCATGGAGAGCACCACCATCCAGGAGGCGACGGCGATCCGTCCGCAGCTGCGTGCGATCTGGCTCTCCGCTGCGGTGCTCGCGCTGGCTGCGGTGTGCGGCAGCCTGTACCTGCTGGGAGCGGGGGACGGGTGGTGGTTCGCGGTGGCGCCGCTGATCGCCCTGGCGATGGGCGCGGTGAACGCGACCTTCACCCGCGGGGGCGAGGTGAGCGTGGGACTGACGTACATGACGGGCGCCCTGGTGAAGGCGGCCCAGCATTTCGCGGCCCTGCTGCGCGGCAGCCCGAACACGGTGTGGCTGCGCTACGCCGCTCTCTGGTCAGCGATCGCGGTCGGCTCAGCGGCCGGCGCCGTGTGCTACCTGACCTGGGATCTCTGGTCCCTGTGGATCGCCGTCCTGGGTCTGCTGGCCTGCGCCGCGACCATCCGCCTCCGCCGCCCCGGCCAGGCCTGAGGAGCTATTGCACCGCAGAATCTGGCGGGTCGAGGCGGTGCTGCACCGCAGCGTCGACCGATGCCACCCCCAAGGCAGAGCAGAGCGAGGCGCGGCCCGCGTCCGGGGCTTCCTCGTCCATCGAGGTGCGGCCGGTCACCTGACCCAGGAGGCTGAGCACGCGGTCCACTCTGAGGCCTGCGGCCTCAAGCTCGGCGACCACCTCGTCGAGGCGGTGAAGGTGGTCATCCTTCACGGTGATGACCCATTCCTTCTCGGCCATGGTCGGCTCTCAGCTTCCGCCGCTCAGCTGAAGGAAGTCCGGGATGCGGGAGAGCCCAGCCCCCACGTCCTCGGGGGCTTCGTCCTCCAGCGGTGCGGCATTGCGAACCAGTTCCTGCCACAGCTGTTCGCCGCGAGCCCCAGTGGCCTCGCAGATGAGGGCTGCCACGCCTGAGACATGCGGGGCTGCCATCGATGTCCCACTGGTGGTGTGCCTCCCGCTCGGCCAGGAGGAGAGCACATCCACCCCCCGGTGCGGCCAGGTTCACCTCCCCGCCCTCATCCTGCAGGGAGCGGGCGGAGAAGTCGGCAGTCCGCAGCTGCGAGTCCACGGCTCCCACGGCGATGATGTGGGGGCTGTTCGCCGGTGATCCGACGAAGCCGCAGTCACCAGCGCTGCGGCGGGCGTTGTTGCCTGCGGCAGCGATGATCAGCGATCCGCGCTCCAGGGCACGGCGACCGGCGGCCACATAGGGCGGGTGGACCTCACGCACGTCGGCACCCAGGGACATGGAGATGATCTGACAGTCGTGCTCAAGCGCCCATTCGATGCCCGCAAGGATGGAAGTGTCCGAGCCGGAGCCGTCGTCGCCCAGGACTTTGCCCGCGTAGATCTCAGATTCAGCGGCCACCCCATACCCTGGACCGCCCGGCGGGGCCCAGGGGCCGCAGGCGGTGCCGACGCAGTGAGTGCCGTGGCCGTGGGCGTCCTCCGGGCCCTGCCCGTCGACGAAGGACGCCGTGGTCACGCTGCGGGAGGCGAAGTCCGCGTGGTCGGCGGCGAAGCCGGTGTCCAGCACCGCTGCCCGCACCCCAGCGCCGGCACGCCCCTGCTCCTGGGCGGAAGCAATGCCGATGGCCTGCAGGCCCCAGGTCAGCTCAGAGGTGTCGGCGTAGGTGCCTCCCGGAGGTTCTGAGATCGCGTAGTAGGTCAGCTCCGGGGTGAAGCTCATCGGCCGATTCTGCTCCCGGCACCGGCTGCTGAATCGGGTCATCTGCTCCGGATCGCTCTCCACGACGCCGATGCCCAGGCGCGAGAAGTAGGTTTCGGCGGAGAAGCCTTCGGAGCTGAGCAGCCCCGGAGCGTCCTGCTGCAGTACTGCAGCATCGGAAGTATCGAACGTCACGACATAGCGCGCCATGATCAGACCGTTCCTCATGTCATGGGAAGCAGGGGCAAATGCAACCCTAGGCACGCTTCCTGCGCATTTCCCGAGTATGGCCGTGCCGGCCGTCAAGGCAGATCGTCACCCCTCGAGGAGGGCACAATGCGGGAAATCCGCTGCCTGGACAAGCTCATCGACGAGCTGGCCGAAGGCAGAGGGACGGAGAAGATTCTGTGAAGCCGAGCCGCCCGCACGGCCTCACAGCTGGTTGAGGATATCCCTCCACACGACTTTCCAGTGCGGGATCTCCCCCTGCGTGCTGAGCTTGGCGTGCTGCACAGCCACCGTGGACTTCTCCGGGGCCTTGTCGCTGATGGTGACATTCACCCGCGTGCCGTCAGCCAGCTTCACCCGCCAGTAGCGCCACTTCTGGGTGGAGGACGTGGTGGGCTCCCCTTCGACAGGGA
Source organism: Nesterenkonia populi (assembly GCF_007994735.1). Lineage (NCBI taxonomy): Bacteria > Bacillati > Actinomycetota > Actinomycetes > Micrococcales > Micrococcaceae > Nesterenkonia > Nesterenkonia populi. Next base: position 2,263,019 of record NZ_VOIL01000001.1, on the reverse strand, counting down.
CCCCTCCGACTTCCTCACGACCTTCCATCACTTCAAGAAGGCGGCTCAGGGCAGCATCCTTGTGCCCGGGAAAAGTCTTCGAGGCCGAGGCGCTGAAATCGCCGGTGTGGGACTGCCCGGGCACACGGAGGCCCTTCTCATGCTCGTACGCGATGGCCACGCCCTGTGCCCACCAACCTCGGGCGGGAACATGCTCGGGCACATGTTCGTAGGTGATCTTCGCGATCTCAGCGTGGGAGAGCTTCTCCGCCCCGGCGTCGTCGAGCAGACTCACCCATTCTGCCCAAGGGGTGCCGGTAGCACGCTCAATTCCCGCTGTGCTCTGAGGCTTCACCATGTGCTGAGCTTAGACTGATCAACGGTCAGTCGCGGGGACGGTACTGGCTGATGAGGGGGCACTCCATGGGGTCCGCCTGGCCGAGGCCGACGTCGTTGAGGTACCGGATCACGATGCCGTAGGACTCGATCAGACCGGTCTCGGTGTAGCTGATCTGCTTCTGCCGGCAGAACTCCTCAACGATCGGCTTGACCTTGTGAAGGTTGGCGCTGGGCATCCGCGGGAAGATGTGGTGCTCGATCTGGAAGTTCAGGCCGCCCATGGCCCAGTCGATGACCCGGCCGCCGCGGATGTTCCGGGAGGTCAGCACCTGGCGCTGCAGGAAGTCGACCTTGGCGTCCTTGGGGATCACCGGCATGCCCTTGTGGTTGGGTGCGAAGCTCGCGCCCATGTAGACGCCGAAGACTGCGACCTGCACGGCGATGAAGACCAGCCCCACCAGCGGCCCCATGACCCAGATGACCAGCACCGGGAAGCCGATGAGCCGCACTGCCAGCAGCGCGCCCTCGGCCCGGCGGTGCTTGACCTTCTTGGCGCGGATGACCGCGTCGACGGCGCTGACGTGCAGCGCCCAGCCGAACATGGTCAGCAGCGGGAACAGCATCCAGCCCTGACGCTTGGCGAACCAGGCCGCGAACCCAGTGCGCTCTGCTGCGTCCTCCGGCACAAAGGCGATGAAGCCCGGATCGATGTCGCCGTCCTTGCCGATGGTGTTGGGATTCGCGTGGTGCTTGCCGTGCTTCTTCGCCCACCAGGCGTATGAGAGCCCCACGATGCCGTTGCCGATGATTCGCGCCAGCCACTCGTTCCTCCGGCCGTTGGAGAAGACCTGCTGGTGGGCGGCGTCGTGGGAGAGGAACGCCACCTGGGTGAAGAGCACCCCGAAGACCACGGCGGTCAGCAGCTGCCACCAGGACTGTCCGAGGAGGACGAGCATCGCTCCCGCGACGGCGAAGGCCAGGATCAGCGCGACCACGCGGCCGGTGTACGACTTCGCGCCCCGCTCCAGGAGGCCGGCGTCCTTGACCCTGCTGGAGAGCTCGAAGAAGTCGTTCGTCTGCTGGTTGCGGGCCGGCTGCCGGCCCGCAGCGGTGCGGCGCTCGGCGCGCACAGAAGTCCTGCCGTGTGCGGGCGCGGGTGCCGCGTCCGAGCGAGTCTCCTCAGTGATCGTCATATGAGCCACGGTACGGAGAAGGTCTGCTCCGGCGCGTCACCCGGCGGAGCCAACTTCACCCCCTACGGGGGTAGGGGGTGATCAGTCCGGCGGCTCGAGCGGCAGCTCCGCACGCACCACGAAACCGCCTGCCCGTGTGCCCGTCGCCTCGGATGTGCCGCCGACTGCCGCGGCCCGCTCCTGGATGCCGGTCAGTCCGCGGCGAGCCCCCGGGGCGGAGGGGACGCTGTCCGAGGGCGCCGCCTCGTTCTCCACGGTGAGCTGCAGTCCCGCCCGGCCGCTGACCCGGCATGGGGCCAGACGCACTCGGATCGCCGCCTCCGGGGCGTGGCGGACTGCGTTGCTCAGCGCCTCCTGGATGATCCGGTAGGCAGCCAGGCCGGTGGCTGGGCTCGCACGCCTGACTGCAGCAGCGTCGTGGCCCTGCTCCAGTCCCAGGTAGTCGATGGGGGCGCCGGAGGCGCGGGTGGACTCCACCAGAGAGTCGATGTCCTCGATCCCCGGCTCCGGGGCGGTGGGCGCCTCCGACTCGTCCCGCAGGATGCTCAGCAGCATGCGCATCTCGCCCAGCGCCTGTCGGGAGGAGTCTGCGATCTCGGCGAACTCACGGTGGGACGCCTCATCGATCTGCGGGTTCCGGTAGGGCGCGGTGCTGGCCTGCACGCTGATCACCGACATGCTGTGCGCGACGACGTCGTGCAGCTCCCTGGCGATTCGGTTGCGCTCCTCCAGCTCCTGACGGCGGCGGTCCTGCTGGGCGCTGCTGGCCTCAGCGGCCTCTGCCCGCCCGACGCTCAGGATCCACAGCCGCAGCGAGACGCCTGCAGCCGCTGTCCCCGCTGTGACGGACATGAACACGATCCCGCTGCTGAGCGCGCCGGTGGGCAGCCCCGGCGCCTCCCAGAGCAGCGCGCCGGCGGTGATCAGGGAGCCGAAGAGCCAGGCCGTCGACGACCAGATCCAGGGCCAGGAGAGGGCGGCCGCCGCGAGCACAGCGCACTGGGTGACGATCGTCGTCACGGGCCACGGCCACGCCACCACCCCCGAGCCGGCGGTGGTGAGCATCATCCCGGTGCCGGCCGCCAGTGAGAGCATCAGCCCCGCCCCGGGCCACCGAAGGGTCAGCACCACCGCTGCACAGTGCGCTCCGACCAGGGCCATGGTGAGCGCCGCGTTGAGCGAGTAGACCGTGGCCATCACCGGCCAGCCCACAGCCATCAGCGCCGCGGCCACCAGAATCGCCCCGGCCCAGGCGTAGATGCTGATGTGCAGCACCCGTCTGCCGGAGAGCAGCACTCGTGCCCCGGTGAGCGCCCGGGGAGGGTGGTGATCGGGTGCCTGTCCGCTGGGGTAGCTTGGGCCTGTGTCTGACACCGGTTCCTCCCCCTCTTCTGCCGTGCGTGTGCTGATCGTCGATGACCAGTCCATGATCCGTGCGGGCTTCGCCGCTCTCCTGGACGCCCAGGATGACATCAGCGTAGTCGGCACCGCTGAGGACGGCGCTGGGATCACCGATGTGGTGCGCCGTACGCGCCCGGACGTGGTGCTGATGGATATTCGGATGCCTCAGGTCAACGGGCTGGATGCTGCCCGGGCCGTGCTCGCCATGCCGGGGGAGCCGCCCCGGATCCTGATGCTGACCACATTCGACGCCGACGAGTACGTCTTCGGGGCGCTGAGGGCGGGAGCCAGCGGGTTCCTGCTGAAGGACGCCGCCCCGGACGAGCTGATCCATGCGGTGCGGGTGGTCGCCTCGGGCGAGGCGCTGCTGTCTCCGAAGATCACCCGGACGCTGATCGCCGACTACGCGGCCCGTCCGGCGAGCAGCAGCCCCGATGCCGCTGTCCTCAGCATGCTCACCGAGCGTGAGACGGACGTGCTCCGTCTGGTGGCCCGCGGCCGCTCCAACGGCGAGATCGCCGAGGAGCTGCACCTGGCCGAGCAGACGGTGAAGACCCACGTTTCGCGGATCCTCGGCAAGCTGGAGCTGCGGGATCGCACCCAGGCGGTCGTCACAGCATATGAGGCCGGTCTGGTCCGCCCCGGTGAGTAGTGCCCTCCGCGGCTGCCCCGCATGACGGGCGCTGGGGGCTCAGCGGAGGCCGAGGGCGCGGTCCCGGTTTACCTGGCGGGTTGCCGAGGCGATCGTGAACAGCGAAATGATCGTGCCGATGTAGAGGAAGCCGATGGTGATCAGGAACAGGAAGCCCTTGAGGTACTTCCCGAGGTAGAAGTACTGGAGCCCCGCCAGGAAGAAGAAGCCGAGGATAGTCAGGACGAGGGCAAGCCCAGGATCCTTCTGGGGGCCGTCATAAGCGCGGGAAGCCATGCCATCAGTCTACGCTCCGCCTGCTGAGGCTCAGCTGCTCACGCGTCCGGAGCCGCTGTGGTCGGAGTCGTGATGGTCAGGGTGCCGCGGGCCGGCATGCCGATGGCCTCATAGGAGTGCTCGGCGTCGCCGGGCCAGGTCGCTGCTTCTCCCCGGCGCAGAATGGTGGGATCCTCCGTCAGGCCGACGGCAGCCTGCCCCTCGGTCAGGTAGAGATGCTCCACCGTTCCCGGGGCATGCGCTCCGGAGATGCGCCGTCCCTCCGGGGCGAGGGTGAGGATGAAGACCTCGGTGACGGTCCCGTCGGCATGCCGCGAGGTGTCCAGCAGCTGGGCAGTGATGCCGGGGGAGCTGACCTGGGTGCCCGGATGATCCGGAAGCAGGTCCGTGAGCGGCGTGCCGAGCGCATCGGCCAGGGCGTACAGGGTGGAGAGGGTCGGATTGCGCCGCCCAGCTTCGAGCTCCGAGAGCGACCCCTTCCCGATGCCGGCATTGGCGGCGAGTCTGCTCAGGGAGAGCCCCTGTGCGGTCCGGGTCTGCTTGAGCCGGAGGCCGACCTCCGTGCTGAAGTCGCCGAGCTCTGTCATCTCCTCAGGCTATCGCAGTGTTCTGCAGGCAGAACGCTTCCTGTAGTGTTCTGTATGTGGAACGAAATCGCCCGGTGCTCACCGGCATCACGCTCTCACTGGTCGGGTTCGGCAGCTCCTTCGCCGTGGTCCTGGCAGGACTGCAGTCCGTCGGCGCCGATGCCGGACAGGCAGCCTCAGGTCTGATCGTGCTCTGCCTGGCCCAGGCCTTCGGCATGCTGTGGCTGGCTCGACGGCACCGCCGGCCGCTCACCTTGGCCTGGTCCACTCCCGGAGCGGCGCTGCTGGTCAGCGCCGGGGTTCCCGACGGCGGGTGGCCGGCGGCGGTAGGCGCCTTCGCCCTCGTCGGGCTGATGGTTCTGATCACTGGGCTGTGGCCCTGGCTGGGCAGACTCGTGGCCGCCATCCCCGCGCAGGTGGCGCAGGCGATGCTGGCCGGGGTGCTGGTCTCCCTGTGCCTTGCTCCGGTGGAGGGCATGGTCTCGGATCCGCTCTGGACCCTGCCGCTGGTGATGCTCTGGCTGGGGCTGCTGCGCTGGGCGCCGGCATGGTCAGCCCCTGCAGTCTTCGCCGCGGCGCTGATCATGATCGCCGCGGACGCCCCATGGGGCCGGATGGAGGCTGCGCAGACGGTTCCGCGCCTGGAACTCGTGATTCCCGAGCTCACGTCGGGCGCCCTGCTGGGGATCGCTCTTCCGCTCTACCTGGTCACCATGGCCTCACAGAACGTCCCCGGCGCGGCGGTGATCTCCTCCTACGGCTACAAGGTGCCCTGGCGGTCCAGCCTGGGAGTCACGGGAGCAGGCACGCTGCTGGGCTCGTTCTTCGGCGGCCACGGAATCAACCTCGCGGCCATCACGGCGGCGATGGGTGCCTCGTCTGAGGCACATGAGGATCCTTCGCAGCGCTGGCGGGCCACATGGGCCGCCGGATGGACCTACCTGGTGCTGGCCGGGCTTGCCGCGGCCCTGGTGCTGCTGGCCGCCCAGGCGCGGCCGGGCCTGCTGGAGACGGTGGCAGGACTGGCGCTGCTGACCACGCTGGGGGCGGCGATGAGCGCGGCCACCGCCGAGGCGCGCGGACGGGTGCCGGCGGCCGCGACCTTCCTGATCGCGGCCAGCGGCGTGACGGTGCTGGGCATCGGGGCCGCCTTCTGGGCCCTGCTGGGCGGGCTTGTGCTGTGGGCAGCGCTGGTGCGGCGCCCGGCCCCCTAGAGGCACAGCGGACGCCGCACCGGTCGCCGCGCCCGCTGTGGGCTCAGGACGGCGGTGAGGGGCGTTCAGACCCGATTGACCTCGCGGCGGTTCCAGCCCAGGAAGCCGAGGGCGATGCCGGCTGCGCCGATCCCGGTCAGCACAGCCACCGGAGCCCATGAGACCTCCTCCACCGGGTACTGGGACAGATGGCCGAACACGTTCAGCTCGTAGACCACCTCCGGCAGCTCCAGCAGCTGGCCGAAGTTCGTCATCACCGCGCCGTAGCCGATGATGACCCACCCGACGGCGCTCGCCGCACGCGGCAGCCACCCGAAGAGGGCGACGACGATGCCGATCACAGCCAGTGCGGCAGGTGCCTGGTGCAGGGCGGCCATCACCAGTTCGCCGAAGTAGCGGCCGCCGCCGTCCTCAAGGACGGCCGCCGCGCCCGCGCCCATGGCGACGCCGACCAGCAGCAGGATGAGCACCAGCCCGCCCAGGAGCACCGTCAGATGCGCCCCGAGCCAGGTGCTGCGGCTCATGGGGACGGACAGGCCCAGCTCGGCCCGGCCCCTGGTCTCCTCACCACGGAGCTGATGCAGGCCGCTGACCCCGGCGGCGGTCACGAAGATCGCCATGAACAGCGCCATATAGGCCAGATAGCCCAGCATCATGGACTCCCCGCTGAAGATCATCGCGATCTCCGCAGGCAGCTCGTCGGCGGCGTCCACCAGCGCTTGTGCGTAGGAGCCGAACAGCAGGCCGCAGAGCACCAGGGCCAGGCCCCAGCCGCGCAGTCCGCCCCTCAGGATCCGGGCAGCCATGCCCAGCGGGGTACCCAGTGACCGTCCGGCGCTGCGACGTCCCAGCCGGGTCGGCATCAGACTGGCCTCCACATCCCGCCTGGTGCTCAGCCAGAAGCCCAGCGCCGCCAGCAGCGCCGCGCCGCCCAGAAGCAGGGCCAACGGCCACCAGCGATCCTCCACGTAGGGCGCCGTCTGCTGCGCCCAGCCCAGGGGAGAGGCCCAGGAGAGCGCTGTTCCGCCCTGCTCGGCCATGTCTCCGCCCATCCGGATCAGATAGGCCAGCCCGAGGAGCCCGCCGGCCATGGCGCTGGCACCGCGGGACGATTCGCTCATCTGGGCGGCCGTCGCCGCCGCGCCCGAGAAGAACAGGCCCACGGCGAGGGCGCCTGCCCCCACCAGCACTGACCCCTCCGCCGCGTAGCCGCCCGAGAGAGCGCCTGCCACGATCAGCGCGGCTGCGATGACGTTGGCCCCCACCACCAGGAGCAGGGCCGCGGAGAGGGTGGCGTGGCGACCGACGACGTTCGTCCGCACCAGCTCAGCCCGTCCGGTCTGCTCCTCGGCCCGCGTGTGACGCACCACCGTGAACACGCTCATCAGCGCCATCAGGATGTAGAGGAAGAGCACGTAGCCCGCGGTGAAGAACCGCTCGAAGGTCGGCTCATCCATGCCGAAGGCAGGGCCTGTCATCAGTCGTCCCACCGGATCCGCGAACATGCCCGCCAGCTGGGCGAGCTCAGCCTCATCCTCTGTGATGACCTGAACGGCATTCGCGAAGTAGAAGCCCATCAGGCCGATCCCGGCCGCCCAGAGGCTCAGCCGCAGCCGGTCGCGGCGCAGCATGAGCCGAAGCAGGGTCGCTGCCCCGGTCATGCCCCCGCCTCATCGCCGTAGTGGCGCATCAGCAGCTGCTCCAGGGTGGGCGGATGCGCAGTGATGGATCGGACTCCCAGCCCGGTGAGCCGGGCCATCACGTCCTGGAGGTGCTCGCCGTCGACCTCGAAGAGAGTCCGCTCCGCCTCAGTGCGAAGATCGTGCACGCCCTGGGCCGCAGAGAGCGCGCTCGCCGGCTGCTCGGTCTCCACCTCAATGGTGGTGCGGCTCATGTGCCGCAGCTCGGAGAGCGTGCCGGACTCGACGATGCGGCCGGCGCGGATGATGGAGACCCTGCTGGAGAGCGCCTCGACCTGAGCGAGGATGTGGCTGGAGAGCAGCACCGAGCGTCCCTGCTCCTTCGTCTCCTGAATGACCTCCTGGAAGACCGCTTCCATCAGCGGGTCGAGGCCAGCGGTGGGCTCGTCCAGCAGCAGCAGATCCACGTCGGCGGCCAGGGCCGAGATGAGTGCGACCTTCTGCCGGTTCCCCTTGGAGTAGGTGCGAGTCTTCTTGCGCGGGTCCAGGTCGAAGCGTTCGATCAGCTCCTCGCGGCGCGTGCGGCTGTAGCTTCCGCGCAGCCGCAGAAACATGTCGATGACCTCCCCGCCGGTCAGGTTGGGCCACAGCTCGACATCGCCGGGGACGTAGGCCAGGCGCCGGTGAAGCTCCACGGCCTCGCGCCACGGGTCCCGCCCGAAGAGGCGGACGGTCCCGGAGTCAGAGCGCAGCAGGCCCAGCAGCACCCGCATGGTGGTCGACTTTCCCGCTCCGTTGGGTCCGAGATAGCCGTGCACTTCGCCGGGGGCGATGCTCAGGTTCAGGCGGTCGAGCGCGCGGACCTGCCCGAACTGCTTGACCAGGTCCTCAGCGTGGATGACCGGGGCGCTTTCGCTCATCGGTCACGTCCTTTCCTATGATCGTCGATGAAAGCCACGAGGTCCGGGTAGGCCTCGGGCCGGAGCACTCCGTAGAGGTAGATCTCTGAGACGGCGGCGATGTAGGGCCCCCATTCCTCCGGCGGGTCCTCCACCGGTGAGACGCCCAGCAGGCGCTTCATCTGGTGGTGCATCATCATGGAGCCGAAGCTCATCATCAGCAGCAGTGCCGCTCGATGCTCAGGGTTCCGGCTGGAGACGACCTGACCGAGGGCCTCAGCCTCGGCGGTGTACTCCAGGGAGTCCTCCACCAGCTGATCCATGAGCGCGTCCGCGCCACGGCCGCCTGCGGCGAAGGCGCGCAGCATGTAGCGGACCAGCGGAAGGTTCTGCGACATCACCTCGAAGAGGTAGTTCTGCGGCAGGGAGCCCTGACGGCGGACCGCCTCCAGCTTGGCCTGCCGCAGATGCTCGGCAGCCCGTTGGTCGCAGGCAGTGCGGAGTCCAGCCTTCGATCCGAAATGATGAAGCACCAGCGGCGCGGAGACCTCCGCGCGCTCGGCGATGGCCTTGAGGCTCGTGGCCTCGAAACCGTGCTCGCCGTAGAGCTCGATGGCTGCCTGCTGGATGCGTTCCCGAGCGTCGGGACGCGAGGCAGAAGCATCTTCGGGGCCCCTGGTGCAGCCGTAGCGGTACGCCATGGACGCCGCCTCTTTCCGTCAGAGATGCTGAGGCTGAACGGTTGTTCAGCTCATGCTCTTCGACGGTAGCGGGGCCCGCTGTTCGCTCACAAGGCCGCTGAATTCCGGACCTTCGGCGTTCAGCCGGCCTCGGCAGGCCCGCTGGAGCGACCGCTGGGCGGAGGTCCGATCGGGCGGAGGGGCTTCCCCGCCCTGCCGACGTTCCGGGAGTGGTCCCACACCTGCCGCAGCGCCCAGAATTTCCGCCAATGGGCCGGCAGCTGCTCCGGGTCGGCCTGCTGGACCACCACTTCCGCCTCAGAGATTCCCACCGCGAGCAGCATCGCCTCACTGTCCGGGCCGCGATCCCGGTGCGGCCACGGCTCCCAGGTGCCGGAGGCGGCGTCGACCAGCTGCTCCTCCGCTCGCAGCCCGGCCACCAGCTGCATCACCACTGAGTCGTTCAGCGGCTTCGCCCGGCCGTCCCGGGTCAGGCCCTTCGTCTTGAAATCGATCAGGCACAGCCGCCCCCCGATCTCCGCCACCAGATCCAAGGTGCCCGCGTAGCCGACCTCGTGGTTCCACACTGTGACCTCCGCGGCCACCGGCTTCACCTCGTACAGGTCCCACCACTCGTCGAACCGGTCTGCGAACTTCGTCTGACGATGCTCCTCCAGCACCCGGTGCGCCTTGTCCGGGTCCGCTGCCGGCTCGCCCAAAGCCGCAAGGGCCACCTGCTCCGCATACGCATGCACCCGATCACCCCGGGCGGCGGCGTCATCGCGGAACCGCTCCGCCGCCGACGAGGCGTTCCGGGCCAGGCGCCGCAGCTCGCCCGGGCTGCCCACGCACGAAGCGAGCTGCGCATCATTGGCCAGCGCCGTCGCCGCCATATGCCCGGCCCAGCCCGTCATGTCCTTCGCCTCCTGACCGATCACCGTCGTGATCGACGGGACCTCAGGGGCAGAGTCCAGCGACCGCGAATACATGCGGCCGAACTCGGTGCTGTGCGCCAATGCAGGATCAGTCATGGGCAGAGAGTCTGCCACGAGGCTCTGACGCGCACACTGGTCGCCGACTGGACGAGCTCGTGAACTCTGGGTTAGAGTCTTATGTCGTCGAAACGACGGGGAAACCCGGCGAAAGCGGCACTGCGGATGTAGCTCAGCTGGCTAGAGCATCACCTTGCCATGGTGAGGGTCGCGAGTTCGAATCTCGTCATCCGCTCGCAAACTTGGGAGAGCTCCGCCTCTTCTGCGGAAGAGTCTGGAGTTTGCTCTTGTTTGATGTGGGGCTCCGCCCCACGCCCCGCCTGAAGGCAGCTTCAGTCGGGTTGGGACGGGCGTCCCGCATCCGTAATACGGTGGGGTGGCCGAGTGGTTAGGCAACGGTCTGCAAAACCGTCTATGCGGGTTCGATTCCCGTCCCCACCTCGGAGCTAGTAAGCTGGCTCAGCCTGATGAAGGCGCGATTGGCGCAGCGGTAGCGCGCTTCCCTGACACGGAAGAGGTCACTGGTTCGAACCCAGTATCGCGCACGGAAATTTGATAGTACTCTGCTCTCGCAGCAGAGAGCCGAAAAATTTTCGACGATGACATGTCGGCGGCTTGCGCCGCCTCCGACCTGAAGACCGGGAAGGAATGTCATCCTGATGCGGATGTAGCTCAGCTGGCTAGAGCATCACCTTGCCATGGTGAGGGTCGCGAGTTCGAATCTCGTCATCCGCTCCGGAACGAGAGCGAAGCCCCGAAGTCCACGGACTTCGGGGCTTCGCTGCGTCTGTGGCAGGATAGCTCGAACGTGCTACGGGATCGGTGAAAGTCCGAACCGGCGGTCACAGTCCGCGACCCTCCTGAGCAGGAGGCTGAGCTGGTGGAACTCCAGCACCGACAGTCACAGTCTGGATGGGAGCAGCACAGAAGGAGACGCGCGCAATTGGGCACCGCCCCCCACCAGCAGGCTCACGCCCCCCTCATGCGGCATGCTCTCGATGCCGCACTGCAGGGCCCCCGCGGAGCAAACCCCCTCGTCGGCGCTGTCCTCACCGACCAGAACGGCGCCGTCCTCGCCGTCGGGCATCACCGAGGAGCCGGCAGCCTCCATGCCGAACGCGACTGCATCGCCCGCGCCCAGCAGCACGGCGTCGCCGACTTCGCCGGCACCACCCTCTACAGCACGCTTGAGCCCTGCCGCACCCAGGGCCGCACCCCGGCCTGCTGCGACCTCATCGGTGAAGCCGGCATCAGCCGGCTCGTCTACGGGGCGCAGGACCCCACCGCCAACACCGGGGGAGCGGCCATGCTCGCCCAGGCAGGGGTAGATGTCGTCCCCGGGGTGCTCTCCGAGCAGGCCGAAGCCCTCAACCACCGGTGGAACCAAGCCCAAGCCCAGGGCCGGCCCTTCGTCACAGTCCACCTCGCCCAGTCCCTCGATGCGCGCATCGCCGCCGCCGACGGCACCAGCCAATGGATCACCGGACCCGAGTCCCGGGCCCACACCCACACCATTCGCCAGCGCATCGACGCGATCCTCGTCGGCACCAACACTGCCGAGGTCGACAACCCGCGGCTCACCGCCCGCACCCCCGAAGGGGAGCTCACCGAGAGCCAGCCCCTGCGGTGCGTCATGGGGCACCGCGCCCTCCCCGCGGAGGCGAAGCTCGCCCAAGGCCGGCCCGAGGGAGAGGGCTGGATGCAGCTGCGCACCCGGGACCCTCTCGAGGCGCTGCGGACCCTCGCTTCGACGGAGCACGGCGGCTACCCCGTCCGACACGTGCTCGTCGAAGGCGGACAGAGCGTGCTCTCGGCATTCTTCGCCGCCGACCTGGTCGACGAGATCTTCGCCTACATCGCCCCCACCCTCATCGGCGCCGGCCAGGACGGCGCTGCCCGGAACACGCTCGGAAGCATCGGTGTTGAGACTCTGGCGCACGCACCCCGCTACGCCCTCGACCCTGCCGACGGCGGCCCCGTCACCCTCATGGGGGAAGATGTCTGCCTCCACCTCGCCCCGAAGGGAGCCCAGTAGTTGTTCACCGGGATCATCACCGGCCTCGGCACCGTCCTCGAGCGGACACCCGATCCGGCCAAAGGCGTCGAGCGCCTCACCATCGAAGCCCCAGGGCACCTCGCCGACCTGCCCCTCGGCGGCTCCATCGCCGTCAACGGGGTGTGCGTCTCCGCGGTGGACATCGACGGCGAGACCCTCACCGTCGAGCTCATCCCAGAGACGCTGAAGCGCTCCGCCTTCGGAGAGTCGGGCCTGGGCGACCGGGTCAACCTGGAACGCTGCCTGCCCGCGGAGGCCCGGCTGGACGGTCACGTCGTCCAGGGCCATGTCGACGGCATCGGCACCCTCACCGAGCGTGACGCCAACGATGGCCGCCACCGGTTCGCCGTTCCTGCCGACCTCGCCCCCTACCTCGCCGAGAAGGGCTCCGTCGCCATCGACGGAGTCTCCCTGACCGTGACAGCCGTCGGCCGCGACGACGACGGCACAGGCTCGTGGTTCGAGGTGGGCCTGATTCCCGCCACCCTGGCGGAGACCACCCTGGGCCTGCTGGAGATCGGGGGCAACGTCAACATCGAAGCGGATGTCCTCGCCAAGTACGTCCGGCGGATGCTCGCCTTCGACGGCGTGGTTCCTGGCGGGCAGCCCCCGCTTCACCCGGACGGCCTGCCCACTGTGCAGCAGCCGGACACGCCCGGTCCGATCCTCGACCCGGTGGAGGTGGCGCTGAACCAGCTCTCCGCGGGTCGTCCCGTGGTGGTGGTCGACGACGCCGACCGGGAGAACGAGGGCGACCTCATCCTCCCGGCCGAGGCGGCCACGCCGGAGCTGCTCGGCTTCACCGTCCGGCACACCTCCGGGGTGCTCTGCGCCCCCATGACCGCCGAGCGCGCCCGCCACCTGGGCCTGCCGCCGATGGTTGCGGAGAACAAGGACCCCAAGGGCACCGCCTACACGGTCAGCTGCGACGCCGCAGCGGTCACCTCCACAGGCATCAGCGCCGAGGACCGCGCCATCACCGCCCGCGTCCTCGCCAGCCCGCAGACCGGCGCCGGGGACCTCACCCGCCCGGGACACATGTTCCCGCTGATCGCCCATGCTGACGGGGTCCTCGGCCGGGACGGGCACACCGAGGCCGCGGTTGACCTCTGCAGGCTCTCCGGGCACGCCGAGGTCGGCCTGATCGCCGAGCTGGTCCACGACGACGGCACGATGATGCGCCTGCCCGCGCTCCGAGGGTTCGCCGATCAGCACGGCCTGGCGCTGATCAGCATCGCCGACCTCATCGAGTACCGGGGCGGAGCCGCCTCCCCGCATGCGGTGCGGGAGCTGCACGCCGCAGCCTGGGACGCGCCCGCGGAGGAGGCCGCCGGGCTGGTCAGCGCCGGTCCGCAGGTCACTCTGCCCACCGACTTCGGGATCTTCACCGCCCAGGTGTGGACCGAGCACGCCACCGGCCATGAGCACATGCTGCTGTCCGCTGACGCAGCCGACGTCGACCACCCTCTAGTCAGGCTCCACTCCGAGTGCGTCACCGGGGACGTGCTTCACTCCCACCGCTGCGACTGCGGCACCCAGCTCGCCGCTGCCCTGGAGGAGGTGGAGCGCGACGGCGGCCACCTCCTCTACCTGCGCGGCCACGAGGGGCGCGGCATCGGCCTGGCGAACAAGATGCGCGCCTACAGGCTGCAGGAGCAGGGAGCCGACACGGTGGAGGCCAATGAGATGCTCGGCCTGGCCGCGGAGCTGCGCGACTTCACCGGGGCGGCCGCCATCCTGCACTCCGCGGGCATCCGCCGGCTGCGGCTGCTCACCAACAACCCCGCCAAAGTCCATGCCTTGGCGGCCACCGGGCTCGATGTCCAGCAGGTCCCCTCCGCCGGGATCGTCCAGGAGCACAACGAGCGCTACCTGCGCACCAAGCGGGACCGCATGGCGCATATGCTGGACCACCTGCAGCTCAACGAGCAGAATGAGAGCCCCCAGAGGACCACCCTGAAGACAGCCGAGGAGGCCTAGAGCATGAGCGGAGCAGGAGTCCCGCAGATCGACGACGACGAGCTGAAGGAGATCGCGAAGGCGGCCAAGAAGCTCAAGCTGAAGGTCGCCGTCGTCGCCGCCCAGTGGCACCAGCCCATCATGGACGGGCTGGTCGGCGGCGCGGACCGCTACCTCAGCGCGGTCGGCCTGGACGACTACACCATGGTGCGCGTGGCAGGCTCCTTCGAGCTTCCCGTGGTCGCCGCCCACACGACCAGGAACTACGACGTCATCATCGCCCTGGGCGTCGTCATCCGGGGCGAGACCCCCCACTTCGACTACGTCTGCCAGGCCGCCACCGACGGCCTCTCCCGGCTGTCGATCTCCACCGGCAAGCCCATCGGATTCGGGCTGCTCACCGTGGACGATGAGGCCCAGGCCGTCGACCGGGCGGGGCTGCCCGGCTCCAAGGAGGACGTCGGCCGCTCCAGCGCCCACGCAGCAGTCACCGCTGCCCTTGAGATCAGCAGGCTGAAGAAGTAGCCGACGACGGCGGAGGGTAGGCTGTCCTGGTGAAAACTTTCGACGAGCTCTTCGCCGAGCTGGCCGCCAAGGCCGAGCGGCGCCCTGAAGGATCCGGCACCGTCGCGGCCCTGGACGCCGGGGTGCATCAGATCGGCAAGAAGGTCGTCGAGGAGGCCGCCGAGGTGTGGATGGCCGCCGAGCACCAGTCCCAGGACGAGGCCGCTGAGGAGATCTCCCAGCTGCTCTACCATCTGCAGGTCATGATGCTCGCCAAGGGCCTGACCCCCGCGGACGTCTACCGCTTCCTGTGACCATCCAGAACTGACGAGAGATTTCGAGAATCATGCTGCGCGTTGCCGTGCCCAACAAGGGCGCCCTCTCCGAAGCCGCCATGTCCATGCTGTCCGAGGCCGGCTACCTTCAGCGCCGCGACCGCAAGGAGCTGCGCCTGATCGACGAGGCCAACGGGGTCGAGTTCTTCTACCTGCGTCCCAAGGATGTTGCCGTGTTCGTCGGCCAGGGGATCATCGATCTCGGCCTGACCGGCCGGGACCTCTTCGCCGATGCGCGAGTGGGCCATGGGGCTGAAGAGGCCATGGGGCTGGGCTTCGGCCGGGCATCGTTCCGCCTCGCCGCTCCGGAGGGCGAGTTCGTCTCCGCTGAGCAGCTGACCGGCAGGCGGGTCGCCACCACCTATGACGGGCTGCTCTCCTCCTGGCTGGAGGAGAAGGGGATCGACGACGTCGACGTGGTTCACCTCGACGGGGCGGTGGAGTCCGCGGTCAGCCTCGGCGTCGCCGACGCCATCGCCGATGTCGTCGAGACCGGCAACACTCTCAAGGCCGCCGGCATGGAGACCTTCGGCGAGACCATCCTGGAGTCCGAGGCCATTCTGATCTCCGCCTCCGGGGAGCGCACCGCCGTCGGGGACCGAAACGGCGCGGACCGGCTCATTCGCCGCATCAAGGGCGTCCTCACCGCCCGCCAGTACGTGATGATGGACTACGACATCCGGCGTGAGCACCTCGAGGCCGCGTCCCGGATCACGCCCGGCCTGGAGTCGCCCACCATCTCGCCCCTGGCGGACGAGAACTGGGTGGCCGTGCGCTCCATGGTGCCGGCCAAGCAGACCAACCAGCTGATGGACGAGCTCTATGATCTCGGCGCCCGCGCCATCCTGGTCACCACCATCCACGCCTGCCGCGTGTGAGAGGAGCCTGAGATGTCGCTAGCAGTACGGGTCATCCCCTGCCTCGACGTCGATGCCGGCCGGGTGGTCAAGGGCGTGAACTTTGAGAACCTCCGTGAGGCCGGCGACCCCGTCGAGCTGGCTCACCGGTACAACGACGCCGGCGCCGACGAGCTGACCTTCCTGGACGTCACCGCCTCCAGCGACGACCGCCAGACCACCTATGACGTCGTCACCCAGACCGCCTCCGAGGTGTTCATCCCGCTGACCGTCGGCGGCGGGGTGCGCAGCACGGAGGACGTGGACCGGCTGCTGAAGTCCGGGGCGGACAAGGCCTCCATCAACACCGCCGCCGTCTCCCGTCCTGCGGTGATCAACGAGATTGTCGCCCGGTTCGGCAATCAGGTGCTCGTCCTCTCCTTGGACGCCAAGCGCACCGGCGCCACCGAGTCCGGGTACGAGGTCACCACCCACGGCGGACGCAGGGGCACCGGCATCGACGCGCTCGACTGGGCCCAGGAGGCATCCCAGCGCGGAGTCGGGGAGATCCTGCTGAACTCCATCGACGCAGACGGCACCCAGGACGGCTTCGACACTGAGATGATCTCCGCGGTCCGCGCCCTCACCCACGTTCCGCTGATCGCGTCCGGAGGGGCCGGCAGGCCTGAGCACTTTCCGGCAGCCATCGACGCCGGCGCCGACGCTGTGCTGGCCGCCTCCGTCTTCCACTTCGGCCCGGCCGACATGATCGCCCGGGTGAAGGAGGCCATCCGTGCGGCAGGCCACCCGGTAAGGTGACAGGCCTGATGACCGAGACGACCCTTCCCTCTGAGATCGCCGAGAGTCTCACCCTCAACGCGGCGGGGCTTGTGCCCGCCGTCGCGCAGGATGCTGAGACCGGTGCGGTGCTGATGCTCGCCTGGATGAACGAGGAGGCCCTGGCCGCCACTCTCACCACCCGTCGAGGCACCTACTACTCCCGCTCCCGCGGGAAGATCTGGGTCAAGGGGGAGACCTCCGGGCACATCCAGCGGGTCCGCTCCGTCAGCCTCGACTGCGACGGCGACGCAGTCCTGCTGCTGGTGGATCAGACCGGCCCCGCCTGCCACACCGGGGAGGCCACCTGCTTCACCGGCCGGGAGCTGCCGCTGGGCCGGGCCGAGGCGTCGGACAGTCCTGAGGAGGCCGCCTGATGAGGAGCCTCGGCGTCGTCACCCCTTCCCGTGAGGAGTTCCTGGAGCTCGCCGCCCAGCACCGGGTGATCCCCGTGACCATGACGGTGCTCGCCGACGGCCACACCCCGCTGAGCATCCACCGGGCCCTGGCCGCCGAGCGCGGGCCCGGCACCTTCCTGATGGAGTCTGCGGCACCCGGCGCGGCCTGGGACCGGTACAGCTTCATCGGCGTGCGCTCCCTCGCCACCCTGACGGAGAAGGACGGTGCCGCGCACTGGCAGGGGACCCCGCCGGCCGGCACCCCCGCCGAAGGCACCACCGCGGAGGTGCTGCGCGAGACCCTGCAGTTCCTCACCGGAAGCAGCGGCCGGGCCCGCGCTGCCGCCCTGCCGCACCTGAGCTCCGGGCTGGTCGGCTACATCGGCTGGGAGGTGGTCCGCCACTGGGAGCGCCTGCCGGATCCGCCGGAGGAGGGCCTGGACCTGCCCGAGATGGCGATGAACCTGGTGGCTGACCTCGCAGTGCATGACAACCGCAGCGGGACCGTCACCCTGATCGCCAACGCCATCAACATCGACGGCAGAGCTGAGGGCGCCGAGCAGGCCTACGACGACGCCGTCGCCCGCCTGCACCGGATGCGCGGGTCGCTGAGCCGTCCCGTCAGCCCTGAGCTGAGCGTCGCCGAGCCGAACTGGTCCGAGACGGTGGAGGCCGAGCTGACCAGCCGGGTCCGCCACACCTGGGACGAGTCCGAGTACATGGCCTCCTTGGAGAGGGCCAAGCAGGCCATCATCGACGGGGAGGTCTTCCAGATCGTCGTCTCCCGCCGGTTCGAGGTGGACACCAGCGTCGATGCGCTGAGCGTCTACCGGATGCTGCGGCTCCTCAACCCCAGCCCATACATGTACCTGATGAGCTTCGAGACCCCGGACGGGGAGCCCTACCAGGTGGTGGGCGCCTCCCCGGAGGCTCTGGTGACCGTGGAGGACGGGGTCGCTGTCTCCCACCCCATCGCCGGGACGCGCCCCCGAGGCGCCACCCCCGCAGAGGACAAGCAGCTCGCCGAGGACCTGCTGGCGGACCAGAAGGAGCGGGCCGAGCACATCATGCTGGTGGACCTGGCCCGGAACGACCTCGCCAAGGTCTGCGAGCCCGGGACGGTGGAGGTCACGCAGTTCATGGCCGTCGAGCACTTCAGCCACGTCATGCACCTGACCAGCCACGTCCAGGGGCGGGTCGCCGAGAGCTCCACCCCCTATGACGTGCTGGCTGCCACCTTCCCCGCCGGAACCCTCTCCGGGGCGCCCAAGCCGCGGGCGCTGCAGCTGCTCGACGCGTGGGAGCCCACCCGGCGCGGGATCTACGGGGGAGTGGTCGGATACTTCGACCTCTGCGGTCGGATGGACGCTGCCATCGCGATCCGCTCCGCGGTGCTGACCGGCGGCACCGCCTACGTGCAGTCCGGCGGCGGGATCGTCGCTGACTCCGACTTTGACGCCGAACGCCTGGAGACCGTCAGCAAGGCCGCCGCCCCTCTTCGGGCAGTGCTTGCCGCAGACGGCATCCGTCCCGTACAGGATGATGATCACTATGCTTGAGCGCCTCACCCGGCGGAACCTCGTCCTGGCGGCCCTGGCCGCCGGCGGCATCCTCTTCGCCGCCACCACTCAGACCTGGGTGCTCGCCGAGGGCCTGGGGGAGACCTCCGCGGTGCAGGAGGCGGTGATTCCCGGCACGGAGATCTCAGACCTGGTCACCGCGATGGCCCTGGTGGGCCTGGCCGGGGCGCTGGCCGTCTCCATCGCTCGCAGAGTGCTGCGGTACGTCATCGCGGCGGTCCTGCTCGGCGCCGGGGTCCTGGCGCTGGTCCAGATCGTCGGCGTCATCCTCGACCCCGCGGGCGCCTCGCTGGCCGCGCTGGGGGAGACCACCGGCACCACCGAGCCGGCGGAGAGCTACGACCTCGGCGTCGCAGTCTACGCGGCCGCGGCAGGGGCGGGGCTGATGGTGCTGTGCGGGGCTGCGCTGCTGGCCGTCGTCGGCCGGTGGCAGGACGCCAAGGCCTCCAAGAAGTACAGCCGCACCGCCTCGTCCTCGCCGGGCGAGGCAGACGGCGAGGAGCCTGACGAGTTCGACCTCTGGGACGGCCTCTCCCAGGGCGATGACCCCACTGACTCGGCCCGCTGACTTCATGGCTGACCGGAGCGCCCCAACCCGTGGCAGAATGGGCACCGAGCAATTTCGACGCCCTGTAGAAGGGCGTCGCTGAAGAGCACTGCATAAGGAGAACCCGATGGCGACCAGCAGCACCCAGGTCCGCGATGTTGAGCAGCAGCCGGAGGCCGACGACGAATTCATCCATCACGACCACATCGGCCACGGCTCCACCCCTGCGGCCTGGACTCTCTGCCTCGGCGTCATCCTCGGATCGCTGCTCATCGGCGTCGGGATGATCATCGCCAACGAGATCCTCATCTACGTGGGCATCGCCATCCTGCCGCTGGCCATCATCGGCGGCGTGGTGCTGAAGAAGATGGGCTACGGCGTGGAGATGGACGCTGAGGCTGTCCTGAGGAAGGGCGAGGACCCGCGCCGCCACCAGGGCCCCGCGCAGCCGGACCAGACCGCGGGCGCCGAAGAGCGGCAGCCCGCTCACGGCACCCACTGAGCAGGCCTCCTGAGCCCTGAATGCCCACAGTTCTTGACCAGATCATCACCGGGGTCCGGGAGGACCTCGCCGACCGCAAGTCCTCCGCGCCGCTGCGTGAGGTGACCGCCCGCGCCGCGGACGCCGCCCCCGCGCTGGACGCCCGCCAAGCCCTCACCGGCGGCCGTGACGATGCCGAGGGCGTGCGCATCATCGCGGAGGTGAAGCGGAAGTCCCCCTCCAAGGGAGACCTCGCCCGCATCCCGGACCCAGCCCGGCTCGCCCAGGCCTACCAGTCCGGCGGAGCCAGCGTGCTCTCCGTCCTCACCGAGCGCCGCCGCTTCAACGGTTCCCTGGAGGATCTCGACGCCGTTCGCAGCCGGGTGGACATCCCGGTGCTGCGCAAGGACTTCATGGTGGATGAGTACCAATTCCACGAGGCCCGCGCCCATGGCGCTGACCTGGTCCTGCTGATCGTTGCCGCCCTGGACGACTACCAGCTGCGCGACTACCTCGCCCTCACCCACGAGCTGGGCATGGACGCGCTGGTGGAGGCCCATACAGAGGAGGAGATCCGCCGTGCGGCCGAGGTCGGTGCCGGAATCGTCGGCGTCAACACCCGCAACCTGAAGACCCTCGAGGTCAGCCCCTCCCACTACCAAGACATGGCCTCGCACCTGCCGGACCATGTGGTCCGGGTCGCCGAGTCAGGTGTGGACGGCCCCGGCGTCGTCCTCGACTACGCCCGCCAGGGCGCCGACGCCGTGCTGGTCGGCGAGGCCCTGGTGAAGCACGGCGACCCCACCGCCGCCGTCCGCGACTTCCGCGAAGCCAGCCTCGCCAAGGAGAGCTCATGAGCACCACCCAGTACCGCGATGCCGAGGGTCCCTACTTCGGAGCCTACGGCGGCCGCTGGATGCCCGAATCCCTGGTCGCCGCGCTCGACCAGCTCGAGGCCGCCTTCCGGGATGCCAAGGCGGACCCGGACTTCACTGCCGAGTACGAGCGGCTCTGTCGGGACTACACCGGCCGTCCCAGCCTGCTGACCGAGGTGCCCCGCTTCGCCGCGGCCGCCGGCAGCGCGCGCATCTTCCTGAAGCGCGAGGACCTCAACCACACCGGATCCCACAAGATCAACAACGTGCTCGGCCAGGCGCTGCTCGCCAAGCGGCTGGGCAAGACCCGCCTGATCGCTGAGACCGGCGCCGGCCAGCACGGAGTGGCCGCAGCCACCGCCGCAGCCCTGATGGGCATGGAGTGCGTGGTCTACATGGGCGCTGAGGACACCCGCCGCCAGGCCCTCAACGTGGCCCGGATGAACCTCCTCGGCGCCGAGGTGATCCCCGTGGAGCATGGCGCCCAGACTTTGAAGGACGCCATCAACGAGGCCCTGCGGGACTGGGTCGCCAGCGTGGACACCACCCACTACGTGCTGGGCACGGTCGCGGGCCCGCACCCGTTCCCGGAGCTGGTGCGCTTCTTCCACCAGGTCATCGGCGATGAGGCCCGGGAGCAGATCATCGCTCAGACCGGACGCCTGCCCGATGCCGTGGCTGCGTGCGTCGGCGGCGGCTCCAACGCCATCGGCCTCTTTCACGGCTTCCTCGACGACGAATCAGTGGCCCTGTTCGGCTTCGAGGCCGGCGGCGACGGCTTGGAGACCGGCCGGCACGCCAGCGCGATCACCCTCGGGCGCTCCGGGGTGCTGCATGGGGCACGCTCATACCTGATGCAGGATGAGGACGGTCAGACCGTGGACTCGCATTCGATCTCCGCCGGGCTCGACTACCCCTCCGTGGGGCCCGAGCACGCCTACCTGGCCGACGTCGGCCGGGTCGCCTACGAGCCGGTGACTGACGCCGAGTGCATGGATGCGTTCCAGCAGCTCTGCCGGACCGAAGGGATCATCCCGGCCGTTGAGTCCGCCCATGCCCTCGCCGGCGCCGCACGGCTGTCCGCCTCCTGGGGCGATGAGGGCGCGGATCGCATCATCGTGGTCAGCCTCTCCGGCCGCGGCGACAAGGACGTGGCCACCGCCGCTGAGTGGTTCAGGCTCCTCCCCGGGCAGGAGAACGACCCCGCAGCCGACGACGCGGGCTCCGAGGCCCCCGAAGCGGGGGTGCAGTCATGAGCAGGACGGCGACAGCCATCGACCGGGCCAAGGAGCAGAAGGGCGCGGCCTTCATCGGCTATCTGCCCGCCGGGTACCCGGACAGGGACACCTCGATCGCCGCGGCCATCGCCCTGGCGAACAGCGGCGCCGACGTCATCGAGATCGGCATCCCCTACTCGGATCCCGTGATGGACGGGCCTGTCATCCAGCAGGCCACCACGGAGGTTCTGGGCCGCGGCTTCCGCCTCGACGAGGTCTTCGAGGTCGTCAAGGCCGTCACGGACGCCACCGACGCCGCCGTCGTCGTGATGACCTACTACAACATCATCGACCGGATGGGCCCCGAGACCTTCGCCCGGCGCCTCGCCGAGGCCGGCGGAGCTGGGGCGATCACCCCGGACCTCATCCCGGACGAGGCCGCTGAGTGGATCGCCGCGGCGGAGAAGCATGACCTGGACCGCATCTTCCTCGCCGCGCCCACCTCCACGCAGGAGCGCCACCGCGCCATCGCAGAAGCATCCAGGGGCTTCGTCTACGGGGTCTCTCTGATGGGCGTCACCGGCAAGCGCGCCGCAGTCTCCGATGCGGCCGCTCAGGTGGTCCAAACCTCCAAGGCCGCCGGGGCGGAGCGCGTCTGCGTGGGACTGGGGGTCTCCACCCGGGCCCACGTGGAGGAGATCAGCGCCTACGCCGACGGCGTGATCGTCGGCACCGCCCTGGTGGCGGCCCTGCGCGACGGGGGAGTGGACGCCGTCGCGAGCCTCACCGCAGAACTGTCCGGACGGTCCTGATACTGTGACCGCCGTGACTGCCCTGCTCGCCTCCGGATTCCCGCCCCCGCCGATCCGCGTCATCGACCTTCCCGGTCCCTTCGAAGTCGCGATGTACGCTCTGTGCATCGTCGTCGGCGGCATCCTCGCCGTCGTCGTCGCCTCCAAGCTGTGGAAGTCCCGCGGCGGCGACCCTGAGGATGTCATGAGCGCGACCCTGTGGGCCGTGCTGCTCGGCATCGTCGGCGCCCGGCTCTACCACGTGGTCAGCTCCCCGGACCCCTACTTCGGTGAGGGCGGCGAACCGCTGCGCGCCTTCCGCATCTGGGAGGGCGGCCTGTCGATCATCGGAGCCGTCGCCTTCGGCGCCCTGGGCGTCTACATCGCCTGCCGGCGCAACGGGATGAAGTTCCCGGCCCTCGCCGATGCCGTGGTGCCGGGAGTGATCCTCGCCCAGGCGATCGGACGCTGGGGCAACTGGTTCAACCAGGAGCTCTTCGGCCGGGCCACCAACCTGCCCTGGGGCCTGCGCATCGACCTCGAGCAGCCCTCCCAGGCCCCGCGCGGCACCACTGAGGACACCCTCTTCCACCCCACCTTCCTCTACGAGTCGATCTGGAACCTGGTCGGGTTCGTCGCACTGGTATGGCTCTACAAGCGGTTCCAGTTCCGGCCCGGGCTCGTCACCCTGACCTATGTGGCCTACTACTGCCTCGGCCGGTTCTGGATCGAGTCCCTGCGCATCGACGAGGCCACCAAGTCCACCCAGTACCCGCTCTCAGACCTTGGGCTGGACTGGCGACTGAACCAGATCATCGTCTTCGTCATCTTTGTGATCGCCGTCGCCGCGATGCTGCGCCTCTGGACCAAGCGTCCTCAGACGGATGAGGACCTCGACGAGCAGCTGCAGGGCTACCGGCCCGGAACCCGGATGCGCCCGCTGACCAGCGCCGGCGCCCCGGGAGCAGCCTCGGCCGGGAGCCCCGCCCCGGAGGCCGCTGAGACTGCTGAGGAGGGGAGCGGGGGCGCCTCCCCTGCCCCTACGGACGAGTCTCACCGCGAGTAACGCAATTTGCGCCGCTCGACCCTCGAGCGGAAAATAGGTCTGATACCCCTCGATGGCGAGGGTCAGTCTGCACCGAAGAGCCCCGGCCCGGGTCGCACCCAATCCGAGCCGCGGCACGCACCGACTGAGTGCACCCATGCCGAGCGCCCACCCCTAGCGCCTGACTCCCGTCACGCGTGCCCAGCATGCGAAGGTCGCCCCCTGAGCGGAGGAAGGAACTGATCATGTCCGCATCGCAGGTCATCAGCCCATTTGAGCGCTTCGCCGCATTCCCGGAGAAGCAGGGGCTCTACGACCCTGCCAAGGAGCATGAGAACTGCGGCATGGCCGCCGTTGCCACCCTCCGCGGCTATCCGGGACACGACATCGTCGACCACGCCCTCTATGCCCTGCGCTGCGTGGAGCACCGCGGTGCCGTCGGCGGCGATGTGGGCACCGGCGACGGCGCCGGCATCCTCACACAGGTGCCGGACGAGCTGTTCCGCTCCGTGGCGGACTTCGAGCTGCCCGGTGCCGGCGAGTACGCTGCCGGCACCGCATTCCTGCCCAAGGACGAGTCCGAGCGGGACCAGGTCACAGCGGCCTTCGAAGAGATGGCCGCTGAGCAGGGCCTGACCCTGCTGGGGTGGCGCGACGTCCCGATCGACGACTCCATGATCGGGTCCATGGCTCGCGAGGCCATGCCGTTCTTCAAGCAGGCCTTCGTCGCGCTGGCGTCCGAGGACTCCCCGGAGTACCAGGAGTCCGCCGGCGGCAGCCTGGACCAGCGCGCCTGGAGGCTGCGCAAGCGCGCCCAGAACCGCCTCGGCGTCTACTTCGCCTCCCTGAGCTCCAAGACGATCACGTACAAGGGGATGCTCACCACCGCGCAGCTGGAGCCCTTCTACCCGGACCTCTCCGACGAGCGGTACAAGTCCACCCTGGGCATCGTCCACTCCAGGTTCTCCACCAACACCTTCCCCTCGTGGCCGTTGGCCCAGCCGCTGCGGCAGATCGCCCACAACGGCGAGATCAACACGGTGGAGGGCAACCGCAACTGGATGCGTGCCCGTCAGTCGACGATGTCCTCCGAGCTGCTCGGCGACGACCCTGAGTACCTCTTCCCGATCTGCACGCCCGGCGCCTCAGACTCCACCAGCTTCGACGAGGCCGCCGAGATGCTCATGCTCTCCGGCCGGCCGCTCTCCCAGGCCATGCGGATGATGATCCCCGAGGCATGGGAGAACCACGACTCGATGGGTCCCAAGCTGCGGGCGTTCTACGAGTACCACGCCATGCTCATGGAGGCCTGGGACGGTCCGGCCGCCATGGCCTTCACCGACGGTCAGCAGCTCGGCGCCATGCTGGACCGCAACGGCCTGCGCCCGGCCCGCTACTGGGTCACCGATGACGGCTTGGTGGTCCTGTCCTCCGAGGTCGGCGTCATCGACCTGGACCCGGCCTCCGTGGTCCGCAAGGGTCGCGTGGCCCCTGGGATGATGTTCCTCGTCGACACCGCCGAGGGGCGGATCATCGAGGACGAGGAGATCAAGGAGGAGCTCGCCACCAGCCAGCCGTGGGAGGAGTGGGTCTCCGAGAACCTCGTCGAGCTGGAGGACCTGCCGGACCGGCTGCACGTGCAGCACCCCTCCGGGTCCGTCCGGCTGCGGCAGCAGACCTTCGGCTACACCCATGAGGAGCTGAAGACGCTGGTGGGGCCGATGGCCTCCACCGGCGCGGAGCCGCTGGGCGCCATGGGCACAGACACCCCCATCGCGGTGCTGGCCGACCGGCCTCGGCTGCTGTTCGACTACTTCGTCCAGGCCTTCGCCCAGGTCACCAATCCGCCCTTGGACGCGATCCGTGAGGAGCTGGTGACCTCCCTGGGCGTCTACATCGGCCCCAACGGAAACGTGCTCAGCTCCGATCAGGTGAGGCACCAGCAGGTCAAGCTGGACTTCCCCGTGATCGACAACGACCAATTGGCCAAGGTCGCCAACATCCGCAACGACGAGGGGCAGAAGGTCGCGCTGAAGATCCGCGGGCTGTTCCGGGTCGGCTCCACTGAGGAGGAGTTCCGGCAGCGGATCCGCGAGATCTGCGAGAAGGTCTCCGCTGCGGTGAACCGCGGGGTCAACTACATCGTCCTCTCGGACCGGGACTCCAATGCCCAGTGGGCACCGATCCCGTCCCTGCTGCTGACCTCCGCGGTGCACCATCACCTGCTGAAGTCGGCCAACCGTACTCGGGCGAGCCTGATCGTGGAGGCCGGCGATGTCCGCGAGACCCATCACGTGGCCACCCTGATCGGCTACGGCGCGGCCGCGGTCAACCCCTATCTGGCCATGGAGTCCGCCGAGGACATGGTCCGCCGCGGCGAGATCACCAATGTGGACGAGCCGCAGGCCGTGAAGAACCTCATCACCGCCCTGGGCAAGGGTGTGCTGAAGATCATGTCCAAGATGGGCATCTCTACGGTCGCCTCCTACTGCGGCGCCCAGACCTTCGAAGCAGTGGGCCTCTCCCAGCGGGTGGTGGACCAGTACTTCTCCGGCACCCACTCGCTGATGGGCGGCGTCGGCCTCGAAGTGATCTCCAAGGAGACCCACGAGCGGCACGCCCGCGCCTACCCGCAGGACGGCAACGACCTCGGCCGCGGCTCCGAGCTGGAGGTCGGCGGGGAGTACCAGTGGCGCCGAGAAGGCCCGCCGCACCTGTTCAACCCTGAGACCGTCTTCAGGCTCCAGCACGCCTCACGCACCCGCCGGTACGACATCTTCAAGCAGTACACCAAGGCTGTGGACGACCAGTCCGAGGCCCTGATGACCCTGCGTGGGCTCTTCAGGCTCAAAGGCACTCGCAAGCCGGTCCCGATCGGCGAGGTCGAGCCGGTCAGCGAGATCGTCAAGCGGTTCAACACCGGTGCGATGAGCTACGGCTCCATCTCCCAGGAGGCTCACGAGACGCTGGCCATCGCGATGAACCGGCTGGGCGGACGCTCCAACACCGGTGAGGGCGGCGAGCACCCTCAGCGGCTGATCGACCCGGAGCGGCGCAGCGCGATCAAGCAGATCGCATCCGGCCGCTTCGGCGTGACCAGCCAGTACCTCACCCACGCCTCCGACCTCCAGATCAAAATGGCCCAGGGCGCCAAGCCCGGCGAGGGCGGCCAGCTCATGGGCAAGAAGGTCTATCCCTGGGTGGCTGAGACCCGACACTCCACCCCGGGCGTCTCCCTGGTGTCTCCGCCGCCTCACCATGACATCTACTCCATCGAGGACCTCAAGCAGCTCATCTACGACCTCAAGCGGGCCAACACCGGGTCGCGGGTCCACGTGAAGCTGGTCTCCCTCCACGGCGTCGGCACGGTGGCAGCCGGGGTGGCCAAGGCCAGCGCCGACGTCGTGCTCATCTCCGGGCACGACGGCGGCACCGGCGCCTCCCCGCTGAACTCGCTGAAGCACGCCGGCACCCCCTGGGAGCTGGGCCTGGCCGAGGCCCAGCAGACCCTGATGCTCAACGGCCTGCGCGAGCGGGTCACCGTGCAGGTGGACGGCCAGATGAAGAGCGGCCGCGATGTCGTCATCGCCGCGTTGCTGGGCGCCGAGGAGTATGGCTTTGCGACTGCTCCTCTGGTGGTCTCCGGCTGCATCATGATGCGCGTCTGCCACCTCGACACCTGCCCGGTGGGCGTCGCGACCCAGAACCCGGTGCTGCGTGAGCGGTACACCGGCAAGGCCGACCACGTGGTGAACTTCTTCGAGTTCATCGCCCAGGAGGTCCGCGAGTATCTGGCCGAGCTGGGCTTCCGCAGCCTGGACGAGGCCATCGGCCACATCGATTCCCTGGACATGGACGAGGCCAAGCGGCACTGGAAGTCCGAGGGGCTGAACCTCACCGCGGTGCTCACGGGCTGGGACCCCAACGAGGAGAAGACCGCCGGGATGCTGCGGCGGACCGCCGAGCAGGACCATGGGCTTGAGAAGCACTTCGATGTCGCGCTGATCGAGCAGTCCCAGCCCGCCATCCAGCATGGCGAGCAGGTTCGCATCGAGTCCCGCGTGGTCAACACCGACCGTGCAGTCGGAACCATGCTCGGCCACGAGATCACCAAGGCCCTGGGACTGTCCACCTTGGACCACAACACCATCCGGGTGGACCTCCACGGCGAGGCCGGCCAGTCCCTCGGCGCGTTCCTTCCGCACGGGATCACACTGCGCCTGTCCGGCGACGCCAATGACTACGTCGGCAAGGGCCTCTCCGGGGGGCGGATCATCATCCACCCGCACCCCAGCGCTCCCCTGGTCGCCGAGGACAACACTGTGGCCGGCAACGTGATCGGCTACGGCGCCACCCAGGGTGAGATGTTCCTGCGCGGCCAGGTGGGGGAGCGGTTCCTCGTCCGGAACTCGGGCGCGACCGCCGTCGTCGAAGGCATCGGCGACCACGGCTGCGAGTACATGACCGGCGGCCAGGCCCTCGTTCTGGGCCCCACCGGCCGGAACTTCGGCGCGGGAATGTCCGGCGGCACCGCCTACATCCTCGACTTCGACCCCGGCAAGCTCAACGTGCAGGCCGTACGGACTGATGCGCTGCTGCTCAGCGAGCTGGACGAGGAGGACAAGCAGATCGTCCTCGACCTGCTGCGCCGCCATCAGGAGGAGACCGGCTCCGAGTTGGCCGTCCGCCTCCTGCAGAACCAGGAGGGCACCCTCTCCCGGCTGACCAAGATTCTGCCCCGTGACTACGACGCTGTGCTGCGCGCCCGCTCCGAGGCCCTCGACGAGGGACTGGACCCCAACGGCGACGCCGCATGGCAGAAGATCCTGGAGGTGACCCGTGGCTGATCCGCGCGGATTCCTGAAACATCCTCAGCGTCAGGACCGGCCCTCACGCCCGGTCCCGGTGCGCATCATGGACTTCCATGAGGTCTACGAGCGCCAGGAGAAGGGTGCCACCCAGACCCAGGCCTCCCGCTGCATGGACTGCGGCATCCCCTTCTGCCACACCGGCTGCCCGCTGGGGAACCTCATCCCCGAGTGGAACGACCTCGTCTGGCGGGACCAGTGGGAGGAGGCCTCCGCCCGGCTGCACATGACCAACAACTTCCCGGAGTTCACCGGACGGGTCTGCCCCGCTCCGTGCGAGACCTCCTGCGTGCTGGGCATCAACCAGCCTGCGGTCACCATCAAGCAGTCCGAGGTGGAGATCGCCGACACCGCCCTGCAGAGCGGCTACGTGGAGCCGGTGCTGCCCTCCCGCCTGACCGGCAAGACCGTCGCAGTGGTCGGCTCCGGGCCGGCCGGGCTCGCGGCCGCCCAGCAGCTGACCCGCGCCGGCCACACCGTCGCCGTCTACGAGCGTGACGACCGCATCGGCGGGCTGCTGCGCTACGGCATCCCGGACTTCAAGATGGAGAAGCATCTGGTCGACTTCCGCGTCGAGCAGATGGAGGCCGAGGGGACGCGCTTCTATCCCTCCACCGAGGTCGGGCCGGACATCGCCTGGGACGCACTGCGGGAGTCCTACGACGCCGTGGTGGTCGCCACCGGTGCGCTGGTGCCGCGCGATCTCGCCATCCCGGGCCGCAGCCTGGGCGGCATCCACTTCGCCATGGAGTACCTGGTGCAGTCCAACAGGGCCCTGGCCGGCGACGACGTCCCGGACCAGATCCACGCCGAGGGCAAGCACGTGGTCATCCTCGGCGGCGGCGACACCGGTGCCGACTGCATCGGCACCGCCCATCGCCACGGCGCCGCCTCCGTCACCACCCTGGCGATCGGCAAGGAGCTGCCCCGTGAGCGGCCTGAGCACGAGCCCTGGCCCATGGACCCGCGGATCTTCGAGGTCTCCAGCGCCCACCAGGAGGGCGGGGACGTCAAATGGCTGGCCTCCACCGTCGAGTTCCTCGGGGACGAGAACGGCGGCGTCCGCGCTCTGAGAGTCGCCGACACCGAGTATCGCGAGGACGGCTCCCGCGGACCCAAGCCCGGCACTGAGAAGGAGATCCCGGCCGACCTGATCCTCCTCGCCCTGGGGTTCACCGGCGCTGAGCAGGAGACCCTGGACAGCCAGCTGGGCATGGAGTTCACCTCCAGGGGCGCAGTGGACCGCGGCCAGGACTACCAGACCAACGTGGAGGGCGTCTTCACCGTCGGCGACGCCGGCCGGGGCGCCTCCCTGGTGGTCTGGGCCATCGCTGAGGGTCGCGCGGCAGCCGCCAAGGTGGATGAGTTCCTCGAAGGATCGACGCGTCTCCCAGCCCCCGTCAAGCCCACCGACAGGGCCATTTCGCTGTCCTGATCCAGGGCACGGACGCCCGTTCCTCGGCGGATCTTTGTGCGATAGGCTCAGCCTGTCTGGACCTGGCACAGCGTGGTGTCGCGCCAACTTCAACCTGACTGTCCGACCCCTGAAAGGTGAGGCATGAGACACGCCAAGATCGTCGCCACGTTCGGCCCGGCCACTGCCGGCTACGAGAAGACCCGTCAGCTCATCGAGGCCGGCGTCGACGTCGTCCGCGTGAACATGTCCCACGGCGACTACAGCGTTCACGAGGACACCTACAGCACGGTGCGTGAGGTCTCCAAGGATCTCCGCCAGGCAGTGGGCATCTTCGCTGACCTCCAGGGCCCCAAGATCCGT
Organism: Nesterenkonia populi; assembly: GCF_007994735.1. NCBI lineage: Bacteria > Bacillati > Actinomycetota > Actinomycetes > Micrococcales > Micrococcaceae > Nesterenkonia > Nesterenkonia populi. Next base: position 2,233,061 of record NZ_VOIL01000001.1, on the reverse strand, counting down.
CTCGGCCGCTTCGCCGACGGTCCGCACGAGCTGGCCGAGGGCGACCGGTTCACCATCACCACCGAGGACATCGAGGGCACCAGGGAGCGGTGCTCGACCACTTTCAAGAAGCTCCCCGGCGACGTCGCTGCCGGCGACACCCTGCTGATCGACGACGGCAAGGTCGCCCTTCGTGCCCTCGAGGTCACCGATACGGACGTCGTCACCGAGGTGACGGTGCCCGGCCCGGTGTCGAACAACAAGGGCATCAACCTGCCCGGCGTGGCCGTCTCGGTCCCCGCCCTCTCCGACAAGGACGAGGAGGACCTGCGCTGGGCCCTGCGCACCGGCTTCGACATGATCGCGCTGTCCTTCGTCCGCGATGCCGCCGACGTCGAGGCCGTGCACCAGGTGATGGAGGAGGAGGGGCGCTACGTCCCCATCATCGCCAAGATCGAGAAGCCCCAGGCCGTGGACGCTCTGCAGGATGTCATCGACGCCTTCGACGCGATCATGGTGGCCCGCGGCGACCTCGGCGTGGAGCTGCCGCTGGAAGAGGTTCCTGTGGTGCAGAAGCGGGCCGTCGAGCTCGCCCGCCGGTGGGCCAAGCCGGTCATCGTCGCCACCCAGGTGCTCGAGTCGATGATCGACAGCCCGCGTCCCACCCGCGCGGAGGCCTCCGACTGCGCCAACGCCGTCCTCGACGGCGCCGACGCCGTGATGCTCTCCGGTGAGACGTCCATCGGCAAGTACCCGGTCCGGACTGTGGAGACCATGAGCTCCATCATCAGGACCACGGAGACCCGAGGCCTGCACCGCATCCCGCAGCTGGGCACCAAGCCCAGGACCCGCGGGGGAGCGATCACCCGCGCGGCCAATGAGATCGCCGAGCAGCTTGAGGTCAACTACCTGGCGACCTTCACCCGGTCCGGGGACTCCGCCCAGCGGCTCTCCCGCCTGCGGCCCAAGCAGCCCATCTTCGCCTTCACGCATGTGGAGCACACCCAGAACACTCTGACCCTCTCCTGGGGCGTGCAGCCCCGGTGGGTGGAGTTCGCCTCCCACACGGACCGGATGACCTCTCAGGTGGATAAGCAGCTGCTTGAGGAAGGCCTGGCCGAGGTCGGGGACCTGGTGGTCATCGCCGCGGGCTCGCCCCCCGGCCAGGCAGGAACCACCAACATGGTCAAGGTCCACAAGGTGGGGGACCTTCCTGACGGCGGCGCGAACATCGACGCGCTGCGCCGCGGCGACACCGGGGTGCTGCCGGTCAAGGAGCCGTTGGGCCCCTGGCCCTCCAGCAGCGCCGCCAGCGCACAGTCCGCCCAGAGCGCGCTGTGAGCTTCGGCCGGTCCTGAGATTCTGCGGTCCGGGGCCTGAACGCTAGGATGTAGCGGTTGGACAGCATTTTGCTGGACGCCGGCCCGAATGGCGGAATTGGTAGACGCGCCTGACTCAAAATCAGGTATCGAAAGATGTGTGGGTTCGAGTCCCACTTCGGGCACGGTACCGATCATGCCGGCGCCGGCCCAGACGGCGCCGATCTCGACCAAGGAGCGCAGTGACCGAAGAGAACCAGCCCGCAGCAGAAGCCGCTGACGCCGTCGTCGCTGATGGCGGGCGTCGGCGTGTGCTGGTGGCCGAGGACGAGACCCTGATCCGCCTCGACATCGTGGAGATTCTCACCGGCGCCGGGTATGACGTGGTGGCCGAGGCTGAGAACGGTGAAAAAGCGGTCGAGCTGGCCCGCGAGCATGAGCCTGACCTGGTGGTCATGGACGTGAAGATGCCGGTGATGGACGGGATCACCGCGGCCAAGCAGATCGCTGAGGACCGGATCGCCCCCGTCCTGATGCTGACCGCGTTCTCGCAGCGAGACCTGGTGGAGTCAGCCCGGGAGGCCGGCGCCATGGCCTATGTGGTGAAGCCGTTCGGCGAGAATGACCTGATCCCCGCCATTGAGGTGGCGATGGCACGGTTCGACGAGATCCGGGCCCTGGAGGACGAGGTCGCAGACATCAGTGAGAAGTTTGAGACCCGCAAACTGGTGGAGCGGGCCAAGTCCCTGCTGACCACGAAGATGAGCCTGAGCGAGCCTGAGGCCTTCCGGTGGATCCAGAAGACCAGCATGGATCGTCGCCTCACCATGCGTGAAGTCGCGGAGACCGTCGTCGACCAGATGGGCTGAGCCCGCTGCCGTGGTGGAGGTGCGCGGGCAGGCGGTGGATGACCGTACGCGCTGCGTGCACTATGCCGGTGAGCTCGACATCGTCGCGATCAGGTTCTTCTGCTGCGACGAGTGGTACCCCTGCCTGCACTGCCACGCTGATGCTGCCGGGCACGCGGTCCAGCGCTGTCCTCAGGGCCAGCACGATGCCGCTGCCGTGCTCTGCGGGGCCTGCAGGCATCAGATCCGCATCACGGAATACCTGAAGCAGGGTGCCTGCCCCAGCTGTGAGGCCCCGTTCAACCCGGGATGCTCTCTGCATCATCACCATTACTTCATGCTCGAGGAATGAGACGTGCCGGCGAGGTCGAGGCGCGGCCCCTGAGCCCGGCATAGAATCGGGGCATGTCCGCACCCACTGATGAGACGCCGTCGACCCCTCCGTTTGTGCCGCCCCAGCCGGTGACCGGCCCTTCCATCCCGGAGAAGCCCCGATCTTGGCAGGTCACTGACGGCTACACGCGCGCTCCCGCCCGCGGCATGCTGCGCGCCGTCGGCATGGGCGACGACGACTGGTCCAAGGCGCAGATCGGCATCGCCAGCTCCTGGAACGAGATCACCCCCTGCAACCTGTCCCTGGACCGGCTCGCGAAGTCCTCCAAGGAAGGCGTGCACGCAGGCGGCGGCTATCCGATGGAGTTCGGCACCATCAGCGTCTCCGACGGAATCTCCATGGGCCACGAGGGCATGCACTACTCTCTGGTCTCCCGCGAGGTCATCGCCGACTCTGTGGAGACCGTGATGAACGCCGAGCGGCTCGACGGTTCGGTCCTGCTGGCCGGCTGCGACAAGTCCCTGCCCGGCATGCTCATGGCCGCGGCCCGCCTGGACCTGGCGAGCGTCTTCCTCTACGCCGGCTCCATCATGCCCGGCACGGCCCGCTTCAAGGACGGCACCGAGAAGGAGGTCACCCTCATCGACGCCTTCGAGGGCGTGGGCGCCTGTGCCCGCGGCACGATGAGCGAGGAGGACCTCGAGGTCATCGAGCGGGCCATCTGCCCCGGTGAGGGCGCCTGCGGCGGCATGTACACCGCCAACACCATGGCCTGCATCGGTGAGGCCCTCGGCATGTCACTGCCCGGCTCCGCCGCGCCCCCGTCAGCTGACCGGCGTCGTGATGCCTACGCCCGCGCCTCGGGCGAGGCGGTGGTGGAGATGCTGCGGAAGGGCATCACCACCCGAGACATCCTGACCAAGGAGGCTTTCGAGAACGCCATCGCTGTGACCATGGCCTTCGGCGGGTCCACCAACGCGGTCCTGCATCTGCTGGCGATCGCGTACGAGGCCGGTGTGAAGCTGGAGCTGGAGGACTTCAACCGCATCGGGGAGAAGGTTCCCCACCTGGGCGATCTGAAGCCCTTCGGCCAGCACGTGATGGTCGACGTCGACAAGATCGGCGGGGTGCCGGTGGTGATGAAGGCGCTGCTGGAGGCAGGCCTGCTGCACGGCGACGCCATGACCGTGACCGGCAGGACCGTCGCGGAGAACCTCGAGGCCATCAGCCCGCCGGACATCGACGGCAGGATCATCCGCCAGCTCGACGACCCCATTCACCACAACGGCGGCATCGCAGTGCTGCGCGGCAGTCTCGCTCCCGAGGGAGCTGTGGTGAAGTCCGCCGGCTTCGACGCTGAGGTCTTCGAGGGCACAGCTCGGGTCTTCGAGCGGGAGCAGGCGGCCCTGAAGGCGCTGGAGCAGGACCAGATCCAGGCCGGCGACGTGGTCGTCATCCGCTATGAGGGCCCCAAGGGCGGCCCCGGGATGCGAGAGATGCTGGCCATCACCGGCGCTATCAAGGGCGCAGGACTCGGCAAGGATGTCCTGCTCATCACCGACGGCCGCTTCTCCGGGGGCACTACCGGACTGTGCATCGGCCACATCGCTCCGGAAGCGGTCGACGGCGGGCCCATCGCCTACATCGCCGACGGCGACAGGATCCGTGTGGACATCCCCGGCAGGAGCATCGACTTGGAGGTCGAGGAGTCTGTGCTCGAGGAGCGGAGGGCCAGCCCGGACTGGCAGCCCCTGCCGCCGTATGTGACCACCGGTGTGCTCGGCAAGTACGCCAAGCTGGTCCGGTCGGCGGCCGAGGGCGCCTCCTGCGGCTGACAGGCGTCTCCCAAAGATCCACATGGTGAGACGGCTCTGTCGAGGTTGACACAGGTCACACGTCGGAGAACGATGGTTGGTATGTGCAGCCAGCTAGTAGTGGTATCCGTCATTGCCCCCGCCGGGCACTGACAGGTTTCTGCTGCACACTGCGCAAACAACCGTCCACCCCGGCACAGGGAAGCCCCTGCATGCCGGGGTTTCGTCTGTGCTGAGCCTGAACCCCACCCAAGCAGCGACGAAATGACAGGGAAGAAGAGATGAGCACTGCCACAGACGCCAGCCCCGCAGCGCTGGCCGCAACCTCTCCCCGCAGCACCGGCACGGACGCTGACGAGGAGCGCCGCAGCCGCATCACCACCGCTGAGCACCGGCTCTACGGCCCCGGGCGCAGCGTAGCCCCGGAGGCCGTCACCGGCAGCCAGTCGATCATCCGCTCCCTCGAGGAGCTGGGAGTCACGGATGTCTTCGGGATCCCGGGCGGGGCCATCCTGCCCACCTACGACCCGCTCATGGACTCGGAGAAGATCAACCACATCCTGGTCCGTCACGAGCAGGGCGGTGGCCACGCGGCCCAGGGGTACGCGATGGCAACCGGGGAGGTCGGCGTCTGCTTCGCCACCTCTGGGCCCGGCGCCACCAACCTGGTGACTCCGATCGCCGACGCCCACATGGACTCGGTGCCGATGGTGGCGATCACCGGGCAGGTCAACGCCGCCGTCATCGGGACCGACGCGTTCCAGGAGGCGGACATCGCTGGGATCTGCGCGCCCATCACCAAGCACACCTACCTGGTCCAGGACGCCGACGAGATTCCTCGGGTCCTGGCGTCGGCCTTCCACCTGGCCTCCTCCGGCCGGCCCGGCCCAGTCCTGGTGGACATCACCAAGTCCGCGCAGAACGCGCAGACCACCTTCTCCTGGCCTCCGAAGATGAGGCTGCAGGGCTACAAGCCGGTCACCCGGGGCCACACCAAGCAGGTTCGCGCGGCTGCGAAGCTCATCGCCGCGGCGAACAAGCCGGTCCTCTACATCGGCGGCGGGATGATCAAGGCGGAGGCGCACCAGGAGTTCCGCGAGCTGGCGGAGCTGCTGGGTGCGCCGGTGGTCAACACCCTGATGGCGCGGGGCGCGTTCCCCGACTCCCATGAGCTCAACGTCGGCATGCCCGGCATGCACGGAACGGTCTCGGCGGTGGCGGCCCTGCAGCAGGCAGATCTGCTGATCACCCTGGGCGCGCGCTTCGACGACCGTGTCACCGGGCAGCTGGACTCCTTCGCTCCCGAGGCGAAGGTCATCCACGCGGACATCGACCCGGCTGAGATCTCCAAGAATCGGCACGCCGATGTGCCGATCGTCGGATCTCTGAAGGAGGTCGTTCCGGACCTCACCGCCGCGCTGCGCCAGGAGCTGGCCGAGCACCGCCAGGACCTCGGCTCGTGGTGGAACCGGCTGAACCGGCTGCGGGAGACCTACCCGCTGGGCTGGACCGAGCCGGAGGACGGCGGCTTGGCTCCGCAGCAGATCATCCAGAGGATCGGCGCGGCGTCCGGCCCCGAGGCGGTCTATGCGGCCGGCGTCGGCCAGCATCAGATGTGGGCGGCCCAGTTCATCAGCTACGACCGGCCCCGCCAGTGGCTGAACTCCGGCGGTCTGGGCACCATGGGCTACTCGGTGCCCGCTGCGATGGGCGCGGCCGTGGGACAGCCCGGCCGCACTGTGTGGGCGATCGATGGTGACGGATGCTTCCAGATGACCAACCAGGAGCTCGCCACCTGTGCGATCAACCAGATCCCCATCAAGGTCGCGGTGATCAACAACTCGTCCCTGGGCATGGTCCGCCAGTGGCAGACCCTCTTCTACGAGTCCCGCTACTCCCACACTCACCTGAACACCGCCACCAACGCTGCCGGCGACCAGGTGGTCCGGGTTCCCGACTTCGTGAAGCTGGCTGAGGCCTACGGCTGCGTAGGCCTGCGCTGCGAGCGCGAGGAGGACATCGACGTGGTGATCGCCGAGGCCAACGCGATCAACGACCGGCCCGTGGTCATCGACTTCGTGGTCTCCCGGGACTCGATGGTGTGGCCGATGGTGCCGTCGGGGGTGTCCAACTCGGACATCCAGGTCGCCCGGAACATGACCCCTGACTTCGACGGAGAGGACGACTGATGGCCGCCGAGACTTCCCGCCACACGCTCTCCGTCCTCGTTGAGGACGTCCCCGGGGTGCTCTCGAAGGTCTCCGGGCTGTTCGCCCGCAGGGCCTTCAACATCCATTCCCTGGCGGTGGGCCCCTCCGAGGTGGAGGGCCTGTCCCGCATCACCGTGGTGGTCGACGCTGATGCGCACCTGCTGGAGCAGATCACCAAGCAGCTGAACAAGCTGGTCAACGTCATCAAGATCATCGAGCTGGAGCCGGGCAATTCGGTCCAGCGCGACCACCTGCTGATCAAGGTCCGCGCGGATGCGGCGGCCCGTCTGCAGGTGACCCAGGCTGTGGAGCTCTTCCGCGCCAAGATCATCGATGTCTCCACCGAGTCCCTGACCGTGGAGGCCACCGGGGCCGCGGACAAGCTCGACGCGCTGCTGAGCGTGCTGGAGCCGTTCGGGGTCCGTGAGATCGTTCGCTCCGGCACGCTGGCGATCTCCAGGGGATCCAAATCGATGGCCGACAAAGCCCTCCGCTAGAGTGCGGATGCGCACCAAATTTCTGAACCGAATCACTGATTGAGGAGATAACTCCATGGCTGACCTCTACTATGACGACGACGCGGACCTCTCGGTCCTCTCCGGGAAGACGGTGGCCGTCATCGGCTACGGCTCCCAGGGCCACGCCCACGCCCTGTCTCTGCGCGACTCCGGCGTCGACGTCGTCGTCGGTCTGAAGGAGGGCTCCAAGTCCCGCGCCAAGGCGGAGGAGCAGGGGCTGAAGGTCGCCGCTCCCGCTGAGGCTGCCAAGTCCGCGCAGGTCGTGATGATGCTGGTTCCGGACCAGCACCAGGAGAAGGTGTTCGCCGAGGATGTCGCACCGAACCTGCAGGACGGCGACGCCCTGTTCTTCTCCCACGGGTTCAACATCCGCTACGGCTTCATCAAGCCGTCCGAGAACGTGGATGTCGCCATGGTCGCCCCGAAGGGTCCCGGCCACGTGGTGCGCCGCGAGTACGAGGCAGGCCGCGGCGTGCCCGCCCTGATCGCGGTGGAGCAGGACGCCACCGGCCAGGCCAAGGACCTCGCTCTGGCCTACGCCAAGGGCATCGGGGGCACTCGCGCCGGCGTCATCGAGACCACCTTCACGGAGGAGACCGAGACCGACCTGTTCGGCGAGCAGGCCGTGCTCTGCGGCGGAGCCTCCCAGCTGGTCCAGTACGGCTTCGAGACCCTGACCGAGGCGGGCTACAAGCCGGAGATCGCCTACTTCGAGGTGCTTCACGAGCTGAAGCTGATCGTTGACCTGATGGTCGAGGGCGGCCTGACCAAGCAGCGCTGGTCCATCTCCGACACCGCCGAGTTCGGCGACTACGTCTCCGGCCCCCGGGTCATCAGCCCCGAGGTGAAGGAGAACATGAAGGCTGTGCTGGCCGACATCCAGGACGGCAGCTTCGCCCAGCGGTTCATGGACGACCAGCGCGCCGGTGCCCCTGAGTTCGCCCAGCTGCGCCAGAAGAACCAGTCGCACCCCATCGAGCCCACGGGCCGTGAGCTGCGCCAGCTCTTCAGCTGGATCAATGACCAGGAGGACGACTACCAGGAGGGCCAGGCCCAGCGATGAGCAAGCCGATCGTTCTCCTCGCCGAGGAGCTGTCGCCGGCCACTGTTGAGGCACTGGGCCCCGACTTCGAGATCCGACAGTCGGACGGGGCTGACCGATCCCGCCTGCTGGCGGACATCGTCGACGCCGACGCCGTCATGGTCCGCTCCGCCACCCAGGTGGACGCGGAGGTCTTTGCTGCGGCCAAGAGCCTGAAGGTGGTGGCACGGGCCGGCGTCGGCCTGGACAACGTGGACGTCAAGGCGGCCACGGAGGCCGGTGTGATGGTGGTGAACGCCCCGACGTCGAACATCGTCTCCGCCGCCGAGCTGACCTGCGGCCACATTCTGGGAATGGCCCGGAACATCTCCCCGGCGCACCAGGCGCTGAAGGCAGGGGAGTGGAAGCGGTCCAAGTACACCGGTCTGGAGCTGCAGGACAAGACTCTGGGCGTCATCGGCCTGGGCCGCATCGGCGGTCTGGTCGCTGAGCGGATGGCCGCCTTCGACATGGAGATCCTGGCCTACGACCCGTACGTCACCTCCGCCCGCGCGCACCAGCTGGGCGCGCAGCTGGTGGAGCTGGACGACCTGCTGGCGAAGTCGGACGTGGTGACCATCCACATGCCGAAGACCCCTGAGACCATCGGCATGCTCGGCAGAGACGCCTTCGAGGCCATGAAGGACACTGCCTACGTCATCAACGTCGCCCGCGGCGGCCTGGTGGACGAGAACGCGCTCGAGGAGGCCCTGAAGGCAGGGAAGATCGGCGGCGCGGCCATCGATGTCTTCTCCAGCGAGCCCGCCACCGACCTGCCGTTCTTCCAGCGCGAGAACGTGGTGGTCACCCCTCACCTGGGTGCCTCCACCGCTGAGGCGCAGGAGAAGGCGGGCGTCTCGGTGGCCAAGTCGGTGCAGCTGGCCCTGGCCGGCGAGCTGGTGCCGGACGCGGTCAACGTTGCCGGCGGCGCCATCGATGAGCTGGTCCGCCCCGGCATTCCGCTGATCGAGAAGCTGGGCCGGGTGCTGGCTGCCCTGTCCACCGAGGCGTTCACGGATGTGGAGACCGAAGCGGCCGGCGAGATCGCGGAGAAGAACGTCACTGCGCTGCAGCTGGCTGCGCTGAAGGGCGTGTTCACCGACGTGGTGACTGAGCCCGTCTCCTACGTGAACGCACCGGTGCTGGCTGAGCAGCGCGGGATCTCCACCCGCCTGTCCACGACCACGGACGTGGAGGACTACCGCAACGCGCTCACGGTGCGTGCGGCCACTTCCACCGGCACCAACCTGGAGGTCCGCGGCACGCTGACCGGCCCCCGGCAGATCGAGAAGGTCGTCGGCATCAATGGGTATGACCTTGAGGTCACCCTCACCGACCACCTGGTGGTCTTCGAGTATGCCGACCGTCCTGGTGTGGTGGCTTCCTTGGGCAAGATCCTGGGAGAGCACAGCATCAACATCGCCGGCATGCAGGTCTCGCAGAACACCAAGGAGGGACGTGCCCTGTCGGTGCTGGCCATCGACGCCGCCCTGCCCTCCGGCGTGCTGGACGAGATTGCCGCTGAGGTTCAGGCCTCCCTGGCCGCCGAAGTCAACCTCGAGGACTGAGAAAGAGGACTGATGTCCAAGCCTGCCTACTACATCACCACGGCCATCAGCTACCCCAATGGGGAGCCGCACATCGGCCATGCCTACGAGTACATCGCTTCGGATGCGATGGCCCGCTTCAAGCGGCTCGACGGCTACGAGGTGATGTTCCTGACCGGCACCGACGAGCACGGCCAGAAGATGCAGCAGTCAGCCGCCAAGGAGGGCATCACCCCCTTGGAGCTGGCCTCCCGAAACTCGGCGGCCTTCAAGAGCGTCGACGACGAGGTGCTGAACATCTCCTACGACCGGTTCATCCGGACCACCGACGAGGACCACTATGAGGCCTCCAAGGCGATCTGGCGGCGCATGGTCGAGGCGGGCGACATCTATTTGGACACCTACGCGGGCTGGTACTCGGTGCGTGACGAGCGCTTCTTCGCCGACGACGAGACATACGTCGGCGACGACGGCGTGCGCTACGCCTCCGAGACCGGCACCGAGGTGACCTGGACCCAGGAGGAGTCCTACTTCTTCCGCCTTTCGAAGTACGCGCAGCCGCTGCTGGACTTCTACGCGGCGAACCCGGACTTCGGCGGGCCGGCCAGCCGGTTCAACGAGGTGATCCGGTTCGTGGAGAACGGGCTCGAGGACCTCTCGATCTCCCGCACCACCTTCGACTGGGGCGTGCCGGTGCCCAAGGATCTCACCGAGCCGCAGACCAGTCTCGACCATGTCATGTACGTGTGGGTGGACGCGCTGACCAACTACCTCACCGGCGTGGGCTTCCCGGACGCCGAGTCGGAGCAGTTCAGGAAGTTCTGGCCCGCCGATGTGCACGTCATCGGCAAGGACATCTCCCGGTTCCACTGCATCTTCTGGCCGGCGTTCCTGATGAGCGCTGGGCTGGAGCTGCCCAAGCGCGTGATGATCCACGGGTTCCTGCACAACGCGGGCGAGAAGATGTCCAAGTCGGTGGGCAACGTGGTGGCCCCTGAGGCTTGGGTGGAGACATATGGGCTCGACGCCGTGCGGTTCTTCCTGCTGCGTGAGTTTCCGTTCGGCCAGGACGGCTCCTACACCCACGACGCCGTCGTCGGACGCAAGAACTCCGACCTCGCCAACAACCTCGGCAACCTTGCCCAGCGCAGCCTGAGCATGATCGTGAAGAACTGTGAGGGTGCCATTCCCGAGCCGGGGGAGTACGCCGCGGCGGATGCGGCGATTCTGGAGCAGACCGAGTCCCTGCTGGAGATCTCCCGTGAGGCCTACCAGTCCCAGGACTTCCACCGAGCCCTGGAGCGGACCTGGTTCGTGCTGGGGGAGGCCAACGCGTACTTCGCTGAGCAGGCTCCCTGGCAGCTGGCCAAGACTGACCTGGAGCGGATGCGGACCGTTCTGTACGTCACCGCCGAGGTGGTCCGGAAGGTCGCGCTGCTGGCCCAGCCTGTGATGCCGGAGTCGGCCGAGAAGCTTCTCGACGCGTTGGGCCTGGAGCCTTCCGGCGATGCCGGACGGACCAACGCCTCCAACGAGGGGCCACGGTCCTTCGCGGCCTTCGGCGAACGGCTCGCCCCGGACACACCGATCAGCAAGCCCCAACCGGTCTTTCCCCGCCACGAAGAGGAGAAGTGAGCCGCATGGCTGAGCAGACTTTCAACATCGCGGTCATCCCCGGCGACGGAATCGGCCCCGAGGTCACCGCCGAGGCTCGCAAGGTGCTCGACGCCGCCCTGGAGCACGAGCCCATCGAGGTCAACTACACCGAGTACCCGCTGGGGGCGGAGCATTGGCTCGCCACGGGGGAGGCACTCTCGGAGGAGACTCTGGAGAAGCTGAAGACCCATGACGCGATCCTCTTCGGGGCTGTCGGGGCTGACCCGCGCAGCACAGAGATCCCCTCGGGGCTGATCGAGCGGCAGATGCTGCTGAAGCTGCGCTTCAGCCTGGACCACTACATCAATCTCCGCCCGGTTCACACCTACCCGGGGGTCGCCACCCCGCTGGGCTCCGAGGAGCCCTTCGACTTCGTGGTGGTCCGGGAGGGCACCGAGGGCCCCTATGCCGGCACCGGCGGGACCCTGCGGCAGGGCACGGATGCGGAGGTCGCCAATGAGGTGTCGGTGAACACTGCGCACGGTGTCCGCCGCGTCGTCGCGGACGCCTTCGAGCGGGCCGAGTCGCGCCGGAAGCACGTGACGATGGTGCACAAGACCAACGTGCTGACCTACTCAGGCAGCCTCTACCAGCGTCTGACGGAGGAGATCGCAGCGCATCACCCTGAGGTGACCTGGGACTACATGCATGTCGACGCGGCGACCATTCACATGGTGACCAACCCGCAGCGCTTCGACGTGATCGTCACCGACAACCTCTTCGGCGACATCCTCACTGACCTTGCCGGCGCCATCACCGGCGGCATCGGGCTCTCCCCGTCGGGCTCCATCAACGCCTCGGGCGAGTTCCCCTCCCTGTTCGAGCCTGTGCACGGCTCTGCCCCGGACATCGCCGGGAAGCAGATCGCTGACCCCACTGCCGCCGTGCTTTCGGCTAAATTGATGCTGGAGCACCTTGGGATGGAGGAGCCGGCCCGCCGCATCGACTCTGCGGTCAACGATCAGCTGACCGCCTGGGCGATGGAGGGCGGCGGAATCGGCCTGACCACCAGCCAGAGGGGCGATGCCTTCGTGGAGAAGGTCCGCCACCAGGGCACTCCCTGACCCCGCCCGCCACCGAAGAGGAATTGCCGCTATGACGTTCGAGCTCGTCCCGCACCCCAGCCCGACCCCCGAGGATCAGATCGCTGAGATCCTCAAGGAGCCTGGCTTCGGCACCACCTACACCGACCACACCGCGGTGGTGGACTGGCGGGCGGACGGCGGCTGGCAGAATCACCGGGTCGAGGCCTACGGGGATCTTCAGCTGAGTCCCGCCTCGGCTGTCCTGCACTACGCGGAGACGATCTTCGAGGGCCTGAAGGCCTATAAGCACGACGACGGCAGCGTCTGCACGTTCCGTCCTGACCAGAACGCTCTGCGCTTCCAGCGCTCCGCGGCGCGTATGGCTCTTCCGCAGCTGCCCGTGGAGACCTTCGTGGAGTCCCTGGAGCAGCTGCTCGCCCAGGACAAGGCGTGGGTTCCTGACGGTGAGGGAGAGTCCCTCTACCTGCGTCCCTTCCTGTTCGCCGATGAGCCGTTCCTCGGCGTCCGGCCCGCCCAGACCTTCAGCTACCGGGTCATCGCATCCCCGGCCGGCAACATCTTCGGCGGCAAGCTGCGCCCGGTGAAGATCTGGGTGTCCCGCGACTACGTCCGGGCCGCTCCCGGCGGCACCGGATCGGCGAAGACCGGCGGCAATTACGCCGGCTCCCTGGTGGCCCAGCAGCAGGCTATTGAGAAGGGATGCGACCAGGTTCTCTTCCTCGACCCGCTCCATGAGAACGCGGTGGAGGAGCTCGGCGGGATGAACGTCTTCCTCGTCCGGGACGACAACACTCTCATCACCCCCGAGCTCACCGGGACCATCCTGGAGGGCATCACACGGGACTCCATCATTCAGCTGGCCAAGGACCGCGGCTTCACCATCGAGGAGCGTCGCATCGGCCTGGCCGAATGGGCAGAGGGCGCAGCTGACGGCACGATCACCGAGGCCTTCGCCTGCGGGACAGCCGCCGTCGTCACCCCGATCGGTCAGCTGCTCGACGGTGAGGACACCATCACTATGCAGGGCGACTTCTCCGTCACGATGAGTCTGCGCGAGGAGCTGCTCGGCATCCAGACCGGCAAGGTCGAGGATCGCCACGGCTGGCTGCACCGCCTGGCCTGAACGTTCGGCACGCTGGGCGGTAGGCTGAACCTATGCGTATCGCCCGATTTGTGGTCAATGACGAGCCTGCCTACGGGCTCCTCAACGAGGATGACACCCTGACCGAGCTGGTCGGCGACCCCCTCTACGGCGGGGTCCAGCCGACTGGGAACACCCACCAGCTTGACGATGTCCGCCTGGTCGCCCCCGTACTGCCCCGCTCCAAGGTGGTCGGTGTGGGTCGGAACTATGCCGACCACGCCAAGGAGATGGGCAGCGAGCCGCCCGCCTCGCCGATGCTGTTCCTCATGCCGAACACTGCGGTGGCCGGCCCCGGCGAGCCCATCACCATGCCGGCCTTCACCGAGGAGGTCAGCTATGAGGTGGAGCTGGCGGTGGTGATCGGCCGCATCGCCAAGGAGGTGCCGGAGGAGCGGGTGCCTGAGGTGATCTTCGGCTACACCGTCGCCAATGACGTCACTGCCCGCGATGCCCAGCGCACCGACGGCCAGTGGGCCCGCGCCAAGGGGTTCGACAGCTCGGTGCCCCTGGGCCCCTGGGTGGAGACGGACCTGGACCCCGCTGACCTGGAGATCAGTGGTCGGCTCAACGGCAGCACCGTGCAGGACGGCACCACGGCGGACATGATCTTCGACGTTCCCTTCCTGATCTCCTACATCTCCCAGGCGATGACTCTGCTTCCCGGTGACGTGATCCTCACTGGCACGCCCGCCGGCGTCGGGCTGCTCGCCGAAGGGGACACGTTCGAGGGCGAGGTCGAAGGCATCGGTGTCCTCCGAAACACCTTCCGCCGCTGACCGGTTCGCCCCTCACGTTCTCGCTGCCTAAGAACTTTTCTGACCAAGGAGACCCTTCCCAGCTATGAGCACCCCTGCGGCCGCCCCCGCTGATATCCCCACTGTTGACGCCGAGACTCCGGTCCGCGTCCGGTTCTGCCCCTCGCCCACCGGCACCCCGCATGTGGGGCTCATCCGCACCGCCCTGTTCAACTGGGCCTACGCGCGGCACACCGGCGGCAAGCTGATCTTCCGGATCGAGGACACCGACGCCGCCAGGGACTCTGAGGAGTCCTACCAGCAGCTGCTGGAGGCCCTGGCATGGTTGGGGATCGACTGGGACGAAGGCGCGGAGACCGGTGGTCCCCACGGGCCCTACCGGCAGTCCCAGCGCGGGGAGATCTACCAGGATGTGCTCGCCAAGCTGCTGGAGGCCGGCTACGTGTACGAGGCGTTCTCCTCACCGGAGGAGGTCGAGCAGCGGCACAAGGCTGCCGGCCGGGACCCCAAGCTCGGCTACGACAACTACGACCGGAGCCTCACCGAGGAGCAGAAGGAGGCTTTCCGCGCGGAGGGCCGCCAGCCGGTGCTGCGTCTGCGGATGCCGGATGAGGACATCGCCTTCACCGACCTGGTCCGGGGGGAGATCACCTTCCAGGCCGGCTCGACCCCGGACTTCGTCGTCGCCCGTGCCAATGGGGCTCCGCTGTACACGCTGGTGAACCCGGTGGATGACGCGCTGATGGAGATCACCCATGTGCTGCGCGGAGAGGACCTGCTGTCCTCCACGCCGAGGCAGATCGCCCTGTACCGGGCGCTGCACGGCGTGGGCGTGGCGAAGCACATGCCTGCCTTCGGGCACCTGCCGTACGTGATGGGGGAGGGGAGCAAGAAGCTCTCCAAGCGTGACCCGGAGTCCAACCTGTTCCATCACCGGGATCGGGGCTTCATCCGTGAGGGGCTGCTGAACTACTTGGCACTGCTGGGTTGGTCCCTCTCTGCGGATGAGGACATCTTCACTGTGGATGAGCTGGTGGAGAGCTTTGATGTCAAAGATGTGCTGGGCAACCCGGCCCGCTTCGACTCCAAGAAGGCGGAGGCCATCAACGGCACCCACATCCGTCGGCTGGAGCCGGGTGACTTCCGTGACCGGCTGGTGCCTTACCTGCAGGCCCAGGGCCTGGTGGGTGAGGCCCTGACGGAGGAGCAGGGCCGTATTCTCGACGGTGCGGCGCCGCTGGTCCAGGAGCGCATCGCGCTGCTGGCCGAGGGCGCTGACATGATGGCGTTCCTGTTCACCGCGGACGGTTCTCTGGTCATTGAGGACAAGGCCTTCAGCGGGCTGGGGGAGAAGGACGCGATCCTTGAGACCCTGGATGCCTCTGCTGCCGCGCTGGAGAAGGTCGAGGACGATGCGTGGGCCACTGGGGCGATCGAGGAGGCGCTGCGGGCGGCGCTGATCGATGGGCTGGGTCTGAAGCCTCGTAAGGCGTTCGGCGCGGTGCGTGCGGCGATGTCCGGGCGTAAGGTGTCCCCTCCGCTGTTCGAGTCGATGGAGATTCTGGGGAGGGCGTCTTCGCTGGCTCGCATCGCCCGTTTCCGGGGGATGGTTGAGTCCCGCTGACGTGAGTTGTGCTTGGCCGGATTCGTCCGGTAGACTTTAGTGCTGTTGCGCGACGGAGTCGCCAAGCAATGGGCTATGGTGTAATTGGCAACACGGCGGTTTCTGGTACCGTTATTCTAGGTTCGAGTCCTAGTAGCCCAGCGGTTTATTTCTATTAGAAATATCCCATCAATTCAATAACGCGGCCCCATCGTATAGCGGCCTAGTACGCCGCCCTCTCACGGCGGTAACGCGGGTTCGAATCCCGCTGGGGTCACCATATGGCGAAGGCCTCGGAGTGAAAGCTCCGGGGTCGACCCATGTGAAAAGAAAAATGAATACTTGTGTCCGGCCCCATCGTATAGCGGCCTAGTACGCCGCCCTCTCACGGCGGTAACGCGGGTTCGAATCCCGCTGGGGTCACGAAGTCAAAATTAGACACAACTAAAACATGCAAAACCCCAGGTCAGCGCCAGATCTGGGGTTTTCGTGTATCTGGCGAAGAGCGCCGAATGGCTGCTTTTTTGGCTGCTCTCGTCGTGGAGCTACTCTGCTGACAAAAAATTGCCCCGTTCAGGAGCGGCCATTCGGAGTCAATGGGTTTGAGTGCAAGATGGCAGCACCTGCCGAGGTGTTAGCTGGAGGCAGCTTCTGTATGCACGTGTTGGCTGTAGCTTGTGCCCCATCGGTTTGCTTGGTCGATAAGTGGCGCGAGACTCTGTCCCAGTTCAGTAAGTGAGTATTCGACTCTGGGTGGGACCTCGGCATATATTTCCCGGCTGACGATTCCGTCTTCTTCTAGTTCTCGAAGTTGGCGGGTGAGGGTTTTTCGGTTCGCGCTTGGCACCAGGCGGCTGAGTTCTCCAAATCGGCGTGTGCCTTCCATCAGGTGCTTCACCAGTGTCAGCTTCCACGTTCCGCCCAAGACGGACACCGCTACCTCGACTGGGCAGACTTCCATAGCTTTCTTCACTGGTAACCGCATGGGCGTGCTCCTTAGAGACAAAAATGTCCGTACTTCCGCAGAGTATTCTCTAGGGTGAGGATAGCTGCATGACACGAAAGACTATTCTCTGGCTCAGTGCCCACCCAGAACCACGGTCGTTGAACCACAGTTTGCGACATGGCGGTATCGAGCACCTGCAGGATGACGGCCACACAGTTTTAGAGTCTGATCTCTATGCGATGGAGTGGAACCCGGTAGTCACTCGAGAAGATGCCGGAGTCCCAGAGGACCAACGCTTCCGGGTGAGCGACGACGTACGCAGCGCATACATCGAAGAGAAGTTGCCTGAAGATGTAGCGGGGGAGCAGGATAAGCTGCGTTGCGCAGACGCTGTGGTGGTTCAGTTTCCGCTGTGGTGGTATGGGATGCCTGCGATCCTGAAGGGATGGTTCGACCGGGTATTCGTCAGCGGTTTTGCCTTCGGAAAGGACCCGGCCTCCGGGAAACGTCTTCGATACGAGCAGGGGCCTTTCGTAGGAAAACGGGCACTGGCAGCAGTAACTGTGGGAGATCGCCCAGCCTCCATTGGGCCGCGTGGGAAAAGCGGAGAACTGCCAGAGCTCCTCTTCGGGCTTCTGCACGGCACCTTCGCTTACACCGGTATGAGCGTGCTGAAGCCTTGGGCGCTTGCCAGTGCAGACTTCACAGCAGACTACGAGAAGGCGCGGGAAGATCTCCTGGCGCGGCTGGATGGTCTGTTTGAAGAAGAGCCCTTGTCATATCGCCCGCAATTTACCGGGCAATATACTGACCAGTGGGAACTGGAGTCTCACATACTTCCAGGAGAGACGGGTTTATCCATTCACATGGACGACTGAGCTGGCTATGTCTCGTGCTGGCGCGTTTAGACGGTTGTGCGCCGTTGCGCCCTTTCAGATTAGGAGAGGATGCCCCCTCCCAGGACGTCTGCGACAGCGACTCCAGCCAGCACCATGTACATGCTTCCGGCAATGTAACTCAGCGTGACCGCTCCCTTGCTGGATCCTCGAAAACGGACATTGAAGATTCCTGCAATAATTTCTATTCCGCCGTAGAGGATGACTTCCATTGCAACATTGACGGCTCCCAGCATGGCGAATTGGAGACCTGCATTCTGGGCATCTCCTGAGAACTGGGGTAGCACCGCAACGTAGAAAAGCATAATTTTCGGGTTGGTCAGACTGATCAGGAGTCCGCGTACGTAAGGATGGCCTGCCACGGTGGCTTTATGTGAGTCGGTGGAGCGGCCGGCGAGCATGACGAATAGTGCCGATGGCTAACCACAGTAGGTAGCTGCCCCAAGTATCTTGAGAATCGGTCTAGAGCAATCCGCGCTGTATCGGCAGGCTCGTCCAGGTCACCGGCACCCTGGAGCGCGTCGTGGCCGTCTGTGAGGGCCAGGTGGTAGCCGATCACCGGCGCTGCTGGGCCAAGGAGCAGACCATCACAGACTCCGCTCACGTGCATACCGCCAGGAGCCTGCGGGCTGAGTACGGGCGTATCAAATCCCAGCCCGCCGGGAGGGCAGCGATGGCCGGTACCCGGGACCTGGCCTCCTATGACCAGCTCTTCGGGACCACCCCCGCTGAGCAACATCATCAGGTCAGGAGGGCAGCATGAGCGCCACCACAGGATCGAAGGAGTAATGAAACCTGCTTGAAACACTCCGGCCACTTCGGAGCAATACCTCACCCCTACTCTCAACTGTGATCACAGATCACGAAACTGGGAGTTTGCATGCCAAAGGAAGTGCCCGTCACCCCGATCACGATTCGCACTGCGGACCAAGAGGTCTACCGCCTGCTGCGCACCTGGATCACCACCGGCGAGCTGGTACCTGGCCAGAAGCTTTCCATTCGGAAGCTGGCCGAGATGTGCGGAGTCAGCGCTATGCCCGTGCGTGGTGCGCTGCGCCAGCTGCAGGCTGAGGGGCTGGTTGAGGCTGAGCGGAGAGCCTTCCAGGTCACCCGTCTGGAGGCCGAGGAGATCCACGCCGTTTTCGAAATCCGCTTCCGACTTGAGGCGCTGGCCAGCGAATGGGCCATGAGCACCGCAAGAGAGGGTGACATCGCCGAGATCGAGGACATCCTGCAAGCCATGCAGGCCGGAGACCTCCAGCCGTCCGAATGGCGAGAGCTCAACCAAGACTTCCACCGGAGGTTCTACGACTGTTGCGGCTCCAGCCAACTTCTGGAAATGCTCCAGTCCATCTGGGATCGAGTCTCTCCTTACTTGGCGATCTACGCCTCCAATGTGGAGACCTACGAGGAAGCTGACCGTCAGCACGCCGTCCTCATGGATCACATTCGTAGCCGAGATCTCGACGGGCTGCTCATCTCCCTGCGCTCCCACCTGGAATACACCCGCGACATCGTTCTGACCGCACTCCGCTGACTCTCAGGAAGGCCCCCAATGTTCGAAGAGCTCACGATCACTCGCTACCACCAGATGCTGCGGGCCGGGGAAACCACGGCTGAGGCCCTGACTGAGTGGTATTTAGACCGTATCGCAGCCCTCTCCCAGTCCGGGCCGCAGCTCAACGCCGTCACCACAGTGGCCGAGGACGCCCTCGCGTCGGCCAGGAAGCTCGACGCCGACTACGCCGCCCAAGGCCACTTCACCGGAGAGCTCCATGGCGTCCCCGTTCTGGTGAAGGACCAGGCCGAGACCGCAGGTCTACGCACGACCTTCGGTTCCCGGCTCTTCGAGAACTATATCCCTGAGGCTGATGCGACCATCGTCACCCGGCTGCGCGAGGCTGGTGCGATCATCCTCGGCAAGACCACCATGTGCGACTTCGCCGCCGGTTGGTTCTCATCCTCTTCGATGACCGAGCACACCAAAACTCCCTACGACCTCAGCCGCGACTCCGGCGGTTCCAGCGCGGGCAGCGGCAGCGCTGTCGGAGCGAACCTCTGTTTAATAGCGGTTGGTGAGGACACCGGCGGATCAATCCGCATCCCTGCCTCCTTCAACAATGTGGTGGGCCTGCGCCCCACCACCGGACTGGTACCGCGCACCGGGTTCTCTCCCCTGGTTCATTTTCAAGACACTCCCGGCCCCATTGCCCGCACCGTAGAGGACGCCGCACGCCTGCTCGATGTCCTGGCCGGATTCGACCCTGCCGATGAATACACCTCTGTTAGCGCGGGCACCGAGACCGGCAGGTATGCCGAGTCGCTTGCCGAGGCGGAGCCCCTCGACGAGGCCCGACTGGGAGTCCTAGCCTCAGCATTCGGCCCCGAGGACCCAGACAGCAGCCCGGTCAACCAGGTCATCCGCACCGCCGTCGACACAATCAGAGGCGCTGGCGCGGCCATCACCCCCGGTATCGAGATCGAGAATCTGTACGGTTGGATTGAAGAAACCTCGGTCTACACCGAGATCTCCAAGCATGACCTCACTCGCTTCTTAGCAGCACGGGGCCACCGTGGGATCAATAGCTTCGAGGATGTCTATAACTCTGGAGTCTTCCACCGAGAGAACGACCTCTTCCACGACATCACCGGGGCAGCAGATGTCCCCGAGGAGAACTTTGCCTATCTCAACGGCCGAATGAAGCAGGACGCTCTGCGTCGACACGCGCTGACTTTAATGGGACGTCATAAGGTGGACTTCCTCATCTACCCCAGCGTTCAGGTCCCCTCCCCGACCCACGAGGAGCTCGACGCCGGCAAGTGGACCGCCCTGACCTTCCCCACCAATACGGTGATCGGATCTCAGACCAGTCTGCCGGCGATCAGCGTACCCGCAGGATTCACCGAAACGGGATTGCCCGTGGGCCTGGAGATTCTGGGGACACCACTGGGTGAAACAAAGCTGCTGCAGCTGGCCTCCCAGATCACTGCGCTGCTGCAAGCCCGCCGAACCCCGCAGCCGGAGACCGTTTCGTGAGCGGCCTGGAACTCAATGCCGACTTGGGCGAAAGCTTCGGCATCTACCGCCACGGTGATGACCAGGCTGTGATGGCGTATGTCGACAGCGTCAATGTCGCCTGTGGGTTCCACGGCGGGGACCCCAGCATTATGCGTCACTCAGTAGCTGCAGCGGCCCGGAGAGGGCTCCGCATTGGCGCTCACATCGGACTCAACGACCGGGAAGGTTTCGGCCGACGGCGCATTGACATCACTCCCGCCCAAGCTTACGACTCCGCGCTTTACCAGATTGGTGCGTTGCAAGCTTTCCTCATGGCCGCAGGTGAGAGCCTGAACCATGTGAAGCCCCACGGGGCGCTCTACATGATGGCCTGTGAGGACACCGAACTTGCCGAAGCGATCGTCGCTGCGTCCCGTCGCATCAACCCAGCTTTGCAGATCTATGGACTACCAGGTTCCCGGCTCTTGGAAGCAGCCGATGCCGCAGGAATGCCAACAGTTCCGGAGTACTTCGCCGACCGTCCCTACGCAGCCTCCGAGGTGCAGATGTTCGGCTGGACACCCGAGCAGCTGGGAACTCCTGAGGACGTGGCAGACCGTGTCCGTCATATGCGTCTTAACCCCAATTTCGCCTCCATCGCCACCGTCTGCGTACACAGCGACACCCCTGGCGCCCCCGCTATCGCCGCGGCCGTCCGCGCCGCCATCAGCCAACCCTCTGAATCCCTGACCTCGACCAAGTGAGGAACCATGTCAGATCACTCCCCATCCACCGCGACCTCCGCTGACGCGGAGGAGTTCAACACCAGACCCGTGCCTGCAGGCGCCCGGCTCGGCTTCGCCAAGCCCGCTTGGGTCTGGTCAGGCTTCGGCATCGCCTTCATCTGCGCCGTCATCGGCGGCACCATCCAGCAGGGCCTGGGCACTATCGACGGGATCATCGCGATCCTGCTTGGGAACTTTCTGCTTTTCCTCTATGCCGCAGCCCTGGGCTACGGTGCGGGCAAGTGGGGGCTGAACTTTCCCCTCTCTGTCAAAGCTACCTTCGGCTCCCGGGGCGGATGGCTTCCGATCCTCATCCTCGGGCTTCTGGTCACCGGCTGGTACAGCTTCCACGTTTGGCTGACCGCCGACATCCTCAGCCTAGCCTTCGGGATCGAGAGCACCGCCGTCGTGGGAATTATCGCCCTGCTAGTCGGCCTGGCCTACTCCCTGCCAGTGATCTTCGGGATCAAATCTATGGCGCTGATCCGGCAGATTGCCATTCCGGCCATGGTGATCTTCGTCATCTACTACGTGGCTACTCGTGTGATTCCCGCTGGCGGGGACATCCTCGTTGCCGAGGGCACTGGCGAGATCACTTTCCTCGCCGGTGTGGGCATGGCTTGGGCCACCTTCGCCGTCTCCGGGACGATGACTGGTGACATTGTCCGCTTCGTAAAGACTGGCAAGCAGGCTGTGGGAGTGACCGGGGTGGCCTTCCTGGCCTCCAACGCGCCGTTCATGGTGCTGGGCGCACTGATCGCCGCAGCTATTGATGACCCGGAAGTTGTCTATTTCTTGGATTCCACGGAGCTGACCACGGTGTTGCCGTTGGCAGCCATCGCCATCTTGTCGACCTGGTCCACAGCAGACGCCTGCCTCTACAACGCATCAATGGGATTCTCCAACGCACTCCTCGGCGTGACGTGGAGAGTCGCGGGAGCCATCGGCACCGTGATCGGACTGTTCCTAGCAGTCACTGGTGTGATTGGCGATGTGGGACTGGTCCTTGATGCCATCGGTCTGCTGGTTCCGCCGGTAGGCGCTGTGATCATTGCCGAGTACTTCATTATGCGCCGGGGCGTAGGCTACGGCATGAACCGCCGCAGCACGGTGAACACAGCGGCCATCGTCGGTGTTCTGGTGGGCCTGGCGGTTGGCATCATCGCCGATATTGCATTCCCGAACTGGATCTTCGGACTCCCCGCTATGGCTGCAAGCATCGTAGTTTACCTGCTGCTGGCAAAAACACTCGGACAGAAGGTCGGAGCGGAACCGCCCTCACTGCCCGCTGAGGCGGAGACTGTAGATAAGCATCCTGTCGTGCGGGCCGGTGAACAGATCTCTGCCGACCGGTAGTTGAACACTGCCCCGACTGCAACGGGGGCCGGCACCTGCTCTATACGGTACCGGCCCCTGTCTGCGTCTGAGCGACCAACGTCCCACAGGCCATCTGTGAGAATGGGCCTCAACCAGCAGCATGGCGATCATGCTTCACCATTCCGAAGTCCTCGATAGGACCGCCGAGACCCTCGATGCCGAAACATGCCAGATCACGACTTGCCGCTCGCGAGGCTAGGACTCCTTGCTGCTGCAGGTGAAGTGAAGCACCCAGGGATTGGTAGAGACTCTGATTACTGGATTCCAGCGGGTGCTGGATGTTCTTGAGAACACTGACCGACCGGGTGTCTGCTCCAGTAGGCCGCCTCGGTTTCAGCGGCGGAATGTGGCCGATCTCGCCGTGGAGCCTTCGGTGGTAGTACCAGCCGATGTGCTCGGCCACTGCGCTCTCCACATCGTTGATCCCACGCCATCCTGACTTCCGCATCACTGGGTTGCGGGCGGATTCGGCTTTGAACAGCGAATTGAACGCCTCATCCATCGCATTGTCGTAGCTGCCGCCTTGAGACTCCACCGAGGTAACGACCTCTTTCTCATCGAGGGGCTCGGTGTAGCGAACTGCTCGATATTGAACTCCGCGTCGCTGTAATGCACCAGTCCTTTGAGGTTCTGGCCTGCCTGACGGCGCACCCACAGCCTCATGTTCAGGGCATCCGCGGCCAGATCCATGCGCAGCGAGGTGATGCCTGCCAGCCCCCGATCATGCGGCTGAAGACATCGAGGACTTGCCGACTTGCCATGGGTAGAGGAGAAGCCAGCAATGCCTGAACGGTCGTCATCAACGCCCGACAGTGAGATCCTGCTCTACACCGCAGAAAATTGGGCAACCCGAGTCGATGTGCGGTTGAGGGGCGAGACTGTAGGGCTGACACAGGCTCAGCTTGTGCAGCTGTTGTCCAGCTCGAAGCAGAACATCAGCGACCTACATCCAGAACGTATACGGAGAGGGCGAGCTGAAGCCCGAGTCAAGTGTCCGGACATTTCGGACAGTCCGCACTGAGGGTGCAAGGCAGGTTGGTCGTGACCTGAACTACTACAGCCTCGACATGCTTATCTCGGTGGGTTACCGCTTGAAGTCCGCTACCGTCACGAAGTTCCGCATCTGAGCCATTGAACGGCTCAAGGAGCATCTGGTGCAGGGCGTGGCCATCAACACCCGCCGCTTGGAGCAGCGGGGTTCCATGGTGGAGATTTTGCAGCGTTCCAGAGATGGAGTGCTCGGTGGAGCGGGACCCGCTGCGGCCTAGGCCGGCCCTTCATCATTCCCAGCATTTCATCCTGTGGATGTGACCAGACTCAAGAGCCGTCCCGCAAGCCCTCTAGCCGCGGATGCTTCTTTGCGCCAGTCAACGGACGTGATACCTCGGTATTCGGCAACGGCCCGCAGTAAGAGGTCGGCATCTGCTGGCAGCAGCCGTGACGCAGTAACCCTGGCTGCATGGTCTTTGGAGACGATCGTCTCTGTGGAGACCGTCACCGCCATCCGCGCCAGGGTCATCAGAACGTTTCGCGTATCTTCGCCCAGTTCCTCCATCAGCAATGGGGCAGTATCTTGACACGCGCGGGCTAAGGATCCAGAAGGAGGCGGCGACAGGAAGTTCTGCAGCTCGGGCCCGGAGATTGTCTGGTTATTCTGTCGGGCGTCTTCGAGAAAGAGCGTGGCATCCGGATCTTCGTGTGGTCGAGGCACCCCTCCTGCCACAAGCTCTGCACGCAGCCATTCGCCGTATCGGTAGTCCACTGTCGGCGGGTACTGCCAGCGTTCAATGTCTTTGAGCACGAAAGTGGTGAACTCCACGGGGCGACGATGCGCTGCTTCGGGAAATGTCTGTTCATGCCCAGCCCACCCAGATACTTGGAGAAGAGTCCTTGTGAGTTGCTGGCGCTCGTTGATCGTCAGGGTCTCATGGGTTAGAGCAATGAGGTCCAGGTCGCTGTGCGGCCCTTGTTCTCCCCGGACAGCCGAACCGCAGATATACAGTCCCAGGAGACCTTCGGAAAGGACAGGCTCCAGCTTGTCCACGATCCACTGGGCCTCAGACTCTGCAGACACCATGCTATGACTCTACGTGTTGAGGCGACAGGCGAGGGCGACTGGGTCGAGGCCGAGGAGCCCCTTCCTCCCCATGCTAATCTCGTAATACGGGCTCACGCCGTTCGGCGTATGAGTCTCGTTTGGGAGTGAGGCTCCCGGGTGGGTGGGCATACTCATGGAGGTATGCCTTGTTCGGAGCCTACGCACACATTCTCCGCACCCCTCATGCTCGGTCGCGACTCGCCGCTGTCTTTCTCAGTTCCTTGCCGCTCGGCATGCTTTCTCTGGCTATCGTGCTGTGCGTCCAAGAGTGGACTGGCGAACTGCGAGCGGCAGGTCTGCTCAGTGGGCTGTTCGGACTCGGGAACGCTGTGGGATTGAGCCTCCAAGGTTCGCTCATCGACAGATTCGGCTCACGCAAGGTTGTCCTGGCTGCTGGCGGCACTTGTGCTTTCGCTCTGCTTGGTTTCGTCGGAGTGGGTGTTCATGATGGCCCGTTATGGATCATCGGGGCGGCGGTCACCACTGCTGGAATTTCGGTGCCTGCGATCACGACGGCAGTGCGCTCTTGGATCCCAGAGGTATGTGCGGAAGACACCGTTCGTGGAGCGTCCTATGCGCTGCTGTCTGTTCTGTTTCGGGGAGCAATGACCATCGGTCCGCTTGTGGTGTCGGGTGCGATGCTTCTGCATGGAGCAGAGATAGCAGTGGTCCTCGCCGCAGTGCTGATCATCGCCGCCACACTGATCTTCTCGTTCGCCGGTGGCAGGGAACTTCAGAACAAGGCTGCTCCGCTGGGCCAGGGGCCTGGTCCCGAGGCTGTGCGTTCCTCGGGCTTGCGGACTCTTCTGGTCTCGGCTGGGTGCATTGGGCTGGCCGTGGGAGTGACCAACGTCGCGGTTCCGGGCGTTATGACATCAGCAGGGGTGGCTGCTGTCGCTGGGGCGGCGTTCGGCGCGCTCGCCCTGGGAGAGATGCTGGCGGCCCTGGGGTTCGGCTCACGCAGGTGGCGTGGACAGAGACGGACTCAAATGCTGCTCGCGCAGTCAATGGTCGTGGTCGTCGCAGTGCTCATATTCGTCGTCGCAGCGCAGCCTTGGCTGCTGGTCTTCGCTATGTTTCTAGGCGGAGCAATGAGGGCACCCGTGTCGATCCTGCAGTCTTCCCTGCTGGACGATGTCGTCCCGAAAGCCCACCTCGCCCGGGGCTACTCCGCACTGGTAGCAGTGACACTGTTGTCCCACGCTGCTGGGAACGCCATGGCTGGGCTGCTCGCGGATCAAATCGACCCGCATAACGTGCTGCTCGTCCCAGCCGTGGCTCTTGCACTGGGAAGCATGTGGATCGCAGCCCGGTACCGCACGCTCCCGGCCTGACAGCAGGGTCGCGTGCCTCCCACTGAGGCAGGTCAGAGACTGATGAAGGTCAGTGCTCCGCCGTCAGAGACAACCAGCTGCCCTGCCAGGTGCGGCGCAGCCATCGGTCGTGGGAGGCGACGATGACAGCTCCGGGATACGTGGGAATCGCGGCTTCCATCTGTGTGGCCAGCATCAGGGAGTAGTGGTTCGTCGGCTCATCGAGCAGCAGCAGGTCCGGCGGGTCTGCCAGGAGCACGGCAAGCTCAAGCCGTCGCTGCTGCCCGGTGCTGAGCAGGTTCACCGGACGTTGGTGGTCTCTCAGGTGGAGGAGCCCGAAAGTCGACACGGGGACCTCCGTGGCACGTTGCTGCCCGACGAGATCTTCGTAGGTCTGCTGGACGGTTCTATCCGCTCCGCGCTCTTTCAGATCGGGCAGGTGCACTTCCTGGCGGAGCATCCCCACACGGACATCGCCATCCATCTGGAGCGCTCCCTCGTCCGGAGCAGCATCTCCGATGAGGACAGAGAGAAGGGTGGACTTTCCTGAGCCGTTGGTGCAGGTGACAAGGAGCTTTTCAGCA
Organism: Nesterenkonia populi; assembly: GCF_007994735.1. NCBI lineage: Bacteria > Bacillati > Actinomycetota > Actinomycetes > Micrococcales > Micrococcaceae > Nesterenkonia > Nesterenkonia populi. The sequence goes on along the minus strand of NZ_VOIL01000001.1, from coordinate 2,206,210 downwards.
GTTCCGAGAGTGAAGGATATGGGAGCCAAACGATGCTCCACCATCAGTTCGCAAACCGAGAGCACCGAATCGTGGCCGCGATGCTGTGCACCCCCCTCTGGTCGGGCAGCGGTCAGCCCGCGGAACCTCAACTCCTGGGGAGGCTTACGGATCTGGTTCTTCTCAAGCTCTTCGAGCCGAGCCCGGGCGTCGTTCACACGGCGGCTCACAGTCTTAGCGTTGCGATCAGCGTAGAACTTCGCAGCGATGCGGGCCTCAGAGCGAGGTGTCCAATTCTCATGTCCAACTGCCTGGCTCCCCCTGACGGAGGCTTGGAGGCGCTTCAGCTCAGCCTGTTCATTCTGGTATTGGCGTTCCCAGCGTTCTCGGGCATCGAGACGAGCATTCAGGTACTCGGTGTAAGTGCCGGTGAAGCGGGTGATGCCGATTCCTGTCCCGGAACCGTCCTGCAGCAGCGGCGCAGAGACTTCATGCGGCACAGGGGAGGGATCGAGGTCGACCAGGGAGGTGACGGCTTCGTCCAGGAACGCCCTGTCGTGGCTGGCGATGAGCACGGGGCTGCTCCAAGACGCCAAAACGGCGCGCAGATAAGAAGCGGCGTCATCGTCCAAATGGTTTGTGGGCTCATCCAGCAGCATCAGGTCCGGTGCATTGAGCAGCACCCAAGCCAAGGAAAGCCGCGCACGCTGTCCTCCCGAGAGCTCACCAGTGGGCTGCTCCACAGGGACTTCGGCCAGTCCTACTCCTGCAAGCATCTGTGAGATTCGAGCATCGATTCCCCACGCATCCATCTGCTCTGCATGTTCGAGAGCTCGTGCATACTCGTCAGCAAGTTCCGGTTTGTCTGGAGCGTCAGCCAGGCGCCGTGCTGCGCTGTCCACTGATCTGGCAGCTTCGAGGATCGGTGCTGCAGCGTCCTCAATGGCGTCTGAGACGGTGGCTGCAGGAGAGAAGGGCGGCTCCTGATGCAGAAGACCGATGCGAGGATTCTGCACACCGGGGAAGCTGAGATGGACCTCCCCGCCGTCCTGGTCGAGCAGTCCTGCAAGGATGCGCAGCAGTGTGGACTTACCTGAGCCGTTCTCTCCGATGAGCCCGACTGGACCCTCCACCGGTGACAGTGAAGGAGATGTCAGTGAGCACACGACGGTCACCGAACGAGTGAGAAACCCCAGAGACCCGCACGTGAGATGCAGCGTGAGGAAAAGAGGATGCAGACATAACAGACCTTCGAAGTGACGCGGTGTCCCACCGGGCGCGCAGCGCCGCAGACGCGGGAAATGACGAAGATCACTTGAGGGTCATGGTTGTGAGTTTAGCAGGGTGGCTTTGCCCTTCCGCGGTAAGGAGTATGGCCCAAATTTCACGGCGGTAAAGGGCGGTCCATTGTGCTTTCGTTCTCTGCCGTGACCGTGAAGTAGGTAGAAGGGCCTCCGCCCCGAAGAATCGGGCTTGCCGCTTTCGTCTGATAAATACCTCCCTGGAGGAGGGCATTGTCGATATGGACCCCGACCACCTCTCCGAAGACAACACGTGTCTCAGTCTCCGCACCGGATGCGGTCAGCAGTGGGATGACCTGGGTGGTGCGGCATTCGAACACGGCGCGGGCTTCAGCCACGTGCGGCACGTTCACGATGCGCGACACCGCGGGTGTCACTCTGGCGAGGGAGAACTCATCAACCTCGGCCGGCACTGCCGCGGAACTGGTGTTCATCGCCTCGGCGAGTTCGGCGGTGACCAGGTTCCAGCAGAACTCGCCGCTGGTCTGAGCATTGGCAAGAGTGTCCTTGGGCCCGTTGCTGGCGAAGCCGATGATGGGCGGGGTGTAGTTGAAGGCGTTGAAGAAGCTGAATGGGGCCAGATTCAGCACTCCGTCAGTCCCCTGAGACGAGATCCAGCCGATGGGACGGGGCGCGATGATGGCGTTGAAGGGTGAATGAGGCAGGCCGTGCCCATCTTTGGGCTCATAGAAATGGTGTTCTGAATTCATGGACAGTTCCTCCGCGTACGTGTGGGGCGGCCTGTTCTCAGGCCACCCCACACTATGGCTATGTCTCTGTCTCGCGGCTGAAACCTGGGCGGCGTCTGCGCGATTCCATTGTTTCTAACTCCTCAAAGACAGTGATCTGAAGGTCTGCGGGCGCTTCGAGCCGCGCCGATCTGGACGGACCGCTCGTACCTCAGGTCAAGACCGTTACGAAGAGAGGGCAGGGCCGGTAGCGTGCCCAGGAGGCACTATCTAAGGAGTGGAGAAAGAACCGTGCTGCAAGAAGACCTGCGGAAACGAGCTGAGACAGACGGGACCCGAAAGTTTGTCGTGGGGGCGGTGATTCACGATGAGGGCCATGCACTGTTGGTAACTCGGAGCCTTGAAGACGATTTCCTGCCGGGACTGGAGGAGGTTCCATCCGGGGGAGTGGAAGGCTCCGAGACGCTGAACGAAGCACTGCACCGGGAGCTGGAGGAAGAAGTCGGGTTCGGTGCCGAGCACGTAGACCCAGATTTCATCGCAGCATTCGATTATCAGTCCCGTTCACGGCGCATGACCCGGCAGTTCACGGTCTCAGTGCCGCTTCGTGGACGAGAAGTGAGGCTCTCCGACGAACACACCTCCTCGCGGTGGATCACCCTTGATCATCTTGATGCCGCCAACGCCACGCCTGAGACCAAAGAAGTGCTCCGCCAGTGGTTCGAATGGCGGATGCGGTAAAGCTGGGTGAGAAGAGCTTCAGGCCAGGGTGGGCGAGCCGGTCTCTGGCCGGCGGGCGTACGCTACCCACATGGGAGAGACTGCAAGCGAAAGGGGCGCACTTGTCGTCATCGACGTTCAGCAAGGGTTCAAAGATGCTGACTTCTGGGGTCCACGGAACAACCCTGAGTGCGAGAGCAACATAGGGGCTCTGATCGAGACGTGGAGAACTGCCGGCCGGCCCATCGTGTTCGTTCGGCATGACTCGGAGAGCCCCGACTCACCGCTGCACCCCAGCAGTCCCGGCAACGCTTTCCAACCCGTCATCACGGGTGAGCCGGACCTTCTCGTCTCCAAGAGCGTGAACTCCAGCTTCCACGGGACCCCAGATCTTCACGCATGGCTCCAGCAGAACAACCTCCATGAGCTGGTGATCTGTGGGATCACCACCAACCACTGCTGTGAGACCACGGCCAGAGTGGGCGGCAATCTCGGGTACGACGTGCTCTTCGCCCTCGACGCCACTCACACCTTTGACCGGACCAGCCCCGAGGGGCAGAAGATCTCCGCTGGAGTGCTGAGCGAAGTCACAGCAACCAACCTCCATGGTGAGTTCGCAACCGTGGTCACTACAGCCGACCTGATCGTGTAGAGCGTGACGCGGCCTCCGCTGCCCTTGCTATAGGTTGGGAGCCCTATGACGCGGAGAGTCTTTCTGCTCCAGGGCTTGGCTCAGAACCCTGAGGATTGGTCCAAGGTGCTCCAGCATCTGCCCCCGGACATTGCCGCTGAGCCCGTTGACGCCCTCCAGCTCGGGTTCGGACCTGATCAGGAGCTCTCCCTCGAGCAGGCCGCCGCGGAGCTGGAGGAGCGGATCGACGGGGGCGACGACGTCGTCATCGTCGGACTCTCCTACGGGGCCGTGATCGCAGCCCGGCACGCCATCGACCACCCCCGCCCTCACCGCAAATACCTGCTCGCCGGCGGGCAGATCAAACCCCGGCGCTGGCCCGGACCGCTTCTGCTGCGCGCCCACCCCGCCGCACGGATCTTCATGCAGCTGCGCACCCGACGCCGGCTCGACCCCCACAAAGTCCGCAGCATCATGCGCATGTACGCCAGCCTCGACCTGCGCCCCAAGCTCCACCGCATCACCAGCCGTGTCACCTTCGCCGTCGGCACCATCGACAGGCCCCACCGGAAGCCAGCCCGCGACGTCGTGCAGCGGGTCCCGCACAGCGAGGTCGTCGAACTCACACTCACCGAGCACGAACCCAACAAGACCGGGCCCCACCAGCTCGCAGCCCACATCGAACGCCTCGCCCGCAGCTGACCCTCGCGGAGCTGACGGCGCTAGTGCGACTGCCCTGCCTGGGAACGGAGCAGCTCCTTCAGGCGCAATACAGGCGGCGTGTGGGCCAGGGCCTTCTTGGCGCGAACAGCAATGGTGCGGACAGGTGTAGGGTCGGCCAGCTCCACCACGGACACCAGATCAGGGTTCGCCCGGGCGGAGAGGTAGCTGAGCCGAGGCATCACCGTAATACCAGCCCCAGCCTCGACGAACGCCACCGCAGTGGCATGATCCTGCGTCTCCACCTGAAACGCGGGGATGAAACCGCTGGCGGCGCACGCGTCGATCAGAATCCGGCGGCACGCCCCGTCCGTGAGGTCGTTGTCCACCCACGTCTCCTCCTGAAGGTCGGGCAGAGAGACCTCCCTCCGACTCGCGAGCGGATGGGCTGCGGGGAGCACGGCTACGTACGGCTCCGTGAGGAGGTCCTCAGATTCGTATCCGTCGCCCTGGTGATGAGGCGACGAGCTGGCCCCGGCTTCGCGAATATAGACCTCCACGTCGCGGGCCTGCGTGCCATGCTGCAGCTCCCAGAGGTGAAGGTCGAGCCGGAGCTGCGGAAACTCACGGGCCAAAGTTGCAACGATTCCGGGCATCCAGGCTGCCCCCACCGAACTGATATGCATGACGGACAGTGACCCCGTCCGGCCGCCGCGCAGGTCCTGCGTGAGCTTTTCGAGGCGGCTGGCCTCCTGAAGCAGCCGCTCCGCCTCATCAGCAAAGGTCCGTCCGAGGGCCGTGGGCGCCAATCCCCGGCCATTGCGCTCCAAGAGGTCCAGCCCGACCTCCTTCTGGAGGGCCTGAAGCTGCTGGCTGACAGCTGAGGGCGTGTAGCCCAGCTGAGCTGCGGCTCCGTGAACAGAGCCGTCGGCGAGCACGGCACGGAACGTGCGAAGACGTGTGAGGTCGACCATCCACACAATATAAAGCATCACTGAATGAAGATGCAGAAACGTTCGCTTGTGCTGTACAAAGCCACTGGCGAAGATGTTCCCGTGACTCAGACTTCCTCTGCCGGCGCTTCTGCTGCGCCTCCCGCTCCGAGACTCGTGATTCCCCTGCTGGCGATCCTTGCCCCCGTGCTGATGTGGGCCTCCACCTTCGTGGTCACCCGGTGGGCCGCCCCCAGCATCGACCCGGGGCCGTTCGCGCTGATCAGGCTCATCGCCGCCTCACTGACCCTCACCGTGCTGGCGCTGACCATGCACCGAGGGCGTCCGCCGAAGCCGAGCCGGACCGCCCTCGGCTTCGCCGCCGCCTTCGGAGCCCTCTGGTTCGGGCTCTACACGGTCCTGTTCAACTGGGCCGGCCACTACCTCGACGCCGGCACCGTGGCCCTCGTCGTCAACTTTGCGCCCCTCCTTGTCGGGATCGGGGCCGTGGTGTTCTTCAAAGAAGCGTTCAGCCGCCCGCTCTTCATCGGGATGCTGGTCTCCCTCTCAGGAATCGCCCTGATCGGAGCTGCCGGAGGGGTCGGCCAATTGGCAGCGGCGGGACTGCTCCTCGCCTTCGGGGCTGCCGTCTTCTACGCCGCCGGAATGCTGCTTCAGAAGCTCGTGCTGCGTGAGCTCGACCCGCTCACCACCACATGGCTCGGATGTCTCGCGGGAACCATCGCCCTGCTGCCGTTCCTCCCGGCCACCATCAGCGGATTCGACGAGATCTCCACGCCCACGCTGTGGGCGGCGATCTACATGGGCATCGGTCCCAGCGCGTTGGGCTTCTGGTTCTGGGGCTACGCGATGACCCGCTTCCCCACCGGCAAGGTCGCCTCCGCATCGCTGGCAGTCCCGGCAGTAGTGATCGTGCTCTCGCTTCTGACGCTGGGGGAGGTGCCTCCGCCGCTTGCCCTGATCGGCGGTGCCATCTGCCTCTCCGGCGTCGCGGCGGCGCAATTGCGGCACAGGAGGGCCAAAGGCTGAGTGCCCTCGACCGTGAGCAGCTCACGCCGTCAGCTGCGTCACGGACCTGGCGTCATCGGCAGCACCGGCGTGGCGTGCCGCAGCTTCGCCCATGGGTGATCAGGATTCCCTCCAGTCCCTGCTCAGCGGGCGCAGATGTGCCCCCAGTAATCTGCACATGTCATCTCGTCAACGGAAAGGACGATGTCATGTCAGAAGCTGCAGTGAACACACGATTCCTTGGGCTCAAAGACGTCAAGGTCCACGTGGGCGACACCGGAGGCACAGGCCGGCCCGTCGTGCTCATCCATGGCTGGCCCCTCAACGCCGACTCATGGGCAGAGCAGAAACCTGCCCTCGCCCAGGCCGGCTACAGGGTGGTCTCCTATGACCGCCGCGGCTTCGGGCGCAGCGACAAGCCCGGCGGCGGATACGACTACGACACGCTCGCCGACGACCTCGCAGGTCTTCTTGAAGAGCTGGACCTGCGCGACGTCACCCTCGTCGGCTTCTCCATGGGAGGCGGCGAAGTGGCCCGCTACATCGCCCGTCATGGCCAGGAGCGCCTGCACAGCGTGGTCTTCGCCGGCGCTGTGACGCCCATGATGATGAAGTCCGAGGACAACCCGGACGGTCCGCTGGACGAGGCCACGGCTCAGGAGATGTCCTCACAGCTCGAGGCGGACCCTGAGGCGTTCTTCGACCAGTTCACTCGGGAATTCTTCTCCGCCGCCGGCACGACCGAGCCCCTTGTCAGCGAAGACGTGCGGCAGCAAGCCATCGAGCAGTCCCGTCAGGCTGACAAGTCCGCCGCCCTCAAAGCGATGGAGGCCTTCGGCACCAGCGACTTCCGAGAGGACCTCAAAGCCATCACTGTGCCGACCCTGGTTCTCCACGGAAGCGCTGACGCCACCGTGCCCTTCGAAGGCTCGGGTCAGCGCACCCACGCAGCGGTGCCCCACAGCCAGCTCCGCGTCATCGACGGCGCCCCCCACGGCTTCAACGCCAGCCACGCCGAAGAGTTCAATTCCGCGCTGACACAGTTCCTCTCCGAATAGGCAGGCTGTGCACCTGGAGGCTGCTGAGGAGCAGGGCAGCCCCACTCCTCACCGCCGTCGGCTCCAGGCCTGCAGCCGAGAGATCGCGTCCTCAAGCGTCTCCGGACGTTTGCAGAAGGCAAAGCGCAGCAGGTGGTTGAGCTCGTCCTCGGCTTCCTGCTGCGTCCGCGGCAGAGTCAGTGAGGACACCGGGATGGCCGCGACGCCGGCATCCCGGGTCAGCTCGACGGCAACCTCCGCTGCGGGACGCTCCGTAAGCTGGCGGGCATCCGCCAGGACAAAATAGCCCGCCTCCGCGGCGAAGGCGTTGAAGCCAGCCTCAGCGAGCCCCTCCATCAGCCGATCCCGGCCCTCCCTCAGGCGGGCTCTGTTCTCTACGAAGAACCCACGGTCGTCCCGCAGGCCCTCCGCGGCGGCGAACTGGTAGGCCGGGCCCGAGCAGAAGCTGAGGAACTGCTTCACCCCGCGCACGCGATTCACCAGCTCCGGGCTCCCGGTCAGCCACCCGACCTTCCACCCCGTCACCGAGAACGATTTTCCGGCCGAGCCGATCGCCACCGCCACCTCTTCGGCCCCTGCGACGCTGAGGACTGTCCGATGAGGCGCGGCAGCGTCGTCGAACACCAGGTGCTCGTACACCTCATCAGACATCACGACCACGCCGTGCCTGCGAGCCAGGCGAACAATCTCCTCCCATTCAGCATCGGTGAAGACGGTGCCGGTCGGATTGTGCGGGGTGTTCACCAGGATCATCGACGTCCGCTCACTGATCGCTGCCCGCAGCGCAGCCACATCGGGGCGGAAGTCCGGGGCGCGCAGGGGCACCGTCCGCAGCTCCGCCCCCGCGAGGGCCACCACGGCCCCGTAGGAGTCGTAGAACGGCTCGAAGGCCAGAACCTCCGAGCCGGGCTCAGCGAACGCAAGGATCGACGCGGTGATCGCCTCGGTGGCACCCGTTGCGTGCATCACCTGGTCGGCAGGATCCAGGTCGACGCCGTACCAGCGGCGCTGATGCTCCGCCACGGCCTCGCGGAACCACGGGAACCCCAGCCCCGGCGGGTACTGGTTGGACGGCCCAGCGTCGGTCCCCACAGCCTCAGCGGCCAGCTGCCGCAGCCATGCCGGGCCCTCCTGGTCAGGGAACCCCTGGCCCAGGTTCACTGCTCCGTGCTGATTCGCCGTCGCCGTAGTGCGCTCATAGATGGTCGGCAGGACGGTGCCGGAGTCATGGTCATAGACGTTTGCGCCCGCGGCGGAGCGCATCCAAGGAGGCTGAGACATCCTGCTCATCGTAATCCTGCCGCGCTGCGCGCCGAGTCCATGGCCATGTCATCACAGCCCACACCGCAGCCACCAGCACCGCCAGCCACATCACATAGAGCGGCCAGGGTCCCAGCAGGTCGATCAGAGAGCCGCCGTCCGGCGGGCGGTTCAGAAACCCGTAGTTGGTCCCCAATACGTGGTTGATCGGCATGGTCAGCGCTGTCCATGCCGCGGCACCGCCGTAGGCAACGCCGAAATCTCGCCAGCGCGGCCGGTAGTCCGTGCGGAGAAGCGCCAGCGGCACCAGCAGCACCGCAATGTGCAGCGCCCAGTAGAACACCATGTTCACCGACAGGCCCTCCAGCATGCTCGGATGCGGAGTCAGCAGCGCCTGCGAGTTCAGAGTCAGCCCCCAGTAATACGCGATCGCCGCCGCCCACCGCGCCCCCATGATCAGCGCGACGGCACAGGTGAAGCGCAGCGCATCCGAGAAATGCAGCGGCAGCGAATCGCCCAGGCTGAAGTTCGGCGGCAGCAGCAGCCACACCGTGTAGAACACCGACGAGGCCAGCAGAACCCAGCCGGAGACCCTGAAGACAGCCTCCGGACGGGACAGCCGCGGGGCACCCCAGACCGTCAGGGCCGCCGACAGAGCGGTGAGGCCCAGCAGAATGAGATGCACCGAACCGAACAGCATACGCATCAGTCTGCCGGATACGCTGGCCCGATGCAGATCACTGAGGTAGCCGAGGCCCTGGAACCGATCTCCCGGCGGTACGCCGAGAACAACAGCATCGACCGCAGCAGCGAATGGTTCATGCTCAAACTGCAGGAGGAGGTCGGCGAGCTCACGCAGGCATTCATCGACCTGCACGGCATGGGCCGTGACCGCGGCACCACCGAGGCCCAGCGACGCCAGGCCTTCGAGACCGAGTTAGCCGACGTCCTCGGCCAGCTGCTGCTGCTAGCCCGCCACCACAGCGTCGACGTCGACCAGGCCATCGCCGACAAATGGCTCAAATGGGCATGAGCACCGCTGCCCGCACCCTCGCCGAGGCTGGAGAGGACGGCGTCCTCTCCGCGATCATGAACGTCATCCAGCCGTTCAACACCGCGCGCGGCCAGGCCGGGCTCGAGCTGGGTCCGGGCAACGACGACGCCGCCGTGCTCACCCCCAGCGCCGGGAGCCGGGTCGTCATGACCACGGACACCATGAGCGAGGACCAGGACTTCCGGCGCGCCTGGTGGTCCGATCCCGCCGAACAGGCGCAGGACATCGGCACCAAAGCCGCCGCCCAGAACCTCTCTGACATCAACGCCATGGGCGCAGAGCCCGCCGCCCTGCTGATCTCTCTGACCCTGCCCGGCGCTCTCACCGTCGACTGGGCAGAGAATTTCTTCAGGGGCGTCATCCGCGCATGCTCCCAGCCCGGAGCCGAGCACTGCGTCATCGCCGGAGGCGACCTCGGCTCCGGCGACACCATCGCCGTCACGATCACAGCCGTCGGGGAGCTCCCCGCAGAGATCCCCGGACTGCCCGGAGAGCCGGGGCTTCGCCGCGACCGCGCACGGCCAGGCGACATTCTCACCGTCGCCGGAAACCTCGGCTACGCCGCCGCCGGGCTCGCCCTGCTTGAAGACCCGGCAGCGCAGCTGGCATCCGAGGACCCCGAGCACTGGAGCGCAGACCCCACCGTCCGGCGGGCGCTCGCCGCCCAGAAGCGACCGACTCCGCCGCTGGTCGAAGGGCGGATCGCCGTCATCGCCGGGGCCACCGCCGGGATGGACCTCTCCGACGGTCTGATGCGCGACGCCGGCAGGCTCGCCAGAGCCTCAGGCGTTCGCCTCCTCCTGGAGGAGGGGCCCCTGTGGGCGCGGGCCGAGCAGCTCACCGCCGCCGCACAGGGCCTGGAGAAGGACGAACGGCTGGCGCTGGAATGGGTGCTGGCGGGGGGAGAGGACTACAGCCTGCTGGCCACCTTCCCGCCCGAGGCGGAGATTCCCGAAGGATTCGCCCGCATCGGCGCCGCGGCCGCCCCGAAAGCAGGAGAGCCCGGTGTGGTTGCGCCTTTCGGCACGAGCACACCGGGCTGGGACTCCCTGAAAGCTGAGGTCAGCCCTCGAACTTCCGGCCGAGCTGGGTGAAGGTCCAGCCGGCGCTCTCCCACTCTTTGGCGTCGAGGACGTTGCGGGCGTCGACGAACCTCTTGGAGGCGACCAGGTCGTTGAGGTCCGCGGGGGTCAGCGCCTTGAACTCCTTCCACTCGGTGGTGAGCATCACGACCTCGGCGTCCTTGACCGCCTCGGTGAGGCTGTCGACGTAGCCCAGGCGGGGATAGCGCTTGGCGGCGTTGGGGTTGCCCTCCGGGTCGAAGACCGCCACATCGGCGCCGGCGTTGTAGAGCCGAGCGGCCACGTCCAGGCCGGGGGAGTCGCGGACGTCGTCGGAGAGCGGTTTGAAGGTGATGCCCAGCACGGCGATCTTCTTGCCGACGATGTCCTGGTCCAGCAGCTCGAAGGCCCGGGCCACCGCCTTCTTGCGGCGGCGCAGGTTGATCTGGTCGATCTCGTCGAGGAACTTCATGCTGTGGTCCAGGCCGAGCTCTCCGACGCGGGTCTGCAGAGCACGGATGTCCTTGGGCAGGCAGCCGCCGCCGAAGCCGACCCCGGCGTTGAGGAACTTGCGGCCGATGCGGGTGTCGAAGCCGATCGCGTCGGCCAGGGTGGTGATGTTGCCGCCGACGTTCTCGGTGACCTCGGCGAAGGCGTTGATGAAGCTGATCTTGGTGGCCAGGAACGCGTTGGCTGCGACCTTGACCAGCTCTGCGGTCTCAAAGTCGGTGGAGATCCAAGGGGTCTCGCGCCCCAGGACCTCGGCATAGACCTCGCGCAGCACGGCCTCGTCGGCCTCGGAGCCGGTGCCGACCACCAGGCGGTCAGGCCGCAGGGTGTCCTCGACGGCGAAGCCCTCGCGCAGGAACTCGGGGTTCCAGGCCAGGGAGACGTTCAGGCCGTCCTTCTTGGTCTCGGCGACCAGACGGGAGAGGCGGGCGGCGGTGCCGACCGGGACGGTGGACTTGCCGACCACCAGGGAGTCCTTGGTGATGGACTCGACCAGGCCGGCGGTGGCTGCGTCCACGTAGGTCAGGTCCGCGCCGGTGCCGCCTTTGACCTGGGGGGTGCCCACGCAGATGAAGTGGACATCGGCCCAGGAGCCGGCCTCGGAGACCTCAGCGGTGAACCGAAGCCTGCCCGAGTCCACGTGCTTGCGGATCAGCTCGGGCAGGCCGGGCTCGTGGAAGGGCAGCTCGCCGCGGGAGAGCGCGTCGATCTTCTCCGGGTCCACGTCCACGCCGAGGACGTCGAAGCCCAGCTCCGCCATGCAGGCGGCATGGGTCGCGCCCAGGTATCCAGTACCGATCACAGAAATATTGAGAGTCACGGAGGACACCTTAACCCTTGACAAGCCGTTCAGGCGTGACGATCAGCTCAGCTCAGCTCGCCCTCGGGGTTCTTGCGGACCAGTTCGGTGAGCTGCTGGGCCGCCGCGGCGACCACCGGGGCGAACTTCCGGCCGGGCTGGCGGGAGAGCCTCTCGATCGGCCCGGAGATCGAGACCGCGGCGAGCACCCGTCCGGAGGGGCCCCGCACCGGCGCGGAGACGGAGGCGACGCCGGGCTCACGCTCCCCGAGGGACTCGCCCCAGCTGCGGCGTCGTACCCCTGCAAGAACAGTAGGGGTGAAGCGTGCGCCCTGCAGGCCTTCGACCAGACGGTCGTGGTCCTCCCAGGCGAGCAGCACCTGGGCGGCCGAGCCCGCCTTCATGGACAGCTGGGTGCCCACGGGGATGGAGTCGCGCAGGCCGATGGGCCGCTCGGCGGAGGCCACGCAGACGCGCGAGTCGCCCTGGCGGCGGAACAGCTGGGAGGACTCGCCGGTGGCGTCGCGCAGCCTCAGCAGGATGGGCCCGGCGGCAGAGAGCAGCTGGTCGGAGCCCGCGGCCTGTGCCAGCTCAGCCATCCGGGAGCCGATCACATACCGGCCGCGGACATCCCGGGTCAGGAACCGGTGGTGGACCAGGGCGGAGGCGAGCCGGTGCACGGTGGGGCGGGCCAGCCCCGTGACCTCCACCAGCTGCGCGAGGGTGGCGGGGCCGGCTTCGAGGGCGTCCATGATCATCACGGACTTGTCCACCACTCCGATCCCGGAGGGGGAATGCAGGGTGCTGTTGGCCATGCCCACACTATAGTCCGAATAGTGAGACCCGAGGGCGCAGCTGTAGAGACCCGGCGCCCCTGGTGGTTCTCTTGAAGCATGGCAGAGATTGCATCCGCGGATAAGCCGCTCACCCTGGCGGAGAAGGTATGGCGCGACCACGTCGTCGTGCGCGGAGAGGACAAGGACGGGCAGCGCAGCCCCGACCTGATCTACATCGACCTGCACATGATCCACGAGGTCACCAGCCCCCAGGCATTCGAGGGTCTGCGCCTGGCCGGCCGCCCCGTCCGCCGCCCGGACCTCACCATCGCCACCGAGGACCACAACACCCCCACCCTGGAGATCGACAAGCCGATCGCCGACCCGGTCAGCCGCAAGCAGGTGGACACCCTGCGCTCCAACGTGGAGGAGTTCGGCGTGCGCATCCACTCCCTCGGGGACGACAACCAGGGCATCGTCCACGTGGTGGGCCCTCAGCTGGGCCTGACCCAGCCGGGCATGACCATCGTCTGCGGCGACTCCCACACGTCCACCCACGGCGCCTTCGGCTCCTTGGCGATGGGCATCGGCACCTCTGAGGTCGAGCATGTCCTCGCCACCCAGACGCTCTCGCTGAAGCCCTTCAAGACCATGGCCGTCACGGTCAGCGGCACCCTGAAGCCCGGCGTCTCCTCCAAGGACATCATCCTCGCGGTGATTGCCAAGATCGGCACCGGCGGCGGCCAGGGCTACGTCCTGGAGTACCGCGGCAGCGCCATCGAGCAGCTGTCCATGGAAGCGCGGATGACCATCTGCAACATGTCCATCGAGGCGGGTGCCCGCGCCGGCATGATCGCCCCGGACGAGACCACCTTCGACTTCGTCAAAGGCCGTCCGCATGCCCCCACCGGCGAGGACTGGGACGCCGCCGTCGAGCAGTGGCGCCTGCTGCGCACTGACGACGACGCCGAGTTCGACGCTGAGGTCGTCATCGATGCCGACGAGCTCGAGCCCTTCGTCACCTGGGGCACCAACCCCGGGCAGGGCGTGAGCCTCTCAGAGCCGGTGCCGTTCCCCTCCGACTTCCATGACCCGCTGGACCGTGAGTCGGCCGAGCGGGCTCTGCAGTACATGGACCTCGCCCCCGGCACCCCCATGCGGGACATCCGGGTGGACACCGTGTTCCTCGGCTCCTGCACCAACGCCCGGCTGGAGGATCTGCGCAAAGCGGCTGAGATCATCGAAGGCCGGCAGAAGGATCCTGAGGTGCGGATGATCGTGGTGCCCGGCTCCCAGAAGGTCCGGCTCGACGCCGAGGCTGAGGGCCTGGACCAGATCTTCAAGGACTTCGGGGCCGAGTGGCGGTTCGCCGGCTGCTCGATGTGCCTGGGCATGAACCCTGACCAGCTCTCCGAGGGGGAGCGCTGCGCCTCCACCTCCAACCGCAACTTCGAGGGCCGGCAGGGCAAAGGCGGCCGAACCCACCTGGTCTCTCCGGTGGTGGCTGCCGCAACCGCCGTCCGCGGCACCCTGTCCGCGCCCTCCGATGTGCTGGCCGGCGCTCCCGTTCCGGCATAGTGCCGCGGCGGGCACAGGTCCCGCCCGTCTCTCGGCCGGCTGCCGCGTCGCCGGCCTCCGCGTCTCAAGCAAGCATTGGAGCCCTCATGGAACCGATCACCACCCACACCGGCATCGGCGTGCCGATCAACCAGTCGAACATCGACACCGACCAGATCATCCCCGCCGTCTTTCTGAAGCGGATCACCAAGACCGGCTTCGAGGACGCCCTCTTCTACGCCTGGCGCAAGAAGCAGGACTTCATCCTGAACCAGGAGCCCTACAAGCACGGCACCGTCCTGGTCGCCGGCCCCGACTTCGGCACCGGCTCATCCCGTGAGCACGCGGTGTGGGCGCTGCGCGACTACGGCTTCAGAGTGATCATCTCGTCCCGCTTCGCCGACATCTTCTACGGCAACGCCGCCAAGCAGGGGCTGCTCGCCGCCAAGGTGGCCCAGCCCGACGTGGAGCTGATCTTCAAGGAGCTGCAGCGCCAGCCCGGCACGGAGATCACCGTGGACCTGGAGCACCGCACGGTGGTCTGCGGCACTGTGGAGACCACCTTCGACATCGACAACTACACGCGCTGGCGGCTCCTGGAGGGCCTGGACGACATCTCCCTGACCCTGCGCCAGGAAGAGGCGATCAGCACCTTCGAGGTGACTCGCCCGGGCTTCAAGCCGAAGACGCTTCCCGCTAAGGTGTAGCCGCCGCAGGGTCTTGAGCCGCCTGCGAAGCTGAAGGGCCCAGCCGACCCCCATCGGGTACAGTGGCAGGGCTGGAATCCGCTGCACCGAAGGGACCACGTCATACTCATGGGCAAGCTGCTCACAATCCAGGGCGGGAAGCCCCTCGAGGGCATTGTGCGCGTCCGCGGCGCCAAGAACCTGGTGCCCAAAGCTATGGTGGCCTCCCTGCTGGGCAGTGAGGTCTCGGAGCTGCGCAACGTCCCGGAGATCAAGGACGTGGAGATCGTCCGGAATCTGCTGCAGATCCACGGGGTGAAGGTCGACGCAGACCCGGTCACCGGGGATCTGAGCCTGGACCCCCGAAACACCTACTCCGCTGAGCATTCTGAGATCGACGCCTACGCCGGGGATTCGCGGATTCCGATCCTGCTCTGCGGCCCGCTGATGCACAAGATCGGTGAGGCCTTCATCCCGGACCTGGGCGGCTGCCGGATCGGTGACCGACCGATCAACTACCACCTCGAGGTGCTGCGGAACTTCGGCGCCGTCGTCGACAAGCAGCCCCATGGCATCCGCATCTCCGCGCCCAAGGGCCTGAGCGGCGCGAAGCTGGAGCTTCCCTACCCGTCGGTCGGTGCCACCGAGCAGGTGCTGCTCACCGCGGTGCTGGCTGAGGGCATCACCGAGCTGCGCAATGCGGCGGTGGAGCCCGAGATCCATGACCTGATCGCGATCCTGCAGCAGATGGGCGCGATGATCACCGTCTACACCGACCGGACCATCCGGATCGAGGGTGTGACGCGCCTGGGCCGTTTCCGCCACCGGGCGATCCCGGACCGCAACGAGTCCGCCTCCTGGGCCTCTGCGGCTCTGGTCACCCGAGGCGACATCTACGTCAAGGGTGCCGCTCAGCGGGACCTCACCAGCTTCTTGAACATCTACCGCAAGATCGGCGGAGAGTTCGAAGTCGATGAGGAGGGCATCCGGTTCTGGCACGGCGGCGGGCAGCTGCAGCCGCTGGTGCTGGAGACCGATGTCCACCCCGGATTCATGACTGACTGGCAGCAGCCGATGGTGGTGGCCCTGACCCAGGCCCACGGCGTGTCCATCGTGCACGAGACCGTCTACGAGAACAGGTTCGGGTTCACCGATGCGCTGAAACGTATGGGGGCCTCCATCCAGCTGCACCGGGAGTGCCTGGGATCCAGCCCCTGCCGGTTCGGGCAGCGGAACTTCCTGCACTCGGCGGTGATCTCCGGGCCCAGTGAGCTTAAGGGCGTGGACATCAACATCCCGGACCTGCGCGGCGGATTCTCCCACCTGATCGCTGCCCTGGCGGCCACCGGCACCTCCACCGTCACCGGCATCGAGATCATCGCCCGCGGCTACGAGCACTTCATCGAGAAGATCGAAGCCCTCGGCGCCGACATCCAGATCGAGCAGAGCGGATCAGTTTCCGCCCGGCAGCCGGCCGTCGCCGCAGGCGGGTGATCCCGCACGTGGGGGAGAACGCCGCCGCGGCAGAGGGGAAAGCCC
This sequence comes from Nesterenkonia populi, assembly GCF_007994735.1. Lineage (NCBI taxonomy): Bacteria > Bacillati > Actinomycetota > Actinomycetes > Micrococcales > Micrococcaceae > Nesterenkonia > Nesterenkonia populi. The sequence continues at coordinate 2,189,969 of NZ_VOIL01000001.1, read as the reverse complement.
GCCGCTCGCCGGCCTGGCGGTTCGCCGCAGGGATCGTCCGGCCGGGAATGAACGTCCTGATGGGCAAAGACTGGCAGGGGTTGGAGAAGATCCCTTCCGACGGCTGCATCGTGGTGGCAAACCATGTCAGCGCGGTGGACCCGCTGGCGGTGCTCCACGCCGTCTACAGGAGCGGGACCACCCCGCACATCATGGCGAAGGAATCCCTGTTCCGGGTCCCCGTGCTGGGCGCACTGATGCGGAAGGTGCAGCTGATCCCGGTGGCCCGCGGCGACCGGGAGAAATCCCAGCAGTCCTTCGAAGCTGCCTACGAGATCATTCAGCAGGGCGGCGCCGTCGTCATCTACCCCGAGGGCACCCTCACCAAGGACCCTGGCCTCTGGCCCATGCGGATGAAGACCGGTGCGGCTCGGCTGGCACTGATCACCGGCGCTCCCGTGATCCCTCTGTCGCACTGGGGCACCCACCGGTTCCTGCCGCGCGGCAAGAAGCTGCCCCGGATCCTGCCGCGCCGCAGATACAGCCTCCGGGCGGACAAGCCTGTGGACCTCTCCGACCTGCGCGGCAGGCCGCTGAGCCGAACCCTGCTGGCAGAGGCCACCCAGCGCATCGAGCAGGCCCTGACCGACGGTGTCGCAGAGCTGCGCGGTGAGCCCGCCCCGGAGCTGATCTGGGACCGGAACATCCACCAGCGCGTCCCGCGCGACCAGCTGCGAGCCAGAGCTGAGCAGGCGGAGAACGAAGCAGGCAAGAAGGCCAAGGAGGAGGACTGATGACCCAAGCAGCTGTGCTCGGAGCCGGCTCCTGGGGCACCACCTTCGCCAAAGTCCTCGCCGACGCCGGCCAGCAGGTCACCCTCTGGGCCCGGCGTCGTGAGATCGCCGAGGAGATCAGCACCTCCCGGACCAACAGCGCCTACCTGCCGGACATCCCCCTGCCGTCCGGCATCACCGCCACCGACGACGTCGAGCAGGCGGCCGGCGCCGCCGACGTCGTGTTCCTCGCCGTACCCGCTCAGAGCCTGCGGGAGCAGCTCAGCCGCATCCGCGCCAGCGTGCGGGAGGACGCCATCGTCGTCTCCCTCATCAAAGGGCTCGAGCGGGGCACCGACCTGCGCATGTCCGAGGTGATCGCCGCTGAGCTGCAGCTCCCCGCCGAGCAGATCGCAGTGCTCTCCGGACCGAACCTGGCCATGGAGATCGCGCGGGAGGAGCCCACCGCCTCCGTGATCGCCTGCGCGGAGCAGTCAGTGGCCGAGCGGATCTCCCAGCTCTGCCAGACCGCATACTTCCTGCCCTACATCAACACCGATGTCACCGGAACCGAGCTCGGCGGGGTGCTGAAGAACATCATCGGACTGGCCGTGGGCATCTGCGACGGCCAGCAGCTCGGCGACAACTCCAAGGCCTCCGTAATCACCCGCGGCCTGGCCGAGACCACGCGCCTCGGACTCGCCCTGGGGGGCAGGCAGGAGACCTTCGCCGGGCTCGCCGGCCTCGGCGACCTGGTCGCCACCTGCGGATCCGTGCTCTCCCGCAACCGCACCGCGGGGCGCCTGCTGGGCCAGGGGCTCGCCCCCGAGCAGGTCACCGCTGAGATGACGCAGACAGCAGAAGGCATGAAGTCCGCCGGCGCGGTGCTGGAGCTGGCCCGCAGCCACCGCGTGGAGATGCCGGTCTGCGAGGCGGTGGTCTCTGTGCTGGAGGGCACGCTGACCGTGGAGAACATCGTCGGGCTGCTCCTGGCCCGAGACCTGAAAGCTGAGGTGCACTGACCATGCCGGCCGTCCCCGCGCCGCCGCCTTCAGCGGCTAAGCCTCGTGTCCTCGTCCTCTACGGAGGCCAGTCCTCCGAGCACTCGGTCTCCTGCGTCACCGCCGCCGGCGTGCTGAACGCGATCGACGCTGAGAAGTACGACGTCGTGGAGGTCGGCATCACCGCCGCAGGCCAGTGGACCCGGCCCGTGGTGGACCCTCGCACCCACTCCTTCCGGGAGAACGAGCTGCCGCGCGTTGAGCCCACCGATTCCTCAGTGGTGCTGCACTCCGGGCCGGCCGGCTCCTCGGAGCGGGGCACCTCACTGGTTGAGCTGCACCCTGACGGCGCCGCCCAAGACCTGGGGCAGGTGGACGTGGTGCTGCCGCTGCTGCATGGGCCCTACGGCGAGGACGGCACCCTCCAGGGACAGCTCGAGCTCGCCGGCGTCCCCTACGTGGGCGCCGGAGTGCTGGCCTCTGCGGTCGGCATGGACAAGCACTTCATGAAGCTCGCCTTCCAGGCCGCCGGTCTGCGGGTGGGCCCGTGGGAGACCATCACCGCCCGCCAGTGGGCCGCTGGTCCCGGGGCCTGTGCGGACCGGGTGAAGCGTCTGGGCCTGCCGGTGTTCGTGAAGCCGGCCCGGGCCGGGTCCTCCATGGGAGTCACTCGGGTGGACGAGTGGGCGCAGCTGGATCAGGCCATCGAGGCCGCCCGCAAGCACGATGCCAAGGTGATCGTCGAGCAGGGGATCGCTGGCCGGGAGATCGAATGCGGGGTGCTCGGCGGCACCGTGCAGGCCCCTCCGCGAGCCTCCGTCTGCGGGGAGATCGTGGTCCATGACGGCACAGACCCGCACCAGTTCTACGACTTCGAAGCCAAGTACACCGATGCCGCGGCCGCTGACCTCTCCTGCCCTGCCGACCTCTCCGCCGAGGTCAGCGAAGAGATCCGCCGGCAGGCGGTCACCGCCTTCGAGGCCATCGACGGTGAGGGTCTCTCCCGTGCGGACTTCTTCTACGACGCCGAGGCCCCGGCGGGCGAGCAGATCCTCATCAACGAGGTGAACACCATGCCTGGGTTCACACCCATCAGCATGTACCCGCAGATGTGGCAGGCCACCGGCTACACCTACCCGGAGCTGATCACCGAGCTGATCCAGCTGGCCCTGGAACGCCCGATCGGGCTTCGGTAGACTGGTCCGCATCGACTGACGGAGGTCCTTCACATGTCCAGCATCGACGAACTCACCATGCACACTGCTGACCCGGCAGCCGCCCCGTCCACCGGCGGCGCGGCCACCATCGAGCGGGAGACGGCCCCGCAGGTCTCCGAGCCCGGCGACCACGAGCGCTTCGCCCACTATGTGAAGAAGGACAAGATCACCCAGTCCATGGTGGAGGGAAACGCCGTCGTAGCCCTCTGCGGCAAGGTCTGGGTGCCCTCCCGGGACCCCAAGAGCTTCCCGGTCTGCCCGGAGTGCAAGGAGATCTACGAGGAGTTCGGCGAGTCCGGCAAGGACGACTCCGACAAGGGCGGTGGCCGCGGCTTCTTCGGCTTCGGCAAGAAGTAGGTGAGCGAACCGTCCCTGTTCGACGTCGGCACCGACGTCGGATCGGAGCTTCCCCCGGCCCTGCCTCACCGTGCCGCCCATGGCACTGCCCCCACCCTGCGCCAATGGCAGCAGGAGGCTTTGGACCTCTACATCAGCAGGAAGCCCAAAGACTTTCTGGCCGTCGCGACCCCCGGTGCCGGTAAGACCACCTTTGCGCTGCGGGTCGCCAAGCTGCTCTTCGAGTCCGGGGAGGTCAACCGGCTCTACGTGGTGGCCCCCACCGAGCACCTGAAGCGGCAGTGGGCGGACGCGGCCGCCAGGGTGGGTCTGGCCATCGACCCCAACTTCAAGAACAGCGACGGTCGGCACGGCACCCAGTTCGTCGGGGTGGCGGTCACCTATGCCCAGGTGGCGAACAAGCCGCCGCTGCACCGCAACAAGACCGAGGCCGCCCGCACCCTGGTGATCTTCGACGAGATCCATCATGCCGGCGATGCCCTGTCCTGGGGAGACGGTGTCCGGGAGGCCTTCGACCCGGCCGCACGTCGTCTCGCGCTCACCGGCACCCCGTTCCGATCGGACACCGCACCGATCCCGTTCGTGGAGTACGTGGAGGACAACGACGGGGTCCGCCGCTCAAAGGCCGACTACGCCTACGGCTACGGCCCCGCCCTTCATGACCAGGTGGTCCGTCCGGTGGTTTTCATGACCTATTCGGGCACCATGCGCTGGCGCACCTCCTCCGGGGAGGAGATGGAGGCGACCCTGGGCGGTGCGGCCACCAAGGACATCACCCAGCACGCCTGGCGAACCGCCCTGAACCCCGAGGGTGAGTGGATTCCCGCGGTGCTGCGCGCCGCCCACCAGCGGCTGCTGAAAGTCCGCGACCGCATCCCCGACGCCGGCGGCCTGGTGATCGCCACTGACCACGACGATGCGCGTGCCTACGCCGCCCAGCTGGATGCGCTGACGGGCCGGAGAACCACAGTGGTGCTCTCCGATGACAAGGAGGCCTCCAGCAAGATCGAGGAGTTCAGCGCCGACGGCTCACGGCACTGGATGGTCGCGGTCCGAATGGTGTCCGAGGGAGTGGACGTTCCTCGGCTGTGCGTGGGGGTCTACGCGACATCGACCTCGACCCCGCTGTTCTTCGCCCAGGCGGTGGGGCGTTTTGTGCGTCTGCGGAAGAAGGCTGAGGTGGCCAGCGTCTTCCTGCCCTCGGTGCCGATCCTCACCGACCTGGCCAATGCCCTGGAGGCGGAGCGGGACCATGCCCTGGGCAAGGATCATGAGGAGCCGGCGGAGGGCGAGGAGCTCATCGACCCGCTGGACGAGGAGCAGGGGGAGGACAAGGCCTCGGACCAGCTGGCCCGCGGAGAGTTCGCCGCCTTGGGGTCCTCTGCCTCCTTCGACCGGGTGATGTTCGACGGGGAGGAGTTCGGCCTCGGCGGGGACGTCGGCTCGGATGAGGAGCTCGGGTTCTTGGCGATCCCCGGACTGCTGGAGCCTGAGCAGGTCTCGGAGCTGCTGCGGAAGCAGCAGGCGGAGCAGATGAGGCGCAGCCCCTCGGCGGCGGAGCGGCAGCGCGACGTCGTGGATCACCGTCAGCTCAAGGAGCTGCGCACCAAGCTCAGCAAGTCAGTGTCCGCCTATGCGGCGAAGACGGGGATGCACCAGGGGAGCATCCATACCAAGCTGCGGGAGAAGTGCGGCGGCCCGGCGGTCCCGCAGGCCGATCAGTCCCAGCTGGAGGAGCGGCTGAGGACCATCCAGCTCTGGTTCACGAGAGCCTGAGTCGGCGGCTCCTCTCCTGAATGAGGGTGAGGCCATGAGCGACCACAGGATGCTCCGGAGGCGGGCTGGCGCTCCGCAGCGACTGCGGGGCCGAAACGGCCTGGCCCAAGGCTCCGAGCCTGACGGAAGGCTGGTCAGAGAGCCGCCCCTGTCCGTGGCCGGCGCCGTCTTCCCCGCCCACGTATCCCCTCGAATCGTGCGTTGGTGAACCTGAAGCGTGCTGATACGCACGTTTGGAGGAAGAACTCCAGGTGTTGAATGCGCCCCCTCTCCTCAGAACATGCGTCTGGGAGGGGGCACGAGCGGACGAATGCGCGTTCGGCCTCCGAGCAAGCACCATGCCGCAGATCACGGCGTCAATCTGGGCAGTTATCCACAGGCGGCATGAGAGCGGTGGCGACGGGGCAGCGAGCAGGACAGGATCGTCCGGATGGACGGAGCATCTGAAGATGGTGGGATCACCCTCATACGAGCGGGGAACGCTCGCGGCCGCTCTCAGTCGGCGCTTACCCGAGCAGCGCAGCGCGGAGATGTGAAGCGACTGCGGCGAGGCGTGTTCGTGGACCCCGAGCAGTGGCAGAGCGCGAGGCTCAGCGAACGGCACCGCGCCTTCGCCGCAGCTGTCGGACTGACGATGCCGACCCTCGCCTTCTGCGACGTCACCGCTCTGTCGCTCTACGGGGCGCCGCTGCTGACATGGCCTCGCACCGTGCACTGCCAGAGCCCGCACCGGAGCCGCTCAGGCCGTTTCACCACCCCCTGCTTTCCGCTGCATGTCCAGCATTCCCCTGGGGCTCTCCCGGGCGGAGCCTCCGGAGCAGCGGGGACGCCTCAGGGGCAGGCGGCTCTGCCGGCGGTCAGCCTGCCTGTTCCGGGCATCACCTACGAGGATGGTGAACCTGTCGCTGTCCGGGTGCAGTCCTTGCCGCGTGTGCTCATATCCACCCTTCCGCAGCTTCCGCGGCAGGAGGCCATCGTCATCCTCGATGCGGTCATGGCGGGCAGCTACGTGTTCGGGCGGGCAGTCACCGGAGATGCTCTCGACCACGCCGAGGCGCTGCACAGGGGGCGGAACATGGGGGAGTGGAGGGAGCTTCGCGCGTTCGCGGATCCCCGCTCGGAGAGCGTGGGCGAATCACGGAGCCGAGTGCTTTTCGACGAGCTGGGGTTTGAGCCTCCAGAGCTGCAGAAGGAGCTGCACCTGCCCCGGATCGGCAGGGTCAGGCTGGACTTCTTCTGGGACGACGGCGACGCCGGCGTGGTCTGCGAGTTCGACGGAATGATCAAGTACACCCGAGGGTTCAGCGGAATCGCGGTCGAAGACGCTGTGAAGCAGGAGAAGCTCCGGGAGGACGCGCTGCGCCTGATGGGCCTGCGGGTGGTGAGGATCACCTGGGATGACCTCGGCAGTCCGCAGGAGCTGGGCCGCAAACTGCTGGCAGCTGGAGTGCCCCATCGGGCGCTGAGACGGTTCCAGGCGGGTTAGAGGCGAGGGGCATCTCCTCCAAATGTGCGCGGGGCGGCCAGAAGACGGTCTCTACGCACGGACGAAGGGCAGCAGCCGCGCCCGAGTCGCTATGCGTCTCCTCGAAACGTGCGTCAGGGGTGCCAGCAGAGGCAGAAGGGATGGCCGGCGGGGGAGAGGTAGACGTTGAAGCTGCCCAGCGCGGTGTGCTCACCCTCCTGGATCAGTTCGGCGCCCCGGCTGACCACTTCGCCGTGGGCCTGGCGGATCTCCTCCACCCACAGGTCCAGGTGCACGTTGACCGGCTCATCGGGCCAGCGGCTCGGCCGATGATCGGGGGAGAGCTGCACCGCCACCGGTTTGGTCCCATCAGGCAGCCGCACCGACTGCCACGTCCGGTCGCCCACCGCCGTGCCGCCCAGGACGGCGGCCCAGAAGGCCACCTCCTGGCCCACATCGGCGGCGTCGAGCACGGTGGTGACGCGCGTGATCTGCACGATGCTCAGAGCTCCTCGGAGCTCAGCAGCTCCACCCCGGCCTCGCGCAGCTCCTCGTAGGTCTGCCGGATCCGCTCCTCGTCCACGCCGACGGTCAGGTCGGTCAGCAGCTTGACCGCGTAGTCGTTCTCGGCGGCGTCCAGAGCGGTGGCCCGCACACAGTGATCCGTGGCGATGCCCACGATGGTGACGGTGTCGATCTCGTGCTCCTGCAGGTAGGCGTCCAGATCAGGGGCGTCCTCTTCGATGACGTCTCCGGGGGAGACCGCCTTCTCCTTCTCGCCCTCCTTCAGCCCGGTCCGGTCCGGGTCGCCTGCCCGTCCCTCGAAGCCGGAGTAGCCGTCGTCATAGAGGCCCTTGAGAAAGCGAGCCTCGATCCGTTCGGTGTCCAGGTCCTCGTGCAGCTCCGCGCCGAGGGTGCCGGCCACGCAGTGCACCGGCCAGCTGCGCTGAAAGTCTGGTGCATCGCTGAAGTGCGCGCCAGGGTCGATGTGCCAGTCCTGAGTGGCGACGATGACGTCGTAGTCCGCGTGGCTGTCCTCCAGAAACTCGGAGAGCTCAGCGGCCAGGGCGGCGCCGCCCTCGACGGCGAGAGCCCCGCCTTCGCAGAAATCGTGCTGGACGTCGACGATCACCAGTGCTTCAGCCATAGGGCTCAGTCTAGTGGGGCTCGCTCACTGGAACACAGTGGGGATCACCGGTTCGCCTTCGGAGAGACGGTGGGCCTCCCGGGGGAGCTCGGCGAAGGAGGCGCGATGGCGTTCTGCGGCACGGGCGACGCCGTCAGGCCCGGTGCGGCCGGGCTGGACTTCGCCGTCGACGACGAGCGGCACCTGCAGCTCGCGGGCATCGTCGGCAGTCTCGGGCAGGCTCCCGACGCCGATCAGCTCGGCGGAGGCCGTGCCGCTGCTGCCAAAGGTGCGGACGGGGTGCTTGACCCCGCCGCGGCTTGTCTTGCCCTCGGCGGCCTTCTCCACGGGGACGGGCCGGCCGGCGTCGTCCTCGTGCTGCACCAGCTTGTACACCATCCCGGCGGTGGGGGCCCCGGCCCCGGTGACCAGCCGGGTGCCGACTCCGTAGGAGTCCACCGGGGCGGCGGCCAGCCGGGCGATCGCGTGCTCGTCCAAGTCGGAGGAGACGATGATGCGGGTGCTGGTGCTCCCCAGCGAGTCGAGCAGATCACGGACCATGAACGCCTGCTCCACCAGGTCCCCTGAGTCCAGGCGCACCGCCCCGAGCTCCGGGCCAGCGACCTCCACGGCCTTGCGGACGGCGGCCTCGACGTCGTAGGTGTCCACCAGCAGGGTGGTCCCGGGCCCGAACGCCTCGACCTGCGCGGCGAAGGCCTCCTCCTCGGTGTCGTGCAGCAGGGTGAAGGCGTGCGCGGCGGTGCCGAGGGTGGGGATGCCGTAGTCGTACCCGGCCTGCAGGTTCGAGGTCGCGGCGAAGCCGACGACGGCGGCGGCCCGGGCGCTCGCCGCCGCGGAGGCCTCCTGGGTGCGGCGGGAGCCCATCTCCACGCAGGGACGGCCTCCCTCGGCGACGGTGCCGCCGGCGGCCTGCACCATCCGGGAGCCGGCGGAGGCGATCGCGGAGTCGTGGTTGAGCACCGAGAGGATGTAGGTCTCCAGCAGGCAGGCCTCGGCGAAGGTCGCCTCGACCCTCAGCACGGGGGAGTGGGGGAACCAGATCTCGCCCTCGGCGTAGCCGGTGATGGTCCCTGAGAACCGGTAGTCGGCGAGGAAGTCGAGGGTGGGCTCGTCCACCACGCCGCGTTCGCGGAGGAAGCCCAGGGCCTCGTCGCCGAACCGGAACCGCTGGAGCCCCTCCAGCATCCGGCCGGTGCCTGCGAACGCCCCGTACCGGCGCCCGGCGGGCAGTCGGCGGCCGAACACTTCGAACACGCAGCGGCGGTGGGCGGCCCCGGAGCGCAGGGCGGCCTGCACCATGGTCAGCTCGTACTGGTCGGTCAGCAGTGCGGTGGATCGGCTCACGAACCTAGACTAGTCAACACAGCGAGCCGGGGACCCGGCTCAGCACGAAGCGACGAACCGGGAAGCGAGTGAACGTGACGACTGCTGGCGCTACCCTGACGGGGGAGGACACCGGCCTCAGCCATGTGCTGACTCCGCAGCGGCCTTTCCACGTGGTGGTGTGGAACGACCCGGTCAACCTGATGTCCTATGTGGCCTGGGTGTTCCGCAGCTACTTCGGGCATTCCAAGGAGCGTGCCCAGGAGCTGATGATGAAGGTGCACCAGGAGGGCCGCGCCGTCGTCGCCACGGGGGGCCGGGAGAAGGCTGAGCGGGACGTGACGGCGATGCACAACTATGGGCTTCAGGCCACGATCGAGGAGGCAGGCTGATGGCGCGTGCGTTCCGTGCGACCACCCACGGCTACCGGGCGGAGCTGGACGCGCATGAGCGGCGGCTGCTGACGGGGCTCTGCGCGGATGTGATCCAGCTGCTTCAGGCGCGCGCCGAGGAGGTGGGCGAGCAGGCGCCGGCGGATGCAGGGGGCACTGCGGAGGATGACGACGCCGACCCGGTCTTCGCGCATTTCCGGGCGGAGCTTGCGGGCCTGGGCGAAGGGCTGGAGGAGCTCGGGGGTTCCCCGGAGGATGACGACGGCGCCGCGCCGGGCCTGGCCGCCCCCGAGGACGAGGTGCTGGCGCGGCTGCTGCCGGACGCCCACGAGGACCCTGAGGAGGCGGGTCAGCTGCGCCGCCTCGCGGAGGGCTCGCTGCGGGACTCGAAGATCAGTGACCTGCGGACTGCGCGAATGCTGCTGGAGTCGACCTCGGTGATCCTGGCCGAGGAGCAGGCGCCGATCTTCGGCCGTGCCCTGAACGACCTGCGGCTGACTCTGTCGGTGCGGCTGGGGATCGAGGAGGAGGCTGACGCTGAGCGGGTCCACCAGGTTGCCGCCGGGGGCAGCATCAAGTCCACCGAGTCCTTCATGGCGGAGATCTACACGTTCATCACCTGGCTGCAGGAGTCTCTGTTCTCCGCGATGCTGCGGGTGATGCCTGATGAGGAGGAACCTGAAGGCTGAGCGGCCGGGCGGTAGGGTGAACGGCATGGAGCTCACCATTATCGGCTGCAGCGGCTCGTTCCCGGGCCCGGAGTCTCCGGCCTCCTGCTACCTTGTCAGCGCCGAGCATGCTGGGCGGACCTGGCGGCTGCTGCTGGATCTGGGCAACGGGGCCCTGGGGGCGCTGCAGCGCCACATCGGGCTCGACGAGATCGACGCGGTGGCGTTCTCCCATCTGCACCCGGACCATTTCAACGATATCTGCGGCCTGCATGTGGTCGCCAAGTGGCATCCGGTCGGCTTCGGCCCCGGCAGAATCCCTGTCTATGGGCCGGAGAACACCGCACGCCGGGCCGCGGAGGTCTACGGGATCGACGCGGAGCCGGGGATGGCTGAGGAGTTCGACTTCCGGCACTGGGCCGAAGGCCGGCCGCACACGGTGGGCCCGTTCACCATCACCCCGCACGGCGTCTGGCACCCCACCCCGGAGGCCTATGCCCTGCGGATCGAGGCCGCCGGGGCGGACGGCGCCGTTCGCACCCTGACCTATTCCGGGGACACCGATGCCTGCGAGGGGCTGACCGAGGCTGCCCGTGACGTGGACGTGTTCCTCTGCGAGGCCGCCTTCCAGGACGGCCGGGATGAGGAGCTGCGCGGCATCCACCTCACCGGCGCCCGCGCCGGGCAGACCGCTGCCGATGCCGGGGCCGAGCAGCTGCTGCTGACCCACATTCCTGTCTGGACAGACGCCGATACGGTGGCGGAGGCCGCCGCCGCCCGGCATTCTGGTGAGACCCTGGTGGTCCAGCCCGGCGCCACCTACACCATCTGAAGCACTCACTGACCAAGAGGGAGACCCCGTGAGCACGAAGACGTCCGCCTACACCCGCACTGACGGCCGCACGGTGAACCAGCTGCGTGAGGTGAAGATCACCCGCGGCTGGTCCGGGCAGGCTGAGGGCAGCGCCCTGATCGAGTTCGGCGATACCCGGGTGCTGTGCACCGCCAGCTTCGAGTCCGATGTTCCGCGCTGGCTGCGCGGCCGGGGCACCGGCTGGGTCACCGCCGAGTATGCAATGCTGCCCCGGGCCACCAACACCCGGAACTCTCGTGAGTCGGTGAAGGGCAAGATCGGCGGGCGCACCCACGAGATCTCCCGGCTGATCGGACGGGCCCTGCGCGCGGTGGTGGACACCAAGGCTCTCGGCGAGAACATGATCACCCTGGACTGCGACGTCCTGCAGGCCGACGGCGGCACCCGCACCGCGGCGATCACCGGCGCCTACGTGGCACTGGTCGACGCCATCGAGTGGGCGCGCAGCGAAGGCCATGTCGGCAAGAAGGCCGAGGTTCTCACCGATTCCGTCTCTGCGATCAGCGTGGGCGTGCTGCCCGACGGCACCTCTGTGCTCGACCTGCCCTATACGGAGGACTCCACCGCCGGCACCGACATGAACGTGGTGGTCACCGGCTCCGGGGACTTCGTCGAAGTGCAGGGCACCGCCGAGGGCGTTCCCTTCACCCGCAGTCAGATGGGCGAGCTGCTGGACCTCGCCGTCGCCGGCTGCGGTCAGCTCGCCGACATCCAGAAGCAGGCGCTGGGCGCAGTATGACCGCCAAGCTCGTCCTCGCCACCCGCAACCAGGGCAAGGTCCGGGAGCTCAGGGCCCTGCTGGCAGACCAGCCCGCGCTCGCCGGCGTCGACCTGGAGGCCGCCGTCGTGGACGCGTCCGCCGCCGGCTGCTCGGAGATTCCGGAGACCGGTGTGACCTTCGAGGAGAACTCACTGCTGAAGGCACGCGAAGTCGCCCGCCAGACCGGTCTGCCCGCTGTTGCGGACGACTCCGGGCTGGCCGTGGAGGTGCTCGGCGGGGCTCCGGGGATCTTCTCCGCCCGCTGGGCCGGGGAGCACGCCTCGGATGAGAGCAACCGGCGTCTGCTGCTGCAGCAGCTCGCCGATGTGCCTCAGGAGCACCGTGGCGCGGCGTTGGTGTGCGTGGCCTCTCTGGTCACTCCCTCTGGGGTTGAGCACACCGCGGAGGGTCGGCTGGATGGCCAGCTGCTCTCCGGGGAGCGCGGCGACGGCGGGTTCGGCTACGATCCCATCCTCCAGCCCGTCGGAGAGACCCGCTCTGCGGCCGAACTGTCCATGGGGGAGAAGAACGCGATCTCTCACCGGGGCAAGGCCTTCGTCGCCCTGGCCCCTCGGATCGTGGAGGTTCTGGCGGTCGCGTGAGGGGTCTGAGCTTCACCGCCGTCGACTTCGAGACTGCCAACGGGTTCCGCGGCTCGCCGTGCTCGATCGGCCTGGTGCGCATCCGTGACGGGATTGAGACGGACACGCATTACACGCTGCTGCGTCCGCCGGCCGGGTTCGACCGGTTCGACCCGCGCAATGAGTCAATCCACGGGATCACCCCGGAGGCGGCGGCCGAGGCGCCCCGGTTCGGTGAGGCATTCGCGGAGATCGCAGCGTTCATCGGGGAGGACATCCTGGTGGCGCACAACGTGATCTTTGACCTGGAGGTCTTCGAATCCGCCCTGGAGGTCTCCGGGCTCGGCAGCCCGGGGCTGAGCGGGCTCTGTTCGGTCCGTCTGGCGCGGGCGGTCTACCAGCTGCCCTCCCACGCACTGCCGAAGGCCGCCGCCGAGGCGGGCTTCCAGCTGCAGCACCACCATCATGCGCTCTGGGACGCCCGGGCCGCTGCGGCGATTGTGGTGGACATCGCCCGCCGCCGGCAGACCCCGGAGCTGCACGAGCTCTTCGGCGCCGCGAGCATCGACCCGGAGGTGCTGGCGCACTGGGCCGCTCCACGGCCGAGGGAGTCCCGGGCCACCCGGCAGGTCCGCGCCTATGGGGATCTCTTCGACGCGGCCGTCCCCCTGGGGGACCGGGAGCTGCCTGATCTGATGCGTTGGCAGGAGGAGGGCCGGAACCTGCCGGCGAACCCGGAGGCGGACCCCGCCCACCCGTTCTGCGGGCAGCAGGTCAGCTTCACGGGCAACCTGGTGATCCCGCGCGGTGAGGCCAAGCAGCTGGTCGCCGCATGCGGGGGCACTACGTCGTCACGGGTGACCGGCTCCACCAGCATGCTGGTGATCGGGGACGGGTACGACGACGCCGATCTCGCCGCCCAGCACGACCCGCAGGGCCCGCTGGGGTCCAACAAGGCCGAGGACGCGCTGCGTCGGCGTGCGGTCGGCCAACAGATTCGGCTGGTCAGCGAACAGGGGTTCCGCACGCTGGCAGGAGACGCCTGGCCCTACGCGGCCTGAGCGATCCCCTGCCAGCGGCGGGCGAGGTCATCAACGACGACGCGCAGCAGCGGGTTCGGCGCTGCGGCGGGCTGGGGCGTGTGCTCACCAGTGCTCACTGCGGCGACCCGCGACTGCGCGGCCGCGGTCAGGTCCGGGTGGCCGTGGGTGAGGCTGACAGCCTCCTGAGCCCATTTCTTCCGCGTCTCGGCTCCCACGTAGGGAACCAGCCCTATCGGAACCGCTCGGGAGAGCACCGCCGCGTCGTAGACATCCGGCTGGGCCGGGCTGGTGGGGTAGGCCATCTCTCCGGAGGCGAGCCCGGCCGCAGAGCTGTCCGCGCTGCCGGGGATCAGCTGGATTCCTCCTGCCTGCAGGATGAGGGTCAGCGCGTGGTCGGTGGGCCGCTGCGGGGGCTGCGGAGCGCGCTCCGGGAAGTCCCAGGCGACGGTCCGGTGCCAGCGCAGGCAGGCCAGCCACATCGCGCCCAGCGGGTCGGCTCCGGTGCCTTCGGCTGACCACTCGAGGACCTCGAGCAGTCCGTCGGCCAGGCAGAGGGTCAGCAGGGTCTCTGCGTGCACGGGCTTCCCCTCGGCGGGCAGCAGCGCGGTCATCTGAGGCAGGAACTGCGCGTTCAGGTCTTCGTCGGTCAGCGCGTCATGATTCACCCGGACAGGGTATCCGTCGGCGGGCAGGGGCTCAGGCCCATACGAGGTTCCAGGTGCCGGCCAGCAGAGCCGCGAGAGTGGCCGCGGCAGCGATGGCGGCACCAGCCAGGACCACCAGGGAGTCCTGGGGGGCGAGCCTGGCGGGCCGGGCCCAGGTGCGCGGTCCGGCGCCGAAGCCGCGGGACTCCATCGTCACCGCCAGCCGGGTGGCGGTCCGGATCGCTTGGACCAGCAGCCCGAACGCCTGAGACAGGGTGCCGGCGACCCGTCCGAACAGTCCCTTCTTCGCCCCGATGCCGCGTGCCCGGCGCGCCTGTCCCAGAGTGGTCCAGTGCTCGGCCAGCAGTCCCATCAGTCGCATCGCGGCGAGCGCCCCCAGCACGAACCGCGCCGGCAGCCTCAGCTGCTGGGCCAATGAGTCGGCCAGGTCGGTGGGGTCAGTGGTGGAGAGGATGATGACACTGGGCAGCACAATGGCGAAAGCGCGAAGCCCCAGGGCGGCGCCGAGCTCCAAGGACCCGGTGCTCACCGTGGTGAAGCCGAGGTCCAGCAGCACCCGGCCCGACTCCTCACCGGCGATCGCCGTGCCCCAGGCCGCTACCGCCGCCCCGAGGGCGAAGGGCCATATCCTCCCCAAGAAGGCCAGCGGCCGAATGCCGGCCAGAGGCAGAAGCAGGAAGCTCCCCACGGCGACCACGGCCGCAGAGACGGCATCGATGGTCGCAACCAGGGCGAGGGTGATGAGAAAGAGCGCGACAAGCTTAGCCAGCGGACTGCGTCGGCCCAGCCAGGACGCATTACGCACAGATCCCAGCCCGGGAAGTTCACTGTTCTCCGCGTCGGCCGATGGTTCCTCGGCGGGGGCACGGAACTGGCCGACGTCCACGACGTCGGCCTCCAGGGCTTCCAGGAACGCGTCGTCGTGCGTCACCGCCAGCACAGCGCCGCCCGTGCTGAGGTGATCGCGCAGCAGGCTGATCAGTTCGGCGAAGGTGTGGGCGTCCTGCCCGAAGGTGGGCTCGTCCAGCAGCAGCACCTCGGGTCCGGCGGCCAGGGCGGTGCCCACGGAGAGTCGGCGCTTCTCACCCCCTGAGAGGCTGAACGGGTTGGCCGCGGCGAGGTGCTCCATCCGCAGCCGGCGCATCAGGCCGTTCACCCGGTCCTCGGCCTCCTCGCCGGCGAAGCGCGGCTGACCGTCGGCGGTGCGGGCCTGCTCGGCGGAGAGCCGCAGCTCCTCGGCGACGGTGGGCTTCACAAACTGGTGCTCGGGCTCCTGGAACACCATCCCGATCCGGCCGATGAGCTGGCCGGGGCCCCAGGCATGCGGGTCGGGGGTGAGTCTGCCCCCGTGCGGAGGGAGCAGGCCCGCCAGGGTGAGCAGCAGCGTGGACTTCCCGGCCCCGTTCGGCCCGGTGATCCCCATTGACTGTCCCACCCGCAGGGTGAGGTCCGCACCGGTGAGCACCGGGCCGGAAGAGCGTCGGCGTCGCCAGCCGCGGCGCGGACTGTGCCGGGAGACGCCCAGCCCCTCAGCCCGCAGCACCGCTGCACCACCAGCAGCCTCTGGGCTCAGTGATCTCCGGTCCCACGCTTCAGCGGGGCACCGGCCCGGAACCCAGAGCCCGGCTTCGGCCAGCTCCTCCCGCAGGGACTCATCGGTGCTGAGGTGTGAGGACGGCGCTCGCCGGCTGACGCCGCCGCCGGGAGCGAGCACGACGAGGGTGTCCATGTGCTCTGCCCAGCGGGCCAGCCGGTGCTCCACCACGATCAGGGTCGCGCCGGTCCGCTCGGCGGTGGTGATGACTGCGTCGCGGACCTGATCGGCGCCTTCGGGGTCGAGGTTGGCGGTGGGCTCGTCGAGCAGCAGCAGGCCTGGCCGCATCGCGAGGATCCCGGCGAGGGCGAGGCGCTGCTTCTGGCCGCCGGAGAGCTGCGCGGTCGGGTGCTCCAGAGGCAGGTGTCCCAGCCCGACGGCGTCGAGCGCCTCCGTGACCCGACCCGGAATCTCGGCCCGGGGGACGGCCAGGTTCTCGGGGCCGAAGGCGACGTCGTCGCCGAGGCGGGAGAGCACGACGGCGGCCTCCGGGTCCTGCTGCATGAGTCCCGCCCGGCCGCGAGCCTGCTCCGGCGGGGTGCCGTCGATGAGCAGCTCGCCCTGAGCTGCGGCGCCTTCGTCCTGCAGGACCCCGGCGAGGCCGTGCAGCAGGGTGGATTTGCCGGCCCCGGAGGGTCCGGCGACCAGCACCTTCTCTCCGGGGCGGATGTGCAGGTCCAGGCCGGCGACTGCGGGGGAGTCCCGGTCGGGGTGGTGCCAGGTCCACCCGCGAGCAAGGACCTCCGCGCCGGCGGGGAGGGAAGCCTGCGTCGTCGTGCTGGTGGTGTGCTCGGCGGTCATCGGGTCAGCCGGCACCGGGTCAGCTGGAGCGGGGGACGCTGCGGCCGAGCACGGGCTCGCGATGCGCCTTCCGGGAGGCCAGCGGTCCCAGCACCCCGGTGGAGGCGAGCGCCCGTGCGCCCAGCCAGGGCAGCAGCCCCGCGATGATGGCCCCGGAGAGCATGAAGGAGCCGATGTGGATGGCGGTCTCCAGGGGCGCGTATGCGTACATGGGCACGATCCAGTGGTAGGTGATGCCGCCTGTGAGCCCGGAGGCGGCACCGCCGAGCATGGCGATCTCGAGGCCGAAGCGCCGGTAGATCACTGCCAGGAAGATCAGCTCGGCGCCGAGGCCCTGCATGAACCCGGAGGACAGTACGGTGAGGCCCCATTGGGAGCCCAGCAGTGCGGAGACCGCGGCGGCGACCATTTCGCAGTAGATCGCCGCACCGGGCTTGCGGATGATGAGGGCGCCGAGCACGGCGGGGAAGAGCCACATGCCGTGGACGAGGGTCTCCACCGGCGGGTAGAAGGCGAAGAGGCTGCCCACAAAGTGGTAGCTGAGGTTCCAGCCCCAGAAGATGACGCCGGAGGCGACGGCGAGGGTGGAGGCCACCACGATGTCGGAGACGCTCCAGCGCACAGTGCGGCGGCGGTCAGAGGTGCGGGATGCAGAAGCGCGCGCAGGCGCAGAGGATGAGTTCATAACGACTTCCTTCGCAGGTTCTAGCCTGATCAGGTTCAAGGGTCTGGGCCTCAAGCCCACTCTCAGCGACTGGCCGGATGCCGGCGGCCGCTCCCCTGTCGGACAGAGTCAATATTCAGTTGCCCCACTGTTGAAGGTGGTGACGGTCACACTAGCATGACGGCGGGGCGTGCAGAGCCAGCAGGGATGTCCGTCCGCACCGGTAGGTTTGGGGGCATGCGGTTTCTGCACACCTCTGACTGGCATCTCGGGCGCGGCTTCCACGGGTTCAGCCTGCGCGCGGAGCAGGAGGAGATGTGCGACGCCGTGTGCTCGGCGGTGGGTGAGCAGGGGGTCGACGTCGTGCTCATCGCCGGGGACGTCTATGACCGGGCGCTGCCGCCGGAGTGGGCGGTGGAGCTGCTGGAGGAGACCCTCGGCAGGCTGGTCGACGCCGGCGCGCAGGTCATCATCACCGCCGGCAACCATGACTCAGCGGCCCGGCTTGGGTTCGGCCGCAGTCTGATGCGCAGCTCCGGGGTGCACATTCGCAGTGCCTTGGAGGACTCCTGGATCCCTGTGGAGCTCACCGATGAGAACGGGCCGGTACTGGTCTACGGGGTCCCGTACCTGGAGCCGCAGCTGCACGCCGCCGCACTGGGCTGCGAGCGGGCCCACCACACCGGGGCCGCCCGCGCGGTCACACAGCGCATCCGGGATGATCGTGCGCAGCGGGCCCCGGAGGCGCAGACCATTGTGATGGCGCACCTCTTCGCCGCGAGAGGCACCGCCTCCGAGTCCGAGCGGCACATCGGGGCTGAGGCAGCCGCCGGCGAGCGGCTCGACCACCACGAAGAGACCGTCGGCGGACTCTCCGTGGTCCCACTGGAGGTCTTCGACGGGTTCGACTACACCGCGCTGGGGCACCTTCACGGCCGGCAGGCGCTCACCGACGCCGTCCGCTACTCCGGCTCTCCCCTCCGGTTCTCCTTCTCTGAGGCTGAGCAGGAGAAGGGCGCGTGGGTCTACGACACCGTGGAGGGCAGCATGGTGCCCTTGGACTGGGCGATCGGAAGGCCGCTGAAGCGGCTCTCCGGGACCATCGAGGAGGTTCTCAGCCCTGAGACCCTGGAGAAATGGTCCGAGGCTTACGTCCAGGTGAAGCTCACTGATGATCAGCGGCCCGAACAGGCGTTCCAGCGTGTCCAGGAGGCCTACCCCTGGCTGGCCAGCTTCAGCTACGCCGGGGCAGGGCAGGTCAGCGGCGGCACCACCTACTCGCAGAAGCTGAAGCAGGCCCGCACCGACACCGAGGTCGTCGCCGGGTTCCTCGAGCACGTGCGCAGCCGCGGTCCCGACGAGCCCGAGCAGCAGCTCATCGCCGAGGCCCTGCAGGAGGCCCGCGCATGAAGCTGCACCGGATGGCGCTCTGCGCCTTCGGGCCCTTCCCCGGCACCGAGACCGTCGACTTCGACCAGCTCAGCGCCGAAGGGCTCTTCCTGCTGCGGGGCCGCACCGGGTCCGGCAAGACCTCCGTGCTGGACGCCGTCACCTTCGCCCTCTACGGGCGGGTGGCCGGACAGCGTGACCACAATCTGCTGAAGTCCCACCACGCACCCGCTGACCGCACCCCCTATGTCGAGCTGGAGTTCTCCCGGGGCGAGGACCGGTACTGGATTCGCCGCACCCCCGCCTATACCCGACCCGGGCGCGCCACCCAGGTCAGCCCCACCATCGCGCTGAAACGCTGGTCCGGCGCCGAATGGGAGCAGGGAGTCTCCGGAGTGCAGGCGGCCAACGCCGAGCTGCAGAGCATCCTGGGCCTGGACGTCCACCAGTTCACCAAAGTGATCCTGCTGCCCCAGGGGGACTTCGCCGACTTCCTCCATGCCAAGAGCGCGGAGAAGCAGACGCTGCTCGAGCAGCTCTTCGACACCTTCCGGTTCCGTCGGCTCGAGGAGCAGCTCAACGAGCAGGCGAAGGAGGCCCGGGCCCGCAGCGAACGGATCGAGGCGCAGATCGAGCAGCTCACCTCCCGGCTGCGCAGCGATGCCGCCGCCCTGCTCGTCCCGCCGCCCGAGGACGAAGCGGAGCAGACTCGGCCGGAGCAGGTCGAGCTGGACGACGTCCCTGCCGAGAGTCTCGGCGAGCGGGTCACAGTCCAGGCCGAGGCCCGCCGGTCCCAGATGGCTGCACAGCGTGAGGCCGCCCGTGACGCCGCCGAGAAGGCCCGCAGCCACGCTGAGGAGCTCTCGGCCCGGCAGAAGGAGCTGCACCGCTGGACTCAGCACCAGGCAGCCAGCCAGGCTCACCAGGACTCCGCCGACCAGGCGGAGCAGGACCGGGCCCGATGCGCCCGCCACGAGCAGGCCCTCACAGTGGAGAAGTGGTTCCGCGAAGCGGCGAAGGCCCGTGCTGCTCAGCAGCAGGCCTTCCAGCAGGCCCAGGAATCCGCCCAGAGTGCCGACGACACTCTCCGCTCCCAATGGCAGACCACCGTCGGCGCCGAGACCGACACGCCAACCCTCCTCAGTGAGGACGGGGCACCTGCCCCGGACAAGCTGCAGCAGGCCGCGGAGGCACTCGCCGGACTCCGCGCGCGCCTGGCCGAGGAAGAGGCGGAGCAGCTCGAGGGCCGGCACGCCGAGCTGCTGCGCACCGCTGAAGAAGCATCACAGTCCGCAGAGCAGGCGCAGCAGAAAGCCCAGGAGCTCACCTCCGCCGTCGAACAGCTGGAACAGGCTCGCGAGCAGCTCACCAGCCAACGGCAGGAGGAGGAGACCCTCGACGCCGCCGCGGACGCCGCCCGTGGGGCGCTCACCTCCGCACAGGCTGCGGCGAAGCTCATCGAACGCCGTGACCGTGCTGCCGAGCAGCAGGCACGCCTGCACCAGGTCACGGAGAAGGCCCAGCAGGAGTACCAGGAGCAGGATGCGGCTTACCAGCGTGCGGTCAGCTCCTACCGAGGCGGGATGGCCGCCCAGCTGGCTGAACGGCTGCAGCCCGGTGAGCCGTGCATCGTGTGCGGCTCCGTGGACCACCCGGCCCCGCACACACCGCAGGATGCGGGAGGCACCACCGCGGAGCAGGTCGAGGGGAACCGGCAGCGGATGGCTGACGCCCACCAGGCCGCCGTCGAAGCCTCGGCGCAGCACCGCACCTCCCAGCAGCAGCATGCCGAGCTTCTCGAGGAGCTCGGCGGGGAGTCCGAGACCAGCGCCGCGGAGATCGCCGAACGAGCCGAGGCCGCCCAAGCGCAGCTGGATTCCGCCCAGGAGGCTCGCCGGGAGCAGCAGCGCATCGCCCGAGAGCTGGAGAAGACCGCCGACCAGCTGCACGCCGCCCAGAACCAGCTCACCGCTGCTCACCATGAGCGCAGGAGCTCCGCGGATGAGGCGGAGCGACAGACCGCCGCAGCCGCTGAGCTGGACGCCGTCCTCGTGCGGCTGCGCGGAGACCACCCCAGCGTGGCTGCCCGCCTGGAGGCCGTCCGCGGCTTGGAAGCAGCAGTGGAGCGGGTCTCGAAGGCCGTCTCCGCGGAGCAGGCCTCCGCCGCGGCTGCCCGCACCGCTGAGCAGGCCGCTGACCGGGAGCTCGCAGAATCCCCCTTCGTGGAGACTGATGAGCTTCGATCAGCCCAGCTTCAGCATGAGGAGCTCGCCGACCTGCAGGCCAGCGCGAAGGCGCATGAGGCGCAGGCTCAGCGCCTCGCCTACGAGGCTGAGCAGCCCGAGGTGCAGGCAGGCCAGGCACGGCAGGCCGCAGGTGAGACGCCGCCCGCCCCGGAGGAGCTCAACGCCGCGCAGCAGGCCGCACGCCGGGCGGAGACGACGCTGGAGCAGGTCAGGGACGCGCTGACGACCTTCGACGCCCGCCGGGAAGCCGTCACCGGCTGCATCGCCTCCTTGGACGAAGCCCTGCGGACCAAAGCGGACCAGGCCCAGGAGCAGACCCGTCTTCTCGCCCTCGCCGAGACGCTCAGCGGCCGAGGCCACGACAACCCCATGAGGATGACGCTCACCACCTTCGTGCTCGCCGCGAAGCTCGAGGAGGTCGCCCAGGCCGCCTCACACCACCTGACGGCGATGTCCGAGGGCCGCTACCGGCTGCTTCACCAGGACACCGGCCCCGGCGGCAGCAAACAGGGCCTGGACCTGAAGGTCCACGACGAGCACTCCGACGAGCACCGGCCCACCTCCTCCCTCTCCGGAGGGGAGACCTTCATGGCCTCCCTGGCGATGGCGCTCGGCCTGGCCGAGGTCGTCCAGTCCGAAGCCGGGGGAGTGGAGATGGAGTCCCTGTTCATCGACGAGGGCTTCGGCTCCCTGGACGAGCACACCCTCGAGGCGGTCATGGGTGCGCTCACCAGCCTCCAGGGACAGGGACGACGGGTCGGCGTGGTCAGTCACGTCACTGAGATGCACAGCCAGATCCCCTCACAGCTGCTCGTCACCAAGACCCGCACAGGCTCCGCCCTGACAACGAGCGTGCCCGGGTGAGCCGCTGATGAGCACCCGCCCAGGAACCGCCGACCGGCTGCTGCGCGCCGCCGCCCAGGTCCCGGCCGTGCTGCTGGTTCCGGGGCTGCTGTTCGCGCTGCTCACTCGGGGCGAGCCCCTCCTTGCTGCGGCCTCAGCGCTCGTCGCCCTGGGCGGTCTCTTCGCGGCGATCAGCCTGCGGGCATGGCTGCGGCGGCACGCGCATCCGCGCAGCGTGCTGCTGAGCACCAGCGTCCTGCACGCCGGGCTGCTCGTCCTGCTGCTCACCGCCTCCGAGTGGGCCGCCCGGGAGCAGGCCCACTACTGGGGGACCGCAACGGTCGTCGTCGGGCTGGCACTCGCCGCCGGGCTGTCCGCGCCGATGCTGCCGCAGGATGTCAGCAGCGCGGCGCTGAACAGGCTCGCCGGGACGCTGGCCGCGGCCCTGCTGCTGATTCACCTCATCGGCGCGCCGTCATCGGGGCTGCTGATCACATCGGCTGTTCTTTCCGCAGCGGCCGTGCCGGCTGCGGTGATGCGGATGTCCGACCCTTCCGAGCAGGATCCGGGGGAAGGCCCTGCGTCTGGTCCTGAAGGAGCGCAGTGAGCGCTCAGCGATGGGCTCCTCAGCGGTCAGCCGTCAAGACGCAGGGTCTTGGCGGTGCTGGCGCTGAGCTCCTCAAGAAGCTGGGGCTCCTCGTTGAGCAGGCGGCCGTAGGAGGGCACCATGGCTTCCAGCTTCGGCTTCCAGGTGTCCACGAGCCCGCCGAAGCAGCGCTCCAGCAGCCGAAGCATAATGCTGGGCGCGGTGGAGGCCCCGGGCGAGGCGCCCAGCAGTCCGGCGATGGAGCCGTCGGCGGAGGAGACCAGCTCGGTGCCGAACTGCAGCACGGCTTTGCCCTCCTCGTTCCTCTTCATCACCTGGACCCGCTGGCCCGCCGTGATCATTTCCCAGGAGTCGTCCGCGGCGTTGGGGAAGAAGCGGTAGAGCTCCTCCATCTTCTTCCTCTGGGACTTGGTCACCTCCTTGAGCAGGTAGGTGACCAGGTCACGGTTGTCCTTGGCCACGCCCAACTGGGTGCCGATGTTGTGCGGACGCACCGACAGCGGCAGGTCAAGGAAGGAGCCGGACTTCATGAAGTTGGGGGCGAACCCGGCGTAGGGGCCGAACATCAGGGAGCGGCGGCCCTCCACGAACCGGGTGTCGAGGTGCGGCACCGACATCGGCGGCGCCCCCACGGAGGCCAGGCCGTAGACCTTTGCATGGTGCTGCCCGGCGACGGCGTCGTCGGTGGTGCGCAGGAACTTGCCGGAGACGGGGAAGCCTCCGAAGCCGGCGATCTCCTTGATGCCGGAGGCCTGCAGCAGGCTCAGCGCTCCGCCGCCCCCGCCGACGAACACGAACCGGGCGGAGGCCTTGAGCTTCTTGCCGGTTGCGGTGTTCTTCACGGTGATGACCCAGCGGCCGTCGCTGCCGCGGCTCAGGCCGGTCACCTGGTGCCCGTAGCGGATGTCTGCTCCGGCCTGCTGCAGGTGGGCGGCCAGCTGGCGGCTCTGCGTGCCGAAGTCGACATCGGTGCCGTCGTGGAATTTGGAGGCCGCGACCCGCTGGCTGGGCTCACGACCGCCGGTCAGCAGCGGAGCCCAGGAGCCGATGGTGTCGTGGTCCTCGGTGTGCTGGATGTGGGAGAAGAGCGGCTCGGCCTTCATGGCCTCGTACCGGTCTTTGAGGTACTGGGCGTTCTCGTCTCCCCAGACGAAGCTGATGTGCGGCAGCGAGTTGATGAAGGTGCGCGGGTCCCCGAGGGTGCCGTTGTCCACCCAGTGGGACCACAGCTGACGGGAGACGTGGAACTGCTCGTTGATCCCCTGTGCCTTGGCGGTGGAGATGGAGCCGTCCTTGCCGCGGGGGGTGTAGTTCAGCTCGCAGAGGGCGGCATGGCCGGTGCCGGCGTTGTTCCACGGGTCGGAGGACTCCTGGCCGGCGCCGTCGAGCTGCTCGAACAGGCCGATGGACCAGTTGGGCTCCAGCTCGGTCAGCAGGCTGCCGAGAGTGGTGGACATGATCCCGGCACCGATGAGGACGACGTCGTATCGGTTCTCAGGGCCTGAGGGCTCCGGCGTCGCTGCCGACTGGGTCACAGTGCTCCCCTTTGCTCGTTGTCGAAGGTGATCAGCGGATAGTGATCAGGATCTCGTTGCCACGACTTTACCTGAGATCTGCCTCACCGATGTCAGTCCGTATCTGTCAGGGCAACGTCGGCGAACCGCTCGTTGAGCACCGGGGACATGGGGTAGTCGCTGACTCTCTGGCCCAGCGCGAGCCCGGAGATCGGGTAGGCCAGAGGGACGGCGGGGATGTCCTCGGCGATGACTTCGGCGAGCTCCCGGTACAGCTCGTCGCGGGCCTCATCGTCCTGTTCGGCGCGCGCCTGGTCCATCAGGTCCCAGGCCTCCTCGGACTGGTAGTGGAACTCCCGGCTGGGCATCCCCAGGCCGTTCTGGCCGAAGATCGGGCCGAAGAAGCTGTGCGGGGAGCGGAACCCGCCGTTGCGGCCCATCAGGTGCAGCGCCCGGTCGTCGTCGGCGAGCATCTCCTCCACGTAGCCGTCGTCCCAGCGGACCGGGCGCGGCTCGATCACCAGGCCCGCCTCGGTGAGGTCCCGGGCCAGGGAGGCGTAGACCGCCTCGGGCCGGGGCAGCCAGCTGCGGGTGGTGGCCATCGGGTAGTAGAAGCGCAGTGGCTCGCCGTCGTACCCGGCTTCCTCAAGGAGCTCGGCGGCGGTGGTGAGGCTGCGGTCGTACCGGGGCGCGTCGTCGGAGTGCACGGCCAGGGCCGGGGGAGTGAACTGGAACGCGGAGCGGGAGCCGTCGAGGAGCAGTGACTCGATGAGGGCGCTGCGGCGCACAGAGCGGGCGATCGCCTCACGCACCTCGTGCTGACCGATGACGGGGTGCTCGAGGTTCAGCCCCAGGTACAGGATGGAGAAGGGGTCCCGCTGGAGGATCAGCCGGCCGGCCTGGACCAGGGGGCGCAGGTTGTCGGCCGTGATGTGGTCGTAGACGTCGAGGCGGCCCCGGTTGAGCTCCCGCAGCCGGTCGAAGGATTTGCCCAGGGCCCGCACGGTGACCGTGGCTGCGGCCGGGGACTCGCCCCAGTAGTCCTCGAACGCGGTGAGCCGCAGGCTGCGCTCGTCCTCAGCCCGCTCCGCCAGCTGGTAGCAGCCGGTGCCCACGGGGTTCCGGGACACCAGGCCCGGGTCGGACTCGGAGAGCACGCTCTCCGCGGCGATGCCGAAGGCCGGCTGGGTCAGCGCCTGCAGCAGGTATGCCACAGGCTCGCTGAGGGTGAGGACCACCGTGTGATCGTCCTCTGCCTCCACTGACTCCAGCACGCAGGTCTCCTGATCGAGGAACCCGCCGAACACGGTCGGGAATGCCAGGGGAGTGGAGCTCGCGATGGTCCCGAACCCGTAGAGGTAGTCCAGCTGTCCCCATCGCTCAAAATTGGCGACCACGACTTCGGCGGTCAGCTCGGCGCCGTCGTGGAAGGTCACGCCTTCCCGCAGCCGAAGCGTGCAAGTCAGCCCGTCGGCGCTCGTCTCCCAGTCCTCGGCCAGCAGGGGCGCCACTCCGCCGGTCTCCTGGTCGATGCCGATCAGCGGCTCAAAGATCTGCCGGCATATCCGCTCCGTCTCGGTGTCCACCGCCAGCCCCGGGTCGAGGGACCCCACTGCGGAGACCGCGCCGATGATCAGTTCGCCGGAAGCGGGCGCGCCGTCGTCGTTGCCGGTCTCATCGGCCCCCTGAGGATCTGCCGCGGGTGCCGCCGTGCTGGCGGTGCTCAGGAGCGCCGCACCCGCCCCGGAGGCGAGAAGGAACCCCCGCCGGTTCAAATGATTCACGTGCGCGAGGGGGGACTCGAACCCCCACGTCAAAAGACACTGGAACCTCAAGCAAGCCGCGGTGTGCGGTCTCACCTGTTTTCCCTCGGCCTCATGCGGTTCTCTTACCGCAGTCGGCTGTCCAGTCTAACGGCGCAGAACCTCATACGACGCCGTTTGTGCGCTTCCCTGTGCACCGTGGGGACTGGGCCAGTGCGGGAACAGTTCAGCGCCCTCGAGGCCGAGGCCATGGGCCAGCCGATAGATGACGTCAAGTGCCCGCACTGTGGTCGAGGGCAGCATCTATCGGGATCGGTGCGGAATCGCCTGGCGGGATCTGCCTGAGGTCTTCGGGGCTGGCAGGCGGTGTGGACTTGGCACCGCCGACTCTCACCCGATGGCACCTGGGAGAAGATTCTGGCGAAGCCGACTGCCCAGGCTGATGCTGGAGGGCTCATCGACTGGACCGTGTCGGTGGGCTCCACCGCAGCTCGTGCTCATCAGCACCCAACCAATACCAACCGCCGCACAGGGGGGTGGGTCGAATGACACGAATCCTGGGCACGAGCCGCCTGATCACGCGGTGGGCCGCTCCCGCGGCAGACTGACCTCGAAGATTAACCAGCTCGTCGAGGGTCACGCACTGTCGTTGGCGAGCACCGTCTCGCCCGGCCAGGCCAACGACGCCCCGGCGCAACCGTGGCCAGCGCGGCGGCAGGCCACCGAAATTCGATGCCCAGAGCTATAAGGGCCGCAGTATCGTCGAACGCGGGTTCTGTCATCTGAAGCAGTGGTGAGGCATCGCCACCCGCTATGACAAGCTGGCCACCACTTTCCGTGCCGCAGTCCGATTCCACGGCGTCATCGCCTGGACCAACATTTGTCAGACATGCCCTAGCTGAGGGCGTTGTCGCACTAGCCAGTGTGTAAAGGTGAAGATATGCGTAACATAACCTGGACGCCTGCACTCTCGATCGTCGGAGTGGCTCTACTGGTCTCCTCATGCGCGGGGGGTGCCTCTGCCGTGGACGATGAGCCAGCGCCGAGCACGAGCGAGACCACGGAAGCCGTGGCAGAGGCCACTGCGGAGCCGAGTGACGCCGATGACTCTTCCGCCGATCAGCCGGAGGCTGACGCCACTTGGTACGAACCGGAGGGAGGCATGGTCTACACCCAGATCGACGGCGAAGTCGAGGCCATTCCGATTGAGGAGATTGAGGACTTCGACCCTGCGGACTACGAGCAGATGCGCGGCGAGGAGGTTTCTCACCTTGAATGCGCTGACTCCGCCGCGCTGGCTGACAAGTCCGAGAACAACGCGGACCGGGATCAGCCGGTCGGCTGGCCCCAGGAATGGGACGGCACCGGAGCAATGCCCGACCCCTACTGTCACCCGGACTATCTCGAAATCGGTGAGTGGGAGCACCTGGAAGCACACTCGGCCTGCTGGGAGGGTGACGAAACCTCCACGCTTTGGCGGACTTTCCAGACAGATGATGAGGTCAACGCATACTTATGGAAACAGTCCCAGGCTCGGGCAGACTGGCCTGGCTATGAAGGCACCTGCGAGGAGCAGTGGGCACAGCACGAATACGCCGACTAAGCGACGACTAGAGCCAACCAGCGAGGCCCGGACTTCCTCTGAGCACGGCTCTTGCCGCATATAAGGCCTAGTCAGACCGAGGGTAACTCGTTCTTGTCGGGCCTGTGCGCGAGGGGGGACTTGAACCCCCACGTCAAAAGACACTGGAACCTAAATCCAGCGCGTCTGCCAATTCCGCCACTCGCGCGGGCCGTCGCAAGCAGGTGCGACGGCGCTCCAGTCTAGCCGTCCAGCCCGAGGGTCTTCCGCAGGCGGGCGACGTGACCGGTGGCCTTCACACTGTAGAGAGCGTGCTCCACCCTGCCGTCCTCGTCGATCACCAGGGTGGAGCGGATCAGCCCCTCGGTGACCCGGCCGTAGTTCTTCTTCTCGCCCCAGGCGCCATAGGACTCAGCCACGGCGTGGTCCTGGTCGGAGAGGAGCGGGAAGGTCAGCTCCTGGTTCGCGGCGAACTTCTCCAGAGCCGGCACCTTGTCCGGGGAGACCCCCAGCACCGTGTAGCCGACCCCCTTCAGGGAGGCCAAGGAGTCGCGGAAGTCACAGGCCTGGGCGGTGCAGCCCGGGGTGGAGGCCTTCGGGTAGAAGTACAGGATCACCTTCTGGCCGCGCAGCTCGGAGAGGGTGACGCTCTCCCCGTCGGCGGCAGGAAGGGTGAAGTCGGGGGCGGCGTCACCGGGCTCAAGGCGGATGCTCATGGGGGAAGGGTCCTTTCAACGACGTGCGGATGGTCTGGTCACAGCCTACGGCGCGCACCGCGGCGCGGTCAGTCATCTTCGTGTCACACCGCTTTCCTACACTGGGAGGCATGGTGATTCGGAGTCAGCGCAGTGAGGCCGAGGACCGGCTGGTGGGCGCCCTGCGCGCCACCTTCGACGCCTCGGTCATGAACTTCGGCGCCTACAACCTGCTCTACGCTGAGAACCTCTCCGGCAGCCTTCAGCAGCTGCAGGAGGGGCCTGAGCTCTCAGCCTTGGAGGCCGTCGCCTCCGCCCGCCACATGCTGCTCGGATACCGCCGCGAACCCGTCGAAATGGTCCTCTGCCCTGTGGACCTGCGCGAAGCCCTGCCCCGGATGGAGCACACCAACCACGACGACGCCGTTCCCAGAGTCCCCGTGCCGGTGAATCTCACCAACCTCGCCGGCATGGCCACCGAAGGGACCCTGGTGCGCATTGCGCTCTCCGCCGGCACCGAGCTGAACCTCGATGTCCAGGAGGTCGTCGAGTTCCGTGCCCGGCCCGAGGTGCCCCTTCACCAGGGCCGCGACGTGGAGGACTTCTACGACTTCCTCGACCACTTCATGAACTCTGTCGAACAGCCTCCGTAAGCCTGAGAGCTGGGGAAGTTGGCGCGCTCCCCGACGCCGTGCTAAGGTTTTCTGTCGTTGCCCCGGCGAATTGGGGCAGCAGTTCACACCGGTCTGAGTCCCTCGAAAAAGGGCCTCTAGCTCAACTGGCAGAGCATCAGACTCTTAATCTGCAGGTTGCGGGTTCAAGTCCCGCGGGGCCCACGCTGAGATCGTGTGAAGCGGAAGCCGCTGGTCATCTGATCAGCGGCTTTTCTGCATCCCGGGGGATTGAAACCCTCCGGTGGCGCGGTCTGGCGGCGAACGGGTACTGTATAGCGGTCCGTGTCCGCAGCTGCGGGGTGTAGTTCAGCTTGGTAGAGCGCCTGCTTTGGGAGCAGGAGGTCGCAGGTTCAAATCCTGTCGCCCCGACGGTTCAAACTGGTTCGGCCGCTGGGCCCCTGAGTGGCCCGGCGGCCGCGGCCTGACGACCTGAAGCCATGGTTCGGCCGCGCACAGCGGCCGTGGCATGCAGCCAACCCCGAACGTAGAACCCAGGAGCCCATAACGTGGTCAAGAGCACCGTTGAAGAACTGAACCCGACCCGAGTCAAGCTCACGGTCGAGGTCTCGAGCGAAGAGCTCGAGCCGAAGATCAAGGCCGCCTACAAGAGCATCGCCGAACAGGTTCAGGTCCCCGGGTTCCGCAAGGGCAAGGTCCCCGCTGCGATCATCGACCAGCGCATCGGCCGCGAGTACGTGGTCCAGCAGGCCATCAACGACGGCCTCCAGGACTTCTACCGCGCCGGCCTCGAGGACGCCGAGGTCACTCCGCTGTCCCAGCCCGAGGTCTCCGTGGACGAGATCCCGGATGTGAAGACCAGCGAGGGCGTCCTGAAGTTCTCCGGCGAGCTGGACATCAAGCCTCAGATCGAGCTGCCCGACTACAAGGGACTTGAGGTTGAGGTGGAGGCCCGCGAGGCGGACGAGGCTGCTGTGCAGAAGGAGCTCGACGAGCTGCGCGACCGCTTCGGCACCCTGAAGGACGTGGACCGTCCCGCCGCCGGGGAGGACTTCGTCACCATCGCCATGAGCGCCAAGATCGACGGCGAAGAGGTCGACTCAGCTGAGGGGCTGAGCTATCAGGTCGGCGCCGGCAACATGCTCGACGGCCTCGACGAGGCGCTGGAGGGACTCTCCCCCAGCGAGGACGCCACCTTCGAGACCACCCTGGCCGGCGGCGAACGCTCCGGCGAGCAGGCCCAGGTCACCGTCACCCTCACCGCGGTGAAGGAGCGGGAGCTGCCCGAGGCCGACGACGAATTCGCTCAGACGGCCTCCGAGTTCGACACCATCGAGGAGCTGCGCGAGGACCTGAAGTCCAAGGCCGAGCAGACCGTCCTTGAGGAGCAGGGCGTCGAGGCCCGCGACAAGGTCCTCGAGAAGCTCCTCGAGCTCGTCGAGGTCCCCGTTCCCGAGTCCGTCGTCTCCGAGCAGCTCGAGCAGCACTTCAGCGGCCAGGGCCACTCCGAGGGCGACGACCACGACACCGAGGAGCACCGCGAGGAGATTCGCAAGCAGACTGAGGACGCCTTCCGCAACGAGATGGTGCTGGACATCGTCGCTGAGCGCGAGGAGGTCGGCGTCGAGCAGTCTGAGGTCATCGAGTACATCGTCTCCACTGCCGGCCAGTACGGCATGGAGCCCAACCAGTTCGCCCAGATGCTGGAGCAGGCCGGCCAGATCCCGATGATCCTCGGCGAGGTTCGCCGCCGCAAGGCGCTGGCCAAGGTCCTCGAGCACGCCGCCGTCAAGGACACTGAGGGCAACGAGGTGGACCTGACCTCCTTCGTCACCCCGCCCTCCGAGCAGGAGGACGGGGAGAACGAAGCTGACGAGGCCCCCGAGGCCGAGGAAGCCTCCGAGGAGAAGCAGTAAGCCTCACCATTTCTTCAGGCAGAACCCCCGGCGTCCGTGCGACGCTGGGGGTTCTGCGCATATGCGCCCAGGCTGACCATGTGCCCACGGCGAACAGCCCCGGCACCTGTCGGACGGCATCGTCCTCGTGGGCTAGTGTTCAGTCACGAGAATGACAGCAGACCACAGTGGAGGTACCCCAGTGTCTGAGTTCCCCACCGCCCAGAGCGTGGCTCCGGAATCCCAGGACAACTACATCTATAACCGTCTCCTCAAGGAGCGGATCATCTGGCTGGGCTCTGACGTCCGCGATGACAACGCCAACGCCATCTGCTCCCAGATGCTGCTGCTCTCCGCCGAGGACCCCGAGCGGGACATCTATCTCTACATCAACTCCCCGGGCGGTTCGGTGACAGCCGGCATGGCCATCTACGACACCATGCAGTTCATCCCCAACGACGTGGTCACCGTCGCCACCGGCCTGGCAGCCTCCATGGGACAGTTCCTGCTGTCCTCGGGCTCCCCCGGAAAGCGCTTCGCCACCCCGCACGCTCGGATCCTGATGCACCAGCCCTCCGGCGGCATCGGCGGCACCGAGTCTGACGTGCGAATTCAGGCCGAGCTCATCCAGCACATGAAGCAGGTCATGGCCGAGCTGACCGCCGAGCAGACCGGCCAGTCCGTGGACACCATCCTGGCGGACAACGCTCGCGACAAGTGGTTCACCGCACAGGAGGGCCTTGAGTACGGCTTCTTCGACAAGATCGCCCAGCGCTCCTCGACCGTCTCCGGCGGCGGGGGAGTCTGAGAGAACGACGACGGAACTTTAGGAGCACCAGAATGAACTTCGACTTTTCTCAGACCGCACCCCAGATGCCCTCCTCCCGGTACATCATGCCGCAGTTCGAGGAGCGCACCCCCTACGGGTTCAAGCGCCAGGACCCCTACGCGAAGCTCTTCGAGGAGCGGATCGTGTTCCTGGGCACCCAAGTCGATGACGCCTCCGCCGACGACATCATGGCCCAGCTGCTTGTGCTGGAGTCCATGGACTCGGAGCGTGACATCACCCTCTACATCAACTCCCCGGGCGGCTCCTTCACCGCAATGACTGCCATCTACGACACGATGCAGTACATCCGCCCCCATGTGCAGACCGTCTGCCTGGGCCAGGCCGCCTCCGCAGCTGCCGTGCTGCTGGCCGCCGGCACCCAGGGCAAGCGGTACGCGCTGCCCAACGGCCGTGTCCTCATTCACCAGCCCGCCACCGGCGGGACCCGCGGCACCGCCACCGACCTGGGCATCCAGGCGGACGAGATCCGCAGGATCCGCACCTGGATGGAGGAGGTACTGGCCCACCACACCAACCGCACCGCGGAGCAGGTCAGCGAAGACATCGACCGGGACAAGTTCCTCTCCGCCGAAGGGGCCAAGGAGTATGGCCTGGTGGACGACGTGCTCTCCTCCCGGAAGCTCCCGTCCTGATGTGATTCGGCCCCGCCGAGGCGGGAGCAGCTCTCGGCCGCGTTGCCGCGGCCTTCACGACCTGAAGGGTTAGGCTGGAGACTATGGCACGAATTGGTGAGAGCAACGACCTGCTCAAGTGCTCCTTCTGCGGAAAGAACCAGAAGCAGGTCCGCTACAAGCTCATCGGCGGCCCCGGCGTCTACATCTGTGACGAGTGCATCGAGCTCTGCAATGAGATCATCGAGGAGCATCTCAACGAGGTCCAGGAGACCGACAGCTTCGAGCTGCCTACGCCGAAGCAGATCTACGCCTACCTTGACGAGTACGTGGTCGGCCAGCACAAGGCCAAGAAGACCCTCGCAGTAGCGGTCCACAACCACTACAAGCGCGTCCAGATCACCGGCAGCGCCTCCAAGACGGCGAGCATCACTCAGGGCGAGTACGACGATGTCGAGATCGGCAAGTCCAACATCCTGATGGTGGGCCCCACCGGCTCAGGCAAGACCTACCTGGCCCAGTCCCTGGCACGAAAGCTGCAGGTTCCTTTCATCGTCGCCGACGCCACCAGCCTCACTGAGGCCGGCTACGTGGGCGAGGACGTGGAGAACATCCTGCTGAAGCTCATCCAGGCCGCTGACGGGGACGTCAAGAAGGCTGAGCAGGGCATCGTCTACATCGATG
Organism: Nesterenkonia populi; assembly: GCF_007994735.1. NCBI lineage: Bacteria > Bacillati > Actinomycetota > Actinomycetes > Micrococcales > Micrococcaceae > Nesterenkonia > Nesterenkonia populi. The sequence continues at coordinate 2,157,578 of NZ_VOIL01000001.1, read as the reverse complement.
AGATCGACAAGATCTCCCGGAAGTCGGAGAACCCCTCCATCACCCGGGACGTCTCGGGCGAGGGTGTGCAGCAGGCGCTCCTGAAGATCCTGGAGGGAACCACCGCCCAGGTGGCTCCGCAGGGCGGGCGCAAGCACCCCAACCAGGAGTACATCCAGATCGACACCTCGAACGTGCTGTTCATCGTCTCGGGCGCCTTCGCCGGTCTGGAGGAGATCATCGAGTCCCGGTCCGGCAAGAAGGGCCTGGGCTTCGGCACGCCGCTGTCCACCATCACCAGGGATGAGATCACCTACGGGGACCTGGAGCCGGAGGACCTGCACAAGTTCGGCCTGATCCCTGAGTTCATCGGTCGTCTGCCGGTGGTCGCCACCGTGGAGGAGCTGGACTCGGAGGCGCTGGTGGACATCCTCACCAAGCCGAAGAACGCCCTCGTCAAGCAGTACCAGAAGATCTTCTCCCTCGAGGATGTGGAGCTGGAGTTCGACGAGGGGGCCATCCGCGCCATCGTCGGCCAGGCTGAGGCCAGGGGGACCGGGGCCCGCGGGCTGCGCAGCATTCTCGAGACAGTGCTCAACCCGGTGATGTTCGATCTCCCGGACCGGGACGACGTCGCCTCCATCACCATCACCGAGGAGGTCGTCGCCGAGGCGGCCGAGCCGCTGACGCTGACGCGTTCGGAGACCAAGAAGCTCCGCAGGAAGTCCGCCTGACCCTATCCGCCTGACCTGACGAACGGAGTCATCACTCGCATGAGCAGCATCCCTGAGGACCTGAAGTACAGCTCCGAGCACGAGTGGGTCGGGGCGCCCAACGACGACAACGTGGTGCGGATCGGCATCACCGACTTCGCCCAGGACGCCCTCGGCGAAGTCGTCTATGTGGAGCACCCTGAGGTCGGCGCCGCCGTGGCTCCGGGAGATGTGGTCGGCGAGGTGGAGTCGACCAAATCTGTCTCAGACATCTATGCCCCCGTCGCCGGTGAGATCGTCACGGTGAACACTGCCCTGGACGATGAGCCCCAGGCCATCAATGCTGCCCCCTACGAGGGAGGCTGGCTCTTCGAGATCCGCCTCGCGGAGGATTCCGGCTACGGGAACCTCCTTTCCGCTGAGCAGTATTCTCAGAACGCCGGCTGAGCGACCGCCGTCGGGCGGACCGAGGGGGGCAAGGTTCAACTTGCTCCCCACTCCTGGCTTAACCTGCGCGCGCGTCTGTTATATAGTTGTGACCTGGCCATTGACGCGCACAACCATCACGAGGAGGGCAGTGTGGAACAGGCAAGCCCCCAGCAGGCGCACGGACGGCGGTACGGCAACGGCGAGACGACGTCCATCTCCCTGCCTCCGACAACCACCGGCAGTCTGGAGGCCTACCTCTCCGACGTCGACAGCCGGGCCCTCAGCGCTCTGCCGCCGGGCTCCGCTCTGCTGATCGCCCACAGCGGCGCCAACCAGGGTGCACGGTTCCTCCTCGATGCGGACGTCACCACGGTGGGCCGGCACCCCGAGGCGGAGATCCTCCTCGATGACGTGACTGTCTCCCGCCGGCACGTGCGCTTCCATAAGACAGCTGAGGGGTTTGTGCTGGAGGACCTCGGCAGCCTCAACGGCACCTACGTCAACCACAACCGCGTGGACAAGCACCTGCTGAAGCCCCGCGACGTGGTTCAGATCGGCAAGTTCCGTCTGACCTTCTACGCTTCCGCCAAATAACTCGGCATCAAATAACTGCTAAAACTCCCTACGGGCGTTAGTCTGATTCATGGCTTCACCTTCCCCTGAGCCTGAAAGAGGATACGCAGTGAGCGCACGCCCTGCTCGCACGCCGAAACAGGCGGCCAAGAGCGAGAGTACGAACACCAGCACGCCCGCAGAAGCACACGTCTTCACCATCTCTGAGGTGCTGCGCGAGCTGCAGAACGAATATCCCGACCTCTCAGCCTCCAAGCTGCGCTTCCTCGAGGAGCGGGACCTGGTGGAGCCCGCCCGCACCGACTCCGGTTACCGCAAATACTCTGCCTCCGATGTCGAGCGTCTCCGCTTCATCCTGGCCCTCCAGCGGGACCGCTACATGCCGCTGGACGTCATCAAAGAGACGATGGACGCCATCGACCGCGGCGAGAAGCCCGAGGCGCTGCCCGAGCATGCGCCGGTCGGCCCGCGCGATGTCACCGACGAAGTGGCAGGACAGATCAGCGGGCGGATGCGGCCCATGAGCCGCAAAGAGCTCCGTGCGCTCTCCGGGGCGACCCGCGGGATGCTGGACACGCTCGAGAAGTTCCGCATTATCGCCGCGGACGAGCAGGGGAACTACAGCCATCACGACCTCAAAGCCGTCAAGGCGGTCCGGCTGCTCGCCCGCTACGGCCTGGAGCCCAAGCACCTGGTGAGCATCCGACGTTCTGCGGACTCTGAGCTGGACCTCATTGCACGAGCCATGGCGCCGCACGCCGCCCGCAAGGACGCGGCCGCTCGAGCCCGCGTCGCTGAGTCCTCCAAGGAGATGCTGCAGTCCCTGAAGGACCTGCGCTCCTCGATTATGGATTCTGCCGTCGAAAACATCGACAAGGGCTGACTGTCTCCACCTAGACTGGGGGAATGGAGGACCGGCCGAGCGACCAGGTGCTGATGGATGTGGTGGGCGTCCGCGTTGAGCTGCCGTCCAACCAGCCCGTGATCATCCTCCATGCCGCGGACCGAGCCGCCGAAGGCCGCCAGCATGTTGCTGTTGTCGTGGGGCCCGCGGAGGCGGCTGCCGTTGCACGCGCTCTGCAGGGCGAGATCCCGCCCCGACCCATGACCCATGACCTGCTCGCCAATGTGCTGGAGACGCTCGGCGGAGGAGTGGCCCGTGTGGAGATCAGCCTCATGGACTCGGCGACCTACCGGGGCACCCTCACGCTCGGCTCCGGGAAGGCGCTCGATGCCCGCGCCTCGGATGCCATAGCGGTCGCGGTCCGCGCCAAATGCCCCCTGACGATGCAGCGGTCCACGCTGCGCACGGTCGCCGTGACTCCCCGCCGCAGCGGCGGGGAGGAGGCCGTGACCGGCCCGGGGGTCAACCACGAGGCCGAGTCGGTGCTGAACAAGTCCCCGATCTCGGAGGATGAGATCGCGGAGTTCCAGAAGTTCCTCGACGAGGCCGATCCGGATGACTTCGGCGGCACAGGCGGCGCAGATCCCAACTCGTAGACAACACGCGCAGGCGCAAGCCGACCTCCAGCAGCCTGCGCGCCGCTACACTGAGATGCAAGATCGAAGACTTCCCCCTCGATACGTCATGAGAAGGTGACCGGTGAGCCTGCACTTCAGCGCCGAGACTCAGAAGACCCGCCAGCGGGCTGCACCGCAGGACCCGCTGTTCGACGACGGCTTCCCGAACCTCGACGAGGAGATGGGCTACCGCGGCCCGATCGCATGCTCGGCCGCCGGCATCACCTATCGTCAGCTGGACTACTGGGCCCGCACCAAGCTGGTGCAGCCGTCCCTGCGGAACGCCTCCGGCTCAGGCTCTGCCCGGCTGTACTCCTTCCGGGACATTCTCGTCCTCAAGGTGGTCAAACGGCTTCTGGACACCGGGGTCTCCCTGCAGCAGATCCGGGCGGCGATCGAGCACCTGCGGGAACGGGGAGTCGAGGACCTGGCACAGATCACCCTGATGTCCGACGGCGCCTCCGTGTACGAGTGCACCTCCCAGGATGAGGTGATCGACCTGGTCCAGGGCGGCCAGGGCGTCTTCGGCATTGCTGTGGGCCGCGTGTGGCGCGAGGTGGAGGGAACTCTCGCCGAGCTTCCCCGCGAACGCACCGAGGCTGAGGATGACACCCCGGCCGTCCAGCCGGACGTGGTCTTCGACGGCACTGACGAGCTGGCGCAGCTGCGCGCCCGCAAAGCCTCCTGAGCCTCTGGCCGAACGCCTGAACGGCGGCTGCCGGTCAGCTCACTTTGATGAGCTGGCGGAGGAGCTCATCAAAGCTCTTCGCCATGTCCCGGACCTGGTCCGAGGGCCATTGGTGCACGGGGTAGGCGGCGCCCTGGATCTGCTGCCAGAACGGGTTCTCCTCCAGGACGGGGAGGATCATCTTATCGGCGTAGAGCCGCTCCATCTCGAGCAGCCGGTACTCGTGCTCGATCGAGTCGGCACGTGCACGGTTCACGACCACCCCGGCCTGGGTGAGCTGGGGAGCGTACTCGTTGGAGAACATGCGGATGGCCCTCATGGTGCGTTCGGTGCCTGCCACGGAGAACAGGCTGGGCTCGGCCACCAGCAGCACCTGATTGGAGGCGCCCCAGGCGATGCGGGTGAGCCCGGAGAGCGAGGGCGGGCAGTCGACGAGGACGAGGTCATAGCCTTCGAGCCGGTCCACCAGCGTCTTCAGCCGCTTCATGTCCCGGGGCTTGATGTCGGGTCGGTCGAAGGTCGCTGAGATCGCGGAGCCGGCGACGACGTCGAGCACGGCGCCCTCCTGGCGGTCCTCAGGAAGGAGCTCCACCCATCCGGAGGGGATGGTGTGCTGGGCGATATCAGCTCGGCGGTGGTCGCGCAGCAGGAGTCCGGCCTCTTTGCCGGTGCCGCGGGTGACGGCGAGCCCGGTGGTGGCGTCGGCGTGCGGATCGAGGTCGATGACCAGCGTCTTGACCCCCGCGTTGAGGGCGGCCGAGGCCAGGCCCATGGTGACCGAGGTCTTGCCGACCCCGCCTTTCAAACTGGAGACGCTTAAGATCTGCACCCGTCCATCCTAAGACGCGACGTGCCCCCACGGTGCAACCATGGGGGCACGTCGGAGAGTCGCTCCTCCGGCCAGCGGGGGCTCCCCGCCGCCAGAGGCTCCAGGAGTTCGCGGAGGCGGATGTCAGGAGGCGTCTGAGGGAACCTGCATCTCGCCCATCTCCTCCCAGCCGTCGGCATCGATGGGGCGGGAGATGATCTTGGGGGTGGCGGCCAGGGCCTTGAACATCTCGCCCTCGGAGCTGGTGGCCTTCCGGAAGTGGTCGGAGGTGACGTGGGCTTCGGCGGCGTCGTCATCGAAGCCCTCGACGAGCACGTACTCCGTGGGGTCCTCGAGGCTGCGGGACCACTCGAAGAACTTGTTGCCGGGCTCGGCACGGGTGGCCTCGGTGAACTCCCGGGTGATCTCGGGCCACTGGTCGGCGTACTCGGCGCGGACCGGGAACTTAACAACAATCAGTATCACGAGGTCTTTCCTTCTGTAGCTTCCATAGGGAGGGGTGCTTGCCGCACACAGCAACCCTAAGAAAATGATGATCATTCCGGAAGCCGGACGGACCTAGGATGGGGCCCATGGCGACATTGCGACCCGACCTGGCGATCATCGGCTCCGGCTCCGGAAACTCCCTCATCACCCCGTTCTGGGATGACAAGAAGGTGGTGCTGGCGGACAAGGGGGTCGGTGCCGCGGGGGCATTCGGCGGGACCTGCCTGAACGTGGGGTGCATCCCCACCAAGATGTACGTGCGGCCTTCGGCGCTGGCCCGGTCCCCGGAGGAGGCCGCTCAAGTGGGCGTGACCCTGGGGGAGCCTGAGGCTGACTGGCCGGCGATCCGGGACCGGATCTTCGCCCGCATCGATGCGATCTCCGAGGGCGGGCGCGAGTACCGGGAGGGCCTGGACAACGTTGATCTTATTCAGGAGAAGGTGACGCTCACGGGGCATAAGACTTTCCGCTCAGAGTTCACCGGCACGGAGGCCGAGGCTGAGCAGCTGGTGATCGCCGCGGGCTCCCGCCCCGCCGTCCCCCAGGTCCCGGGGATTGATCTGCCGCAGGTTCACACCTCGGACACGGTGATGCGGCTGGAGGACCTGCCGGCCCGGATCCTCATCGTGGGCGGGGGCTACATCGCATGCGAGTTCGCGGGGATCTTCTCTGGGCTGGGCAGCGAGGTCATTCAGATCAACCGCAGCCGCGGGCTGATGAACCAGCTCGATGAGGAGATCGCCCAGGCATACTCTGCGGAGGCGGAGAAGAACTGGACAGTGAAGTACCAGCGCACCTTGGCGTCCCTGGAGGCCCACGATCCCAGTTCCGACGTGGGCGGGGTGACCGCGCATGTTGTCACCTCGGACGGCCGGTCGGAGCATTACGACGTCGACTGCGTGCTGGTCGCCACCGGCCGGGTCCCCAACACAGACCTGATCGGTGCGGCCGAGGCAGGTTTGGACCTGCACGAGGACGGCCGCCTCGCCGTGGACCGTCACCAGCGGGTGCTGGCCGGAGGCAAGCCGGTGGAGGGAGTGTACGCGGTCGGCGACATCTGCTCGGCGGCCATGCTGAAGCACGTGGCCAACCACGAGGCGCGCGTCGTCGCCCATAATCTGGAGAATCCGGGAGACCTCCGGCAGGTCAGGGCGGAGGCGGTGCCCTCAGCGATCTTCTCCTATCCGGAGATCGCCCAGGTGGGGCTGACCGAAGAGGAGGCGGCTGAGCAGATCGGGCGCGAGAACCTCACCGCCAAGACCCAGAAGTACGGGGACACCGCCTACGGATGGGCGATGGAGGACACCTACGGGATCGCGAAGGTCATCGCGGACCGCCGCAGCGGCGAGATCCTCGGCGCCCACGTGATGGGCTACCAGTCCTCCAACCTGATCCAGCCGGTGGTTCAGGCGATGAGCTTCGGGCTTGACGCCTATACCGCGGCCCGCGGGCAGTTCTGGATCCACCCGGCGCTGATGGAGGTCATCGAGAACGCGCTCCTGGGTCTCGAGGTCCCCATCCCAGACGGCGCGCCCCTCTAGGAACAACTGCGCCGCCGGAAGAGTTGGCTACCGGAAGAGACACCTTCATCCCCTCGAAAGGACACTTCTCATGGCAGAGCGCGTTGACTTCTGGTTCGATCCTCTGTGCCCCTTCGCCTGGGTCACCTCCCGCTGGATCCTCGAGGTCGAGAAGGTCCGCGACATCCAGGTTCACTGGAACGTGATGAGCCTGGGCGTCCTCAACGAGCATAAGAGCCCCAGCCCCGCCGAGGACTCCGAGCAGCTCGCCAGGTGGCTGCCTGCCCGCGCTGCCACCGCAGTCAAGCTCGCCTACGGCGAGGAGAAGGTCGGCGAGTACTACACCGCGGCCGGGACCGAGATCCACCGCAGCGGCAACAAGGACTTCGAGTCCGCCGCAGCCAAGGCCCTGGAGGCCATCGGCGCCGACGCCTCCATTCTGGAGGACGCCAAGACCGACAAGAACGACGAGCAGATGCGCGCCTCCCATGAGGAAGGCATCTCCAAGGTGGGCCAGGACGTCGGCACCCCCATCGTCGCGTTCAAGGGCACCGCGTTCTTCGGCCCGGTCATCACTCGCGTCCCCGAGGGTGAGGAGGCCGGCAAGGTGTTCGACGGCGCGGTTGCGCTTGCTGAGTACCCCTACTTCTTCGAGCTGAAGCGCAGCCGCACCGAGTCCCCCCAGGTCTGAGCCTGCGTGCCCCTGGGCGGGTGCGCAGGGACCGGCTCGCACGTCTGATGCTGTGGTCTCTCACGCGGGGATGCGTCCTGCGTGAGAGACTGAGGATCATGTCTGAGAACTTCCTGGGCACGGACTCGCCCATCGCCCCCGCTGTCCCTGAGAAGCCCGCGCTGGAAGGCCTGGAGGCCAAGCTGAATGAGGCGTGGCAGGCCGAGAGGCTCTACCACTTCGATGAGTCGGCCAGCCGTGAGCAGGTCTACTCAATCGATACGCCGCCGCCGACGGCCTCGGGCTCTCTGCACGTGGGGCACATGTTCTCCTACACGCAGACGGACGTGGTGGCCCGTTTCCAGCGGATGCGGGGCAAGAAGGTGTTCTACCCGTTGGGCTGGGACGACAACGGCCTGCCCACTGAGCGCCGGGTGCAGAACTACTACGGAGTGCGGTGCGACCCTTCGCAGCCGTACGAGCCGGATTACACCCCGCCTGAGAAGCCCGCGAAGAATCAGCGGGACTGGGATGCGATCAGCCGTCGGAACTTCATCGAGCTCTGCGAGAAGCTCACCGTCGAGGACGAGAAGGTCTTTGAGGACCTGTTCACCCGACTGGGCCTGTCTGTGGACTGGCGGCAGACCTACCGCACCATCGACGACGACTCGCGCGCGGCCAGCCAGCGCGCATTCCTGCGGGATGTGAACTCCGGCAACGCGTACACCGCTGAGGCCCCCACCCTGTGGGACATCACCTTCCGCACCGCAGTGGCGCAGGCTGAGCTGGAGGCCAAGGAGCGTCCGGGGGCCTACCACCGCTTTCCCTTCACCACCCCTGAGGGTGAGGAGGTCTTCATTGAGACCACCCGCCCGGAGCTGCTGCCCTCCTGCGTGGCTCTGGTCGCCCACCCTGAGGATGAGCGCTACCAGGGGCTCTTCGGCACCACGGTGACCTCCCCGCTGTTCGGCGTGGAGGTGGAAGTGAAGGCCCACCGGCTGGCGGACCCTGAGAAGGGCTCAGGCATCGCGATGATCTGCACCTTCGGAGACATGACTGATGTCACCTGGTGGCGTGAGCTGCAGCTTCCCGCCCGGGCTCTGATCGGCCGTGACGGTCGTTTCGGCCGGGAGGTCCCGGACTGGATCATCTCCGCGGAGGGGCAGGAGCGCTATGAGCAACTGGCCGGCAAGACGGTGCACTCCGCCAAGGAGGCTGTGCTCGAGATGCTGCGGGAGCAGGGCCTGCTCGACGGCGAGCCGAAGCAGATCACTCACGCGGTCCATTTCTACGAGAAGGGCGATAAGCCCCTCGAGGTGGTCACGTCCCGCCAGTGGTACATCCGCAACGGTGGCCGTGACGCTGAGCGCCGGGACGAGCTGGTCCAGCGCGGCCAGCAGATGGACTGGCACCCCGGCTTCATGCGCTCCCGGTACGAGAACTGGGTGGAGGGCCTCAACGGCGACTGGCTGATCTCCCGCCAGCGATTCTTCGGGGTTCCGATCCCCGTCTGGTACCGCTTGGATGATGAGGGTGAGCCGGATTATGACGTTCCGATCCTGCCGAGCGAGGACCAGCTTCCGGTTGACCCGTCGTCGGACGCCGCTCCTGGGCTCACCGAGGACATGCGCGGCGTGCCGGGCGGCTTCGTCGGCGAGCAGGACGTGCTGGACACGTGGGCGACGTCGTCGCTGACCCCGCAGATCGCGGGCAAGTGGGAGCGGGACAACGAATTCTTCACCTCGGTCTTCCCGTATGACCTGCGGCCGCAGGGTCATGACATCATCCGCACCTGGCTGTTCTCCACTGTGGTGCGTGCACACTCTCTGCACGAGTCGGTGCCGTGGGAGAATACTGCGATTTCCGGGTGGATCCTGGATCCGGACCGTAAGAAGATGTCCAAGTCCAAGGGCAACGTGGTGGTTCCGGACGAGATCCTTGAGCGTTTCGGCACTGACGCGGTCCGGTATTGGGCGGCGAGCGCCAAGCTCGGTGCGGACACTGCGTATGAGGAGGGGCAGTTCAAGATCGGTCGCCGTCTGGCGATCAAGCTGCTGAACGCCTCGAAGTTCGCGTTCGGGATGGGCGTCACGGAGGAGCACATCGTCTATGATGCTGCCTCCGCGGCTGCGGTGACACAGCCTTTGGACAGGGCGCTGCTGGATCGGCTGCAGAAGCTCGTGGAGGATGCCACGGCCCGCTTCGAGGAGTACGACTACGCCCGGGCATTGCAGATGACGGAGAGCTTCTTCTGGCAGTTCACCGACGATTATGTGGAGCTGGTGAAGGACCGTGCCTACGGCGGCCAGGGTGAGGAGGCGCAGGCGTCGGTCCGCGCGACCCTTGCGACCACCCTGGATACGGTCCTGCGTCTGTTTGCTCCGGTTCTGCCGTTCGCGACGGATGAGGTGTGGCGATGGTGGCGTGCCGGCTCGGTGCACGCCGCTGAGTGGCCCGCTGCAGACGGCTTGGAGGCCGCAGCTGGCGAAGCCGAGACCCTCAGCGCGGTGGCGGATGCACTGGCGGCGGTGCGCCGCGGGAAGTCTGAGGCTCAGGTGAAGCAGCGCACCCCGATCACGGCTGGCACACTGGTGCTTCCCCCGGCGCAGCTGCCCCGGGTGGAGTCTGCCGTGGAGGACCTGAAGTCCGCCGCCAAGGCGGAGCAGCTGATCCTGGCCGCCGGGGGAGAGTCCCCGGAGCTCACTCAGGCGGAGTACGCCGCCCCCGAGGGGTAGGCGCTGCCCTTATTCCAGCTCGGGGTTGACCGCTCGGACCTCCACCACGCCGTCGAGCTCGGTCAGGGCCTGCATCAGGACAGAGGGCGGCTGGTGCTGCGGACGGCTGAAAGTCATGGTGGCCTCCACCACGGGGCCGTCTTCGGAGTCCTCCCGCTTGGTCTGGGAGAGCCCGGTCTCATAGCCCAGCTCTGAGGCGGCTCGCAGAATCTCCCGGAGGATTCCGCGTCCGTCCCTGTAGCGGACGTCGAAGCGCTGGGTGCGGCCGTGCTGGGGGAGCCGGCGCACCAGCCGCGTCACAATCGTCATCGCCAGAAGGTGGAGCACCACGGTGACGGCGGCGATCAGCGGCATTCCGGCCCCGCACGCCATCCCCACCGCGGCAGTCACCCAGATCGATCCGGCTGTGGTGAGGCCCGAGACGATGTTCTGGCGCACAAAGATCACCCCGGCACCGATGAAGCCGATGCCCGAGACGATCTGTGCGGCAATGCGTGAGGGGTCCAGGATCACGCCCTCTTCGAGGATGTGGGCGAAGCCGTAGGCGGAGACCAGCGTGAACAGCGCCGAACCGAGCCCCACCAGGATGTGCGTGCGCGCCCCGGCCGACTTCTGTCGGACCTCGCGCTCCACGCCGATCACGGCGGAGAGCACGAAGGCGCTGACCAGCAGCAGCGTCTCCTCAGCCGCAGTGTCGCCGATCAGCTCAATCTCCATGCCTTGACGCTAGAAGCTGGGAGGAAGGTGCACAAGGCCTCTAGTAGACTTGGGGCCTGAATCGTGATGATCCGGCTATCACCGGGGAGCATCCGGAAGAAAAGCCTCAGTGCGACGACGTCGTGCGGAGCTGAGTAGACCCGGACGGGTAAGCCCGTCACAGCAGTCATGGAGAGGCACGACGCCGTCTGAGTCGGTGCGTGCAAGCAAGGTGGTACCGCGCGTCAGCGTCCTTGCGGCAAGTGCAGATACGTACCGTGTTCGGCCCCGAGCAGGATGGACTCCATGACTGAGACTTCTCCCGTCTACCCTCGTGCTTCCTCTGGTGAGAAGCGTGAGGTTCCCACCTCTGTGCGCTTCCCCGAGATTGAGGAGCGGATCCTCAAGCACTGGGAATCCGACGGCACCTTCAAAGCGTCCGTGGAGCAGCGTCAGGGCGAGGAGTTCGTCTTCTACGACGGGCCGCCGTTCGCCAACGGCCTGCCCCACTACGGGCACCTGCTGACCGGCTACGCCAAGGACCTGATCCCGCGCTACCGAACCATGCGCGGCCAGAAGGTCGAGCGCCGGTTCGGCTGGGACACCCACGGCCTGCCCGCCGAGCTCTCCGCGATGAAGGAGCTCGGCATGACGGACAAGGCCGAGATCGAGTCGATGGGCATCGACAGGTTCAACGACGCGTGCCGGTCCAACGTGCTGAAGTTCACCCGCGAGTGGGAGGACTACGTGTCTCGCCAGGCCCGCTGGGTGGACTTCGAGAACGACTACAGGACCCTGAATGTCGAGTTCATGGAGTCGGTCATCTGGGCGTTCAAGCAGCTGCACGAAAAGGGTCTCACCTACCAGGGGTTCCGGGTGCTGCCGTACTGCTGGAAGGACGAGACCCCGCTGTCCAACCATGAGCTGCGCATGGACGACGAGGTCTACCAGGACCGCCAGGACCCTTCCGTCACCGTCGCGTTCCCCATCACCGAGGGCCCTGAGGAGCTCATCGGAGTGAACCTGCTCGCCTGGACCACCACCCCCTGGACCCTGCCCACCAACTTCTCTGTGGCCGTGGGGCCGGAGGTGGAGTACGTCGTCGTAGAGGCTCCTTCTGCGAGCCCGGTGCCCGGCAGGGTGATGCTGGCGAAGGACCTGCTCGCCGACTACGCCGAGGACCTGGGGTTCGCTGCCTCTGAGGAGGCGGCCGCGGCAGAGCAGGCGGCCAGCGCCGTCGTCGGCACCTACCGCGGGAAGCAGCTGGCCGGGCTGCGGTACAAGCCCCTCTGGGGGTACTACGCCGACGCTGAGAAGTGGGGCACCGAGCAGGCATTCCAGGTGCTCGTGGAGGACTACGTCACCACCACCGACGGAACCGGTCTGGTCCACCAGGCCTCCGCCTACGGTGAGGAGGACCAGCGGTCCTCAGAGGAGGCGGGAATCCCTGTCATCCTCTCCGTGGACTCCGGCGCCAAGTTCCTGCCGATGTTCGCCGAGCCCACGCCGTCGGGCGACGCGCCCCTGGCAGAGATCGCTGGGAAGCAGGTCTTCGACGCCAACCGCACCATCATCAACCGGCTGAAGGCCGACGGCCGGCTGGTGCAGGAGAAGTCCTATGTGCACTCCTACCCGCACTGCTGGCGATGCCGGACCCCGCTGATCTACAAGGCGGTGACCTCCTGGTATGTGGCAGTCACCCAGTTCAAGGACCGGATGGTTGAGCTCAATGAGCAGATCAACTGGATCCCGGAGAACGTGAAGCACGGCCAGTTCGGCAAGTGGCTGGAGAACGCGCGCGACTGGTCGATCAGCCGCAACCGGTACTGGGGCAGCCCCATCCCGGTGTGGGTCTCCGACGACCCCAACTACCCCCGCACGGAGGTCTACGGGTCCTTGGACGAGCTCAAGGATGCCTTCGGCGACTATCCGCGCAATGCCGCGGGCGAGCCGGACCTGCACCGCCCCTGGATCGACAGCCTCACCCGCCCCAACCCGGACGACCCCACCGGAAAGTCCAGGATGGTCCGCGTGGAGGACGTCCTCGATGTCTGGTTCGACTCAGGGTCGATGCAGTTCGCTCAGGTGCACTACCCGTTCGAGAATGCTGACTGGTTCGAGGGCCATCACCCGGCTGACTTCATCGTGGAGTACATCGGCCAGACTCGCGGCTGGTTCTACACCATGCACGTCCTGGCTGCTGCCCTGTTCGACCGGCCTGCGTTCACCAATGTGATCAGCCACGGGATTGTGCTCGGCTCGGACGGGCAGAAGATGTCCAAGTCGCTGCAGAACTACCCGGATGTCAACGAGGTGTTCGATCGGGACGGCTCGGATGCGATGCGCTGGTTCCTGATGAGCTCGCCGATCCTGCGCGGCGGCAACCTCATCGTCACGGAGGAGGGCATCCGTGAGGGCGTCCGCCAGGTGCTGCTGCCGATGTGGAACGCCTGGCACTTCTTCGCCCTGTACGCCAACACCGCTGATGGCGGCAGGGGATACCAGGCGAAGACGGTGAGGGCAGAGGACGTCGAGAACCCCCTGGACCACTACATCCTCGCCGCCGCCGGGGACCTGGTCCGTGAGGTCACTGAGGCGCTGGATGAGTTCGCGATCGCGGAGGCGGCGGAGGCGCTGCGCCGGTTCGCGGAGACCCTGACCAACTGGTACATCCGTCGCTCCCGTGCACGGTTCTACGCGGAGGACCGCACCGCCTATGATGTGCTCTGCACCGTCTTGGAGACCTTCACCAGGGTGGCGGCGCCGATGCTGCCGCTGGTGTCTGAGGAGATCTGGCGCGGCCTGACCGGCGGGCGCTCCGTGCACCTGACGGACTGGCCCAACCCGGAGGACTATCTGCGGGACGAGCAGGCCGTGGAGCGCATGGAGCGCACCCGCGCGATCACCTCTGCCGGCTCCGCGCTGCGCAAGCAGGCGAAGATCCGGGTGCGCCAGCCGCTGAAGAGGCTCACCGTGGTGGTGCCCGGTGCCGATCAGCTCTCAGGCACCTATCAGGAGATCATCGCCGAGGAGCTGAATCTGAAGGCTGTGGATCTGCTGGAGGCCGCCGAGACCGAGGAGTCCGACTTCGGGATCGGCCGGCAGCTGGTGGTCAACGCGCGCGCCGCCGGGCCCCGCCTGGGCAAGGATGTTCAGCACGCCATCAAGGGTGCGAAGTCCGGTGACTGGTCTGTGCAGGACGGTGCGGTGACTGCCGGCGGGCTGCAGCTGCAGGAAGGCGAGTACGAGCTGACCACCACGGTTTCCGAAGAGGCGGGGGACAGGACGGTCACCACCCTCGACGCCGGTTTCCTGGTGCTGGACACTGAGCTGACCGACGAGCTGGTCGCCGAGGGAACCGCCCGTGACGTGATCCGCATCGTTCAGGCGGCCCGCAAGGATGCCGGCCTGAACGTCTCAGACCGGATCCGCACCGTGCTCGTCGCCGCCCCAGAGATCATCTCTGCGGTGGATGAGCACGCGGAGCTGGTCACCGAGGACACCCTCACCGTGGATCTTGACCTGGTGGAGGACCCGGCCGCCGAGGAGCCGAAAGCCGACGTCGTCGTAGTGGAGAGCAGCTGATGCCCGAGAATTCTTTGACCCCTGGAGAGCCGTTCGACCAGTTCTCCGTGGCCTCCGTCTACGCGGAGATGCTCGCCCGTGCACCAGAGAACCAGACGCACCCTCGGCTGGAGCCGGTGCGCATGGCCATGGATGTGCTGGGGAACCCGGAGCGCTCCGCTCCGGCCATCCACATCACCGGCACCAACGGGAAGACCTCCACGGCCCGGATGATCGAGGCGGGCCTGCTGGCCCATGACCTCCGCACCGGCCGGTACGGCTCCCCGCATATGGGGGCGGTGACGGAACGGATCAGCATCGACGGCGTGCCGGTCTCGGATGAGACGTTCGTGCGGATCTGGGACGAGATCCGCCCTTACATCGGGATGGTCGATGAGAAGCTGACCGCCGAGGGCGAGGCGCCGCTGACGCTGTTCGAATGCCTGACGGTGCTGGCCTTCGCGGTGTTCGCCGATGAGCCGGTGGATGTCATGGTCCTGGAGGTGGGCCTGGGCGGCGCCTGGGACGCCACTAATGTGGTGGAGGGCCAGGTGCAGGTCGTCACCCCGATCAGCCTGGACCACACCGAGATGCTGGGGGACTCCGAGCATGACATCGCCTTGGAGAAGGCCGGGATCATCAAGCCCGGCGGGTTCCTGATCTCGGCTGCCCAGGTGCCTGAGGCGGCCGATGTGCTGCTGGAGGCCGCACGGGAGGCGGACGTGCCGTTCCGGTTCGAGGGCGTGGAATTCGGTGTGGAGTCCAGACTGCCGGGTGTGGGAGGCCAGCAGGTCACCGTCCAGGGGATCGCTGGACGCTACCCGGAGCTGCTGCTGGCGCTGCACGGCGCTCACCAGGCGGAGAACTTCGCTTTGGCAGTGGCCGCCCTGGAGGCGCTCATCGGGGGCGGGGAGCAGGAGCTGAATATGGAGAACCTGCAGCTGGCCTGTGAGCACATCACCAGCCCCGGCCGGCTTGAGACGCTGCGCACGGGCCCGGCGATCATCGCTGATGCTGCGCACAACCCAGCCGGTCTTGAGGCGTCCGCTCTGGCGCTGAAGGAGAGCTTCGGACTGGACAAGCTGGTGCTCGTCGTCGGCATTCTTCAGGAGAAGGACGTCCGGGCGATGATGACCACCCTGTACGAGCAGTACGAGGATCTGGTCAGTGAGATCTGCTTCACCCAGTCGGTCTCGCCGCGCGCGGTCCCGGCTGAGGAGCTGGTCTCGATGGCGGCTGATGCCGGCTTCCGGGAGGAGGACCTGCACACCACGGAGCGCCTGGACGAGGCAATCGACTGGGCTGTTGCCCGTGTGGATGAGGACGGTGCCACGGTCAGCGGGGGAGTGCTCATCACCGGGTCGATCACCCTGGTGGGAGAGGCTCGCACCCTGCTGGGCGCTGAGGACGACCGACTGCGGAAGGACAGCTGATGGCTCAGAGGAACCGTCGCCTCACGAAGGCTCAGCGGGAGTGGCGGCCGGGCCAGGTTCAGCCTCCCCGTTCGGTCAAGACGCTCTTCGCCTCCTCGGTGCTGTGCCTGGAGGCATGCCTGATGCTGTTCTTCGGGCTGGCCGCCTGGGGGCTGAACCAGCACGACTGGTACGCCTGGTGGCTGCTGGGCGGATCGTTCGCGATCGCTGTGGTGCTGGTGCTGACGTGCGCCCTGCTGAGCAGGCCGATCGGCTACATGATCGGCTGGGTGCTGCAGTTTGTGATGATCTCAGCGTTCCTCTGGACCGCCCTGATCACCGAGTACGGCCTGTGGGTTCCGCTGGCGCTGATCCCGGGGTTAGGGTTCCTGGCCTGCTGGTGGTATGCGGTGAGAACCGGCGCCAAGCTGGACGTTGAAAAGATGGAAAGATACAGGCTGGAAGAAGAACTGGCCGCCGAACGTGAGGAGAAGGATTCATGAGCGAACAGACTTTGGTGCTCATCAAGCCCGATGGTGTGGAGCGTGGCCTGACCGGTGAGGTCCTGCGCCGTATCGAGGCTAAGGGCTACCGAATCGCAGAGCTGACGAAGCTGACCGCCACCCCGGCGCAGCTCGCCGAGCACTACGCGGAGCACGAGGGCAAGCCCTTCTTCCAGCCGCTGGTGGACTTCATGCTCTCCGGCCCCATCGTGGCCGCCGTGGTGGAGGGTGAGGGCGTCATCGCCGGCTTCCGCTCCCTCTGCGGCGTCTCCGACCCCACGGCGGCGGCTCCGGGAACCATTCGTGGTGACTTGGGCCGCGACTGGGGGGAGAAGGTTCAGAAGAATCTCGTCCACGGCTCGGATTCCCCGGAGTCTGCGGAGCGCGAGATCAGCATCTGGTTCGGCTGAGAGCCTCCGGCCTCAGCTGAGCTGAGCAGCTTCCAGCGCCCGTTTGGTCAGGGCCTCCCGCGGGGAGGCTCAGGCTCAGGCGGGCGCTGCTTTTTTGGGGCGCGTGCCGTCGGCGAATTCGACCTGGACGGGGGAGAGCTTCAGCAGGGTGCGGTCGTAGACGATCTGCGCTGAGCGGCGTCGCCCGTTGGAGGAATGGTCGGTGTACTCCTGGTACTGGGAGCAGACCCATTCGGGGTCGCCGTCGGCGAGGAGCTGGCCCTGCTCTATCCACAGCACTCGGGTGCACATCTGTTTGATGGTGCCGAGGGAGTGGGAGACGAGGAAGACGCAGCCGGCCTGTTCACGGACTTCGTCGAGCCGTTCTTTGGTGCGTGCCCGGAATTTGGCGTCGCCGGTGTTGAGGGCTTCGTCGATGAGGAGAATGTCGGGGTCCACGGCGGTGGCGATGGCGAACTGCAGCCGGGAAGCCATGCCGGAGGAGTATGCCTTCAGGGGCATGTCGAGAGAATCCTGGAGTCCGGAGATCTCTACGATCAGGGGGAAGCGGTCTTGCGTCTCTTTGGGGGAGAGGCCCATGGCGAGGCAGCCGAGGCGGATGTTCTCTCGTCCGGAGATTTCTTTGACGAGGGCGGCGTTGACGCCGAGCATCACGGGGGTGGAGGTGGCGTAGACCTCTCCGTCGGTGGGACGGATTTTTCCGGTGAGCAGCTTCATCAGGGTGGACTTTCCTGACCCGTTGGTGCCGATCACGCCGACGGTTTCGCCGCGGTTGACCACAAAGCTGACGGGCTGCAGAGCGGGGACTTCGAGCCAGCCGGAGCCGAGGACTCTCTTCACCTGGCGGGCGGCCTTGTGCTTCTCTTTGAGGTATTCGTTGCTGGAGCGGACGCGGTAGGTCTTGGAGGCGCCGTCGACGGCGACGGAGACGTTCTCGGGGTCGACGGTCTCGACGACGGGTGCGCTGTGAGTGAGGGGGGCGTCGTCCCAGGCGATCTCTTCGATGTCGCCGAACCCGTCAGTGAGGATCTCGGGGTCGGTGTCGAGCCCTTCGGCTTCGGGGGAGGTGAGCCAGTTGGCGCGGCGGGGGGTGTAGGCGGATGCTGTCATGGGGGTTTCAGCGCTCCCGTCCGTAGGTCTCTTCGCCGCGCCAGAAGACGATCATGCCGATGACCATCGCGCCGATGGCCCAGCCGATGAGCACGGCCCAGCGGAAGGGTTCGCCGATGCCGTCGTAGAGCCAGGCGTCACGGATGATGTCGAGGATGCAGAACGCGGGGTTGAAGTGCATCACGGTGATGATCCAGTCGTGGCCCAGGTCCGAGAAGCGTTCCACGCTGAAGATCACCGCGGAGGCGTAGAACCAGAGGCGCGTGGCCACCTGGATGAGGTGTTTGACGTCGTTGTACTTGGCCACCAGGCGAGCCAGCATCAGGCCCAGCCCGGTCATGACCAAGAGGGCGAGGAAAATCACGGGGAAGAAGATGAGCCAGTCCCATCCGAGGGTGATCTCGGCTCGTTCCATGTCACCGACTTGGTAGTCGCCCATGAAGTAGACGATGAGTGCCATGACCACGAAGATGGGCACGGTGGCGAAGAGCTCACGGATGACGGTGGAGATGGGCAGGCAGGCTCGCGGGAAGTTGAACGATTGGACGACGCTCTGATTGCCGGCGATGGAGGTGGAGCCGCTGGTGACTGCTCCGGTGATGAACCGGAAGGTCAGCACTCCGATGATGAGGTATCCGAGGAAGTTCACCACGTCGCGGTGGGTCTCGAGGATGTAGCCGAAGATGAAGAAGTAGACGGCGGCCTGCAGGAGGGGGTTGATGATCATCCAGACGCGGCCGAGCGAGTCCATGTTGTTCTGCGAAGACGTGCGGGCTCGGGAGTCGTAGATGAGGAAGTGGCGGAATCGCCAGAGGTCCTTCATGTACTGCAGGAGGGTGGGGCGGGCACCGACGCGGGAGAGCCTGCGGCCGTCCATCTCTACGACTCGCTTGGCGCCGAGCGTGTACGGCGCCTCAGCTGTCACAGCTGCCATAAGTGCTGGTCGTCCTCTCCTGCTGCCTCATGCCCTGCGGCGGCTCGCCGTTCGGGCGTGCGCGCCCGGCAGAGCGCACCTCATTCTATCAGCGGGCAATATAGAACCCCTGGGGCCTGATCACGGGTGCGTGTCTCTCATGGCGACGTTGCAAACCGCTTAGACTGGCCAGCGCCGGACAGCCGACCGCGTCCGGACAAGCCTAGCCGGAGGACAGTCAGCACCTTGAGCACACTTGGAAAGGTCAAGCGGGGAGTTCGTGGGATGAGCCGCGTCCATCAGGCCGCACTGATCACGGCGGCAGTCTTCGCCCTGGCAGCGGTTGTCGCTGCTCTGCTGCAGATCTGGGCTTTGGCCCTGGCCTGCTTGGTGGCACTCGTTGTGGGGCTTCTCGGTGTTGTCATCTATGGCAACGAGAACGCGCGACGTCGGCTCTTCGGCAATGCTTTCGATCTGCCGGCCCCCGTGGTGCAGTCCGCCTCTGCGGGTCTGGTCTCCGGAAACGACCCCACACTCGTTCACTGGGCCAACCAGCTGCGACGCGGTGGTCGCCTTCAATGGTTCGCCAACTTGGCACGAGAAACTCGTCTCACTGGGGCTCGAGACGTTCTTGCGCTCTCCGCGACTTCGGGGAGGTTCGACTATCGAGCGCTGACCCGGGAGATCGAGTCCCTCCGTTTTCGCTCCCATGACCTGGGAGCTCGCTCCGAGATGCAGGATCTGCTGTGGCTTCCGGCGTATTTCTCTTTGGCTCGGGTGCTCTACAGCCAGCGCCTCGATAACAGGGATCTCTTTACATGCCTCTCGATGTACTCATTCGCGGAGGACCTCTATGGGATGCGTGCCTTCACCGAGGGGGTGGACCGTTCCTACTACTCGGACCTGCTGACTTGGAACGGGGAATGCGCCAGAGCCGGTGAAGTTCTCGACTATGACGAGCCTGACTATGACCGTGCATATTCGCAGCGGTACCTGAGTCTGAACACGGTCAACCCGAACGTCACCGGCGACAAGGACAAGGCCTCCGAGTGGACTGCGCGTTTGGGCAGGGAGTTCACCAAGTACGGACTGGCGCCTCTGCAGTTCGAAAATCCCGAGAGTCCCTCCTTCTACGAGATTGCCTGCGATGTGAAGCCGGTGGAAGGCAAAGACCTGCCCCTGGTCACGGTCATCATGCCCATTTATGAGCCGAATCCGGCCACTGACGTAGCTATTCGTTCTTTGCTCGGGCAGTCCTGGCAGAACCTCGAGATCATCATCATCGACGACGCATCTCCGCAGGTGAACGACGACGGCACACCGACGCCTTACCGCGAGCAGCTGGAAGCCTGGGCGGCGAAGGACAGCCGGATTCGCCTGGTGCTGTGCGAGCAGAATCGGGGTGCCTACGCGGTCCGCAACGACGCCTTCGACATCGCTCGGGGAGAGTTCGTCACCATCGCGGACAAGGACGACTGGCATCACCCTGAACGTATCGCTCGTCAGGCGAAGGACCTCATCAAGCACCCGAAGAAGCACGCGAACATCGTGCAGTGGGTTCGTGTGGATGAAGACTTGAAGTTCCAAGTCCGGTGGGGCCCCGACCGGGTGATTCACCCGAGTTTCGCGTCCATCATGTACCGCACCGAGGTGGTCAAGCAGAAGTTGGGCTACTGGGATGCAGTTCGTAAGTCTGCGGACAACGAATACAAACGACGCTTTGAGCTGGTCTTCGAGACCAAGTTGATTTCGGACGACCCCATCCCCATGGCTTTCTCGCTTCTGGGTGATGACAACCTGACCTCCACGGACTTCGGACTGGGATACAGGCATCCCGACCGCGAGATCTACCAGCGTGCCTACGGCGCTTGGCACCAGGATATCCGTGCCGGCGCCAGGCCTTACATGCCGAAGAACCCGGAGAAGCGACTGTTCGTGGCGCCTCCGTCCTTCCTGCCCGAGCGCGACAAATCACATGTGCCGCATTACGACGTGATCTACGTTTCAGAGTTCGGCATGCTTGGCGGCAACACCGTGGGACTTATGCAGGAGATCCAGGCCTCGTTGGACGCAGGGCTCAAAGTCGGCTTCCTCGCTCTGCAGAACGGTCTGGCTCCGAATGCTTCCAAGCGCCGCATGGTGCCCGAGCTCGAGCGGCTCTTCCTGGAAGGCAGGCTCGACTGGCTGACGCTGGATCGGGCTGTCACCACTCCGCTGATGGTCCTGCATTGGCCTGCCGTCATGCAGCTTGCCACTGGTCTTGAGTCTAAGATACAGGCGGACCGGATCGTGTCCGTCGCAAACCAGCTCCCTGCCCAGCTTGGCGGCGATGGCCGCTATTACTCGGTCGATCAGGTCAGCCAGAACTGCCTGCAGACCTTCGGGCTGAAGCCTGTTTGGGCACCCCAGACAGCGGTGGCGCGTGAGTTCATCACGAGTCAGCTTCCTCCGCAGGAACTGTCGGAGACGAACTGGACCTCGGTCGTCGCCTATGCACCCGATCTCGAACCGAGGCAGCCTGACCCCGAACGTTCTCCAGTGATCGGGCGGCCCGTTGAGGAGACCGAGACGCACTGGCCGTTGAAATCGGTTCGAAGTCAGGCCTATCCCGTGAGCGGCACTCCGCGAGTAGCCCTGCGCTCTGACGCTGAGGTGCTTCGTCAGCGAGGTGTTGTTGGAGCTGACGGGATCCCTGACCAGTGGCTCGTGGAGCACCCGAGCGAGGAAGGAGTGCTTGACTACATCGAAGGGCTCGACTTCCTCGTCCACTATTCAGATCAGCCTTGGACCGAATCGGTGGAACCCTGCGTAGTGGCAGCCCTGAAGGCGGGAACTCCCGTGATTCTTGATCCTTCGTTCGAGCCTGTGTATGGAGAGGCGGCTGTGTACGCCGCCCCCCGAGAGGCACGGCGGACAGTCGAGGGACTGTGGAAGGACGTTGATGCCTACGCTGCACGGCAGCAGCGAGGATTGGATTTTCTGCGTCAGCACAGGTCTTCGGAGCCCTATATCGACAGGCTTCGGAGCGGGGGCTCCACCGGTGAGCCGGAAGCAGCTGCAGCGATATGAAGCGCGTAGCTTCAAAAGTCGCTCGGCAGGCTCCGCCAATTGCCTGGCGTGAGAGGAAGATCAGCCGTCTTGAGGCTGATCTTCGACGGCTGCAGGGCAAGGTCGGGTGGAACGAGAGTGAGCGCCAGCGCCTGGAGCAGCGGCTGACCCGCTCGCTCCGACGGGTGGAGAAGTTCCGTGAAAAGAATGAGAATCTGCGACACCTGCACGCGCAGCTCAATGAGATGGTCGCTGAACGTACGGAGGAACTTCGAGCGGCCGAGGCAGCTCACACGCGCGACAAGAAGCGGCTCGAAGGTCCATCGTTCCTTACCCTGCTGGCGGCGTATCGGGAGTTCTATGACCTCCGATTCGAGGCAGAGACTCTGGATGGCATTCCCATGTGGCAGATGCCGTACAAGCTCCGCAACTATGCCCTGGCCCAGAGCCACGGGATCTCAACCCCGAATATCCATCAGGTGTGGGGAGATCCGGAAGACATCGATCTGAGCAGCATCCCCGCGCAGAGAATCGTTCTCAAATCCGACGGTGGTCACAGCGGCCATGGAGTTTTTGTGCTTGAACGCTCCCCGTCGGGGTGGACCACCTTGGACGGGCTTCTCCGCTTCGAGGGCCAGAAGCCCGCACCGGAGATCCTCGAACGTTTCGCGGAGTGGCACGGTCCCTATTTCGCAGAAGAGTTCTTAGAAAGCACAACGGGAGCTTTGGTACCCGAGGACATCAAGGTGTACACGATGTATGGGGAGCCTCAGCAGATCCTGCTCATGCAGGCGGACGAGCAGGGGTCGATGTCGCGGAAGGAATTTACGCGGCGATACCTGGGGCCCCAGGGCGATGACCTGGGTAAGGTCGCGGAGATGGGAACCCATAACCCTGACATCTCTGCGCCGGAGAACCTTGAAGAGATCTCAGAGACCGCCCGTCATCTCTCACGTGCCGCTGGTATGCCGTTTGTTCGTGTCGACCTGTACCAGACACCTCGGGGTCTCGTCCTGGGCGAGCTGACACCCACCCCAGGCGGTCGTCAGAGGTACCGGCGGGAGCATGACGAGAAGATGGGGCGAGCTTGGATCCGCGCAGAGGTGCGTCTCCAGCAGGATCTTGCCGCAGGCCGGCCGTTGGGGTCGCTCTACGGAAGGAAGAAGTACACCTGGTGGTATGACGGAGTTCTCACGTCGCAGAACGGCACGAGCCCAGACACTTGGGAGCGGACTCACCGTCCCTGCAACGAGTGGTGCCGCTGACTCCGGTACTGGATTCTTAAGTTAGGGGTGCGACCTGCAACTCTTCCAGTTGTAGGTCGTCAGTATTGCCTTCAAAGGTGAAAGCGTGAACTTGCGCCCCGTGAGGTGGTTCGATGACGGCGATGACCTCGGTTGAGCTTCGGTCAATGTGCAGAGGTTTTATATACTCTCCGGTGGCTCGATCCGCGTTAAAACCGGCTTCTTTCCACGTGTGGGAGTCGGAGGAAGGCTCTCCAGAGGTGCGCACCCGGAGAGCTAGGGTCTCTTCTTTCGCTAGCGGACGCGAGAGGCGGCCACTGAGGATATGCGCGCCGTCCAGATCGTGCAAGATGGGTTCCTCGCTGGAGCATGTATGATTCTGCTCTAGTAGGTTTTGTTTTTGGGGAAGATCTTTAATTGAGTCGAAAGTTGCCTTTTTAACGTGGGGATAGTATTTAGCCAGAGTGTCCAACGAGGCCCTCGACTTCTCTAGGGCCCTGCTAAGGGTGCGTGTATAGAACGGCCCGCCTGTCGACTCAAGTGTGCTGTCCTGGCTTGCATGGCGTGCACGGAAGAACCCCGGTTCGCGTGCGTCCAATACGGTTGGGAAATTACGGTCCGAGTTTTGGTGACCACGAATGTGGCGTTGGTTTTCAAGACCGTGAATATTCTTCCCGTCTTTCGAGAACTTGTGGACTGAGAGGAACCCGGCTGAGCTCTTGGCCTCGTAAGTAGTCCACGGCAAGACATAGCCGCTCCCGGTCCTTACTGCAGCGATTCCTTGCGGGAGGGAGACCCTATAGCCTACGTGACCGGGATCGACATAGGGGGTCATTCTGGCGAAGAAGTCAATGGGGAGGACGTCGTCGTCGTCGAGCCGATACATGCCGAACACCTTCCCCTGCATGTTCCTCTTGGCCAGAAAGGTCCTCACAAGACCGAGGTTCGGGTGACTGGGGGCGGCTCGCTTCTTAGTTTCGTAGATCCGAAGGAACTTGTACCGAGAACGTGCATGCTCTAGTGCGTCCCGGTACTTTTGCGGGAGAGAGGGGGAGATAGTGACGATATGCACGATTTCGCACTCGCCGGAGGATTCCGCGAGCTGGGGGAGGCTCTCGTCGATAAAGATCTCGGTGCGTGGAGCCAGCCGGTCGTCAGCATAAAGCCAGTTTGTGTAGTCCTCCTCAGAAAACTGGTTCCGGCTTGTGGCGTTGAAGCTTCCCGAGTTGTATTGATGAACGCTGAAGCGTGTGTATCCGATGAAGAGGGGGTTCATGGGGCATCCTCGATGCGAAAGGCGGTCTGCGTACGGTGTCTGTGGGTGAGCTGGGCTTCGTACAGATTGCTGGGGCGAACAGCGGAGTTTAGGTCCGTGGCAACCGTGTGAATAGGTCCCGCAAATTCTGGGGGTTTAGGGTGAATGTTGTCAGTCCCGCTTATTCCAACTATCACGCTATAGGGTGCGTGGTTCTCCAGTCGCACGGCATATGCGCGTTTATTGCTGACACTGATGTTCCAGTGGGCGAACCTCGCTCCCCAGTGGGGGCCTGCGCGGCGAGCGCCTCCTAGCACACCTTTATTCGTCAATGTGATCTGGGTTCTCACGTTCTCGAAGGGGATTCGGCGGTGTGAATCGAACGTTCCTTCCATCACGCCGTCAGACCATACATTTCCCGAGGAGTACCCCTCGACGTTGATTCCGTGCGTTTTTGCTCCGTTGGCTAGCTGTGTGGTCGCGGGCGGCACGAGAAATCGTTGGACCAGACAATCGTGTGTCTGTTCTCGGCAGATGAAGCTGTGATGGCGTGCTTGTCCTGAAACTCTCACGTCACTAAGGGTTACCCCCTTAGCCGACGTGAAGCCGAATCCGTTCTCGCTGTCGACGACGTGTACGTCCTTGGCCCAACAGTTAACGGCCGCTTGAAAATGAGGCCCGTTGAACCCCCGGTCGTTGTTGTGCTCTCGTTGGGGCGCTTGTCTCATCTGCAGCGTTAGGTGCTCTAATCCGGACTGTTCGACGCGCGGGCCAAGGAGCGCTAATTGTGGCGACCATTCGGGCCGGAGGTCGATTTTTGTCGGTTGAGCCAGAAGCACTTCGTGCTTTCGCACCTCTTTTATCAGTACAGGCCAGCGGTACTGCTGGTAGTTCTTTTGGCGATGAAGGGAGGAGGCTTGCTCGCCGAAGTCGTAACTGGTGACTGGAAGGTCGCCGCATAGATGCGCTAGTAAGCTGTTGTCGATTGTGTTGTTGACAGTGAGTAGCACATGGTCGCCAGCCTCAAGGCGGTGGGTCTCGGCAACGGGCAGTCGAAAGCTGCCTCGGGGAACGAACGTTCTTATTAAGGAGAAAGGTTCGTCATTAAGCCAACCTTCGTTAGCTCCCCACTGCCAGTCTGATTCTTCCAGAGCGGCCTTTAGCTCCCTAGGGATGAACCAGATCAGGCCACCGGTCCAGGACCACTCGCCCATGCGAGCCGCCCGGTATGCCTCTTCGAGAGGTTGGTGGAAATAGAGGGTAGTCCTGTCTGATCCTGACCCTCTAAGTACGATATTCGATCCGTGTACCCAGATCGGGGCATCGAAGCGGAATCGTCCCTCTGGAAAGTGAACCACGCCCCCGCCGGCAGCTTCGGCGGCTCTGATCGCATCATTAACTGGATGGCTGGCGTCCTCTCCATCGTTCGGTTCGGCCCCGAAGGAAGAAACATCAAAGACTGGACCGGAGGGTCGAGGGAGAGGATCGTCTCCGCGGTTGTATCCAGCAAAGGAGACGTTGGGGATTTGAGCGTGAGTATAAGGTTCACGACGATACTCCCTCCACAGGCTTCTAGCAGTCGGTCTCTTCATGCGGCGGACGAGGTCTTTGGCGTATGTGAGGAACCGGCTGGGGACGTCAGACATTGCTGAGCCTGTGATAGAGAGATTTAGCACTGACGGCTCTCATGATGGAGTCCGCCACTGAACGACCACGACCCATCCAAGGGTAGTGGTGGGGTACGAGCTCGGCTTGGGCGTCGAAGTCTTGAACGAGCGCGTACGACTTTTCTGAGACATCTTCTACGAGAAGGTCGACTGCAGCACTTCGACTCCCCGGAATGGCCCAACTGGCTTCGACTGCTAGCTCCTTGTGGGAGGGGTGCACGATATCGGTTACATCGACAGTGAGCCCAGCCTGGCGGATATTGACGTGAGGCGAGAGGAAGTAAATTTCGCCTTCCTCACTGATCGAATCCACACCCGGCCAGCGTTCGAACCACCCCTCAAGGCTCTTATTGAAGCGGTGCAGTAGGGGAGTCGCCGTTCGTGAGGCGTTTGCCTGAAGGGCCAGTTCGCTATGCGTAGAGCGGCCGTCGCCTCTCCAGAAAAGAGGGAGTCGTACGAGAGCGCTTACGACACTTTCGTGAACTACGAAAAGTCTGAGGTCCACGGCTTCGTGAAAGGTCTCGATGAGAACCTTTTCAGATGCGTATTCGCCCCCGCTCCGTCGGCTTTCGGCCTTGTCGAGAGCCTGTGCTAGTGGGGTTGCGCCGGCAACGTTATGAGTGACTCCTAGCCCCGCTCTGCTGGATGCAGGTCGAACAAGCAAAGGCGAATCTGCGCCCTCAGCAGAAGCGCTGGAAACATCGCTCGAGGTTTGCCATTCGGCGTGGGGCAGTTTGCTCGAAAGCCAGTATTGGCGTGCAAGGATCCTGTCGACTGATGCATGTAGGGCTTCCATACTGACGAGTGTGGTGAGCATGACGTCGAACCCGCCTACGACCTCGTTCCCCTTCGTCAGCACGTGCTGGTTTCGATAGAGGGGTTTGGGAAAGATAGTGTTGCGTTTGGCTGCGCGGCTCAGAAGTACACGGGCAGCTTCAGGGTGCTTCCCCTCGTAGGCGGACGGCTTACAGTCCGCCAGGTTTTCGTGGATGAATCGCTTGACGTGCCGGTTCATAGGGGAAACGCCACCAGGCGGCGGAGGAACAGCGGTTCTTGACCATGCGTGTGAAGGCTCAATGCCTCTATTTGGGCCCCTTTCGGGGGTTCAAGTGGAAGGAGATAGCCAAGGCCGGTTCGCTGGAAGGGGACATAGGCAACAAAAGTACCGTCGGCCTCAGGATATACTTTGGCGGAGGCGAAGAACTCTTTAATCTCCTCGCAAGAAATATCTGAACCTTCACTCGAAATATTGAATTTTACGCTCAATTCGTCACGTTTGATCTGTCTTTTGTCCTTGAAATCTAGGAGGAGGGCCATCGCTCCCGGGCGGCCCCAAGTTGCGCTCAGTTCTTCCATTCCCAGGGTAGTTGATTCTGCAAGAGTGACAGCTTCTCCTTCTATGCCGGGGCTGGTCGTCACCCTGTCCGCGAGCAGAGGGAAGAGAGTCCTAACCTGGTCGAGGTCTGCGGGGCCTTGGCTTCGGATCCTCAGCATCGCTTCGGGGTAAAACGGTTCAGGCTTGCCGCCAAGGGTGCTGTCTTGTCCCCTGTGACGAATATGGAAGTAAGCGGGTTCGCGCGAATCAAGGATTGTCGGGTTGGTGTGATCCATGATGGTGTGCTTCGGTGCCCGCGCATGCGTGACTTCCCCGTCTTGGTAACCAGCGATGCAAAGAGGACCAAACGCGCTCTTAGGGTAGTAGTACTGACGAGCGTAAACGAAGCGGTCACCGAGTCTGATTGAGGCCATGCCCAGGCCCTGTGAGACCCACCAGCCAATGTGCTTGGACGTGACATAAGGCGCCATTCGGTGAAAATAATTGGTCGAAAGCACATCGTCATCGTCCAGACGGTATAGGCCTACTGGGCCGTCTGTGAGTCCATGCTTTTGTGCTGCAGCGCGAATGAGCTTCTTTGAGGGAGTCGAGGAAACAACCTCTGTCGTTTCATTCAGCGCCAGAAAACTGTACTTGGCTGCTGCTGTCTCTAGCGCCTCACGATGTTCTCTTGGGAGTGATGGCGAGAAAGACACGTAGTGCACTACGTTGAAGCCTTCCGCGGCGATGGCGAGTTGCGGCAGCGTCAACTCAGTAAAAATCTCGGTCCGAGGGTTCAGTCGCTCTGCGCTGTAGAGCCATGCGGTGTACTCGTCTTCGCTGAAACGAGCGCCGGTGTCGCCCTCGCGGGTGGCGTTGAAGTAGCGTGATCCAAACTGGTGAACGCTGAAGCGAGTGTGGCCCACAAAAAGTGGGGAAGCAGCGGCTGCCACCTGACTCTCTGTTCGCCCGACAGATGGAGCGCCAGGTTTAGCGAGTCCTCTCTTAAGCTTGCGAGCTGCTCGGCGAAGGTTGCGGCCGAGGGGGCTGAGAGAGCTCATGGACTTCCTTTCATGCGGGACGGTGAGAGTCTAGCTGGATGCAATTGGTGGGTCCGTTAGCGACGCTCAGGGCCAATAGCGGGAGGGCAACTTTATACCTGCCATTCAGGACTCGACCGTATAGTCCCTAGGATGATCTTCAAACGTGGCGTCTCTAGCTCTGAGGTGGACAGTTTGCGTGAAGAAATTGCTTCCTTGCGTGAGGAGGTTGCCACGCTGAGGAGGCAGAACATCAAGATGCCGGACCGAGTGGCAGATGCGGTGCAGCCCGTCGTTGAGCTCAGTAAGCTGTCCTCGGCGCTCCTGCCTCCTGTGTCCTTCGGCGGTTATTCGCTCACCTCGTCCGCGGCCCTCAAATTGGTCCGTACGGTTGTTGAAAGGCGCCCTCGGAATATTCTGGAGTTCGGCACGGGGCAGTCCACAGCGTGGATGGCAAGGCTTCTGGCGGATGTGGGTTATGGGCGTCTCGTTTCGCTGGAGGATGACCCGGAGTACTACGAGTCGATAGGTAAGGAGCTGGAGAGTCTTCCTGGTTTTGGCCATCTGGAGCTCAGACTGGCCGGGCTTAAGCCGCTGGAGAGCGGGGAGCTGTGGTACGACCCGTCCACACTTGAAGACATAGCTGACGTCGACTTTCTCGTCATTGATGGACCTTCGGACCGTTCCGCGAGGCGGCCTACGTTTGAGCAGGTGGTCTCCAAATTGGTGCCTGGCTGCGACATCCTGATCGACGATGTCCACACGCCTGACATGAAAAAGCTTGTCGGAGAGTGGTTGGAGGATCATCCGCTAGATGTCGTTGATGCAAATTGGCGGCGCGAGCGATTGCTCCATCTCAGGTTGCAGAACTGAGTAATCGGAGCCGCTACCAGTACTTCTACCTGTAGAGGTGAGGAGCTTCGTCGCGGAGGTAAGAGTCGAGGATCGGGGCGAGCGTTTCGACGTACTGATTTGAGAGATGGCTAGCGTCTCGATAGACGACCACGTTGCCTACGACAGCAGAACAAACGCCATCCGGGCAAATGTGAGGGATCATGTCGACGACATAGATGCCCTCTGGCATGTCCTTCATGTCCAACGGGTTGTTTTCCTGATAAGCACCGAAATTGGGTCCGCATTCCTCAGGAGAGCTCCGGGATGCCAGACAGTCCGGGACGTCCGAAGCGGGGCGGGTAATTCCCCTGAGGAGCAACAGTTCTGTGTCAGAGTTCACAATTTCTTCCCACCTGTCCGGCGCGTCTTTCGCAATGTGCTCGGGGTGGTCAGGACCAAATGAGGCGGTGCCGGGCGTGACTACTAAGTCTGGCTGCCGCTCCTCCAAGGTCTCCATGAAGTTGAGCTGCCATTCATGACATTTGTCAGTCTCCGGGTCAGTGGCGGACCCGAACCTGCAACCGTTCTTGTCGGCTACCAGCAACTCCCAGTCGTGCTGTTCCGCGAGCACTGAGAAGGCCGCGTGCCAGTGCCCAGCGTGAGATCCTCCCGCCAGCATGACAGTTGCTGCAGGGTCGTCAGGTTCATCCGGATCCTCACATACTAGGACCTCTCCCATGTGTGACTCGTCGCCGCGCCCCTGGCTGCAGCCCCAGTCGCGGTACTCCGGAAAATCGCCGGATACAACTTCTGGGGAAGGATAGAAGTCCACGTCGCTCGGCGCCTCACCAGCGTCTTCCAGTGTTACCGCCGCGCCAGGATATGTTTCTCTATCCACGCTAGACATGGCATATCCCTCGGGAACGTCTACGTGTGTATGGGAGATCAGAGCCGTTGAGCCAACCCCGCCGAGCACGAGGGCGCTGGCTGCTAGCGCCAGGGGTAGCCTGTTGCCGCGCCGCTTCGGCTGCGCCAGCGGCTTCTCCATAAAGCGCAGGGTCAGTCCGGCAAGCACCAGGGAGATCGTCAGCACGATGGTGCCGCTGCGGGGGCCGACGTGGTCGGCGTCGCGCAGCTGAAGCCAGAAGATCAGGACAGGCCAATGCCACAGGTACAGCCCGTAGGCGATCCCGCCCAGCCAGCCGAAAGGACGGGTCGACAGCACGCGGGCCGCGGAGAATCGCGACTGCTCACTGGTCTCACCAGGACGGGTGGCTGCCAGCACCAGCGCCAGCCCGGCCAGCGGCCACAGCGCCCACGGCCCCGGGAAGAGCTCGGCGCCGTCCAGGAAGAAGCCGCACAGCACGATCAGAGCAAACCCTGCCCAGCCCGCAGGCATCCGCAGCGGCCTCGGCAGGGTGAGGCGCGCTCCCAGGAGAGCCAGCAGGCCCCCGAAGGCCAGTTCCCACATTCGGGTGCTCGTCATCAGGTATGCCTCTTCCTGATGCACCCCGCCCATGTGGATCGCCCACACGAAAGAGCCGGCGAACACCAGGCCCACGAAGACGGCCATCACTCCGGCGGCAGAGCGCCGCAGCACCCTTGCCAGCAGGACCGCCAAAACGGCGACGATCGGCCAGATCAGATAGAACTGCCCCTGCACCGACAGTGACCAAAAATGCTGGAACGGGCTGGAATCAGGGCCTGCTGCCTCATAGGACAGCTGCGAGCTGATCAGCTCAAAATTCTCGAAGTACAGCAGAGAGGCTCGAGCCTCGCGGAAAAGCTGATGGTGCTGCGTGGAGGGAAGGACGAAGTAGCCGACCACTGCCGTGACCACGACGACCAGGGCCGCCGGCGGGATGATGCGACGGGCCAGCCGCCCGAAGTATCGGCCCAGACGGATCATGCCGCCGTTCTCCGCCGCCTCACGCAGCAGCATCGCGGTGAAGAGGAAGCCCGTGATCGCCAAGAAGATGTCGATGCCGCCCGACACCCGGCCGTCGCCGAACAGGTGGAAGAGCACCACCCCCAGGATCGCCAGGCCCCGGACGCCGTGAAGCTCCGGGCGGTAGGAGCGTTCCGGCAGGCCGCTGAGCAGCTTCGACTGTTTCTCGCGCAAGGGCATGGGGCAGGAAGGACTCTCTGGGAGGTAACCGTTCGAACAGGGCGGCCGAGAAGGCCGACACATTCTACATAGAAGTAGACTCTGAGCCGGACACCATAGGGCAGACTAGAGCCCGTGCATCTGAAGACGCTGACTGTGCGCGGGTTCAAGTCCTTCGCCTCCGCCACCACCTTCGAGTTCGAGCCCGGGGTGACCGCCGTCGTCGGCCCCAACGGTTCGGGCAAGTCCAACGTAGTGGACGCGCTCTCCTGGGTGATGGGGGAGCAGGGCGCCAAATCCCTCCGCGGCGGATCCATGGAAGATGTCATCTTCGCCGGCACCGCAGAACGCCAGCCCCTCGGCCGGGCCTCCGTCAGCCTGACCATCGACAACACCGACGGCGCCCTGCCCATCGACTACTCCGAAGTCACGATCTCCCGGACCATGTTCCGCACCGGAGGCTCCGAATACACCATCAACGGGTCCTCCGCCCGCCTCCTCGACATCCAGGAGCTCCTCTCCGACTCCGGGCTCGGCCGCGAGATGCACGTCATCGTCGGCCAGGGCCAGCTGGACCAGATCCTCCACGCCACCCCCGAGCAGCGGCGCGGATTCATCGAAGAAGCCGCCGGAGTCCTCAAGCACCGGCGCCGCCGCGAACGGTCCGTCCGCAAACTGGACAACATGCAGGGCAACCTCGACCGACTCGAAGACCTCATCTCCGAAACCTCCCGGCAGCTCGCACCCCTGGGCCGCCAGGCCAAGGTCGCTCGACGCGCCCAACGCATCCAGCACGACCTGCGCGACGCTCTGTCCCGCCTCATCGCCGACGATCTCGTCCAAGCCGCCACCGCCCTCTCCGCCTCCAGCCAAGGCGAACAGTCAGACATCGACGCCGCCGAGAGGCTCCGCACCGAGCTCGAAGCCCAAGACCGCACCATCCGCACCCTCACCGACCAAGCTGAGGACGCGCGCACCCTCACCGAGAGACTCTCCGCCGGCCACCACCAGCTCGCCCAAGTCCAAGAACGCCTCCGCTCCGTCGCATCCCTCGCCGCAGAGCGCGCCACCAGCCTCGCCGCCTCCGCCGTCGTCGACTACAGCGGCTCGCGCGACCCCCAGCAGATGCGCGCTCAAGCCGAACAGGTCACCGCAGAAGCCGCCGAGCAGAAAGCACAGGTCGACGACGCCGCATCCCATCTCGAACAGCTCGGCACCACCCGCGCCGCAGCGGAGAAGGCACTTGCCGACGAAGAGAGCCGCATCACCGAGCAGCTGCGCGCCGCAGCCGACAAACGCGCAGGACTCGCGACCCTCCGCGGACGCATCGACACCGTCCACGGACGCATCGAAGCCGCCCAGCAGCGCCGCGACCGGGCCCAAGCCCAGCGCCAAGCCGACCAGACCGCCCTCGAGTCCTCTGCCGCAGACCTCCAAGACCTCCGGCAGCGCAGCGAAGACGCCGGTGCCGGAGGAGCTGAGCTCGCCGAAGCACACCAAGCGGCCCGCGCCGAGCAGCAGAAGCACAAGGACACCCACGAGCAGAGGCTCGCCGCAGCCCGGCAGCTGGAAATCGCCGTCTCCGAACACCGCGCCCGGCTCTCCGGACTCGAAGCAGCGCTCGCCGCCGCCGACCAAGCCGTCACCCTCGAAGACCCCGGCGCCGCCTTCAGCCTCGACATCATCCAAGCCAGCCCGGACCGGGAGGCCCAGCTGCGAGAAGCGCTCGCCGAGACTGTGCTCGTCGGGGACGCCGGCTTCGGCGAGGACCTTGTCACCCGGGGCGACGCAGCCGCCGCCCTCACCCTCGGCAAAGCCGTCATCAAAGACGGCGAACGGATCCGAGGCAGCGCAGGCGAAAGCGTCGAAGGCTCCCTCGCCGAACAGATCGAACGCCTCAAGGAGCAGATCGAAGACACCCAGGCCGAGCTCGAAGCCGCCCAAGCTGCCGCCGCGCAGAGCGCCGAAACTCTCAAAGCGGCAGAGCAGCGCACCTCTGATGCCCAGCAGGAGCACCAGGCCAATGAGGCCGCCATCGCCTCCACCTCAGAGCAGCTCCAGCGGCTCACCGCCGAAGTCGAGCGCGCCCGCGAACGCATCGAAGCTTCCCAGAAAGAGATTGACGACGCCGAAGCCTCCATCACTGAGCTGCAGGCCCAGAAGGAAGAGCTCGCCGCCCGCCTCCAGGCCGCCGAGTCCGACGAGGTGATCGAAGACCCATCCACCGAGGAGCGTGACCGGCTCAGCGGCGAAGCAGCTGCACGCCGTCGTGAAGAAGTCGACGCCCGGCTCGCGCTGCGCGCCGCCGAGGAGCAGCACAAGCAGCTGCTCGAACGGGCGGCCGCACTCCGACGCCAAGCCCAGCAGGAGGAGCACCGGCGCGAACAGGCCCAGCAGGCCGCCGCCGCTCGGGAGAGGAAATCCCAGGCAGCCGAGGAAGTCCGGGCCGAGGCTGAGGGAGCCGTCGAGCAGCTCACCGGACAGCTCGCACAGGCCCAGGACGCCATGACGTCCGCCCAGCACCACCACCAGCGGCTCACCGCCGAGGCCGAGCAGCGGCGCTCCGCGCGCGGCAAGCAGGCCGCGGAGCTGGACGAGGTCACCGCGCGCCTGCACGCCGCAGAGGTCAGGCAGACCGAGCTGCGCCTCGCCTTGGAGGCCGCAGAGGCCCGGGCGGACGAAGAGCTCAGCCTCACTGCCGAATACCTCATCGAGCACTACGGTCCCGACCAGGCTGTGCCTGACTGGGAGTCCGAGCCAGGCGAGGAGGAGGATGAGCCGGAAGGCCGCCCCTATGCGCGTTCCGAGCAGGAGGCACGGCTCACCCAAGCCCGCAAGGATCTCAAAGCGCTGGGAAAGGTCAACCCGCTCGCTCTCGAGGAGCACTCCGCGCTGGAAGAGCGCCATACCTATCTCCAGGGCCAGCTCGCCGACCTGAAGAAGTCTCGGCAGGACCTGCTCAGCATCATCCGCGACGTCGACGCCACCGTGGAGAAGGTCTTTGCCGAAGCCTTCGCCGACACCAAAGAGCAGTTCGAGCGTGTCTTCGCCCGGCTCTTCCCCGGCGGCGAGGGGCGCATCGAGCTCACCAACCCGGAAGACATGCTCACCACCGGGATCGAAGTCCACGCCCGTCCGCCCGGCAAACGCATCCGGCGGCTCTCCCTGCTCTCCGGAGGCGAACGGTCCCTCACCGCCGTCGCGCTGCTCGTCGCGATCTTCAAAGCCCGACCCAGCCCTTTCTACGTGATGGACGAGGTCGAAGCCGCCCTGGACGACACCAACCTGTCCCGGCTGCTGGTGATCTTCGAGGAGCTGCGCGAATCCGCCCAGCTGATCGTCATCACCCACCAGAAACGCACCATGGAGATCGCCGACGCCCTCTACGGAGTCTCCATGCGGCAGGACGGCTCCACCCGGGTCATCTCCCAACGACTGCGCGAGGCCGAGCCGGCCCCCGGCTGAGCCCTGCCGCGCCTCGCCCGGGAACAGGACGCCGACACCGGGCGTTGGACATGTTCTGTGACTGCCGGTGAACAGAAAGCCAGGACGCCCATCCCCTCAGAGCTGAAGGTGATGATCGTCTCGGCGTTCATCATCGCCATCGGCTTCGGCATCGTCTCACCAATCCTGCCGCAGTACGCCTCCGACTTCGGCGTCTCCGCCATGGCCGTCTCCGCGGTGGTCTCCGCCTTCGGCCTCTTCCGGCTGCTGTTCGCCCCCGCTTCCGGCAAACTCACCCACGCGCTCGGGGAGACCCCCGTCTACGTCATCGGGCTGCTGATCGTCGCCGTCTCCATGATCGCCACCGCATATGCGCCCACCTACGAGCTGCTGCTGGCCTTCCGAGCCGTCGGCGGCATCGGCTCCACCTTCTTCACCGTGGCCGCGATGACCTTCCTCGCCCGCAAGTCCCCGCCGCACATCCGCGGCCGGGTCATGGGCGCCTACGCCTCCGCCTTCCTCATCGGCAACATCGCTGGTCCTCTCCTCGGCTCCGCACTGCTGGTCTTCGGCCAGCGGGGGCCCTTCCTCGTCTACGGAGCCGCCCTCGTCGCAGCCGCCGGCGTCGTCTTCTTCATGCTGCGGAAGTCCCGGCTCGAAGACCGCAAGAACAAGGACGAACGTGAGCGGGCCTCCGTGGCGGAGTCGTGGCGGCACGGCAGCTACCGGGCGGCGCTGGCCTCCGGGTTCGCCAACGGGTGGGCCACCTTCGGGCTCCGGAACTCCGTGGTCCCGCTCTTCGCCGCCTCCGCGTTCGTCGGAACCGGGTGGTTCATCGACTCTGCCCAGCTTGCCGGCGTCGCCCTGGCCTGCTTCGCCGCCGGCAACGTCGCCATCGTCCTCACCTTGGCCAAGCGCTCGGACGAGTGGGGCCGCCGCCTGCCCATGATCGTCGGGCTGCTGGTTGCAGGTGCGGCCACCGGAACTCTCGGCCTCGCGCCCGAGCCCTGGGTGCTTCTCGCCCTCAGCCTCATCGCCGGAGCCGGCACCGGGCTCATCGTCCCCGCCCAGCAGGCAGCCCTCGGCGACATCGTGGGGGAGGGGCGCAACGGGGGCACCGTCATCTCCACCTTCCAGATGGTCCAAGACCTCGGCGCCATCATCGGCCCGCTGCTCGCCGGGCTGCTGGTGGACCAGTTCGGCTATGCGTGGGCGTTCGGCCTCAGCGGCCTCATCCTCATGCTCGCCGCCGGTGCCTGGTCCCTTGCGCCTGAGACTCTCGCCAGCAAGCAGCCGGCCGCTCAGCAGACGCCGCCCACGTCGTAGGCAGCTGAGACGCATCGCAGAGCACGTGCACAGAGAAAGGGGCGGGCCCCAGCATGATGCTGGAGCCCGCCCCTCCTCCGATGAGGTGACGTGCCTACCGCGAGATCATCGAGTCTCGGCGGGAAGCTCCTCAGCGGCGGCGTAGGCCGGGCCGCCGTGAGCGACGACGTCGATGCCGGCATCCTCAACCTCGGGCGCCACACGGAACCCGATGGTCTTGTGGATGACCATGCCGATGATGAAGGTCGCCACGAAGGTGAAGACCAGGGTGACCACACAGGCGACCAGCTGGGCGCCCAGCAGGGCGAACTCGCCGTCCAGCAGCACAGAGCCGCGGCCGTCGCCGATCAGCTCGGCGCGGCCGAACAGGGCGATCGCAATGGTGCCCCACAGGCCGGCGACGAAGTGCAGGCCGACGACGTCCAGGGTGTCGTCGTACTTGCCCCACTTGAAGTCCACCGCGAAGCAGCAGATCACACCGGCCACCAGGCCCAGGACGATTGCGCCCATGGGGCTGACGAACGCCACAGCGGGGGTGATGCCGACCAGACCAGCAACAATGCCGGAGGCAGCGCCCACAGCAGAAGGCTTCTTGCCGCGGACAGCCTCAGTGATCAGCCACGCGACCAGAGCAGCAGCCGGAGCCAGGATGGTGTTGATGACGTTCAGGCCGGACTCATCCGGGAAAGCAGCCTCGCCGACGTTGAAGCCGAACCAGCCGAACCAGAGGATGGATGCGCCCAGCAGAACCAGGGGCAGAGAGTGCGGGGTGGCGCGGTCCAGCTTGTCGAAGCCGCGACGGGGGCCGATGACCAGAGCCAGGGCCAGAGCAGCCAGACCAGCGCACATGTGGACGACCAGGCCGCCGGCGAAGTCAACAGCCTCACCCACAGCGTCACCGATGAGGCCGCCCTCAACGAGCAGGCCGCCGTCGCCCCACACCCAGTGGGCCAGGGGAGCGTAGACCAGAGTCAGCCAGACCGGGACGAAGATCATCCATGCGGAGAACTTCGCACGGTCCGCGATCGCCCCGGAGATCAGCGCAGTGGTGATGATCGCGAAGGTCGCACCGAACCCGACCTCCACCAGGGCGGACGGGTCCGTGTCGAAGGTGTCGTACAGGGCGAAGCCGCCGGGGATGCCGAACAGGCCGCCGGCTGCCGATTCTCCGAAGGAGATCCCGTCAGCCCACAGGGCCCAGGTGATCGCCACCAGCCCGATCGCGGCAAAGCTCATCATCATCATGTTGATGACCGACTTCGTCTGCGTCAGGCCGCCGTAGAACAGCGCCAGGCCAGGGGTCATGAACAGAACGAGCGCCGTGGCCACAAGCAGCCACAACGGCTCGAACAGACCAGTGAGGTCCTCGATGCCTTCCAGATATTCCATATGTCCCTCCAGGAAACATCACTCACCGATGGCTCTCACCGGTGCGAGCTGACAACCATCCTGGTGGGCCTGTGTTTCACCCCAACGGCTCTTATGTTTCCGGAGGGTTAACTTTCTCCTGAGAAAAGCGATTCCTGTTCAGATTCGGCTGGTGTCTTGCCGGTGATGAGCCAGTTGTGGGAGACACCGGTGGCTGTGGCCCAGTTCTTCAGCAGCATGGGGGAGGGGTTGGAGTTGCCACGCTCGGCGTTGGTGATGGTGTTCTTGCTGGCACCAGTGGCTAGTGCAAGCTCGGCGTTGGTCATTCCGGCGTGACGGCGAGCGATGAGAAGTCGGTCTGCAAGGGTCAGTTCTGGAACTGTCGAAGGACCTGGACGAGTGAGGGTTTCAGCCATGTCCACAAGTATGGGATATATCCCATCCGATCACCAGGGGAAAACCTTAAAGGAGCCTGTGAGAAAGTGCGCCCAAGGTTGGATTTATCCAAAAGTTGGGTTATTGTTGCTTCGTAGGGCGGAGAGGCCGCCTGTGTGACGTTGGGAGACATGGTGAGGCAGACGGGCATGATTGATCGGACCGATTACAGCACCTATTGCCAGTACACGATCAAGGATCAGATGGGTGGGGTTCTTGGCTTCTATACCCAGGGCCATGGAGAGGATGTTGTTGTCACCGATGGTGGCTATGTCTTCGAGGATGGGCCGGTCTTCGCGATTGCGGCGATCCTGAATGATGCGGGTGTTCCTGATCTGGCGCTGCGGCCGGGGGTTATCAGGCAGGCAATTATCTGAGCTTCTGTTACAGTGGGAAATATCCAAGTACTGAGTTAAGACGAAGAACTTGGATTGTCCCCCATAGATACAGGTGTAGAGGGTCGGTTCCGGATGAGCGACGGGACCGGCCCTCTTTCTGTGGGTTCGCTCATTAGTCGCTCGGTGAGGAGTCCGTTGTGGCTCAGGTTTCGTCTTGGAGTGTTGTTTCTGGTCGGTTGAGGGCGTTGTGCTGTCCTCGGCATCAGGGTGCGGTTCGTGGTCGGGGTTGGATTGTGATGTCTGCGGAGACTCCGCAGCCGTGGAGTGGTCGTCGTCCTTGGCTGCCGTTCATGGAAGAGGTTCACACGCTCTGTGATGGCACAGAGGTGAATCGGTCGGCTGCGTTGGTGCCTGGTCAGCAGGATGAGAAGGTCGCGCAGCGGGAGAATTTTGAGGCGATGCGTGCGGCTGCTTGGGAGTCGGGTTATCTGGTGTGGCCGTTGCCTGCTGCGCGGCCTCGGCGTGTGGTGTCGTCGGCTGTGGTTGGTGAGCAGCTGAGCATCTTCGATTTTCTGGACGCCTGATGGGTGACGTGGTTCCCGTGTCGTCTGGGAGTGTTTGGGCTCGTAGCGGCCACGCATTGGCCGCCCCTGCCCCGCTGGGAGGCTCGGCCGTGCCTGGTGGCCCCTCGGCTGCTTGTGCTGACGGGACGCCGTCAGGAACGATCCTGGGGCTTATTGGCCCCAATCAGGCTCGTCCCGGCTCCATCCACTCCTCTTTGCCCCTTCCCGTCTTCTCGGGTGGGGGCTTTTTCGTGCTCGGCCGGGTGGCCGGGTGTGGGCGACCCCCGTCTAGTAACACGGGGGTTGCACCCCCCAACTTCTATTCACTTGATGTCGTTTGGTGTCAGTTGGTGAGTCGATGAGGTTCGATGCCTATATGTGTTCGATCAACGATGTGCCGGAGCGTGTGGGGCATCTCTTGGAGCGCAGGCTCGGGGGTGTGTTTCAGGCGTGCAAGCCGCTGCTTGGCTATCAGGCGGGTTTCGAGCTGATGAGGGATGGGTCTCGGGTCTGTCATCTGCTCTATGGGGGTAATGGGGGTAGGCCTCACGTGCGTGCTCAGGGTGAGGATTCCCACGAGCTTGCTATGGCGATCAGGGAGCTCTGGCCGGATGCTCATTGGGTCACCCGTGCTGACGCTGCGCAGGACTTCGATGATGGTGAAGGCACCTGGGAGAAGCTCGCTGAGGCAGGTCGCCGCTTCGCTGAGGAGTACAGCCTGAACACGGATCAGCGCGGAGACTGGCTGCGGGATGATGTGAAGGGCCTGGGCCGGACGCTGTATATCGGCTCTCCTCGCTCGCCGTTCTATGTGCGGATCTATGAGAAGGGCAAGCAGGTGAACAAGTACATGGCTGAGCAGGGTGGTACTGCCCGGATGTCAGAGACTCTGGTGCGTGTGGAGTGTGAGGCTAAGCCGGGAAAGTTGGCGCGTGAGAAGGCGGCGAGCATGTCACCGGAGGAGCTGTGGGGTCTGTCGAACTGGGGTCAAGTCTTCTGCTTAGACGTGTTCGGTGTGGTGGTGGAGAAGGTCAACACCTGGAAGAGGGAGGCCTCTGATCTGGATATCACTCTGGGGTGGATGCGGCACCAGTACGGGGACACCTTGCAGCAGAAGCGTGAGGAGCTGGGGTGTGACTTCGAGTTCGCGGAATGGCTGCTTGTGCAGCTTGATCGGAAGTCTCAGGCGTCGGCGGAGGGTTCGAGTCTGAGGCCTGCGTTGTCTTAACACAATGGGAAAAATCAAAAAATGGCGCTTGGGCGCTGTATTGTGTTCTGTACAGCCTCCATTTAGGAATAGATGCTATGGAGCGAATTTAGAGAACTGGAGAGATGCATGGCTGTTGTGAACGTGAGTCCGTATGTGCTGGTGGGTGGTGAGGTTCAGTCTGTGAACCCGGTTGCTCGGAAGGCTGATGGGCAGCTGTTGTTCCATGTGGTGCTTTTGCGGCAGCAGCATGGTGGTCAGATTGAGGTGCAGGTGTGGGACAACAAGGATCGGCCTGATCTTCCTGAGGTCGGGGAGTTCTGGGCGGCTGATTGCGGGATGCAGGAATCGCCGGACTTCGGGGCCTCTCTGCGGTGGGCAGGTCATCCTCAGAACGCTATCCACGGGTTTGCACAGCAGCTCGAACTGGCTTGATGCGTCGTGGAATCACCGGCTGCGGAAGAGGTGACTGAGGGTGATCTTCAACCTGATGAGGGCGGTGTTGAGTCTGCGGAGCCTTCTGCGGAGCCTGGGCCGGATTCTGGGCCGGTAGACGATGAGCCTGCTGATGAGGAACCGGATGAGGACGCGGAGCCGGAAGGGGATGCCTCGTCTGGGTCTGGGGAGTCGGGTGGCGATTCTGAGGGTCTGGTGGCTCCGGAGGAGTTCTATTCGGATGTGCATGAGCAGTTGGAGCGGATGGGGGCGCTGATGGAGGCCAGTTTCGCGGTGGAGGTCGTTGGTACGGCTGTGATTGTGCTGCTGCTGGGTCTTATGGCGATTGTGCCGTTGGTGAGGCATTAGTGGTCATGAGCGTGCTGGGCCTGGTCTTGGCGATGGGTCTTCTGATTGGGCTGATGTTCGATCTGTCGGAGCTGTTGGTGAAGGAGGTGGACAAGCTCAATGAGTGAGTTGGTGTTCTTTCTTGCGGCTGCGGTGGGTGTGGTCCGGGTCTGGCAGGTGTTTGTGGGGCTGGTATGGAGCTTCTAACTGAGGATTCCGCTCTTCTCGCTACTGAGGGGATGCGGTGGATTGTCACGGCTGCTGCGGCGGGTGTGGTGATCGGTCTGGTGTTCGCGTTGACGTGTGTTGAGAGGAGGTGAAAATGATGGGTTTCGTTGAGTATCTCTTTGGTTGGACGCTTCTGCTGTCCAATGGGATCAGCATTGGGGACGCGGCAGATTCTGCGGTCGATAACATCACTTCCGAGCTTTCCTCGGTGGTGCCTACTGCTCTGACGGTGGGTGCGGCGCTGCTGGCGGTGTTCATTGGCTGGAACGTGCTGCGTCGTCTGGTCAAGTCTTCTGGCTGATGCTGGTTCCTTGATGAGGTCGTTGGTCCGGGTGTCACAGTGTTCTGCTGGTGAACGATGCCTCTGTGGTGCCCGGACTGGCGTCTCAATTCTTTAGTCTTGATAGTTGTGGTGGCCTCGGATGTCACGCCCTTGGGTCTCGCGCCCTACCCGTTCTCGGTGGGACTTGGGGGTGAGTGTTTCCCGGGGCCACCCTCTTTTTCTGAGGTGGTCTTGTGTTCAGGTTCGTGCGCCGGCTTGTGGTGGCGGTGATCGTCGTGTTGTTGGCGGCGGTGCCGTTGGGTGTGCCTGCTCATGCTGAGCAGCCTTCGGGGCTTGCGGATCGGGTGAACAGTAATCCGGGGGTGTATTCCATGGCGGCGGGGGAAGCTTATGAGCGGCAGTCGCAGCTCTATGAAGATCTTCTGAGTAACGAGTATGAGCGGGCGGGGTATGACCGTACGGGGATGACTCCGCGCAATGAGGCCACGGTGCGGCAGTGGGCTGGTCAGCGGATGCCGAACGAGAGTAATGGGGATTGGCGTAGGCGCGCTGAGATGAATATGCGTGATCACACCAACACTTCGGCGCGTAGGACGGCTGCCTCGGTCTGGAATCACGCGGCCTCGTCGGGTCGGGTGCCTGGTGGGACGATTCCGAATCCGGGGACGTTGAGTGATCTTGTGGCGCAGTCTCGGGGTGAGGTGGTGCCGGTGAATCCGCGTCCGGCTGCGACTTCGAGTGTGTTGGGTGCTGGTGCTGGTGTGCAGGGTTCGGGGACTGATGTGGTGCCGGTGGACAGGCAGCAGCGCGCGGAGCAGGTGTCGAATAATTCGCGGCAGCGTGGTGGTATTCCGTGGGGTGCTGCGGGTCGTGCTGTTGGTGGTGCCACCGGTGTCGGCAGCGCCTATTTTTTGGGGGCTGGGCTGACTGCGGGGGCTATGGATATGACGGCGGAGTGGTTCGGTTGGGACCCGGAGGGGGCTGTGTGTGGGGGTACGGATAACCAGGTGGTGCATATGTTGGCGGGTCGGTCGTGTGCTGGGTGGGGTGAGGAGAGTTTGCAGGAGCTGACGCCTACGTCGTGGCAGGCGGCTGAGCAGGGGGGTTGGGGTGTTCGTCCGGCGGGTGTGTCGTCGGGCCATAACAATGCTTGGGAAGAGGGAAGGCAGTGCTTTGAGATTTTTGGCCCGCGTTCGCGGGTGAGGGAGTCTTCTGGGCAGATTCCCACCAGTTTGTATTCATCCTCTGGGCTGACGAGTAGCTATTCCATTTTTGAGGATTGTGGTCATGCATACGGGCCGCTGGATAGTTCCGGGGGGCTTATTCATGCTGGCTATCAAACAGGTGATGTGCGGCCGTGGATTCGTGTGGAGATTGATGGTCGGACGGTCACTCTTGAGGCGGAAGAGGTCAACGAGGGGGACGTGGGTGCCCTTGAGCTTGAGACCGTTGTCAGGGATGCGGTGGGCAATGAGATTCGTAGCCAGTACGACGGGGATCGGGCGTTGCCGGGGATGCCTGCGGTGACTGAGGATTTTGGGGTGCCGCACAGTGTGGAGGTGGTGCATCCGGATAGTGGGGAGACGGTTCTTGAGCAGGAGACGTCTCCGGAGTTCCGGGGCTTCGCGGAGTCTCACCCGGAGTGTCTGGATGGGACGTGCAGTTTGGAGCTGATGGAGGCTCAGGAGGATGGTGGCCTGGGGCTGGTGTCTGCGGAGCGCGGCCGCGACTGGACTGAGCGTGTTGAGTCCTTCGATGACTACGCCACCACCGACGGGCTGGTGTGTGTCTATGGCGGTGAGCTGCTGCAGCTCTCGGAGTGCCGTGCGCTGGCGCATGACTACAACGCGGAGCACCAGAATGCCGGGACGGTGAATGTGGACCCGGAGTCCGGGGAATGGTCGGGGGATTACAACAGTCCGTCGTCGTCGGGGTTGGCTGAGGCGGATCGTCAGGCTGAGGCGGATCGGGATTTTGAGGAGGCCCGTGAGCGTGAGTCGGAGGCGATGAACGAGGATGCTGAGGACCGGCAGGATGAGGCGATGAATGCTCAGCAGGGCCAGCCTGGCCAGCTCGAGGGGCCGCAGGCGTTCACGAATCCGTTGGGGGCGCATTTGCCGCAGCAGGGCACCGCCACGGGGACTTCCCCGGCTTGGGCGCAGCCGACGACGATGGAGGCACCGGGGGCGGCTCCTGATCCGGAGGGTGAGCGGGGCTGTGAGTG
Source organism: Nesterenkonia populi (assembly GCF_007994735.1). Lineage (NCBI taxonomy): Bacteria > Bacillati > Actinomycetota > Actinomycetes > Micrococcales > Micrococcaceae > Nesterenkonia > Nesterenkonia populi. Next base: position 2,114,118 of record NZ_VOIL01000001.1, on the reverse strand, counting down.
GGGCGAGATTTCATGGAATCCGGTCTCGTGGGTGCTGGTGCCGGTTCAGTGCGCGTTGGCGTGGGCGTTCGTGCCCTCCTCAGCGTCCACGGAGGTGTCTGTGGGTCAGGGGTTGTCGTCTTGGAACAACAACATCATCGGTTCCACGATCGGGCTCGGCTTCGGTATCGATGGGGTGCTGACCCCGTTTAATCGTGATGCTGGTGGCTGCTCGATGTCGCTGGACCTGGATTTCGGGTTGGCGTCGGTGCCGATTGGGTTGGACTTCTGCGACGGCTGGGGTGAGCGGCTGCGGGAGCTGACCCGGTTGGCCTCGGTGCTGATCGCTTCGGTGTTCAGCTTCTGCGAGACCCGGCGCCGGTTGGCGTCGATGGTCAATTACAACGCCGGGCAGTGCTGATGATTACTGAGTGGTTTATTGAGTTGGCGATGGGCTTTGTCGGCTGGATCGGTGGTCTGCTGCCGGAAGGCTCTCCGGTGGAGGATGTGATGGATGCCCAACAGGGCCTGGTTCCTGAGCTCTTCGAGTTCATGGGGGTCTTGGCCGGGTTCATCCCGTGGATGGTCGTGGTCCCCATCATTTTGATTCCGCTGCTGGTCTGGGTGATCGGTTTTCTGTGGAAGACGGCCCGGACGGTGTTTAGTCATGTTCCCCAAATTGGAGGGTCTGGATAATGTCAGAGTTGGATGAGACTCAGGTGATTGCTCGCCCGGTTGGGCCCGATGCCCCGGCTGAGTCCTCGGCGTCGTTCGATGAGATTGTGTCTTCGGCGCGGCCCCCCTCCGCGCTGCGCGTGGAGAGGGACGCGACCGAAGGCAACGATGATCCGCTGATGACGCCGAAGGCTCTGGAAGGAAAGAAGCTACTCACCAATGGGGTGCGGCGTCGCCGGTCGGTGCCGATCATGGGCTATATCGGTCTCAATGGTCAGGGCAAGACCTTGGCGATGGTCCGCGATACGCTGCCGTCACTGATGATGGGCCGGCGGATTCTCTCCACGGTCACGATCCTGGACCCGGATACCGGTCAGCCGCACCCGCTGTTCGAGCCGTTCGTCTCCTGGGACCAGCTGCACGATTTCCGGGATGGGGATGTGCTGCTTGATGAGGTCACCGGGGCGATGGATTCTGGGGATAGTCTGCCGAAGGATATTCGGCGTCTGCTGCCGCAGATGCGGCGCCGCAATGTGATGATCCGCTGGACCGGCATCGATTGGGACAACAGCAATAAGCGGCTGCGGCAGGTCACTCAGGCGGTGGCCCGGTGTAAGGGGCTGATGAAGAATCACAAGGTGATTCGCCAGCAGATGCAAGCCCACCCGGATGTGGCTCCGATGTGGGCACCGAACCGGCTGTTCGTGGTGAACACCTTCGATGCTCAGGCGATCACCTCGGGGCAGCAGGCCGGTGCCATGGATGAGGATCGTAAGCACGGCCGCAAGGCCCGGATTCTGAATCGGGAGATCTATTGGGGTCCCCGGTCACCGGGGTTCCAGTGCTACGACACCGGGGCCGAGGTAGCCCAGATCACCGCGGACTGCCCGACCTGCGGCGGCAAGATCCCTGAGACCCGATGCAAAGGCCACTAGGCGATGAGGTCGTGGGCTGCGCGTGCGGCTTGCCAGACGGCTTCCTGGTCGACGCCGAGGTAGGTCTCTGTGGTGGCCAGGCTGGCGTGGCCTAGTAGCTCTTGGACTGCGCGCAGGTCGCCGGTCTGGCTGTAGACGCGTGTGGCGAAGCGGTGGCGCAGCATGTGTGCGGTGACTCCGGCCGGGAACGTCTGGCGGATGATTTTGCTGACGCTCGCGCTGCGTAGGTGGTCACTCTGGTAGCCGGGGAAGAGAAAAATCCGCTCGTGATCTTCGAGCGCAATCTTCTGCGCGATGGTCCTGGGCAGAGGTACCCGGCGGGTTTTGTCGCCTTTGCCGGTGATCCGCAGCAGCTTCGTCCCGGTGGCGGTCTCGATCTGGTCAAAGCGCAGTGAGGCTGTTTCGGAGGCTCGTAGGCCGCAGAAGGACATGAGTTCGATGAGTAGGGCGTCGCGGCTGCTGGCGGTGTTCAGGGCTTCGCTGATGAGCTGATCTGCTACCGGCCGCGCCCGGTAGGTCTGACGCATAGGCCGCTTGTATCCGTCGAGCGGGTTGGGCGTCGTGCTGGCCTTCATGAACCGGTTCAGAAGGTTGAACAGTGTTCCCTTCGATCCCGGCGCGTAGCCGGTGAGCAGCTCGGCTACCTGGGCGTGCGTGACCGTCGCCGGCGCGGTGGCTCCGGCCTCCTGCAGCAGCCGGGCGAACCTGGTCAGCACGGATCGCTGCTGAGTTTGCGTGGTGGCAGCGAGTGACGCTGAAGACTCGAAGAAAAGGTTTAGCGCAACTTGCCAATCAGTATTTACCCTCATTGGCCTGGATTATGCGGCGAGTCTATCCAGGCTGTGCAAGGGTAAATTTAAGGTGGAAGTTGAGGGCCTTTGTCCTGAGAAAAGCGATTTGTGGCTCTGAATGCGTCTCAGCCGCTCTGCTCCTCCAGCAGCGCGTCCACGAACGACTCGGTGTCGAACGGCGCCAGATCGTCCGGGCCCTCGCCCAAGCCGATCAGCTTCACCGGCACGCCGAGCTGCTGCTGGATCGCGACGACGATGCCGCCGCGGGCCGTGCCGTCCAGCTTGGTCAGGACAATTCCGGTCACATTGACGACTTCGGAGAAGACCTTCGCCTGTGAGAGGCCGTTCTGGCCGGTGGTGGCATCCAGCACCAGCAGCACCTCGTCCACCGCAGACTTCTTCTCCACCACACGCTTGACCTTGCCCAGCTCGTCCATCAGATTCGCCTTGTTCTGCAGGCGGCCCGCGGTGTCGATCAGCACCGCATCGGCCTCGTCGTCCTGAGCCTTCGCCACCGACTCGAAGGCCACCGACGCCGGGTCCGCGCCCTCCACCTCGGAGGACACCGTCGGCACGCCCACCCGGGCGCCCCAGGTGGTCAGCTGCTCAGCGGCTGCGGCGCGGAACGTGTCCGCCGCGCCCAGCACCACCGAACGCTCCTCAGCCACCAGCACGCGGGCCAGCTTGCCCACTGTGGTCGTCTTGCCGGTGCCGTTGACGCCCACCACCATCACCACAGCCGGGCGCCCCTCAGCGGTGGTGGTCAGCTCGCGGTCGAAGGACGGGTCGATGAGCTTCACCAGCTCCTCGCGCAACAGCTCCCGCACCCGCGCCGGATCCTTGGAGCCCTCCACCTTCACGCGCTCACGCAGGGTCTCCACCAGGCCCATCGCAGCATCAGCGCCCAGGTCCGCGGTGAGAAGAGTCTCCTCAATCTCATCCCATACGTCGTCGTCGATCTCGTCCTGGCTCAGCAGCGCCAGCAGGGTCTTGCCGAAGACGCTGTTGGACCTGACCAGCCGGGCACGCAGCCGCGCCAAGCGCCCCGCGACCGGCTCGGGGGTCTCCAGCTCGGGCTCAGCAGGCGCCTCAGCCTCCGGGGCCTCCTCGACCAGGGTGTCGCCGGCGGGCTCCTCACCCTCCGGAACGTCATCGGCATCCCGCGTAGAGGGGTAGCGCTGCTTCGAGCGGCGGAACAGGTCCGAGCCGCTGACCAGGAAGAACCCGAGCAGGCCGACCAGAAGGACCGCAAGGACAATGAAGGGGATCAGAACAGAAGTTTCCACGCGGTTCAGTGTCGCATAAAGGGCCTCAGCAGACCCCCTCATCCTTCACTCGTCGGCTGCGCCGCTCCCTGCCCGGAATGCCCCGGGCTGTCTGCTCCGAGACCTTCTACCTCTTGAACCGGCGCGACACTTTGTGGGCGGCGGTGCGTGCCCTGCCGGGCAGGGTGCTGAGGAGGGAGGAGTTGGTCTCCTGGGCGAGAACCTCCAGGCGGCGGTGCGCCTCAGCCGACTCCGCAGCGACCTCCTCCAGCCGGCTCTGAAGCTGCGCCGCTATGCTGGCCAGCTCGTCCACCTGCCGCTCACGAGTCTCCAGGCGCGCCCGCAGGTCCGCGGCGGATGCGCTGAGCTCCTCCACCTTCTCCGAACAGAGATTGCCGTGCTCATCCACCCGGTGCGCGGTGCTCTCCAGGTCCGAGCGCATTGCTGCCAGCCGTCCCGGAACCTCCCGCAGCTCGCCGACAGCCGACTGCACGCGGGTCTCCAGCTGCCGGAACTCCACCTCCCGGACCTCATCCAGCCGGTCATAGGCCGTCCGCAGCTCCACCATGAGGTCCTGCTGATGGTGCAGGAGCGAGACGACGACGTCGTGCGCGTTCTCCCCGAGATCCTCCGGGGCTGCCTCCTCGAGAGGCGCTGCCTGCTCAGGCGGCCCTTCCTGCTCAGGCGCGGTGCCGGCGTCGTGCGCCTCAGCGGGGCTCTGGGCACTCTCGGCTTCGGGGTACTGGGGCGAGCTCTGCTGTGTCATGCCGCGTCTCCTCAGTTCTGGCGGTGGGTGCCGTAGATGATGTCGAAGAAGCTCGGAGGGTCTCCGTCCTCGTCCTGCCCGGCCCGTGAGACAGGCTTGGTCGACTTCGGCCGCAGCTCAACCGGCAGTGCTCGGAAGCCGATATGGGAAGGAACCCGCAGGTTCCGCGTGTCGAAGCCGGTCAGCGCCCGCAGCCCGGCGGCGGGGAAATGCTCCAGCTCCTCAACGAAGGAGGCCCGCTGGGCGTATGACGCCGAGCGGGCAGTGTGCGCGCCGGCCAGAGCGATCGACTCCGCCGCTCCCCGCCGCAGCTCCGGGGTCCGCCGGATGCCCGAGGCCGCACGCCGGTGCCCCTGCTCCACAGCGCGCAGCAGGCCCCGATGGGCGGACAGGGCCGCCTGAACCACCCGGGCGTCGTCATTTTGGCTCACATTGATACCCTAGTTGATCGTGTTCAACTCCCTCTCCGACCGCCTCACCGCGACCTTCAAGAACCTCCGCGGCAAAGGGCGGCTCACCGAAGCCGACATCGACGGCACTGCCCGTGAGATTCGCCGCGCCCTGCTCGACGCCGACGTCGCCGTCCCAGTGGTCCGCGAGTTCATCAGACGGGTCAAGGAGCGCGCCCTCGGCGAAGAGGTCTCTCAGGCGCTGAACCCGGGCCAGCAGGTCGTCAAGATCGTCAACGAGGAGCTCGTCGGCATCCTCGGGGGCGAGACGCGCGAGCTGCACTTCGCCAAGCAGCCCCCCACCGTCATCATGCTCGCCGGCCTGCAGGGCGCCGGAAAGACGACCCTCGCCGGCAAGCTCGCCCATCATCTGAAGTCCAAGGGGCACACCCCCATGCTGGTGGCCTGCGACCTGCAGCGTCCCAACGCCGTCCGCCAGCTGCAGATCGGCGGTGAGCGCGCCGGAGTGCCCGTCCACGCCCCTCACCCCGGCGTCTCATCCGAGGCCGAGGTGCCCACGGGCGACCCGGTCGCAGTGGCCCGCGAAGGCGTGGACACCGCCCGCGACAAGCTGCACGACGTCGTCATCATCGACACCGCAGGGCGCCTCGGCGTCGACGCCGAGCTGATGCAGCAGGCCGCAGACATCAAAGCCACCGTCGGCGCCCACGAGACCCTCTTCGTGATCGACTCCATGATCGGTCAGGACGCCGTCAACACCGCCCAGGCCTTCAACGAAGGCGTGGACTTCACCGGCGTGGTCCTCACCAAGCTCGACGGCGACGCCCGCGGCGGCGCCGCCCTGTCCGTGGCCGAGGTGACCGGCAAGCCCGTCATGTACGCCTCCACCGGCGAGAACCTCAAAGACTTCGAGGTCTTCCATCCGGACCGGATGGCCAAGCGCATCCTCGACATGGGCGACATCCTCAGCCTGATCGAGCAGGCCGAAGCCAGCTGGGACAAGGCCGAGGCCGAGAAGATGGCCCAGAAGTTCGCCGATCAGGAGGACTTCACCCTCGAGGACTTCCGCGCCCAGATGCAGCAGCTCAAAAAGATGGGCTCCATGAAGAAGATGCTGGGCATGATGCCCGGCGCCCAGGGGATGCGGCAGCAGCTCGACCAGTTCGACGACAGCCAGATCGACCGCATCGAAGCGATCATCAACTCGATGACCGCCCACGAGCGCAACGCTCCCAAGATCATCAACGGCTCCCGCCGCGCCCGCATCGCCAAGGGCTCCGGGGTCCACGTCTCCGAGGTCAACCAGCTGCTCGAGCGGTTCGGCCAAGCCCAGAAGATGATGAAGAAGATGGCAGGCGGCGGCGGCATGCCGGGTATGCCGCCCGGAATGGGCGGCGGAGCCCCCGGAGGCGGCTCCAAGAAGAAGGCCGCCAAGGGCAAGGGCAAGAAGAAGGCAAAGTCCGGAAACCCCGCCAAGGCTGCCCAGGAGGCCCGCGAGGCTGAGCAGCGCCGCCAGCAGAAGGCCGCCGGCGGCTCAGCCTTCGGCGCCTCCCAGCAGGACGTCAGCCCCGAGGACCTCTCGCTCCCCAAGGGATTCGAGAAGTACCTCAAATAAGGTTCGGCGCTGATCGCCTCAGAAGCCTCGTGCTCTCAAGGGTCATGCCGGCGCAGGGCCGCGCGGAGGCGCGTGTGCCGAACTTGGGAATAGCCGGATGTTCTGACAGAATTGCCCAGTACTTTGCTCGGGAACGGGAGCACCCTCTAATCTCCCGTGACCGGACAATGTCTCCACAGCCGCATCCCGCGCAGCATCCCCACACTGCCAGCGATGCCCGACTGTGACCACCAGACTCAAGGAGCAGCTACACAAGTGGCAGTCAAGATTCGCCTGAAGCGCATGGGCAAAGTCCGTGCACCCCACTACCGGGTCGTCGTCGCCGACTCCCGCACCAAGCGTGACGGTGCGGCCATCGAGCAGATCGGCAAGTACCACCCCACCCAGGAGCCCTCGCTCATCGACATCGACTCTGCGCGTGCTCAGCACTGGCTCTCCGTGGGCGCACAGCCCACCGAGCAGGTGCTGGCCCTGCTGAAGGTCACCGGCGACTGGCAGAAGTTCAAGGGCATCGACGGCGCCGAGGGCACCCTCAGGACCAAGGAGTCCGCCGAGGAGTACAAGGCCCCGGAGAGGGGCTCCGTCATTGTGGAGAACACGGGCAAGGCCGAGAACCCCACCGATGAGGAGGCCCCCGCTGAGGCTCCCGAGGCATCCTCAGAAGAGACCCCGGCCCCCGACGCAGCTGAGGAAGTTGCCGCGGAGAAGGCCGAGTAATCATGTCTGCTGTGATCACTGACGCCGTTGAGCACCTGGTCCGCGGCATCGTCGACTCACCCGACGACGTCGACGTCCGCCAGAAGAACGGTCGCCGCTACGACACCGTCCAGGTCCGGGTCCACCCCGAGGACCTCGGCCGGGTGATCGGCCGGGCGGGGCGCACCGCCAAGGCCCTGCGCGCAGTGGTCTCCGCCCTCCCCGGCGGTCAGGACGTGCGGGTCGACGTCGTCGACACCGACCGCCGCCGCTGACACCCGGCAGGTTCATGGCACAGACTGAATACAGCAGCGACCCGCAGCCGACCCCCCAGGGGAAACGGCTGCGGGTCGCTCGCATCGGCAAGCCCCACGGCGTCCGCGGGGAGACCACCGTGGAGCTGTTCACCGACGATCCCGGCAAGCGGCTCGCCCCAGGCGCCGTGCTCATCCGGGAGCCGGGCAAGCACAGCCAGGACCGGACGACGGCGCAGCTGACCGTTGCCTCCCAGCGGTGGAACAAGAAGATCTGCATGCTCACCTTCGACGAGATTCGGGACCGTGATGCCGCTGAAGCCCTGCGCGGGTCCACTCTCCATGTGCAGATCGTCGAAGAGGGCGAGAGCGAGGGCTGGTACTCCCACGAGCTCGAAGGGCTGACATGCCTCGGGGCTGACGGTCGCGAGTACGGCGTCGTCGCCGAGCTGATCACCGGGCCCGCACAGGACCTGCTTGTGATCAAGACCCCGGAGGGAGAAGAGGCCATGGTGCCGTTCGTCGAGGAGATCGTCCCCGAGGTGGACACCGAGTCCGGCACCATCACCCTCACCCCGCCCGAAGGGCTGCTCTGAGTGCGCATCGACCTGATCTCCATCTTCCCGGAGTTCTTCGACGCCCTCGATCTCTCACTCATCGGCCGGGCGCAGCAGGACGGGCTGCTGGACATCCGGCGCCACCAGCTGCGCGACTACACCGCCGACAAGCACCGCACCGTGGACTCGCCGCCGGTGGCAGGCGGAGCCGGAATGGTCATGAAGCCCGAGCCCTGGGCGCTGGCCCTCGACGAGGTGCTCGCCGCCGACGGAGCGGCCGAGCGTCCCACCCTCATCGTCCCCACCCCCTCCGGAGAGGTCCTCACCCAGCAGGCAGCCCAGGATCTCTCCGGCCACCAGCACCTCGTGTTCGCGCCCGGGCGCTTCGAAGGGATCGACGAGCGGGTCGCCGAATGGGCGGCCGAGCGCTTCGACGTCCGCAGAATGAGCATCGGCGACTACGTGCTCAATGGGGGAGAGGCCGCCGTGATCGTGATGGTCGAGGCCGTCACCCGTCTCATCCCCGGGGTCATCGGCAACGCCGACTCCCTCGCTGAGGAGTCCCACGCCGACGGGCTCCTGGAATACCCCGTCTACACCAAGCCCGCCGAATGGAGAGGCCGCGCCGTGCCCGAGGTGCTGCTCTCCGGCGACCATGCCAAGATCGCGGCCTGGCGCCGTGAGCAGTCCGAGGCCCGAACCCAGCAGGTCCGCCCTGATCTTTGGGAATCCCGCACGGATCTGTGGCACAATTGAGCGCTGTGCCTGCTGGGCGCTGACCTCTGCCATGGGGGAGGGGCGCCGAACAGACAGGCCCCGGAGCGCCGGCACCCTGCCGGACCCGGTCATCAGCTTGAAGACTCGAGACGGAGCGCGCCGCGCTTCCCGTCCCAGGTCCCTGACATCGGGGCGAATGACCTGTGGCATCCCGTCCCAAGGAGAACCAATGCAGAAGCTCGACTTCCTGGACCAGGCAAGCCTGCGCGATGACATCCCGGACTTCGGTCCCGGAGACACCGTCAACGTGCACGTCAACATCGTTGAGGGCAAGAACTCCCGTGTTCAGGTCTTCAAGGGCTACGTGCTCGGCCGCCAGGGCCACGGCATCGGCGAGACCTTCACCGTCCGCAAGATTTCCTTCGGCGTCGGCGTGGAGCGTACCTTCCCGGTGCACTCCCCGGTGATAGAGAAGGTCGAGGTCTCGGCCCTCGGTGACGTCCGCCGCGCCAAGCTGTACTACATGCGTGACCGCCACGGCAAGGCAGCCCGCATCAAGGAGAAGCGTGAGTCCGCCGTGGCCCGCGCCAAGGGGCGGGACGTCGAAGAAACAGTCGTCGAGGCCTAAGCCTCACCGCTGCTTTGATCAGACGTTGGGGGCTGCGGCTGGCCGTTGTGCTGGCCGCAGCCCTTCTCATCTCCACCGGGGTCCGGATCTTCCTGGTGGACATCTACCTGGTCAGCCAGGACTCCATGGATCCCACCCTGGATGACGGCGAACGAGTCGCCGTCGCCAAGCACTACCCCGGCGATGACGGCCCGGAACGGGGAGACGTCATCGTCTTCGACGGCGAGGGCTCCTTCGCTCCTTACCAGGGCCAGCAGTCCGCCCTGAGCCGGCTGGCCCAGCAGGCCGGCCACTGGATCGGGGTCGGCACACCGCCCCAGGTCTTCGTCAAACGCGTCATCGGCACCGGCGGCGACACCGTCGTCTGCTGCGACGGCGACGGCCGGCTCACCGTCAACGGAGAGCCCCTCGACGAGCCCTACCTCCCGGAGGGGGAAGCCCCCTCGCGCATCAGCTTCGAGGCTGAGGTGCCCGAAGGCCGCATGTGGGTGCTGGGGGACAACCGTCCAGAGTCCGTGGACTCCCGTGCCCTGCTGGGGGCGCCCGGCGGCGGTATGATCTCCGAAGACCGCATCATCGGGCAGGTGACCGACGTCGTCTGGCCGCTGTCCGACCGCCGAGGCATCGAGGAGCTCCGTTGACCGACCAGCCTGCTGGGGCGGAGCACCCCGACCGGCGCAGGCGCCACCCGCTGGTGAGCATGCTGATCGAAGCGGCCATCATCATCGGACTGGCGGTACTCATCTCCTTCATCGTCAAGACCTTCCTCCTGCGGGCCTTCTACATCCCCTCTGAGTCCATGGAGCCGGCCCTTGAAGTGGATGACCGCATCGTGGTCAACCTGCTGGCGCCCGGCCCCATGGACCTGGACCGGGGCGACGTCGTCGTCTTCGAAGACACTCGCCAGTGGTGGGGCCCGGACCAGGCGCCCGAGACCAACCCCGCCCAGGACGCGATGATCTTCATCGGCCTCATGCCGGACACCTCCAGCCACTACGTGGTCAAACGGATCGTCGGCCTCGGCGGTGACACCGTGGAGTGCTGCGACGAGCAGGGCCGCATCCTCGTCAACGGCGAGCCCATCGACGAGCCCTACATCAGCCCTGGCCGCAGCCCCAGCGACTCGGAGTTCTCCGTGGAAGTGCCGGAGGACCACGTGTGGCTGCTCGGGGACAATCGCGGAGCCTCCGCGGACTCCCGCGCCCACGTCCACGAGCCCGACGCCGGTGCTGTGCCCGTGGACGACGTGATCGGCCGGCATATGAGCACCGTCTGGCCCTTCAGCCGGTTCGGGGGAGGCGTCTCGGACAACGAGCCGTTCTCCGACGTTCCGGAGCCCGCCGAGGCCTCCCGGGCGGTCGCAGAATGAGCAAAGCTCCGCCCGCCAACGCCACCCTCGCCCCGGAGCTGCAGCTGCACGCCGAGCGGGGCGCCTGCCTGATAGCCGGCATCGACGAGGTCGGCCGCGGCGCACTGGCCGGGCCGGTGACCATCGGTGTGGTCGTCATCAATCTTGCGGAGCTTCCGGCCGAGGTCCTCACTGCGGGGGTGTGGCCCGTGCTGGACGGCGTGCGGGACTCGAAGCTCCTCACTCCGGGGGCACGCACCCGGTGGCAGCCTGCCATCTGCGAGCACACCAGTGCGCACAGCGTCCAGCACCAGGCCGCTGAGCAGATCGATGAGTTCGGCCTCACCTCCGCCCTGGGCGCGGCAGGCCGGGCGGGTCTTGCTGAGGTGGAGCAGCGGCTGGGCCGCAGCGTGGAAGCAGTGCTGCTCGACGGCACTCACGACTGGCTCACCAGCGGCTCAGACGCGCGAGTGAGCACCATGCCGAAGGCCGATCTGAAGAGCCTCACCGTCGCCTGCGCCTCCGTGCTGGCCAAGGTGGAGCGCGACCAGCTGATGCAGCAGCTCGCCGCCGAGCACCCTGCCTTCGGCTGGGACTCCAACAAGGGGTACGGGTCCAGAGCCCACCGGGAGGCGATCCAGACCCAGGGGCCCACGTCTTACCACCGGCAGTCCTGGAACCTCGGCGCCCCGGCACTGCCGGGACTCTAGGCCGGGCTTACTCTTCCACCGCTCCCGTCCAGCTCATTGGGCGCGCCGCTGCCTCCACAGGGGGCTCTGGGGCAAGAATCGTCAGCGCTGTGCGGGCGCAGGCTGTTCTCCAGCGACGGAGAGGAGACCAGATGCGCGCCAAAGACCGCACGGGGCTGGACGGGGAGCAGCGGGCTGCCGAATTCCTGGAGACCAAAGGCCACCGGATCATCGAACGCCGCTGGCGGACCCGGGCAGGAGAGCTTGACCTCATCACCCTCGACGCTGACACTCTGGTCGCTGTGGAGGTCAAGACCCGGCGCGGGCTAGGCTACGGCCACCCGCTGGAGGCCGTGGACCGGCAGAAGCTGCGGCGCCTGCACCGGCTGCTCTCCGAATATGCGGTGACCAGCCGACTGCGGATGCCCCGCCGGGTGGACGCGGTCGGCGTCGTCATGCACCGCCGCGGGACCTCGATCCAGAGCATCGACCACATCCCGGGGGTGGTCTGATGAGCCGGGCGCCAGCTGCCGCCCCGCTGCGGGAGATGGGCAGAGCCCGGGCCGCGGTGCTGATCGGCGCGGAGGGCCACCTCATCGAGGTGGAGGCGGACATCGGCCAGAGCCTTCCGGCATTCGTCCTTCTCGGTCTGCCCGACGCGGCCCTCAGGGAAAGCCAGGACCGGGTCCGTTCGGCGGCGAAGAACGCCGGGCTGGATCTTCCTGCCCGCAAGCTGACCGTGAACCTCTTTCCCGCCTCCCTGCCCAAAGCCGGGTCCGGCCTGGATCTCGCGATCCTGGTCAGCGCGTGGGCCGCAGACGGCAGGGTGACCGGCACCGAACAGGTCCTCTTCCTCGCCGAACTGGGGCTCGACGGGCGGCTTCGGCCTGTCAGAGGAGTGCTGCCGGCCGTCGCAGCCGCCGCCAAAGCTGGGCTCCAGGCCGTGGTCGTCGCACGGGAGAACGCCGCTGAGGCCGCGTTCGTACCAGGGGTGGAGGTGATCTCGGCACGCCACGTCCTCGACGTTGCAGCCGCATTCCGCACCCCTGGCGCTGATGAGATTCCTCTCCGCGGCGACGCCGGCATCATCCGCCATATCGGAGCAGCCGAGCCAACCGACCATGAGTCCACTCATCCGGGACCCGACCTGTCCGACATCCGCGGACAGGCCGAAGCCCGCTTCGCCCTGGAAATGGCAGCCGCAGGGGGCCACAACCTGCTGCTCATCGGAGCGCCCGGGGCCGGCAAGACGATGCTGGCCGAACGGCTGCCCTCCATCCTCCCGCCCCTTCAGGACGAGCAGGCCATGGAGGCCACCGCTATCGCCTCCATCAGCACCAGCGCCCGGGAGCCGCTGACCAGCCTGCAGCGCACCCCGCCCTTCGAGGCCCCGCATCACAGCGCCTCCGCGGCCGCAATCGTCGGCGGGGGCGCCCGCATTCCCAACCCCGGGGCCGTCACCCGGGCCCACCACGGGGTGCTCTTCCTCGACGAGGCCCCCGAGTTCCAGCGGCAGGTCCTCGACTCCCTCCGGCAGCCCCTGGAAACAGGACGGATCAGCCTTCAGCGCTCTGCCGGGCAGGTCACCTATCCCGCTCGGTTCCAGCTCGTGCTCGCAGCGAACCCATGCCCCTGCGGCATGAGCACCGGCAGCGGTCTGCAGTGCACCTGCACCGTGACCCAACGGCGCGGCTACCTCAGCTGCATCTCCGGGCCGCTGCTGGACCGCATCGACCTGCAGATCCACATCGAGCGCCCCCGCTCGGCCTCCCTCGCGCTCGCCGAGCCTGGGGAGACCTCCGGTCAGGTCCTCACCCGGGTGATGCAGGCCCGCGAACGGCAGGCTCATCGACTGGCGCCCTACGGGCTGGCGATGAACAGCCAGGCACCCCTGAAGCTGCTCACCGAAGACCTGAGGCTCCCCAAAACCGTGACAGGCCAGCTAGACGACGCCCTGGACCGAGCCCTGATCTCCCTGCGCGGCTACGTCCGCATTCTCCGGCTCGCCTGGACCCTGACCGACATCGCCGGCAGAGAGCGCCCAGAAGCGGAGGATCTCGACATCGCTGTGCAGCTGCGCCTGAGCACAGGAGCTGCCCGATGAGCACCCAGGACACAGCCGTTCGGACAGCCCGGGCCAGTCTCAGCCGCGTCATCGAGCCAGGAGATCTCCTCGGCTGCCTGACCGTCGCAGAGCTCGGCCCGGAAACCGCCTGGGACCTGATCCGCAGCGGAGGACCGGCTCCGGCAGCCCAGCAGCAGCGCATCGCCGAAGCAGCCGAGCTCGTCGGCCTGGGCCTGCGGCAACGCTCCCTCAGCCACGGCCTGGAGCGATGGCGCACCCGCGCCCCACGAGCCGACGGGGCCCGTGACCTGCACCGCATTCGGCAGCTCGGCGGCGGCCTTCTCATTCCCGAGGACTCCTCGTGGCCCGCCCAGCTGCAGGATCTTCATCCCGCCGGGCCCATCGGACTCTGGTTCCGCACCCGAACGCGAGCAGAGCCCGGCCATGAGCCGATGGCGGAGCTGGCCCAGCGGATGCCCGAAGCCCACCGCGGCTTCGCCGTCGTCGGCGCCCGGGAGATGACCGACTACGGGGGCCGTATCGCCCATGAGCTCGCCCAAGACCTCTCCGGCCACGGCGTCACCATCATCTCCGGCGGCGCCTACGGCATCGACGCCGCCGCTCACCGGGGGGCCCTCCGCGCCGAACAGCCCGAGGAGACACACGTCGCACCCACCATCGCCGTGCTCGCCGGGGGAGCGGATCGCCTCTACCCGGCCGGAAACGAAGAGCTGCTGCGCGCCGTCACGCAGCGAGGAGTCCTTCTCTCCGAGCTGCCGCCCGGCTCCAGCCCCACCCGGCACCGGTTCCTGCACCGGAACCGCATCATCGCCGGACTCTCCGCCGCCAGCGTCGTCGTCGAAGCCCGAGCACGCTCCGGGGCGCTCTCCACCGCCCACCACGCACTCAGCATCGGCCGGCCCGTCGGAGCCTTCCCCGGCAGCGTCCGCTCCGCCGCCTCAGCCGGCACCCACCGGCTCCTGCGCGAAACCCCGGCCCAACTCGTCACTGACCCCGCCGAAGTCATCAGCCTCATCGCCAGCGCCTCAGCTCACCCCACCGACCCACGAGCCCAGCAGCCCGAACTGCCCCTCCGCACGGACGCTGAGAACCCCCTGGACCACATGAGCGAAGCCGACCGCCGCATCTACGACGCCCTCCCCAAACGAGGGCTCACCACCCCCAGCAGACTCACCGACGTCGCAGGCCTGCCGATCCCTCACATCCTCGGCGGCCTGACCCGCCTCGAAGCCAAAAACCTCGCCCGCGCCTCCGGGGGACAATGGGGCCGAGCCGCGTAGAGTAGCCGCCATGGCGCAGGAGCACCCCCAGCCCGACCCGCTCATCGAAGCGTTCGCCGCCCACCTCCAGCACGAACGCGGCCTCTCCGCGCACACCCTGCGCGGCTACACCTCAGACCTCGTGCAGCTCGCCCAGCACACCGGCCCCCTCCGCGCCATCACCCTCAGCGCGCTGCGCACCTGGCTCGCCGCCCTCCACGAAGCCGGCCTTGCCCGCTCCACACTCAACCGCAAGATCGCCTCCGTCCGGGCCTTCACCGCCTGGGCCCACCGCCGAGGACACCTCCCCGAAGACCCAGCCGTACGGCTCAGGAGCGGAAGCCGCGGAACCCGCCTCCCCGAAGTCCTCCAAGCCCGCGACATCGACCAGCTCACCCAAGACCTCGCCGCACACCGCGCCGCCTGGGCCCAGCTCAAAGAGGACAACCCCCACGACTACGCGCTCGCCGCACGCGACGAAGCCATCGTCGAAACCCTCTACGCAGCCGGAATCCGCGTCTCCGAGCTCGCCGGGCTGAACACCACCGACCTCAACCAGTCCCGCCGCACCCTCCGCGTCATCGGCAAAGGCAGCAAGGAGCGCACCGTGCCCTACGGCAAGCCCGCCGCCCAAGCACTGGACCGATGGCTCCATGCCCGGGACCAGCTCGTCGCCCCCGCCTCCGGCGCGGCCCTCTTCCTCGGAGCCCGCGGCGGACGGATCGACGTCCGTGTGGTCCGCAGACTCGTCGACCAGGCGCTCGAGAACCTCGGCACCACCGGAGCCCGCGGCCCCCATGCCATGCGGCACAGCGCCGCCACCCACCTGCTCGACGGCGGCGCCGACCTCCGAGCCGTCCAAGAGCTCCTCGGACACTCCTCCCTGCAGACCACCCAGATCTACACGCACGTCTCCATGGACAAGCTCACCCAGGCCTACGCCCAAGCCCACCCCCGCGCCTAAGCCGATCTGGCTCCGGCCGCAGGCCAGAGAACGCGGCCCTGGGCCGCAGCGCCCCTCGGGCCTCACAGAGCCGCTGCCGGAGGTCCTGACAGCTGTTACGATTGCCTCGAATCCTTCACAGGAAACGCTGTCTGGTCGTAGGGGAAGACGCACCAACAGCAACGTGGAGGATGACATGAACACATACGCAGCAGAAGCGCGGGGTGCCCGTGGTGTGCTTCACATCCACTCAGCCCCCTCTGCGCTGTGCCCACACGTCGAGTGGGCCGTGGCCTCAGTGGTCGACGCCCGTGTCGACTTCGACTGGACCTCACAGCCTGCCGCCCCAGGAAGCCACCGGGCTGAGCTGAGCTGGCAGGGAGCCCAGGGCATGGGCGCCAAGCTCGCCTCCACCCTGCGCAGCCTCTCCCACCTGCGCTTCGAGATCACCGAAGAGCCCTCGCCCGGATGCGACGGCTCCCGCTGGTCCCACACCCCGGACCTCGGCATCTTCCACGCCACGATCGACACCGCCGGCAACATCATGGTCTCCGAGGACCGCATCCGCTACGCCTACGAAACAGGCGCCGGAGACCCCTCCCTGGTGTACCAGGAGCTCTCCCTCGCCCTCGGAGAAGCCTGGGACGAGGAGCTGGAGACCTTCCGCCACGCTGCTCAGGGCGCGCCCGTGCAGTGGCTCTCCCGCGTCGGCTGAGCAGCCCTTTTGTAGATCCTCCACAATTTCTTGTCTAAGGTGGCGGGGTGACCGCCCTGCCAGCCCCCGTCGCCATCTCCGATGAGGCTCTCCGCACCCTGCGCAGCAGCCTCTCGCGGCTGACGACCACCGTCGGAGAGCACCTCGAAGAGGAGCTCTCCTGGTACGCCACCCTCAGCACCGAGGAGCGGGCCTCCCTGCGGCTGATCGCCCAGCGCGGGATCTCCGGTCTCGTCAGCTGGCTCGAGAACCAGGACGCCCGGTCCCTGCCCCTGGTCAACGAGCTGCTCGGCCCCGCCCCCACGGACCTGATGCGGAGCATCTCCCTGCAGCGGGCCCTGCAGCTGATCCGAACCATCGTCGACGCCGTCGAGCAGCGGCTGCCCGCCCTCATGCCGCCGGCCGATCAGCCCCTGGTGCTCGAAGCCGTGCTGCGCTACTCCCGCGAGGTCGCCTTCGCGATCGCCGACGTATACGCCCGCGCGGCCGAATCCCGCGGCGCGTGGGATTCCCGCCTGGAGGCCCTCCTGGTGGACGCCCTGCTTCGCGACGAGCCCGCCGAACAGATCTCATCCCGCGCGGCCGCCGTCGGCTGGCAGTCTCCGGCCGGCGTCAGCGTCGTCGTCGGTGAGGCGCCCCTCGAAGCGGACACCGTGTTCATCTCCAACCTGCGCCGCCAGTGCATTCGCTTCGCCGTCGACGCCGTCGTAGGCGTGCAGGGGCAGCGGCTCATCCTGCTCCTCGGCGGGACGGCGGACCTCGCCGGCGGACTGGACCGGATCGAATCCCACTTCGGCGAGGGGCCCATCGTCCACGCCCACCACGACGGGGCCATCGCTGAGGCCGCCGGAGCAGCAACCTCAGCATTCAGCGGCTACAGCGCGGCGCCCGCCTGGTCCCAGGCGCCCCGCCCCGTCGCTGCCGAGGACCTGCTGCCCGAACGCGCCCTGGCCGGCGACGCCGCCGCGAAGGACACTCTGGTCACCCGCATCCACAGAGTGCTGGCGGGTGCGGGCCACAGCCTCCTGGAGACCGTGCAGGCCTATGTGGAGGGCGGGCACAGCCTGGAGGCCACCGCCCGGGAGCTCTACGTGCACACCAACACCGTCCGGTACCGGCTCAAGCGCGTCACCGAGGTCACCGGATGGGATCCCATGGAGCCGCGCGACGCCTACGTGCTGCAGACCGCCCTGGCACTGGGGCGGCTCTAGACGTGCCCGCCCGCGCGAGGCCAGCCGCCAGTTCTGTAGGATTCCTACAACCCTTCGTGCCCCTGCCGACTGGAAAGGTGGACCCGTGCTAGCGATCGTATGCCCAGGACAGGGATCCCAGAAGCCCGGAATGCTCAGCGACTGGCTTGAGCTGGACGGCGTCCGTGAAGACCTGAGCGTTGACGCGCAGCTCGCCGGCCTTGACCTCATCGTCCACGGCACCGAATCCGGCGAGGACGCCGTGCGCGACACCGCCGTCGCCCAGCCCCTCATCGTCGCGGCGTCCCTGATCTCCGCGAAGGCTCTCGGCCTCACCGCCCATCAGCTGGGGGAGAGGCCGGAGCGGGTGCTCATCGCCGGGCACTCCGTGGGAGAGATCGCCGCCGCGGCCATTGCGGGCACCATCACCCGTGAGGACGCGTTCCGGCTGATCAGCGTGCGCGGCAGCGCCATGGCAGAGGCATCAGCCGCCGAGCCCACCGGCATGGCCGCCGTGCTGGGCGGCAAGGAGGACGAGGTGCTCGCCGCTCTCGAGCAGGCCGGGCTGTCTCCCGCCAACGTGAACGGGGGAGGCCAGATCGTCGCAGCCGGCTCCGAGCAGGCCATCACCGCGCTGACGGAGAACCCGCCCGCCCGTGCCCGGGTCATGCCGCTGAAGGTCGCAGGCGCGTTCCACACCAGCTACATGGCCCCCGCCAAGGACAAGCTTGCCGAGGCCGCTGAGCAGGTCCGGGCCGAGGATCCCGCTCTGCCGCTGCTCTCCAACCGTGACGGCCAGCAGGCCATCGCCGGCGCGGACGTCATCAGCCGCATCGTGGACCAGGTCACCCGGCCGGTCCGGTGGGACCTCTGCATGGAGACCATGAAGGACCGTGGGATCACCGGGATCCTCGAGCTTGCCCCCGGCGGCACCCTCGCCGGCCTCGCCAAGCGCGGACTGAAGGGCGTACCGTCCTTCGCTGTGACCTCGCCCGAGGACCTCACCGCCGCCCAGGACTTCATCGCCGAGCACACGGCCTGAGAAGAAGGACCAGAGACCGCCCCGTGACAGCCTCCCAGCCCCCCGCGCTGACCCAGCCCGCCCCCGTCGCCGGCACTGCCCTGCTCGGGCTCGGCGCACACCGCCCGGACGTCATCGTCGACAACGAGCAGGTCTGCCGGTGGATCGACTCCTCCGACGAATGGATCCGCAAGCGCACCGGCATCGTCACCCGGCACCGGGCACCTGCCGAGGTCTCCGTGGTGGACATGGCAGAGGGCGCAGCCCGGGAGGCCATCGACGACGCCGGGCTGGCGCCCGAGCAGATCGGCGCGGTCATCATCGCGACCGTCACCCACCCGTTCCAGACCCCCTCGGCCGCCGCGGCAGTCGCCGGGCGGCTGGGCATCGCCGCACCCGCCTTCGACATCTCAGCGGCCTGCGCCGGCTACTGCTACGGCATCGGCCAGGCCGACGCGCTGGTCCGGTCCGGCCTCGCCGAGCACGTGCTGGTGGTCGGGGTGGAGAAACTCTCCGACTTCATCGACAAGCATGACCGCTCCATCAGCTTCCTCCTCGGAGACGGAGCGGGCGCGGCCGTCGTGGGGCCCTCCGAGGCCCCGGGCATCTCCAGCAGCATCCTCGGCTCCGAAGGGGACAAATGGGACACCGTCTCCATGGACTCCTCGCTGCTGCGGCTGCGCGACACTCTCGCCGAGGCTCAGGCCAGCGGCGACGCCGCCGCCCTCCTGGACGCTGAGTCCCGGCTGTGGCCCACCCTGCGCCAGGAGGGACAGACCGTCTTCCGCTGGGCCGTGTGGGAGATGGCCAAGGTCGCCCAGCGGGCGGTGGACGCCGCCGGCATCCAGCCCGAGGACCTGACCGCGTTCGTCCCGCACCAGGCGAACATTCGGATCATCGACGAACTTGCCAAGCAGCTCAAGCTTCCCGAGCACGTCCTCATCGGCCGCGATATTGTCGAAGCTGGCAACACCTCTGCGGCTTCTGTGCCCCTGGCCCTGCACCGGCTGCGGGCAGAGAACCCACAGATCTCGGGCGGGCTGGCCCTGCAGATCGGCTTCGGAGCCGGTCTGGTCTACGGGGCCCAGGTCGTCCGCATCCCATAAGAGACTCACCCGAAACCCCAACCCGAAAGGAGCCCACCGTGGCTGACAAGGACGCAATCCTGGCAGGCCTGGCCGAGATCGTTGAGGAGGAGACTGGCCTGGAGACCGACGAGGTCCAGCTCGACAAGTCCTTCACCGAGGACCTCGACATCGACTCCATCTCGATGATGACCATCGTGGTCAACGCCGAGGAGAAGTTCGACGTGAAGATCCCCGACGAGGAGGTCAAGAACCTCTCCACCGTCGGCGACGCCGTCAACTACATCGCGAACGCCCAGGGCTGACCCTCGCGCATTCGCTCACACACCCAGCAACGCCCCGGAGGAACCTTCAGCAATGTCTAAGAAGCTTGTCATCACCGGACTCGGCGCCACCACACCCATCGGCGGCGACGTGCCCACCCTGTGGCAGAACGCGCTGGCTGGCACCTCCGGGGCGAACACGCTGGAGTACGACTGGGTGGAGCAGTACGAGCTGCCCGTGACCTTCGCCGCCGAGGCGAGCATCGACCCCAAGGAAGTGCTCGCCAAGCCGGAGGCCAAGCGGATGGACCGCTCCACCCAGCTGGGAATGGTCGCCTCCCGGGAGGCATGGGCTGACGCCGGCCTCTCCGGCGACCCGGAGGAGAACGGCATCGACCCGCTTCGGTTCGCCGTCTCCTTCGCCACCGGCATCGGCGGGGTGTGGACTCTGCTGGATGCCTGGGACACCCTGCGCGAGAAGGGTCCGCGCCGGGTCCTTCCGATGACCGTGCCGATGCTGATGCCCAACGGTGCAGCCGGTGCCATCAGCCTGGAGTTCGGCGCCCGCGCCGGCGCCCGCACCTCCGTCTCGGCCTGCGCCTCCGGCGTGGAGTCTCTGGTGCTCGCCATCGATATGCTCCGCCGGGGCGAGGCTGACATTGTTCTGGCAGGCGGCACCGAAGGGTCCATCCACCCGCTGCCGCTGGCCGCCTTCGGCAACATGCAGGCGCTCTCCCGCCGCAACGATGACCCGGCCGCCGCATCCCGGCCCTACGACGTCGACCGCGACGGCTTCGTCATGGGCGAGGGCGCCGGCGCTCTGGTCATCGAGACCGAGGATCACGCCAAGGCCCGAGGCGCCGCCATCTACGCTGAGCTGGCCGGCGGATCCGTGACCTCGGACGCCCACCACATCACAGCACCTGACCCGGAGGGCCTCGGCGCTACGCGTGCCCTCCACGCAGCCCTGGAGTCCGCCGGCGCGGCGCCCACCGACGTCACTCACGTCAACGCGCACGCCACCTCCACTCCCAAGGGCGACGTGCCTGAGTACACGGCTATGAAGTCGGCCTTCGGGGACCACATTGAGAGCATCTGCGTCTCAGCGACCAAGTCGCAGACCGGCCACCTGCTCGGCGCCGCCGGTGCGGTGGAATCCGTGCTGACCGTGAAGGCGCTTGCCGACCGCAGGGCACCGGTGACCATCAACCTGGACAACCAGGACCCGGAGATCCCCCTCGACGTCATCACCGGCGCTCCGCGCGAGCTCGGCGAAGGCGACCAGCTGGGCATCTGCTCCAGCTTCGGCTTCGGCGGCCACAACGCCGTCACGGCCTTCCGGACGGTGTAGCTGCACCGCAGTGAGATCCTCCTCAGGGAGGAGTCGGGGACTTTCCTCCAGCATTTAGTGTGGATGCGATGAACGGTTCGCAGCACACTCCGGCCCTTGAGATCAGCGGGCTCACGAAGCGCTTCGGTCCCAAGACTGCGGTGAGCAGCCTCAGCATGACCGTTCCTCGCGGGTCCTTCTACGGCTTTGTGGGACCCAACGGAGCGGGCAAGACCACTGCGCTCTCCATGGCGACCGGCCTGCTGCGGCCCGACGCCGGCACGGTGCAGATCGCGGGCATCGACGTTTGGGCGCATCCCACTGAGGCCAAGCGGCGCATCGGCGTGCTCGCTGACGGCGTCGTCCTGTTTGAGAAGCTCACCGGCGAGCAGCTGGTCACCTACGCTGGTCTGCTGCGCGGCATGGACAGGCACACCGTCGCTGAGCGGACCGCCGACCTGCTGCGGGTCCTGGGACTGGAGGAAGCCGCGGGCAAGCAGGTGCAGGACTACTCAGCAGGAATGACGAAGAAGATCGCCCTGGCCTCAGCCATGGTCCACGCCCCTGAGCTGCTGGTGCTCGACGAGCCCTTCGAAGCAGTCGATCCGGTCTCCGCGCGCACCATCCGCGGACTGCTGGACAGCTTTGCGGCTTCCGGCGGCACCGTGATCCTCTCCTCCCATGTGATGGAGCTGGTGCAACGGATGTGCAGCCACGTGGGGATCATCGCCGAAGGGGAGCTGAGAGTCGCCGGCAGCCTGGATGAGGTCTCGGGCGAGCGAGACCTCGAATCCGTGTTCGTCGAGCTGGTGGGCTCCGACGGCGCAGGGGAGGGGTTGGAATGGCTGAGGGGCTGAGCGTCCGCTCCCAGATCGCCGCGCTCCTGCGCCTCAAGCTGACGCTGAGCTGGAATGCCCTGGGCAGCTCCGTCTGGGGCGTGCTGGGAATGGTGCTCCTGCTGGTCTTCGGCGGCATGGCAGTCATCGGCCTCAACGTCTACATGTTCAGCGTGGGAGGGTCCGGCATCTTACAGGAGGCTTCTGCCGCGGCTGTGCTCGCAGGCAGCGCCGTGACCCTGCTGTGGCTGGTGGTTCCTGTCTTCTCCTCGGACCGGCTGATGGACCCCAAGCAGTTCGTGAGCTTCGCGGTGCCGCGCAGGGTGCTGGTGCTCGGGCTGACGCTCGCCGGCATGCTCAGCATCGGGATGGTGCTGACCCTCGGGTGGATGGCGGCCCACGTGCTGGCCTGGCGCTCCTCGGCAGCAGCGGTGAGCGTCGCACTGCTGACCCTGCCCCTGATCGTCGTGATGCTGGGGCTGCTTCACCAGGCGACTGCCTCCGCTACCGCCGCATGGCTCTCAGGGCGCCGCTCTCGGGATGTGCTCTCCGTTCTGGGGCTGTGCGCCATGGTGGGGATGTATCCGATCACGCAGGGTGTCCTGGTGGCCGCCCAGACGGCGGCGGAGGCGGCCGCGGCCATTTCTGTCTGGTTGGCGTGGACCCCATTGGGCGCGGTCTACGCGGTCCCCGCAGACGCCGCCTCCGGCGAGTGGGGCGCTCTTTCAGGGCGTCTGGGCATCGTGGCGGCCGCCTGCGGCGCAGCGCTGGTGGTGACCCGTGCCGCTCTGATCTCCATCACCGAGCGGCCCCGCGGCAGCGGCCGCACCGCCAAGGACGCCCGACAGGGGCGAGTGGGGCTCCTGGGCCGCTTCCCCGCCACGCCTGTCGGTGCGGTCGCGGCCCGTCAGCTGACGTACTGGATCAAGGATCCGCGCTACAGCGCGGGCCTTGCGATGATTCCGATGATGGCGGCCCTGGCGGTCTTTATGTCGCTGCAGACCGACAGCAGCTGGATGCTCTACGCCCTGGGGCCGTTCATCGCATGGATGCTGGCGTTCTCCGCCAGCGCCGACATTGCCTATGACCACACTGCCTTCTCACTGCACGTGACCTCGGGGGTCAGCGGCTGGGCAGACCGGACAGGCCGTCTGCTGGCGGTGCTCTGCTTCGGTGTCCCGGTGAGCCTTCTCGCAGCGGCGCTCCCCGTGGCGCTGATCGGCACTGCGGAGCAGGCCATTGTGCTGTCGGCCGTGTCTGTGGGCTGTCTGCTGACGATGCTGGGGCTTTCGGCGGTGTTCTCCGCCCGCATGCTCTACCCGGTCCCGAAGCCCGGCGATTCGCCCACGCAGACTCCGCAGGGCTCGATGGGGCGCTCCATGCTGGTGATGACGATCACCAGTGCCCTGACCGCTGTGCTGCTCCTGCCGGAGTTTGTTCTGCTGGCGGTGTGGAATCTCGCCGACAGCGCGGTGTGGGCCTGGGCGCTGGGGCTCGTCGCAGTGGTGAAGGGGGCCGGGACGATGATCGCAGGCATCTCCATCGGCGCCAAGGTGTACGACGACGAGCTCGCCGACATCTATCAGAAGGTCGCCGCCCAGTGATGTGCTGGGCCGGAGGCGGCGGAGATCAGAGCGTCCTGAGCAGCCTGAGGGTCTCGTCCAGGTCGCGGGACTCGGCCGGCGCTGCCTCAATGATGTGCTGGATGGTGAGCCCGCTGCCCAGCAGGAAGCTGGTGCGCGACGGCGCTCCCTTCGCCTGTGAGAACGCGCCGTAGGATTCGGAGATCGCCCCGTGCGGCCAGAAGTCGCTGACCAGCTGCAGGCCGGGCGGAGCGCCGAGCTCCTCCGCGAAAGCGCGCAGCGTGTGCACAGCGTCGCAGGAGATCGCCAGCACCGCGGCACCCGTGGCGCGGACCTCATCCCAGCGGGCGGCGATCTCCGCCAGCTCGGAGCCGCAGACCCGGCTGAACGCGAACGGGTAGAACATCAGCAGCGCCGGGGCGCCCAAGGATGACAGCTCCACGGGTTCGCTGTGCTGATTCCGCGCGGAGAAGTCCGGCGCGGCAGAGCCCGCAGCGGGCTCCCGCCTCGTCATCCTCAGAAGGATTTCCGGTGGACCAGTCGGGACGCTGCCCAGTTCTCGCTGACCCCAGCGGAGGTCGTCACGTGAAGGCCTGCATTGGGGGCGGCGTCCTGAATCTCCACCGGGGCCACGTAGCCGTCGCGGCCCTTGCGGGGCGTCAGCAGCCACACCGCACCGTTCTCGTCCAAGGTCGTCAGGGCGTCCATCAGCGAGTCGGTGAGGTCATCGTCGCCCTCGCGGAACCAGAGCAGGACGGCGTCGACCACCTCCTGCTCGTCCTCATCGATGAGGGGTTCGTCGAGCAGCTCCTCCAGCCCGTCGCGGAGAGAGTCGTCGACATCGTCGTCCGCCCCGATCTCCTGCACCAGCGAATCCGCACTGAGGTGCAGCTCCTCGAGGAGCGATTCCTGGCCCGCAGTCTTGGCGGACGCTTCCTTTCCTGGTTGCTTCAGTGACTGTGCCACATGCACCACGTTACGCCAGAGAGGCCCTTCCACGGTGCACTGAGACGGGATGTGAAGACGTTCAGCTCATCCTCTGTTCCCGGTAGAGTGAATCCGAACTGCACCCGCCACACCCCGGCGGGGCTCCAAGCGACCGGTCTGACGCACCCCCGTGGGCCGGCCCGAGGACGAAAGGTGACCACTGTGAGCGCTGGCGAAGAGAACTCCCACATCCGCAGCGGCCTGACCAATCAGCTGCCCGACATCGACCCGGAGGAGACCGGCGAGTGGCTGGAGTCCTTCGACCAGCTGGTCGAAGCTCACGGCACTGAGCGCGCCGAATACATCATCCGCACCCTGCTGCAGCGTGCCGGCGCCAAGTCGATCGGGGTGCCCATGGTCACCACCACTGACTACGTCAACACCATTCCCAAGGACCAGGAGCCGGACTTCCCCGGGGATGAGGAGATGGAGCGGCGCTACCGCCGCCTGCTCCGCTGGAACGCCGCGGTCATGGTGCATCGTGCCCAGAAGGAGGACATCGCCGTCGGAGGCCACATCTCCTCCTACGCCGGCGTCTCCACCCTCTACGAGGTGGGCCTCAACCACTTCTTCCGCGGCCAGGACCACCCCGGCGGCGGCGACCAGGTCTTCTTCCAAGGCCACTCCAGCCCGGGAAACTACGCCCGCGCCTACCTGGAGGGCCGCCTGACCGAGGATCACCTGGACGGCTTCCGCCAGGAGGTGTCCAAGGCCCCGCACGGGCTCAGCTCCTATCCGCACCCGAGGCTGATGCCGGACTTCTGGCAGTTCCCCACCGTCTCCATGGGCATCGGCCCCCTGAACGCGATCTACCAGGCCCAGTTCAACCGCTACCTGCACGACCGCGGCATCAAGGACACCTCTGAGCAGAGCGTGTGGGCCTTCCTCGGCGACGGCGAAATGGACGAGCCGGAGTCCCGCGGGCTGCTTCAGCTGGCCGCCAATGAGAAGCTGGACAACCTGAACTTCGTGATCAACTGCAACCTGCAGCGCCTCGACGGGCCCGTCCGCGGCAACGGCAAGATCATCCAGGAGCTCGAGGCGTTCTTCCGCGGCGCCGGCTGGAACGTGATCAAGGTGCTCTGGGGCCGCGAGTGGGACGGTCTGCTGGAGAAGGACGACGACGGCGAACTTGTCCGTGTCATGAACGAGACCCTCGACGGCGACTACCAGACCTACAAGGCGGAGTCGGGCGAGTTCGTCCGTGAGCACTTCTTCGGCCGCTCGGAGAAGACCAAGGAGATGGTCGCCGGCATGTCTGACGACGACATCTGGAACCTCAAGCGCGGCGGTCACGATTACCAGAAGGTCTATGCGGCCTACAAGGCAGCGGCGGAGACCAAGGGCAAGCCGACGGTCATCCTCGCGCAGACCATCAAGGGCTACGGCCTGGGCCCCAGCTTCGAGGGCCGCAACGCGACCCACCAGATGAAGAAGCTGACCGTGGATGACCTCAAGCGCTTCCGCGACACCCTGCGCATCCCCGTCAGCGATGAGGAGATCGACGCTGACCCGTACAACGTCCCCTACTACCATCCCGGGGAGGATGCCGACGAGGTCGTCTACATGCGTGAGCGCCGCAAGGAGCTCGGCGGAGTGGTGCCGGAGCGCCGAACCGGGGGCAAGACCATCGAGCTGCCCGGCAAGAAGGCCTACGCTGGGGCCAAGAAGGGATCCGGCAAGAACAAGGCCGCCACCACCATGGCGTTCGTCCGGCTGCTGAAGGACCTGATGAGGGAGAAGGACTTTGGCCAGCGGGTGGTGCCGATCGTCCCGGACGAGGCGCGCACCTTCGGCATGGACTCCTTCTTCCCCACCGCGAAGATCTACAATCCGAAGGGGCAGAACTACCTTTCGGTGGACCGTGAGCTGATGCTCGCCTACAAGGAGTCCCCGCAGGGCCAGCTGCTGCATCCGGGCATCAACGAGGCCGGCGCCACCGCCGCGTTCACCGCCGCGGGCACCAGCTACTCCACCCACGGCGAGCCGATGATCCCGCTCTACATCTTCTACTCGATGTTCGGGTTCCAGCGCACCGGCGACTCCTTCTGGGCCGCCGCCGACCAGATGACCCGCGGGTTCATCATCGGGGCCACCGCGGGCCGCACCACGCTCACCGGTGAGGGCCTGCAGCACGCCGACGGGCACTCCCCGCTGCTTGCGGCCACCAACCCGGCCGTGAAGCACTTCGACCCGGCCTACGGCTACGAGATCGCCCACATCATGGAGCACGGCCTCTACGAGATGTACGGCGACCACGACGGCGACCGCAACGTCATGTACTACATGACGGTCTACAACGAACCGGTCCTGCACCCCGCTGAGCCGGAGAACCTCGACGTCGAAGGCCTCAAGGGCGGCATCTACAGGCTCAAGGAATCCGAGGCTCAGGGCCCCAAGGCTCAGCTGCTCGCCTCCGGCGTCGCCGTCCCGTGGGCGCTCGAGGCCCAGGAGCTGCTCGCCGAGGACTGGGGCGTCTCCGCCGATGTGTGGAGCGTGACCAGCTGGAACGAGCTGCGGCGCGAGGCCGTCAGCGCCCAGGAGGCCGCGATGCTGGAGTCCGGCCGTGAGGCGAAGGTCCCGTTCCTCACCCGTCAGCTCGAAGGCGCGGAGGGGCCCATCATCGCCTCCACCGACTTCGCCACCGCGGTGCCGGACCAGATACGCCAGTTCGTGCCCAACGAGTTCGCGACCCTGGGCGCGGACAGCTTCGGATTCTCCGACACGCGCGCCGCCGCGCGCCGGCACTTCAAGATCGACGCGCACTCCATGGTTGTCCGCACTCTGCAGATGCTCGGGAAGGGCAAGGAGGCCGAGGAGGCCATGGAGAAGTACCAGCTCTCCGACCCGACCGCCGGCACCAGCGGCGAAGCCGGCGGCGATGCCTGAGCCGGTCCCCGCGACGTAGTGCAGAGTAAGGGCGGCTCCTCAGGAGCCGCCCTTACTCGTTCTGCCCCTCGGGAAGGGCGGGCTCGGGGTCCAGGTCCTCGCCGTCGAGGGTCTGCTCGTAGTCCAGGCACTCCCGCGTCTGGTCAATCTCGGCGACGGCGGGGGAGAGAGCCGGCATGGCGGTTGCCGAAGAGACCGCCTCCAGCCCCAGCAGGACCTCCACGGCCGGCTCCCGGCCGAACGTCACCGCCTGGTAATGGTCCTGCTGCTCCAGGAAGACCCAGTCCACGCCGTCGATCCGCTGGCAGGGCTCATCGGTGGCGCCGATCGGCTCCACCCCGCAGCGCAGGACCACATCGGAGGGGTCCCCCCAGGCGCTGGTCCCCTGGGAGTCAGTGGGGCGCTGCGTGCTCTCCCCCAGATCTTCCGGCAGCTGCAGCATCACCTCCGCGCAGACCGGATCGTGAGCCTCGGGGGCAGGCTCCACGCTGGCGGTGGAGGCACAGGCGGAGGCGCCCAGCATGACGGCGAAGAGGGTCCCCGCCGTCGTGGTCGTGCGGTGTGTCCTGGGGCTCAGGCGGGGATTCTTAGGCATCAGGGGTATTCTGCTATGTCAACAGCATCTGCGCCATGCTCGGAATGAACGCCCGCTTATGATCCTCGCACCACCGGCGCACCAGCACTAGGAGAACGAATGACGGCTGCTCCCCCTGGACCTCCGCGGCACGGCGGCTATGGAGGCCCCCCTCCGGACGACAGCTTCTACTTTCAGGACGGCCCCGGCCGTCCCCTGAACCCTGAGCGTGCCCGCCAGAAGCGCAACGGACGGATTGTGCTCAGCGTCATGGCGCTGCTTGTGATCGGCGCGCTCGTCGCCGCCGGCGCCTACCTCTTCTCGCTGTCCCGGGCGTACTCGGATAATGTGAACCACTTCCCGCCGACCGCGGACGGTGAGCAGGACACGGTGAGCCCGCCCGAGGAGGACCGGCCCGAGCCCAACGACGACGGCACCATCAACATGCTGCTGCTCGGCTCGGACGACGGCGGCGGATCCGGCGCCGACGAGAATCTGCCCCGCGTTCCCGGCGGCGGCCGCAGCGACACCATGATGTTCATCAACATCCCGGGGGACCGCAGCGGCGTCAACGTGCTCTCCATTCCGCGTGACCTGTGGGTGGAGGTGCCCGGCGGCTACGGCTGGCACAAGGTCAACGCTCCCCTGGCCCTGGCCGATCCGCAGGGCCCGTGGCTGACCGTCGCCACCGTCGAGCAGCTCTTCGACGCTCGCATCGACCACGTGATGGCCATTGATCTCGAGGGCTTCACCGGCCTGGTGGAGGACCTCGGCGGCGTCACCGTGAACAACCCGCAGGACACTCCCTTCGAGCAGTACGGGTACACCTTCACCCCCGGCTCCCACGATATGGACGCCGAGCAGGCCGAGGCATTCGTCCGGCACCGCTCCAGCTTCGCCCAGGGCGACCTGCAGCGAGTCCAGAACCAGCAGGCGCTGGTCAGGGCGGTCATCAACGAGGCCGCCAGCCCCAGCACCCTGGCCAACCCGGTCCGGGTGCACGACATGATCGGCACCTTCTCCTCCCACCTGGTGGTGGACGAGGAGCTCGGATCCGGCGCGGCGGGCGAGCTGGCCTTCTCGATGCGCGGCGCCGCCCAGAATCTGAGCTTCGGCACCCTGCCCAACGGCGGCCACGGCTACTCATCGGACGGCCAGTGGATCTTCCACCAGGACGAGTCCGCCATGACTGAGATCGCCCGGCATATCGACGAGGGCACTCTGGACGAGTACCTCTCCGCACTCGACTAGGAGCCGGCCCTCTCTTCGATGGTCATCGAACCGCAGACGCCGCTGGACCGTGTCCTCGGGAAGAGGACCGCCGCAAAGCTGGACAAGGACCTCGGCCTCACCACGGCCAAGGACCTGTTGGACCACCTGCCGCGCCGGTGGGTGGCCTACGGGCAGCTCTCGAGCTTCGCAGATCTGGTCGAGGGCGAGCACGTGAGCTTCGTCGCTGAGGTGACCGGGCAGTCCGAGCGGCGGATGCAGCGTCGCCGGGGCACCCTGGTCGAGGTGACGGTCGCCGACCAGCAGGGGCGGAGCCTTCGGATGGCGTTCTTCCAGGGGTACCAGGCCAAGTCCCGGCTCAAAGCGGGAACCTCGGCCGTCTTTCACGGCAAGGTGGGCTCCTACGGCGGCCAGCTCACCCTGAACAACCCCGACTTTGAGGTGATCGCCGCAGAGGAGGGGGCCGCCGACGCCCAGGCGGAGCTGAGGCAGGGGCCGATGCCGCTGTACCCGGCCACCTTGGGCGTCTCCTCGCCGACCATCCGGCGGTCGGTGGAGATCCTGCTCGATGCCGCGGCGCCGCAGAGCTGGCCGGACCCGGTGCCCGAGTCAGCGGCTGCGCAGCACGGCCTGCCCCGCCAGGCGGAGGCGTATCGGCTGGTTCACCGCCCGGATGCCTCCGGAGAGCACCGCCGCGGCCTGGACTACTTCCGGTTCCAGGAGGCTCTGCTGCTCCAGGGTGTCAGGCATCGGCAGCGGGAGGCCGCGGAGGCGGTGCCTGCGGCCGCCTATCCGCCGCATCCCGACGGTGTGCTCAGCGCCTTCGACGCTGGGCTGCCGTTCGCGCTCACCAGGGGCCAGCAGCAGGTGGGTGAGGCTCTCGCCGCGGACCTCTCCGGCGAATCCCCGATGAACAGGCTGCTGCAGGGCGAAGTGGGCTCCGGCAAGACCCTGGTTGCCCTGCGCGCCATGCTGCAGGTGGTCGACGGCCACGGGCAGGCAGTGCTGATAGCCCCTACCGAGGTGCTCGCCGCCCAGCACGAGAGATCCCTGCGCCGCATGCTGGGCGAACGTGTCGGCGTTGGCCTGCTGGGCCCGGAGGCGTCTGGAGCCTCCGTGCAGATCACCCTGCTGACGGGCTCAATGCCCGCGACTGCCCGCAAGCAGGCCCTGCTGGACATCGCCTCGGGGGCGGCCGGGATCGTCATCGGAACCCATACGGTGCTGCAGGAGACGGTCAGCTTCGCGGAGCTGGGACTCGTCGTCGTCGATGAGCAGCACCGGTTCGGCGTCGACCAGCGCAATGCCCTGCGCCAGCGGCACACCCCCAGCCCGCACATGCTGGTGATGTCCGCGACCCCCATACCCCGGTCGGTGGCGATGGCAGTCTTCGGGGATCTCGAACTGACCGCCCTGGAGGGCCTGCCCGGCGGGCGCCACCCTGTGACCACGCACCTGGCGCCCATCAGCAGGGGACCCCAGTGGGTGGACCGAGTCTGGCAGCGGCTGGCGGAGACAGCCGCGGCAGGGCATCAGGCCTATGTGGTCTGCCCCAAAATCACTGACACGGAGGACCCGGACAATCCCGCCGCCTCGGTGGAGCGGATCTCGTCGGTGCTGGCCGAGCATCCCGCCACGGCTGGTCTGCGCCGCGCCGAGCTTCACGGGCAGATGAGCGCCGAGCGGAAGGAGCAGGTCATGGGCGCCTTCGAGCGTGGCCAGGTGGACGTGCTGATCTCCACCACCGTGATCGAAGTCGGCGTGGACGTTCCCAACGCCAGCCTGATGGTCATCCTCGACGCGGACAGCTTCGGCGTCTCGACCCTGCATCAGCTGCGCGGACGCATCGGCCGCGGCAGCACCGAGGAGAACCTCTGCCTGCTGGTCACCCGCCAGCCCGAGGACCACCCCTCCTTGGAGCGGCTGCACGACGTCGCGGCCTCCTCCGAGGGGATGGAGCTGGCCCGCCTGGACCTCGCGCGCCGCAGAGAGGGCGACATCCTCGGGGCTTCCCAGACGGGTCGCAGCCATAAGCTCAAGCTGCTCTCCGTGATCGAGCACGAGCAGGTCATCGCGCAGGCCGAGGAGAGCATCCGGGTGCTGACCGCCGAGGACCCCGCCTGGGATAATCACCCCGTGCTGCGGGACGCGGTGCAGGAATGGCTGGAAGAGCTCGGCGGCGGAATG
The DNA here is from genome assembly GCF_007994735.1 of Nesterenkonia populi. Classification (NCBI taxonomy): domain Bacteria; kingdom Bacillati; phylum Actinomycetota; class Actinomycetes; order Micrococcales; family Micrococcaceae; genus Nesterenkonia; species Nesterenkonia populi. The sequence continues at coordinate 2,082,615 of NZ_VOIL01000001.1, read as the reverse complement.
AAGGAGGTCTAGTGGCACGGATCATCGCAGGCACGCAGAAGGGCCGTCGTCTCGCCTCGGTGCCGGGCGCGGGGACCCGGCCCACCTCCGACCGCGTCAAGGAGGCGCTCTTCTCCCGGCTGGAGGGGATCAACGCGATCGACGACGCCGTCGTGGCGGATCTCTACGCAGGCTCGGGGGCCCTCGGCCTCGAGGCTCTCTCCCGCGGAGCCAGGGCGCTTGAGGCGGTGGAGCGCGCCGAGGCCGCCTACCGGGTGCTGCGCCGCAACGCCGCGCCGTTCGGCGACGCCGCCCAGGTCACCAAAGGTGAGGCCCTCAAATACCTCGCCGCCCGGGCCGGGGACCCTATCGAGCTGCTCCTCATCGATCCGCCCTACGCCCTGGAGGAGGCAGATCTGGCCAAGGTGCTCGCTGCTGCCGCGCCGCAGCTGCATGAGGCGGCCACCGTCGTCGTCGAACGGGACGCGCGGGCCCCGGAGCCGGCGTGGCCTGCTGGCCTGGAGCTCTTCCACCACCGCTCCTACGGCTCCACAGCCCTGTGGCTGGCCGAGCCGGTCTGAGCCGGTGCGACCGGTAGAGTTGCACTGATCGGAGAGGAGCGGGCTTGCGCATCGTCTATATTCACCAGCACTTCAACTTTCCCTGGGAGCCGGGGTGGCAGCGGCCGTGGCAGTTCGCGCGCCGCCTGGTCCGCGCAGGGCACGAGGTGACGGTGATCTGCGGCGGCAGCAAGGCCGAAGAGCTTGAGCTCGAGGGTGTGACCATCCGCAGGCTGGCTGTGCCGTATGAGAACGCCATGCTGTTCCGGCAGCGCGTGCGCTCCTTCGTCTCTTTCATGGCGCGGGCCACGCTGCGCTCATCCCAGGCGGATGCTGACGTCGTCTTCGCCTCATCCACGCCGCTGACCACCGCCGTTCCGGGGATCATCGCCTCCAAGGTGCGCCGGGCGCCGTTCGTCTTCGAGGTCCGGGACCTGTGGCCGGAGGCGCCGGTCGCTCTCGGCTTCGTGAAGAACCCGGTCACCATCCGTGCCGCCCGCATGCTGGAGAAGCTCGCCTACCGCTCCGCCGAGCAGGTCATCGCTCTGTCCCCTGGGATGGAGGAGGGCGTCAGGCGGGTCTGGCCCAAGGCGAAGACCACCGTGGTGCCCAACGCCTCAGACGTGGAGAACTTCGCCGAGTCCCGCGGCCGCCGTCGGCAGGTGCGCACAGAGCTCGGATGGGGAGAGGATGACATCGTCCTCTTCTACGCGGGCAGCTTCGGCATCACCTATGACGTCCCCTGGCTGGTTCGCCTCGCCGGCGAGCTCCACCGGCGCGAGGCCCGCTTCCGGGTGGTCGCCTACGGGGAGGGCGCCGACACGGACCGGACCCGTGAGGTCGCCCGCAGCTACGGGCTTGAGGCGCTCACAGTGCTCCCGGGGAAGATCCCGCGCACGGAGATCGAGCGGATGCTTCCGGCCGCTGACTTCGCAGTGTCCACCCTGGTGGACAATCCCGCCCTGGAGATCAACTCGCTGAACAAAGTCTTCGACGCGCTCGCCGCGGCCCGACCGGTCCTGTTCAACCATGCCGGCTGGCTTCCCGAAATGCTCACCGAAGCCGGTGCCGGCTGGCAGCTGCCCAGGGATCCCGCCGAAGCCGCTGAGGAGCTCATCGTGCGCCTCGCCTCCGGCGAGATCGACGCCGAGGCGGGCTCCGAGGCTGCCCTGAATCTTGCCCGCGCAGAATTCGACAGGGACCTCCTTTTCACCCGCTTCCTCGCGGTGCTGGAAGAGGCGGCGGCCCCGAAGCAGGCGCCGAAGAATCCCTCCGGCATCCCCGCGGGAAGCCGCGCAGCCGCTGAGTGAAGGAGGAGTGAGGCTTTCCGCAGGGCCCGCTCGCGGCATATAGGGTGAGCCTATGTATTCGGCTGTCTGCCCTGGGACCTTTGATCCGCTGCACAACGGTCATGTGGAGGTGATCGCCCGGGCGGCGAACCTCTTCGACGAAGTCGTCGTCGCCGTGGCCACCAATTCATCCAAGCGGCCCCTGCTGGACCAGGAGGCTCGCCTTGAGATGGCCTCTCAGACCTTCGGATATCTGCGCGGCGTCAGCGTGAAGCCGCTGCCCTCCGGGATCCTCCTCACTGATTTCTGCAAGGAGGTGGGTGCCAGCGCGGTGGTGAAGGGCCTGCGCGGGCCTCAGGACTACAGCTATGAGGCGTCCATGGCGACGATGAATCGCCACCTCGCAGGACTGGAGACCATCTTCCTGGCAGCGGACGGCCGGCATTCTCACCTGTCCTCCACCCTGGTCAAAGAGGTGCACAGCCTCGGCGGGGACGTCTCCGAGTTCGTCCCGCGCGCGGTCCATCACCGTCTCGCAGGAAGTGCCTGACGAGACGCAGATCGTTCAGAAATCTCCCGGAAGGCGCTGATCCCGCGGGGTATGGTGTGCTCATGAGCTCCACGTCAAAGATTCGCAAAGCCGTTATTCCAGCTGCCGGACTCGGTACGCGTTTCCTGCCCGCCACCAAGGCGATGCCCAAGGAGATGCTGCCCGTAGTGGACGAGCCCGCCATCCAGTATGTGGTCGCGGAGGGCTCCCGGGCCGGGCTGGATGACATCCTGATGATCACCGGCCAGAACAAGAAGGCCATGGAGGACCACTTCGACCGGGCCCCCACCCTGGAGGCCGCCCTTGAGGCCAAGGGCGACTCCAAGAAGCTGGAGTCGGTGCAGAAGGCCACCCATCTCGGAGACATCCACTACGTCCGCCAGGGCGAGGCCAAAGGCCTGGGTCACGCGGTGCTCTGCGGCAAGCAGCACGTGGGCGACGAGCCCTTCGCCGTGCTGCTCGGCGATGACTTCATCGACCCGGCCGATGATCTCCTCACCCCCATGATCGAGGTGCAGCAGGCCCGCGGCGGATCCGTCATCGCCGTGATGGAGGTCGACAACGTCTCCGCCTACGGTGTCATTGACCCGGGCAGCGCTGACACCTCCGCCGAGGACGGCGTCGTGCCGGTGCAGGGCCTGGTGGAGAAGCCCGCCGCGGAGGACGCGCCCTCCAACCTGGCCATCATCGGCCGCTACGTGCTGCACCCGGCGATCTTCGCCGAGCTGGAGCAGACCGCGCCCGGCAAGGGCGGCGAGATCCAGCTGACCGATGCCCTCGAGGCCATGGCCAAGAAGCCGACTGAGGAGGGCGGGGGAGTCCACGCCGTCGTCTACCGGGGTCGCCGCTACGACACAGGCGACAAGCTCTCCTACATCAAGGCCGTAGTCACCCTGGCCTCCGAGCGTGAGGACCTCGGCCCGGATCTGCGCAGCTGGCTCAAGGACGAGTTCGTTCCAGGGCTGAGCTGACCCCCCCGGTTACGCCTCATGGCGCAGCCCTGGTAGAGTTGAGCGCTGTGATACATCCGCAGCAGACCTCTGCGCTGCATCCGGCCGGGTTGAGTGTGGACGTCAAAGAGCTCAGAGACAGTCCGGGCAGCAGTGAGACTGTGCAGCGGACAGTCGGGGCACCAGCAGACTTCGCGACCCCGCTGGTCAGCATCGAGGAGCACAGTGAGCTCGAGCTTGACCTGCGGTTCGACTCGGTCCATGAGGGTGTGCTGGCCACCGGCACCGCCTCTGGGCAGGTCGGCGGACAGTGCGGCCGCTGCCTGGACACCATCAGCTTCCCGCTGACGGTGGACGTCACGCAGCTGTTCGCCTGGCCTGAGAATGCGCGGGAGCAGGTCGACGAGGAGGATGAGGACGAGACCCGAGCGGTCGGCTCAGACCTCACCGTGGACCTGGAGCCGGTCCTGCGGGACCTGATGGTCTCCGCGCTGCCGTTCGCCCCGGTGTGCCGGGAGGACTGCCCCGGTCTGTGCTCCCAGTGCGGGTTCCGCATGGAGGATGACCCGGACCATGAGCATGAGCAGCTCGACCCTCGCTGGGCTGAGCTGGCCGGACTTGCAGCACAACTGAATGAGACCGATGACGAGGACCGCTCGTCGCACTGAAGACCTGACCTGACCGTCACCGAGAGAGAAGAGAGTAACCGTGGCTGTTCCGAAGCGGAAGAAGTCCCGTTCCAACACCCGTCACCGCCGCTCCCAGTGGAAGGCCCAGGTGCCTACCCTGGTCAAGACCGTGGAGAACGGCCGTGTCGTCTACAGCCGTCCCCACCAGGCCAAGCTGGTGACCGACTCTGCAGACACCCCTCTGTTCTACGAGTACAAGGGCCGCAAAGTCGCCGACGCCTGATTCAGGTGGCACCAACTGAAGAGCTTCTGGAGAGTCTCGGGGTCAGCATCGACCCCGAGACTCTTCGTCTTGCCCTGACACACCGGTCCTTCTCCTATGAGAACGACGGCATCCCCACCAACGAGCGCCTCGAGTTCCTCGGGGACTCCGTCCTGGGGCTCGCAGTCACTGACCACCTGTACCGCAGCTACCCGGACCTTCCTGAGGGTGACCTGGCCAAGCTGCGCGCCGCCCTGGTCTCCACCCGGGCGCTGGCGCGCATCGCCCGCCGTCTCGGCGTCGGCCGCCACATCAGGCTCGGGGAGGGGGAGCAGCGCACCGGCGGCGCGGAGAAGGACTCCATCCTCGCCGACACCATGGAGGCTCTCATCGGAGCCTCCTACCTCTCCACCGACGTGGACGCCGCCCGCCGGCTGGTGCTGCGCCTGGTCACCCCGCTGCTCTCCGACAAGGAGGCGATGACGGCGGGCAAGGACTGGAAGACCACGGCCCAGGAGCTCGCCGCCGCCCAGAACCTCGGAGAGATCCGCTACCTCGTGCAGGGTGAGGGCCCCGACCACAGCCGCACCTTCACCGCCACGCTGACCATCAGCGGCACCGAGTACGGCACGGGCGCGGGAAGCTCCAAGAAGGACGCCGAACGCGAAGCCGCACGACTCACCGTGGAGCAGATCAGCTCACCGGACGGTGAGGCGGATATTCTCACCCTCGTACTGGGACGAAGCTGAGGAGAAGCTGGTGACCGAAGAACCCTACCGGGCGCGCCGCGCCGCCGGCGGGGCACCCCCGCCGGCCTCGCCCCGGACCGAGGCCCCCAAGAAGGAGGGCGCACGCCGCCGCGGCTGGAAGATCGCCGGCATCATCATGGCCAGCCTGGCCGTGCTGGTGATCATCGCCGTCGTCGTCGCCTTCTCCTACCTGCGGAGCCTGCAGACCACCTTCGATGACAACCGCGAGACCATCGAGGGCCTCGATCTCGAGGACGACTCCGCCTACCGGACCCCCGAGGGCACCGTCAACATGCTGCTGATGGGAACCGACTCCCGCGGGGATGATGAGCAGGACTACAGGGACGCCACCGGCGAGGGGGCGGAGCGCTCCGACACCATGATGTTCGTGCACATCCCCGCCGACCGCTCCGGGGTCTACGTCATGTCGATCATGCGTGACCTCTGGGTCGAGGTTCCGGGCGAAGGCATGGGACGGGTCAACACCGCCTTGGGCCTCGGCGGCTACGAGCTCGCAGTCGACCTCGTCGAGGAGATGCTCTACACCCACATCGACCATGTCGCGGTCGTGGACTTCGAAGGCTTCTCCGACCTCACTGAAGCCCTGGGCGGGGTCTACATCGACAACCCCCACAGCTTCTCCGCCGGCCAGCGCAACCCCGCCTTCTACCCGGAGGGCACAATCCGCCTCGAGGGCAGCAGCGCCCTGCGCTACGTGCGTGAGCGGCAGTCCTTCCCGACGGGCGACTACATCCGCGTGGAGAACCAGCAGCGGGTGGTCCGGGCGATCCTGGAGCGTTTCCTCTCCGCGGAGACGCTCTCCAACCCGCAGCGCATCTACAGCGTGGTCGACGGCATGACCCCCTACCTGAGCGTGGATGAGGGGCTCAACGCTGAGACCGTGGCCGGCTACGCCCTGGACATGCGGGATGTGCGCAGCGACGACATCCACATGTTCACCATGCCTGCCGGCGAGCACGCCACCACCTCCGCCGGTGCGGAGGTCATCCTGCCGGACGACGAAATGATGAGCCTGCTGCGCACGTCCCTGGCCCAGGAGAACATGGGCGGGTTCATGGACTACATCGAGCTGGTCGAGCAGCACGAGAACGGCGAGTTCGGAGTTCCGGACGAGGCCGAGGAGGACGACCTCGACGAGGAGGAGGACGAGGACCCGGACGACGCTGGAGACTCGTCCGCGAGCGGGCGCTGATGACTCGGTCCCTCACCCCGGAGACCGTGTGGGTGCTGGTCTGCACCTACCGGCGCCCGGAGCTGCTGGCCGCGCTGCTGGAGTCTCTGGAGGCTGAAGGGGTGCAGCGCCTCATCCTGGTCGACAATGCTCCCCAGCCGGAGGCCGAGAGCCTGATGGCCGAGCATTTTTCCGGCGGCCTGTACGTGCACCAGCCCGAGCCGGGCCTGGTCAAGGCTCGCAACACCAGCCTGGAGGCGGTGCCCTCCGACGCTGAGGCGGTGGTCTTCCTCGACGACGACGAGCAGGTTCTGCCCGGCTGGTTCGACGCCCTGCTGGGCTGCGCTGAGGAGTCGGGAGCCGACGCCGTGGCCGGCCCCGTCCTCCCCGTGTTCGAGGACGGCGAGCCCGCGTGGACGGCCTCCTACGGCTATGTCCGCCGCACCGACCGACCCACGGGCCCGGGCCCCAAGCGGCTGGCCACAAACAACACGCTGGTCAGGGCGGAATGGTTCGCGCCGGCGGCCTCAGCCGGCCGAGGGTTCCGCTTCGACGAGACGTTCAACCTCACCGGCGGTGAGGACTCCGACCTCTTCGACCGGCTCCGTGAGGCGGGCGCTGTCTTCTGGTGGTGCGCAGAGGCGGCGGCGGCCGAGTATGTCCCGGCAGGCCGCGCCACCCAGGAGTGGCTGCGGGCCCGTGCGCTGCGCGGCGGCCACGTCCGGGCGCTGAAGCAGCGCCGCAGGGCCGGCTCCCGAGCGTCGGCCCAGCTGGTGGTCAGGGTCCGGATCGGAGCGGAGGGGCTGGGGCGGGCGATGTACGGCGCCCTGCGCCGAGCGGAGGCGAGGGCGCGTCGCCGCCCCATCAGCTACACGGACGACTACTACCTGTGCGAGGGACTCGGGATGGTGGCTTCGCTCATCGGCCGCGGCCGCGCAGAATACGCCCGGGACGAAGCTCCCCCGCGCCGGCGGCGCCCCTGACCCTCTCGGAGCCTTCGGCGGCTCGACGGCGGGCGGCTGCCGCCCAGGGTCTGAGGCCTTCGGCTGAGGGGATGCCGGGACGGCGGAAGAACGCCATGGTCTGGGGGTACCGCCAGCGGTGCTTCGACGGGTTCTCCACGTACACCTCGGCGATCTGCCGGAGCGTGGCGGCGGCCTGGTCCCGCTGATCCTTGGGGACGCGGCGGAACCTGCCCAGGTACCAGGCGAAGGCCCGTTCGAACCCGGTGCGCAGATAGACCGTCAGCAGCCCGTCCCGTTCCAGCCATTCCTTCTGCGCCCGCTCACGGATGAGGCATTTGGCGAAGTACTCGGCGGTGACGGTGTTGACCATCGAGCCGGGCACTTCTGCGTGGTACGTGTAGGTGTTCCCGGGATGGGCGGCGAAGCGCTCGGCTGCGGCGAAGACCTGCAGGAAGAACAGGGAGTCCTGTCCGGCGGCTCGGGGGATCTGCCGGATGCCGGTCTCCTGCAGCCAGTCGCGGCGGACGGCGATGGAGGAGAGGTTGCTGGGCCGGAACTTCGCTGCGGCGAGCACATCGGCTCCCGCGGTCCAGAGGCGACCGTGGAGGGCCTGGTGGGTGTAGTGCTTGAGGTTGTCGACCTGCTCGGTCCGGTCGCTGTAGCGGCGCAGCTGATTGCCGATGGCCAGCTGCGCCTCGGGGTGCTGGGCGAGGGTGCGGCAGAGCTCCCAGAGCCCGTCGCCGTGAGCTTCGTCGTCGGGGTCCAGAAACGTGATGCAGGGGGCTGAGGCGAGATCCTGGGCCTTGCTGCGGGGGCGGCCGCCGGCCCCCGAGCCGCCGTCGTCGAAGAAGTGGGCGCGCACGTTGGGGTGGGCTGCGGCGAGTTCGGCCACGGCCTCGCGGGTGGCGGCGTAGGTTGACCCATCGTCGACGAGGAGGATCTCCATCTCGCCGAAGTGAGGGGAGGCGGTGAGGGAGGGGAATGACGTGGTCCGCAGGAGCTCGCCGTTGTTGAACACGGGGATGACGACGCTCAGCTGATGATCCACGGGACCAACGCTACCGCGTACGCCTCCGCAGGACGCGAGCTTCAGGCCAGAGGCCGCTCTGCGGCAGACGTGAGGAAGGAGAAAATCCCCGATGCTTCAAGGGTGCAGACGGAAGGCCGAACTTCGAGAGGGGGTGACGGGAATCGAACCCGCGTAGCCAGCTTGGAAGGCTGGGGCTTTACCATTAAGCTACACCCCCGCGCAGAGCGCCTGTCCACTTTAGCATCTAGGCTGGGCGGGTGCCCAAACCGCGTGTTCGTTTTCAGATTCAGCCCACTGTTTCGCATTACCGGGAGCCGCTGATTCGTCAGCTGCTGCGCTCAGGCCGGCTCGCGATGGAGGTGGTGGGGCGGTTCTCGAACTCTGAGGCGGGTGAGGCTGAGCGGATCGAGTCAGCGTCCGAGGATGTCCTCCGCCGAGCGGCACCGGTCAGGACCCTGAGCGTGGGGCAGTGGTGGTGGCAGGTGGGCGATGCGGCTGCTGTGTGGCGGGGCGGCTATGACGCCTACGTGCTGGAGGGGCGTTTCTACACGGTGTCTGCCTGGGCGGCGGGTGCCGTGGGGAAGCTGCGCGGGCGCCGGGTCTTCCTGTGGGGGCACGGCTGGAAGCGGCCGGAGGCTGGTGCCAAGCGGCTGACCCGGCTGATGCTCTACCGGCTGGCGGACGGCCTGCTGGTGTACGGAGACCGGGCCAAGGAGCTGGGGGTTGAGTATGGGGTCCCGGCGGAGAAGATCCAGGTGGTCTACAACTCACTGTATTCGGAGTGCGCGCTGGCTGAGCCCGAGGAGCCCACGGGTGAGGACACCGACCCTCCGACGCTGATCTACTCGTCTCGGCTGACGGCCCGGCACCGGCTGGACTCGTTGGCGGAGGCCCTGGCCCACTGGCCGGAGAATCGTCCGCGGCCGCGCGTGATCGTGGTGGGGGACGGCTCGGAGCGGCCTCGGCTCGAGCGTCTCTTTGCGGAGAAGCAGGTGAAGGCTGAGTTCCTCGGGGCGGTGTACGACTACGACCGACTGCGGCAGCTCTACGCCCAGGCCGACCTTGCCCTCTCTGTGGGCGGGGCGGGGCTGAACGTCATCCAGGCGCTGAGCTTCGGGGTGCCGGTGGTCGCCGAGGCCGGCAGCCCGGACTCATCCCCGGAGATCGAAGCCGTGGTGGAGGGGGAGACCGGCCGCTACTACGACGGCACGGCCTCCCACCTCCGCACGGTCCTCGCCGAGACCCTCTCAGACCGTGTACGGCTGCGCGAGCTGGGTCGGCGAGGGGTCGGCCTCGTGCGCGGCCGCTACACCGCCGAACGTCACGCCGAGGCGATCGAGGAGGGGATCCTGAGGCTCATCTCTGATCGATGATCAGATTGGTCATGCGGGCGGTGGAGAGCCGCTTCCCCTCCTCATTGGTCATCACGATCTCGTGGCTGGTCATCTGACGGCCGAGGTTGATGGGGGTGCAGGTGGCATAGACCCAGCCTTCGCGGGCCTGCCGGTGGTGGGTGGCCCCGAGCTCAGTGCCGACCACAATCTTCTCCTCGTCCTTGAGGTTGATCCGCACGTGCAGCAGCGCGGCGATCGAACTGAGGGTCTCGGCCTGCAGCAGGTGGGCGCCGCCGTGCAGGATGCCGATGGTCTGCTCGTTGCCGGCCACGGGCATCCTGGAGACGATCTTCTCCGGACTCATCTCCTCGAACACCATCCCTGCCTTCGCGGACAGCGGGGGAGTTCCCTGGATCCTGAAGAACTGCCGGTACTCGGGTGGGAATCCCATAGCTGCCATGCGGGCATCACGCTCGGCGTCGTCGGGCACGGGGGTGGGGGCGGCAGGCATGGGGAATCCGGGCTGGTATTCGATCTTCTCGCTCATACCCCCACCCTACTGACTGCCTCTGCCGGCGGTAGGGTGGACACGTGACTTCTGAGGGCAACAAGCTGCTGGTGATCGACGGGCACTCCATGGCATTCCGCGCGTTCTACGCCCTGCCGCCGGAAGGGTTCCTCACCAGCTCCGGGCAGTACACCAACGCCGTGTACGGGTTCACCAACATGCTGCTGAAGCTCATCCGGGAGGAGCAGCCCACCCACGTGGTGCTCGCATTCGACCTCGACGCCCCCACGTTCCGGCACGAGTCCTACGACGAGTACAAGGACGGCCGGGACAAGGCGCCCGAGGAGTTCGCCGGGCAGGTCAGCCTCATCCAGCAGGTCGCCGAAGCCCTGACGATCCCCGCGGTCACGGTGGAGGGATATGAGGCCGACGACATCGTCGCCGCCTACGTCACCCAGGCCGAGGCCGCCGGCTGGCAGAGCCTCATCGTCTCGGGCGACCGGGACGCCCTGCAGCTGGTCACTGAGAGCACCCACCTGGACTACCCGACCACCGGCCTCTCCAAGACCCTGCGCCTGGACCCGGAGGGCGTGGAGGCCAAATACCTGGTTCCCCCGGCCCAGTACCCGGACCTCGCGGCCCTGGTGGGCGAATCCGCGGACAACCTGCCCGGGGTCCCCAAGGTGGGCCCCAAGACCGCTGCCAAGTGGATCGCGCAGTACGGCTCCACCCGCGGCATCATCGATCACGCCGAGGAGATCACGGGCAAGGCGGGGGAGAACCTGCGGGCCGCCCTCGACGATGTGGAGCGGAACCTCCAGCTCAATCTCCTGGTCCGCGACCTGGAGGTGCCGGTCGCACTGGAGGAGGCCATCCTCACCCCGCCGGACCGGGAGGCAGTCGAGCCGCTCTTCGACTCTCTGGAGTTCAACCAGATCCGCGAACGCCTCTTCGAGACCTTCGCCGCCCGCTTCCCCGATGCCGACCTCAGCGCCGAGCCGACTCATGCCCTTCCGCTGATCGGCATCGCCGCCGATGCCGATCAGCTTTCTGCCTTCCTCAGCGCCCACGAGGCCCCGCTGGGCCTCGCCGTCATCATCGACAAGTCCCACGAGTCGCTCTCCACCAAGGCCAAGCGCGACGACGCCGCACGCGCCGCAGAAGCCATCGCCGTCGTCATCGTCGCCCCCAGCGAGGACCCGGAGGAGCCCGCGCCCGGCATCGCCGTCTCCCTCACCGACGCTGACCAGGACCTGGAGACCGCACTCGCCGAATGGTTGGCGGAACCGGGCTCGCCCAAGCTGGTCCACGACTGCAAGGACGCCGGCAAGCGCCTCGCCTGGCGGGGCCTGCACCTGCGCGGGGCGGTGGAGGACACCCTCATCTCCGGATACCTGATCCAGCCGGACCGCCGCAGCTTCAGCTTCCCCGACCTGATTGCCCAGCACCTCAACGGCTCCGCGGAGCCCCAGGACTACATCGGCGGTGAGAAGTTCAAGGACGCGGAGAACGACGGCGCCCAGCAGTCCCTCTTCGACGAGGAGCCGCTGCCCGGAGTCTCCGAGGCGGACCTCGCGGCGGCCGCGGTCCATGGGATGCTGCTGCACCCGCTCTCCGCGGCTCTGCACTCCCAGCTCACCGAGCGGAAGGCGGAGCAGCTGCTCTACGAGCTGGAGATCCCCTTGGCCGAGATCCTCCTGCAGATGGAGCTCACGGGCATCGCCGTGTCCCAGGAGAAGCTCGCCGAGCTTGACGCAGAGTTCGAGCGGGCCATCGCCGAGTCCGCGGAGGCCGCCTACGCGGTGGTCGGCCACGAGGTGAACCTCGGCTCGCCCAAGCAGCTGCAGACCGTGCTCTTCGAAGAATTGGAGCTGCCCACCCAGGGGGTCAAGAAGAACAAGACCGGCTACTCCACCGACGTGGAGACCCTCCAGGACCTGCTGGCCAAGACGCAGAACGAGTTCCTGGTGCACCTGATGAACCACAGGGACTCCTCGAAGCTGCGGCAAACCGTCACGGGGCTGACCGAGGCGGTCGGCGACGACGGCCGGATCCACACCACCTACGCCCAGACGGTCGCGGCCACCGGCAGGCTCTCCTCGCTGCACCCCAACCTGCAGAACATCCCGATCCGCACCGCTGCCGGCCGGAAGATCCGCGACGCCTTCGTGGTGGGCCGAGGCTACGAGTCGCTGCTCACCGCCGACTACTCCCAGATCGAGATGCGCATCATGGCCCACCTCTCCGGGGACCGGGAGCTGATCGAGGCGTTCCGGGCCGGTGAGGACCTGCACAGCTTCGTCGGCGCCCGGGTCTTCGGCGTCGGCACCGAGGAGGTCACCCTTGAGCAGCGCTCCAAGGTCAAGGCGATGAGCTACGGGCTGGTCTACGGGCTCTCCAGCTTCGGGCTCTCCAAGCAGCTCGGCATCGGCGTGGACGAGGCCCGGGACCTGATGAATGAGTACTTCGAGCGCTTCGGCGCCGTCCGCGACTACCTGCGCGACATCGTCGCCCAGGCGAAGAAGGACGGGTACACCTCCACCATCTACGGGCGCCGCCGCTACCTGCCGGATCTCACCAGCGAGAGCCGCCAGCTGCGCCAGATGGCAGAGCGCGCCGCCCTCAACGCCCCGATCCAGGGCTCAGCGGCGGACATCATCAAACGCGCCATGATCGACGTCGACGCTGCCCTCGAGCAGGCTCAGCTCGGAAGCCGAGTGCTGCTTCAGGTCCACGACGAGCTCGTCCTCGAGGTCGCCCCGGGAGAGGCGGAGCAGGTCAGCCAGCTCGTGGTCGAGAAGATGGCGGGCGCGGCTGAGCTGGACGTTCCCTTGGACGTCAACCTCGGCACCGGGGCCACCTGGCACGAAGCTGCCCACTGAGCCCGTTCCCGCGGCTTGAGCGGGTTGCTCCGGCGATATAGACTGAACGGGCGCGTTCTGCGCACAGAGTCGATCCGACCTCTGACACAGAATATCTATTGTCATTTGTCCGTCGCTCAGTGCTAAGGAAGAACTGTGCACTGACCCTAGAAGAACAATCCATATCGGAGCCCCTACTACATGACCACCACCGCAACCGCCCCCGGTGCCCCTCAGGTCGCTATCAACGACATCGGCACCGCCGAAGAGTTCCTGGCCGCCGTCGACGCCACGATGAAGTACTTCACCGACGGCGACATGGTCGAAGGAACCATTGTCAAGGTCGACCGCGACGAGGTCCTCCTGGACATCGGGTACAAGACCGAAGGCGTCATCCCCTCCCGCGAGCTGTCCATCAAGCATGATGTTGACCCGGATGAGGTCGTTCAGGTCGGTGACAAGGTCGAGGCCCTCGTTCTCCAGAAGGAGGACAAGGAAGGCCGTCTGATCCTGTCCAAGAAGCGCGCCCAGTACGAGCGCGCCTGGGGCGACATCGAGAAGGTCAAGGAGGAGGACGGCGTCGTCACCGGCACCGTCATCGAGGTCGTCAAGGGCGGCCTCATCCTTGACATCGGTCTCCGCGGATTCCTCCCCGCCTCTCTGGTGGAGATGCGCCGCGTCCGGGACCTGGCCCCCTACATCGGCCAGGAGATCGAAGCCAAGATCATCGAGCTGGACAAGAACCGCAACAACGTGGTCCTGTCCCGGCGGGCATGGCTGGAGCAGACCCAGTCCGAGGTCCGCTCCTCCTTCCTCAACAAGCTGGAGCGCGGACAGGTCCGCAACGGCGTGGTCTCCTCCATCGTCAACTTCGGCGCCTTCGTGGACCTGGGCGGCGTGGACGGCCTGGTGCACGTCTCCGAGCTGTCCTGGAAGCACATCGACCACCCGAACGAGGTCGTCTCCGTGGGCGATGAGGTCACCGTGGAGGTCCTCGAGGTGGACATGGACCGCGAGCGCGTCTCCCTGTCGCTGAAGGCCACCCAGGAAGACCCGTGGCAGACCTTCGCCCGTACCCACGCCCTGGGCCAGATCGTGCCCGGCAAGGTCACCAAGCTGGTTCCCTTCGGTGCGTTCGTCCGCGTCGAGGACGGCATCGAGGGCCTGGTGCACATCTCCGAGCTGGCTGTTCGCCACGTGGACCTGGCGGAGCAGGTCGTCTCCGTCAACGACGAGGTCTTCGTCAAGGTCATCGACATCGACCTGGAGCGCCGCCGCATCAGCCTGTCCCTGAAGCAGGCCAACGAGGACGTGGACCCGGACGCTGAGGAGTTCGACCCCGCCCTCTACGGCATGGACGCCGAGTACGACGACGAGGGGAACTACAAGTACCCCGAAGGCTTCGACCCGGAGACCAACGAGTGGATGGAGGGCTACGACGAGCAGCGCGCTGCTTGGGAGGCTCAGTACGCCGCGGCTGCCGAGCGCTGGGAGCAGCACAAGGACCAGGTCCGGAAGGCTGTGGAGGCCGACGCCGAGGCTGCGGCCGAAGCTTCCGTCTCCGGCGGCTCCTCCCGCTCCGAGCGTCGCCCTGCCGAGCCGGCACAGAGCAACTACTCCTCCGCTGAGGAGCCTGTCGACGCTGGCACCCTGGCTTCCGACGAGGCACTGGCCGCGCTGCGGGAGAAGCTCACCGGCAACTGATTCCTCGAGTGTCGGATTCTGATCCGATACCTCTTCGCAATGACCCGTTCCGAGATTTACTCGGAGCGGGTCATTGCTTTTTCCTGCGCGGCCTGCCTACGGTAGGGCACCGTTCGAAGCTTGACTATGCGTGTGCTCGGACTGAGCTCCAGGTGCATGCCGGAAGGGAAATATGCTCGATAAGGTCCACGACCTGTTTCGATTGAGGACGAACCCGCTTCTGTTCTTCTCGTCCTCGGCTTTTGTGGTGGTCTTTGTCGCCGTCACCCTGTTCATTCCCGAGCAGATGGGTGAATTCTGGGCACAGGTTGCTGATTGGATCTTCCAGCACTTCGGCTGGTTCTTCATCTTCGGCGTCTCTGTTTTCCTCATTTTCCTGATCTACATCGGCCTCAGCCGGTTCGGGCGGCTGAAGCTCGGAGCTGACGACGAGAAGCCCCGGCACTCCGATCTGGCCTGGTTCGGCATGCTCTTCGCCGCCGGCATCGGCACCATCCTGATGTTCTGGGCCGTGGCCGAGCCGGCATTCCACTTCGCCGATCCCCCGCGCGCCGGGGAGCTGGGCATCGAAGGGGAGACGTCGGAGGCTGCCCGCGACGCCATCGGCTTTACTCTGTATCACTTCGGACTGCACACCTGGACGATCTTCGCCCTGCCTGGCCTTGCCTTCGCCTACTTCATCTACAAGAGGAACCTGCCCCCGCGCGTGTCCTCTCTGTTCCAGCCGATCCTCGGCGACGGGATTCACGGCCCCATCGGCAAGGGCATCGACATCTTCGCCATCGTCGGCACCATCTTCGGCATCGGCATGTCCATCGGGCTGGGCACCCTGCAGGTCCACCAGGGCCTCTCCGAAGCGTTCGGCTTCACCGAAGAGGACTGGGGGATCATCGTCATCATCACGACGGTGACTGTCATCGCGACCATCTCCGCGGTGCTGGGCATCGACAGGGGCATCAAGGTGCTGTCGAACTTCAACATCGGGATGAGCGTCCTCCTGCTGCTCTTCGTCATCGTCACCGGCCCCACCATCTTCCTGCTTCGCGGGGTGGTTGAGGCAGCCGGCACCTACATCGACATACTGCCCGAAGTGATGTTCTGGAACGACACGCTCGCCGATACCGGCTGGCAGCAGGACTGGACCATCTTCTACTGGGGCTGGACCATTGCTTGGGCGCCCTTCGTGGGCATCTTCATCGCCCGCATCTCCCGCGGCCGATCTGTGCGCCAGTTCGTCCTGGGTGTGCTGGGCCTGCCCACCCTGTTCACCATCATCTGGTTCGGCACCTGGGCCGCCGCCGTGTTCGACGTCGAATTCTTCGGCGAAGGAGGCGTCGTCGACCACGTGCTCGAGTACGGCGCGGAGACCTCGATGTTCGCGCTGCTGGAGCACTACCCGCTGACGACCCTCACCAGCGCGGTGGCCATCCTGCTGGTCGGCGTCTTCTTCATCACCTCCCTGGACTCCGCCTCCCTGGTGCTGGATGACATGTGCAACGGCTATGACGGCGAGGGCCGGCCCAAGGGCACCACTGCACCCCACCAGCGTGCGATCTGGGCCATCTACATCGGTGTGGTCGCCACCGTGCTGCTGGTGTTCACCGGTACTGAGGAGGACGAGGAGGGCGGCCTCGCGGTCCTCCGTGATGTGGCCCTGTTCTTCGGGCTGCCGTTCTTCGTTCTGGCATTCTTCATGATGTACAGCCTCCACCGTGCCATGCGCGAGGACGCTGGCGAGCTGGGGCACCTGCCGTCCCGCCGCTGGCTGCGGACACTGCCCCCGGAGGAGTACCAGCGTCGTATGGAGGAGGGTGACCCGGAGCTCTCTGAGGCTGTGGTCGCACCCGACTACGCCGAGGGCAGCCAGCCGGAGAACGCTCCGGACGTGGACCACGCCGAGCAGCCGGAGGTGGTGCAGGAGTACCGCATCCGCACCGGAGAGCAGCCTTGGATCGACCCCACCGCCGGTGAGCCGTTCCAGGGCAAGAACCCGCCCCACATCTGAGCCTGTCGGGGCTCCTGTGCCTGGCGCCTACTCTGAGGCAGAGGCTGAGCCGGCAGTATCCTCAGTGGAGGTGAGGGCCTCCAGGAACCGGATCACTGCGCCTCTCTCCTCGGGGGTCATCTCGGCGGCGACGCGGTATCGCTCAGCGTGGCTTCGGCCCACCGATTCGCGGGCGGCCCGCTGTGTCTCCTCGGTCACTTCGACGGTGCTGCTGCGCCGGTCCACTGGGTGGGGGCGGCGGCGGATGTGCTCTCCGCGCTCCAGGCGGTCAAGCATCTTGGTCACCGACGCTGTTGAGATGCCCAGGTGCTGAGCGATCATCGTCGGAGTGACAGTCCGGCCGCTGCGCTGGGCCGCGATGGCCCAGCGCAGGGCACGCATGTCGTTCTCGCCCAGCTTCATGTAGCGCTGGGACGCTTCGTTCATACGGCGCTCGGCCTGGTGCCACGCCCTGAGGGCGGTCAGCACCTCGAGCGCCTGGTCCGCTTCTGCGGGGTTCATCCCGCTGATGTCCAGGAGCTCGCCGGAAGGGTCCATGACGCGCGGGTCCATCATCGGCAGCTCCGGGGCAGAGGCACTTTCTGGGCTGTCCATCAGAAGTCACTCCATCAGTAAGCTAGGGTTATTACTAGCCAGATTAGCTACATGCGGCGGGATTCGGGCCCGCTTTCGACGCACTAAGGAGCAAAGCCACGAGCACCGCACCTGACGCCGCGGGGGCCTCTGCTTCAGGCCTGCCCCCTGTGCAGCAGCCTCAAGCTTACGACGGCGCCCTCCTCGGCGTCGTCGTCGAGCCGTTCGCTGAGAGCCTCAGGCCCGGAGCCCTGGGATGATGGCTCTTCCCCGGCGCTCCGTCCGTGTCCTGATCCCCGCTGTGCTGACCCTCCTGTGGTTGGCGTGGACCGCCTGGGGCGGGCAGACCTTCGGGGTGATCTCCGAGGTGACGACCAACGATCAGGCGACCTTCCTGCCCGCCGATGCTGAGTCCACCCAGGCCCTGGAGCTCCAGGAGCAGTTCGGCGACGATGACGCTGTGCCCGCCACAGTGATCGCCGCGCCCGACGGCGGCGAACTCACCGAGGCGCACGTGGAGCAGCTGCAGGAGGCCGGTGAGGCCGCTGCCGAGCTGGACGGGGTGCTGGAATCCGCGCCTGCCCAGCCGGCCGAGAGCGGCGCCGCGGCCCAGATGACTGTCCTGCTGGAGGAGGACGCCGCTGAGGACGACGCCCTGGTGGATCTGCGCGAGCTCGTCGATGAGCAGCTGCCCGCGGGTGAGTGGGAGGCCTATGTGACAGGCCCCGCCGCTCTCTCCGCCGACCTCTCTGAGGCGTTCGCCGGGGTGGACGGGATGCTGCTGCTGGTCGCCGTTGCAGCGGTCTTCGTCATCCTCGTGACGGTCTACAGGTCAGTGCTGCTGCCGGTGCTGGTGCTGGTCTCCTCGGTGGGCGCGCTCTGTGCCGCCATCACTGTGATCTACCTGATGGCGGATGCGGGATGGATCCAGCTCAACGGGCAGGTTCAGGGGATCCTGTCGATCCTGGTGATCGGTGCGGCCACTGACTACTCGCTGCTGCTCGTGGCCAGGTACCGGGAGGAGCTGGGGGTCCAGCGAAGCCGGTATGGGGCCTTGTCCCGGGCCGTCCGCAGGTCCGCGCCCCCGATCCTCGCCTCGGGCGGAACGGTAGCGGTGGCACTGCTGTGCCTGCTGCTCTCCGACCTCAACTCCAACCGTGCTCTGGGGCCGGTGGCGGCCACGGGCATCGTCTTCTCCATGGCGGCGACCCTCACGTTCCTCCCGGCGATGCTGGCCCTGGTGGGCAGGCCCGCGTTCTGGCCGAAGACCCCGCACGTCCGGGCGGAGGGCTCCGCGGCCCAGCACCGGCTGTGGCGGCGGGTCGCGCATCTGGTGCGGCGCCGTCCCCGTGCCGTCTGGGTGACGGTCACGCTGCTGCTGGTGCTGGCCGCCGGGGCAGTGGGACAGCTGCGGGCCGAGGGCGTTGCCCAGTCCGAGGTGGTCCTCGGGGAGACGGAGACCAAGGCGGGCCAGGAGCTGCTGGAGGAGCACTTCGACGCGGGCACCGGCGCCCCGGCCAACGTGTTCGTCAGCAGCGACGAGGCGGAGGATGCCCTTGAGGCGGCCGAGAGCATCGACGGCGTGGCCTCCGCCCAGCTGCTGGCCGAGGGCCAAGCACCGGCGCAGGAGCCGCAGCAGGCCCAGGAGGTCGACGGATGGGTGCAGATCTCGGCGACCCTGAACAGCGCGGCGGACTCCCCGGAAGCAGAGGAGACGGTGGCGGCACTGCGCGCGGAGCTCGCCGGACTGGACGAGGAGGCCCTGGTCGGCGGCACCACCGCCACTCAGCTGGACACCAACGAGACCGCCCAGCGTGACCTGACGGTCATTGTGCCCAGTGTGCTGCTGGCGGTCACGCTCATTCTGGTGCTGCTGTTCCGGGCGGTGGTCACCCCGCTGATCCTGGTGGCCACCACGGTGCTGTCCTATCTGGCCGCACTGGGCATCTCGGCGCTGGTGTTCAACCACGTCTTCGGATTCCCCGGGGCGGACCCGACGGTGCCCCTGTACGGGTTCATGTTCCTGGTCGCCCTGGGGGTCGACTACAACATCTTCCTCATGACCAGGGCTCGGGAGGAGACGCCGATGCATGGCGCCTCGGAGGGCGTGCTGCGCTCATTGGTGGTCACCGGCGGAGTGATCACCTCAGCCGGAGTGGTGCTCGCGGCGACCTTCGCTGCGCTGGCAGTGCTGCCGCTGATGTTCATGGTGCAGCTGGCATTCCTGGTGGCGCTGGGCGTGGCGATCGACACGCTCGTGGTGCGGACGCTGCAGGTCCCTGCCCTCTGCGCGGACATCGGACGCCGCATATGGTGGCCCTCCCGGCTGTCCCGCAGCGGCTGAGCTTCTGGGACGTGGCCGTAGACTCGAGGCCATGTCTGAGATCGTGAGTGTGGGTCTGACCGGCGGCATCGCCTCCGGGAAATCCGCGGTGGCTGCCCGGCTGGGGGAGCTCGGCGCGGTCGTCATTGATGCTGACGTGCTCTCCCGGCAGGTGGTGGAGCCCGGCACGCAGGGGCTGGCGGAGATCGTCGGGGCCTTCGGCGAGGGAGTCCTGACTGACGACGGCGCCCTGGACCGCCCCGCCTTGGGTCGGATCGTGTTCAATGACGATGAGGCCCGGGCTCGTCTCAACGGGATCATCCATCCGCGGGTGCGGCAGGAGTCCCGCCGGCTGCGGGATGCTGCCCCTGCTGGCAGCGTGGTGGTGGAGGACATTCCGCTGCTGGTGGAGACCGGGCAGCAGCACCGGTTCGACACCCTCGTGGTGGTCGCAGCCCCGCGCGAGGAGCGCATCCGTCGGCTCACCGGGGACCGGGGGATGGACCGCAGCGAGGCCGAGCGCCGCATCGCCGCTCAGGCCACAGACGAGCAGCGGGCGGAGGCGGCCGACGTCGTGCTCGACAATTCCGGGACCCTCGAGCAGCTGCGCGCCCAGGTGGACGAATTTTTCGCAGGATTGGAGCGTTGAGCCCGCTATGTCCCTAGCCCCGAAGATCAGCCGGACCGTCGCCCCCTTCAGAGTGGTGAGCCCCTACCAGCCCTCGGGCGACCAGCCCAAGGCCATTGAGGAGCTGGCCGAGCGGGTTGAGGGCGGCGAGAAGGACATCACGCTGATGGGCGCCACCGGCACCGGCAAGTCAGCCACGGCCGCCTGGCTGATCGAGAAGGTGCAGCGGCCCACACTCATCATGGTCCAGAACAAGACCCTGGCCGCCCAGCTCGCCAACGAGTTCCGGGAGCTGCTGCCGCACAACGCGGTGGAGTACTTCGTCTCCTACTACGACTACTACCAGCCCGAGGCCTACGTCCCGCAGACGGACACCTTCATTGAGAAGGACTCCTCGGTGAACGACGAGGTCGAGCGGCTGCGCCACTCGGCGACCAACGCCCTGCTGACCCGGCGTGACACTGTCGTCGTCGCCACGGTCTCCTGCATCTACGGTCTGGGCACCCCGGAGGAGTACATCGCCCAGATGGTGTCCATCAAGCGAGGGCAGCAGGTGGACCGGGACGAGATGCTGCGCCGCTTTGTGGGTATGCAGTACGTGCGCAACGACACCGACTTCCACCGCGGGACGTTCCGGGTGCGCGGGGACACCGTGGAGATCATCCCGATGTATGAGGAGCTTGCGGTGCGGATCGAGTTCTTCGGCGATGAGATCGAAGCGATCCACACACTCCACCCGCTGACCGGCACGGTGGTGCGCGATGAGGAGGAGATGTATATCTTCCCCGCCTCCCACTATGTGGCCGGCGATGACCGGATGGCCGCGGCCATCACCCGCATCGAGGACGAGCTGCGGGAGCGGCTGGCCGAGCTGGAGTCGCAGAACAAGCTGCTGGAGGCCCAGCGGCTGCGTATGCGCACCACCTACGACCTGGAGATGATGCAGCAGATGGGCTTCTGCAACGGGATTGAGAACTACTCCCGGCACATCGACGGCCGCGGCACCGGCACGGCACCGCACTGTCTGCTGGACTATTTCCCGGACGACTTCCTGCTCGTCGTCGACGAGTCGCATGTGACGATCCCGCAGATCGGCGGCATGTATGAGGGTGACATGTCCCGCAAGCGCACCTTGGTGGAGCACGGCTTCCGGCTGCCCTCAGCCATGGACAACCGGCCGCTGAAATGGGACGAGTTCCTTGAGCGGATCGGTCAGACCGTCTACCTCTCCGCCACGCCGGGGAACTACGAGCTCACCCAGTCGGACGGGGCGGTGGAGCAGATCATCCGTCCCACCGGGCTGGTGGACCCCGAGGTGGTGGTCAAGCCCACCAAGGGGCAGATCGATGACCTGCTCGGCGAGATCAGGACCCGCACCGCACAGAACGAGCGTGTGCTGGTCACCACGCTGACCAAACGCATGGCGGAGGACCTCACCGAGTACCTGCTGGAGCACGGGGTCAGGGTCGAGTACCTGCACTCCGACGTCGACACCCTCAAACGTGTGGAGATCCTTCGTGAGCTGCGGAGGGGGACCTTCGACGTCGTCGTGGGCATCAACCTGCTCCGTGAGGGGCTCGACCTGCCGGAGGTCTCCCTGGTGGCGATCCTCGACGCGGATAAGGAAGGGTTCCTGCGGTCGACGACGTCCCTCATCCAGACGATCGGCCGTGCCGCCCGCAACGTCTCCGGCCAGGTGCACATGTACGCCGACCGGATCACAGACTCCATGCGGCAGGCCATTGATGAGACTGAGCGGCGCCGGGCCAAGCAGGTCGCCTACAACACTGAGCACGGCATCGACCCCACCCCGCTGAAGAAGAAGATTGCCGACATCACGGACCAGCTGGCCCGCGAGGACGCCGACACCGCGGACCTGCTGCAGGGCATGGGCGGGCTGGCCACCGGCTTCCAGTACGGCAAGGGCCACCGCGGTTGGACCGGATTCCAGAAGGACGGCGAAGGGGACGCCCCCGGCGGCGCCAAGGAGTCCGCGGTCTCGAACACCCCGGCGAAGGACACCGCGGAGCTCATCGAGCAGCTCTCCGCGCAGATGCACAACGCCGCCGAGGAGCTGAACTTCGAGGTGGCAGCCCGGCTGCGCGACGAGATCGGAGACCTCAAGAAGGAGCTGCGGGCCATGCAGGCCAATCAGTGATGCTCGGAGCGGGGCTCGGCTAGGGTGCGGTGGTGAGCACATCATCGCACCCTCCTCTCCCGCACGTTTCCCCGTTGGCCGACGGGCTGACCGCCAGGACGTTCACCCCTGCACTGGATGCTGAAGGCAGCCCGGATGAGAGAACTGCGGCCTTCCACCGTGCCGTGACTGCCGGCTTCTACGAAGCATCGCCCTCTGACGAGCGGGTGCGGGCTGAGGAGAAGGCTCTGGCCGAAGACGGTCAGCGCACCACAGGTGTGTATGTCGACCCCGATGCTGCGGCTCTGGAGCACTGGGGAGAGGCATATGAGCGCCTCGGCTTCGGCCCGGAGCACCCGGTGGGCACGTTCGTGGACTTCGACAAGACGCTCAACGCCGGAGGCCCGGATCTGGTGGACGCTTTTCTGATCACCGGTGTCACCGTGGATGCCTCGTTCAGGCGGCGGGGCATCCTGAAGCACCTGATGACAAGCCGACTGGCGGCTGCGGTGGAGGACGGCAAGCCGTTGGCGCTGCTGACAGCCTCCGAGGGCAGCATCTACGGCCGCTTCGGGTTCGGACCCGTGACCCGTGAGCAGGAGGCGCTCATCAATGTGAGCGCGGCGGGCGAAGCCTTCGGGCTCCGCAGTGAGCCCTCAGGGAGGGTGCTCAGCGCCGACCCGGCGAAGCTGGGCGACGTCATCGATGAGGTCTTCGAAGCCCACCACGCAGTCACCCGGGGCTCAGTGGGCCGGCAGCCGCACTACCGCAGATACGGCACCGGTCAGTGGGACCCCGATGACATCACCACGCGGTGGCGCAAGGCCCGGGCTGTCCTTCACGTGAAGGATGACGGCAGCATCGGCGGCTATGCCGTGTTCACCTTCAACGGGTGGACGGAGGAACCGTTCACCATGAAGATCGGTGACCTCATCGCCGTCGACGCCGAGTCCGAGATTGAGCTCATTCGGCATCTTTCAGGGATGGACCTGGTGGAGCGCCTGAGCTGGAGCCGGGCGCCGGCGGAGGACCCGCTGCGGTGGGCGCTGGTCAACCCGCGGGCGCGCCGTGCGGAGCGGGAGAGCGACGTCCTCTGGGCGCGGATCCTGGATGTGCCGAAGGCTCTCGAAGGCAGAGCCTGGGGTGCGGACGGGGAATTCGCCCTCGAGGTCGCGGACCCACTGGGCATCGCGCCGGGCTCCTGGCGCGTCGTCGTGCGCGACGGCTCAGCCCAGGTCACTGCCGCCCAGGGCGGAGCGGCGAGCGCGCCTCTGCTGCGCACCGATGTGGAGACGCTCAGCACCATGTACCTGGGTGATGTGAGCGTGCGGACCATGCACGCAGCAGGACGGGCAGATGCTGACCCGGCAGACCTGGACAGGCTGTCCGCAGTGATCGACCTGGCCACCCCGCCCTACAGCGCCACCCACTTCTGAGGGATCAGGGACCCTCTCGCCCTGGAGGAGAGTTTCAAGGCGTCAGTGCGAAGTGATTCAATGGTCACCGAGTCAAGATCGGCGCTCTCCGACTCGATAGACCCGGATCACGGGGGTCTCGGCCTCGTCTGAGGCATTGAGGTCGACCCAGGCGTGGATGGCCCAGTCGTGGTTGGACTGATCATCGTCGAGGACCTGGGCCGTGTGCCAGAACCGGCCCTCGGGGTCAGGGGCGTCAGCGGGGCTGCTGTCGAGGCGAAAGAGACCGGCTGCGCGAGCCTTGGCGTCCACATAGACGTCGTCGTACTCACTGAAGAACGCGTCCAGAGCCTCACCCCACCGGTCGGCCTCGGCGAACTCCGAGCCCTCCGGCTCCAGCTCGGCCAGGGTCCGCTCCTTCTCCTGGGCGAACAGCACCGCCCGCCTGAACATCGCGTTGCGGACCATGACCGTGAACGCGCGCTTGTTGCCGGTGACGCCCGAGGACGCCCCCGGCTCGGCCTGCTCCTGCTGCTTTCGCTCGAGCTCAGCGAGCTTGGCCGGGTCATCACCGGCAGCCAGGCGCTCCCACTCCTCCAGCAGGGAGGAGTCGGTCTGACGGACCAGCTCGCCCAGCCACTCGGTGAGATCCTCCAGCTCCTCGGTGACCTTCTCCTGCGGCACGGTCTGCCGCAGCGTCCGGTACGCGTCGGTCAGATACCGCAGCAGCACCCCCTCGCTGCGCGCCAGCCCGTAGAAGTTGATCGCGTCGATGAAGGTGAACGCCCGCTCCACCATGTCCCGGACCACGCTCTTGGGCTCGAGCTCATGGTCGGCCACCCACGGGGCGGAGGAGCGGTAGACCTCGAACTGCTGGGTGAGCAGCTCCGCCAACGGCTGCGGGTGGGACATATCGTCCAGGATCCGCATCCGCTCGGTGTAGTCGACCCCCTCAGCCTTCAGCTCGGCGATGCGCTCGCCCTTGAGCTTCTTCACCTGGGCGCCGGTGACCTGGTAGGGGGTGTCGAGGATGGACTCGATGGCGCTGACGACATCGAGCGCGTAGGTCTCCGACTCCGGGTCCAGCAGCTCCAGTGCCGCCACCGCGAAGGGAGCCAGCGGCTGGTTCAGGGCGAAGTCGTCCTGCAGCTCCACAGTGAGGTCCACCGTCCGGCCGTCCTCATCCGGCTCGTCGAACTTCTCCAGCACCCCGGCGGTCAGCAGCTCCCGGAGGATCTGCAGAGCCCGACGCTGCAGCTGAGCCTGCCGCGCCTTCGACTCATCCGAGGAGGTGATGAGCCGGCGCATCGCCACGATAGGGTCCTCGGGCCGGTTCAGCAGATGCAGCACCATCGCATAGGTGACCTGCATTCGGGAGACCATCGGCTCGGGCTGGGCCTCGGTGAGCTTCTCGAACGTCTTCTCCGACCAGGAGACGAAGCCCTCCGGAGGCTTCTTCTTCGGCTTGGACTTCATGGCCTGGGAGACTTTGGCCTCGTCCCCGCCGTGCTTGGCCTGAGCTTTGCGCAGCGCGGCCTCGTTCTCGATGACGTGCTCGGGAGCCTGCACCACCACAGTGCCCTCCGTGTCATACCCGGCCCGGCCGGCCCGCCCAGCGATCTGGTGGAACTCACGGGCGCCGAGCTGCCGCACCCGCTCCCCGTCGAACTTCGACAGGGCAGTGATCAGCACCGTGCGGATCGGCACATTGATCCCGACGCCGAGCGTGTCAGTGCCGGAGATCACTTTCAGCAGCCCCTCCTGGGCCAGCTGCTCCACCAGCCGCCGATACTTCGGCAGCATGCCTGCGTGGTGGACACCCACCCCGGACTTCAGCAGCCGGGCCAGGTCCTTGCCGTAGCCCTTGGAAAACCGGAACCCTGAGAGCCGCTCCGTCAGCCGCTCCCGCTCCGCCTTGGAGAGCAGGCTCAGACTCATCAGCCCCGAAGCCTGCTCCGCGGCGGCCCGCTGCGAGAAATGCACCGCATAGACCGGAGCCTTTCCGGTCTCGGCGAGCTGCTCAAGCTTCTGAACCAGGGGAGTGGTCGAGTACTCGTAGTCCAGCGGCACCGGCCGGGCGGCCGAGGAGACGGTGACGATGTCGCGGCCCGTGCGCTCGGCGATGCGCCGCTGGAACCCGGACGTATCGCCGAGGGTGGCCGACATCAGCAGGAACTGCGCCTGCGGGAGCTCGATCAGCGGGGCCTGCCAGGCCCAGCCGCGGTGCGGGTCCGCGTAGAAGTGGAACTCATCCATGATGACCGGGCCCACGTTCGCCTGGGGCCCCTCGCGCAGCGCCTCGTTGGCGAGAATCTCAGCGGTGCAGCAGACGATCGGCGCATCCGCGTTCACCGACGAGTCCCCGGTGACCATCCCGACGTTCTCAGCGCCGAAGACCTCCACCAGAGAGAAGAACTTCTCCGAGACCAGCGCCTTGATCGGAGCCGTGTAGACGCTGCGCTCACCCCGTGAGAGCGCGAAGAAGTGCGCGGCCAGCGCCACCATCGACTTCCCCGAGCCCGTGGGGGTCGCCATGATCACATGGTGCCCCTCCGCCAGCTCGGCGACCGCATCCTCCTGGGCCGGGTAGAGGCTCAGCTCCCGGAGCGAGACCCATGACTCGAAGGCAGCGAACAGATCCTCCGGCTCCGGGGCACCCCAGCTGACGGACAGCTTCTCAAGCTTCGGCGGAGCGCTCACCAGCCGCGCTGCCTCCACTCCGGCAGCTGCGGGCGCTCGGCGCCCAGAGTCGTGGGATCGCCGTGGCCCGGGTGGACCACCGTGTCGTCGTCGTAGACCTCGAACAGCCGCGCCTCGACATCGTCGAGCAGCTGCGCGAAATCCTCCCCCGACCAGGTCTTCCCCACCCCGCCCGGGAACAGCGAATCACCGGTGAACAGGTGAGTCGGACCGTCCTCCACGCTCAGCGCGAACGCCACCGACCCCGGAGTGTGCCCGCGCAGATGGATCACCTCCAAGGTGATGCCGTCATAGGTGACCGTGTCCCCGTGCGAGAGGCGCCGACGGATCCTCACGCCCTTCTCCGCCTCGATCGCCCCGGCGTCGCGCTCGCCGGCGAGCAGGTCCATGCCGGCGACGTCGAACTCCGGCAGGGCACGAATGTGGTCCCAGTGCTGGTGAGTGGTCAGCACCGCCTTCAGCCCGGGGGAGCAGGGGGTGTCCTCGGGGGCCTGGGCGATCAGGCCCCGGATCGCATCGATGTCATCCGCGGCGTCGATGAGCACCTGGACTCCCGACTTCTTCGCGGTGAGCAGGTAGACGTTGTTGCTCATCTCCGAGACCGCGATGCGGCGGATGGTCACAGCAGGCAGGTCGTGAATCAGGGAACTTTCCGCGGGCATGCCGCACAGTCTATGTGCCAGACCGGCCCGACACGCCAGCGCGCAGCCAGTGGCTGAGCCGGCGGCTGCCTCAGGCGGACATCAGGTCTCGGGCGATCTCCCGGGCCTCCGAGAGCAGGCTTCCGCCGTAGATGCGGTGGTGGGCGAACGCCCCCTCTGCCAGCAGGAACAGGTGATCAGCCAGTCGCTGGAGGTTCGGGGTCTCGGGAAGGTCCTCTTCGATGAGCTCCCGCAGGCGTTCGCAGACCGCGCGCTTGTGCCTGCGGATCATCGGGTAGGCCCGGTGGTCCGCAGGCAGCTCCGCCGCGGCGTTCAGGTACGCGCAGCCGCGGGTGATGGTCCTGGCATCCTGCATGTAGACGTCGAAGAGCGCGAGGGCCCGGGGAGAGTCCGCCTTGCTGATGGCTTCCTCAAGCGTGGGCCACCACCACCGGTGCCGGTTCTGCAGGTAGGCGGCGATGAGCCCGTCCTTATTGCCGAAATTCTTGTACAGGATGGGTTTGGTGACCCCGGCCTCGGCGGCGATGGTGTCCACGCCGACCGAATGGATTCCCTGCTCGTAGAACAGCTGCGAGGCGACGTCGAGGATCGTCCGGGCCCCGGGGGTGAGGCTGTCCAGATCGATGGGTTGGTCATCCACGCGCACTCCTTGACTAAACAGATCTGTAACCCGTAGCTTATGACCAAGAGGTTACAGATCTGTATATCTCTTCTGTCAGCTCGTCTGAGCCGAATGTTCACACCCCAAGTCTAGGAGCGCCCATGAGCGGAGTCTCCCCATGACGGTCACCGAGCGGACCGTCACCGCGTCCGAAGCCCTGTCCCGCCGCCAAGCCTCACAGCTCGCAGGAGCAGGTCTGGCGCTCATCGCTGTCTCCTACGGCATCGCACGCTTTGCCTACGGGCTCTTTGTGCCGGCCTTCCGCACGGAGTTCGACCTTGATCCCACGCAGGTCGGACTGATCGGCTCAGTCAGCTATGGGGTCTACTGCATCGCCATCTACCCGGCCATGATGCTGACCCCACGCTTCGGCAGCCGGCGGCTCGCCCTCCTGGCCGGAGCGCTGGCGACCATCGGCATGGCACTGGTGGCGCTCGCGCCCTCCGCGGCCGTGCTGACCCTCGGCGTCGTCCTCGGAGGGCTGAGCACCGGCATCGTCTCTCCGCCGCTGGCCCATGCGGTTGCCCTCCGTGTGCCCCGCGCTCGCCGGGACCGCACCCAGGCGATGGTGAACTCGGGAACCGGGCTCGGCGTGGCGCTGTCGGGGCCGGTGGCGCTGCTGACGCTGGAGCAGTGGCGGGGTGCGTGGCTGGCGTTCAGCCTCGCAGCCCTGCTCGTCACCGTGTGGGCCGCCTTCAGCATCCCCCGCACCCGCGAGGCGGAGGCCTACACGGTCGCGGTCCGCTGGCACGGCGGCCGACGCCGCATGGTCAAGGACCTGCTGCCTGACCCGCTTCTGCCTGAAGGCGGGGCGAAGCTGCTTCTGACCTCACTGGTGCTCGGCGTGGGGACCGCGGCCGTCTGGGTATTCGGCCGAGACATCCTCATCGACATCGGCGGCCAGGGAGAGACCAGCTCGACAGTCGCGTGGTCGGTCCTGGGGGCGTGCGGGCTGCTCGGAGCCGGCGCCGGAGATCTTGCCTACAGGTTCGGCCTCACTCGCGCCTGGGCGTTCAGCTGCCTCGGCATCGCAGCGGCCACGGCTCTGATCGGCTTCGCGCCCCACGCGGTGACCCTCAGCGTCGCAGCCTCCGGCCTCTTCGGGGCGGCGTACATCGCTACCACAGGCCTCCTGCTCATCACCGCGGCCAGCACGTACCACCATCAGCCGGCCTCCGGCGTCGGGCTCTCATTCCTCACGCTGGCGCTCGGGCAGGCGATCGGAGGCGGCCTCCTCGGCGGCCTCATCGACAGCTTCAGCACGGCCGCGGCCTTCGCAGCGGCAGCCGCAGCCGTGACCCTCTCCGCCGCACTCGCCCCCTCCAAGACCATCAGCACCCGCACTGAGGAGATCGCTGTCCTTCGCCAAGAGGACATCGATGCCGACAAGAGCCCCGCCTTCCGTCCGTTCAGGAGGAGGAAGTCGCAGCAGCGGACGCCGTGAGGCGCGTGATCTGTCCGGCAAGCTCCTCGGCGGAGTCGACGATGACGGCTGCACCCTCTGCCTCCAGCTCGCCTGCGAGCGCGTAGCCCCAGGTGACCCCGATGCAGGGGGTCCTGTGGCATGCTGCCCCCTCGACGTCGAACCTCCGGTCGCCGACCATCACTGTGCCCGGCGGGGTCGCTTCTCCGCTGGGCAGGCCCAGCTGCTCAAGCGCAGAGGCGATGATCGGCCCCTTGGAGGTGTGCGGTATGCTCTCATCCGGCGCGGAGCCGGCAACAGCGTCGAAGGAATCCCGCAGGCCCTGGATCTCCAGCAGACGCTCGGCCTGAGGACCAGGCTTGGAGGTCGCGACGGCCAGAGCGTGCCCCTGCTGCCGCAGGTCCTGCAGAAGCTCCCGGATGCCCGGGTAGGCCTCCGAGGCGGCCATCCCTTCGCGCATGTATCCGTCCCGATAGTGCTCGATGAGCTTGGGCACCAGCTCCTCGGTCACCCCGGGCAGAGCCTTCAGGCTGGCGGCCAGCGGCGGGCCGATGAAGCTCTTCAGCCTCTCCTCATCCGGCACCGTGATGCCGTGGGCCTCCAGCGCGGCGGAGATTCCGCCCGTGATGGCACCCGCAGGGTCCACCAATGTGCCGTCCAGGTCGAAGATCACAGCAGGAGCACTCATGCGGCGCGCGCCCAGGCGAGCACAGCGTCGCCGATGAGGGTCCGCATCTGTTCCCGGCGCTCAGGCGAGGTGAACTCCGGGTCGAAGAGATGGCTGAACGTGTACTGGTTCGCGATCTGGAACACGCAGTACGAGCTGATCAGCAGGTGGGTGTCGAGCGCGGTGACCTCCGGCCGAAGAACGCCCTGCTGCTGACCTTGGGCGATGATCCGGTCCAGGAGGGACACCGCCGGCTTTCCCATGTCCTGGACGGCGTCGATCGCCCGGATCGACTCACCGCGATGGATGTTCTCGATCGCGACCAGCCGCACGAACTCCACGTGCTCCAGATGGTGGTCGAAAGTCAGGTGGGCGAGTCGTCGTAGGGCGTCGGCGGGCGGGAGCCCTCCCACGTCCAGCTGCTGCTCGGCCCGGCGGATGCCGCGGTAGGCATTCTCCAGAGCGGCCAGGTACAGCTGCTCCTTGCCGCCGAAGTAGTAGTAGATCATGCGCTTGGTGGTGCGCGTGCGCTGGGCGATCTCGTCGACGCGGGCCCCGGAGTACCCCATGTCTGCGAAGACTTCGGTCGCCACGGAGAGCACCTCTGCCCGTGTCCGCTCGGCGTCTCTCAGCCGTTCGTTGCTCTGAGTCATGGACTCACCCTACTGACATGCCGTCGGCGCCCACGGAGGGGCTCGTCCGTGGACGCCGACGGCATGGCGAGGGTCTCTGCGCTATTCTCCTTCTCCTCGGATCGCTTCGAAGACGGCGAGGGACTCCTCGTCGAAGCTCTCCTCCAAATAGGAGAATGCCTGGTCGCGGAACGCATCGACATCGACATCGTCCACGACCTCGGGGGAGCCTGCGCTGCGCCATTCGTCCAGGATCTCCTCCTCCTGGTCAGCGATGCACTCGGTGACCTGGTCCACGGCCTGGTCCACAGCGGCGGTGAGGACCTCCTGCTGCTCGTCGTCCAGCTCATCCCAGACGCTTCCGATGATCACGAGGTTGGTGTTCTGCTGGTGGGCGGTGAGGCTCACGTAGTCCTGCACCTCATCGATGTTGTCTGCGGCGATGATGTTGGTGGGGTTCTCCTGACCGTCCACGGCGCCCTGCTGCAGGGAGAGGTAGATCTCCTCGAAGGCCACTTCGGTGGCGTCGGCGCCCAGCGCCTCAGCGTTCATGAGGTACTGGGGAGAGGCCGGGAACCGGATCTGCAGCCCGGAGAGGTCAGCGGGCTGGCGGATGGGGTCGTTGGCGGTGAAGTGTCTGGAGCCGGCTGACCAGGCGCCCAGCGTGTGGATGCCGGTGGTCTCGTAGAAGTCGGTGATGACCTCGTCGGAGGCCCCGCTCGCCATAAAGGCCGAAAGGTGCTCGACGTCGTCGAACGCGTAGGCGGCATCGAACACGCTGATGGGCTCATAGACGGATCCGAGCGCGGAGGCCCCTTGGATGTCGATGTCGATGTCGCCTGAGGTCACATCGGCTATGCGATCAGTATCGCCGCCCAGGGAGGATGCCCCGTAGGTTTCGATGGCGAGGCCCGCGTCGGCGCCGTTGACCTCCTCCTCAATGGTGCTGACCCCGCAGTCGACCATGGGCTGACCGTCGTTGTAGCTGTGGGCCAGTGTGAGGCTGAGGGCTTCCGGGTCGGCATCGGCATTGCCGCCGCAGCCGGTGAGCGCCAGCGCCGGGATGGCGGCGGCGGCCCCCAGGGCGGTGAGGCGGGGCGTGCGTGGGGCGGGGCGGGAGGACTGCTGCGGTGTGCGCATGGTCCTGTTCCTTTCACTCAGTGCGTCGTTGCACGGTCGGCGGCTGCCTCGGCGGCAACCATTTCATGGAGGTCGGTGAGCATGGCTGCGCGATCGGCAGGCTCACCGGTGAAGATCTCGAACGCCTCGGCGGCCTGGTTCATGGCCATGCCGAGGCCGGAGATCGTAAAGGCTCCCCGAGCATCTGCTTGGAGGAGGAGTTCGGTCCGGACCGGCCGGTAGACCACATCGGCGACCCACTGCTCAGCCTTGACGAGGGAGGTGTCGAACGGTGTGCCAGGGTGGTGGGCCATGCCGAAGGGAGTGGCGTTGACGATGCCCTCCGCTGAGCGCAGCAGAGCAGGAAGATCGTCCGGAGCAGCGGCTGCCGCGCTGAATCCGTGGGCACGCTTCAGGCCCGAGACCAGATCCTCAACCTTGGCCCGGTCCACGTCGACGATGGTGAGGGTCTCGGCCCCGCGGGACACCAGGGCATGGGCAGCCGCAGAGCCGGCCCCGCCTGCCCCGAGGAGGACAGTTCGTCCGCAGGGACGGTCGGCCAGAGAGTCATCCAGAGAGGCCCGAAATCCGGTGACGTCCGTGTTGTGGCCGAGGCTTGTGCCGTCCTCCCGGAAGATCACCGTGTTGACCGCCCCGACCAGCTGCGCCGTCGGGGCGAGCTCGTCCAGCAGCGGCAGCACCGTCTGCTTGGCCGGGAAAGTGATGTTCAGACCGTCGAAGCGCAGCTCCCGGCACAGGTCCAGCAGGTGCTTCAGGCGCCGCGGAGCATCCTTCGAGGGCGGGAGCTCAATGGTCCGGTACACGTATCGGAAGCCGTGCCGGGAGCCTTCCCGCTCATGCAGGGGAGGGGTCATGGAGGGGCCGACCCCGTATCCGATCAGGCCGGCGAGGATGCTGCGGCCGAGATATGCGGTGCTCACAGGTCAAGCACCCCCGGCAGGAAGAGGATGACGTCGGGGATCAGGATCACCAGAAGCAGGACGACCACGGCGGGGACCGCGAAGGGCAGCGCGCCGCGGAAGACCTCGCCGACCCTGGTCTCCGATACTGATGCCGTCACGAAGAGCGCTGTGCCCACAGGCGGCGTCAGCAGGCCGATCATCAGGGACATGATGAGCACCAGCCCGAGGTTGATCGGGTCGATCCCGTACTGGCCCGCGATCGGCAGCAGGATCGGGACGACCAGGACGAGAATGGCGGTCGCGTCGATCACCGTGCCGAGCACCAGCATCAGCAGGGAGATCAGGAGCAGGAACACAATCGGAGACTCGGTGAGGCCGAAGAGCAGCTCGGTGAGCATCTGGGGGAGACGCTCCCTGGCCAGGATGTGTCCCAGCAGAGCGGCGGCGGCGACGATCAGCATGATGCCGGCAGTGGTGATCACGGTCTCGCGTACGGAGGCGAGGAAGCCGTGCCAGCTCAGAGAGCGCGTGGCCACTGCGATCAGCAGCACGTAGACCACGGCGACGCCGGCAGCCTCCGTGGGGGTGAACAGCCCGCCCAGGATGCCGCCGAGAATGATGACGGGGGTCACCGCCGGCAGAAGGACGCCTCGGACGGATGCGAGGAGTTCGGCCATGTCGAACTGCCCGGCCGTAAGGTTCGGCTGCCGGCGGACCATGATGAAGACCACCACGCAGAGGCCGGCTGCCATCAGCAGCGCCGGAACCACCGAGGCGGCGAAGAGCGCGCCGGTGGAGGCTGCGGCGAGGCCCGCATAGATCACCGCGGGGATCGAAGGAGGCATGACGGGAGCGATCAGGGAGGAGGACGCTGAGAGGCCGGTGGCGAAGCGGCGGCTGTAGCCGTTGCGGAGCATGGCGGGGATCTGGACCTTGCCCAGAGCCGCGGCGTCGGCCACAGCAGATCCCGACATCCAGGAGAACCCGACGCTGCCGCCCACCGTGACGTAGCCGAGGTTTCCCCGAACCCTCGCCAGAGCGGCCATGGCGAACCGGAAGAGCTTGTCGGCAAGGCCAGCGTGGTTGGCCAGTGAGCCGAGAAAGACGAACAGGGGCACCGCCAGGAGCGGGAAGCTCTGCGTCGCATCCGTCACCTGCCGGAGGCTGGTCCCGGCGGACTGTCCCGTCATGAGCATGTAGGCCAGAGAGGGGCCGAGGAAGGCAAAGGCCACGGGCACTCGGAGTATCAGGAGGACGGCGATGGCCGCGCCGAGGATCACCAGGCTCATGCGATCTTCTCCTCAGCCGCACCGGGAGCGGACGCCGGGGCGTTCGTGCCTGCGGAGAGGTATGGCCCGTGCTTGAAGACAGTCCACGCTCCGAGCAGGGACCGGATGACGGTGCTGATCATGCCCAGCAGGACGGGCACGTAGAACCAGGACATCGGCATGCGCAGCACGGGGGAGCGAAGCATGCCCTGGGTCTGGACGAGCGTGAGCGCCTCTCGTGCCAGCCCGGCGGCGATGACCGCCGTGATCACCAGGGCGAAGATCTGTACGAAGCGGACAAGCCGGGGCTGGGGAAGGATGTCCAGGACTTCGAGGGTGATGTGGCCGCGCAGGGTGATCAGGACTCCTGCCAGCGCGAAGGTGAGCCATGCCAGCCCGAACCGTGAGATCTCGCCCGTCCATGCGGCGGAGGGCACGGGCAGGTGACGCTGAGCAGCCTGGGCGAACACCAGTGCGAGGATCATCAGCAGCATCAGCGAGCCGAACGCCAGCTCAAGGCGGGTGATGGCGTCGTGAGCTCGCCGTGAGCGCGGCGTGGGGGTGCCAGGCTCGGGGGAATGGCCTTGGACGGGGTCCGGCACGGTAACCTCCATTGGTTAAATGTGTCCTGAATCACATCAGTTTCAAGCAATGTACTGTTTCGTACATTAAGTGTCAAAGGTCACACGGATCGGTGTGTGCTGAGTGGTTCTCGAGTGCTCAGCGAGGCCGGCGCTGGGCCGCCAGGCGGATGGGCGCGTTCGGGGCGCCGTAGCCGTCGTAGCCGTCGATCCGCTCCACGACCTCGAGGAACAGGTCCCCGAACGTGGGCGTATAGAAGTGGATGAACTCGCCGGTCTCATCGGCGTCATAGAGCAGATCGAGCCGCTGCAGCTGGCCCAGGAGCGTGGGGTCGAGGCCCGTGCGGGCCTGCAGGTCGCGGTAATAGTTGCCTGGGACCTGCAGGAAGGTGAGGCCGTTGTCCCTGGCCCTCTGGGCGATGCCGATGATGTCCTGGCAGTGCACCGCGATGTGCCGAGGCGGCATGGAGGCGGTGGGCGGCGCGAGGTTGAGGGGCAGTCGCAGAGTCTTGTCGGCGGTGCGCATCACCTGACTCCGGACGAGCCCCTCCGGGCCCGCGACGTTCTCCCCGACGTCGGCGCGCAGGCCCAGGACGCTGTGGAAGAACAGGACCGCCTCTTCGAAGTCATGCCAGCGGTACGAGAGGTTGATGTGGTCCACCCGCCCCTCCTGCCGGGGATCCTGCTGGCCGCCGTGAAACTCGGGGATCCAGCTGTTCTCCGCGGGGAGGTCGTTGAGATAGACGTGGGTTCCGTCGGGCGCTTTCAGCGCTCTGAGGTCATGCTCGCCGGTGTAGGTCCGCCGGAATGCGCGCTCGGCGCCGAGGGCGAGTCCCCGGCGGAGTGAGGCTTCGCCGTCCTGGACCTGCAGGCCGATTCCGCTGAGGCGGGGAGTCTCGGCGCGTGTCTGCTCATTGAGGATGATGCGGGCCTGGCCCCAGGTCCACAGTCTGACGGGCTTGGTCTGATGGGTGCCTCGGAAGGTGAAGCCGAGCTGGTGCAGGGTCTCATCCAGAGCGGTGAGGTCGGCTGCCGATATCTCCGTGAAGTCCACGGCGCCAGGCTCCTGGGAAGAGGGGAGGCGGTCGTGCTGCCAGCCGTTGGCCGCGGAGGTCTGGTCGGCCAGCCAGGCCAGGGAGCGGCGCGCGTGGGCCGCGGTGCTGCGGACTTCGGTCTGCCGGTAGGTGTCGTTGAAGACCTCGAGGGACAGCGGACCGGCGTAGCCGGCGCGAAGGACATGTCCGAGGAAGTCTGTGAGCGGGAACCCGCCTTCTCCGGGGAAGAGTCGGTGGTGCCTGCTCCAGGAGAGGACGTCCATGCTCAGCAGGGGCGCGTCTGCGAGCTGGAGGAAGAAGATCTTCTCGCCGTCGAACTCTTCGATCTGCGCCGGGTCGTGGCCGCGGGCCAGGATGTGGAAGCTGTCCAGGCAGGCTCCGAGGTTCGGGCGGTCGGCCATTCGGACCAGACGCCAGGCGTGCCGGTAGTCGTTGACGTGCCGCCCCCAGGCAAGGGCCTCGTAGGCCACGCGGATGCCGTACTCGGCGGCGAGGTCGGCGAGCTGTCCCAGCTGGGCGGCGATCTCAGCGTCGTCGTCCACCGTCGCGGTGGCCGCATTGCTGCACACCAGCACCAGCTCGGTGCCGAGCTTCTCCATCACTTCGAACTTGGCGCGGGCCCGACGCAGGTTGTCCTCAAGCAGTGCGGGAGCGACCCCCTCGAAGTCCCGGAAGGGCTGGAACATCTCGATCCGCAGGCCCAGGCGGTCGCAGAGCGCCCTGATCTCCTCCGGGGACTCGTAGGCCATGGTGAGGTCTGTGTCCATGATCTCGACGCCGTCGAAGCCTGCGGCCGCGCAGGCATGCAGCTTTTCCGTGAGGCTGCCGGAGAGGCACACGGTGGCGATGGAAGTTCGCATAGCTGCAATGTACCATTTGTTACATTAATTATGTGACCTGGAACACCATCACGGATGAGGCGGCCGCAGTCTCGTTGAATGGGACTCACGTCGAGCGTGGGCATCCCATCCCCTCAATCTGTATGAGGCGGGTCACAGCCGCCGCACCACAGACCCACGGAGGACGCCCAACGATGAGCACCACGGCGCAGCCGGCCCCGCCGCAGGAGCATGTCAGCACCAACCCCGATGCCGCAGCCGCCTCCCAGGAGGAGACCACTGCGGAGATCGGCGCACTGCACGACGCCTACCGCGACGGCCTCGCGGAAGGCGCGCCGGAGGAGACCACCTCACGACTGAGCTTCCCGCCCTACCGGAGCTCCCTGCTGCGGGCGCCCACCAAATCCCTGCACCACACGGACCCCGAGGAGATCGAGCTGTGGAGCCCCGCCTTCGGCGACCGCGACGTCCACCCGCTTGAAGCCGATCTGACCATTCAGCACAACGGGGAGCCCGTGGGCGAGCGCATCATCGTGACAGGCCGGGTCGTCGACGGAGACGGCCGGCCGGTCGCGGGCCAGCTCATCGAGGTGTGGCAGGCCAACGCCGCCGGCCGGTACGTGCACAAGCGGGACCAGCACCCGGCTCCGCTGGACCCCAACTTCACCGGCGTCGGACGTGCCATCACAGGCGCTGACGGCGAATACACCTTCACCACCATCAAGCCGGCGCCCTACCCGTGGAAGAACCACTACAACGCCTGGCGCCCGGCGCACATCCACTTCAGCCTCTTCGGCACTGACTTCACCCAGCGCATCATCACCCAGATGTACTTCCCGGGGGACCCCCTGTTCGCCCTGGACCCGATCTACCAGTCCATTGTCGATCAGCGCGCCCGTGACAGGCTGGTCGCCCAATATGACCATTCCGTCTCCGAGCACGAGTGGGCCACCGGCTACCGTTGGGACATCGTGCTCTCCGGGTCCAACCGGACCTGGTCAGAGCCGGAGGAAGGAGAGCACTGAACCATGCCTGACGCGTCTCTCAGCCTGATGCCGACCCCGGCTCAGACCATCGGCCCCTTCTACGGCTACGCGCTCCCCTTCGACAGCGGCCACGAGCTGGTCCACCCCGCCCGTCCCGGAGCCATCCGGTTCCACGGCACAGTGCGGGACGGGGTGGGAAGCCCCGTGCCGGATGCCCTCATCGAGATCTGGCAGGCCGACGCCGAAGGCCGCATCGCTCAATCCCCCGGCTCCCTCAAGCGTGACGGATACACCTTCACCGGATGGGGCCGGACCCCCGTGGACGACGCCGGGCACTTCACCTTCACCACGGTGAACCCCGGGACAGCCGCAGCGGGAAAGGCTCCCTTCATCATGGTGTGCGTCTTTGCGCGCGGCCTGCTGGATCGTCTATTCACCCGCGCATACCTCCCCGAGCACTCCGAGGCGCTGGCGGCAGATCCCCTGCTTGCAGGGCTCGACGCCGAACACCGGGAGACGCTCATCGCAGAGCGCGAACCCGACGGAGGGCTGCGCTTCGACATACGCCTGCAGGGCGATGGGGAGACGGTCTTCCTGACCTACCCCCGCACGCCCGCACCGGCAGGGCCGGAAGCATGACGGAAGCAAGCCTCTTCGCCCCCGCATGGGCCGGAACCGACGTGGCAGAGACCACGTCAGAGACCCAGCTGATCCAGGCGCTGCTGGACGTCGAAGCAGCCTGGGGCCACGTGCTGGCCGAGCACCGCTTGGCGTCACAGGCCTCCGCGGAGGCGCTCGCCGGAATCGCCCGGTCCCCGGAGCAGGTCTCCTCCCTGAATCCGCAGCGACTGGCCGCCGCTGCCGCAGGCGGCGGCAACCCCGTCATCCCCCTCGTCGCTGCTCTTCGCACTGAGCTTGCCAGCCGTGGAGCGGACGATTCGGCCCTTCACCAGGGCGCCACCAGCCAGGACATCATGGACACAGCGATGATGCTGATGGTCCGGCGCAGCGCAGAGCGGGCGCTCCCTGATCTTGACCAGGCAGCTTCGGCGCTGGCTGAGACAGCCGATGCTCATCGATCGACCCTGTGCACCGCGCACTCCTTGGCCCAGCACGCACTGCCGACGGTCTTCGGCATGAAAGCGGCAGTGTGGCTGGACGGGATCACCTCGGCCTCGAGCAGTCTTCGTGCCGCACAGGCCGGGCTCAGCCTCCAGTGGGGCGGGGCGGTCGGCACCCAGGCCGCCCTGACTGAGATTGCCGGGGCCGGCAGGGCAGCCCAGATGACCCTCCGCCTGGGCGAGACGCTCGGACTGGCGGTGCCGGCACTGCCCTGGCAGGTGCAGCGCCAGTCCGTCCTCGAGATCGGCTCTGCCTTGGCTGGGGTCGCCGCGGCCCTCGGCAAGGCGGCGGGAGACGTGCTGACGCTGCAGCGCCCAGAGGTCGGAGAGCTCCGTGAACCGGCAGCCCCTGGCAAGGGCGGCTCCTCGGCGATGCCGCAGAAGCAGAACCCGTCTCTCTCGGTGCTCATCCGCTCCGCTGCGCTGAGCGCCCCCGGCCACCTGAGCACGCTGTACCAGGCGGCGGCCGCAGCCAACGACGAACGCCCCGACGGCGCCTGGCATGCCGAATGGCCCGCTGTGCGGGAGCTTCTCAGGCTGGCAGGCGGTGCCGCCGCACGGGCAGCCGCTCTCTTCCAGGGACTGGAGGCCGACGCCGGTCGAATGACCGCGAACCTCACTGCCGCCGGGGCCTCCCTGCTCTCCGAGAGACTCATGCTCAGCCTGGCCCGTCAGCTTCCCGGCGGGCGGGAGCAGATGCAGAACCTTCTTCGCGCAAGCCTCTCCGAAGGCGTCGATCTCCGTGCAGCCCTCCTCGAGGAGCTGCAGGAATCGCCGTCCGCGGACGCCGATGTCCAACAGCTCGTGGAAAGCGTCGACCTCGCACTGGACCCGTCCGGATACCTCGGACGGGCTGACGACTTCATCGACGCGGCCCTCGCCGCCCACAGCCGGGGAGGGGGTGACCCCGCATGAGCCTGACCCTCACGCCCACGCTCCTGACTCCAGGGGCCGCGGAGCCCCGCCCCCTGCTGATGGTCGGACCCTCGCTGGGAACTTCAGTGGCTGCGCTCTGGGAGCCGGCTCTGCCTCATCTTGCCGAGCACTTCACCGTGGTCGGATGGGACCTGCCCGGGCACGGGCGCTCCGCCCCGCACAGCGAGCCGTTCAGCCTGGTGGACCTGGCATCGGCTGTCATCGACAGCGCAGACCATGCCTCGTCAGAGCACGGCCTCGTCGACCCTGCTCTGCCCCGGTTCCACGCAGGCGTGTCCATCGCAGGCGCAGTCAGCCTCACCCTGGCCGTGGAGCGCCCCGACGCTTTCGCCAAGCTGGCCGTCATCTGCTCAGCGGCGAAGATCGGAACTGCCGAGGCATGGAACGAGCGGGCCGACCTAGTAGCACAGGCAGGAACCCCCACCATGGTCGAAGGCTCCGCCAAACGGTGGTTCGCCTCCGGCTTCCTGCAGAGGCACCCAGAACGTGCCGCCCCGCTGCTTCATTCCCTGCAGCAGGCAGACCGACGCTCCTACGCCTCCGCCTGCCGTGCACTGGCCGGCTATGACCTCACCGAAAGACTGGCTGCGGTGACCAGCCCCGTGCTCGCCGTAGCAGGTGCCGAAGACACCGTCTGTCCGCCCGCCGATGCCGAGGCGATCGCAGCCGGCGTGCCCCAGGGCCGTGCCGCAGCCCTTGAGGGCGTCGCGCACCAGGCCCCCGTCGAAGACCCCAAGGCCACCGCAGAGCTGCTGAAG
This sequence comes from Nesterenkonia populi, assembly GCF_007994735.1. Classification (NCBI taxonomy): domain Bacteria; kingdom Bacillati; phylum Actinomycetota; class Actinomycetes; order Micrococcales; family Micrococcaceae; genus Nesterenkonia; species Nesterenkonia populi. The sequence continues at coordinate 2,042,641 of NZ_VOIL01000001.1, read as the reverse complement.
GAGTTTCTCGCATGACCAGCCCCCACCAGCACGAGCCCCGCACCGGGCAGCAGATCTACGACGACGGCATGGCCGTCCGCCGAGAGGTGCTCGGCGACGAGCACGTGGACCGTGCCACCAACGCCGCCGATGAGCTCACCGAAGAGTTCCAGTCGATGATCACCCGCCACGCCTGGGGCACCATCTGGACCCGCCCCGGCCTGGACCGCAGGTCCCGCTCCATCATCACGCTGACCGCCCTCACCGCCGGCGGCTACTGGCACGAGCTTGAGATGCACGTGCGGGCAGCCCGGCGCAACGGCCTCACCCGCGAGGAGATCAAAGAGGTCTTCCTGCAGTCGGCCGTCTACTGCTCCGTTCCCGCCGCCAACGTCGCCTTCGGCATCGCCCAACGCGTCCTCGCCGAAGAGCGCGAACCAGCCCAAGACACCGTCCAGCCCGAGGAGAAGCAGTGAACGAGGCATATCTCTATGAGGGGGTGCGGACTCCTTTCGGCAAGGCGGGCGGCGCCTTGGCGGGGGTGCGTCCGGACGATTTGGCGGAGCTGGTCATCAGCGCCTTGGTCGATCGTGCTCCGGGCATCACTGCTGAGGGTGCCGGTGATGCGGTGGGGGAGGTGATCTTCGGCAACGCCAATGGTGCGGGGGAGGAGAACCGCAATGTGGGGCGTATGGCCTGGCTGCTGGCCGGGGGAGCCACCACGGTCCCTGCCAGCACAGTCAACCGGCTCTGCGGCTCCTCGCTCGACGCCGCGATCCAGGGCGCTCGCCAGATCCGACTTCAGGAGTCCGAGGTCGTGCTGGTCGGGGGAGTGGAGTCCATGTCCCGGGCCCCGTGGGTGCTGCCCAAGACCGAGCGTCCATACCCCATGCAGAACCTCGAGTTGGCCAACACTGCCTTGGGATGGCGACTCATCAACGAACGCATGCCTGAGGAATGGACCGTCTCCCTCGGGGAGGCCACTGAGCAGCTGCGGGAGAAGTACGGCATCACCCGTGAGCGTCAGGACGAGTTCGCCGCCCGTTCGCATCAGTTGGCCCTGGCGGCCTGGGAGGCCGGGCACTATGAGGAGCTCACCGTGATGGTGCCGGGGACGGATCTTCGGCGGGATCAGACTCTGCGGGAGACCGTCACCGCGGAGAGCCTGGCCGGGCTGGGCACCGTCTTCCGGAAGGAGGGCGGGACTGTCACCGCCGGAAACGCATCCCCGATGAACGACGGCGCCTCCGCCGCCTGGATCGGATCTGCGGCCGGTGGGGAGAAGCTCGGACTGAGCCCCAAAGCCCGCATCGCCGGCTGGGGCGCGGCCGCCAACGAACCGCAGTTCTTCGGCTACGCGCCCGTGGAAGCGACCAGCCGGGCCCTGTCCCATGCAGGGATCAGCTGGAACCACGTCGACGCGGTGGAGCTCAATGAGGCGTTCGCTGCTCAGTCGCTGGCCTGCATCGATGCTTGGGGGATTGACCCTGAGATCGTCAATGCCTGGGGCGGAGCGGTGGCCATCGGTCATCCGCTGGGGGCCTCGGGCACCCGCTGCTTGTCCACTCTGGCCGCCCGTCTGGAATCGACCGGGGCCCGGTGGGGAGTGGCGACCCTTTGTATCGGCGTGGGCCAGGGCCTGGCCGTTGTCCTTGAGAACACCAACAGCTGAGAGGCACTGACTGCACAGATGTCGACGATCATCGCACCCAATCCTGCAGAGGCCGTGGCAGGCATCGCTGACGGGGCCACTGTGCTCATGGGAGGCTTCGGCAATGCCGGGCAGGCCCATGAGCTCATCGATGCGCTGCTGGCATCGGGGGCCAGGGACCTGACCGTGGTCAGCAATAACGCCGGGCAAGGCGATGCCGGTCTGGCGCTGCTGATCAAGGAGCGGCGGGTGGCCAAGATCATCTGCTCGTTCCCCCGGCAGTCGGACTCCTGGCACTTCGACGAGGCATACCGGGCCGGTCAGATTGAGCTGGAGCTGGTCCCGCAGGGCAACCTCGCCGAGCGGCTGCGGGCTGCCGGGGCCGGCATCGGAGCCTTCTTCACCCCCACCGGGTACGGCACCCCCCTGGCTGCGGGCAAGGAGGTCCGTGAGATTCACGGCCGGCACTATGTCCTCGAATACCCGCTGCGCGGCGATGTCGCCCTGATCAAAGCACTCGCCGCGGACGGGGCCGGAAACCTCACCTACCGCAAGACGGCCAGGAACTTCGGACCGGTGATGGCCGCCGCCGCAGATCGGACGATTGTCCAGGTCGAGGAGGTTCTGCCCACCGGATCCTTGGACCCCGAGAACGTCATCACCCCCGGCCTCTTCGTGGACACGCTCACCGTGGTTCGCACAGCCTCGGGCGAGGCCGCGCGCAAGGAAGGAAGGCTCACCGTATGAGCAGCACCCTCGGCCGGGAGGACCTGGCACGTCTGGTCGCTGCCGATATTGCTCCGGGTTCCTATGTGAATCTGGGCATCGGCCAGCCCACCAAAGTCTCTGACTACCTCAGCGCCGAGCAGGGAATCACCCTGCACACTGAGAACGGCATGCTCGGCATGGGTCCGGCGGCAGCGGGCGAGGAGATCGACACCGATCTGATCAATGCCGGCAAGATCCCTGTCACTGAGCTTGCCGGTGCCAGCTACTTCCACCATGCAGACTCCTTCGCGATGATGCGCGGCGGGCACCTGGACGTCTGCGTGCTCGGGGCCTTCCAGGTCTCCGGGGCCGGAGACCTGGCGAACTGGTCCACCGGCGCACCTGACGCGATCCCGGCCGTCGGCGGCGCGATGGATCTGGCGACCGGGGCTAAGGACGTCTTCGTGATGATGAGCCTCTTCGCCAAGAACGGCAGCCCGAAGATCGTGCCCGAGCTGAGCTACCCGGCCACAGGCCTGGGGTGCGTCAGCCGGGTCTACACCGACCACGGAGTCTTCCTCATCGAACGTGGCCGCCAAGGAACCACCGTGTCGCTGCGTGAGGCCTACGGACTCACCGCCGAAGAGATTCAGAGTCGGCTGGATGTGGACCTGACCATACTCTGACCGGAGCCGGACGAGCTCCGCGTGCGAGCCGCTGCGCCCCTAGACTTCCTCCGGTGACGAAGATTCTGGTGATTCAGCATGAGGAGGCCGTCGGGATCGGCCGGCTCGGCGCCTGGCTCGAGGATGCCGGGGCGCAGCTGGTGATGTGCCGTCCCGACCAGGGCGAGGCGGTCCCCGCAGGGTTCGACGACGTCGACGGGCTCCTCGTCCTCGGCGGCACCGCCGCACCTCAGCGGGATGACCACTGGCCCTGGCTGCCTGCGGTCCGCGCCCTGCAGAAGCGTGCCGTGGACGGGACCTTCCCTGCGCTGAACATCTGCCTCGGCGCCCAGCTCTGCGCCGTCGCCTACGGGGTCGACGTCTTTCGCCGTGATAAGCCTCAGGTCGGGGTGCACCAGCTCACGCTGCGGCCCGAAGCATCCCAGGACCCCCTCTTCGCCGGGCTGCCTCCGCAGCCCAAAGCCGTTCTCTGGCACCAGGAGGAGATCGCCGGCGTGCCCCAAGGCGCCGTCCACCTGGTCGAGGGGACCGATGCGCCCGTGCAGGCATTCCGGATGGGGGAGTTCTCCTGGTCCCTGCAGTTCCACCCCGAGCCCGACGAGCACACCGTTCGTGCTTGGGCCGCTGCCGAAGGCTCGCTGGTCCCCCAGGCGGGGGAGAGCACTGAGCAGGTCCTCACCGGGTTCCGTGATCAGGCCGCAGAGATTGAGGCCAGCTTCCGGCCCCTGGCAGAACGGTTCGTGGACGTCTGCCGCGCCGGCGGAGCCGCATAGGCCGACCCGCGCATCGAACGTTTGTTCGAGGGTGGGGCGGCCAATACACTGGGCCGGGTGACTGAGACTGCCCCTGCCGTGATCGAGTCCGTGGACGACTACTACGAGGGCGCCGCCGAGCGTGCTGCCAAGAACGGAGTCGTCGGCAGCGCCGAGGCAGACCGCATCGTGGTCCAAGGGGCCCGGGAGCACAATCTCAAGAACGTGAGCGTGGAGCTGCCCCGCAACGCGTTCATCGTCTTCACGGGGCTCTCCGGGTCCGGCAAGTCCTCCCTGGCCTTCGACACGATCTTCGCCGAGGGCCAGCGCCGCTACGTGGAGTCGCTGTCCGCCTATGCGCGCCAGTTCCTGGGCCGAGTCGACAAGCCGGACATCGACTTCATCGAAGGCCTCTCACCCGCGGTCTCCATCGACCAGAAGTCCACCTCCAAGAACCCGCGCTCCACGGTCGGCACCGTCACCGAGATCCACGACTACCTCCGCCTGCTCTGGGCGCGCATCGGCGTGCCCCACTGCCCCGAGTGCGGAGAGCGCATCGAGCGGCAGACCCCGCAGCAGATCGTCGACCAGGTCCTCGCCTTCCCCGAAGGCACCCGCTTCCAGGTCCTCGCCCCCGTGGTCCGCGGCCGGAAGGGCGAGTTCAAGGACCTCTTCCGTGAGCTCGCCGGCGCCGGCTTCTCCCGCGCGGTGGTCAACGGGGAGGTCATCCAGCTCAACGACCCGCCCACCCTGGAGAAGCAGTACAAGCACACCATCGACGTCGTCATCGATCGGCTGGTCATCCGCGACGGCATGCGCCAGCGCCTCACCGATTCCGTGGAGACCGCGCTCAAGCAGGCCGAGGGCCGGCTCAGCATCGAGCTGGTGGACCTCGACGAGAACGGCGAGCCCGCCAACGACCGCGTCCCCGAGGCGCTGACCGGACCCAGAGTGCGGCAGTTCTCGGAGAACCTCGCCTGCCCCAACGAGCATCCGCTGCCCATCGATGAGATCGAGCCCCGCTCCTTCTCCTTCAACTCGCCCTTCGGCGCCTGCGACGCCTGCTCCGGCATCGGCTCCCGCCTCGAAGTCGATGAGGACCTGGTCATTCCCGACGATTCCCTCTCCCTGCAGGACGGTGCCATTGCGCCGTGGTCCACCGGCGCCACCACCAAGGACTATTTCGCGCGGATCATCGAGGGCCTGGCCTCCGAGCTCGGCTTCTCCATGCGCACCCCGTGGAAGGACCTGCCCAAGAAGGTCCGCAAGGCGCTGCTGCACGGGCGCAATCACAAGATCGTGGTTCAGTACCGCAACCGGTGGGGCCGCGAGCGCACATACTCCACAGGATTCGAAGGCGTGCTCAGCTGGATCCAGCGCAAGCACGAGGAAGTGGAGTCCGACAATGCGCGCGACCGCTACGAGCAGTACATGCGCCAGATTCCATGCCCCGCCTGCGAAGGGCAGCGGCTGAACCCCGGCTCGCTCTCCGTCCTGGTGGAAGGCAGGTCCATTGCCGAGGTGGCCCGCTACCCGCTGGACGAGTGCGCAGAGTTCTTCCACGCCATGGAGCTCTCAGCGCGGGACAGGAAGATCGCTGAACAGGTCCTCAAAGAGATCGACGCCCGCCTGCAGTTCCTTCTCGACGTGGGCCTGAGCTACCTCACCCTCGAACGCGCGGCCGGCACGCTCTCCGGAGGGGAGGCGCAGCGGATCCGCCTGGCCACCCAGATCGGCTCCGGGCTCGTCGGTGTGCTCTACGTGCTCGACGAGCCCAGCATCGGCCTGCATCAGCGTGACAACAGCCGCCTCATCGGCACGCTCACCCGGCTGCGGGACCTCGGCAACACGCTCATCGTCGTCGAGCACGACGAGGACACCATTGCCGAGGCCGACTGGACGGTGGACATCGGCCCCGGGGCGGGGGAGCGCGGCGGCAGGATCGTCCACTCCGGCTCTGTGGAGGCCCTGCGCGCCAACGAGGCGTCCATCACCGGCGACTACCTCGGCCGGCGCCGCATCATCGCCGTGCCCGAGCAGCGCCGGCCCATCGACGCGGAGCGCATGCTGAAGATCGTCGAAGCCACGGAGAACAACCTCGAGACCGTCGACGTGGGCATCCCCCTCGGCGTCTTCCTGGCTGTCACTGGAGTCTCCGGCTCCGGCAAGTCAAGCCTCATCAACGAGATCCTCTCCAAAGCCCTGGCGAACAAGCTCAACAACGCCCGTCAGGTTCCCGGCCGGCACCGCCGGATCGAAGGCGTGGAGGAGCACCTGGACAAGATCATCCAGATCGACCAGAGCCCCATCGGCCGCACCCCGCGGTCCAATCCCGCCACCTACACCGGGGTCTTCGACCACATCCGGAAGCTCTTCGCCCAGACCAACGAAGCCAAGACCCGCGGCTACCAGCCCGGCCGGTTCAGCTTCAACATCAAGGGGGGCCGGTGCGAGGCCTGCACCGGCGACGGCACCCTGAAGATCGAGATGAACTTCCTGCCGGACGTCTACGTCCCCTGCGAGGTCTGCCAGGGCGACCGGTACAACCGGGAGACCCTGGAGATTCGGTACAAGGGCAAGAACATCGCCGAAGTCCTGGACATGCCGATCGAGGAGGCCGCCGAGTTCTTCTCCGCCTTCGCACCCATCGCCCGGCACCTCAGCACCCTGGTCGACGTGGGGCTCGGCTACGTGCGGCTCGGCCAGTCCGCCACCACCCTCTCCGGCGGTGAGGCCCAGCGCGTCAAGCTGGCCTCCGAGCTGCAGAAGCGCTCCAACGGCCGCTCCATCTACGTGCTCGACGAGCCCACCACCGGCCTGCACTTCGAAGACATCCGCAAGCTCCTCGCCGTCCTGCAGGGCCTGGTCGAGAAGGGCAACACTGTGGTGACCATCGAGCACAACCTCGACGTCATCAAATCCTCCGACTGGATCATCGACCTGGGACCCGAAGGCGGCAGCGGCGGCGGAAGGATCGTCGCCGAAGGGACCCCTGAGCAGGTTGCTGAGCAGCACGAGCAGACCGGCTCCCACACCGGCCGCTACCTGGCCCAGATGTTGCTACCATCGGCTCGATGAGCGCAGCAGAGGGGAACACCGCACAGGCCGTCTTCGGAGGCGACCGCCGGGCCAAGCACGAACGAGTCCGCAGGACGGGCGGGCGGGCCATCCGTATGCTCTGCCGGCCCACCGTGACCGGGATGGAGAACGTGCCCACGGAGGGCGGCTTCATCGTGGCCAGCAACCACCTCAGCTTCCTGGACTCCGTGCTCATCCAAGGCATCTTCCCCCGGCCCGTGAGCTTCTTCGCCAAAGCCGAGTACTTCACCCAGCCCGGCCTGCGCGGCCGCGGCATGAAGCTGTTCTTCGAGTCCTTCGGCTCCGTGCCTGTGGACCGGGACAAGCAGTCCGGTGCGGTGGAGGCTCTCTACGGCCTCGGCGACATCGTCGGATCCGGCTCCGGGGTCGGCATCTACCCCGAAGGGACCCGCAGCCGTGACGGCCGGCTCTACCGGGGCAAGAACGGCGTCGGATGGCTCGCCCTGGCCACCGGGGCCCCCGTCATTCCCCTGGGCCTGCGCGGCACCGAGCAGCTGCAGGCCCCCGACTCCAACCGCGTCAGGGTCCGCAGCTTCGAAGTCCACGCTGGGGCCCCGCTGCAGTTCGACAAGATGCAGAAGCAGCCCCTGAAGGCCCGCCGTGAGGCCACCGCCCAGATCATGGACGCCATCGCCGAGCTCTCCGGGCAAGAGCGCGTGGACACCTACAACGCCCGCGCCTCCGAAGCTGCTGAGGCAGCGGACGGCGGCGGCGCCGGCTGAGATGGCTGACCCCTCCTCCTACCGGCCCACGCCTGGGGAGATCCCCACCCAGCCGGGTGTCTACCGGTTCATCGATCCCTCCGGGAGGGTCGTCTACGTCGGCAAGGCCAAAAGCCTCCGCTCCCGGCTGAACTCCTACTTCAGCTCCGTGAATCAGCTGCCGCCGAAGACCTACGCGATGGTCCACACAGCCGACCGCGTCGAGTGGACGGTGGTCGGCTCCGAGCTGGAGGCCATCCAGCTCGAATACACCTGGATCAAGCAGCACACCCCCCGCTTCAACGTCATGTACCGGGACGACAAGTCCTACCCGTACCTGGCCGTCACCATGAACGAGAAGTACCCGCGGGTGCAGGTGATGCGAGGCGACAAGCGCAAAGGCGTCAAATACTTCGGCCCCTTCCACCCCGCCAAAGCCATCCGCGAAACCGTCGACACGATGCTGCGCGTCTTCCCCGTCCGCTCCTGCTCCGCCGGGGTGTTCAAACGCGCCGAGGCCTCTGGGCGGCCCTGCCTGCTCGGCTACATCGACAAATGCGCCGCTCCCTGCGTGGGGAGCATCAGCGCCGAGGACCACCGGAAGCTCGCCGAGGAGTTCGTCGAGGTGATGGCCGGCCGGCCCGAGAAGCACATCCGGCGGATCGAGCAGCAGATGAAGGACGCCGTCGCTGAGCTGCGCTACGAGGACGCCGCCCGCCACCGCGACGACCTCGAAGCCCTCCGCCGGGTCTTCGAGCGCAACGCCGTCGTGCTCCCCGAGGAGACAGAAGCAGACATCTTCGCCGTCGCCGGGGACGAGCTGGAGGCCGCCGTGCAGGTCTTCCACATCCGGCAGGGCCGCATTCGCGGCCAGCGCGGCTGGGTCTCCGAGAAGGTGGAGGACATCGACGACGCCGGCCTCATCGAGCAGCTGCTGCTGCAGGTCTACGGGGACATGCCCGACGCCGAGCGCATCCCCCGAGAGGTGCTGGTCCCGGTCCTTCCGGAGGACCACGAGGAGATCTCCGCCTGGCTCTCCCAGATGCGCGGGGCCAGAGTCAGCCTCCGGGTGCCCCAGCGCGGCGACAAGGCAGCCCTGCTGGGGACCGTCGCCGAGAACGCCGAGCAGGCGCTGCGGCTGCATAAGGCGCGCCGCTCCAGCGACCTCACCACCCGCTCCGCCGCGCTGCGGGAGCTCCAGGAGCACCTTGAGCTGCCCGAGCCGCTGCTGCGCGTGGAGTGCTTCGACGTCTCACACACCGGCGGCACCAACGTAGTCGCATCCATGGTGGTGCTCGAGGACGGCCTTCCCAAGAAGAAGGACTACCGCCGGTTCTCCGTCCGGGGCGCGGCCGCCCGGGACGACACCTCCGCAATGCGCGATGTGATCACCCGCCGCTTCTCCCGCTACATCAAAGATCTCGAGAAGGCCGAGAACCCGGTCCCGGAGAGCGGCCCTGAGGAGCAGAGCCAGGCCGACCCGACGGTCAAGGAGTCCACGGCGGTGGACCGTGAGGCGGCGAAGTTCGCCTACCCGCCCAGCCTGGTCGTCGTCGACGGCGGCAAGCCCCAGGTCAGCGCCGCCCGTGCCGCGCTCGACGAGCTCGGCCTGAACGACATGCCCGTCGCCGGGCTCGCCAAGCGCCTCGAAGAGGTGTGGCTGCCCGATGATGACTTCCCGCTGGTTCTGCCGCGCACCTCCGAGGCGCTCTACATGCTGCAGCGCATCCGCGATGAGGCCCACCGCTTCGCGATCGCCTACCACCGCACGGCGCGGTCCAAGCAGATGACCCACTCTGCGCTCGATGACGTGCCCGGCCTGGGACCCAAGAAGCGGGCCGCCTTGGTGGAGCACTTCGGATCAGTCGCCCACCTCACTCGAGCCACCCCGGAGCAGGTTGCCGAGGTGCCTGGCATCGGCCTCGCCAGCGCCGAGAAGATCCTCACGCACCTTCACAGGGAAGAAGCCTGAGCCGCGGAAGGAAACACCGATGACGCTCCGGGGGAGGGGCAGGTAGGCTCAGGGGCGTGAGCAATGACCTGGCCCCCGTGAAGCCGCCGGAGAACGAGCTGCTGATCGTCACCGGCATGTCCGGGGCCGGCCGCACCACCGCAGCCCACGCCTTGGAGGACATGGGCTGGTACGTGGTGGAGGGGCTGCCGCCGGAGCTGATCACCACGATGATGGACCTGATTGCCCGCAACCCGGGCTCGGTGGAGAAGCTCGCCGTCGTCCTCGATGTCCGCTCCCGCCGGCTCTACTCGAATATGCGCGAGTCCCTGGCCCAGGTGACCGCCGCCGGGATCAGCTACCGGCTGCTGTTCCTCGACGCCTCTGAGGACCTGCTGGTCCGCCGGTTCGAGCAGGGCCGCCGACCCCATCCCCTGCAGGGGGAAGGGCGCATCGTCGACGGCATCCGCGCCGAGCGGGAGGTGCTCAAGGAGGTCAAGGACGCCGCCCAGCTGGTCCTCGACACCACAGACCTCAACGTCCACGGCCTCGCCAACGCGGTCAACGAGCTCTTCAACGACAACGGCCCGGTCACCCTGCGGCTGAACGTGATGAGCTTCGGGTTCAAATACGGGGTTCCTGCCGATGCGAACTTCCTCGCCGACGTCCGCTTCATCCCCAACCCGCACTGGGTCCCCGAGCTGCGCCCCTACACGGGGCAGGACGAGAACGTCCGTGACTTCGTCCTGACCAATGAGGGAGCCGGCGATTTCGTGGACCGCTACGTGCAGGCGCTGCAGCCGGTTCTGGAGGGCTACCGCCGGGAGAACAAGCACTACGCGACCCTGGCCGTCGGCTGCACCGGCGGCAAGCACCGCTCCGTAGCGATCAGCGAGGAGCTGGCCCGCCGCTTGGACCAGATTCCCTCAGTCACCGTGAACGTGGTCCACCGCGACCTCGGCCGGGAGTAGTGACGGCCGCATGTCCACCGGACCGATCGGGGTCACCGGGCCCCTGCCGAGCATCAGCACCTTCGCGGAGGCCGCGCGCACGCCGTCTCACTCCAGCTTCCGGGTCACCGCCCTGGGCGGCGGCCACGGACTCAAAGCGACCCTGCGGGCCCTGCGGGTCATCGCCGCCGAGCACCTCACCGCCGTCTGCACCGTGGCCGACGACGGCGGCTCCTCCGGCCGGCTGCGCCAGGACATGGACGTGCTGCCGCCGGGGGACCTGCGGATGGCGCTCACGGCCCTGTGCGACGACAACGACTGGGGGCGGACCTGGGCCTCCGTCATGCAGCACCGGCTGAAGTCCAAGGACGGCGTCGGCGATCTCGACGACCACGCTGTGGGCAACCTTCTGATCGTCGCGCTCTGGGAGCTCCTCGGAGACCCCGTTGACGGGCTGCGCTGGGCCGGAGCCCTGCTGGGCGCCCGCGGCCAGGTGCTGCCGATGTCCCGCACGCCGCTGACGATGTCCGGTCTGGTCCGCACCGATCAGGCCGACACCGATGAGCTGGTGAGGATCGGCTCACAGGCCGAGCTCGCCAAAGCGGGCAAGCTGGGCAGGCTCACCGAGGTTCGCCTGCACCCGGAGGATGCTGAGCCCTGCAAAGAGGCCGTCACTGCGATCGAGCTCTCCGACTGGGTCGTCTTCGGCCCCGGCTCCTGGTACACCTCCGTGCTGCCTCACTTCATGCTCCCCGAGCTGCGCACCGCCCTGACTGAGACCGAGGCCCGGCGCTGCGTCGTCATGAACCTCACCGCAGACACCGACGAGACCTTCGGCATGAGCCCGGCCGATCACCTCGACGTACTCGCCCACTACGCCCCCGGCATGCACATCGACGCGGTCGTGGCAGACCCCCGCTGCGTCAGCGAGGCTGAGCAGCCCGACTTCGAGGAGGCCGCCGCCCGGCTGGGCGCACGGATCACCTACGCGAAGGTCCGGCGCAGCGAGCAGCCCGGCGTCCATGACACCCTGCGCCTGGCGATCGCGCTCAACGAGGTCTTCCAGGACGCCCAGGACTGAGCCGCGGCAGGACCGTCCGCTCTGGCCGCCGGTTCATATGGGGGATACCCTCTTCCAGTACGATGACCGGGCCGCACACCCATCCGCCCACGACCTCTAAGGACTGTTCGAAGACTATGGCGCTGACCGAGTCGGTCAAGGACGAACTCTCCCGCACGGAGGTCTCCACCACATCAGAGCGCAAGGCGGAGGTGTCCGCCATGCTGCGGTTCTCCGGCGGTCTGCATGTGATCTCCCAGCGCATCGTCATCGAAGCCGAGCTCGACCACGCCGCCACTGCGCGCCGGCTCAGGGCCGCTCTGCAGGAAGTCTACGGGCACGCCTGCGAAGTCATCGTCGTCTCCGGGAACGGCTTGAAGAAGGGCTCCCGCTACGTGGTCCGGGTGGTGCGGGAAGGTGACGCCCTGGCCCGTCAGACTGGGCTGCTGGACGGCCGCGGCCGTCCAGTCCGGGGACTTCCCGCCGTGGTCGTCAACGGCTCCGTGGCCGATGCCGTGGCCGCCTGGAGAGGGGCGTTCCTCGCCCACGGCTCCCTGACGGAGCCGGGCCGCTCCTGCTCCCTGGAGGTCACCTGCCCCGGCCCGGAGGCCGCCCTCGCCCTGGTCGGTGCGGCTCGAAGGCTCGGCCTGACCGCGAAGGCCCGCGAGGTTCGCAGCACCGACCGTGTGGTCATCCGCGATGCTGACTCCATCGCCCAGCTGCTGACCCGCATGGGAGCTCACCAGACGCTGCTGGTCTGGGAGGAGAAGCGGATGCGCAAAGAGGTGCGCGCCTCAGCCAATCGTCTCGCGAACTTCGACGACGCCAACCTCCGCCGCTCCGCGCAGGCCGCCGTCGCCGCCGGTGCCAGGGTGGAGCGTGCACTGGACATCCTCGGCGAAGAGATCCCGGAGCACCTCGAGTACGCCGGAAAGCTCCGGCTCGGCCACAAGCAGGCCTCTCTGGACGAGCTGGGCCGGCTGGCTGACCCGCCGATGACCAAGGACGCCGTTGCGGGGCGCATCCGACGTCTGCTGGCCATGGCTGACAAGCGTGCCGAGGAGCTCGGCATCCCTGACACGAATGCCAACGTGTCCGAGGATATGCTTGATTAGCTGCACCTAAAAACTGGTTCTTTTCTGAGTTTTCATCCGTGGGTGAACACCCCATGTCATATCGCGTCAAGGCCTTAACCCAGCCCCTCCGGATGCATAGGATGAGGGACGGAGCGAGGCACTGACCTCGACGGATTCCGCAACCAAGGAGGAAGACCCATGGCTGAGTACACGCTTCCTGAGCTGGACTACGACTACGGAGCGCTGGAGCCGCACATCTCCGGCCGCATCATGGAGCTGCACCACTCCAAGCACCACAACACCTATGTGGGCGGCGCGAACACTGCGCTGGAGAAGCTGGCCGAGGCCCGCGAGAAGGGCGACTATGCCACCACCCCGCTGCTGCTGAAGAACCTGCAGTTCAACCTCGGCGGCCACATCAACCACTCCATCTTCTGGAAGAACCTGACCCCCAACGGCCAGGAGCGTCCCGAGGGAGAGCTGGCGGCAGCCATCGACGAGTACTTCGGCTCCTTCGAGGCCTTCCAGAACCAGTTCACCCAGGCCGCCCTGACCATCCAAGGCTCCGGCTGGGCGATCCTTGCCTACGAGCCCATCGGCGGCAACCTGGTCATCGAGCAGTTCTACGACCAGCAGAACGGCGTGCCGGTGGCCACCACCCCGCTGCTCATGCTGGACATGTGGGAGCACGCCTTCTACCTCGACTACCAGAACGTGAAGCCTGACTACGTCAAGGCGTTCTGGAACATCGTGAACTGGGACGATGTGGCCGAGCGCCTGGCGGCGGCCCGCGCCGGCGCCTCCAAGCTGGTGACCCCGTAAGTCCCGGAAGCGCGAGGATCCTTCGCGCGTCCCTCGGGCGGCTGCATGCGTGCACGGCACCGAATGCTCGCTCAGTGTGATTCACGCCACTGACGAGGCGTGCGATACTAACTTCATAACAACAACGATGTTGGGGATCAGCAGCCGTGCGCTCACGGCCGCTGGTCCCCAACTGCTGTTTCAGCCCACGGAAACAACTGTCCAGGAGGAAACCCCATGGCAACAAAGATCGCGATCAACGGCTACGGGCGCATCGGCCGCAACCTGCTGCGCGTCATCGAGGACCAGGGCCACGATCTTGAGGTCGTCGCCGTCAATGACCTCACCGCCCCCGAGGCGCTCGTCAACCTGACCAAGTACGACTCCGTGCTCGGCCGCTTCCCCTCCGAGGTCACCATGGACGACGACGCACTCGTCGTCGGCGGCCGAAAGATCAAGCTGCTCTCCGAGCGCGACCCCGCCAACCTCCCCTGGGGCGAGCTGAACGTGGACATCGTCATCGAGTCCACCGGCTTCTTCACCGACAAGGAGTCCGCCTCCAAGCACATTGAGGCCGGCGCCAAGAAGGTCATCATCTCCGCACCCGGCAAGGGCGTGGACGCCACCCTGGTGATGGGCATCAACGAGGACACCTACGAGGCAGAGAGCCACACCGTGGTCTCCAACGCCTCCTGCACCACCAACTGCCTCGCACCCCTGGTGAAGGTCCTCAACGACGAGTTCGGCATCGTCGAGGGCCTGATGACCACCGTGCACGCATACACCGGCGACCAGCGTCTCCACGACGCCCCGCACAGCGACCCCCGCCGTGCCCGTGCCGCCGCCGTGAACATGGTGCCGACCTCCACCGGAGCCGCCAAGGCCATCGGTCTGGTCATCCCCGAGGTCGACGGCAAGCTCGACGGCTTCGCCGTGCGCGTGCCCGTGGCGACGGGCTCCGGGACCGACCTGACCGTCACCGTGCAGAAGGACGGCGTAACCGCCGAGGACGTCAACGCCGCCTTCAAGAAGGCCGCCGAAGGCGAGCTTGCCGGAGCCCTGGCCTACAGCACCGACCCGCTGGTCTCCACGGACATCGTCGCCGACCCCCACGCCAGCATCTTTGACGCGCCGCTGACCAAGGTCATCGGCAACACCGTCAAGGTCTTCTCCTGGTACGACAATGAGTACGGCTACTCCTCCCGGCTGGCAGAGATGGCCGTGTTCATGGGCGGCAAGCTCTGAGGCGCATCCCGCAGCTCGAAGGCTGAAGGCCGCAGCCAGCGCACAGCCGCAGCCTTCAGCCTGGGCACGGCAGAGGCCCCGGTCCCACCAGCGGACCGGGGCCTCTGCCGTGCCCGGCGGATTGGTAGTCTGGCCTCATGACAGCCAAGACTCTTGAGTCCCTCCTCAGCGAAGGCGTCCAGGGCCGGGCGGTGCTGGTCCGCTCCGACCTCAACGTCCCCCTGGCCGACGGCGCAGTGACCGACGACGGACGCATCCGCGCCTCCCTTCCCGTGCTGGAGAAGCTCGCCCGATCCGGTGCCCGCGTGCTGGTCACGGCCCATCTCGGCCGCCCCAAGGGCGAGCCCGTTCCGGAATTCTCCCTGTCCCCGGTGGCGGCCCGGATGCAGGAACTGTCCTCCGCCCCTGTGAAGAGGGCGGAGGACCTGACCGGTGAGTCCGCCCGCTCAGCGGTCGCTGAGCTCGCCGAGGGGGAGATCCTGCTGCTGGAGAACGTACGGTTCGATCCCCGCGAGACATCCAAGGACGCCGCCGAGCGCGGCGCCCTCGCCCAGGAGCTCGCCGCCCTGACAGGGCAGAGCGGCGCCTATGTGAACGACGCCTTCGGCGCTGTTCACCGCGCCCATGCCTCCGTGGCCGATATCGCCTCTCAGCTTCCCGCCTACCAGGGGGACCTCGTGGCCTCCGAGCTGCAGGTCCTCAAGCGTCTCACCGAAAGCCCCGAGCGGCCCTACACCGTCGTTCTGGGCGGCTCCAAGGTCTCCGACAAGCTCGCCGTCATCGAGAACCTCCTGCCCAAAGCGGACGCGCTGCTGATCGGCGGCGGCATGGTCTTCACCTTCCTGAAGGCCCAGGGATACGGCATCGGCGGCTCCCTGGTGGAGAACGATGAGCTCGAGACCGTGAAGGGCTTTCTGGAGCAGGCGCAGCAGAAGGACTGCCGGATCGTGCTCCCCACCGACATCGTCATGGCAGCAAGCTTCGCCGCGAATGCCGAGCACGAGATTCTCCCGGTGGACTCACTCGAGACGGGGGCCCACGGTGCCGATGCCCTCGGCCTGGACATCGGACCCGCCTCCGCTGAGGCGTTCGCCGCGGAGGTCGCCGCCTCCAGGACCGTGTTCTGGAACGGCCCGATGGGAGTCTTCGAGATGGAGGCCTTCTCCAAGGGGACCGCCGCGCTGGCCGAGGCGCTCACGCAGTCCGAGGCGTTCACCGTGGTCGGGGGAGGAGACTCCGCGGCCGCGGTGCGCGCTCTCGGCTTCGATGAGTCCGGCTTCGGCCACATCTCCACCGGCGGAGGCGCCAGCCTCGAATATCTTGAAGGCAAGACCCTCCCCGGCATCCAGGCCCTGGGCGCCTGAGAGCCCGCAACGATCTCGACGAAGGACTGATATGACTCTGCAGAAGGACGGACAGTTCGTCCGCAAGCCTCTCATCGCGGGCAACTGGAAAATGAACATGGACCACATGCAGGCGATCGCTCTGGTCCAGAAGCTGGCATGGACCCTCGATGACGCCAAGCACGACTATGAGCGTGTCCAGGTGGCTGTCTTCCCGCCGTTCACCGACCTGCGGGGCGTCCAGACGCTCGTGGCCGGGGACAAGCTCCGTCTCGACTACGGCGCCCAGGACCTCTCCCCGAAAGACTCCGGCGCGTACACCGGTGACATTCCCGGAGGGTTCCTCGCCAAGCTCGGCTGCACCTTCGTGCTGGTGGGACACTCCGAGCGGCGTGAGATCCACCGTGAGACCGATGAGCTGCTCCACGAGAAGATCCAGGCAGCCCTGCGCCACGAGCTGGCACCTATGCTCTGTGTGGGAGAGGGGCTGGAGGTCCGCGAGGCAGGAGACCACGTGGCCCACACCCTCGAGCAGGTGGAGGCCGCCCTGAAGGGTCTCTCCGCTGAGGAGCTTTCCGAACTGGTCATCGCCTACGAGCCCGTATGGGCCATCGGCACAGGCAAGGTGGCAGGCCCCGAGGACGCCCAGGAGATGGCAGAGGCCGTCCGCGGCAAGCTCGCCGAGCTGTACTCCCAGGAGTTCGCCGACAGCATCCGGCTGCTCTACGGCGGCTCGGCGAAGTCCGGGAACGTGGCGCAGATCCTCGCCGGAGCTGACGTCGACGGTGCGCTGGTCGGCGGCGCCTCCCTGGATGCCGAGGAGTTCGCGAAGATTGCTCAGTTCGAGAAGCACGTGACGGCATAGGGCCAAGGCGCCCGTGAGGCGTTATGCTGGTCTGTGCTGTTCTCCCCGTCGAAAGGTCTTGAGTGGACTTCGTCACCATCACCCTGCAGGTTCTGCTGGCTCTCGTCAGCCTGCTCCTCATCCTGCTGATCCTGCTGCACAAGGGACGCGGCGGCGGCATGAGCGACATGTTCGGCGGCGGTGTGACGAGCTCCCTGGGCGCCTCCGGCGTCGCTGAGCGGAATCTGAACCGCCTGACCATCACCCTCGGCGTGGTGTGGGGGATCATCATCGTGGCGCTGGGTCTGATCATGACTGGCGGAATGGACGTCTGACAGGTTCTTCACCGCGCAATGTGTGAGGGCCCGGGCCGATCGAATCGGCCCGGGCCCTCACACATTGCTGCCAGCGGTTCAGAGCTGAGCGGCAGCTGCCTGGTCGATATGCCAGATGGTCTCCGCCGCGCCGCGGGCGTTCTTGGAGGGGATCTCCTCAACGGGGGTCTCCTCGGCGAATGCCTTGGAGACGGCCTCCGCCTTGGACTCTCCGGCGGTGATGAGCCATACGCGGCGTGCAGCGTGCACAGCGTCGAAGGTCAGGGATACACGCATGGGGGGTCCCAGCTCCGCGGGTGCGCTGTTCTCACTGGTCACCGGCTGGCCGGAGACCTGCAGCGCCTGCTTGCCGGGGAAGAGGCTGTTGATGTGGCCGTCAGGGCCCACGCCCAACAGGTGCACGGTCAGCTGGGGGAGGCTGAGCCCGTCGCCGCCGCCGGCGGGGCCGTGGGCTTTGAGCTCCTCGGCGTACATCTCTGCGCCGGCCTCAGGCGTGGCTGCGTCCTCGGAGGTCGGCATGGGGTGGATGTTCTCCTCCGGAAGCCCGTAGTCGGCCACCAGTAGGTTCAGCAGCGCATCGTGGGCCTGCTTGTCGTTGCGGTCCGCGTCGTCTTCTGGAAGGAGCCGCTCGTCGCCCCACCATATGTGGACATTCGCCCAAGCGGGTTCGAACCCGGAGGCCTCCCCGGAGGTGACGAGCTCGGCGGCGGCCTTCAGCACGCCGATGCCGGGCCCGCCCCCGGTCAGAGCAACGTGTGCCTCGCCGTCCTCCTCGACGGTGCGCTTCAGGGTGCTCAGCAGCTTGTCCGCCACTGCTTTGGTGAGGGTGGGAAGGTCCGGGTAGACCTCAGTGACAGGTGCCGCGGTGCTCTGATTGACCTCGACCATGTGAAGAACCTCTCTGTCCGTGTGTACGACTTTTGGCCAGCTTGCTCTACGTTAGGGGGCCAAGCTCAATGCAGGGTGGATGTCTCGTCGGGACGGCGGTCTACTCGGGGACCCGCCAGTCGCGGCCGTCACGGCCGATCAGGGCGTGGGCAGAGTCGGGCCCCCATGTGCCGGGCTCATACGGCTCAGGCTGTTCGCTCATGGTCTCCCACTGTTTGATGAAGGGGTCCACGATCTGCCATGACAGCTCCACCTCGCGGTGGCGGGGGAACAGCGGGGGCTCGCCGCGCAGGACGTCCAGGATCAGCCGTTCGTAGGCCTCGGGGGACTGCTCGGTGAAGGAGCGGCCGTAGCTGAAGTCCATGTCCACGTCGCGGACCTCCATCGTGGTGCCGGGCACTTTGGAGGTCAGCCGAAGGGTGGCCCCTTCGTTCGGCTGGATGCGGATGATCAGTGCGTTGCGCCCGAACTCCGTCTCGTCGGTCTCGGTGAAGAGCAGGTTGGGCGCACGCTTGAACGTCACCGCGATCTCGGTGACCCGCCGGCCCAGGCACTTGCCGCTGCGGAGGTAGAACGGGACTCCGGCCCAGCGGCGGGTGTGCACGTTGAGCTTCAGCGCGGCGAACGTCTCTGTGGTGGAGTTGGGGTCGAATCCCTCCTCCTCCAGGAATCCGGTGATCTGCTGGCCGTGGACCTCGCCGGAGGTGTACTGGCCCCGGGCGCTGGCAGCGCTGAGGTCCTCGGGCACTTTGACGGCTTCGAGCGCCTTCTCCTTCTCACGCCGCAGGTGGTCGGCGTCGAAGCTGATGGGCTCCTCCATGGCGGTGAGCGCCAGCAGCTGCAGCAGGTGATTCTGGATCACGTCCCGGGTGGCGCCGACGCCGTCGTAGTAGCTGGCGCGCCCGCCGATTCCGAAATTCTCAGCCATGGTGATCTGCACGTGGTCGACATGCTGGTTGTTCCACAGCGGTTCGAACATCCGGTTGGCGAAGCGCAGCGCCAGCAGGTTCTGGACGGTCTCCTTGCCCAGGTAGTGGTCGATCCGGAACACGCAGTCGGAGTGGAAGACCTTCTCCACGGCAAGGTTCAGCTCGTGGGCGGACTCCTCGTCGTGCCCGAAGGGCTTCTCGATGATCACCCGGGACCATGGGTCTTGGGGATCCCGGGTCTTCCGGGCCAAGCCGTGGCTGGAGAGCTTCTCGCAGACGCTCTCGAAGGATTTCGGCGGGATGGAGAGGTAGAAGGCGTGGTTGCCTTCGGTGCCCCGCTGCTCCTTCAGCTCATCAAGGGTCTCGCCGAGGCGCTGGAAGGCGGCATCGTCGTCGAATCCGTCCGCCGAGACGAACCGCAGCCCTCTGCGGAGCTTGCTCCAGGTGTCCTCGTCGAAGCCGGTGCGAGTGCCTGCACGGACGTGGGCCTCGACCTCTTCGGCGAACTGCTGGTGGGTCCAGTTCCGCCGGCCGTAGCCGACCAGGGAGAATCCCTTGGGCAGCAGGCCCCGGTTGGCGAGGTCGTAGACGGCCGGGAGCAGCTTCTTGCGTGCCAGGTCACCGGTGACGCCGAACATGACGACGGCACAGGGCCCCGCGGGCTTGCTGGTGCGACCGTTTCCGCTGGTGAGCGCTTCAGCGGCTGCGCTGGTCACGTTCACTCGCTCCCCAGAGAATCCTGCGGATTCCCCGGGACCCTGCTCGCTCTCTGGACAGTTTCAAGAATCTGATCTATTCCCTTTTCACGATCGGTGAGGTTCAGCTGCACCACCGGCATGCCGTGGCCTGCGAGCACCTGGGCGTCGCCCTCGGCCTGCGCGGAGATCAGCTGGCTGAGCGTGAAGGGACGCTCTGGAACCTCCACGTCGGCCTCGGCGTCGGCGGTGATCTGCAGGAACACGCCGATGTGCGGGCCGCCCTTGTGGAACTGGCCGGTGGAGTGCAGGAACCGGGGCCCCCACCCGAAGGTCACAGGACGGCCGGAGATCGCGGCAAGCTGGGGCCGAATCTCCTCGAGGCGTCCCTCGGAGGTCCGGTCCAGGTAGGCCATCACGGCGATGTAGCCGGATTCGGGGACCCGCTCCAGCAGGGCGCTGAGCGCTTCGGACAGGGCAGCCTGCCCGCTGGCCAGCAGGGACTCGTCCCCGGCGGAGCGGATCTGCACTGCGCCGTCCACGGCCGGCTCAGCCTGCTCGGGCGCACCGCCGTCGAGCAGGCCGCGGGCGGCGTTCTTGGCGGATTCGACGTCAGGCTGGTCGAAGGGGTTGATGCTCAGCAGCGAGCCGGCCACTGCTGTGGCGACCTCCCAGAGCAGGAACTGGGAGCCCAGGCTGCCGCCGGTGCGGACCACGTGCGGGGAGACGACGGTGTCCGCGGCGTCGCCGTCCACGGAGGCGCCCTCCTCCGCGTCGGCATCGATGATCTCGGTGACCAGGATGTCGTCGGCGTCCCGGGAGAGCTCCGGCTCACCGTCGGCGACGATGACCGGCAGGACCCCAGTGCCCTCCTTGCCGGTGGACTCAGCGATCAGCTGCTCGATCCAGGCGCCCAGGCCCACCAGGGGAGAGCCGGCGTCCACGATCACCAGCTTGTTCCGCAGCGGGGAGGTGCCGCCGATGGCAGCGCCCAGCTGCAGCCCGGGGTTGGAGGAGTCATCGGAGAAGAGCATCTCGCCGGCGTCCTCCGCGTCCTCCAGCAGGCCCTCGATGTCAGCGCCGGCGAGTCCGGCGGGCACCAGCCCGAAGGCGGTGAGCGCGGAGTAGCGGCCGCCGACCTTCGGGTCGGCCTCGAACACGGCACGCACGCCAGCAGCGGTGGACTGCTCATGCATGGGGGAGCCGGGGTCGGTCACCACGACGGTGCGTGAGAGTGCGTCGATGCCGGCCTCGGCGAAGGCGTTCTGCACGATGCGGCGCTGTGAGTCGGTCTCCACGGTGGAGCCGGACTTGGACGAGACCACCAGCACTGTTCGCTGCAGGTCGGTCAGGGCGCCGGAGACCTGCTGAGGGTCTGTGGAGTCCAGCACAGTCAGCTTGACGCCCTCAGCGGCACAGATGACCTCCGGGGCCAGGGACGAGCCCCCCATCCCGGCGAGCACGACACGGTCCACGCCCTCGGCCTTCAGCTCATCGCGCAGGGCGGTGATCTTCGGGACCAGGGCGCGGGAATCCTCGAACAGCGAGACCCAGCCGAGGCGCTGGGACGCCTCGTCCTCGGCAGCTGCGCCCCATAGGGTGTGGTCCTTCGCTCCGAGGCGCGAGGCGAACTCGTGGTCAACCAGACCGGGGACCTGGGAGTCGGCCGCCTCCCGGGCGGCTCCGAGCAGTGACAGGGACAGGGAGCTCATAGCGCGGGTGAACCTTTCCGTTGAGGAACGAGGACGACGCGGTGCGTAGGGGTGCTGCGGGCCGGGCGCTTCTCTAGGAGTTGCGCCTCAGGCCTTCGGTGATGGTGCTGAGGAGGCCCGCCCAGGACTTGTCGAACTTGGCGAGGCCGTCGGTCTCAAGGTGGTCGACGACTTCGCGGTAGCTGATCCCGGCAGCCGACACGCCGTCGAGCACACGGTTGGACTCCACGTAGGTGTCAGACATGGTGTCGCCGTCTACCTCGCCGTGGTCGGCCAGGGCGTCCAGGGTCTTTTCGGGCATGGTGTTGACCACGCCGGCGGCGGCCAGTTCGGTGACGTAGAGAGTGTCCGAGAGGCTGGGATCCTTGGTGCCGGTGGAGGCCAGCAGCAGCCGCTGGGGGCGTCCGCCGCGTTCGGCCAGCAGCAGCCAGCGCTCGGAGGTGAAGGACTCGCTGGCGATCTGATGCGCCAGGCGGGCGTTGGCGATGGCGGCCTTGGACTTCAGCTTGGCGGTGTCCGGCTTGCCCTCCTCCGCGGCGAGCTCCAGGCGCTTGTCCACCTCAGCGTCCACGCGGGAGACGAAGAAGCTTGCCACGGAGTGGATCTTGGAGATGTCGAGACCGTCGGCGTGGGCCTTCTCGAGGCCGAGCATGAACGCGTTGATCACGGCCCGGTAGCGCTCCAGGGAGAAGACCAGGGTCACGTTGACGCTGATGCCGGCCGCCAGGGTCGCAGCGATGGCTTCGATGCCCTCCACGGTGGCAGGGATCTTGATCATCACGTTCTCGCGTCCCACCGCATCGTAGAGCCGCTTGGCCTCTGCGATGGTGCCCTCGGCGTCGCGGGCCAGGCGGGGGTCCACCTCGATGGAGACCCGGCCGTCGACGCCGTCGTTGGCGGCGTAGACGCCGGAGAAGACGTCGCAGGCCTCCCGCACATCGGCGGTGGTGATCTCGAAGACGGCCTGTTCGGCGTCAGCGCCCTTGGCCACGAGCTCCTTGAGCTGGTCCTCGTAGGCGTCGCCCTTGGAGAGGGCCGTCTCGAAGATGGTCGGGTTGGTGGTGACCCCGACGACGTTCTTCTCCTCGATGAGTTTGGCCAGGGATTCGTCGTTGAGCCGCTCGCGAGAGAGGTCGTCCAGCCAGATGGAGACTCCGACGTCGGAGAGAGCCTGGGTGTTCTTGTTGCTCATGGTCTTGGTTCCTTTCGTTCCGCCCGGTCAGCTCAGGCGGCTGCGTGGATGGACTCTTCGGCGGCCTGGGCGACAGCCTCGGCGGTGATGCCGAACTCCTTGTAGAGGGTCTTGTAGTCGGCGGAGGCGCCGAAGTGGTCCAGGGTGACGGTGCGGCCGGCATCGCCGATGTAGCGGTGCCAGGACATGGGGGAAGCGGCTTCCACCGCCACGCGGGCCCTTACGCCCGAGGGGATCACTGATTCGCGGTACTCGGGGTCCTGCTCCTCCAGCCATTCCAGGCAGGGCGCGGAGACCACGCGGGCGGCGATGCCCTTCTCGGCGAGGGCTTCGCGGGCCTCCACAGCCAGGGAGACCTCCGAGCCGGTTCCGATCAGCACGACGTCGGGGGTGACGGCCTGACCGTCCTTGACGGCCTCGGCGAGCACGTAGGCGCCCCGAGCGGCGCCTTCCACAGAGCCGAACTCCGCTGCGGTGGCCTCACCGGCACCGCGCTCATAGGTCGGCACGCCTTGGCGGGTCAGGGCCAGGCCGGCGGGCCGGTCCTTGCGCTTGAGGACCTCGCGCCAGGCGACGGCCACCTCGTTGGCGTCCGCGGGGCGGACGACGTCCAGCCCGGGGATGGCGCGCAGGGAGGCAAGGTGCTCCACCGGCTGGTGGGTGGGGCCGTCCTCGCCGAGGCCGATGGAGTCGTGGGTCCACACGAAGATGGAGCCCACACCCATCAGCGCCGCCAGACGGACGGCCGGACGCTGGTAGTCGGAGAAGATCAGGAAAGTGCCGCTGTAGGTCCGCAGCGGCACGGAGAGCTGCACGCCGTTGGTGATGGCGGCAGCGGCATGCTCGCGCACTCCGAAGTGCAGGTTGCGGCCGTAGTCGCTGGCGGCGAACTTGCCGGTGGACCAATCCGAGGGCGCGAAGGACTCCTCGCCGCTGATCAGCGTGTTGTTGGAGCCGGCGAGGTCGGCGGAGCCGCCCCACAGCTCGGGCAGCACCGGTGCGACGGCGTTGATGACCTTGCCGGAGGCTGCGCGGGTCGCCACAGCTTCGCCGGCGGGGAACTCCGGCAGCGCGTCCTCCCAGCCCTTGGGCAGCCTGCCGGCCGCCAGGCGGTCGTAGAGCTCGGCGCTCTTGGGGTTGGCCTCGCGCCATGCCAGGTAGGACTTCTCCCACTCGGTGCGGGCCTCCTTGCCGCGGGCAGTCACCTCACGGGCGTGGGCGAGCACCTCCTCGTCAATGTGGAAGTGCTTCTCAGGGTCGGCGCCGAGGAGCTCCTTGGTCGCGGCGACCTCATCGGCGCCCAGGGCGGCACCGTGGGCGCCGCCGGTGTTCTGCTTGTTCGGGGCGGGCCAGCCGATCACGGTGCGCAGGCAGATCAGAGAGGGCTTGGAGGTCTCAGCCTTGGCGGCGTCGACAGCGCGGGCCAGCTCCTCGATGTCCTCCTGGTAGTCGCCGGTCTGCAGCCAGTCGACCCGCTGGACGTGCCAGCCGTACGCCGTGTAGCGGGCCGCGACGTCCTCGGTGAAGGCGATGTTGGTGTCATCCTCGATGGAGATCTTGTTGTCGTCCCAGATCACGTTGAGGTTGCCCAGCCTCTGGTGGCCGGCCAGGGAGGATGTCTCCGAGGTGACGCCCTCCTGCAGGTCGCCGTCGGAGGCGATGACCCACACGCTGTGGTCGAAGGGGGACTCGCCCTCGGGAGCCTCAGGGTCAAGCATGCCGCGCAGGCGGCGCTGTCCGTAGGCGAAGCCCACCGAGGAGGCCAGGCCCTGTCCGAGGGGGCCGGTGGTGATCTCCACGCCGTCGGTGTGGCCGTACTCCGGGTGGCCGGGGGTCAGGGAGTCCCAGGTGCGCAGCGCCTTGAGGTCCTCCATCTCCAGGCCGTAGCCGGAGAGGAACAGCTGCAGGTAGAGGGTCAGGGAGGTGTGTCCGGGGGAGAGGATGAAGCGGTCGCGGCCGGCCCACGAAGGGTCTGAGGGGTCATGCCGCATGACCTTCTGGAACAGGAGGTAGGCCGCGGGGGCCAGGGACATCGCGGTGCCCGGGTGGCCGGAGCCGACCTTCTCCACCGCATCCGCGGCCAGGACTCGGATGGAGTCCACGGCGCGTTTGTCCAGGTCGGTGAAGACTGCAGAGTTGCTGACTGCGGATTCGGTCACAGCGGGTGTCCTCCAAAGGGTGGTGCGTCGATGGTGTTCTCAGGCTGTCTGGAAAAACCCAGCTCAGCCTTCTGACAAATGTTCTGGTCAGATGCGCGTCACCTCATTGTGACGCCGAATTCCTCGGTCCAGCCTATCCGTTGCAGAGCCTAGCCGTCTCCTATGAGAGCCGGATTGCCGGCCGCTCACCTCAGCTGTCAGCGACCGTGAGGCCCAGCGCATCCGCCAGCAGAGAAAGATCGCGCCGGGTGACGACGAGATCGGCGGCCTGCGCCAGAGCAGGTTTGGCGCAGAAGGCGACTCCGACCCCGGCGGCCTGAACCATCTCGAGATCGTTGGCGCCGTCGCCCACCGCCACCACTGAGGCCAGTGGGATGTCCTGCTCGGCCGCCCAGCGCTGCAGATGCCTCGCCTTGGCCGCGCGGTCCACCACCGGTCCGTTCACGCGGCCGGTCAGGACGCCGTCGGCGATCTCCAGCTCATTGGCGCGGAAGTCAGTCAGCCCCATCTGCTGCGCCAGAGGGGAGAGGATCTGCGTGAATCCGCCGGAGACGGCGTAGACCGGCCACCCCCGGCAGCGGAAGGCGCTGATGAGCTGCTCGGCCCCGCGAGTGGGCGTCACCTGGTCCAGCACCTCCGCCAGCGCACCTTCGGGAAGCCCTGCCAGGGCCTGGAGCCGAGCGTGCAGGGAGGCGGAGAAGTCCAGCTCCCCGCGCATCGCCCGCTCGGTGACCTCAGCGACCTCGGCCTCGCGACCGGCGTGGACGGCCAGCAGATCGATGACCTCCTGGTCGATCAGCGTGGAGTCCACATCCATGATCAGCATCAGAGGCGGCGGCGGGGACTCCATTCCGGCACGCAGCTCGACGCCGTCGACGGTGGAGAGAGGGAGGGAGGAGGTGCTCATCGTCTGACAGCCTATCCAGCCCCGGCGCCTGTGCGCCGCACGCGCGGCGAGCACCACCTGCGGGCCGCGCCCGTTGGGTAATGTGGGGTCCATGAGTCCGGTCCTTGATATCGCTGGCGTGACGGTGCGCCGTGGGCGAAAGCTGCTCCTGAACGACGTCGACCTGAAGGTGCGCCCCGGCGAGCATTGGGTGATCCTCGGCCCCAACGGAGCGGGGAAGACCACCCTCCTTCAGATCGCAGCAGCCCGTATGTTCCCGACCTCCGGCACGGCGCAGATCCTCGATGAGACGCTCGGTCAGGTCGATGTCTTCGAGCTGCGCCCGCTGATCGGCCTCTCGTCCAACGCCGTGGCGAACACGATCCCGCCCCAGGAGACCGCGCTGAACACGGTGGTGACTGCGGCCTACGGGGTCACCGGGCGGTGGCGCGAGGAGTACGATCGGCTCGATGAGCGTCGAGCCTTCGACCTGCTCAACGCCTGGGGGGCGGGCACCATCTTCGACCGGCCCTTCTCCACCCTCTCGGAGGGGGAGCGCAAGCGGGTGCAGATCGCACGGGCGCTGATGACGGACCCGGAGCTGCTGCTGCTGGACGAGCCGGGCGCCGGGCTGGACCTCGCCGGGCGTGAGTCCCTGGTGGCTCGCACCGCAGAGCTCGTCCGTTCGGAGGACGCGCCGGCCACGGTGCTGGTCACCCACCATCTTGAGGAGATCCCGCCCGGATTCACGCACGTGCTCCTGCTGCGGGACGGCGAAGCAGCAGCCTCCGGCCCGATCGGGCAGACCCTCACGTCGGCCAACCTCAGCGCCACCTTCGAGATCCCGCTCGAGCTGACTGAGCGAGAAGGCCGCTACAGCGCCTTCATGAAGCGCTGATGGAGGCGCTGCTGGATTTTGAGGTCCACGGTCTGGGGATAGGCTTCCTCGCCCTGATCCTGCTGGCCGCTGTCTGGGCCGGGGCCATCAATACCGTGGTGGGGTCCGGAACTCTGGTGACCTTCCCCGTGCTGGTGGCGATGGGCGTGCCGCCGGTGTCGGCGACCGTTTCCAACGCGATGGGCCTCATCGCCGGCAACTTCACGGGTGCTTGGGGATACCGGCGCGAGGTCATCCAGGTGAAGTCGGTGCTGGGACGGCTGATCCCGGCCTCGTTCCTGGGCGGCGTGATCGGAGCAACCCTGCTGATCACGCTTCCGGAGGAGGTCTTCGGCCGAGTGGCGCCGGTGCTGATCGTGATCTCCCTGGCGATGGTGATCGCGCAGCCGAGGCTGTCCAAGTGGGTCAAGCGCCGGGCCGCTGAGCGCACCGGGGACCCGGACCCGGACACTCCGCAGCCGGATGACCCTCCGGAGGTCGCTGCGCAGAAGGCCTCTGACTCGGTGAGCTGGCCGCTGATCCTGCTGGTGTTCCTCGCGGGCATCTACGGCGGCTACTTTGTGGCCGCCCAGGGAATCCTGCTGATGGCGGTGCTGGGCATCTTCCTCTCCGCAACGATTCAGCACGCCAACGGGGTGAAGAACCTGCTGGTGGCCTTCGTGAACCTCACCGCCGCCGTCAGCTACATCATCGTTGACTATCTGATCCGCGATCCCGACGACCGGGTGATCCTCTGGGGCGTGGTACTGGTGATCGCCGTCGGCTCGACCCTCGGCGGTCTGATCGGCGCCTGGGTGGGACGGCGTCTCAGCCCCATCGTGCTGCGCACCGTGATCATCCTGCTCGGCCTGGTGGCTCTCGGCGTGATGCTCAACGACCTGCTCCTCAGCTGAGCAGCGCGGCGTGCACCGCGTCGGGTGCCCATTCGTAGAAGAGGGGCGCGTTGGGGCCCAGCTGGGCGCACACTCTCCTGGGCGATTGGGGGAGCGGGCCAGTCTGCGCTACGATTGATCGTTGGCCGAGAGGCTCATAAGACTTTTGCTTCCTAGCTTCTGGCAGCTTCGGATCGCCGAAGACCAGCGGCACAAGAAAAGGACATCATCATGAAGAAGGACATTCACCCCCAGTACCAGTCGGTCATCTTCAACGACCTCTCCTCCGGCGAGAAGGTGCTCACCCGCAGCACCGCCACGTCGCAGAAGACCATGGAGTGGGAGGACGGCAACACCTACCCGGTGATCGACGTCGAGATTTCTGCGGCCTCTCACCCGTTCTACACGGGCAAGCAGCGGATCATGGACTCCGCCGGCCGTGTGGACAAGTTCAACAAGCGCTTCGCTGGCTTCGGCGGCAAGAAGTAAGCAGCTTCCGAGGGCGATGATTCGCCGTCGAAGGCGCTCTCGTGCTAGAGTTTCTTGGCTCTGAAAACGGGAGCGCACCACCTGCGCGGGTGGCGGAATAGGTAGACGCGCTAGCTTGAGGTGCTAGTCCTCTAATAATGAGGGTGGGGGTTCAAGTCCCCCTCCGCGCACAGGTTCCGATCTGATCGGAAAACGGCCTGAGAAGGCCAGACAAAGAGCAGGGCCCCTGTCCGAATTGCTGCGGACAGGGGCCCTGCTCTTTTCCGCACGGGCACGTGAGGTCTCACCTGCTGGTCTTCGGTGCTCGCGGAGCATGGCCCACCTGCTCCCTTATGGGCGGCAAAGGCTCGGTTCCAACGGGATGCCTGACCTCGTGCTGAATAGAGCCAAATGCGTCGGAGCACAGCGCTCCCTATTCACTCGGAGAGGGCAGAGCCACTGGTCTCCGTGGTTGCCCCTCTAACTGGGAGAGTGAAGGCATAGCAGCTGTTATCACCTTCCACGTCAGGCCCCTGATACATCATGTCCCAGCCAGTTCGATCTCCCCACTCGGCTGCAAATGAGTGCTCGCCTCCAAAGCCCATATAGAGGGTGCGGGTGCTGGGGGAGCTCTCCGCAGTGCAGACAGCGCTGATCCCGCGAAAGTACGGGTCAGTGACGCCACCCGGTTCCTCGAAGCATGTGGGGTCTTTGTCAGTGTCGAAGGCGACCCAGAGGGACTCCGTGTCTTCGCCGCAACTGACGGCGGGGGCGTTGCCTTCAAGAATGTGCTGTCGCCTACCGTGCCACGGAACCCCCGTCAGCTCTTCCGCCAGCGGCCCCACGCCGTCCTGTGTGAGTTGGTCCTCGTACAAGGGCTCTGCGCTTCCAGGGTCGATCACGCCATCAACTGTGAAGGTTTCACCGTTGACAGTCAGCTCTTTGACAGGCTGCTCAAGTTCGATGAGTCCGGAGTCATCGGACGTGGCCCCGTCTTCGAGAGCGTCCGCAAACGCCTGCTCGAGCGGCGCATGATCGAACGGAGCTTCAGGGGTGGGCACCGCCTGGTAATCATAGATCGGCGGGTCTTCGCGTCCTGGCGGCAAGGGGTCTGCGTAGATGTCGTCGGCCTGCGCAGCCCCGTCTTGGCCCTCTGTCTGTTCCTCGGCGTTTGAGCTCGTTGCCGCGTCCGAGGGTGGTGTTTCCCCATCGACGGAAGCTGATTCCTCTTCCGATGTGGTGGGATCCGCCGTGCAGGCTGAGACCAGCAGCGCCACGCCCAGCGCGGAGAGTGCAGGCGTCCAGGGGTTGCAGTGCATATCTTCACCCTACATAGGGATCGGCCAGCCGGCGCTTGTCGCGGGAGGCATCAGGCGGCCGTCACGACATGACCGCCCGGCACACCATCTATGGTGGACCCCATGGCTGAAACTGTGCTCCCCGCTGCCCAGGCCGAGGACGACGTCGTCGACTTCTGCCGTGACCTCATCCGCATCGACACCCAGAACTGGGGCGAAGGCCGGTCCAACGGAGAGCGCGACGCCGCCGAATACTGCGCGAACATCATGCGGCAGGCGGGCCTCGAGCCCACCATCTACGAATCCGCTCCCCATCGCGCCAACGTCGTCGCCCGGATGCAGGGCACCGACCCCGACGCCGGTGCGCTCGTCACCCACGGGCACCTTGATGTTGTCCCTGCCCAGGCCGAGGACTGGCAGGTGGACCCCTTCGCCGCGGAGCTCCGCGACGGTCTCATCTGGGGACGCGGCGCCGTCGACATGAAGAACATGGACGCGATGATCCTCGCCTCCATGCTGCGCATGCACCGCGAAGGCCAGCGCCCTCAGCGCGACCTCATCTTCGCGTTCTTCGCCGACGAGGAGGACAACGGCACCTACGGGGCAGGATGGATGGTCAAGAACCACCCTGAGGCCTTCAAAGGTGCCACTGAGGCCGTCAGTGAGGTCGGGGGGTTCTCCACCGACATCGCCGGGCAGCGCGCCTACCTCATCCAGACCGGGGAGAAGGGGCTGCACTGGACCAAGATGACTGCCGAGGGCACCGCCGGGCACGGCTCAGCGGTCCAGCAGGACAACCCCGTGGTCACCCTCGCCGAGGCGGTCGCCGCCATCGGCCGGCACCAGTGGCCCGTCGAATACACCAAGACCACGCGGGCGCTGTTCGAGCAGCTCTCTGAGATCACAGGCATCCCCTTCGAAGAGGATGATCCCCAGCCGCTGCTGGACGTGCTCGGCTCCACCGCCAAGTTCGTCGCAGCCACCCTGCAGAACACCTCCAACCCCACACTGCTGGAGGCCGGGTACAAGCACAATGTGGTCCCGGGCGAGGCCACCGCCCTGGTGGACGTTCGCACCCTGCCCGAGCAGGACGAGAAGGTCGCCGCCGTGCTGCGGGAGCTCGCCGGGGAGAAGGTCCGGTTCGACCTGCTCAATGAGGGGCGCTCCCTGGAGCTGCCGTTCTCCGGGGCTCTGGTGGAGCAGATGGTCGCCGTGCTGAAGGAGGAGGACCCCGAGGCCGTCGTGCTGCCGTACATGCTCGGCGGAGGCACCGACAACAAGCATCTGGCGTCTCTCGGCATCGCCGGCTACGGATTCGCCCCGCTGCAGCTGCCCGCCGAGCTGGACTTCACCGGAATGTTCCACGGCGTCGACGAACGCGTCCCCGTGGACTCCCTGAGATTCGGGGTCCGCACGCTTCATCGGTTCCTGGTCCAGCAGTAGTAGTGTGGGCTGCCAAGCACGACGTCGCAGTCACAGGTGAAGGAGTGCCCATGCCGCAGCAGCCCGCGACGCAGCCCGTGGAGAGCCGGTACACCCAGGAGAACGAGAACGGCACCGGGTGGGAGTACATGGTCCTGACCTGCCAGCCCCGTCAATCCCTGGCCGAAGTGCGGCGGCAGGTCATCGACCACGCCGAGTACGGCCGCTGGGAGCTTCGACGCAGCGCCCTCTACACCGGCGGGGTCCGCAAATACTGGCTGAGGCGCCGTCTCATGCGAGTCCGCCGCACCATCTGACCAGGATCAAGACTGCACCGACCCCTGAAGAAGGGGCTTACCGGGGCGGCTGAAGCGTTGATAGTGTTGGCCGCATGAGCGCAGATCCCCGCATCGCCCTGAATGCCTTCACCGACGCGCTCGGGGAGCACCTCTCCGCCGCCGTCAACCGACGCGGCGAGGAGGACCCTGCCGTGGAGAAGGCCTTCTACTCCATCGGGGACGCCTTCGAGGCCTACGAGGATGCGCTCTTCGCCGCCACGGGGGAGGTCACCCCGCTCGACCTCTACGACGAGGAGTCCGAGGTGGATGACGTCCTCGACGACGAGGACGAGGAAGAGGACCTCGACGAGCTCAGCGACGACTGAGCAGTCCCGGCAGCGCGCCCCGCACTGAGCGGTTCGGAATGCGCGGCCCCCTCACCGAGTTGCCCCCTCTGGACCTGTCGCCTGACCGTTAGGACGTACCCCGCGTGAGATCGTGGCCCGCGCCGCCCGTGCCCTCCCTGCCCCCGCTGGAGCAGACGCTCGAGATTCACAGCACCCCGGCAGGCACCACCGTCCCGGTCACATCCCCCCGAGGGCTCGCCTCCCTGTACGTCTGCGGGATCACCCCCTACGACGCCACCCACCTCGGCCACGCCAACACCTACGTGCAGTTCGACCTGCTCGTCCGGTATTGGCGCGCCTGCGGGCTGGATGTCAACTACGTGCAGAACGTCACCGACATTGACGACCCCCTGCTGGAGCGCGCCGAGGCCACCGGGACGGACTGGAGGGAGCTCGCCGAATCGCAGACCGAGCTCTTCCGCTCCGACATGGAGGCCCTGCGCGTCATCCCTCCCACCACCTATATGGGTGCGGTCGAGATGATCCCCGGGGTGGTCGAAGACGTGGAGAAGCTCGCAGAGCTCGGCATCGCCTACCAGGTGCCCGCCGAGGACGCCGAGGGCCCCGACTACTACTTCGACATCGCCGCCGCTGAGGACCGCACCGACTGGCGGCTCGGCAGCATCGGCGGCTACGAGCGGCCCGCTATGGAGGAGCTGTTCCCGGAGCGCGGCGGAGACCCTGACCGGCCCGGAAAGCGCGACCCTCTTGACCCCCTGCTCTGGCGGGCCCGCCGCCGGGGCGAGCCCCACTGGGACGGCCGCAGCCTGGGGGAGGGCCGCCCGGGCTGGCACATCGAATGCTCCGTGATCGCCCGCAGGCACCTGCCCGCACCCTTCACCGTCCAGGGCGGCGGCTCCGACCTGCGGTTCCCCCACCACGAGTTCTCCGCGGCCCACGCCACCGCCGCGGATGAGACGCCGCTGGCTGAGCACTACGTGCACACCGGGATGGTCGGCCTCGACGGGGAGAAGATGTCCAAATCCCTGCGCAACCTCGTGCTGGTCTCCCAGCTCACCGCCGCAGGCAACGACCCGCAGGCCATCCGCGCGCTGCT
The DNA here is from genome assembly GCF_007994735.1 of Nesterenkonia populi. Lineage (NCBI taxonomy): Bacteria > Bacillati > Actinomycetota > Actinomycetes > Micrococcales > Micrococcaceae > Nesterenkonia > Nesterenkonia populi. The sequence goes on along the minus strand of NZ_VOIL01000001.1, from coordinate 2,010,299 downwards.
GCTCAGCCACCACTGGCGCACGGACTGGAGCTTCACCGCCGACGAGCTCGCCGCCGCTGAGACCCGGCTCGGCCGGTGGAAGCAGGCCCTCGCCGAGGCTCCAGAGGACGCGGGCGATGCCGGCCGGCCCAGTGAGCTGCAGTATTCGCTGATGTCAGCCCTCGCCGGTGATCTCAACGCCCCCGCCGCCTTGGACATCCTCGACCTCTGGGCCGACGGGCACTTTGCCCGCGGAACCTCTGGGACCCAAGCCCGTGATGTCGTCGACGCCCTCCTCGGACTGGACCTGGGAGTGTAGCTGCCGCAGGTGCGAAGGCCGGTGCCGCCGGCGCCGGCCAGGAACGCCGCGGTCTATTCAGGAGGCCGTCTCCGTCTGAGGTAGCGCTCGAACTCCTCGGCGATCGCGTCGCCTGAGGCCTCCGGGAGGTTGGTGGTGTCAGTGGCCTCTTCGAGGCGCTTCACGTAGTCGCCGATCTCGGTGTCGTCCTCAGCCAGCTCGTCCACCCCCCGCTCCCAGGCGGCCGCGTCCTCAGCGAGCTCACCGGTCTCCAGGCCCAAGCCCAGCAGCTCCTCAAGCTTCCGCATCAGCGCCAGCTGAGCCTTCGGCGAGGGGGCTTGGCCCACATAGTGAGGAACCGCAGCCCAGAGGGAGATCGCCGGGATGCCTGCCTGGTATGCGGTGTGGGCGAGGACCCCCACGATTCCAGTAGGCCCCTCATAGGTGGGGGAGTCGACGTCGATCGCCTCCTGCAGGGTCTCGTCCTCGGCGGAGAACGACGCCGGAATGGGGCGTGTGTGCGGGACGTCGGCGAGCAGCGCACCCATGAGCACGACGGCGTCGACATCGTACTCGGCTGCCTTGGTCAGCAGGTCCGCGGTGTAGGACTGCCACCGGAAGCTGGGCTCAACCCCGTGGACGAACAGCAGCTCGAATCCCACGCCGGGCTGCTCAGCCCGCAGGATCGTGGTGGAGGGCCAGATGATCTCCCGGTGCCCCTGGTTCCGGAGAATCTTGGGCCGGGAGAACTGGAAGTCGTAGTACTCCTCCTCCGTGAGCTTCTCCAGCACCTCAGCCTCCAGGGAGGACGCCACCGTGCGGATGGCCGCGGAGGCCGCCCCGCCGGCGTCGTTCCAGCCCTCGAAGGCCATCACCATGATGCGGGGGCGGCGGGACGCCTCAGAGCCGTCCGCGATGAGCGGGCGCAGGTGGGCGGCGAGCAGCTCCGCCCGGTCGACGCTCTCAGCCGGGGCGTCCGGGTGCTCGGAGTCCGAGTGCCGGCTCCGGTGATCCTCAGCCTCTGAATAGTCCTCGCTCACGCTCTTCACACTAGTGCGCCAGGGCTGAACGAGGAAGCCGTAGGATGAATGGCATGTCATCACTGCAGGCGGTCTTCTGGGACATGGACGGCACCCTCGTGGACACCGAGCCCTACTGGATCGAGGCCGAGTATCAGCTCGTGGAGGCCTGGGGCGGCGAGTGGAACGAGGCCAAGGCTGAGCTGCTGGTTGGCCAGGCGCTCGAGTTCGGCGCCTCCATCCTGCAGCAGGCCGGAGTAGGCATGGAGACCACCGCCATCGTCGAGCACCTGATGGACCAGGTCATCGCCCGCTGCGCCGAGGAGGTGCCGTGGCGGCCCGGCGCCCGCGAGCTGCTCAGCAGCCTGTATGAGGCCGGCATCCGCCAAGCCATGGTGACCATGTCCTGGAGCCGCCTCGCCTCCGTCATCGCCGACCAGCTCCCCGAGGGGCAGCTTGAGTTCGTGGTCTCAGGCGACATGGTCACCCGCGGCAAGCCGGACCCCGAGGCGTATCAGCTCGGCTTCGAGAAGATGGCCGCCGACCACGAGGAACGCACCGGCCACCCCTTGGAGAAGCACCGCTGCATCGCCGTCGAGGACTCCGTGCCCGGCACCGCCGCCGCGGTCGGCTCCGGGCTGGTGACCCTCGCCGTGCCCCACTGCTCCGCACTGCCGGAGACCGGCCGGTGGCACCTCGCCGAAACCCTCAGCGGCCTCCGTCCCGAGGACCTGCAGACCCTCCTGACGAAAGAGCCGGCAGCCGTCTGATGACGAACCCGCAGCCTTCCCCCCAGCCCGTGGGCGCCCACATGCGCAAGGGCCCCCTGATGCCCGGCCAGCGCGTCCAGCTGATCGACCGCAAGGGCAAGCCCTCCACCATCACCCTCGCCGAGGGAGGCGAGTGGCACACGCACCAGGGGGTGCTCCGCCACGACCTGCTGATCGGCCAGCCTGAGGGAATCGTCGTCGCCAACGAGAGAGGCTACGAGTACCAGGTGCTGCGACCCCTGCTGAACGACTATGTGCTCTCCATGCCCCGCGGCGCCACCGTGGTCTACCCCAAGGACTCCGCCCAGATCGTCCAAGTCGCCGACGTCTTCCCCGGCGCCCACGTGGTGGAGGCCGGCGTCGGCTCCGGAGCTCTCTCCATCAGTCTGCTTCGGGCTGTCGGCGACGCCGGCACCCTTCACTCCTACGAGCGGCGCCAGGAGTTCGCCGACATCGCCGTCGGCAACGTGGAGGCATTCTTTGGGCAGTCCCACCCCGGCTGGGAGGTCCACCAGGGGGATGTGCAGCAGAAGGCCCTGGAGATTGAGGAGCCCGGCGGCGTGGACCGGGTGATTCTCGACATGCTCGCGCCCTGGGAGTGCATCGAGACCGTGAAGTCCGTCCTCGCCCCCGGCGGGGTATGGGTCTCCTACGTGGCCACTGTCACCCAGCTCTCCCGCCTGGCGGAGCAGATCCGCGCCTCCAAGGGGTTCACCGAGCCTGAAGCGCATGAGACGATGCTGCGCACCTGGCACCTTGACGGGCTCGCCGTGCGCCCCGACCACCGGATGGTCGCCCACACCGGGTTCCTGCTCTCCGCCCGCCGGCTCGCCGACGACCAGACACCGCTCACCCTGGCCAAGCGGGAGAAGGTCTCCGAGCCCTCCCCGGAGGACAAGGCGGCCTGGGCGGCCTACAACGACGACGCCGTATGGGACGACGAGACCCTGAAGACCCGCAGCGTCACCGGGAAGAAAGCCCGCCGTGCGGCTGTTCACGCCAATTCCCTCGCTGAGAAGGCCAAGGAGGTGCTCACCCGCCGTGACCGAGAATGATCTCGCCGATGCGAAGAGCCGGCTGGACCACGCCCACCGGCAGCTGGACGACCTGCGCGCCCGCCACAAGGAGGCTCAGGACAAGCTGCAGGCCGCAGGCCGCAGCAACGAGCGGCTGACCGGAATGCTGGAGGCCACCCGCAACCAGATCGTTGAGCTGCGCAGCGCGCTCAACGCCGACGGGCAGGCACCCTTCACCTTCGGGACCATCATCGGCTACCGCGCCCCCCGCGACCGGCTCGAAGGCAGGGAGATCGAGGCCGCCTCAGGGGCTGGCTGCGACATCCTCCACGGCGGCAGGAAGATGCGGGTGAGCATATCCCCGCTGATTGAGCCCGAAGAGCTCCACCCCGGCTCCGAGGTGCTGCTGAATGAGAACCTCACCATCGTCGCCGTCCTGGACCCTGATCGCACCGGAGAGATCGCCCGGGTCAAAGAGGTCCTGCCCGACGGGCGCCTCGTGATCCTCGCTCGCGGGGAGGAGGAGCGAGTCGTCACCCTCTCTGATGCCGCAGGAGCTCATGGCCAGCAGGAGGGGGAGGAGGTCTCTGCCAAGGTCGGGGACGCCGTGGTCGTGGACCTGCGCACCGGGACCGCCACTGAGGTGGTCCCCCTCTCCGAGGTGGAGGATGTGGTCCTGGAGGAGTCCCCGGACATCTCCTACGAGCAGATCGGCGGGCTCGCTGAGCAGATCGACCAGATCCGCGACGCCGTCGAGCTTCCCTTCCTCCATGCTGACCTCTACCGCGAGCACGGGCTGCAGGCGCCCAAGGGCATCCTGCTCTACGGCCCGCCCGGCTGCGGCAAGACAATGATCGCCAAAGCGGTGGCCTCATCCCTCAATGAGGACGGCGAGAGCGCCAGCTTCCTGAACATCAAGGGCCCGGAGCTGCTGAACAAGTATGTCGGGGAGACCGAGCGTCACATCCGAGTGATCTTCGCCCGGGCCCGGGAGCGCGCCTCCGCGGGCCAGCCGGTGGTGGTGTTCTTCGACGAAATGGAGGCGCTCTTCCGCACCCGCGGATCCGGGGTCTCCTCGGACGTGGAGACCACCATCGTCCCGCAGCTGCTTGCCGAGATCGACGGCGTGGAAGCCCTGGACAACGTCATCATCATCGGCGCCTCCAACAGGGAGGACATGATCGACCCCGCCATTCTCCGGCCCGGCCGGCTGGATGTGAAGATCCGGGTCCAGAGGCCCTCAGCCGACGGAGCCCGGGAGATCCTGCGGATCCACCTGGGTCCCGAGGTGCCCCTGCGCCCGGCGATGGTCGCCGAGCACGGCTCTGCTGAGACTGCCCGAGAGGCGCTCGTCGACGTCGTCGTCTCCCGCCTGTACCCGGCCCAGGCGGAGTTCATGTCCGGCGCGGTGCTCAGCAACGTGATCGACCGGGCCAAGAAGGCCGCCATCAAAGAGTTCCTCGCCCGCAGCGAAGCATCTGAGGCCAAGGGGATCACCTCTGAGCACCTCGAGGCGGCCATGGACGAGGAGATCGCCGAGCAGAGGGCCATGCAGGCCGGACTGGGGCTGCAGGCGTGAGCGTGCGTCGGCTGATCGGCATGGAGACCGAATACGGGATCCACGCGCCGAAGAACCCCCGGGCCTCGCACGTGGCCCTGTCCATCGAGCTCGTCAACGCCTACGCCGCTCACGCCACCGAGTCCGGCTCCGCGGTGGCCGGCACCGAGTGGGACTACCAGTCGGAGTCCCCGCTGGTCGATGCCCGCGGGTGGGTGCTGCCCCGCTCCGCGGCACACCCCACCCAGCTCACCGACAGCTCCGAGGCGCTCACCTACGCCGCCGAGCAGGAGGCCGGCGCGGGCGCCGTCCGGGACGCCCTGGGCAATGTCTCCGCCGGAGACCCCAGCCCTGCCGACGCCGCCGAGCGCGGCACCGCGGCGTCGTCGCGCTCGCCCGGCTCGGCGCACTGGCGCGGGGACTACTTCCAGCTGCGGGAGGGACAGCCGCAGCTGCTGATGAACCTGGTGCTCACCAACGGCGCCCGGTTCTATGTGGACCACGCCCACCCGGAGTACTCTGCGCCCGAGGCGATCGGCGCCCGGCGCGCGGTCCTCTATGACATCGCTGGGGACCGGGTCGCGCGTGCCGCCGCTCAGCGGCTCTCCCAGGAGGAAGGCTCTCCGGAGGTGATGCTCTACAAGAACAACACCGACAACAAATCGGTGTCCTACGGCGCGCACGAGAACTACCTCGTGCCGCGCTCCACGGACTTCGACGAGATCATCGCCGGGCTGCTTCCGTTCTTCGCGAGCCGGCAGATCATCTGCGGAGCCGGCCGGCTCGGCCTCGGGCAGCAGGCCCAGACCCCCGGCTACCAGATCTCCCAGCGGGCTGACTTCTTCGAGGAGCAGGTCGGTCTGGAGACCACGGTCCGTCGCCCCATCATCAACACCCGGGACGAGCCTCACGCCCACCACGACGCATGGCGGCGGCTGCACGTGATCATCGGCGACTCGAACATGAGCGAGTACTCCGCCTGGATGCGGGTGGGAAGCACCGCGCTGGTCCTCGACCTCATCGAAGCAGGGCGCGCCCCGCAGCTCCGGCTCGCAGACCCGGTGGCCGCGCTGAAGCGGATCAGCCACGACACCACCCTCACCACCACGGTCCGGACCGACCGCGGCGACCTCACCGCTCTGGACATCCAGCGGCTCTACCTGGAGGCGGCGAAGGAGCACGCCCGCGAGCAGACCGAACCCTCGCTGCCGCATACCGCCCCGGACACCGAGACCGCCGAGGTGATCGAAGCCTGGGAGCAGCTGATCAACGACCTCAGCACCGACGTCGCCAGCGCCGCTGACCGGGTGGACTGGGTCGCCAAGATGCAGCTGATGGAGTCCTACCGGCGCCGTGACAGCCTCGAGTGGGACTCCCCGCGGCTGGGCATCCTGGACCTGCAGTACCACGACCTCCGCGAGGACCGGGGCCTGTACTACAAGCTGGTCCGCGCCGGGCGGATGCGGCGGCTCTTCACCGACGATCAGATCGCCTGGGCAGCCGCGCACCCGCCCGAGGAGACACGCGCCTGGCTGCGCGGCACCCTCGTCTCCGAGTACTCCCACCTGCTCGTCGGCGCCTCCTGGGATCAGGTGCTGCTGCGTGCCGAGCCGGATGCCCCGCTGGTTCGCATCCCGCTGGCTGAGCCGCGGGCCGCCGCCCGGGTGGAGGCCGAGCCGGTGCTTCGTGCCGCCGAGGACGACGCCGGCCTCATCGACGGGCTCGAACGCCTGGTGGGCGGACCGTAGACTGGCATGAGCTCTTGCGCCCAACCTGTGAGGAGATCCACTGATGGCTCAGCCGCAGAAGCAGCCCCAGCGCCCCGGCGGCGGTGATGCCCCGGAGACTGAGCAGGCCGGCCAGGTCCGCGGCAACCCGCAGGCGGCCGCCCAGGCAGAGGAGCTCGACTCCCTCCTGGAGGAGATCGACACTGTGCTGGAGTCCAACGCGGAGGAGTTCGTGAAGGGCTTCGTGCAGAAGGGCGGCCAGTAGACGGTGGACCGTCGCGTCATCGGGGTCGAAACCGAGTTCGGCATCACCCACCGGCCCACCAGCGGCCGGGGCCTTCCCCCGGATGAGCTGGCCCGGTATCTGTTCCGGCCCGTGGTCGAGTTCGGGCGCAGCTCCAACATCTTCATCCCCAACGGAGCGCGCCTCTATCTGGATGTCGGCTCGCACCCCGAGTACGCGACTGCCGAGTGCGCCGACCTCCTCGACCTGATCGCCGCCGACCGCGCCGGCGAGGCGATCATGCATGACCTCGCCCTGGAGGCCGAGCGCCGCATCGCCGAGGACGGGTTCGACGGCACCGTCTACGTGCTGAAGAACAACGTGGACTCCGCCGGGAACTCCTACGGAAGCCACGAGAACTACCTGATCCCGCGCACCACGCACTTCCGACGCCTCTCCGGGATTCTGCTGCCGTTCCTGGTGACCCGCCAGATCCTCACCGGTGCGGGCCGAGTGGTCCCGGCGGATGAAACCCGCGAGGCGCACTTCGCGTTCTCCCAGCGGGCCGACCACATGTGGGAGGGCATCTCCTCGGCCACCACTCGTTCTCGGCCCATCATCAATACCCGGGACGAGCCGCACGCCGACGCCGCCGAGCACCGGCGCCTGCACGTCATCGTGGGCGACTCCAACATGTCCACGACGACGTCGCTGCTGCGGTACGGCTCCACCGACCTGGTGCTGCGGATGATCGAGGCCGGGGTGCCCATCGGCGACTTCGAGATGGAGAACCCCATCGGGGCCATCCGCCACATCAGCCACGACATCACCGGCACCGCCCAGGTGCGGATCCGGGGATCTGAGCCGATGAACGCCGTGGAGATCCAGCGCGGCCTGCTGGAACGCGCCAAGCGGTTCATCGCCGAGCGGGGAGCGCACCATGAGCACGTGGACACGGTCCTGGATCTCTGGGGGCGGACTCTGGAGGCCGTGGAGACCGGCGACCACAGCCTCGTGGACCGGGACATCGACTGGGCGATCAAGAAGCGGCTGGTCGAAGAGGTTGCGAACCGTGGGGGCCTGGGACTGGACCATCCCAAGCTCGAGCAGATCGACATGGCCTACCACGACGTTCACCCGGAGAGGGGTCTGTTCCACCTTCTGCTGCGGCGCGGTCGCGTCACAGACATCATCACCGAGGATCAGGTGCGTCGGGCCATGGTGGAGCCCCCCGCGACTCGTGCCGCGGTCCGCGGCGAGTTCCTCTCCACCGCCCGTGCGTTCGGCGCCGAGGCGCAGGCCGACTGGGTTCACCACAAGCTTGTGGACCGACCCCTGGAGGCTGTGATGGTCAAGGACCCCTTCGTCCCGGAGGACTCCAGGGTGGAGGCGCTCCTGGACAAGCTGGGGGACCGGCAGCACCAGCTTCGTGCTCGCAGCATCGCCGAGCGTGAGCAGGGGGCCGCCTCCCTGGCTCTCACGGACCTCTACGCACGGACGGACGCGGACGAGCAGGCCGGGCTTCCGCCCGTCTGACTCGGCGAGGAGCGTAACCCGCCTATGACGGCGTGCTCAGTGCCCGAAGGAGGGGTACAGTTCCTGTGATGTTTACGTCTGACTTGCCCCTCAAGCCCCTTGCACTGAGTGCCTCTGCGCTCCTTATGCTGTCAGCCTGCGGCAACGCCGAGGACGATGGTCTCGGCGATTCTGACGCGCTCTCCGGCGTCGATGTCACCCACCAGGACGAGGGAGCCCCGGAGGTCCTCATCCATGAGGATATTGAGCTTGAGGAGAATGCCTCCCGTGTGCTGAACGCAGGCGATGGCGAGCAGGTCTCAGAGGACTCTCTCCTGGAGTACCACCTCGTAGCCGTTGACCCGGTTGAAGGCGATGTCCTCCAGGATTCGTATGACCAGGAGCTGACCCCGTATCTGCCGCTGCCTGCATTCCTCGGCGCGGAGGGGCAGAACCAGTTCATCGGTGAGGCCCTGAGTGACGAGGGCGTGACAGTGGGGTCTGATGTCGCCGTCTACCTGCGCTCAGGGGATGAGGAAGCCGCTCCTGACCAGGAAGATGCTTTGTACGTCTTTCACATTGAGGACCAATCTCCCGCGCACGCAGACGGTGAGGAAGTGGAGCAGTCCGGTGGCCTCCCGGAGATCGACTCCACCATCGGGGAGGCTCCGGAGCTGGCTGAGCAGGATCTCGAGGACGCCCCCGAGGAGCTGAGCACTGAGGTGCTCATCGAGGGCGACGGCGAGGAGATCGGCGAGGAGGACTACGTCTTCGCCCAGTATCGGGGCTGGACCTGGTCCGAGGGCGAGCAGTTTGACTCCTCGTGGAGCGACGAAGGCACCCCCGGCGAGCCCTTCGAGTTCTCCATGGACGAGGAAGTCGCTGCGATGACCCAGCAGGGGGCCATCGAGGGATGGAACGAAGGCATTCCGGGCCACCGCGTGGGAGACCGGGTCCTGATGGTGATTCCCCCGGAGCTGGCCTACGGCGAGGACGGCCAGGGAGAGGACATCGGCCCCGACGAGACCCTCATCTTCGTGGTGGACTTGGTGAAGGTCATCGACGCTGAGACCGTCACCGACATCATGGCCCAGCAGCAGCAGGAGCAGCAGGCCCCTCAGGAGCTGGAGCTCTCTGAGGAGGAGCAGGAGCAGCTTGAGGAGCTCGCTGACGAGATGGGCATCTCCACAGACGAGCTCGAGATGCTCGCCGCACAGCTCGGGGTCGAGTCCGTGGACCAGCTCGAGGAGTTCCTCGGCGATGCTGAGGAGGCCGAAGGCGACGCAGACGACCCCGAGAACGACGATGCAGACACTGAAGAGGGTGATGAGTGATGTCCTTCGGGCAGCGCACCTATGACCGCAGCAAGCCCATGATCGACTTCCCCGGCGAGACCCCGCCCGAGGAGCTGATCATCGAGGAGCTGATCCCCGGCTCCGGTCCCGAGGCTGCCCCCGGCGATATGGTCTCGTGCCACTACGTGGGCGTGGCCTTCTCCACCGGCGAGGAGTTCGACGCCTCCTGGAACCGTGAGCAGACACTCGACTTCACCGCCGGCATCGGCCAGGTCATCCAGGGCTGGGACCAGGGCCTGATCGGGATGAAGGAGGGCGCACGCCGCCGCTTCGAGATCCCGCCCCACCTCGCCTACGGCGAGCAGGGCGCGGGCGCGGCTATCGGCCCCAACGAGACCCTGATCTTCGTGGTCGACCTCATGCGGGTGGAGAAGAGCTAAGCACCCTGGTGGCAGAGGACCCGGTGTCACAGCGCGCAGCCCAGGAGCAGCAGGCCGACGACGGCGTCGTCAGGGCTCTCTCCGTGGCTAAGACGGTGCTCGACGCCGGGCCTTCCGGCATCACCCGCGCGCAGCTGCGCGAACGGGTGGAAAGCTATCGGGAGCTGAAAGCCTCCGGACAGGACGATGACTCCTTCGAGCGGATGTTCGGCCGAGACAAGGAGTACCTCCGCGCCTCCGGTGTGCCGCTCACGGAGACCAGTGACGGCGGGGACTATCGGTACGGCATCGACCCTGAGGAATACGGTCTGCCTGACCTGCGGCTGACCCCTTCCGAGCGGCTGGCGCTGCGCCGCGCCCAGGTGATGTTCGCCCATTCGAACGTCCGTGGTCTCGAGCACGCGCTCTGGGCTCTGAGCCCCGAAGGGATGCCCGCGCAGGGGTCTGAGACGGAGCAGACGCTGCAGGCCTCCATCGGGTCCGAGCAGGAGATCGAGCGTCTCCTGGAGCTCTCCGCGCTGGCCATGCGCATTCCGCTGACCTTCCAGTACACCGGCCGCGGGCGGCAGGGGCCGGCCGCCCGACATGTGGTCGGACTGGGAGTCGGCGCGCGCGGCCACTGGTACCTCTACGGCTACGACCTGGACCGGCTGGCTCCGCGCATCTTCCGTCTCGACCGCATCCATTCGAACGTGCGGCCCCTGAAGCGCCTCTCTGAGGAGCAGCGGCGAGCGGCTGAGGCCATTGCCGCTGGGACCGAGCACAGTGAGGCCGACGTCGCTCGTGCTCTGGAGGAGATCCCCGCGCAGGAGAGCCGCGCCGCACTCCTGCAGGGAATCGTGGCCGTGCACACCGGCACCGCGCCGAAGGTCCCGCGGCTGCGCCCGGTCACCCCACGGCGCTCATCCGATGCCGCTGAGGCCAAGGTTGAACGGGTGATCAATATGGCGGCCCTGCTGCTCAGCGGTCAGGAGGTGCGACCCTCGGAGCTGCTGCGGCGATTCAGCATCACCCCCGAGCAGCTGCAGCGCGATCTGCTGTCCCTGAGCATGACCGGAACATTCGGCGACTCATACTCCGGGGACTACCTGGAGGTCCACCCGGCCCCGCCCTTGGAGGCTGGCCGCTTCCACGACGAGTACCTCGCCGCGGACGCGCCGGTGGAGCTCACCGGCCCTGCCGGGGCAGCGGTCGAGGCGATGGCCCGGCCCGTCTCACTCACCCGCCACGGCGCGTTGGGCGTGCTCATCGCGCTCAAGGCGCTGGTGGACTTCTGCCCGCCCGAGGACGAGCATATTGCTGACGCGGCCCGAACGCTGCAGCGGAAGATCGCGGACGTCGTCCCGGCCGAACTGGTGAGCGCCGCCGAGTCGATGGCCCTGGCGCGCACCCCCGCGGATGTCCGCTCGATCGCTGCGGCGCGTGCAGCGATCCGTCACGGGCACAGCCTTCGCCTCCGCTACACCGACGCGGAGGGCCGCACCACTGAACGCACCATTGAGCCCGTTCAGATCGTCCAGGAGGGGCCCAGCACCTACATGAGGGCGTGGTGCCGAGAGGCTCGGGGGGAGCGGCTCTTCCAGCTCGGCCGCATCGAGCAGCTGGACCTCCTGCCGGAGGAGCCGCGCGGACCTGAGGCGGCAGAGCTGGAGCTCACCGAGGCCCAGCGGCCCCGGGCGGCCCGCAGCAGCGAGTCGATCGACGTCGTGCTCCGCTTCGCACCGCCGGCGGCAGGGACGGCGGAGCGTTTCGCCCCCGAGCGGATCCACCGGGACAAGGAGGACGGGACCGTCATGATCGCCACCCATTTCCGCAGCTCTGAGGCGGCCATCGGCTACGTGATGGCAGGCGGCGGCGATATTGAGGTTCTTCAGCCTGCAGAGCTGCGTGAACAGGTCCATGCCCGCGCCGCACAGGAATTGGCCGGGCAGGAAGCCTCAGGCTAGGGAAGCCTCGCGGCGGGCTTCCTTCTTGGCCCTGCGGCGGTCGAGCAGCAGTGTCAGGCCGATCGCCAGGCCGAAGAGCAGGCAGAGTGGGCCCATGATGAAGAACATGGTGATGACCTCACCGCCGGGAGCAGCGAAGGCGGAGACGACAGCGATGAGCATGACCACCCAGCGCCAGGACTTCAGAATGTCCTTCCCGGAGACGACGCCCATCATGTTGATGCCCACCAGGACCACGGGCAGCACCATCGCCAGGCCGCAGGCCAGGAACAGATGAAGCACAAAGGTGAAGTAGACAGCCGGCTCGATGAAGTTGGCCGTGCCTTCGGGGTTCAGCCCGAAGAAGAACCGAATCGCGCGGGGGAGCAGCATGTAGGCGCTCACGATGCCGGCCACGAACAGCGGCACAGAGGCGGCGATGAAGCCGATGGCGTAGCGCTTCTCGGACTTCTTCAGCCCGGGCATGATGAACGCCCAGATCTGGTACAGCCAGACGGGTGAGGAGATCACGATCCCGGCGAACACAGAGATGCGGATCAGGATGTCCAACGGTTGGCCTACGGCATTGAACGAAATGATCGTCTGCCGGTCCTCGAACTCCTCGCCGTAGGTCAGCACAGGCTCAGAGAGCGCAGCAAAGAGCCAGTCGTAGACGAAGAAGCCGGCGATGGATCCCACCACTACGGCGATGACGGCATAGACCAGACGTTTGCGGAGCTCGAGCAGGTGCTCCTTCAGCGACATGGTCCCCTCAGCGTCGCGGCGGCGCCGTCCGCGTTTGGCTCCGCTGCGAGGGGCGCCCGGCAGCTGGCGGATCTCCTCCTGGGAAGGGGGCTGAGCCATAGGGTCAGCGCTGGTTGTTGCGCTCAGCCTCAGAAGTGCGCGGGGTCTCGCCGTCGATCACGCGGCCCTCGACCTCACGGTCCTCAGCGTCCGCCTTCTCTTCGGGACGGTCGTCCTCGCGGAGGTCCTTGACCTCGTCCTTGAAGATACGTGCGGACTGGCCCATGGACCTCGCGAGTTTGGGCAGGCGAGTAGCTCCGAAGAGCAGCAGCACGATTGCGAGGATGATCAGCCACATCGTGGGTGATGGCATGCTCATGAGTACACCGGTCCTTTCTCAGATTTCCACCATGATAAGCCCCGCACATGAACGGCGTGCACGGGGCTTCTCAGGGTCAGGAGCCCACGTTCGCCTGAGCGCGCAGACTGCGCAGCAGGGAGTCCTGCTCCTCGAGGATCAGTCGGCGCAGCGCCCGCGGAGCCTCCGCGTTCTCCTCCAGCCAAGCTGCAGTGCGGGAGACGGCCGGGTGCTCAGCAGGAGCTTGGCCCGGCTCCAAGTGCTCCACTGACGGGAACAGCCCTCGCACCACGCGCCCGGCGTTGCCCAGGGTCATGGAGCTCCACACCCCGTTCAGCGCCTCGAAATAATCGGACTCGTAGCCAGAGGTGAGGCCCTGGGGGTCCGCGGTGAAGCCATCGATGACCGCTGAGAGGTGATCGTTGGAGAGCTCCTGGCCGTCCTCGTCCTGGCCTGTAAGCGCCTGCTGCAGGCCGGCGTCCTTGATCTTCTGGCCAGGCCGGGCTGCCAGGGCCATCCGGTGAGCGATCGCCCCGCGGGTGGTCTTCTTGGCCTCCAGCTCGGCGTCCAGCTGATCCTTCTCCACGCGGCCGTGCGCCGCCAAGGCCTGCAGGAACGCCCAGCGCAGCTGCTCGTCCACCTCCAGCCCGCTGATCCCGAAGTCGACGGCGCTGCCGTCCAGCAGTCCGGCGAGCAGGTCCAGCTGGGAGGCGTGCCGCAGTGACAGGGAGGCCAAAGTGCGGGCCGCGGCCAGCTGAGCGTCTCCTCCGTTCTCCTGGGAGAGGGCCTCGGCCAGTCGGGCGGCGAAGCGGGTCTCGACGTCGTGCTGGTGGGCGGCCGGAGTGTACCGCTGAGCGGCGGCGTCGGCCTGTCGCAGCAGAGTGGAGACCACGGCCGCCTCGGGAATCTGCAGGCCGAGCTCGGACACGGCCTTGATGAACTCCGGTGCAGGGAGTTCGCCGTCGCGGACCATGGACCACATGGAGGCCCAGACGGTGGCACGGGCCAGGGGGTCGTTCAGCGGGAGGGTCAGCGCCGCCGCCACAGATTCGGGATCGAGGCTGAGCTTCGCGTAGGTGAGGTCCTGCTCATTGGGCAGGATCAGGCGCGGCTGGCCCTCAGGCACCACCAGGCCGGGCACTGGGGTGAGCCCACCCTCTGCGTCAGCGGTCAGCTCCAGCGGGGCGGAGGAGTGCAGGCTGAGCCGTCCCTCGTCGTCGAGGACATACAGGCCGACCTCCACCACGTGGGGGCGGGCGATCTGACCGCCGGTGGTCGGGTCGATGCCGGTCTGCCGGATGTTCACAGCGTCCTCAGCGACCTCCACCTCCAGCACTGGGATCCCGGCGGTCTGCAGCCAGGCCTCGGACCAGGCGTGCATGTCCTTGCCGGTGGTCTCCTCAAGCACGCTCAGGAAATCGTTCAGCCCGGTGTTGCCGAAGGCGTGGCGGGCGAAGTACCGCTGCGCGGCCTGCCGGAACGCGTCGCGCCCGGCGTAGGCGGCCAGCTGCTTGAGCACGCTGGCCCCCTTGGCGTAGGTGATCCCGTCGAAGTTCTGGTGCGCGGCCTGCAGGTCGGGGATGTCCGCGACGATCGGGTGGGTGGTGGGCAGCTGGTCCTGGACGTACGCCCAGGCTTTGCGACCGTTGGCGAAGGCGACCCAGGCGGTCTCGAAGTCGGTGGCCTCGTCCACGGCGAGGGAGCCCATGTAGTCGGCGAAGGACTCCTTGAGCCACAGGTCGTCCCACCAGTGCATGGTGACCAGGTCGCCGAACCACATGTGCGCCATCTCGTGCATGATCACGTTGGCACGAAGCTCGTGCTGGGCCTCAGTGGCGGCAGTGTCGAAGATCAGCCGCTCGGTGAACACCACCAGTCCTGGGTTCTCCATGGCCCCGGCGTTGTACTCGGGCACGAAGACCTGCTCGTATTTGCCGACGGCGCTGCCGTCCTCAGCGGGCTCGGCCCCGCCCCAGGGGTAGGGGTAGCCGAACTCGGTGTGGAAGAAGTCCAGGCCCTGCTTGGTGATGGTGAAGAGGTTCTCGGCGTCAAGATGCTCTGCCATCGCCTTCCGGACCAGCAGGGTGAGCTCAAGGGTAAGGTCCCGCTCAGGGTGGGTCCACTGCTGGGTGACCTCGTGGTACGGCCCGGCGACGAACGCGATGAGGTAGCTGGACATCACAGCGGTCTCGGCGAAGGTCACGGCGGCCAGGCCTTCGCCGGCGGGCTCGCGGCCTGTCTCAGGCGAGTTGGAGCGCAGCAGCCAGCTCTCCGGGCCCGTCACGGTGAAGCCGAACCGGGCCTTCAGGCTCGGCTGGTCGAACACCGGGATGATCCGCCGAGCGTCGGCGGACTCGCACTGGCTGTACAGGTAGACGCTGCCGTCGGGATCTTCGTACCGGTGCAGTCCCTCGCCGGAGCGGGAGTAGCGGGAGGTGCCGCGGACCTCGATGGTGTTCTCCCCGGCGGTGAGTCCCTCCAGCAGGATTCTCGCGCCGCCCGCGGCGGAGGCGACGTCGCGCTCCTCGCCGTTGATGCTCAGGCCCTCCACAGAGGCGCCGAGGTAGTCGAGGAACGGAGTCTGCTCGCTCGCCTGCGGGTCATAGGTGACCTGCAGGGCGGCTCGCACGGGGAAGGTGGTGGCCCCGGGCCGCTCCACCTCGGAGAGATCCAAGTGCGCAGTGACCGACTGGACGTTCACCGCGGCGGTGCGCTCGGCGGCCTCCTGGCGGGTCAGATTGTCGTCGTCCAGCTGGGCGCTGGTCCGCTCGGCAGTGGTCTCACCTGGGGTTTCCGGGGTCTGCGTCATGCATGCCATTCAAGCACGACGGCGCGGCGACCGCCGCCAACCTGCCCGTACGAGTCGTACAGTTTGCGGCTGCGGGGCCCAGGCTCTGCCATCGGCGGCCTACCAGCGGTGGTGGACCTGCGGCTTGATGCGGCGCTCGTACAGCTCCGCCACGGCCTCGAAGAAGCTCTCCGGCAGCGCGTTCATCCAGCCGGCCTCGGCGTTGATCTGTGCTTGGGCGGCGCTGCGGGCGCCCGGGATCACCGTGGAGACCCCGGGCTGCTGGGCGACCCAGCCCAGGGCTGCCGTCGTCGGACGCCATCCGGTATCACGGGCGAGCTCGGTGAACTCCCGGGCGGCCTCCACACCCGTCTCGAAGTTCACCCCGGCGAAGGTCTCGCCGACGTCGAAGGCCTCGCCCTTCCGGTTGAAGCTCCTGTGATCGTCGGCGGCGAAGGTGGTGTCCTTGCTGTATCGGCCTGCGAGGAGCCCGGAGGCCAGCGGCACCCGCGCAATGATCCCCACCCCGGCGTCCTTCGCGGCAGGGAGCACCTTCTCCAGAGGCTTCTGCCGGAAAGCGTTGAGGATGATCTGCACTGTGGCGAGGTTTGGGCGTTCGATGGCCGTGAGGGCCTGATCCACGGTCTCCACGCTGACCCCGTAGGAGGCGATCGCGCCCTCCTCCACCAGGGTGTCGAGAGCGTCGTAGACCGCGTCGCTGGAGAACACGCCGTCGTCGGTGGGGCAGTGCAGCTGAACCAGGTCCAGAGTGTCCACGCCGAGGTTCCGGCGGGAGCGGTCGGTCCAGGCCCGGAAGTTCTCCAGGACGGCGTGCTCGAGGGTGGGCTCCGGGGCCCGGCGGATCATCTTGGTGGCCACGGTGCCGCCCCAGTCCGGGTTCGCCTCCAGCCACTGGCCGATGCGCTGCTCGCTGCGGCCGTCCCCGTACACGTCAGCGGTGTCGAAGAACGTGACGCCGGACTCCGCGGCGGCGTCGAGCACGGCCAGCGCGGCGGCGTCGGTCACATCGCCCCAGTCTCCGCCGATCTGCCAGGTGCCCAATGCGATCGCAGAGACGCTGCGTCCGGTCCGTCCGAGGGTGCGTGTATCCATGCTCAGGAGGCTACACCCGTCCGTCGTGCTCGGGGCAGGTCAGCGCAGGGTGCTGCCGCCCTCCTGCAGGTCCATAGGGCGACGACGACGCAGCAGGCGGGGCGGGTGCATGCTCAGCATGATCAGCGCATTGGCGGCCACCACCAGGCTGATCCCGGCCCAGGCGATCAGCGGCAGGTCCTCCGCGAGGAAGGCCGCCCCGATCAGCGCGGCGAACAGCGGGTTCAGCGACATTCCCAGCCCGAACACCAGCGGACTGATGTGCCGCAGCACGATGAGGTCCAGGGAGTAGGGGACCGCAGTGCTCAGCAGCCCGGCAGCCGCCGCGAAAAGGTAGGCCTCCACCGGCGGCTGCACACTGATGACGATTCCGATGGCGAAAGGCACCGTCATGATGGAGGAGAGGATGGTCGCCGCGGCGGTTCCGGTCAGTCCTGGCACCCGCTGGCCCACCACCCGGTTCGTGAGGATGTATCCGGCCCAGCAGACCGCGGCGAACAGGGCGATCCCCAGGCCCAGGAAGTCGCTGGTGGGATTCGGGCGGGTCAGCAGGATGACTCCGAGCAGGGCGATGGCCGCGCAGCCGACGTCGCGGGCCTTGCGGGAGGCGCCAAGGGCCACCGCGAGCGGCCCGAGGAACTCGATGGTCACCGCCATGCCCAGTCCGATCCGATCTACGGCCGTGTAGAGCGCGGTGTTCATTCCGGCGAAGAAGAGCGCCAGCAGGGCGATGGGCCACCACTGGGTCCGGGTCAGCCGGTGCAGCCGCGGCCGCGCCACGGTGTTCAGGACCAGCGCAGCGACTACCTGGCGGGCCGCAACGACTCCCAGTGGGGTCAGCGTGGGGAAGGCCAGAGAGCCGATGGCTGCACCGGCCTGCGTGCTGGCCGCGCTTGTCCCGATCAGAGCGAAGCCGCGGGCGGGATGCCCTTCGAGTCTGCTGGTCATACGAGGATTGTTGGGCCCTGAGTCTGCTTGCACAAAATGTATGGAGGGTACGCCCTATACGCTGAACGTATGGAATGGGATCTGCGACATGCGCAGTGTCTCGCCGCTATTGCGGATGAGGGCACGCTGACGGACGCAGCGATCGTGCTTGGCATCTCTCAGGCCCAGGCTTCGCGGAGGCTGCGGTCCCTTGAGGCGGCGTGGCAGGTGCAGCTGGTCCGGAGGCTGCCCCGCCAGGCGGTGCTGACCGAGGAGGGCCGAAGGGTGCTGCCCCAGGTCCGCAGTCTGCTGCAGCTCGCTGCGGCCACCGAGCAGACCGCTCGGGGCGCGGTGCAGCTCCGCCTGGGATACGTGTCCACGGTGGCTGGACGGCACACTGCTCAGCTTCAGCGCCTGTGGCGGCGGGAGCACCCCGGCACTGATCTGGTGCTGCTGCACGGTCGGGCGCCGACTGCGGGGCTGGGGGAGGGGCTGGTCGACGCCGCCGTGGTCCGCTCGGTGCCGGAGGGCTCTCGCTTCTCCCTCCGGGAGCTGGGCCGTGAGCCCCTGGTGGTGGCGGTCGCGGACGATGACGTGTGGGCTGACCGGGAGAGCGTCCGTCAGGAGGAGTTCGCAGGCCGTCCGCTGGTGGTGAGCTCCGTCTCCGATGTGCCGATCGCGCGGGCGTGGGGCGAGCATGCGGCGCCGCCGCCGGCTCTCACGGTGGACTCCACGGACTCGTGGCTGGACGCGGTCGCCGGCGGCCGCGGGATCGGTGTCACGACGACGGCCACCGCTCAGCAGCACCGCCCGGAGGGCCTGCGCTACCTTCCCGTGGAGGGAGAGCCCTGTTCGGATGTCTCGCTGCTCTGGCCGGCGCGGGGCGCAAGCGCCTTGGTGGGGGAGCTGGCGGACCTGCTGGGCGGGCTGTTCACTCGCTGAGGCGGACCACGGTACGGCCCCTCACGTGACCGGCGAGGATCTTCTCGGCCTGGACGAAGACCTCGTCGAGGGTGATGATTTCCGTCAGCTCGTCGAGCAGCTCAATCGGCAGGTCTGCCGCGAGGCGCTCCCAGGCCCGTTCACGGACGGAGGCGGGCTGGGTGACGGAGTTGATGCCCCGGAGGGTGACCCCGCGGAGGATGAACGGCATGACGCTGCTGGGGAGGTCCGTGCCGGCGGCGAGCCCGCAGGCTGCGACGACGCCCTCTTCGGAGGTCTGGGCGATGACGTTGGCCAGGGGAGCGGAGCCGACACTGTCCACAGCGCCCGCCCACCGGACCTTCTGCAGCGGTTTGCCGGCCTCGGCGAACTCATCCCGATGGATGATGTCGGATGCCCCGAGGTGCCGTAGGTAGTCGCCCTGCTGGTCGACCCGTCCGCTGACGGCGGTCACCCGGTAGCCGAGCTGGTTGAGGATGGCGATGGCGACGGAGCCGACCCCGCCTGCGGCACCCGTGACGACGATGTCCCCGGATTCTGGCGTGATGCCGCCGTCTTCGAGGGCGAGCACGCAGAGCATGGCAGTCAGTCCGGCAGTGCCGATGGCTGCGGCACGCTCGGCCCCGAGGCTCTCGGGCACACGGACGAGATTCTCGGCAGGGACCCGGGCGCGCTCGGCGAGCCCACCGTGCTCGGTCTCCCCAAGCCCTGATCCGGTGAGGATCACCGTGTCCCCGGGCGCCCAGCGGTCGTTCTCTGAAGAGGAAACAGTGCCGACGACGTCGATCCCCGGAATGAGAGGAGAGGCGCGGACGACGCCGGGCTTGCCGGAGAGCGCGAGCCCATCCTTGTAGTTGATCCCGGAGTGGCTCACATCCAGGGTCACCGGATTGTCGGCGAGGAACTCGTCCTCCAGATCCCGGATTCCCGCACTGTGCTGAAGGATCTTCCCCTTCTCGGTCTCCTGCTCAATCACTGCGCCACGAAAGCTCATAGACCTCACTGTAGTGATTGCGGAACCCCAGGGGAATGGCTGGACATTCTGGGATACTCGAGAGTGAGCCATCGTTTCCAGCCACAGCGGATGAGGCTCTCCAAGAACTCCCTGAGAGGGGTCCGGGCGGACTGTGAGGTACGTGCAGGGGCTGTGGCGGTGCATCAAGCGCGGCTACTGTTGCTGCCATGGGCGAACCCAAAGACAAAGATCTCACGCTTCACATCGGGCATGAAGAGCTCACCATCAGGCAGCGCTACGAAGTCGCCAGCATCATCAATGACATCCTCATTGCGGTCTGGTTCATCATCGGCAGCATCCTGTTCTTCAGCGACAGTACTGCCACAGCAGGCACCTGGCTCTTCCTCCTAGGGAGTGTCCAACTGCTTATCCGCCCGGTGATCCGACTTGCCAGACGTGTCCACATCACCCGACTCGGCAGACCTCAGTCAGAGGCATCGCACGACTTCTGATCCTGGCTGAACGAACGCCGGCGAGGGTTGACGTACGCTCTCCCACAGCATATTGTGATGCACGTCACGTTACGTGACTCGCAGTGACCGCGTCACACTGGAGGCTGCACCTGGGATGATGCCTGGAGCTGCGAGAACGAAACGACGCCCTGCCGGGACGCCCCCGGCGGGGCTCTTTCGTGTGCCTCAAGAGTTGTGCGCGTTCCAGTCATTGCGACAGAAGTGCGCCCTATAACGGGTGCGCTGCTGCATCCCTCAATTCACGGGGTCGCTGAGGGTTCCACCCACTGACGCGCTTCGGCATCCTGGTCCTGGCTGAATACCTGTGCGTCCAGGTCGGGGAAGATCTTTTCGCTTGCCTTGATCATCGTATCCACCCACGCAGAGTCGGTGACCACTGCCAGGCGGCCCACCTGATCCATGGTGGTGAGATTCTTCAGTGAGGTTCTCAGGTCTTCGATGATTGCCCCAGCGCTCATGCTTTCCAATTCGGAGAGGTTGGCATACAGAGAGACCTGCTCGTGCTGGGACAGTGCCTCTTCGACGGTCTTCGTAACCTGCTGCCATTCCTGCTTTTCGACTTTGCCGCGGGCCCGGATCGAAACCAGGCCATCAGTTGTTGAAAGTACCTCGATCATGTCTGACCTTTCCCAGATGGGCGTGTCACCTTCTCCCCACCACCGTAAGTCACAGTGGCGAGAAGCGAATACCCCCACGTGTGCCAGGTCCTCGTAGGCCGCGGCGTCTCGCCAGCAGTCCGGACGAATCAGGCGTCATGACCCCTATACCCGCTTCATGCTTTGTGCGCTTCGTGATGGACCTCTGCCCGTAGTACGCATGGTTCGGGTGACACACGAGCTGGATCCTCAGTCGCCTGTTAATCGCGGTGGCGATGCCCATTGTTAGGGTGAAAACACCCTGGCAAGCCAGAATCGCAGGCTGGTACTGGGTGAGACCAGGTACGTTCGCGCACCTGCTGCTCGGGCTCCGAGCGTTGATAGGCAGGTGCTTTTGGGAGGTTTTTCTATCGTAGGACGACCATCAGGGAAGACATTGACGGCGCGCATTATGGCCGGGTGGGCGGCTAGGGTCACCATCACCGTCATCGCCCTTCTATTCGTCGGAGGGTTCTGGCTGCTCACAGAGGTGGGACTGGTCGAGCCTGGACAGACTACCGCGGTCGTTGGAGTCACATTGTTCTTCGTCGTCGCGATTCCCATCACGTTCCTGGTGGGTTGGAACTCCGAGAAGAAGCTCGACCCCAACCACGATTAACTGTGGAACCCCACACAAACTCCCATGCGCACAGGTTCAAGTTTTCGTGTGCCCGAAATCGATGTCGGAGGAGCCTCAACGGAGGAGGCGGATCACCGTTCGTTCAGTTGCAGCCGCGGCACGAAATGCGGTCTCCGCTGTCATCACACCACTGTCGGGTGCGCCGAGAGGGACTCGAACCATCAATTATTACTGAGCAGTAATGCGCCTACATCCGCGTGTTTAAAGGGATGCGGGGCCATTGAGGACCGGCGCATCTGCTTTCGAGAATCCGCGATCTTACGAGGTCTTGGGGAACCATATCCCCCCACGTGGGGGGACTAGAATCGTGCCGCTTGCATCGCTGGGTGCCGTGCCAGGTGCTCGGCATAGACGGCCGCGATACGGGGGAGCACCTGCAGCTCCGCGGCGACGCTCAGCAGGTCCTCGTAAGCCGCCGTGGCGTTTCTCCAGCAGTCCGGGCGGATCAGCTGTCTAGCCGCCCACGCGTCAGCCTCAAGCTCTGCGCGCTCCGTGGTGCGCCTGTGCCCGTAGTAGGCGTGGCCGATCTCGTGCGCCAATGTGCAGCGGTACTGCAGTGGCGCCAGGCAGGCCAGGACGCGGATAACGCGTCGGTGGTGCCGGTATTCTCCCCAGCGGCCTCCGGGCAGGTGATCGACATCTACGATGACCACGCCTAGGTCGGCCGCGATCTTCTCCAGATGCGACATACCCCACCACCGTAGAGCCGGGGTCTGACATGGACAGATGCCTAGTCGATGAGGTCCATGAGCTCGCGGTTCGGACCAATGGTCTCACCGCCGAAGATGTCCTGGATCGCCTCGGCCTGTGACTCGCGGTCCATCGTCACGGCCCAGTTCTCTCCCAGGACGTGGTGCGCGCCGGTCATCTGGCCGCCGAGAGCGATGAGTATCGTCGGATCCTCTGCGTGGTCGGGCAGCTCCTCATCCCAGACAGCCACGTTCATGCCGGTGTGGCAGGTGAGCTCGTCGCCGTAGCCGTCAGCGATGGGCCTTGTATCACCATCCAGCTCACAGAGGAAGCCCTCTGAGTCCAGTGATGACGCCAGATCCTCAGCGTCGCTATATGTGTCGTCTGCAGTGACCTCAGTTGTGAGACGCACCGTCACGATGACCACTGTTACTGCTGCGATGACCAAGATACTAATGAAGAGCACCAGCTGCCACACGGTGTACTTGCGCTTCATTGTTCCCCTTCAGGCGTGAGTGATCATGTGGTGTGCGGGTCATCGTCCGGCCCGATCCCTCGCCACTGCTCATCTTGGGCGTCGTAGGCGGCCAGGCCGTAGTCGTCTTGGTCCTCTTCAGCCGCACTCCCTGCGGCCTGATTCATGGGGGCGGTACTGTCTGCACTTCCCACCAGCTCCTCTCGCTCCTCGCGCCCAGCAGCCATGGAGCGGATCATCTCGGTTAGGGCGTCCTGTTCACGCTTAGTGAGGCGCGAGACCTCATGTGGCGGCTCCCAGGTTCTAACGGTCAGCGATCGCCCGTGGGTGAGCTTGTAGATGTCGGATTCCGGGACACGCAGAGCAGCTGCCAGGGCTGCAACTGTGTCGTCTCCGGGCTGGTGGTCTCGATGCACCGTCCGGGTGACTGTGGTGGTCGAGAGATTCGCCAACTCGGCAAGACGATTCAGCGACGCTATCCCCACTTTGTCGAGTAGCGCCTGCCACTCGGGGGGCGTCTGTCTACGTGCCATGGGTAAACCTTCATTCGACGGGAGCAAGGGGTGCAAGGCGGCGTGTAGCCGTTGCGTCTACAAAGTTATCCAAGATTCCGCTCACCCCCTAAGAAACAGGCCGTCTACGAGTACTTGTTTTTGTAGACGATCCCGTCTACAGTTTTGCTTGCAACACGCAAGATATTCACGTACTGTCTACACAACAGGAGGAAGCAATGGCTGTCGCAACGACCACCAGAGGAGGAGTTTTCATCGTGGAACTCATCAGCACCGACGCCTTCCGCCAGTACATGAAGTACCGCGGATATAGCGTCCAAGGGCTCGCTGATCGCGTGAACGTCAGTAAGTCCACCATCGGCCACCTGCGCAGCGGCTTCCGCAAGAGCGTGGGGCCGGACATCGCCAAGGCAATTGAGAAAGCGTTGGATGCGCCTGTCGGGTCTCTTTTTTTGCCAAAGGTTGTGCACACTGCAAGCAGTACTGAAAATCGTAAGGCGCAGAACCGAAGGATGGCGGCATGAGGATCGAGCAGCAGATCGCAGAGTCACAGGCCATATGCGCCGCCGCCACACCCGGCCCGTGGGCAGTCGAATACGACTCGTGTGGAGACTATGAACTCGGCATTGACGACACTCCGTTTCCAATGCACCTCATTGGCCCCAAGTCGCAGACCAAATGGGATGACGCCGAGTGGCAGAGAGAGTACGGGCACCGCGTAAGCGAACTGTCCGACATGTCTGGCGCAGACGCCGAGCTCATCGCTCACGCCCGCACAGAGCTGCCCGCCCGGAACGCGCAGCTGCTGGCGGTCAAGCAGGCGGTGCTAGAGCTGCACACGGCAACGAGTATCTATCCCGGCGAACATGTGACGGACGCTATGGCCGCCCAGGAGCGAGGGGATACCCCAATAGCGAGGTTATGCCTTGAATGCTCTGACGAACACATTGCCGAAATGGTGGACGAGTTCGAGTGGAATAGCAGTGAGTCCGGTTCAGTGGACTACCCCTGCGCCACCGTCCGTGCCATTGAGGACGCCCCATGACCCGAGTTGATCAGATGGTCCCGGCCGGGGGAGTGGCACTCACTGGCCCGATGGCCCTGGATGACGAGAAGGCGGTCTGGCTGGCGAACGCAGCTGAGGCCATCGACACCCTCGCCCGGTCGGGCAAGGACTTCACCGCAGACGACATCCACGAGCGCGTAGGCGAACCGCTGCACGGCAACTGGTTCGGTGTCGCATTCTCTATCGCCCGCAGCGCCGGCGTCATCACCGCAGTCGGGTACACCGCCGCCCGACGACGCACACGCAACGGCGGAGCACTCAGAGTCTGGAGGCGAACATGAGGCTCGGCCACTGGCTATCCGTCCGGCAGACCGCCGAAAGCATCGGCTACACCGAAGACACCGTGCGGCTCTACTGCGCGCAGTCCAGGCAGGCACGCGAACAGGGCCGGCCGGAGGATGCCATCTTCCCCGGCGCCACCAAGTCCTCTGACTCAGAACGGGCGCACTGGCGCATCCCCGAGGAGGACGTGCGCAACTTCGGCGCCACCCGCGCCGTGAGTCAGACGACAGTGCTCGACCATCGGCGCCGAAAGCAGCTGATGGCCGCCCGCCGGCAAGCCGCGTAGCCAACACCTCCATCCCTCCGACCCGCTGAACCTAGTAGGCACCCCGCGGGTGGTGCCCCGGACTCCCGCAAGGGGAGACGGTGAGTAGGAAGAAGTCTGTCTATGAGCACCCTGACCTTAGATGTCCGCGCCCACATCACCTGGGATCGAGAGACCGCCCATGACCTGGCCGAGCACCTGGCAGAGCAGCCCGACCGCAAAGCCCGGGTGGATCTGCTCGAGGATGCGTACGGGTTCCCGCGTGACTGGGCGGACCGAAACCTGAACACCTTGCTGCGGCTGACCGCGGACCAGCTCATGCGGGTGCTGCAGCACGCTGACCCAACAGGGGAGCAGGCGACGAACAGGGCGGATGCCCGGTGACCCCATCGAAGCTGGACAAGCTCCCTTTCGAGGTTGATGGCGAGGCCTTCTACCCGACGAATCACGCGGTGGCCCGGGCTGAGCAGATGGGGATCCCCTCGGAGGTCTTCTCCGGCATCGTCGTCAAGGGCCAGTGGCAGAAGGCGCGTGCCGGCCAGTGGAAGATCCAAGCGTGGCGGCTGGCCCTGGTGCTGTCGCCACGGCCCAAGGGCTGGGCGATCTGCACCATCCAGCGCACCGCACCCGCCCCGGAGGGCATCTCTGACTCGGACGCCGCACTGCTGGCCTGGCTGAGGGGTGAGCCGTGATCATCCTCGCCCACTGTGCCGCCTGCGACGCCGACATCTACCTGCCCGTCTCGACGGCGCGCGCCCAAGTCCGCGCCCACCAGAACCGAACCTACTGCCCAGGCCATGTGCCTGCGGCAAAGGAGAAGAGCAATGACTGACGCTAAGACTGACCTGATCAATTCCTTGCGCAACGCCCACGCCGAGGGCAAGCGACCAACAGCAGGGGAAGCCGACCTGCGGGGAGCCAACCTGTGGGGAGCCAACCTGCGGGGAGCCGACCTGCGGGGAGCCGACCTGCGGGGAGCCAACCTGTGGGGAGCCAACCTGCGGGGAGCCGACCTGTGGGGAGCCGACCTGCGGGAAGCCGACCTGCGGGAAGCCGACCTGTGGGGAGCCCGATGGAATGGCCTGGCAATCCAGAACCTCCCATCAGGAAACCTGCTCCTCGTGCCGACGAGCAAAGGATGGCACATGCGCATCGGGTGCTGGTCAGGATCACCGGACGAGCTATCCGAGCTGATCGTCAGAGACGACAACTGGCCTGAAGCCCGGGGTGATGAGATCACTCGCCGACGCCCCTACCTGGAAGCCGCAGTGTCTCTCTGCCGCGTGCACATGGCAGACCGACCCAGTGTCATCGAGGGTCTTGCTCGGAGGTGGAACAAATGAGAACCCCGACCCTTGAGAACCTGCTCAACTGGGCCGCCGACGCCGGCGAGCCCCTGGAAACTGCCCTGCGCGACTCCGCCCATGTTCACGTCGAGGACCGGCTCAACAGCCTTCACGACAAGGTGAAGTCCGCGATCCATAAGCACCGCGAGCTGGCCTACGAGGAATCAGCCTTGCTGCTCGAGGAGGCCGCGGCCCTGGTCACTGAGTGCCGGGACATCAGCGCAGAGCTGTGCCAGGACCAGCGGCGTCAGGCCCACGCTGAGGGCGAGCTCCAGGAGGTCTGCTCATGAAACCACGCTGGCCGCAACCAGAGCGTCGCCTCTCCGATCACGAGCGGATGTTGTCCCGGAAACACCGCAGAGAAGCCGAAGCTGCACGCCGTCGTCGCCATGCCGGACTGTGGCTGATCGCCTGCCTCGCCGTGGCACTTGTCATCGCCTGGGGGTGGGCGGCATGAGCGTCCGCACTCTAGGTGTGGCCTACTGCGCCGGTTGCGACACCTTCTACGACGACAACGCCTGCGACTGCCCAGAGGCCGAGCAGTGATCCGCCGCTGGCTCGAATCCCTGCGCCCAAGCCGGGACCACTGCATCAGCTGCGGTGACCGCCTCCCACCTGCAGCACCACCCGATCAGGTGATGTGCCAGCGCTGCCTTTTTCTCTCCGAGTACTAAGGAGCCCCCCTGACACAGCACAAACCCCGGCTGGTCCTCGCCGCCATCGCCTCCGTCGTCGCCCTGGCACTGCTCGCCCTGGGCTACGAGGCCATCGCTGCCCTCACCGCCGTCACCGCGTTCATCGTCGGCACCCTCGACCCCGAACTCTTTAAGGAACCGATCCCATGAAAATCATTCAGCTCACCGCCTCTAATGTGAAGCGCCTCAAGGCCGTCGAAATCACCCCTGACGGCAACCTCCAAGTCATCGGCGGCAAGAACGGACAGGGCAAGTCCTCCGTGCTCGACGCCATCTGGCTCGCCCTCGGCGGCGGCAAAGCCGGCAAGGAGACCGCTCAGCCGATCCGTGACGGCGAAGAGAAAGCCAGCGTCACCCTCGACATGGGGGAGCTGATCGTCACCCGGTCATGGACCAAGGCCGGCACCCAGCTCACCGTCACCAACGCCGAGGGCGCCACCTACAAGTCACCCCAAGGGATGCTCGACGCCCTGGTGGGGCAGCTCAGCTTCGACCCGCTGGCCTTCACACGGCTCTCTGCACGAGAGCAGCGGGACGCGCTCCTGGACCTGGTGGAGCTCGGCGTGGACCTGGACGAGCTGGACGCTGAGCGACAGGCCGCCTACGAAAACCGCACTTCAGTAGGACGCATCGGTAAGTCCCTCGGCGAGGTCCAGGTGAATGAGTCACTGCCGATCGAAGAACAGTCAGCGTCTCAGATTATCGCTGAGATCCAGGAGGCCCAAGAAATCAACCGCCGGATCACAGAGGCCAATGATGCAGCAGAACGCCTAGCTGAAGAGGTACTGAATCTGGAGAAGCTGATCGCAGACAAGCGGTCAGAACTCCAGGCTGCCGAGAAAGAAGCCGCAGTCGAACTTACTGACACCGCAGAGCTCAAAGAGCGCTTGAGATCAGTCGAGTCTACGAACGCCGCGATTCGCGCCAACAATGACGCGAAGGCTCGGAAAGCCCAGAAGGATCGGCTGCGCCGCCAGTACGAGGAGTACACCCAGCAGATCGAGACCCTGGACAAACAGAAGGCCGATGCCCTGGCCAAGGCCCAGTTCCCGGTCGAAGGGCTCGCTTTCGATGAGCACGGGGTCACCTACCAGGGCGTGCCGTTCTCCCAGGCGTCCAGCGCTGAGCAGATCCGGGCCAGCCTGGCCATCGCCATCGCTCTGAACCCCAAGCTGCGGGTACTGCGGATCCTCGACGGGTCGCTGCTGGATGAGGACTCACTGGCGCTGATACGTGAGCAGGTCGCAGACCAGGACTTCCAGGTGTGGGTCGAGCGCGTGGGCGACGCCGACGAGGGTGCGGTCATCCTCGAGGACGGGAGCGTGCGTGCATGACACTCACTGTCCATGACGACCTGGAACAGGGATCCGACGCATGGCTACGGGCCCGCTGCGGCATCGTGACCGCATCCGTAGTTGGTCAACTCATCACCGCCAGCACATTGAAGCCTGCGAACAACGAGACTGCCCGCGGGCTTACCCGGAAGATGGCGGCAGAGCGCCTGACTGGGCACGTGGAGGACACCTTCACATCTGCAGACATGGAGTGCGGCATCCTCGCGGAACCGTACGCCCGAGACATCTACGCCGAGCACCACGCGCCCGTCGAGGAGACAGGCTTCATGGTCCGCACCTATGTGGAGGGCGTACGGATCGGCTATTCACCAGACGGACTGGTGGGCGATGACGGCCTGATCGAAATCAAGTCACCGCGCGCCAAGAAGCACCTCCACACCATCATCGAGAACGCCGTGCCAGCCGAGCACATGGCACAGCTGCAGTGCGGCCTGCTGGTCTCCGGTCGGGAGTGGATCGACTTCGTGTCCTACTACGGCGGAATGCCGCTGTGGACCAAGCGCGTCTACCAGGACCCCGCATGGCACCAGGCAATCCGGGACGCGCTCAGTGCCTTCGAGGCCAACGCCGCCCAGATGATCGGTGCCTACTACGCGGCTGTAGACGGGCTGCCCACCACCGAACGAATCGACTATCTAGCAGGGGACATCGTGATCTAAATGCTTGACCTTACAGACACCCTTCAACCCAAATCCGACCAGCTCAACGCGGATGATTTCATGGCTGGCCCTGTGACCGTGACCATCTCCGAGGTCACCAGGGGTAACGCTGAGCAACCAGTGAATGTCCACCTGCACGAGTTCCCCGGTCGCCCCTTCAAGCCCTCCAAGTCCATGCGTCGTGTCATGGCCCAAGCATGGGGCACAGACGGCGAGCAGTACACGAACCGGATACTCACCCTGTACCGGGACCCGACCGTGAAGTTCGCCGGCGAGGCAATCGGCGGCATCCGCATCAGCGAAATCTCGCACATCGACAAGCCCCTGAAGGTCGCGCTGACCGTCACCCGCGGCAAGCGACAGATGGTCACCGTGAAGCCGATCAGCACCAAGCCCCAAGAGCAGACGATCAGTGCCGAGGCATGGGGTGACCTGCAGAAGATCGCCGCGGACCAGGAAGTGGAGAACCTGCCCGCCTGGATCAGCGAGCAACTGGGACGGCCGCTGCAGGGATGGCAGGAGATCACCACCACGGAGGCGGCACGGCTGCGGCAGCTGATGACTACAGGCGAGGTGAAGGCCGCATGACCCCGATCCCACTGCCAGCAGGCCTGCTGGACACCAGGGCGGCGATCCTCGACTGCCTCGATGCTGTTGAGGACCACCTGCGCACCGACGATGTGCCGGTCACCGGGAGGACGCCATGACCAGCGGGCCCGAGCACTGCGCAGCCTGCGGCCGGTCACTGGTGGACGCCATCGTGCACCACACCTGGGACGGCACCACTTCACGCCACTACTGCCCAGGCCACTGCCCCGGAAAAGACTGCACCACGACACCGAAAGCGAGTCAGCATTGAGCAACACCGCACCACCAGTCGCCGTCACCATCTATACGCGACCCGCCTGCCAGCCCTGCAAGCGCACCAAGCACGTCATCGACCGCGCCGGCGTCCCATATGAAGAGGTGGACATCAGCCAGGACGACCAAGCCCTCGACGCCGTGAAGGCCCTCGGATACTCCCAGGCGCCCGTCGTGGTAGTGCGCCCCGCCGAAGCTGACAGCGACGTGCACTGGTCAGGACTGAGGCCGGACCTTCTGCAGACCTTCATCACCGAGCCACAGAAGGAGGTCTGATCATGGCCAACGAAACCGTCATCACCGTCGTCGGAAACCTGACCGCTGACCCGGAGCTGCGCTTCACCCCCTCCGGTGCGGCCGTCTCGAACTTCATCATCGCCTCGACGCCCCGGCACTTCGACCGCCAGGCCAATGGGTTCAAGGACGGCGAGACTCTCTTCGTCCGCTGCTCACTGTGGCGTGAGGCGGCCGAGAATGCCGCGGAGTCGCTCACCAAGGGCACGCGGGTCATCGCTCAGGGCCGCCTGAAGGCCCGGTCCTTCCAGACCAAGGAGGGCGAGAACCGGACCAGCTGGGAGCTCGACGTCGATGAGATCGGGCCTTCGTTGAAGTACGCGACCGCCCAGGTGCACCGCTCCCAGAAGCAAGGTGGGCAGACCCAGCAGGGCGGGGACTTCGGCGGCACCCAGCCCCAGCAGGCTCGCGACCCGTGGGCTGGCAGCCAGTCACAGGCCGACGGCTGGGACACGCCTGCCCAGCAGTCCAGCGGCCCACCTTTCTGAGGGGAGCCATGAGAATCCTCAACCTCTACGCCGGCGTCGGCGGCAACCGGGCACTGTGGCCGCGGGAGCACCAGGTCACCGCCGTCGAATACGACCCGATCATCGCCTCCGCCTACGCGGACCTGTACCCGCAGGATGAGGTGATCGTCGCCGACGCCCACGACTACCTGCTCCATCATCATCAGGACTACGACTTCATCTGGTCCTCACCCCCGTGCCAGTCTCACTCGAGGATGCGCTACCACCTGGGAGTCAAAGCCAAGGGCTTCGCGCCCCAGTACCCGGACTTCCGCCTCTATGAGGAGATAACCCTCCTCTCAGTCGAGAGAGAAGGGCCCTGGGTGGTCGAGAACGTTCTGCCTTGGTATGAGCCGCTGATCCCGGCGAAGCAGCTCAACCGTCACCTGTACTGGTCGAACTTCTCGCTCAGTGAGGTGCCCAAAGCCACGGAGAAGCTACGGAAGGCTCAGATCCCGGAGCTGCAGAAGCTCCATGGCATCAGCCTGGACAAGTACCGGATCCCGAACAAGCGGCAGGTGCTCCGGAACATGGTGCCGCCCGCGGTGGGGGAGTCCATCCTGAACGATGCGGTCGCCGCGATCAGTCAGCCAGTGCCCATCAGCCCCCAGCAAGCAGAAGCACTGTTCTGATACGGATCCACCACCCTCAACCGCCAGCCCCGCCAGTGTGCGGGGCTTTTTCACGCCCAGACCAAGAAAGGAGGTGGGAGCCATCCGCATCAGGAGCACTAAACCTGAGTTCTGGCGATCCAAGACGATTTCCTCAGTGTCGTGGGACGCGCGACTGGTCCTCAAGGCCCTTGAGTCCTACGTGGATGACAACGGCGTGGGTAAGGATGACATGGAGCTGATCGTCATGCAGACGTTCAGCCGAGACCAATTCCGGAACCCTACCGGAACAGTCCGGAGGGTGTCGGAAGCCGTTTCCGAGCTCATCCAGGCCCATTTGGTCACACGATACGAGGCTGACGGTGAACCATTGCTGTACGTGGAGCGGTGGAAGGACCACCAGTACGTGCAGAAGCCCCAAAAAGGACGTTTCCCCAGGCCAGACGGCACATTGGAGTACTCAGAGACCGTTGATTCGGAGGCTTACCGGAAAGGTCCGGAGGAGTATGGAAACAGTCCGGCCCGGATCAGGGGATCAGAGGAACAGGGATCAGGGGAACAGGTAAAACCGCCCGCCGCTGTCGCGGACGGCCAGAGCGAGACCGGCGACAGGTTCGAGCTTGCCCACCCAGATCCACCACGACCACCCGAAACAGAGCTCTTCGACCGCTTCTGGGATGCCTACCCACGCAAGGACGACAAGGGCAAAGCACGGGAGAAGTTCAAGGCGGCCCTCAACCGAGCCGACGCCGAGCAGATCATCGCCGGCGCAGAGCGCTACCGCGACGACCCCAACCGGGATCCGGCCTACACCAAGCTGGCCACCACCTGGCTCAACGCTGACGCCTGGGACAACGGGCCACTGCCGCCACGGACCACCGGGCGACCATCGGTGTCCGAACGCAAAGATGCCGAGTTCGCCCGCGCCGCCGAAGCATGGCTGCCACAGTCACTGCCGGGAGAGATCGAGCCATGAGCCCAGCACAGGACCACCACGCCCTGAACCCCGGCGAGCCCATCGCTCATCACCGCATCCCAGATCTGGTGCGCTACGTGGCCGGCACCGACGGAAGGATCACCCCAGAACGCGCCACGTTCGACATCTGGGCCCGCACCATCGTCGGCCTCGGATCAGCTCTGGTGGCAGACATCATCCAGGCCTACTACGCCCGCCACGACCCCAAGCACCCAGACAAGGCGCCCATCAGTCCCGGCTGGATCAGGGCTGAGGCGAACAGCCGGATCGAGCGAGCTCAGAACCTCGCCCAGATCGACGCACCACGACCCCGCAAAGGCGGCCGGATGCCCCGTCATGTGCTCGAGAAGTTCCAGGCCAAGGGCTACCTCCAAGACCGCGACCCGTCACAGTACGCCTGAGAGCTTCGCAGGAGCGCGGACCGGTAAGTGTCCACTGTGCCCCTGCAAAGCCGGGAGAGCTGGCAGGGAGCAGCGATTTGACCCACGTAAGCACCACCGAGAGGCAACGATGAAGAAGATGACCGCAAGCTGCTACCTCATCATCAAGCCCACGCACATAGCCGGCGGAGTCGTCCGCGAGATCAACATTTCGCGGATGACCAAAACTCAACCGGCCCTCGAACCTGGCGAGATCGCAGTCAAGACACGCGTCAACGTCACCCATGAATCATTCGAGCCTTCGACCGCGCTGTTGGAAGTTGAGCCCCACAGCGGCGTCTACGTCCCGACCGCCGAGGTCGTCGCCGACGCGATGGGAGGCGGAGACGATGCCTGAGCTTCATGACGTACTCGCCGAGATCAAGAACCGGGCATATCTCGCAACCCCAGCACCCGGGGAGCGGTTCGTGCCCAAAGAGATGATGCGTCGGTCCCAAGCAGACGTGCCCACACTCATCGCACTGGTGGAACCCATCGCAGAGATTCTCCGCCACTCAGGCGACGCCAACTTCGATCCCGTGAGCATCGCCGAAGGCTGCGTCTGTGACATCTGCAACCTCATCATCGGAACACTGAACGCACGCCAGGAGTCTGCTCATGCCTGACTTGCTCCACTCCCAGACCGTCACTGCCCGGAAGCCGCACCGGTGCTCTACCTGCCAGACCACCGCAGTCCAGCCCGGTGAGACCTACACCAGGGACACGCTCATCTACGACGGCGCCATCTACGACTGGGTGCAATGCCAGCTCTGTGCCGGCCTGTTCTCCCGCGTCTGGGACGCCTACGGCAGCCCTTACCGCGACGAAGGAATCGGGCCAGACGACTACGCCGAATGGGCCAGCGAGACAGTCAGGGGCAACTATGGCGCCGACGAACGCGCACTGGCACAGGAATGGCTCACGCAAGCAGGACTAGGAGACCACCATGAAGGCCGCTGACTACCGCGCCAAGCTCATGAGCGAGGGCGACCTCCAACAGTCCGTCGAGCAGCTGCTCACCCTCCACGGGTGGACCTTCCACCACGAGACTGACAGCAGGAAGTCGCGCCGAGGCTTCCCCGATCTGATCGCCGTGCACCCCACTGGCCGACTCCTGCTGGTCGAGCTCAAGGGTTACGACGCTCGCGGGAGGCTCGGGACCGCCACGGCCGAGCAGCAGAAGTGGCTCGACGTGTGGCGGCAGGCTGGTGCCCGAATCCATGGTGACGTGATCACCTCATACGCCTGGGAGCCGAAGGACTGGCACTCAGGCGCTATCGGGCGGGTACTGGAGGTGAGGCGATGAGTGATCACACTTGGGAGTGCTGGGTTGCTTATCATTCGGATTACAGCGGCTTCGTCGTCTTTCACTCCGAGATCACTGCGCTCAGGCACGCCGTCGAGAACCACATGCAGGTTAAGCGACTAGAGAGCGGGGAGGAGTTGCGCTGACACCCGGCACACCCACCCGAGCCACTGGTTTACATCACTTTAATTTTATATGACAATGGTTTAAGAGAAGAACACTTCTCATAAAAACAACCCGAGGTGCCGTAATGGAATCTACAGTCAAAGTCAGTATATTCACAGTCGATGGAGAATACCAGGAAGGGCATATTCCGTCCGGAATCAACGACACCTTCCACTCCAACCCCAGTGACCTGCACTGGGTCGAACTTAAAGACAATGACGGCAATCACCTTAAATGGATAAATATGCAGTACGCCACTGCGCTGATCCACCAGGGTGAAGTGTCATCAAAAGATTGGCTTTACTAGCTGCTCACCGAGTAACCAATTGACCCCTCACCAATCGGTGGGGGGTCTTTTTCGTGCCCAAATACTTCCCCAGGAGGATCATTGAGCGAGCTGCAGGACTCTATCGACAGGCTGACGCGAGACCACGAGCGGCCATTGGCTCAAGGTAAGACCGTCACAGTGCCGGGACTGCTGGCACAGCTCGACGCCGCTGTGACTGAGCAGAAGCGTGGCGGCTCAGCAGGCAATGAGATAGCGATCCCCGTGAGCCCAGGTGCCATGCGCATTCAGGCTGAGGTGGCCGACGTGGTGCGCTCGGAGTCGCTCGAGCAGATCGGGACTCACGCAGGCAGGGTGGCAGACCTGCTGAAGCGGTGGCCCGAAGAGGGTGGAGACCTTGACCACCTCGAGCACGTAGCACTGGACCTCTGCGACAAGATTGAAGCGCTGGTGGATCCAGGGCCACCGCGGCGACCACTGCGCGAGAGGTGCCCAGCGTGTGGACAGCGGTGGGTACTGGATGAGGATGGGCATCGCAGCGAGTGCCTGACTGCTGGCGTCTTCAAAGAGGACGGGACCTTGAAGCTGCCAGCGGACTACGACGTGGAGTGCCTCAACTGCTCTGCACACTGGGCCGGCAAGGACTTGGCAGGGGTGCTTAAGCGACTGCCGAAATCGCTACTCAACACGGGGGCGGGTATTCAAATGACAGCGGTGTAATTTTTGCTAGGATGGAGTCACGTCCGGTGAAGTCTGCCCGGAGACTTTAAGCCCCTGCCAATCATGGCGGGGGCATTTGTATGGGCGCACCCCCTCCACCCCGACCACCTCGCACACACCCCCACGGAGGCGACACCATGCCACGGTATGCGTGCTCAACCCCTGGTTGCCCCAGCCTCCACGACAGGACTGGCAAGTGTGCGTCATGCCGGGGGGAGCGTGACAAGGGGCGCAGGCCGGACGGGAACCCGTACGCATCACGGGCACACCACCGCTTCCGCGATCAGGTGTTGGCACGCGACCCAGTGTGTGTGGAGTGCCTCGGCGCTCGGTCCACTGTCGCTGACCATCATCCTGCCGAGCGCTGGGAGTTGGTGGAGGCTGGCGCTGACCCCAACGACCCAGCGCACGGACGCGGACTGTGTAAGTCCTGCCACGACAGCAAGACAGCTAAGACTCACGAGCTCGGCGGAAGTCATTGACTCTTCAGCTCGTTCGATCCGCTTCGGCTGTCTTGCTTGTCGCTCTGATTGTGTTCATTGAATAAAGGTTGAACATAAACACTCTGCTGTCTGGCTGAGTGCTGCGAAGTGGGGACTGGTCGCGCTTGCTCTTCCCTCCAACATAAAGGCGCAGGTCAGGTGGGGGGTACCCCCTTTCGAGGGAAGTGAGCTGTACCGCTGGGGAGGGATCTGGACCCCGCGAAGGGTTCAAAACATTCATGAACATAGCCTGTATAGGCAGTCGATCAGCACCGAAAGGGTGAATTGATCATGGCATCTGGTGGAGCTCGCAATCGCTCTGGGCCGCAGGCAGATATCAACTCTGGGCGCTCTGACAGCCGAGGCCTGACTCTCGATCAGCTCCCGAATGAGGGGCGCGAGGGTGAGCCGCCCATCGAATTCCCATTGGGTGACCCCCAGGTGTACATCGATGACGTCACTGATTCCGGCAAACCCGTGAAGCGCTACGACCACGAGGCGTCCATGCAGCGCAAGGGGTCTGAGCTCGCTCTCTGGGAGCAGGTATGGACCTATCCGCAGGCTGTGGCATGGGAGCGCGAACCGTGGCGCTGGAACCTGGTGGCCATGTGGGTGCGCACCTTCCTTACTGCGTCTGGCCCGGAAGCCAAGGCGGCTGACAAGACTGCTCTGCACCGCTTCGGTGACCAGATCGGCCTGACGCCGGCCGGGCTCAAGGAGAATGGCTGGCAGATCGTGCGTGACGAGGTTGCTGCGCAGCGATCCACGCCGAAGAAGAAGGCTGAGCCCGTCAAGCGCGAGCGCCGCCTGCGCGCCGTTGGGGAATGAGGTCGGCCGATGTCGGCGTCGTTGACTTTCCTACTCTGGGAGACCTGCTCGACGCCTGGATAGACCGTCATTGCCGCGTTCCAGATGGCTTCGACCGCGGAAAGCCGTTCAAGCTCTCTGACTGGCAGTTCTGGTGCGTGGCGAATCACTACCGCGTGCGCCCGGATGCGAAGTGGAACGAGGACAAGCCCCTTCGCTCCCAGGCATTCGTCTACCGCCGCACACAGATTGTCGCACCACAGAAGACGGGTAAAGGTCCGCTCTCTGCAGCCGTGGTCGCTGCAGAAGGCGTGGGGCCCACCCTCTTTGCCGGCTGGGCTGAGGATGGCGACGAGTACTCATGCGAAGACAATGGCTGTCCGTGTGGATGGACCTTCCCGTATGAGGCCGGCGAGCCAATGGGTATGCGCCAGCCGTCACCGCTGATTCAGCTGCTCGCCTCCTCCGAGGACCAGGCGGATAACGTCTATGGACCCCTCAAGGCGATGGTGAAGCTCGGCGATCTGGGTGAGCTCATGAAGGTGCGCGAGGGGTTCATCCGCATTCTTGGCGGCGCCGGCGGGGATGACTACGACAAGATCGAAGTCGTCTCGTCCTCGGCGCAGTCCCGACTCGGAAACCCGATCTCGTTCGCCCTGCAGGATGAGTCCGGCACCTACACCGCCTCGAACAAGCTGGTGAAGGTCGCGCAGACACAGCGCCGCGGCCTTGCCGGCATGGGTGGCCGTGCGATGGAGACCACAAACGCTTGGGATCCGGCCGACAACTCGACCGCACAGCAGACCTACGAGTCGAACGCACAGGACATCTTCCGCTTCTACCGATACCCGCCGAACGAGTTGTCGTACCGCAATAAGCGTGAGCGCCGGAAGATCCACCGCCACGTCTATGACGGCTCACCCTGGGTAAACCTGGATGACATCGAAGCTGAGGCCTCAGAGCTTCTCGAGCAGGATCCGTCCCAGGCCGAGCGCTTCTTCGGAAACCGCATCGTCTACGGCGCCGGCACATGGCTTGACCCCGAGGTCATACCGGAGTCCGCGAGTCCACTGCCCCCTGATGGTGTATCAGTTGCCGGCGGATTCGACGGTTCAGAGCACGACGACTGGACTGCGATCAAGCTCGAGACGCGCGAGGGCCTGCTCTTCACTCCGCTCTATGGCCCAGATTCTCGTCCTGCGTACTGGAATCCCTCAGAGTGGGGCGGAAAGATCCCCCGCGGCGAGGTTGAAGCTGCGTGGGACGAGATTGCACGTCGCTACGACATCGTGCGCGTCTACTGCGATCCCGGCTTCCATGACGAGCGGTCCTGGGAGTCTGACATCGAGGCGTGGGACCAGGAGCACGGCCCGGACAAATTCATCCCGTGGCCGACGAACCAGATCATGCGTATGTATGGCGCGCTCACTCGGTTCAAGGCCGACATCCGCAACGACGACATCAGCATGGATGACTGCCAACAGACGCGAGTGCACCTGCGCAACGCCAAGATGCTAGCCAAGCCGGGGGATCGCTACATCCTCGGCAAGCCGTCGCAGAGACAGAAGATCGACATCGGCATGACCGCAGTGCTCGCCCATGAGGCGGCTGCAGACGCACGTGCTGCGGGCTGGCCGGAGCAAGTCACCGAGTACGCATATTTCGCTTGACCCGAGGGGGCCTGATGCTTGAAGCGCGCGAGGCCGACGCCAAGGTGAAGAATCTCTACGACGCCCTGACCAAACGGCGCCCGCAGCTCGATGAGCTCGACGCCTACTACGAGGGTCGCCACCCTCTGCGCTTCGCCTCCCAGGAGTGGCGCGAGTACAACGGCGAGCGATACAAGGGCTTCGCGGACAACTGGTGCGCCGTTGTGGTGGATGCGCTCAATGAGCGACTGAAGGTCAACGGTCTGCGTACGGATGGGTCGGAACACCTGTGGGATGACTGGCTGCGCAATGAGATGGAAGCGCAGTCATCCCAGGGCTTCCTGCAGACCATCGCGGCAACGCGCTCGGCGGTGATCGTCTGGCGCAACGGTGATGGTGATCCGGTCGCACAGTGGGAGCCTCCCCAGAACGTCTATGTCGAGTATGACCCGGTTGATATGCGTACCCGCCGGTTCGCGCTCAAGACATGGATGGACGACACCAAGGAGTTCGCCTACCTCTACGACGACCAGGCGGTCTACAAGTTCTCGCGGCCGGCGCACTTTGCGGCCAACCGGGGATCACAGTCCGGGCTGATTGTCCCCGGCACCTCTACGGCGGCATCTGATGGCTGGGATCCTGAGCAGGGCAACGATGACTCGTGGCCCTTGCGCCACCCCATGCGTGCTGTGCCGGTGGTCGAGGTCAAGAATCGCCCTCGCCTGCGTCATGATCCGATCAGCGACATCGCCGGGACCCGCTCTATGCAGGATGCAATCAACCTGCTCTGGGCTTACCTCTTCGCCGCGGCCGACCATGCCAGCTTTCAGGCCCGCGTAGTCATGGGCCAGGAGCACCCTAAGACTCCAGTCCTGGACGGAAACGGCCAGAAGATAGGAGAGAAGCCCGTTGATCTCAAAGAGCTTCGCCAGGGCCGCATCCTCTGGCTGACCGGCCAGAATGCCAAGATCGGCCAGTGGGACGCGGCCAGGCTCGATGTCTTCACCGATGTCATCGACATCAACATCAACCACATCGCCGCTCAGACTAGGACGCCGGCGCACTACTTCGTGGCCAACAAGGGCATGTCGAACCTCAACGGCGAGACACTTAAGGCCACGGAGACGCCGCTGGTCAAGAAGGCTGACGAGTTCCAGATGTACGCCTCCGGCGACGTGGCTGAGATCTTCCGCCTCTTCGCCCGAGTCCGCGGCGAGCACGAGCTCGCACGCCAGATCAGCGGACACCATGCCGTCTGGGCGGACAAGGAGATCCGCTCTGAGGCTCAGCGCTCGGATGCCCTGCTCAAGAAGAAGCAGATGGGCTATCCGCTGCGCTACCTGCTCGAGGAGGATGGGCACTCTCCTCACGAGGTGGAGCGCATCATGCAGATGCGTGAAGAGGAGCAGATCAGCGATCCGCTGGTGGCTGCGACGAACGCGATGAGGCAGGGCCTTCCTGATGAGCCTGCAGCAGGTAGCTGACCGCCACCTCGAAGCACGCAGCCTGCTCAGTCTGACTGCCGGCCGGTATCTCACCCAGCTCTGGACACGGCATGTAGATCCGGCGGATGTTTTCCGGTCGTGGAACGAGCAGATTCCGGTGGCCGATGAGGCGCTGTCGGGGATGCAGTACATGGCGGCCCGTGATTCACAGCAGTACATCGGTGCCGCGCTGGGGGAGTTCGGCCTAGAGCCCAGTGGCCCACCACTGAGTGCGGCCGGCTTTGCTGGCTTCACCTATGGCCTGGACAGCACGCCACCGATGCACTTGCCTGGCGCCCTGGAGCACCCGGCCTATCGCACGATGGATTTGCTCAAGCAGGGCTACCCGTCGGATCAAGCGATGGCCGGCGGGCTGGATTCGCTGGTCACCATGGGCGGCTCAGCCGTAGCGGACGCTGGCCGGCAGGCAGATGGCGTTCAGGCGGCGACCGAGCAGCAGGTCACCGGCTACGTGCGGCAGGTAGAAGCTGATGCGTGCTCGAGGTGCATGATCCTTGCCGGCCGTCGCTACCGACACAATGACGGCTTTGACCGACACCCGAACTGCCTGTGCGAGCACGTGCCCATCGTGGACGGCGAATCAGTTCCCGTCCAAGACTCCTATGAGCTCTTCGAGTCGATGAGCCTCGAAGAGCAGTCTCATCGCTTCGGCGAAGCTGGCGCACAGGCAATCCGCGACGGCGCCGACATCTACCAGGTGGTCAACGCGCGCCGCGGTATGTCCTCAACTGCCACGGGCTCTCTGGTGACCACAGAGGGCACCGCACAGCGCCGAGGACGGCCAGTCGGATTTGCGGGACGACAGATGGAGCGATCCGGCGTCACGGGCCCACGCATGATGCCCGAGGAGATCTACCGGCGAGCCAATGGCAACGACCGCATCATCCGAGAGCAGCTGCAGCGTCACGGCTACATCACCGGCACGCAGAGTTCCGAGGGCATCCTGCGGCCGCAGATGTCCGGCTGGTACGGCGATTCGGTGCGTGAGCGGCGCGAGCGTCTGCGACAAGGCAACCAATAACCCGAGAGTCCCGAGAGGGGAACTATGAGCCACGAGAACATCAACCCGGCCAGCCAGGACCAACCCGATCCGCAGCAGAATGAGCCGACACAGGACGAGCCTGCCGGCACCGGCGAGCAGGACAACTGGCAGGAGAAGTTCGAGGCTCAGCGGAAGGTCAACCGCGACCTTGAGAAGAAGCTCAAGGGCGAGGCCGGCACGCTGAAGCAGCAGCTCGAAGAGGCTCAGGCCAAGCTCGAGGGCCGCGAAGAGGAGTTTAAGCAGACCCAGGCTCAGCGAGAGGCAGAGGCTGAGGCGCTCCAGAAGGCCAACGAGCGCATCCGTCAGGCCGAGGTTCGCGCGGCGGCCGCAGGCAAACTCAATGACCCGACAGACGCACTGCGTCTGCTAGACCTGTCGTCCTTCGAGGTCGGGGACGACGGCGCTGTGGATGGTGACGCCATCCAGAGCGCGATCGCAGACCTCATCACACAGAAGCCCTATTTGGCCGCGCAAGGTGGCTGGTCCCAGGGCGACGGAATCGGGGCAGGCCGCAAGGACTCCCGACCGTCTCAGCTATCCCAGTCAGATCTGTCTGGGATGTCACCCGCTCAGATCAACACTGCGCGCGCCGAGGGTCGTCTCGATGACCTCCTCGGCCGGCGATAACGACCGCCTTTAGGAGGGCACTATGACCATCGCAAACTTCATCCCGGAGATTTGGAGCGCAGCCCTGCTGCAGGCTCTGAATGACAGACTGGTGTACGGCCAGCCCGGCGTCATCAACCGCAACTACGAGGGCGAAATCGCCCAGGCCGGTGACACCGTGCACATCACTGCCTTCGGTGCCCCTCAGACCCGCGAGTACGAGCGTAACGGCACCATCGAGTGGGACCTGCTCGAGTCCACTCAGCAGACCATGGTCATCGACCAGTCCCGCTACTTCGCCTTCAAGGTCGATGACATCGACCGCCGGCAGGCTCTTGCAGGCTTCGTGGAAGAGTCCGCAGGGGGTGCGTCCTACAACCTGGCCTCCGATGCTGACTCCCACCTGGCCGGAAAGATGTCGTCTGCCATCACTGGGGCCAACGAGCTTTCCTCTGGTGAGCTCACCACCCCCCGTCAGGCGTACAGCCACCTGGTGAGCCTGCGCACTCGGCTGAACCGCACCAACACCCCTTCCGAGGGTCGCTTCGCGGTGATCCCGCCCGAGATGTACGCGCTCCTGCTCGAGGATGACCGCTTCATTCGGGCAGACGCAGCCGGGACCACGGAGGGACTGCGCAACGGTGTGGTGGGTCGCGCCGCCGGCTTCGAGGTGATGGAGGCCAACCGCGTGCCCGAGGTGAATGGCGGCTACCGGGTCATCGCCGGTCACGCCATTGCCACCACCTACGCCGAGCAGATCCTCAACACCGAGGCCATGCGCCTGCAGAACACCTTCGGTGATGGTGTCCGCGGACTTCACGTCTACGGCTCCCGCGTCATCCGGCCAGAGCAGCTCGCCGGCGGCACCGTCTCCATCGAGCCCGGCGGCGACGGCGGCGGCAGCGATGAGGGCGAGTCCGAGAGTGATGGCGGTAACGGCGGTGAATCCCAGGGGGAATGACCGGCCTCAGCTCGGCGGATATGACCGCTGGGACTGAGGTTTCCCCCGCAGGCAATGCGTCTCAGTCCGACTGGGCTGCATATGCCATCACTCAAGGTGCTGACCCCGGAGAGGCTGAGGGCATGACCCGCAATCAGCTTCGGGAGCAGTACGGATAGCACGAAACATAGGAGGTGGCCGTCGTGGCCGAGAGTCTTCCCCAGCTGGTCACGGCGGCCGACCTCCATGTCTTCAACATCGATACATCCAGTCAGAAGCAGATGGATGCGGTGATCGACGCCGTATCGGCTGGGATCCGCAGTGCCGCCGGCGCGCCGATCAGCGCCATCACCTCCACGGTGGAGTTCGGTGGTCACGCTGAGCGATTCTTCGAGCTTCCCGGCGGACCACTGCTGTCGGTGGATGAAGTGCGCATCAATGATCAGCCGGTCGAGTACAAGCTGCGTAATGGGATGCTGTATCGCCGCGCAGGGTGGGGCCGAATTGACGACGATGTTCAAGTCACTTGGCGTCATGGCTGGGATCCGGTGCCGGCAGACGTAGTGAAGCTGGCGACGAACCTGGTCGCCGCTGGCCTGAATGAGGCCCAGTCTGAGGAGGGGCTCGCGTCCCGCCGCGGCCTGGTCTCGCGGCAGGAATCGATCGACGACTACAGCCTGCAGGAGTCATTCGTGCGCGGCGAGGACGAAGTGGTGGACCTCACCGAACTTCCCGACCGCACCCGCCAGTGGCTTCGTGAGCGCTTCGGCCGGCAGGCGTACGTGACGGGGAGCTACTGATGGTCGCCACTCGGCTTCTGGCACGCGGCAGGCAGGCCGCAGAGACTCTGATGGTCGATACGTGTGAGATCACCCGCTACACCGGGGAGCTCGCCACTGACCCTGAGACGGGCATCGACTACCCGGTGGGCAC
This sequence comes from Nesterenkonia populi, assembly GCF_007994735.1. Taxonomy (NCBI): domain Bacteria; kingdom Bacillati; phylum Actinomycetota; class Actinomycetes; order Micrococcales; family Micrococcaceae; genus Nesterenkonia; species Nesterenkonia populi. The sequence continues at coordinate 1,967,446 of NZ_VOIL01000001.1, read as the reverse complement.
GATCGTCTACTCCGGCCCCTGCAAGGTATCCAGCACCCCAGACACTGCCGAGAGCTACGGCGAAGGTAGTCACCGCGTCATCGTTGAAGCCCCCCGCCTTCACCTGCCGGTGGACGCCGAGGTTCAGCCCGGCGACGAGGCAGTTATCACCAGCGCCGCGCAGGCCGAGTATCACACGGGGGACCGAATGCGCCTGCGGAGCCTGAATCGCGGCACATGGCGCACGGCTCAGCGCTGGAACGTCGAGATTCCGACAGGACAGTAATGCGCATCCATGGCACCGAAGAGATCGACCGCTTTGTGAGCGACCTCAACACGAGTACCCGCCGCAATCAGCAGGAGGTCCGGCGGATCATGCGGCGGGCCGGGGTAGAGATGTCCCGCTCCTGGCGAGAGCTATTCCAGGGCTCCCGGTCATTCCGGCAGGTCGCGCGCTCCATCGACTTCGACTTCATGGACTCCACCGCCTTCGGGGCACGGAACTTCAGTGTCGAAGTCGGGCCCAACGCGGCCAAGGACCCATCCGCCGCACTGGCCGGCATCGCCACCTTCGGCTCGTCCCGGCCAGGCGGTGCCACGGTCGCTGAACCGGACCCCATCTTGGAGCGCGAGGCAGACACCGCTGTGCAGTGGATCGAGCAGCAGATAGGGCAGCTATGACCGAGAACATCTTCGCGGTGGTCGCAGAGCTCATCCCCTCGAACATCACGGTCCACGAGGGGCAGTCGCGGCTCTCGACGCCGCCAGTGCTGACCGACTATCCGCACGTCACCGTATGGGGAACCCTGCCGAACGATCAGAGCGAGAATCTGGCTGACCAGCCCTCGAGATTCCAGGCCACCATCCGTCTGACCTACGCGGCAACATCGGGCAGCTCACTCTTCTGGATCGTGACCCGCGTGCGAGAGGCGCTCGAGGGTGCGCAGCCGCAGATCGACGGCTACTACATCGAACGTCTCAAGCCGCGGTCCCTCATGCCCTTGCAACGCGACGCCGAGGTGACCCTGCAGGGCGGCCTTAACCCCCTCTTTGCCATTGATGAGACCCCACTGATCGCACAGAGAGCATAAGGAGGCCATCAATGGGCCACAAGATCACAGCCATCAACTCCAAGGGCCAGAAGCAGGCGATCCCCGAAAGATGGCTTGACCTAAACCTGGGATTCAAACTCCCACCATCACGCCGCAAGGGCACCAAGAAGCGCCGCAAGGGCAACGGACAATTCGCAAAGAGCACCCCCGCCGAGCCAAAGGCGGAACCCACGACAAAGGAGGAGCCCGATGGCTCGAATGCTGGCTGATGGCCGAACCAAGATCACCCTGCTCACTGAGAAGCCGAGCAATCCCGGGGCCCCGACTGCCTCTGAGCTCAACGAGGGGCATGACGCCTCGGGAGATATCTTCCACAGTGACTTCAACTTCACTGCGCAGGCATCCACAACCGCCGACACGAAGAAGCTCACCCAGACCGGCAACGCGCAGACTCCGACCTACAAGCAGCACGTGGCCGAGATGACCATCTATCGCGGCTTCAGCGCCGAGGGCGGCTTCGAGAAGGACGGCGACGACAAGACCGCCCAGATCCTCCTGGAATCTCACAACACCGTCTGGGCCTACGCACGTCGTACCGACAAGTGGAGCGACGACGAGTGGGAAGAGGGCGATGAGATCTACATGGGCGGTGAGTTCACCACCGACGTACCCCAGCAGGGAGACACCGAGGACGACATCAAGATCCGCTGCGTGATGCTCCCTCAGCAGGTCCACGACTACATCACAGTCGGCGCCTCTGGCTCGGGAGACTGAGCCCACCGCGCGCACTGACAACTGAATACATCTCCCACTTAAGGACAGGAGGCCCCGCTCTCGATGACTGCAAGAGTCGTCAGGGCGGGGCTTTTCTGCGCATAGGCGAAAGGCTTGCTGTGACCGAAACTATGGACCCGAAGACCTTCAATCTTGACGACTGGCTGCAGGACGCACACCTGCCCGAAGAGTCCTGCCGTGTCTTCAAGAAGGGCCACCTGATCGCCCGCCTCACAGAGCTTCGTGAGCAGATTGAGGACGAGGCGGAGCAGGCAAAGTCCGGCCAGTCGATGTCCGGCGCCCGCAAGCTGACTGAGCTGCGCGAAGAGTACGAGCGCTTGGCCGAAGAGGTGGCCGACTCCGCGCTGACCGTCTACTGCTCGGCCATCACTGCGCAGAAGAACCGCGCCGTCCGCGACGCCGTAGACAAGGTTGCCGAGGAGCAGGGCCTGGACAAGCGCCAGGCAGGCTACGAGTTCTCGTACTACCTGGTTGCAGCCTCCGTGGTGGCCGTCGCAAAGCCTGGTGATCAGCGCAAGGACGTTGACTGGTCACCCGAAGAGGTCAAGCGCCTCGAGCAAGCCATCAGCCCCGGTGAATTCGGCAAGATCGTCGCCGCCTACAAGAAGGCTGACAGTGGCGTGAAGGAGCCGAGCGTCGATTTTTTACGCAAGTCCTCTGGCACCAACAGCGGCGATACCGGCGACTGATTCAGGTCCTCGAGACCGCCGAGAAGTACAGCAAGCCGCCCTCAACGTGGCTGGGTGGGATCGACGGTGAGTGGCAGACCAAAGACCAGATTCTGACCCTGGCACTGACCATCTACCGCGAAGGGCTCTGCGCCTGCGGTCAGCCGCTCATCCTTGCTCATGACGACGACAACGACGGCTGGTATGAAGCGAAGTCAACGACTTGCCATGCCTGTGCGGCTACTGACCGCCATCGGGACGACCAGCAGAAGCCTCAGCCTGGACAGAAGGTGTTCCCGGTCCTTGATCCAGAGGGAATCAAGAAGTGACTCGCTGGTCTACGCGGCCCATTAGGCGCAGTGTCCAGCCGATGAGGGCAATGATCAGGCCGGGCACCGCCATCACGAACGGGGCAACGATGTAGAACACCCAATTCCCGAAGGTGTAACGGTCAAACCATCCGGCGGGGGCGGTCGCATAGACGTACACCTGGTTCCCCGCGAAGACCAGGAACCCAAGCGCAGCAACCGCCAGCCCTGCCCACATCACAATCTGACCGATTTTGATCATCGCGCCAGTGTATAGGAGGTCTCCCTATGGTTGGTCGCCGCATTCGCCTCATCCTCGAGGCGCAGGTGGACTCCTATATCCAGAACACCCGTCGCGCATCGCGTGAGACGGAGCAGCTCGGATCGAAGCTGCGCACTGCGGTCAACAGCCAGGAAATGCAGCAGCTCGGCCGTCACATGACTGCCTTTGGTGCTGCAATCGTCGGCGGACTGGGCGTGGCAACAAAGGCCGCAATGGACTGGGAGTCCGAGTGGACGGGCGTCATGCGGCGCATCGACGGCACGCCCCAGGAGCTCGACGCACTCGAGTCTGGCCTGCGCGGGTTGGCGACTACTATGGCGGCCTCTCACTCCGAGATTGCCGAGGTTGCCGCCTCAGCTGCTCAGCTCGGTGTCGCCACCACTGACATCGAAAGCTTCACCGAGGTCATGGTGCAGATGGGCGCCACCACCGATATGACGGCAGACCAGGCCGCCACCTCTATGCAGCGCTTCTCAAACGTGATGGGTACGCCGACATCCGAGGTGGAGAACTTGGCTTCCGCTGTGGTTGACCTCGGCAACAACGGCGCCACCACGGAATCCGAAATCGCCCAGATGGGCCAGCGTCTCGCTGGTGCCGGTCGGCAGGCAGGAATGTCTGAGGGTGACGTGCTCGGCCTTGCTGCAGCCATGTCCTCGGTCGGCATCAACGCCCAGATGGGCGGCACCAACATGTCTATGACCATGCAGGAGATCTCCCGCATGGTCGAAAACGGCAGTGCTGAGCTCGAGACTCTGGCTGATGTCGCTGGCATGTCCGCCAGTGAATTCGAGAGCGCATGGCGCGAGGATGCAGCTGGCGCTCTGGTGGAGTTCGTCACCGGCCTTGGCGCGGTCCAGGAGTCGGGCGGCAACACCATTGGCATTCTCGATGAGCTCGGCTTCACGGGGCAGCGCCAGGTCGCCATGCTCCTGCAGCTCTCATCTGCCAGTGACCTGATGACTGAATCCATGGATCGCGGCAACGAGGCATTCTCTGAGGGCACTGCGATGTCTGAGGAGTACGGTCGGATCGCCGAGACGGCCGCGTACCGCATCCAGGTGGCATGGTCCCAGATGCAGGACGCCATGATCGACGTAGGCGGCGTCATCCTGCCGGCGCTGGCCCCTCTGACAGAAGGTCTTGCAGATCTGGTCTCCGGCTTCTCTGACCTGCCCGGACCAGCTCAGACCTCTCTCACACTGCTCACCGGATTCGCCGGTGCAGCATCACTGGCCGGTGGCTCCTTCCTGATGCTGGCACCGGGCATTTTCCGCACGGTAGGTGCACTGGATGGATTCACGCGCAGTGGTCGAGGTGTCAGTGGTCGGCTCGGGCGCATCGGTGGCGCGGCAGCCATGGCGGCCGGCCCCCTGGGCGTCCTCTTCCTGGTGGACTCTCTCGCGCGCCTCTGGGATACCCAGCACGACACCGCCGAAGCCGCACAGCGCATCGAAGCTGAAATGCGACGTATGGGCGACAGTGCCGCCGACGCCGCAACGGGCCTCGAGGGTGCGGCTATGGCGAGCACAGACTGGTGGCGCGGTCATGACTCCACAAGTCAGCTCATGACGGACATGGACGGCATTGGCTCAGCGATGCAGAACATGGACCTGCTGGCCGGTGATCTCACGTCGCGGATGTCTGAATTCTGGGGCATCAACGCATCTGCCGTAGACCGTAACAACCTGGAGGCGTACTTCGAGTCCGTCGAGATCAGCCTCTCTAGCCTGGCTCGATCCGGCGACTTTGACGTGCTTCAGGCGCAGGTCCAGGCCATGGCTAATGACGCCGAAGCCTATGGATACTCCGCAGAAGACCTGGGCGAGCACCTTTCCGGCGTAACTTCTGAGCTGCTCATCCTGCGCGAGGACTCATCCCTCACCCAGGATGAGGTAAACCAGCTCAACGAGATCCTCTACAACCTTGGCGAGGGCTCTGGTCGGGCCTCGCAGATGATCGACCCGCTCACCGGCGAACTCATCGAGACCGGGGAGGCTGCAGAGGATGCCGCGCTGGGAGCCGATGAGTTCGAGGAGTCCCTCGAGGGGATGGGCGACGAGGCGCGCTCGACTGCTGATGCCATTCGCGAGCTGACGGATGCGCTCTTCGAGTCCGGGATGCTCACGATGGACGCACGCGAGGCAGCATCGCGCTATCAGGCTGAACTGGCCGGTATTGGTGAGGCGGTCGCCCTGATTAATGAGGAGCAGGGTGGCCTCGGCGCAGCACTCAATGAGACGGCGACGGACTTCAACCTGTCCGAGGAGGCCGGCCGCACCGCCAACGAGGCCTTCCAGGGACTCGCGCGCTCAGGCATGGCCGAGGTGCAAGCGATGGCCTCGGATGGCGCTGGACTGCCAGAGCTGTCAGGGCGACTCGAGGACATTCACGGTGACCTCATTCAGACCGCCAATGACTTTGGCATCACAGGTGACGCCGCACAGGAGTTGGCTGCTGAGGTCTTGGGCATCCCAGATGGTGTGGATATCGAGACATGGCTTCACGACGAGGCCGCACGTCAGGGCCTCGAGGCGCTGGTCAACGGCGTCTATGAGACCGAGATTATGGTGGACGGCAACACGCAGGCCGCGGAGTCCGTCATGGATGCATTTCTGGCTGGAGACTACGAGGCGATGGCCGAGATCCTCGGCAACGATGTGCGCGCCCGCGAGGTCATGGACGCCTTCCTGGCTGGGGACTACGAGACAGTGGCGGACCTGCTGGCCAACGATTCCCAGGCGCGGTCTACAGTCGGTGACTTCACCAGCACTGATTGGCAGACCTTCATTGACGCTATCGCTGAGACTGCCGCCGCCGAGGCCGCCCTGAATGAGGCGGCACGTGATCGCTGGTCCACTGTCACCCAAACCATCCGGAGATCCTTCACAACGAGCTCTGGTGGATCCGGGGGTGCCGCACTGGCGGAGAGCTTCTCCACCGGCGGCGGCGTCTATGGCATCGGTGGCCCCACTCAGGACAACGTGCCGGCGAACCTCTCCGTGGGTGAGCATGTGCTGACTGCACGGGACGTACAGGCACTTGGTGGACAGCAGGCGGTCTACGACTTCCGCCAGACGCTGCACCAACCGCCGAGCTCTCGCGGCATGGTCGCCTCCTATGCCTCTGGCGGGGGAGTGGGGCGCAGTCGCGACTTCGACCGCATCGCAGAGGCAGTCTCGATGGGAGGCGGTCGCGGCGTCCGGGTCCACATTGGTCAGGTCAACAACCCGCGGGGTGTGCCCACTGAGCAGTCGGTGAAGGACGGTCTTGAGTACGCCAGCGCGCTAGGAGGCAGCTTTGACGACTAGGGGCATGTTCTCCGATGAGCAGGTGAGTCTCCATCTGCAGGGTGTGAATCTTGATGATGACCGGTGGGAGAGTCCGCAGACCCGGCTGTACACCCATCGGACTGGCGTGTGGGAGCTGCTGACTGGCACTGAGGTGCTGCCCCGGTACTCGGGTGGCCGTGTGACCCGCTGGGAGATTCCGGGTGGCCAGGGGGAGCGGCGTGCTGCGCTGATGCCTCTGGCCGCTCGGGTGATCCCGATCAGGATCCGGGTCTACCCGATCTGCACTGACCCGCAGTCGCCTATGTATCAGCGGCAGGGGAGGGACCCCCAGGAGCGGGCCCGGTTCCTGCGGGAGAACATCACGGAGTTCCACCGGCGAGTGCAGTTGGGCCGACAGATGGTCGATGGCAACCTGCGTCTTGACCGCACTATCGGCGGCACGGAGCAGGTCTCGGCGGCGGTCTACTTCGAGTCGGACTGGGATCAGGAAGACGGCCCGGAGTTTCTGTGGTCCACACTCACTGTGCCGGCTCGCAACCCGACCGGCACCTGGTTCGGTGCCTGGGAGACCGTGGACGCCGGCGAGATCACCCCAGATGACGGCAGTGTCGGATTGGCGGTTCCTGCCGGTGACGCCCCCATTGAGGATGCTCGGATCGCTATCCGCCCCATCGGCAACCAGCCCAGCGACGGCGAGAACTGGTTCCGGCTCACCAACTACGGCGGCACCGGATTCACCGCCTCGATGCTGGAGCCCTACGCCCGGTGGTGGATCGTCCGCGCCGGGGAGTCCCGCGCTGGGGTGGCCCCCAGTGGTGACAACGCTGACCGTGACTGGGCGATGGATACCCCTCGTGAAGATGTCATCTACAGCTACGGCCGCAGGCAGGGCACCTCGCTGCTGATCACTCCCGGCATTCCTGGTGATGGCCGGGCTGTGGGTCGGGTGAATATCCGTGTCGGAGCTCCCGCCCGCGTCATGGTCGCCGTCCGCCCGAAGTACTTCTAGGAGGCACACGTGAGCACCAGCATCATGGCCGGCAACGCTGACCACGCCATGCGTCTGCGGCTGGTGAAGCCCGCGGAGTACGGCGCCCAGTCCTACGCCGGTGAGGTCGTGGACATCTTCGATGTGTCCCTGTCCTTCAACGAGTCCGGCGAGCCGGGCACCCTGGATCTGCGGACCTACAAGGACTCTGCTGGTGCCGCGGCACTGCAGTCCGGCCAGTATGAGATCCAGGTGGACCTTTGGGATCCCCGCGACGGTGAGCATGTCTTCCCGGAGAACGCCCGATTTGTTGTCGGCACCTGGGAGGAAGACCGCGTGGATGAGTCCAACGTCATTCACTACCGGTGCCCGAATGCCCTGCAGAAGCTGGATAAGGTCCGGCTGACACGGGCACAGAACGCGACCCGGCTGAACAACGCCTACGACAGGGCATTGGACCGGCTGCGTGAGACAGAGCGCCCTTATGAGCGGGCCCTTGAGCGTTTCGAGGAGCTGGCCGAGTGGGTGAAGGATCGGCACGGGCTGCCTGGTCGCAGCTTCGCCTACCACGGGGTGCACTGGCTCTCGAAGGAACGCAACGTCCACCACGGGAGCCTCGCCAGCAACGCGTCCCTGGGTGGCCGGCTGTACTACTACGTGCGCTCAGCTGATCAGTGGCGTCGCCTGCAGATGACCTCCTGGCCTGATAACAAGGCTGAGCTGATGGACCGCGGCGTGGAGCTGGCGGAAACACGCCGGGCCTACAACGCGGCCCGCGACGCCTACGACAAGGCCGAGCGTGCAGCACGGGAGACCAGCCGTGACGGCCGCCGATTCTTCTACAACTCCACCCCGGGGCGCACCTTGCACCGGTTCTGGCAGGAGGCCACTGAGCGTGACGAGCGTCAGGGCTATACCCCGCCCCGTCACGGGGTACTGAAGGGTCGCCGGCGGACCTTCAGCAACTCCAAGGACTCCCGCGGCGTGGACTGGCCTGCGTCATCGCGGACTAATCACGATTTCCCTCTGGGCGCGTCACTGCTGCAGGTGCTCCTGGACTTCCAGGAGCGCGGGCTCATCGACTTCACCACCCGGCAGTCCCAGCTGGACGTGGTGCCTGCCGGGGCCCTGGAGGTGGACCAGTCAGACCGGGTAAACCTGCTGCTGGGCCGGGACCTGACCTCAGCGAACGAGCGTGGTTCGTCCTTGGAGCACTTCGCCGTCGCGGTGATCGTCGCCGGTGACGGGCAGACCCACCACTTCATGTATGGCGATGACCCGGACCTGCACGGCTCGAAGGGTCCGTGGGGCTTTGAAGAGGGCACGATCTCTGAGCCCAACGCCGACTCCCGCGACTCGGCCCGCAGCCTCACGCACCGGGCCCGGCAGACCGCTCAGCGGCGGAACAAGATCGAATCCACCCTGGGTGTGAGCCTCGGCCCGTCCTCGGCCATCCCGATGATCGACTACCAGCCCGGTCACTGGATCTCCGTGTGGGACCACGAGGGTGAACGCTCCCGCCGGAAGGTCACCCAAATCGTGCTGCGGTGGTCACCGGAAGACCCGATGACCGCCATCGTGACCCTCGATGATCGGTTCACTCGCCGTGCGGTCAGCTTCGCACGCACCATGTCCAAGACCGTGGGCGGAGTGGACCACCTGCAGGGCCACGTGCCCCGTGACCCGGCTCTTGAGCCACCGATCCTCTCGGCCGAGGCGTGGGTGGCACCCCCGATCTACCTGGGGGAGGCGACGCTGAACTATGACACCAGCCGCGAGAACTGGACGGTCAGGCTTCCGCTAACCCTCAGTGACCCCGGCACCCCTGAGCCGGATGACCCGGACGCTTTCGACCGGGATCTTCCGAGCACTGAATCTGACCCGGAGGACGACGGCTTTATCCCCTCTGATGAAGACGACTAAGGAGGCCCCGTGGCTGATATCCGCGATGACGCTGGCCTGACCCCCAGCCACGAAGAGCCGGATGAGATCCGTGAGGGCACTGTCGTCACCGGCGAGGGTCCGGCGGATGACTTCATGGCCCCGGCACCTGACCGGCCGTCGCCGGTGTCTTCCTGGTCTGAGGTGGACCCGGATCACACCGACCTGGTGGACGCGGATGACGAACCGGAGGACGCCGACGACGAGGACCTGGACGGTGACCCCGCAGAAGGTGACCCCTCTGGTGCCTCCGCCCCCCGGTGGGTCTCCTACGAGGTGGAGGGCCGCGACCGGGACGAGCCTGGGTCGGCATGGCGGCCCTATCTGTCCGCTCCACTGGATGAGGACAGCATGTCTGTCACCATCCCGGACCTGCCGACTGCGGTGAACCTTGAGCTTCGGATGCGGCTGACGGACTCCCAGGGCCGCCACACCAAGTGGACTGAGTCGGTGCAGGTGACTACCCCGCGGGACTTCACCCCACCCCCGCCACCGGTGGCACCGTGGGTGCACTCCGAGCTGGGCCACACCACCGCCGGCTCCACCGGTGAGCTCACCGGGGACCGGCCCGTGGACCACTCGCATGACCTGCTCTACATCCAGCAGATGCACCCGGAAGGCGACGAGTCAGGCGATCCCGGCGACCCGGTATCGGTGGCGCGGTTCGTCGGCGCCGGCCAGCACACCCTGGGGTTCCTGCCTTTCGTGGAGCACCGGGCATTCCTGACCTCGGTGGACACCTCCCGCAATGAGTCCACGCGCTCGGAGTACGCCTACTTCACCCCCACCCAGCCGGTGGACCGAGAGCAGATTGAGGCGGATCTCGAGTCTGCACGGGATGACCTGGACGAGGCTCGGACTGACTTCGAGACCGGTAACGCTGAGCGCAAGGCTGAGATCGACTACCTGCGTGATGAGCGCATCCCCAGCCTCGAGCAGACCTTGGCTCAAGGCCTCTCGGACGAGGTGACCCGCCTTGAGGACATGATCACCACCGCTGGCGGCACCACGATCCTGCGGAGCACCTCTGCTCCTTCTGCCAGCGACGGTGAAGGCCTGGACGAGGGCACCATCTGGTACCGCTACGACACCCTTAGCAGCGGCGGCGAGCTGGAAGGCATGTGGACCTGGGACGGTTCCGCGTGGGCTGAGTCCACCATCGCTGAGCAGGTCATGGCACAGGTGCATCTGGAGTCCGGCACCTACGGGTCACTGTCCGGTGAACGTCTTGAGGCGCGGTCAGTCTCTACTGAACATCTTCAGGTGCGCAGTTTTGACCTTATAGGCGACCCGAATTTCGAGACGGTCAGCACTTCCAGGCAGGCCGAACAGCCTAACTCCTGGTGGCTGATTCCCGGCAGTGGGAGCTGGGGCACCGGGGGTCAGGAGCCTCAGCGCGAGACCGGCGGGCCGGACGGGTCATTGATCCACTGGAATAACGGCGGCGGCTCCGTGGATACCCGCTACTGGCCAGTCAAGGGCGGCGAAACATATGCCTTCAGGGTCAAGCTGGACCGCTGGGACGGCGGCCGCATCGCGACAAGGTATCAGTCGTCCCCTACCTCGGGTTACCTGAGTTTTGGCCCCGACGCTCCTTCTATTCCCACGGGGGGCCCGGACGTCCGCGAAGTCACCTGGACCGAAACCGTCCCGGACGGCGTGGGTGATGACCAGGCCTATCTAGGCATCACCTTCAGGCCCGATGGCAACTGTCGCATCCTGTCGGTGGAGGCTCGCAGGGCCACCGATGGCAACCTGCTCGTTGAAAATGCCGTGAAGTCCCGCGCCGTGGACACCGAAGAGTTCTTCGCGGCCAACGGGGTCATCGACCGGCTCTCCGTCGCCGTGGCACGTGCCATGGAGATCACCGCCGAGCGCGGGTTCATCGGCGGGGTGCTCCTAGAAGACGAGACGATCACGCTGAGCAAGCTCACCGCGCTGGACGAGATCATGTCTGAGCTGGGTCGCTTCCTGCGCATCGAAGTGGACCAGCTGGCCTCCAATGAAATCCAGGGTATGAGCATCCAGGGTGGCCAGGTAGTCGGTGCCGAGTTCCGTACTCGCACTGGGAACCTGTACACGGGTGCTGGTGCTGGATTAATGAACTCCAGTCATCTGCGCGGGATTGGGTCTGGAGGCTCCGTGAACACGGAGTTGGACTTCGAGACCGGCGAGCTCTACGCACGCGGCGCCGACTTGGACGGTGACATCACCGCCAGGTCTATGGACCTCAGTGGCGAGCTCCGCGTCGGCGGCAACGGCGAGGGCGGCATCATCCCCGACGGTGATCGCATTCGTTACGTAGGGCGCACCCCGGACGCTTCGACCCCGTATGACCAGGTGACTCATGGGCGGACGGGGCAGCTTCAGCTCTCAACCTCTCGTTCGATCGTTCAGATTAGCTATCTTTCTCCATCACCAGAGGGTGCGCGCGTCCCGATTATCAGTCTGCATCGCACCTCTGGCGGAGGCATGGACCAGCCAATGGCTCATACCAGAAATCGCTCCGCCAGTGGGTTCGACGTGTATATCAATGCAACGGCGGGAGCCACGCTCTGGGTTTACTACTCGGCATTCTGGGGAGACCCTCCGAATAGCCCCGGATCAGCAGAGGCAGGGTGACATGATCAGCGCAGCCATCGAAAAGGGGTTCTTCAAGCTCCACCTTCACGATATTGAGGCCGACGACGGGGGAGACCCCATATCGGTGATCAACGTCTTCGAGGTCGGAAGCATCGCAACCTACTGCGAGGTGCTCGGCCTGGAAGACGCCCTTGATGCTGTCGAGGTGATCGTGCGGAAGTTCAAGCACGAGCGCTCCGCCGAAGGTGTGGACGATGATGGGCACTCGCCCTGGATGGAGGTCTACCGGGTCAAGGAGCACCTCGAGGCAATCCGAGAGGATGAGGCCATCCGTGCCCAGGAGGAGGGCACCGCGAATGACCCCCGATCGCCAGCCCTACGCTCGGCCATGCGCGTGCGGCAGGAGCTGCAGTCCATGTCACCCGATGGGTACGTAGACGGAAGCCTGCTGGCGTCCTGCCAGCAGACCCTTCGAGCAGGCCTGGGGCTGCCGGCTGCCTGCGATACCAAGCTCAGCGCCGTGCGCGAGGCGCGCCTTGGCTGCGAGGTGAACACCACCTTGGCCGACGACCCCGCAGCCGAGCTCAGCAAGCAGGACCGGGAGTTCCTCAAGCAGCTCATCGACCCGTGCCTGCCGTGGCTGCAAGGGATCCGAGGCCGCTTCAACCACATGCTGACTCGCCGGGTGGAAGACCCGCTCGCACCACCGCCTCCACCGGAGTCTGACGAGCCAGAGCAGTCACCCATTGATGCACTCAAAGCCAAGTACGGGGTTATCTCAGGAGTGCGCACATGACTGGCAGGGCGATCACCTTTCAGGAGGTTTCTGTATGTGGCTAGCGCCGATCCTTTGGGCTGAGCGGCTAGAGCTGATCGACCTGGTGATGGCCGGGATATTCAGCATCAGCACTACTGCGGTGATTGGGGTAGCTGGCGTTATCGCCGCGTGGCGGAAGCTGAAGCCCCGACTCGATGAGATCCAGCGGAATTCCGCTGAGTCAGCTCACCAGACCAAGAACGATCACGTCGAGAATCTGCGGGATTCCTTGGATCGTCGCTTCGACAGTCTGGATCAGCATCTCAGCAGGCAGGACACCCGCTTAGTCGAGGTTGAACGGGCGGTGAGCCGGCAGTGGCAGCGCACCGCTGACCTTGGGTCCCGTGATGACCGGATAGATGACCGGCTGATGCACCTGGAATGGCAGCAGCGGAAGAACGACGGATAGCAACAGGCACCACCCCCACCCACCCAAGCCCTCGTACACCGGGGGCTTTTTTCATGCCCCGAAGGAGGCGACGTGATGCCCAAGACGCACCGATTCGATGACGGAACTGTCGTGGAGCTCGACGACGACGTGGAGGTCGAGGACTTCCTCGACGCCGACGCCGACGACATCGAGGACCAGGACTACGAGCAGCTGGTGAAGGACTGTGAGGCCCGCGTCGAGGTAGGCGACGAGCCCGAGGACCTGGAACCTGCAGGAGGTGCCGGATGAGTGCCGTACTTCTCGGCTGGCTCTACCAGCGCCCTCAGTGGGGTGCCAAGTACCGCCCTGGCTTCGGTGACCGCTCGGCCAGCTACCCCCTGCGGGAGGCCTGGACTCACCACACCGTGACCCACCTGGGGCCGAACGCGACGATTGCCCAGGAGGCCGCGCACATGCGCGTCCTTGAAGAGATCGGCCAGCAGCGCTTCGGCGGCGGCATCAGCTACACCTTCGTGATCTTCGCCTCTGGCCGTGTGTGGGTAGGCACCGGTGCCAGCCGTATCGGCGCCCACACCGGTGGGCGGAACAGCATCAGCGTCTCGTTCGCCTTCGTCGGCAACTTCACCACCGCTCAGGCCTCGACCAACGCTATCGCCGCCGCGGGCCGGCTCATCCGAGAGCTCCGCCAGGCCGGTGTCCTGGCTCGGCCTCGCACCAACGGCGGTCACCGTGATGCCCCCGGACAGGCCACCGCCTGCCCCGGCAACGCCCTGTACCGCCAGATCCCCCGCATCAACCAGATCGCCGCCCAGAGCGGCTCAACAACCGCAGGTACATCAACCCCCACCTTGGAAGGACCAGTCATGTCCGCAGAAGAGTACGCAAAGGCAGTGCACGACTACGACAAGGGCCACACGCCCCGGGACGAGCCTCGCTCAATGGGCTGGCAGATCATGCGCTCTGTCGAGGCCTCCGAGGCCGCGCTGGCCGAAGTCAAGGATGTCTGGGGCCAGCGGACCCACAACCTGCGTGAGCGCGAGCAGGGCCCGGCCACCAAGGGCTTCGAGGTCGCCCAGGCGAACCTGTTCGCCATCAAGTCCTACGAGGAGGCCAAGGCCGCCCGCCGAGGTGTCGAGGCACTGGCCGTGGCCCTGGAGGAACTGGCGCCGGGCATCGCGGAGAAGGTCGCAGAGGCTGCTCGCGAGGGCGCCCGTGAAGGTGCCGCTGAGGTCAATGCCGAGGACGTCGCCGACAAGCTCACCATCGACGTGAAGAAGGAGGACTGACCCATGGCTGAGACACCGAACAGCGTCATCCACAACCCGCGCATCCGTAAGGCCGGCTACATCATCCTGGCCGCCGCTCTGAGCGTGCTGACCGTCTTCGAGGTGATCACCGAGGACGTGGCCGACCAGATCGAGTCCCTGGCGCTGCAGGTCGCCGCGATCTTCGGCTTCACCCTAGCCGGGGCGAACACCCCCAAGTCGGACAAGCTCAAGGACCAGGGCGCCGAACAGGGGATGTGAGCCATGAGTATTGATCCGTTCGTTCCCAAGGGGTTCGTGGATGGTGTGGTCGTCGTCGCCTCGGCCGATAAGACGGCGGATGAGGATCGCTACCCGGATAAGTCTGCGCCGGCGGGACGAATCCATTTCGTGCCGGTCGGCTCTCAGCGCATCTTTGAGCGGGATGGACGCTCGGTGATGGTCCTGTGTGAGACGGTCAGTGTTGGGTTCAACGCTGAGGGTTTCATTGTGGACGCTGACGCTGAGGCCGACGACACGGAGATCCCGGGCGTGTTTTTGGTGACGGGTCGGTGGACAGTACGGGCTGAGCTCAATAGCGGCCTCACCTTCTCGGACATCACCATCGAGGTGACCGAGGATCACACGACCGCTAACCCGCTGAACTTCGTTACGCAGGCATCTTTGCCCTCGCTGCCTGGTGTGCGGGACGTGGTGCGCGAGTCTGACCGCCTCCGTGCTGAAGAGGCCGCCGAGACGTCGGAGGAGAGTGCCTCAGAGGCTGGCTCTTATGCCGCTGAGGCGTCGCAGTCTCTCAGCGCGGCGCAGGATGCTGCTGGCGAGGCGGCGCAGTCGGCCGCTGATGCTGGTGATTCCGCTCAGGGTGCCGCGGCCAGTGCCTCGCAGGCCAGTGAGGCCTCGGAGAGCGCGCAGGACAGTGCATCTCAGGCGCAGAGCCTGGTGGAGGCCGCGGGGTTCCTGCTGGACCAGCGGGGCGAAGTCTCGGGTGACCTGGACCTCTCGGGCTTGGAGAAGAACGCCTACGTGCATCTGACCCTCACCTCCGACGTGACGGTGGATCTGCCCTCGGCGCCGATCCCGGGCCGAATCATCACCCTGGTCATCTCGCAGGACTCAGATGGTGAGCACGCCCTGACGGTCCCTGATGCCCTCTCTGCCTATGGGGTGCTGCCACTGCCGGCTCAGGGCGGGAACGCGGTCAGCGAGTGGCACCTGGTCTTCGACGGCGTGGACTGGAAGGTCCGCGTCTCCGGCGCCGATGACATGACCCCCGTGGAATGGAGCGTGTGATGAAAACCCCTGAAGATCGACGCGATGAGGCGGTGTCTGCAGTCATCGCCGCCGGTGGGGTGGTGCGTGGCACCCAGCCGCTGGCTGACCCGGATGAGCCGCATGAGGTGGTCGCCTACCGGGTGCTGGCAGGAGCGCCATCGCGCCGGGTGCGTGAGGCCGTGGAGGCCGTGCGGGCCGAGACGGAGACCACCCTGACCGGGCTGGTCCCCTGGGCGCCGGAAGTGGAGGAGGTGGAAGAGGATGAGGGCAGCGACGCTTGACGATCGGCTAGAGGCGCTCCTTGGGCCTCCTGGGTTCCAGGCGGGTGGCTTCGACGAAGGGATTGCGCAAGGGACTCTCACTCGCACGCCCTTCGAGGGCATGTCGCTCGTGCTGGTGTACGACGCGGACGGCACAAAGAGCGGGAACTTCTCGAATCTTCTGTCGGTAGGGACTCAAGACAAACCGGGTGAAGGATCTTAAAGCCCGGCACTCGGAAGTCGCGAATGATCTTGCCGCGCTCATTGACCTCGGTGAAGAGCGCCTGCGCGGCATTATGGGCAACGGCAAGACTAGCCAGCGTTACAAGAGCGAGTGTGTAATCGAGGCAGCGCACAATTTCATGGCCCTGGACCCCAGTGTTCGGAGCTCCGCGGAGTTCACAACTGAGCGGCTCGATGAACTGCAAGGTGCGTACGTGCAGGTCCACGGCCTAGGCCGAGTGACCTTCGACTACTTCGTGATGAATCTAGGGGTCCCGGGCATCAAAGCGGACACGCTCCTCACTCGGTTCGTTGCTCGACATGCTTATGGCGACGAGACCCGGAAGATGCCCACCCATGAGGTTGTATCTCTCGTCAACGCCGCCTGGCAGACGAATCCCCGCGGAGCGGAGAGCCTGAGCCACTTCGAGCACGCACTGTGGCTTGCTGAGAGCTCGTAAACTCCTCGCCTCGTCCTTGGATCATGCCGGCGCTACTCTTGGGCTATGTGTGGACGCTACGTGGTGGCCCGGGCGACTGGTGATCTTGTCGCAACCCTGGGCGTTGATCCTGGGAACACCGAGGTGCGGCCGTCCTGGAACGTGGCGCCGAGCACCGATGTGCCGATCCTCGTAGAGCGTCTGGACGATGAGGGTGAGCTCCTGGGTGAGCTGCACGCCGCTCGGTGGGGGCTGCTGCCGGCGTGGGCGAAGGACATCAAGCAGTCGTACAAGACCTTCAACGCCCGCAGCGAGAGCGTGACTGAGAAGCCGACCTTCCGGTCCGCGGTCCGCTCGAAGCGTTGCGCGGTGCCGGCCGATGCCTACTACGAGTGGCTCAAGGACGGCGACGCCAAGCGGCCCCACGCGATCCGCCCCGCTGACGGTGGGCTGATCACTTTCGCGGGCCTCTATGAGTGGTGGCGGGACAAGGCCGCCGGCGAGGACGCGCCCTGGGTGCTGTCCTGCACGATCCTCACCGGGCCATCACCAGAGCCCGGCGCCGGGGGAGTGTTGGACGAACTGGCGGGGCTCCATGACCGGATGCCGCTGCCGATGAGCTCGGACATGGCCGCCGACTGGGTGCACCCGCAGAAGCTCGAGAAGCCTGGCGCCGAGGCGCTGGTCGAGCAGGTCCGGGCCCAGGCCAATGATGTCGCCGCCGGCTGGCAGCTCTACGAGGTGGACAAGGCGGTCGGCAACGTCAGGAACAACGTGCCCGAGTTGCTGGACCCGGTGTAGCGTAGCCCCCTTTATCCCTAGTCTTCTGGCTGGAGGAGGGAGGGGGCTCTTTTCGTGCGCCCGGACCCTTTCCGGTGGTTCACGAAAAAAGGTGCCCGGGTGCTATTCGACCCGTTGCCATCGTGATTCCCACCGTGAAACCAGGTGCGACGTTACGGGTGCACGCTCTAACGCGTCCTCCGCGAGCCGCTTGTCGTTCAGCTCACGGGTCGGCAGCGCGGCACCCTCCGCCTTCACACCCCAGCGCAGTGCCAAGCCCTCACGTTCCGCTAGCTCGGCGGCCAGGCCCCACAGGTAGCGGCGATGCTCATCCGCGGGTTCACTGAAGTGGTCCGTGTGGGCGGCGAGCATGGTGGCGTAGAGCTGACGACGCTCATCATCGGACATGAGAACAGAGTAAGGGCTACCAGCAGCCGTTCTCCTGCATCCATTCCTCCACCTCGGGGAACTCGTCCTCATTGGAGGCCCCGTCGAGCTGCCCGTTCATCAGTCCGCCCCAGTGAGTATCGGCCTCATCGCAGGATCCGAAATGCGTGCCGTCTTAATCAGTATCGTCGTGGTCCGGGGCTCGCAGATGCTCAGGGACCTCCTCGCCGGTCCGCTCCTCATAGAGGTCGTAGAACTCCTCGTTCGGCATCCGCGCCGAATGGCAGGACGCCCAGGACATGCCTTGTTCCTCGTACTCAGCGATGTGATCCGCGCAGAGCTCAAACTCTGCCTCGTCAAACTGCTCCTCGACCTCTGCCTCGTGCCGCTCCATGCACTCCTCAGTGCTCAGGTCGTCGTCGCAGTCGAACATGTGCCGGTAGATGTCGTCGTCGTCCATATCGTGAATGGGGGCGTCGTCGGGAATGTCCTCGAACGGGTCTTCTCCGGCGGTGGCTGTCTCCGGTGAGGTGTCGTCAGTTCCGCAGCCGGCCAGCAGCAGGGCGGAGGCGCTCAGCAGGGCAAAGTGCCTTCTCATCGGGCAGGTATCCCCTCATCAATCGGTGCAACGGATGCGGTGCTCGCCCTCGCCAATCTATCCGTCGCGCGCGCTGCGGCGGGACTGTTACGCCGCCTTCTGTAGGTCCTCCAACGGCGGGGAACTTATCTCTCCAGTACTTGCACTGGGGGAGTTGCGGCAGGAAGGGTGACGGGGGAGCGGGACAGGAGCTCCGAAGCGGCACCCTGACGGGCGGGCACCATGTGCGCGTAGATCTTGTCCGTCGTGGCCGTGGACTCGTGGCCCAGGCGTCGGGATACCTCGTGCATCGGCATCCCCAGCGCCAGTAGATGCGAGGCGTGGGAGTGTCGCAGGGAGTGCAGGCCGGGCGTTTTCGTGAAGCCAGCCTTTCGCGCGCGCTTCACGGCCGGGGTCCACATCCGGCGTGCGAGCACGGTGGACTCCTGCACGGTGTCCACCGCGAAGACGGGAGACCCATGGCCGGCAGATCGCACCAGCGGCCACACTGCCTCCATCGTGACGGCGTCCACGTCGATGCGGCGCCGGGCTCGCGGGGTCTTTGGTTCTCCTACATGGGTGCCCGGCCCAGTGGCGTCGCGTTTCATGGCTTTGGTGATGCTCACGTACGTGATGCCGTCCGCCACGGTGAAGTCTTCCGGTGTGAGCGCGAGGAGCTCCCCGGCGCGCAGCCCGGTGTTGAAGAGGAAGAGTGCGTAGGGCTGAAACTGGGGCTCCACATGGTGCAGGACCGCGCTGAACTCTTCGACGGTCAAGAATTTGTCCCGTTCATCCCCAGGCGTGAGCTTCGGCAGGCGCGTACCCATGGCCGGGTTATCACCCCGCAGTCCTCGCCGTACCGCGTAGGCCATCACCGACGACAAGAAGCCGTGGGCATTCTTGATCGTCTTGGGGGAGTAGCCGGACTTCTTCGCGCCGCGGACCGGCGCCTCGTTCGACATCCAGGAGACCCACCGGGCGATGTCGTCGGCGGTGATCTGGTCGATCGGCAGATCCAGGCGAGTGAGGTGCTGCTCCAGGTGCGTCTTGTACTTGGTCCGGGTGTACGGGGTGACATCGATCAGGCGCTCAATGTGCTCCGCGGCGACCTCCGAGAGCTTCGGCGCCTTGGAGGACTCATTGAGGAGCGCGCGATCCGCTTGCTTGGTGTCCCCTCTGGCAGCCTCGATGACGCGCTTCCAATCCAGGGCATCCTGCTCGTTGTCGTACGAGAGCCGGTGGCGTTGACCGTCATGCCGCCACTCAACCCTGAAAGAGATTCCGCGCTTACCCTGCCGCCGCTCGATGGTTGCCATCCGGCCACTCTATCCCGGCCTTGGGGGGATTTCCGAGATTCTTGGGGGGATTCGTTGAGCCGTGACCCTGCATGCTTGTCATATCAACGATATTCCGGTGCGCCGAGAGGGACTCGAACCCCCGACACCTGCGGTGTAAACGCAGTGCTCTAACCAACTGAGCTATCGGCGCAAGCACGCTGAACGCGCGACCATCAAGTATAGCTCAGCTCAGCTGCGAAGCGCGGCGACCTGAGCCTGCTCCGCGGCGAACAGCGCAGCGCCCACGATCCCGGCGTTCTTCTGGAACTTCGCCACCGACACCTCAGCGCGCAGCCCCGTCACCTGCGGCAGGAAATCATGCGCACGGGTGGAGATTCCGCCGCCGATGATGAACTGGGACACCGGCTGGATCCGCCACAGGTGGGCCAGGTACCGACGCAGCGTCTCCCCGTACTCGTCCCACGGCTGCTTCGCACGTTCCCGGGCACGCGCCGAGACCTTTGTCTCGGCGACTACGCCCTCAAACTCCACATGGCCCAGCTCAGAATTCGGAACCAGCACGCCATCGTGGACCAGGGCCGACCCCACCCCAGTGCCCAGGGTGACCATCATGATCGTCCCGCTCTTGCCGTCGCCGGCGCCGTAGCGGGCCTCCGCCAGCCCAGCGGCATCAGCATCGTTGAGACAGGCGGTGCGGCCCGGCAGCTCACCCATCAGCTCACCGGCATCGCACTCAATCCAGGACTTATCAATATTCGCCGCGGAGAGCACCACGTTGTCAATCACGATCGCCGGGAAGGTGACCCCTACCGCCAGCTGCTTCTCCGCAGGACAGTCAGGGTGGGCCACCAGCTCATCCAGGACTTTCTCCACCGTGTCCCGAACAGCCTCCGGGGTGGCCGGCTGCGGAGTGTCGAAACGGACCCGGTCGCTCACCAGATCGCCCGCCTTCAGATCGACCACGCCGCCCTTGATGCCGGTGCCTCCGACATCCACGCCGATCGCGTAGCGCGGCAGCTCCGGCAGGACGGCGCTGGCCGGTCCCAGAGCCTCAGAGGCAGGCGCCCCATCAGCAGGACGATTGACGGCGGCGGAGGTCATAGTCCCTCTCCTCAGGCTTCCTCGTTGGGCAGGGTCAGGATCTCCGCGCCGTCCTCAGTGACCACAAGGGTGTGCTCGAACTGAGCGGTCCGCATCCGGTCCCGGGTCACAGCCGTCCAATCGTCTTCCCAGAGCTCGAACTGGCGGGTGCCCAGGGTGATCATCGGCTCCACGGTGAACACCATGCCCGGCTCCAGGGGCTGGGAGTAGTCCGGGGCGGCGTCATAGTGGGGGATGACGAGGCCGGTATGGAACGCCGGGCCCACCCCGTGGCCGATGAACTCATGCACTGATCCGTACCCGAACCGGCGGGCGTAGACCTCGATCGCCCGGCCGATCACGTTGATGGGACGTCCCGGCCTGATGGCTCTGATGCCGCGCATCATGGCCTCGTGGGAGCGCTCCACCAGCAGACGGGAGTCCTCATCCACGTCTCCGACCAGGAAGGTCACGTTGTGATCCCCGTGGACCCCGTCAATGTAGGCGGTGATGTCCAGGTTCACGATGTCGCCGTCGGCCAGGACCGTGGAGTCCGGGATGCCATGGCAGACCACCTCGTTCACCGAGGTGCAGATGGACTTCGGGAACCCGCGGTATCCCAGGCAGGAGGGATAGGCGCCCCGCTCGACCAGATAGTCATGGGCGAAGGCGTCCAGTTCGTCCGTGGTCACGCCGGGTGTGATCAGGCGGCCGGTGGCAACCATGGCGTCTGCGGCCAGCTGGCCAGCCCGGCGGATCCTTCCCACCATGGCGGCGTCGAACACGTCCTGGCCCGTGTACTTCTCCGGGGCCGGCCTGCCCACATACTCGGGGCGTTCGATGTGCGCGGGCACCGGCCGCTCAGGGGAGACCGTCCCCTTGGTGAGCGTGCCGACGGGGGCAGTGGAACCAGCAGAAGACATGCCCCCAGCCTATCTGCTCAGCGGCCCGCCGGACCTATCCAGCAGAGGCCCACGAGCGTATCCTGAGGCTATGGGCGAATACTGGTACAACGTCACCACTGGTGAGGTGGAAGAGGGTCGCAAGTCCAGCTGGAAGCACCTCATGGGTCCCTACGCCACCCGCGCTGAGGCGCAGCAGGCGTTGGAGCGGGCCCGGCAGCGCTCAGATGAGTACGACGAGCTGCTCGCCCAGGAGCGCGAGGACGACGACGGCAGCCCGCCCCACCAACAGTGAGCCCGGCTTCAGCCTGAGATCAGAAGGAATGCTCCTCGGCGGGGAACTCGCCTGATTCGACCTCGGCGCGATACTGGCCGACGGCGTCGGCGATGACGCTGCGCAGATCCGTGTACTGCTTCACGAACCTGGGCACCCGCCCGGCGTTGAGCCCGAGCATGTCCTGCCACACGAGCACCTGGCCCGTGGTGACGTTCCCCGCTCCGATGCCGATCGTAGGAATACTCAGCTTCTCGTCCGCCTCAGCGGCCACAGCCGCGGGCACCATCTCCATGACCACGGCGAAGGCTCCTGCCTCCTCCACCGAGACGGCGTCGTCGATCACTTTCTGCCCGGCGTCGCCCCTGCCCTGGACCCGGTAGCCGCCCAGTGCGTGCTCCGCCTGCGGGGTGAATCCGACATGCCCCATCACCGGGATGCCCGCGCCCACGAGCGTGCGGATGGTCTCGGCCCTCTCCGAGCCGCCCTCGATCTTCACGGCCTGGACGCCGGCCTCCTTCATGAACCGCACGGCGGTGCCCAGGGCCTGCTGCGGGGAAGCCTCGTAGGAGCCGAATGGAAGGTCCGCCACCACCAGCGGACGGCTGACCCCATTGACCACCGAGCGGGCGAACACCAGCATCTCGTCCACGGTGATGGGCAGGGTGGTGCCTGACTTCATCATCACGTTCGCGGCAGAGTCGCCCACCAGCAGCAGCTCGACGCCCGCCTCCTCGAAGACGCCGGCGATGCTGGCGTCGTAGGCGGTCAGCATGGTGAATCGCTGCCCGGCCTCCTTGAACTGTGCCATGTGGTGGGTGCGGATGCGGCCCGGTGCGATCCTCTCCGGGCCGCTCTGTCCGGCGGAGGAGCCGTATGGGTTCTTCTCGGAGTGCGACGGCGATTCGGCAGTCATAGGTGTAACAGTACTGTGTCTGCCCCGTTGGGTAGAGTGACGCCCGTCAGCAAGAAACACCAGCAGGGAGGCAGGAGCCAATGGACCGCCAGCAGGAGTTTGTACTGCGCACCATCGAGGAGCGCGACGTTCGGTTCGTGCGCCTCTGGTTCACCGACGTGGTCGGCTCGCTGAAGTCGGTGGCTCTGGCCCCCGCTGAGGTGGAGGGCGCCTTCAACGAGGGGCTCGGCTTCGACGGCTCCTCCATCGAGGGCCTCTCCCGCATCTCCGAGTCGGACATGCTGCTGAAGCCGGATCCCTCCAGCTTCCAGATCCTGCCGTGGCGCGGCGAGGAGGAGCCCACCGCCCGCATGTTCTGCGACGTCCTCAGCCCGGATGAGGAACCGGCTGCCGGCGATCCCCGCCATGTGCTGCGCCGCCAGCTGGACGCAGCCGGAGAGATGGGCTTCACCTGCTACACCCACCCTGAGGTGGAGTTCTACCTGCTGGACTCCGACCGCCCGGACGCTGACGGCTACCTGCACCCGGCTGACCACGCCGG
Source organism: Nesterenkonia populi (assembly GCF_007994735.1). NCBI lineage: Bacteria > Bacillati > Actinomycetota > Actinomycetes > Micrococcales > Micrococcaceae > Nesterenkonia > Nesterenkonia populi. Next base: position 1,944,134 of record NZ_VOIL01000001.1, on the reverse strand, counting down.
CTACTTCGACCACCTGACCGGCTCGGTCTCCCAGGATCTGCGCCGCCACACCGTGAACATGCTCGAGGCCGTGGGGATCTCCGTGGAGTTCAGCCACAACGAGGTCGGCCCAGGGCAGAACGAGATCGACCTGCGGTACGCGGACGCGCTCACCATGGCGGACAACATGATGACCTTCCGCACCATCGTCAAAGAGGTGGCCCTGCAGCACGGCAAGTACGCCACCTTCATGCCCAAGCCCTTCAGCGAGCACCCGGGGTCGGCCATGCACACCCACTTCAGCCTCTTCGAGGGTGACACCAACGCGTTCTACGCCCCCAACACCGAGTTCAATCTCTCGGCCACCGCGCGCCAGTTCATCGCCGGGGTGCTGACCCACGCCCCGGAGATCACCGCGGTGACCAACCAGTTCGTGAACTCCTATAAGCGCCTCTGGGGCGGCGGAGAGGCGCCGAGCCACGTCTCCTGGGGCCACAACAACCGTTCCGCGCTGGTGCGTGTGCCGCTGTACAAGCCGAACAAGGGGGGCTCCGCCCGAGTGGAGTTCCGCGGCATCGACACAGCAGCCAACCCGTACCTCGCCTACGCCGCGGTGATCGGCGCCGGCCTGAAGGGCATCCGCGAAGGCTATGACCTGCCGGACCCCACCAGCGAGGACGTCTGGTCGCTCACCTCTTCCGAGCGCAAGGCCGTGGGGATCAAGCCGCTTCCGGGAACCCTGCACGAGGCGCTGCGGCAGATGGAGGAGTCTGAGCTGGTGGCCGAGATCCTCGGCGAGCAGCTGTTCGAGATGTTCCTGCGCAACAAGCGACAGGAATGGGACGCTTACCGGGTCAACGTCTCACCCTTCGAAGTCACCAGCTACCTCGGCGTCGTCTGAGCATCGGTCCACGGAGCCGCCCGCTGGTATGCAGGAGTTTTCCGCACGTGAGCTGATCGCCGCCGGCTTCCAGGACACTGCCCGTGCCAAAGGCTTCCTGGGCGACAGCGAACTGGCAAGCCTGGATGCTGCCCGCCTGGTGCGTCTGATGCGGCACGCACCCAACCCGGACCAGGCCCTGCTGCTGCTCATCCGTCTCGCCGAGCGGGCTCCCGAGATCCTGGGCCTGTTCGAGGAGGATGGTGATGCCGCGCTCCCGCTGATCCGCCTGCTGGGGGGCTCCCAGGCGCTCAGCGAGTTCCTGATCCGCCACCCGGAGCAGGTCGATCTCCTGACCGATGAGCGCCTGTCTGCGCCGCAGGGGGAGGAGCCGGAGGATCCCACCGCCGAGCAGCTGCATGCGGCGCTGGCCGTCGCCCGCACCGCCGAGCAGCCCGGAACAGCCCTCCGCATCGCCTACCGCCGGCAGCTGACCTGCCTCGCACTGCGGGACCTCTGTTCCCAGGACCCTGCGGGATACCAGCCTCGGGCCGCCCGCCAGCTCGCCGATCTCGCCGGAGCCGCGATCGACGTCGCCCTCGAGATCACACGTGCAGAGCTCGCCCAACGGCGCCCCGAGGTCGCCGAGATCGACCTCGCGGTGATCGGCATGGGCAAATGCGGGGCCCGGGAGCTGAACTACATCTCCGATGTGGACGTGATCTTCGTCCACCGGGCTCCCGAGCACATCGACCACGACGTCGCCCAGACCCTCGCCGCCGAGCTCGCCTCAGGCATCACCAAAATCATCGGCGCCCACACCGGCGAGCCTGCCCTCTGGGAGGTCGACGCCAACCTGCGGCCCGAGGGCAAGGACGGCCCCCTCTCACGGACCCTGGACTCCCATCGGGAGTACTACGCCCGCTGGGCCCACGGCTGGGAGTACCAGGCTCTTCTCAAGGCCCGGCCCATCGCCGGAGCCTCCGAGCTCGCCCAGGAGTACATGGAGGCGATCTGGCCCCTGGTCTGGGAAGCCTCCGCCCGGGAGAATTTTGTCGAGAATGTCCAGGCGATGCGCCGACGAGTCTTCGACAACATCCCCACGGAGCGCGCCGCCCGGGAGCTCAAGCTCGGCAGGGGCGGGCTGCGTGACATCGAATTCACCGTCCAGCTGCTGCAGCTCGTCCACGGCCGGGTGGACGAGTCCCTGCGCGTGCGAGACACCATCTCAGCGATCGCAGCGCTGCAGTCCGGCGAATACGTCTCAAGCCAAGACGCCGCGGAGATGTCTTCCGCCTACCGGCGGCTGCGCCTCTATGAGCACCGCATCCAGATGTCCAACATGCGGCGGACCCACCTGATGCCGCAGAGGGACGCCGAGCTGCGCGCCCTCGCCCACGCGGTGAGGGGCCCGCAGGAAACACGCCGGCGCGCGCCCGAGGAGCTGCTCGAAGAGTGGCGCGGCATCGCCCGCCGGGTGGCCGGCTTCCACGAGCGGATCTTCTACCGCCCCCTGCTCTCCACCACAGCGGCCCTCGCCGACGACGATGTCCGGCTCTCCCCGCAGGCCGCCGAAGCACGCCTGGCGGCACTGGGCTACACAGACACCCGCGGCGCGGTTCGGCACATCGAGGCGCTCACATCAGGGCTCAGCCGCCGAGCCATGCTGCAGCGGCGCGTGCTGCCGGCCATGCTCGGGTGGCTGGCCGAAGGCGTGGACCCCGACGCCGGACTGCTCGCCTTCCGGCGGCTCTCCGACTCCTTGGGCAGCAGCCCCTGGTACATGACGATGCTGCGCGACTCCTCAGTCGCTGCCGAGCGCCTTGCCGGAATCCTCTCCGGGTCCCGGTTCATCTCCGACCTCCTCGAGCACTCCCCGGAGGCCGCCAAATGGCTCGGCGATGACGAGCAGCTCGCCCCGCGCAGCTTCGACTCGCTCTGGACGGAGGCGCAGAACTCCCTGTCCCGCCACACCCAACGGGACGACGCCGGCCCCACCGCCGGTGTCCGACTGGTGCGGCTCATCCGCCAGCGGGAGGTGCTGCGCACGGCGATCGCCGACGCCGTCGGGCTTCTCACCGTCGAGGAGGTGGGACGAGCCCTGGCTGAGGCGGACCGGCTCGTGACCCTCGGTGCGCTGCGCGTGGCGGAGCAGGAGGTCTACGGACAGGACGAGCAGCGGATCGACTTCCTGGTCACGGCCATGGGACGTCAGGGCGGCCGGGAGATCGGCTACGGCTCCGATATGGACGCCCTGTTCGTCCACCGTGCCAAGGAGGGCGTGGAGCCCTCGGAGGCTGCAGGGCAGGCGCAGAAGCTCACCCAGCGTCTCCGGGAGCTGCTGTCCGCCCCGGTGAGGCCGGCGGTGAAGGGGGAGAGCCCCCTGCAGATCGACGCCGACCTTCGTCCAGAGGGCAAGCAGGGTCCGCTGTCCCGCTCACTGGACTCCTACGGGGAGTACTACCGCCGCTGGGGCGAAGTCTGGGAGCGGCAGGCGCTGCTGCGAGCCCGGCCCATCGCAGGATGCCCCCGCTTGGCGGAGGACTTCATGCGGCTGGTGGACGAGGTGCGCTACGGCTCCGCACCCACCGACTCCCAGGTCCGCGAGATCCGCCGGATCAAAGCCCGCGTGGAAGCCGAGCGGCTGCCCCGCGGCGCCGACCCCAAACGGCACGTGAAGCTCGGCCGCGGCGGCCTCTCCGATGTCGAATGGCTGGTTCAGCTGATGCAGCTGCAGCATGCCCACGAGCGGCCCAAACTCCGCACCGCCTCCACACTGGACGGGCTGAATGCCCTGGTGGATGACCAGCTCCTCGGGCCCCACGAGGCCAACACTCTGGCCGAGGCGTGGAAGCTCTGCACCCGGGTCCGCTCCGGCAACAAGGTGTGGGGCGCACGCAGCATCGACGTGCTGCCGGACTCCCGCCGAGACCTGGAGGCGGTCTCCCGCTGGTGCGGGTTCGGCGCCAGCCGGGCCGGCGAGTTCGAGGAGCACTACCTGCGCACCACCCGCCGTGCCCGCTCCGTCTTCGAGCGGCTCTTCTACGACGCCGACTGAGCGCTGCCGCCCGGTGCGAGCAGCTCGAGGGTGCGATGCTGGGCAGCTTCCTCCGGAGCCAGGTTCACCAGCATGAGCTCATCCGCCCGGACCCGGTCGCCGAAGGCGTCCAACCACTCAACCACCTGCTCCTGGGTGCCGGCCGCGGTCTCCTTCAGCATGCCCAGCACCTGCTGACCGGCTGGGTGGTCGCGCAGCATCTCGACGTCGTCGGGCGTCAGCTCGCGGTTCCGGCCCAGCATCGCCCTGATCCATCCGTTCTCTGCGGCCCGGAGCTGCTCCTGGGCGACGTCCTCGGTCTCCGCAGCGACCACGTTTGCCGCCGCGATGAAGTGCGGCTCGGCGTCAGGGCCGGCCAGTGAGTTCGTGGCGTCGAAGCTCTCCCGGTAGGTGTGTGCGGCGTGCTCCAGCATCTGAGGGGCGAAGTGCGAGGCGAAGGCGTACGGAAGCCCCAGCTGGGCGGCCAGCTGAGCTCCGTACAGGGACGAGCCGAGGATCCACAGCGGGACATCGGTTCTCCATCCGGGATACGCGTTCACGCCCTTCACCCGGGACCTGCCGGTCAGGTACCCCGAGAGCTCCATGATGTCTGCGCTGAACCGGTCCGCCTCGGTGCCGTCCCGACGCAGCGCCCGCATCGTGGCCCCGTCAGTGCCGGGAGCCCGGCCCAAGCCGAGGTCGATGCGTCCCGGGTGCAGCTCGGCGAGGGTGCCGAACTGCTCGGCGATCACCAGCGGGGAGTGGTTCGGCAGCATCACACCCCCCGAGCCCACCCGGACGTTCTGCGTGTTCGCAGCGATATGCTGGATCAGCAGGGATGTGGCGGAGGAAGCCACGTGCGGCATGTTGTGGTGCTCGGCGAACCAGATGCGCGTGTAGCCCAGACCATCGGCGCTCTGGGCCAGCCGCAGTGAGCGGGCGATGCCCTCGGAGATCTGCTCTCCCTCGTTGACCTTGGCGAGATCGAGCAGGGAGAGGGGACGTTTGGCTGAAGTCATATCCAGGCCAACATGCCCACCTCCAGCCCCATTCCGGGTGCGTCTATGGTCCGGCTCACTAGGATGTGGACATGCCTGAGCTGCCGGAAGTCCATGCCCTCGCCGTTGACCTTCAGCATCGTTTGAAGGGCCGCACCGTGGAACGTCTGGACGTGACTGCCTTCCACGCGCTGAAGACCTTTGACCCCCCGGTGTCTGCGGTCAGCGGCCAGACGGTGCGGGCGGTGGGCAGGATCGGGAAGTTCCTGGACATCATGATCGGAGAGCTCCACCTGGTCATCCATCTCTCCCTGGCGGGCTGGATCCGGTGGCGGGACTCTGCGCCCCAGGGCAGGCCCTCGCCGAAGAGCCCCATCGGGGCACGTCTCGTGCTCGATGACGGCACTGGGCTGGACATCACCGAGGCTGGGACCCGCAAAGCGCTGGCGCTGCACCTGGTGCACGAGCCGCAGCAGGTTCCCGGTGTGGCCAAACTGGGGCCGGACGCGCTCGAACTGGATGAGGCAGGCTTCGCCGAGGTGCTGCGCGGAGCGGGACGCGCACGCATCAAAAATGTTCTGAAGACGCAGCAGCACATCGCCGGCGTCGGCAACGCCTACTCGGATGAGATCCTGCACGCCGCGAAGATGTCCCCGTTCAAGTCAGCCGACATGGGCCCAGACGAGGTCGCCCGCCTGCATCAGGCGATGCAGGCAGCCCTCACTGAGGCGATGAGCCGGGCCGAGGGCCGGCCCGCCAGCGATCTGAAGAAGGAGAAGAAGTCGGCGCTGAAGGTTCACGGCCGGTTCGGTGAGCCCTGCCCGGACTGCGGGAACACCATCAAACAGGTGGCCTACAGCGACTCCAGCTTCCAGTACTGCCCCACCTGCCAGAACGAGGGGAAGACGTTCTCCGACCGGGGGATGGACAGGCTCTTCTGAGGAGTCGGTTCGGGTCCTCAGCGCAGGGCGGGCTCTGCGGCCTCGGTGCGCGGGGCGGTGGGGTCGCCCAGCCCACGGGTTCGGTACGGGGCAAGAATGCGGTCCCAGACGTTCGCGGCGGCCACCACCGTCAGCGCCGAGCCGAGCATGTGCACCCAGACGAGCTGGATGGGCAGACCAGTGAAGTGCTGCCAGTAGCCCACGATGCCCTGGAGGACGATGACGGCCAGGAGGAACCAGCCGGCCCGGCGCTGGGCGGGGGAGGCCTTCAGCTGGGCGTTTCGAACCATGAGGACCACGGTGGCGGCGCACAGGACATAGACAGGGGCCACGTGCAGCTGGGTGACCAGGTTGGGGTCAAAATCGTGCCGCGGCGAGCCGGGGTCCCCGGCATGCGGGCCAGTGCCGGTGACCACGGTGCCCAGGACCACGGCCGCCCAGGCGGAGGCCAGGATGACCCATCCCGTCAGGCGAGTGGTGCGGTCCGTGGGCCCGTCGACCAAGGGCGTGCCCGTCGCTCCGACGGTGCGCAGCTCCAGGTTCACGCGGCCGAGGATCCATGTGGCCACCATCACCAGCCCGGCAGAGGCGAGGAAGTGCAGGGCCACCACCCAGGGGTTGAGGTTGGTCCAGACGGTGATTCCGCCGATGACCGCCTGGATGGGGATGCCTGCGACGATGATCAGGGACATTGCCACCAGCGGCCTGTGGGTGCGGCGCAGCCGGATCACCGAGAGCAGCATGGCCGCGGCGATCGCGATCAGCACGTAGGTGAGCATCCGGTTGCCGAACTCGATGGCGCCGTGGATGCCCATCTCCGGGGTGGCGACGATGGAGTCCTCCGTGCAGAGCGGCCACTCCGGGCAGCCCAGCCCCGAGTCGGTGAGCCGGACGGCGCCTCCGGTCAGGATGATCCCGATGTTGGCGATCAGGGAGGCCCAAGCGATCCACTTGGTGACTCGGGTGATCTCGGTGGGCAGGCGCTGCGTCAAGGGCGCGAAGACCGGCGCGAGCCGGCGGCCGAGAGCGCGGAAGGGAAGGGTCAGGGTCTCCACGGTGAATCACCTATCTCCACTGGAACCAGCGTCGGGCGGCCAGCACGGCGAAGATCGCCCAGCCGGCCAGGATGAGGAGGGGCAGGACGGCGAGCTCGCCTTCGATGCTCGCCGAGCGCAGGGCCTCGCCGAGCGAGGCGGAGGGAATCAGCAGCAGCGCCGCAGCGGCGCCGTCGTGCCCCAGGGGGAACACCGCTCCGCCCGCGGCGCCCATCAGGACCCACGCTACGTTCGTGAGGGCCAGTGTGGCTTCGGCGCGTACGGTTCCGGCGATCAGCAGCCCCAGGCCGGTGAACGCGGCCGCGCCTATGACGATGCCCAGGCCCAGCCAGAGGAGCCCGGTCAGGTCTGGGCTCCATCCCAGCGCAAGGCCGGCGGAGCCCAGCACCACCACCTGGACCAGGATCACAGCCAGCACAGCCACTGCCTTGCCGAGGATCAGCCCCACGGGGCCCAGGGGAGTGGTCGAGAGGTAGGCGAGGACCCCGTACTGGCGTTCGAAGCCGGTGGCGATGCCCTGCCCGGTGAAGCCGGTGGCCATCACGGCCAGCGCAAGCACCCCAGGAGTGATGACATCGATGGAGGGCACCGACTGGCCCGCGATCAGCTCCAAGCGGTGCACACCGATGAGGACCAGCAGCGGGAGGATGAGGCTGACGAGCAGCTGCTCACCGTTGCGCAGCACATTGCGGGTCTCATAGAGACCCTGCGCCAGCACTCGGGCAGCAGTGGGAGCGGGGCGGGAGACGGCGGGAGCCTCAGCGGGTTCGGTGCTCATGGGGTGCTCACCTCCCAGAAGACGTCCTCCAGTGTGCGCGCCTCAAAGCTGATCTCTGCGGGCATCAGGCCGATCTGCTCCCACCAGCCGGTGACTGCTGCGAGCTCAGCGGGCGAGGCCACCCCGTAGACCGCCCAGCGGGCACCCGCCTTATTCGAGGCATCGCCGTCGAGCTGAACGCTCAGCGGCGCGGAGCCCAGCTCCTCCGCCGTCAGGATGCGCGGGGACGCGAACACCAGCCGACGTGAGGGTGAGCCTCCGCTGAGCTCTCCGTTCCGCTCCGTCGCATCAGCAGCGTCGGGGGGCGGCCCATCGGCGTTGGTGAGCTCAGCCACGGTTCCGTGACGCACGACGATGCCGTCCTTGAGGATGAAGACGGAGTCGGCCAGCCGCTGGGCCTCCTCCAGAAGGTGCGTTGTCAGGACGATGCCGATGCCTCGGCCGCGCAGGTGCTCGACGAGGTCGAACACCAGGTGGCGGGACTGGGGGTCCAGCCCGGCGGAGGGCTCATCGAGGAAGACCACTTCGGGCCGGCCGATGAGAGCAGCGGCCAGCGCGACCCTCTGCTTCTGCCCGCCGGAGAGCCGTCGGATGCCGCGATCCAGAAAGCTGCCCAGGTCGAGGCGCTCGATGAGATCCGCCAGCGGCCAGGGAGATGCGTGCAGCCGGGCCACATGCTGCAGGAGCACTCGCGGCTTCACAGACTGTGGGAGTCCGCCGTCCTGCAGCATCACGCCCACGCGGGCGCGCAGCTCCGCGCCGGCACGGTAGGGGTTCTCGCCGAGCAGGCGGACCGAGCCTGCGGAGGGGCGCAGCAGCCCCTGCGCGATGCCGAGGGTGGTGGTCTTTCCGGCACCGTTGGGACCGATGACGACTGTCACCTCGCCCCGCCGTGCGGTGATGTCCACCCCGGAGATGATCTCCTTCACGCCGGAGGCCGCACGCGCCGAGCCGAGGGCGTATCGCACATCGCTCAGGATGAGACAGGGTGCGGGGGCGGCAGAAGACATCGCCACATTCTACGACTTTCAGCGCCTCTTCTACACGTTGTAGAAAAACTCATGCGGCTCACATCCTGGACGCGCCCCGAGAAGGGTGTGGCGGCGCCACGCTCCGTGTTAGCTTCAACACTATGCAGATGCTTCGTGCGCTACGACTTCAGCTTCTCCGCCGCAGCGGGGAAGTGCGTGCGCACGCCTGAGACGGCGCACACTTCCTGGCCGAGTCCCCGCTGCGGAGTCCGGCTCCCTTCGGCCGCCAGCCACTGAAGCCCCCACGCGAAAAGGAAACCTCATGCGCCAGCTGCAGAAGCCCTCCCAGATGCCGTACCGCCGGTACGAGCCTTTCCAGGACCAGATCACCGTCTCTCTGCCGGACCGGACCTGGCCCGACCAGCTCATCGCCCAAGCCCCCCGCTGGTGCGCCGTCGACCTGCGCGACGGCAACCAAGCGCTCATCGACCCCATGAGCCCGGACCGCAAGCACCGCATGTTCGACCTGCTGGTCTCCATGGGCTACAAGGAGATCGAGGTCGGCTTCCCCGCCGCGTCCCAGACCGACTTCGACTTTGTCCGCCAGCTCGTGGAGCAGGACAAGATCCCCGACGATGTCTTCATCCAGGTCCTCACCCAGGCCCGCGAGCACCTCATCGAGCGGACCTTCGAGGCCGTCGACGGTGCGCCCCAGGCCATCGTCCACCTCTACAACTCCACCTCCGTGCTGCAGCGGGAGGTGGTCTTCAAGAAGGACCGCGACGGCATCGTCGACATCGCGACCCAGGGCGCCCGGCTGTGCAAGAAGTTCGAAGAGAACCTCACCCACAGCACCGAGATCATCTACCAGTACAGCCCCGAGTCCTTCACCGGCACTGAGCTGGACTTTGCCGCGCACATCTCCAATGAGGTCATCGGGGTTCTCGGCGCCACCCCGGAGAGGCCGGTCATCGTCAACCTGCCGGCCACCGTGGAGATGGCCACGCCGAACGTCTACGCGGACTCCATCGAATGGATGCACCGCAACCTCGCCCCGCGCGACTCCATCATCCTTTCTCTGCACCCCCACAACGACCGCGGCACCGCTGTGGCCGCCGCAGAGCTCGGCTACATGGCCGGGGCCGACCGCATCGAAGGCTGCCTGTTCGGCAACGGGGAGCGCACCGGCAACGTCGACCTCGTCACTCTCGGGATGAACCTCTTCAGCCAGGGCATCGACCCGCAGATCGACTTCTCCCAGATGGACGAGATCAAGCGCACCGCCGAGTACTGCAACCAGATGCCGGTTCCCGAGCGGTCCCCCTGGGCCGGCGACCTCGTCTTCACCGCGTTCTCCGGCTCCCACCAGGACGCCATCAACAAGGGCTTCGCCCACATGGACTCCCGTGCAGAGGCGGAGAGCATGGACCGGGACGAGCTCACCTGGGCCGTTCCCTACCTTCCCATCGACCCCAAGGACATCGGCCGCACCTATGAGGCCGTGATCCGCGTGAACTCCCAGTCCGGCAAGGGGGGTGTGGCCTACGTCCTGAAGACCGAGCGCGGCATCGACCTGCCCCGCCGGACCCAGGTCGAGTTCTCCGGAGTCATCCAGCGTCGTGCCGACGCCGGCGGGGGAGAGGTCTCCCCGGCAGAGATCTGGCAGATGTTCCAGGACGAGTACCTGCCCGCCGAGGAGGGCGAGAACCAGTGGGGCCGCTACCGCCTGGGCGCCGTGCAGACCTCATCGGGGGCCGGCGGTCAGTTCAGCATGGACGTGGAGCTCATCGTCGACGGCACCTCACGCAGCGAGCATGCCGAAGGCAACGGACCCATCTCCGCCCTGCTCCACGTGCTTCAGAACGATGGCACCGACGTGCGTCTCCTCGACTACACCGAGCACGCCATGAGCGCCTCTGGAGACGCCCAGGCAGCCAGCTTCGTCGAGCTCGCCGTGGGCGACCGGGTCCTCTGGGGCGTGGGCCTCGACCACGACACCACCTTGGCTAGCCTCCGCGCCGTCATCAGCGGCGTCAACCGCGCCCTTCGCTAGTCCCAGGCGGCGCAGGCCGCGAAGGCGCCGGCCTTCACGCCTGGGGCCGACTGAAGCGTAGTCTGGAACGATGGCCGGTACGACCTTCGCCTCGCGCAGCTACCGCGATCTCGCGATCGTGCTGCGCACTCACAATCTCGGCGAGGCAGACCGCATCATCACCTGCCTCACCGCGTTCAACGGAGTCGTCAGAGGCGTGGCCAAAGGGGTGCGGCGCACCAGCTCCAAGTTCGGGGCGGCCCTGGAGCCGTTCATGGTTGCGGATGTGCAGTTCGTCCACGGCCGCAGCCTGGAGATCATCTCCCAGGCCCAGGGCAGGTTCGCCTACGGGCCGGTGATCGCCGCGGACTTCGAGGCCTACACGGCAGCCTCGGCGATGGCTGAGGCCGCCGAAAGGCTCGCGGAGAACGATGCCGAATCCTCGCGCCGTCAGTTCGATCTGCTCCACGGGGCCTGCGGCGCGCTGGCCCGCGGCGATCGCGCCCCTGACCTGATCATGGGCTCCTATCTGCTTCGCGCCCTCTCCGCCGCCGGCTGGCAGGTGACCTGGTCCGCCTGCGTGGCCTGCGGAGCCCCCGGGGCCCAGGCCGGCTTCCACGCGGCAGCCGGCGGGCCGGTCTGCGCGGACTGTCGCCCGCCCGGGACCCGGACGCTCAGCGGAGGAGCCCCTGAGCTCCTCCATGCCCTCCAGCACGGACTGTGGGACCGGACAGACGGCCTCGCCCCGGACCTGAAGCACGAGGCGATAGGGGTGGTCATCGACTACGCCCAGCACCACCTCGAACGCCGCTTCAAGAGTCTGAAGGCGGCGCTGTGAGCCGACTGGCAGAATGATCGCCGATGGCAACCCAGCACAACTACCAAGATCCCTGGCCGCACCCTGAGGGGGCGCAGCCGCCTCGGCTGCCCGCTGAGCTGATCCCCAGGCACATCGCCGTGGTCATGGACGGCAACGGCCGGTGGGCCAACCAGCGCGGGCTGCCCCGCACCGAGGGCCACAAGGCCGGCGAGCACTCGCTGATGGAGGTGATGGCCGGGGCCGTCGAAGCCGGCGTCGGACACGTGAGCGTCTACGGGTTCTCCACCGAGAACTGGAAGCGGTCCCCGGATGAGGTCCGCTTCATCATGAGCTACTCGAGGGATGTGCTGCGCCGTCAGCGCGACATCCTCCACTCATGGGGTGTGCGCATCCGCTGGTCGGGCCGGCGGCCCAAACTGTGGCGCTCGGTGATCAAGGAGCTGGAGGCAGCGGAGGAGCTCACCCAGCACAACACGCGCGCCACACTCACCATGTGCGTGAACTACGGGGGCCGGGCTGAGATCGCCGACGCCGTTCAGCAGATCGCACAGAAGGCGGCCGAGGGGAAGCTGGACCCCAAACGCATCCGGGAGAAGACAGTCGCCGCCCACCTCGACGAGCCCGACATGCCGGACGTGGACCTCTTCCTGCGCTCCTCCGGGGAGCAGCGCATCAGCAACTTCCTCCTCTGGCAGTCCGCCTACGCGGAGATGGTCTTCCTCGACACGCTTTGGCCGGACGTGGATCGCACCACCCTGTGGGAGGCCATCGAGATCTACGCGAAGCGGGACCGCCGCTACGGAGGCGCCGTGGACCGGGTCAGAAATCCCCCTCGTTAATATTCCCACCTGACGACTAGAGGTTTACATCGATGAAACGTTGCGCTCGTAGCGTGAGGGTTACCACATGATGGTTGCATTCAAGGAAGTTGATTCAGACGGTGTTCCTGTGAACAGCAGTGGGGATGAGATTGAGTGCCTCAGGGATAGTGAGATATGCAATGTTGAGCTGTCGGAAGGCAATTTATCGATCTCTGTTGAGGAAGTTGGAGAATCGAAAGTTGTCGCTATGCACGTGGGCTACAGCGTAGAACCACATAAAGAGGACGGCATGCATCTCGCTATGGCGTCTTGGGGGTTCCGGGCGGAGAGAGGCTGAGGATGGCCTTGTTGGATTCTCTGAATTACATGTCAGAGCGTCTTGATGCATCAGGACGAGTGGTTGCTTCTTATGTTCCGCTTGGTTGCCCGGCCTATCTACGGATCTTGAATCCAGCGTATGACTCGAACGGTAAACCAGTGAGGTGGGGGACTTCTCGCAGTCTAGCGGCTTCAGTTTTTCAATGGGCTGAATGCCGGGAGAATGTGGTCGAGGCGGATGAGCCTGAATCCGGGACTGTGACCCGTTAGTGCTGAAGGTGCTTCAGGAGCATCTGAGTACTAGCTCTGGAGTGGTCTTCGCGCAATGGAAGGGGTATGCCGACGTTCAGAGACCAACGGGGGTTCACGTGTTGGATGCTGAGCTTCCGCCACGACGGTGTTCGTGGGTATGGAAGAGCATGCCAGAACATTTCTCGCTGAACCGTCGAATACCAATGCGGTGGTGGCATCCTGAGCTTCAGTGGGTTCTGGGTAATGACATATATGGGAGGAGCGTGTTCCTGGGTGCCTCCCACGACGTGGCGGAGGCAGTTTTGTTGGATACGCGTATTGAGGCTTACACAGTGGGGGCCGAGGACGCGGTCCTTCCAGAAGATCGTTAGTTGGTGCGGCCTCTATGGTTTTCGTCAAGCAGCTGGGGCATGCCCGATGCCGCCTCTGAGGGCCTCTGGGTCTTGGTACGGCGGTCCTGACTCCGCTTCCGGGGGCATCGACCTGGCTATGAACCTGCTGACGCTGTGAGTATAGGTCCTTCAGCTCCCCGGCGATGAACGGCACGATCGTCAGTGCCGGGCACCACCACTGCCTGGGCGTCCAGAGCGGTGAAGATCTCCTCAGTGAGTGGGTCTGCCACCGTGGGTTGTGTTTCTTGCTCCGATTGCGCACATGACCTCGGCCGGCGTCTTTGATCCGCTGCGGAGTAGGCCACCTGCTCAAACATCTAGGACCCCGTAATGGTGCAGACGTGGCCCGATGACCCGTTCCAGGCCGGGGTGGATCTGGGTCAGCAGCCCGCGCAGCCGGCTCCGGGCGGCGGTGGTCTGGGCCAGGAAGTCATCATCGAAGCCGGTCACCACTGCCAGCTCAGCTATCTGCTCGTCCGAGGTTGCGATCTGCCGCAGCGCGGTGGGCATGGTTCGGGCGGTTTCAGCAATGATGAACGCGTCCCGGGCAACGGTCTTGGCTGAGCCGGCGTGCAGGTTAGCCATTCTGCGCATGGTCAGTCCCGGCAAGTAGGCGACTTCAACCTGCTCCATGCTCTGGGCGATAGTGACAGGTAGGGCCCCGATGGCTGCGGGCTGATCGACTAGTACCAAGGCCGGGCCGTGCTCGGCAGTCAGCTCGCTCAGTAGGTCTCGGGGTTTGGTTTCGTCGTTGGGCAGGGGGCTTGTCGTAGGTCTTGTCACCGCTGGTGGTCAGTGCGGTGGCGTGATGCTCGTCTTGCCGACATCGGGTCTGCCGAAGGTTCGGTTGACTTCAAGACTGTCTAGAGAGCAAAAGCGGCTATGACAGATCCACGCGAGCGCCACGGACAGGCTTACCCGTGACCTTCCGGCCACGGAATCGAGCGGGTGAAACCGCGGAGGGTGAGAGGGCCACAGAAAATACAGAGCGGGGCACTGTCGAAGTGTCTTTAGATGGCCTGCTGTAGGAACCTCGGCATCTGCGGCTGGTCAGGGCTTCTCCCCGTGACCGCCCACCGCCATGCCGACCCCACTCTCTGATCCTTGTGGTTGGGCCTTCTAAGCGCAGAGGGGGAGTGTTTTATGAATACTTCTTCGGCGCATACGCGCTCAGCCAGCGCTGGGCCTGCGCGAACGCGTGGGAGCGGACCGGCTCCGCCGAGGCGAACACGTCATGCATCGCCTTGGGCACCCGCACCACCGTCACCTGGCTGCCCAGCCGCACCGCCCTGCGCGCCAGCAGCTCCACGTCGAGCACCCCGTCGTTCTCCTGATACTCCTTGGTCCACTGGCGCCGGTAGACCGTGCCGCTTGAGAGCAGCACCAGCACCGGAAGGTCCAGGCCGAGCCCCTCGTAGACCTGCTTGTGGCCGCTCGTCACCGCCCGCAGCCAGCCGACTGTCATGGGGAACGACTTCCGGGGCCGCCATACCGGGTGAAGCTGCCACTCGCCGTACGCTTCGGCGCTCAGGGACTCCCAATAGTTCTCCAGGCGAGGAACCTTCACCGTGGCCGTGGGCTTCACATGGCTCAGGGGTGAGACCAGGCCGTCCACCGCCGCACGGGCCGGCACATCGCCGGGGACTTCCAGCCAGGGTGAGTTGAGCACCAGCGCGCCCGCCCGTCCCGGATGGCGTTGAGCCCAGAGAGCAGCCACCAGGCCGCCGGTGGAATGAGCGTGGATGATGGGCGCCGGCGCTTCGGGGTTCTCCTCACGGAGGATCTTCAGGGCGGCGCTGATCTCCTCGTCGTACTCCCGCAGGTCCTCAATGAAGCCCGGCGTCTGGTGGGCGCGCAGGCTGCGGCCGTACTTGCGAAGCTCCAGTGCGTAGAACCTGTGCCCGGATTCAGCCCACCGGTGCGCCATCGGTAGGTTGTAGAAGTAGTCCGTCCAGCCGTGGATCTGCAGCACCGGCGCTTCGGGCACGGCTGCGGGGTCAGCCTGAGGCTTCTGATCGAGCCGGACGAGCGTGGCGCACACTCCCCCTTCGGAGTCGTCGTCGAGCGGGATGGTCTGCCGCGAGCAGCCCGGCAGCACGTCGTCGACCCACTCCCCGGCGGCAGAGTCCTCGAGCAGGTCTGCGGCCACGTGCTCGGCGAGCTCACCGCCGGTGGCATGCTCCCCAGGAACAGGGTAGAAGGCAGGGGTGTCAGCTGAGACCTCGGATGACATATGCGCCACCGTAGGAAAGTACTCTGGGGAGATCCTGAACCGTGACGGGCGGATAGGATCGGCCCCATGCCTGCACTGCTCTACCGCCTCGCCTTCCGCACTGTGCTTTCCCGCATGGACCCGGAGGGCGCGCATCGGCTGGTGGTGAGGGGGCTGCGCGCAGCCCACCGTCTGGGGGCGGGCCGCGTGCTGGAGCGGCTCAGCAGACCTCACCCTCAACTGGAGACTGAGGCTCTCGGAGTGCTCTTCCCGTCGCCCTTCGGGCTCGCAGCCGGATTCGACAAGGGTGCGACGGCGGTGCTGCCGCTGGCATCCCTGGGCTTCGGCCACATCGAAGTGGGCACGGTCACGGGCCAGGCCCAGCCCGGCAGCCCGCGCCCCCGGCTCTTCCGGCTCGTGCAGGACCGTGCGCTGATCAACCGCATGGGCTTCAACAACGACGGCGCTCACGAGGTCCGCGAGCGGCTCGAGGCGACCAGGCGGCACGTGGAGCGGCTGCGGAGCGCCGGCCGGCACGTACCGGTGATCGGGGTGAATCTCGGCAAGACCAAAGCTGTCCCGCTCGAGGGAGCGGTGGAGGACTACCTGGTCTCGACCAAGGCGCTCGCGCCGGTCGCTGACTACCTGGTGGTCAACGTCTCCTCGCCCAACACCCCGGGTCTGCGCCAGCTGCAGAGCATCGAAGCGCTGCGGCCGCTGCTCATGGCGGTGCGGGAGCAGGCCGACGCCGTCAGCGAGCAGCACGTGCCGCTGCTGGTGAAGATCGCGCCGGATCTGGACGATGAGGACGTCGACGCCGTCGCCGGGCTGGTCTCAGAGCTGAGCTTGGACGGCGTCATCGCCACCAACACCACCATCTCCCGTCAGGGCCTGCGCACCCCGCCCGCAGAGGTGGAGAGGATCGGCGCCGGGGGGCTCTCCGGGCCGGTGCTGGCTGAGCGCAGCCTGGAGGTGCTGGCACGCCTGCGTCGAAGCCTGCCGAAGGCCGCTGCGATCATCTCGGTGGGGGGAGCGGCGACCGGCGACGATGTAGCCCGGCGGCTGGAGCACGGAGCAGACCTGGTGCAGGGCTACACCGCCTTCGTCTACGAGGGTCCTCTGTGGGTGCGGCGCATCAACCGCGCCCTGGCGGTGCGTGCCGTAGACTGAGCCGGTGCTGTTCAGCAAGAAGAAGACCCAGAACGAGCTCCTCGAGGATGAGGCCCAGGCCCATTCCGCGGCCGGCGACGATGCCGCGGCCGCTGAGACCCGAGCTCAGAAGTTTCCCGAGAAGAAGGGGACGCCCACCCCCAGGCGCAGGGACCAGGTGGCGGCTCGCCGTCAGCCGCTGGTGCAGGCGGACCGCAAGGCCGCTCGCCGCGCGCAGCGCCAGGCCCTCGCGGAGGAGCGGGCCAAGACTCGCCGTGCCATGGAGACCGGCGACGAGCGCCACATGCCGGTCCGGGACCGCGGCCCGCAGAAGCGGTTCGTGCGTGAGTTCGTCGACGCCCGCTACGGCATCGGCGAGTGGCTGCTGGTCCTTATGGTGGTCTTCCTCTTCGTCTCCCTGCTCATGGGCGATCAGATCATGGCCAGCCTAGGACTGGCGCTCTACGGCCTCATCCTGGCCGTAATCGTGGAGGCCTTCTGGGTCTCCCGCCGCTCCAAGAAGCTGGTCGCGCAGAAGTTCGGCGCGGAGAACATGGAGCGCGGCCTGGGCTTCTACGCCGCGATGCGGGGCATGCAGCTGCGCCGCCTGCGCCTGCCCAAGCCGATGAACGCCCGCGGAGAATTTCCCAGCTGAGCCGAATTCGTCCTCGGGCGGGAATGCCGCCGGGGGCGCTCACGTTGGTACTGTGAACATGACGGCACCATCTGACCAACACCAGAAGCGAACGCCCGTCGGGAAGGGATAACCAGAATGAGCACTCCCACACAGGACGCCCCGGAGACCACTGAGGTCCGCGGCAAAGAGGTCGAAGGCTCCAAGACCCACCAGGTCGAGCTGTCCGAGACCGCCAGCGAGAAGGTCTCATCCCTGCTGCAGCAGGAAGGCCGTGAGGACCTGCGCCTGCGTGTGGCGGTTCAGCCCGGCGGGTGCAGCGGTCTGATCTACCAGCTCTACTTCGATGAGCGAGTCCTCGACGGCGACGCTCTGCGCAGCTTCGACGGCGTCGAGGTGGTGGTCGACAAGATGAGCGTGCCCTACCTTGAAGGCGCCAAGATCGATTTCGAAGACTCCATCTCCAAGCAGGGCTTCACCATCGACAACCCCAACGCAGGAGGCTCCTGCGCCTGCGGCGACTCGTTCCACTGAGGTCCGCATCGCGTAACTTCTACGTCATGTAGAAACTCTCGAAGGCCCGCACACCCCGTGGTGTGCGGGCCTTCTTCATATCCGGCTGTGACAGGCGGTGTCAGAGCAGGCGCGCTTCTACATGACGTAGTAGTCTTGACCTCAGCGTTTTCACCCAAGGTTCAGCGCGCGGATCACTCGCTCGCTTGCATAAGAGGAAAGGGCCGTCTTTGAGTTCGCAGACACGAACCGGCAGCCGAGGCTTGAACACCGTGAAGGGTGCCGCACTGGCCGGCATCGCCCTGACGGTTCTCACTGCCTGTGATGATGATCACCCCGCGAGCCGCGGCTGGCTGCCCGGCGACCGAGAGACCACGTCGAACACCGCAGTCCTGACTGACCTCTGGGTCAACTCCTGGATCGCCGCTCTCCTGGTCGGCCTGCTGACCTGGGGCCTGATGCTGTGGTGCATCGTTGCCTACCGACGGCGCAAGGGGGAGACCGGCTATCCTCGTCAGCTGGCCTACAACGTGCCGCTGGAGATCATGTACACCGTGCTCCCCATCGTGATGGTCGCCGTGTTCTTCTACTACACCGATCAGGCCCAGCGAGAGGTGGACGAGCCCTACGTCGACCCGGAAGTCCAGGTGAATGTTGTCGGCAAGCAGTGGGCTTGGGACTTCAACTACACCTACACCTCCGAGGATGGCGAGGAGTACGAGGTGCACTACGCCGGCGTCCAGGGCGACCTGACCTACGAGGACGGCTCTCCCCGCGAGGAGGTCGTGGACACCCTTCCGACCCTCTACCTGCCGGTGGACCACTCCGTGGAGTTCGAGCTGACCTCCCGCGACGTCATCCACTCCTTCTGGGTCCCCGCGTTCCTCCAGAAGCGCGACATGATTCCCGGCCGGACCTCCTACATGTATCTGACCCCGCAGGAGACCGGCACCTTCCACGGCAAGTGCGCCGAGCTCTGCGGCGAATACCACTCGAACATGCTGTTCAACGTGGAGGTGGTCGAGGAGGACGAGTTCGTCGAGCATCTCGAGACTCTCGAGGAGGGGCACCTCGACGACACCTATGACCGCAACCCCAACCTGCACGATCAGGCAACCATCACCGGAGGGGACGACTGACCATGACGACAATGGAGTACTCCGCTGACGATTCGCGGGACGCCACCCGCGCAGTCCCCGCCTCCAAGGGGAAGATTGTGGTCGACTGGCTGACCACCACCGACCATAAGACCATCGGCTATTTGTACCTGATCACGTCGTTCGCCTTCTTCTGCATCGGCGGCGTAATGGCCCTCGTCATCCGTGCTGAGCTCTTCGAGCCCGGCATGCAGTTCCTGCAGACCCGCGAGCAGTACAACCAGCTCTTCACCATGCACGGCACGGTGATGCTGCTGATGTTCGCAACGCCTCTGTTCGCCGGCTTCGCGAACGTCATGGTGCCGCTGCAGATCGGTTCGCCGGATGTCGCCTTTCCGCGCCTGAATGCGCTGGCCTACTGGCTGTTCCTGTTCGGCTCCCTGGTGGCTCTGGCGGGATTCCTGACCCCGCAGGGCGCGGCCTCCTTCGGATGGTTCGCCTACGCGCCGCTGTCTGACACGACGTATTCGCCGGGCCTCGGCGGAGATCTATGGGTGCTCGGCCTAGCACTGACGGGCTTCGGCACCATCGGCGGTGCGGTCAACTTCATCACCACCATCATCTGTATGCGTGCCCCGGGCATGACCATGTGGCGCATGCCGATCTTCACCTGGAACGCCCTCATCACCTCCATCCTTGTGCTGATGGCCTTCCCGCCGCTTGCAGCGGCCCTGTTCGGCCTGGCCATGGACCGGCGCCTCGGCGGCCACATCTTCGACCCGGAGTCCGGAGGCGCGATTCTCTGGCAGCACCTCTTCTGGTTCTTCGGCCACCCCGAGGTCTACATCATCGCCCTGCCCTTCTTCGGCATCGTCTCCGAGATTCTCCCGGTCTTCAGCCGCAAGCCGATCTTCGGGTACAAGGGCCTGGTCTACGCGACCATTGCGATCGCAGCCCTCTCTGTGACCGTGTGGGCGCACCATATGTACGTCACCGGCGCAGTGATGCTGCCCTTCTTCGCACTGATGACCATGCTCATCGCCGTTCCGACCGGGGTGAAATTCTTCAACTGGATCGGAACGATGTGGCGAGGGTCGATCACCTTTGAGACGCCCATGCTGTGGAGCCTCGGCTTCCTCGTCACCTTCCTCTTCGGCGGTCTGACCGGCGTCATTCTGGCGTCCCCGCCGCTGGACTTCCACCTCTCCGACACCTACTTCGTGGTGGCCCACTTCCATTACGTGGTCTTCGGCACCGTGGTGTTTGCGATGATGGCGGGCTTCCACTTCTGGTGGCCCAAGTGGACGGGCAAAATGCTCAACGAGCGTCTCGGCAAGATCAGCTTCTGGATGCTGTTCATCGGTTTCCACGGCACCTTCATGGTTCAGCACTGGCTGGGCGTGATGGGCATGCCTCGCCGCTATGCGGACTACATGATCGAAGATGGCTTCACCGGCATGAACCAGTTCTCCACCGTGTTCTCCATGCTGCTCGGCGCCTCCCTCATTCCGTTCTTCTGGAACGTCTGGATTACCGCTCGCAAAGGCAAGAAGGTTCTCGTGGACGACCCGTGGGGCTTCGGCGGCTCCCTCGAGTGGGCCACCAGCTGCCCCCCGCCGCGGCACAACTTCTACTCCCTGCCGCGCATTCGGTCCGAGCGCCCCGCGCTGGACCTCCACCACCCGGAGCTCTCCGACCGGCACAGCCTGGACACACCAGCAGGCAAGGTGTTCGGACCGGCTGACCAGAAGGACAAGGCAGGTATCTGATCATGAAGACAAATACTGTTCTTTTCGGCGGAATCGGCGTCTTTGCCCTGGTCATCGCCATCATTTACGGCGCCCTCACCATGAACTGGCAGTCTGCTGAGTCCGGGGAGCAGCTGGGGATCGAATGGGTCGGCTTCATCTGCTTGCTGCTGACTGCCGGCCTGGGCTTCATGCTCTGGTGGTACCTGCGCTCCACCGACAAGCACCGGGCTGAGGCCATGGATGCGGATAACCCCGACGGCGAGATCCATGAGATGAGGGGCAACTACGGCGACTTCACCCCGTGGAGCTGGTGGCCCCTCGGCCTCGGCGGTGCCTTGGCCTTCATGTTCTTCGGCTTCGCCGTCGACTGGTGGGTCTTCCTGTTCTCCCTGATCCCCATTCTCTTCTTCGTCAGC
This sequence comes from Nesterenkonia populi, assembly GCF_007994735.1. Lineage (NCBI taxonomy): Bacteria > Bacillati > Actinomycetota > Actinomycetes > Micrococcales > Micrococcaceae > Nesterenkonia > Nesterenkonia populi. The sequence goes on along the minus strand of NZ_VOIL01000001.1, from coordinate 1,923,088 downwards.
GGGTGGGTCATGGAGTCCAACCGCGGCCACTACCGCCACTGACAGGATGGCAGTACGTCCTATCGTCATCCACGGCGAGCCCGTTCTGCACCGACGGGCCGTAGAGGTCGAGACCATCGATGAGGAGATCCGGCGGCTCATTCAGGACATGTATGAGACCTTGGACGCCTCCAGGGGGGTCGGCCTCGCTGCCCCCCAGGTCGGCGTCGGTCTGAGAATCTTCAATTGGAAGTCGCCGGTCGACACGGGGGATGCTCCTCAGCGCGGCGTCATCATCAACCCCCACCTGCGCCTGATCGGGAAGATCTCCCAGGAGACCCCAGATCCCGAGAACGAGGTGGAAGGATGCCTCTCAGCGCCCGGGTACAGCTACCCGCTGAAACGAAGCGACCACGTCGAGGTCCAAGGCCTCGACGCTGAGGGGAATCCGATCAGCTTCGAGGCTCGCGGCTGGTTCGCGCGCATCCTTCAGCACGAATATGACCACCTGGACGGCTACCTCTACGTCAATCGGCTCAATCCCCGCTGGGCGAGGCGCTGGAAGAAAGTCGTGAAGAGGGAAGGCTGGACCGAGCCGGGATACTCCTGGCTGCCGGGCCAGGACCCAGACCCCTTCGGCCACGACGAGAACGAGGAAGAAGCATACGAGGAGAGCAGCAGGGCCTGATGCCTGCTCTCGGGGTCAGGTCCGGCTGAAGTCCACCCAGCGCTGCAGGGCTTCTGCGGCGGCCCCCGTGTCCAAGGAGGTCTCCGCCCTCTCCATGTTCCCTCGAATACGGTGCACCAGGGGACCTTCCGCCTGCTCGTCGAGCGCTGTCAGCCCCGCCGCCGCGTTGAGCAGCACGGCGTCGCGGACCGGCCCCTCCTGGCCGCTGAGAACGGCTCGCACCGTCTCAGCGTTCTGCTGGCCGGTCCCCCCGGCCAGGGCATCGGGCGAGACCCGTCGCAGTCCCACGTCCGCGGGCGAAAGCACAGAATGGCTGACGGCACCATCGCGGACCTCCCACATATCGGTCTCGGCTGAGGTCGTGACCTTGTCGCGACCGTCGCGACCGCGGAAGACCAGGCCACGCGTCCCGCGAGCAGCCAGTGCCTCCGCCATACGCGGCGCCAGATCAGGGGAGGCGCAGCCCAGGGCTTGGGCATCGACCCCCGATGGGTTGGAGAGCGGTCCGAGGAAATTGAACACAGTCCGCACGCCGAGGGCCTTCCGTGCAGGCATCACGTGCTTCATCGCCGGATGGAAGACCTGCGCGAAGAGGAATGTGATGCCGACCTTCTCCGCGGCAGCAGCCACCTTAGCGACGGGAAGGTCCAAGTCCACTCCCAGCGCCTCAATGACGTCAGCGGCCCCAGCGGTCGAGGACGCTCCGCGATTGCCATGCTTCACCACGCGCGCGCCGGCCCCCACGGCGACCAGCGAGCTCATCGTGGAGATATTGACCGTTCCGAGCCTGTCTCCGCCGGTGCCCACGATGTCCAGCGTCGGGCCCTGCACCTGAATGGCCTCGGCGCGCTCCATCATGGCCTCGGAGAGTCCCAGCAGCTCCTCGCCGGTCTCGCCCTTGGCGCGCAGCGCAATGAGGAACCCAGCAATCTCAGCGTCCGTAAGGTCGCCGGACATCAGTCGTCCCATCGCCCACCTGGCAGTGGGGGAGGAGAGGCTCTCGCCGGCAAGCAGGGACTCCAGAAGTTCGGGCCACGACGTCGTTTCAACCATGCGGACAACCCTACCTATGGCCTCAGTTCTACGAGCCGTAGAAATATTCCTGCAATTTTCATAGTGCGGTATAGGCCTCGATCCCAGGAATCACGCGGATTCGAGCGCACAAGCAGTCCTGACCAGGCGCGCCACACCCCACTCTCAGAGTGCGCCAAGGTGCAGTTTCAGGACATAATGGCTCCGTGACATCCGCAACCCAAGCCCCAGCCGCCGGCGCACGCACGCTGCCGAACCGCCCGAACATGGTGTCCGTCGGCACCATGGTCTGGCTCACCAGCGAGCTGATGTTCTTCGCCGGCCTCTTTGCCATGTTCTTCACGCTGCGTTCGACCCAGCCGGATATGTGGGCCGAGTACAGCCAGCTTCTGGACTTTCCGCTCGCGCTGACCATCACTGCCATCCTGGTGACCTCCTCAGTGACCGCGCAGTTCGGTGTGTTCGCCGCGGAGCGTCACCAGCCTCGCCGCACGGGCGGCATCTTCCAGATCAAGGGCTGGGGCATGGTTGAGTGGTACTTCCTCAGCTACTTTCTTGGCTCCGTCTTCATCGCCGGGCAGACCTATGAGTTCGCCGAGCTGGTGGAGCACGGCGTCACCATCGGCGTGAACTCCTTCGGATCCGCGTTCTACATCACCACCGGGTTCCACGGTCTCCACGTCCTGGGCGGGCTCTTCGCGTTCCTGTACGTGATCCTGCGGGCCTACTTCTCCGTGAAGTTCACCCATAAAGAGGCCAGCGCAGCGGTCGTGATCTCCTACTACTGGCACTTCGTCGACGTGATCTGGATCGCGCTGTTCGCTGTTGTCTACATCCTTCCCATGCTCGTCTGACCGAGCGCTTCAAGTCACCCAAACAACGCACCGACAAGCAAAGGACCGCACACGTGAAGGCACTCTCGCAGAAGCGCCGCCACCCGGCAGCGTTCGCCGTGCTGCTCCTGCTCGGACTGCTGCTGACCGGCGGGCTCTACGCCGCTGCGACGACAGTCAATCAGGCGCAGGCCACTGACCTGCCGGAGGACTACAGCGCAGAAGAGGTGGAAGAGGGCGAACGGCTCTTCGTGGCCAACTGCGCCACCTGCCACGGCATCAACGCGGAGGGAACCAGCGAAGGCCCCTCCCTGGTGGGCGTGGGCGCCGCCTCCGTCGAGTTCCAGGTCGGCACCGGCCGCATGCCCATGCAGATGCAGGGCCCCCAGGCCCAGGCCAAGCCGGAGCAGATGAACGAGGAGCAGACCACCCAGCTGGCGGCGTACGTCGCATCCCTCGGAGCCGGCCCCGCAGTGCCGGAGGAGGAGTACCTCGACGCAGACGCCGGTGACCCGGCCCGCGGCGGCGAGCTCTTCCGCATCAACTGCGCCATGTGCCACAACGCCGCCGGCGCCGGCGGCGCCCTCACCGAGGGCAAGTACGCCCCGTCCCTGCACGGCGTTGACGAGGTCCACATCTACACCGCCATGACCACCGGCCCGCAGAACATGCCGGTGTTCAATGACGCCAACATCCCGCCCGAGGACAAGCGCGACATCATCGCCTTCCTCAAAACGTACGAGGCCCAGGGCTCTCCCGGCGGATTCTCGCTCGGCTTCCTCGGCCCGGTCGCTGAGGGACTGCTGATCTGGACCCTCGGACTGGCGCTGCTGATCGGCTCCATGGTCTGGCTGACTTCCCGCGCCAACTGACCCAGCGCGCAACGCACCCGTACAACGCACCCACTGAGAAGAGCAAAGGACAACACATCTATGGTGGAGAACGGTCACGGCGGCCGGGAGACCGGCGCCGTCGTCACTGCCGACGAGGGAACCGAGGGCAAATACGCCATCGACAACCCTGGTCTGCCGCCGCACGCACCCCGGACGGCGGATGTCGATGAAAAGTCGGCCAAGCGGGCAGAGCGGCAGGTCTCCGTGCTCTTCCTCGTGTCCATCATCGGCACAGTGGTCTTCTTCGTAGGCTACTTCGCCATCGGCCGCACGGCCGAGGAGTACGCGGACTACTTCGACCAGATGGCCATGCTGCGCATCCAGAACACGCTTCTCGGCGTCGGCTCCGCACTGGCGATGCTGGGCATCGGCACGGGAGTGGTCCACTGGGCCAGGACCCTCATGCCCGACCACGAGCTCGTTGAGGACCGCAAGCCCCTGCGCTTGGAGTCGGACCGCGAGGAAGCCGCCGGGATCGTCAATGGGGTCATGGATGAGTCCCAGGTCAAACGCCGTCCTTTCATGGTCGGCTCCCTAGCCGCCGCCGCGCTGCTGGCGCCGTTGCCCTTCGTGGTGATGTTCCGTGACCTCGACCGCGCCTACGGCGACGAGTTCAGCCCCGAGCGCATGCGGCACACCCTCTGGGATGAGGGCACCCGCCTGGTCCGCGACCCCACGGGCACGCCGATCCGAGCAGCCGACGTGACCATCGGCTCAGCCGTGCACGTGATCCCGGAGAACCTGCGTGAGATCACCTCACACGGTGAGCGCCTCTCTGAGAAGGCAAAGTCCGTGGTCCTGCTCATGCGGCTCAACCCGGATGACTTCGAGCACACCTCTCCCGGCCGTGAGGACTGGACCTACGAGGGCATCATCGCCTGCTCAAAGGTCTGCACCCACGTTGGCTGCCCAGTGGCTCTCTACGAGCGTCACACCCACCACCTGCTGTGCCCCTGCCACCAGTCGACCTTCGACGCGGCCCAGGAGTTCAAGGTGGTCTTCGGTCCCGCCGGCCGGCCGCTCCCGCAGCTGCCGATCGCCGTGGATGACGAAGGCTTCCTGATCGCGCGCAGCGACTTCACTGAACCTGTTGGCCCGACCTACTGGGAGCGTCACGACGGATGAGCGCAGATAAGACGAAGTACACCGAGGACCAGTACCTCGAGGTCGACGAGTACCAACCGCGCACCGGCGGGGGGAAGATCGCGAACTACTTGGACCAACGGGTCGCCGGGACCGGCATCGTCCGTGAGTTCGGCCGCAAGGTCTTCCCGGACCATTGGACCTTCATGTTCGGCGAGGTGGCGCTCTACAGCTTCATCATCCTCGTTCTATCCGGTGCGTTCCTGACCTTCTGGTTCGACCCCTCCATGTCGACCACCCGCTACTCGGGCGCCTACGCACCCCTGCAGGGCCTCGAGATGTCCAGCGCCTACGCCACCGCGCTGGAACTGTCCTTCGACGTCCGCGGCGGCCTGTTCATGCGTCAGCTGCATCACTGGGCAGCTCTGCTGTTCGTGATGGCCATGGCCGTGCATATGCTTCGGGTGTTCTTCACCGGTGCGTTCCGCAAGCCGCGTGAGGTCAACTGGCTCGTCGGCGCCACCCTCCTGATGGTCGGCATGCTTGCCGGCTTCACCGGCTACGGCCTGCCCGACGAGGTCCTGTCCGGAAACGGTCTGCGGATCGCCGACGGAACCTTCCGCGCGATCCCGGTGATCGGCACCTACATGTCGTATCTCATCTTCGGGGGCGAGTTCCCCGGCAATGAAGTGATCCCGCGGATGTACAGCCTGCACATCTTCATCTTGCCGGCGCTCATCCTCATCCTCATCGCCATTCACCTCTTCCTCGTCGTCGTCCACAAGCACACCCAGTACCCTGGACCCGGCCGTACCGAGCGCAACGTCGTCGGCTACCCTGTCGGCCCGGTGTACGCGGCGAAGGCCGGCGGCTTCTTCTTCATCGTGGCCGGAATCCTGGCGCTCATTGCAGGGACATTCCAGATCAACGCGCTCTGGAACTACGGGCCTTACGACCCCTCGCCTGTTCAGGCAGGTGCCCAGCCTGACTGGTACATCGGCTTCCTCGAGGGCGCTCTGCGTATGATGCCCGGCTATATCGGGGAGATGTCGCTCGAGTTCGTTATACCCACCCCGTGGGGCGGCAACGCTGTCGCCACCCCGATCCTTCTGCCCATGGCCATCATCGGCGTCATGTTCGCCGGCATGTTCGCATGGCCCTGGATCGAGGCCTGGATCACCGGCGACAAGCGTGAGCACCACATCCTGGACCGTCCGCGCAACGCTCCCACCCGGACCGCAGTGGGCGTGGCCACTGTCTTCTTCTACGGCCTGATGTGGGGCATGGGATCGAACGACCTCATCGCCACCCACTTCCAACTCTCCGTCAATGACACCGTGTACTGGTCATGGGTCGCGTTCTTCTTCGGGATCCCGCTCAGCTACATCCTGACGAAGCGGATCTGCCTGGCCCTGCAGCGCAAGGACCGGGAGACTGCTCTGCACGGACACGAGGCCGGCGTCATCGAGGTCAGCCCCGACGGCGGCTTCTCAGAGCGGCACAAGATGCTCAGCGACTACGAGCTCTGGACCCTGGTCTCCTACGAGGCGCCGGCACCCTCGGGGCCGCAGCCTAACGCCAAGGGAAAGATCACCGTGGCCGAGAAGCTTCGCGCACGCCTGAACCGTATCTTCTTCGAGGATCGCGTGGAGCCCGTCTCCCGCGATGAGTACCTCGAGACCCTGGAGCATTCCCACCACGAGCCTGAGCAGCTGGAGGCCGCCAGCTCCGCCGGTGCCATCGAAAGCGGCAAGCACCACTGACGGTGGCCTGACATATGAGCAGGGCCCCTGACCCCGGCCGGGTTCAGGGGCCCTGCTCATGCCCGCTTGATCGGTCACGGTGAACAGCAGCCGGACTGGTGCTAAGGCTTCCTGCCGCGGATGATCCCGCGCAGCCTCTCCAGTCGGTCTGACACGGCACGCTCGTTGCCGAGGCTGGTAGGGGAGTAATAGTCCACTCCCACAAGGTCCTCCGGGACGTACTGCTGGGCGGCCACATGGTGAGGCTGATCGTGAGCGTACACATAGCCCTGCCCGTGCCCCAGACGCTGAGCGCCCTTATAGTGCGCATCCCGCAGATGCGCCGGCACGGGCCCGCCCTTGCCTGCCCGAACATCGGCGATGGCCGCGTCCAACGCCTTGTAGCTCGCGTTCGACTTTGGGGCCGTTGCAATATGGACGGTGGCCTGAGCCAAGACGATTCGGCCCTCCGGCATGCCGATCAGCTGAACCGCCTGGGCGGCCGCCACGGCGGCCTGGAGGGCAGAGGGGTCCGCCAAGGAGACCTCCTCAGAGGCCGCGATGACCAGACGCCGTGCGATGAAGCGCGGATCCTCCCCGGCGACGATCATGCGAGCCAGATAGTGCAGTGCGGCGTCCACATCGGATCCCCGCAGCGACTTGATGAACGCCGAGACGATGTCATAGTGCTGGTCGCCGTCCTTGTCGTACCGCTGGACGGCGAAATCCGCGGCCTGCTCGGCGTCTGCCGCCGTGATGTCCTCAGAACCGCGCCCAGAGGCGACCGCTGCAGCGGCCTCCAAAGTCGTCAGCACACGACGGGCGTCGCCCCCGGAGACCCGAATGATGTGGCTGCGCGCCTCGTCGTCCAGCGTGAACTGGGCCTCCAGCCCCCGCTCCTCGCTGAGAGCCCGGTCCACCAGCCCGTTGAGGTCCTCATCCGTGAGGGAGTGCAGGGTCAGAAGCAGGGAGCGGGACAGCAGCGGTGCCACCACGCTGAAGGAAGGGTTCTCCGTAGTCGCGGCGACTAGGATCACCCAGCCGTTCTCCACGCCCGGCAGCAGGGCGTCCTGCTGCGCCTTGTTGAACCGGTGGATCTCGTCCAGGAAGAGGACGGTCGTCACGCTGTTGAGATCACGGTCGTTCAGAGCCTGGTCCATCACCTGCCTGACATCCTTGACCCCCGCGCGGATGGCCGAGAGCTCAACGAACTTCCGAGCGCCGCCGCGGGCGATGACGTGCGCGATCGTGGTCTTCCCGATACCAGGGGGGCCGTACAGAATGACCGAAGAGGGGCCCGCAGGTCCCGAAGACCCCTCGGCAAGCACCCGCAGCGGGGAGCCGTCCCCGAGAAGATGCTGCTGCCCGAGGATCTCGTCGAGCGACCGGGGCCGCATCCGAACGGCAAGCGGGGTGTGCCGGCTGCGTCCCTCGGCGTTCTCCCCCGAGGAGGAGAAGAGGTCGTCGCTCATTCCTTCTCGAAGGTCATGGAGACTGAGTTGATGCAGTATCGCAGGTCGGTGGGCGTCTCGAAGCCCTCACCCTCGAAGACGTGGCCCAGGTGGGACTCGCAGGAGCCGCAGCGGACCTCAATGCGCGTCATTCCCATTGAGTCATCGCGCAGGTAGGTCACATTGGAGCCCTCAGCGGGCTGGAAGAAGCTGGGCCAGCCGCAGCGGGAGTCGAACTTTGTCTCGGACTCGAAGAGCCTGTCCCCGCACGCGCGGCAGTAATAGACGCCCTTCTCTTTGTTGTCCCAGTACTCGCCGGTGTACGGGCGCTCCGTGCCGCCCTGCCGCAGCACCTGGTACTCGAAGTCGGTCAGCTTTTCCCGGTACGGGTCGTTGCTCATGCCATCCATTCTAAGAGCCTGCCCTTAAGGTGGTCTCAGACGCGCCCCTAACTCTTCAGCGAGGTGGTAATTGGATGAGCGGAACTGTGACGGTGCCCGGCCGGCGGTCAGCCCTGCAGCGTGCTGCAGACAGCGCGCAGTGGTGCCGGGCCCGGGCGAAGCGGCTGAGCCTCAAAGCGCTGCGGCAGACCAGCAGCCAGCCTGAGCCCACCCCTTGGATCCGGGCCAGTGCGCTCGGGGCGGCCGTCGGAGTCGGGGCAGGTGTCACCCTGACCGCCGCAGCATCTGGGGTGGCCGGCTACTTCGCCCGGGTGGTGGTCACCCCGGTGAAGGAGCGGGTGGAGGATCTGGAGATCCTCGCGGTCGTCCAGGGGCCCGACGGCGACGAAGTCATTCTGCCCGCCACGCCGCACACGGTCGTCGACGGCGTGTATGGGCTCTTCTTCCAGGGCGGCCGCGGCTTCGCGCGCATCGGACACATCACCAGCTTCACCCCGCGAGACGGCACTCTGGCGCGCAGAGTGGAGCACGTCACCGGCGGAAACCTGCGCTCGGCAGTGCGCGGCTGGTGGTCCTCGACGCCGTACCTCACTCCTCAGGACGCCGGGTTCGAGGCGGAGGAGGTCGTCATCGAGCTGCCGGACGGCCCTGCACCGGCCTGGCACGTGCCGGCACGTAATGCCGACGGCCCATTGGCCGGACGCAATATCTGGGCGATCATGGTGCACGGCCGCGGAGGCCGCCGCACTGAGGGGATCCGGGCGCTTTCCGCCGCCGAACGGCTCGGGATCGATTCGCTGCTGATCTCCTACCGCAATGACGGCGAGGCCCCGCCGACCCCGGACGGGCGGTACGGCCTGGGGATCACCGAATGGCCCGACGTTGAGGCTGCCATTCAGCACGCCTTCGATCACGGAGCCGAGGATGTGGTGCTCTTCGGCTGGTCCATGGGCGGGGCGATCTCCCTGCAGGCTGCGGACCGCTCACCACTGGCCTCGAAGGTTCGGGGGCTGGTGCTCACCGGTCCGGTGATCGACTGGATCGACGTGCTCAGCCACCATGCCCGGGCTCTGCACCTGCCGGAGCCGGTCGGGCGGCTGACCCGCTTGTTCATCTCCCATAGGGCCGGCCGGCGCTTCACCGGGCTGGCTTCGCCTCTGGACCTGCGCATCATGAACTGGATCGACCGGGCTGAGCAGCTGCGGCACCGGACGCTGATCCTGCACAGCATCGATGACGAGGTGGTTCCCTACGGCCCCAGCCGCCACCTGGCCGAGATCAGCGAGCGGGTCAGCTTCGTGCCCTTCACCCGGGCCAAGCACGTCAAAGAATGGAACCATAAGCCCGAGCGCTGGGACTCGAAAGTGGTCGAGTGGCTCACGGACCTCTTCACCGCTGAGGTGCCCGGCGGCGAGACCGATGCTGAGGGGTCCGAGCCGGCCTGGGACACCATGGAGAGCGAGGCTGTGGAGCGCATGGCCGGCTGAGCAGCTGGGCATGCGGGCCTGCCCGCCGCCGTGAAGGGCAGCTTCAGCCGCGGGCGTTGACGTGGTGCCGCACGTTGTGCTTGATACGGCCCAGCATCGCGCGGATGCCGCGCAGGCGCAGGGGTGTGATGGCCCGGCTGAGGCCGAGGCGGTCGGCGAGGTCATCCGGAGTGGCCAGGATCTCCTCGTAGGTCAGCCCGTTGAGGCCCTGGTGAATGATGGAGGCGAAGCCGCGGGTGGTGGGCGCCTCGGCCGGTGCGGCAAGGACCAGCTCGGCGGTGCCGGGGCCGTCGTTGTACTCCACGGTGAGGAACAGCGGGGTCTGGCACTCCTCCACCTGCTCCATCTCGTCCAGGTGCTCCCGGTACTTCTCCGGGACCTCCGGCAGCTCCTTGGAGAACTCCAGCAGCAGCTCGAGGCGCTGCCGGTCCTCCACCGCCTGGAACTCGTCGACGATCTCCTGCAGCGGCTGGGGCATAGTCTGCTCAGTCATGGGTGCTCTCTCTCAAAGATACGGTGGGGTCCCGGCACAGCGATGGGGCACAGCATATAGCCGTGCCCCATCGCTGTGCCGGTAGGCAGCGGGTCCCTTACTGTGCGGGAGCCTCGCCCTTCTCGGTGCCTGTGACGATCGGCAGCCGGACGGCGTTGCCCCACTCGGTCCAGGAGCCGTCGTAGTTGCGGGCGTTGTCGTAGCCCAGCAGGTGCTGCAGCACGAACCAGGTGTGAGAAGAGCGCTCACCGATGCGGCAGTAGGCGATGACCTCGTCCGCCTCGCCGACGCCTGCCTCATCCTTGTAGATGGCCTGCAGCTCCTCGCGGGACTTGAAGGTGCCGTCCTCGTTGGCGGCCCGGGCCCACGGCACAGATGCGGCGGTGGGAATGTGGCCGCCGCGCAGGGCGCCCTCCTTGTCCTCGAAGCCGGGAGCGGAGGTCACCTCGCCGGAGTACTCGGCGGGGGAGCGGACGTCCACCAGGGGGGCCTTGCCGATCTGCTCGAGCACGTCCTCGCGGTAGGCGCGGAACTCGGCGTCGTTGCGCTGGGCCGGCGCCGGGTACTCGGTCTTGGCGGGGGAGGGGACGTCGGTGGTCAGCTCGCGGCCCTCGTCGGCCCACTTCTGGCGGCCGCCGTCGACCAGGCGCAGGTCCTTGTGGCCGAACAGGGTGAAGACCCAGAGGGCGTAGGCGGCCCACCAGTTGGACTTGTCGCCGTAGAAGACGACGGTGGACTCCGGGGTGATGCCCTTGGACGAGGCGAACTCGGCGAACTGCTCCGGGTTGATGAAGTCTCGGGTGACCGGGTCGTTGAGGTCGGTGTGCCAGTCGATCTTCTGGGCGCCTGGGATATGCCCGGTCTCGTAGAGAAGCACGTCCTCGTTGGACTCGAGAAGCACCACGCTGTCGTCGTCCTTGTGCTCAGCGACCCACTCGGTGGAGACCAGTGCGTCGGGGTTTGCGTACTGGGAGAAGCTCTTGTCTGCCATCAGCTGTCCCGCCTTTCTGCGTGTTCGATGAGGAGGATGTCTTCCAGGCCCCCACAGTAGTCCGGTGCACGAGCCCTCGTGAAGAGCGTACGTCATCGAACGTCATATGTTCACTCTGATTTGTTCAGGCGGGCCGGTCGGGCGCAGCGGCCCGTTTCAGTAGAGTGGCCTGCATGCCTTTTGCCGAACCGCTCGCCTCCCGCAGGCCCCAGGTCAGCCCTCAGGACCTTGTGGCGGGGCTGGAGCCCTCCTTCCGCTTCGCTGAGGTCTCCTTCGACACCTACATCCCGGACCCCGCCCACCCCTCCCAGGCTGAGGCGGTGGAGGCCCTGCGCGGCTTCGCCGGAACCATCGGCGCCAAGCGGGGCGGAGGCGGCTTCCTCCAGCGCGTCTTCGGCGGCGGCTCGAAGCCCTCCGGCCCGCAGGGCATCTACCTCGACGGCGGGTTCGGCGTCGGCAAGACCCACCTGCTGGCCTCGCTCTACCACGCAGCCGGCGAGCAGGGGGTGCCCTCCGAGCAGCGCGCCTTCGGGACGTTCGTGGAGTACACCAACCTTGTCGGCGCCCTGGGCTTCCGCCAGACGGTGGACGTCTTCACGGGCTACCAGCTGGTCTGCATCGACGAGTTCGAGCTCGATGACGCCGGAGACACGACGATGATGTCTCGGCTGCTGAGGGAGCTCTCCGACGCCGGGGTCAAGCTCGCCGCGACCTCCAACACCCTTCCCGGCTCGCTGGGAGAGGGCCGCTTCGCAGCCAGTGACTTCAAGCGCGAGATCCAGGTGCTCGCCGATCAGTTCCGGGCCATCCGGGTCGACGGCGAGGACTATCGGCACCGGGGCCTCCCCGAAGCGCCTGAGCCGCTGACCACCGATCAGCTCGAAGGCTTCGCCGAGGAGCGCTACGGGAACCAGAGCATCGCCGTCGACGACTTCGGGCCGCTGTGCGAGCACCTTTCCGCCATCCACCCGAGCCGGTACCGCCAGCTGGTCCGTGACGTCGATGTCTGGGTCCTCAAAGATGTGGAGGCCATCGAAGGGCAGGCTCTTGCGCTGCGCTTTGTGGTGCTGGCCGACCGGCTCTATGACCAGGACGTGAAGATCGTCGCCTCAGGAGTGCCGTTCGACCAGCTCTTCACCGACGAGATGATGGCCGGCGGGTACATGAAGAAGTACCACCGTGCCGTCTCCCGCCTGACTGCCCTGGCCCGAGCCGGCCAGATGGGGGAGCAGGTGCTCTAGTTCACGCCCAGTTCACATGCGGGTGCTTCGATGACGAGGCACCTTGAGGGATCTCAGAAAGGCTTCGCCATGGCCAATATGGAGCCCTGGGCCGGTATCGACTCCGGCGCCAGGAAGAACCTGCGGGAGTTCATCGACCAGCTGCGCGAAGGCGGCTACACGGTCCGCGACGGGCACACGCCGGACCCGGACCTCATCGATCCGCAGGGCCGCGCCGTGGAGACCTGGCAGGAGAACTATCCGTATGACACGCGCATGGGCCGTACGATCTACGACATTGAGAAGTACCACCTCCAGGTGGAGCTGCTGAAGTTCCAGTACTGGGCTGAGGACTACGGCCTCAAACATGTGCTGGTCTTCGAGGGCCGCGACGCCGCCGGCAAGGGCGGCACCATCAAGCGCTTCACCGAGCATCTCAACCCCCGCACCGCACGGGTGGTGGCGCTGAACAAGCCCTCGGACCGGGAGCGCGGCCAGTGGTACTTCCAGCGGTACACATACCACATGCCCACCGCCGGCGAGATGGTCCTGTTCGACCGCTCCTGGTACAACCGGGCGGGCGTGGAACGCGTGATGGGCTTCTGCTCCGACCAGGAGTACGACGTCTTCATGGAGCAGGCCCCGGTCTTCGAGAAGATGCTGATCGACGCCGGTATCCACCTCACCAAGTTCTGGTTCTCCGTGACCCAGAGGGAGCAGAGGACCCGGTTCGCCATTCGGCAGATCGACCCCGTCCGCCAATGGAAGCTCTCCCCGATGGACCTCGAGTCCCTGGACCGGTGGGAGGACTACACCGAGGCCAAGGAGGAGATGTTCCGGCGCACCGACACCGACCACGCGCCCTGGATCACCATCAAGTCCAACGACAAGAAGCGCGCCCGACTCAACGCGATGCGCTACTTCCTCTCGCAGTTCGAGTACGAGGGCAAGGACCACGAAGTCGTGGGGGAGCCTGATCCCAAGATCGTCCAGCGCGGACGCGACGCCGTGGGAGATTAGAAAGATAGTATGTTTCGAAGAATGAATCCTCGACCTAGGAGGCACATTGGGTGCTGACATCGGCGTGACCGGCCTTGCGGTGATGGGTGCCAATCTGGCACGCAACTTCGCGCGCAACGGCTACACCGTGGCCCTTCATAACCGCTCCGTCGCCCGCACCGACGCGCTGATCAACAGCTACGGCAGCGAGGGCGAGTTCGTCCGGGCTGAGACCCTCCAGGAGCTCGTCGAGTCCCTGGAGCGTCCCCGCCGCGTCCTGATCATGGTCAAGGCCGGGGCCCCGGTCGACGCCGTCATCGATGACCTGATTCCGCTGCTGGACGAGGGTGACATCGTCATCGACGCCGGCAACTCCTTCTACGAGGAGACCCGACGCCGTGAGGAGGCTCTTCGCGAGAAGGGCCTGCACTTTGTCGGCATCGGCGTCTCCGGCGGCGAGGAGGGCGCCCTGTGGGGCCCCTCCATTATGCCGGGAGGGTCCCAGGAGTCATACGAGTCGCTGGGCCCGATGCTGGAGTCCATCGCCGCCGACTACCACGGGGAGCCCTGCTGCGCGTGGGTCGGCACCGACGGCGCCGGCCACTACGTGAAGATGGTCCACAACGGCATTGAGTACGCCGACATGCAGGTCATCGGCGAGTCCTATGACCTGATGCGCGCCCTGGCCGGCATGGAGCCCGCCGAGCAGGCGGGCGTCTTCCGTGAGTGGAATACCACAGACCTGGCCTCGTACCTCATCGAGATCACCGCCGAGGTGCTTGAGCAGGAGGACGAGCTGACCGGCCGTCCCCTGGTGGACGTCGTGGTCGACTCCGCCGGGCAGAAGGGCACGGGCCGCTGGACTGCGATCTCCGGGCTGGAGGTCGGCTCCCCGGTGACCACGATCGCCGAGTCCGTCTTCGCCCGTTCGATCTCCTCCCAGCGGGAGGTCCGCTCCGTGACCTCCCAGATCTTCGGCGCCGGGATCACCGGTGCAGTCTCCGCCGAGGATCTCTACGGGACCGGCGACGCGCGCCAGGAGTTCGTCGAGGACGTCCGCAAGGCGCTCTACGCCTCCAAGCTGGTCTCCTACGCTCAGGGCTTCGACATGCTCACCGCCGCCGGCCGCGAGTACGGCTGGCAGCTGGACATGCGAACGATCGCCTCCCTGTGGCGGGCCGGCTGCATCATTCGCGCGGACCTGCTGGACACCATCATGCGGGCCTATGACGCACCGGCCGGCCAGCAGCCGGTCAACCTGCTGCTGGCCCCTGAGTTCACCGAGGCGATCGCTGAGTGCCTGCCGGCATGGCGCCGCGTGGTCGCAGCAGCCGCTACCTACGGCGTCCCGGCTCCGGTGTTCTCCTCGGCGCTGGCCTACTACGACAGCCTGCGGGCCGAGCGTCTGCCGGCCGCGCTGACCCAGGGGCTGCGCGACTACTTCGGCGCGCACACCTATCAGCGCATCGACAAGCCCGGAACCTTCCACACCCGATGGAGCGAGGACCGCTCCGAGACCGAGGCCTAAGTCGCCGGTCAGGGGGAATGACGAAGGCCCAGCACCTCGGTGAATAGAGGCGCCGGGCCTTCGTCATGGTGGCCGTTCTTCAGCTGCGGAGACGGCAGCTGCCGCATGTCGGCGGGACCGCCTCAGATGAACAGTGCTGGATCGAGCGCGTAGTTCGCCGGGTCCACGAGCGGCTTGTGCTCCTCCTGGCTGCGTTTGCGGTCCTTGGCGGGGACTCCCACCAGCACGGAGTGCGGGGGAGCGGACTTCACCACGACGGCGTTGGCGCCGACCGCGGACTGCTCGCCGATCTCGACCGGGCCGAGCACCTTCGCGCCGGCGCCGACGGTGACGCCGTTGCCGAGGGTGGGGTGGCGCTTGGTCTGCTCGAGCGAAGTTCCGCCGAGGGTCACACCCTGGTAGAGCATGCAGTCGTCGCCGACCTCAGCGGTCTCCCCGATGACCACGCCCATGCCGTGGTCGATGAAGAAGCGCCGGCCGATGGTCGCCCCGGGGTGGATCTCGATGCCGGTGAGGCCCCGGGCAACCTGGGAGACCACCCGTGCGGGAGTCTTCAGCGGCTTCGCCCTCCACATCTTATGAGCCACCCGGTGGGCCCAGATGGCGTGCAGGCCCGAGTAGGCCAGCACGATCTCCGCGTTGCTGCGTGCTGCGGGATCGTGTGAGCGGGCGTGTGCGATGTCTTCACGCAGTCGTGAGATGAGTCCCACGTCAGCCTCGGATGTCTTCGTAGAGGAGGGTGGAGATGTAACGCTCGCCGAAGTCTGCCGCCACGGTGACGATGAGCTTGTCCTTCATCTCCGGGCGGGCCGCGACCTCAAGGGCTGCGGCCACGTTGGCGCCGGAGGAGATGCCTGCAAGGATGCCCTCCTGCTCGCCGAGCTTCCGCGAGGTCTCGATGGAGGTCTCCAGCTTGGCCTGCACCACCTCGTCGTAGATGTCGGTGTCCAGCACCTCGGGCACAAAGTTGGGGCCGATGCCCTGGATCTTGTGTGGTCCGGGGCTGCCGCCGGAGAGGATCGGTGAATCCTCGGGCTCGACGGCGACCAGGCGCACCTCAGGGCTGTGCTCGCGCAGCTTGCTTCCAGCCCCGGTGATGGTGCCGCCGGTGCCGATGCCGGCCACGAAAACGTCCACTTTGCCCTCGGAGTCCCTCCAGATCTCCTCGCCGGTGGTCTCGTAGTGGACCTTGGGGTTGGCCTCGTTGGCGAACTGGCGGGCCCAGATGGCGTTGTCGGTCTCTTCGACGATCTGCTTGGCCCGCTCCACGGCACCGCGCATTCCCTCGGCGCCGGGGGTCAGGACGATTTCGGCGCCGTAGGCGCGCAGCATGACACGACGCTCGGTGGACATGGTCTCCGGCATGGTCAGCACCACCCGGTAGCCGCGGGCTGCCCCCACCATGGCCAGGGCGATGCCGGTGTTGCCGGAGGTGCCCTCGACGATCGTGCCGCCGGGCCGGAGGTCGCCCGACTCCTCGGCGGCGTCGATGATGGCCTTGCCGATGCGGTCCTTCACAGAGGATGCGGGGGAGTAGAACTCAAGCTTCACAGCGACGTTGCCGGGAAGGTCGGCGTCGAGCCGATTGAGTTTGACCAGAGGAGTGTTTCCGATGGCTTCGGTGATGTTGTTCAGCATGCTCATAGCCTTTCATGCGGGGGTATCTTCGGCCAGCCACTGAGGCCAGCGGCGGCGCAGCTGGGCGATCTTCGGGTCGATCACGAACTGGCAGTAGCCGACCCCCGGTCGCCGGCCGTAGAAGTCCTGGTGCTCCGGCTCAGCCTCATGCACTGTGCCCAGAGGCTCCAGCACGGTGACGATGGGGCGGGAGAAGCTCTGCTGCGCGGCACTGATGGCCTGTTCCAGCTCGGTGCGCTCGGCGTCGTCCGCGTAGAACATCACTGAACGGTACTGGGGGCCGACGTCGCCGCCCTGGCGGTTCAGGGAGGTCGGGTCGTGCGTGGAGAAGAACACCTCGTAGAGCACTTCGGCCGGGAGGACCCCAGGGTCGAAGGTGATCTCCACGGCTTCCGCGTGGCCGGTGGTGCCTGCGCAGACGGCCTCATAGACGGCAGGGCCCGTGCCGCCGGTGTAGACGCTGCGGACCCTCTCCACCCCCTTCAGCCGTCGGGCGAGGGAGTCCAGGCACCAGAAGCACCCAGAGCCCAGAACCACCGTGCGCAGAGCGCCCTGATGCTGGTGCGAATCGGTCATGGTCCACGCAACCTCTCGCGCCTGCCACAAATTCCGGGCTAAGTTGGGCCTATGCCTACGACACCCAGCCTGCAGGACGTGCTCGATGCGGCCGAGGAGCTGTGGCCCCGGACCCTTGCCGAATCCTGGGACGCGGTCGGGCTCGTCGCCGGACGGCGCGACGCCCCGGTGCAGAAGATCCACTTCGCGGTGGATCCCGTGTCCGCCGTGGTCGAAGAGGCCTGCGGGGCGGGGGCCGGGCTGCTCATCACCCATCACCCGCTGCTGCTGCGCGGTGTGACCAGCGTGGAGGCCGGCACGTTCAAGGGCGAGGCGGTGCACCGGCTGATCGAATCTGGGTGCGCTCTTCTGACCGCCCACACCAACGGTGACTCAGCGGTGGGCGGGGTCAATGATGTGCTTGCGGAGCTCCTCGGGCTGCAGGATCACGAGCCGCTGAAGCCCGTCGACGATGGGCTGCCTGAGGAGGGGCTCGGGCGGATCGGGGCCCTGCCGCAGGGTATGCCCCTGGGAGAATTCGCATCCCGGGTCTTCGGAGTTCTTCCCTCGGTGGCCGGCGGGGTCCGCGTCGCCGGGGACCGCGACGCATTCGTCCAGCGTGTGGCCCTCTGCGGCGGGGCGGGCGACTCCCTGCTCGACGCCGCCCGGCATGCCGGTGCCGACGTCTACATCACCGGGGACCTCCGCCATCACCCGGCATCGGAGGCCCGGGAGAATGTTCGCGGCGGCCGTCCGTACCTGATCGATGTCTCCCACTTCGCCTCCGAATGGATGTGGCTGCCCGCGGCCGCCCAAGCTCTCGACCGGGTCCTCTCCGACCGCGGCTATGAGGTGGAGGTCGCCGTCTCGGGCATCAACACCGACCCCTGGGACTTTGTGCTCACCCCGGGCTAGTTCCAGCAGCCAGGTAGGGTTTGCGGTCGTGACTGATCTGATTGTTGAAGCCGACGGCGGCAGCCGCGGCAACCCCGGCATCGCCGGTGCAGGTGCCCTCGTCCGTGATCAGCAGGGCCGGGTCCTCGCGGCCACCGCCCTCCCGCTGGGAAAGGCGTCCAACAACGTGGCCGAGTACACCGGCCTCATCGAAGGCCTCAAGCTCGTACGGAACATCGACCCCTCCGCTCAGGTGGAGGCACGCTTGGACTCCAAGCTGGTGGTCGAACAGATGTCCGGCCGGTGGAGGATCAAGCATGAGGACATGAAGCGCCTCGCTGCCGAGGCGGCCAGGATCCTGTCTCCGATGCAGGTCACCTACACGTGGATCCCTCGGGCCAAGAACGCGGATGCCGACGCCCTGAGCAACGAAGCCATGGACGCCTCTGCCGCCGGTGCGGAATGGAACGCCTCCGCAAGCTCCGTCCAGCCCGTCTGATCAGCCTTCGGATGTGAGGAGGTCCAGCTGGTGGGGGGTCTTTCCCCGCGCCGGGCGGAACTCCGCATCCCACCGCTGGGAGGCAACGGCGATGACGTCGTCGATCGTCTCCGGCTGGTCCTCGGCGCGCAGCAGCATCCCGGCGAGCTGGCCGCGGGCGTGCTTGGCGAAGTGGGTGACCACCTTTCGGTGCCCGTCACGCTCGGTGAAGCTGTTCACCACCAGCGTCTGCTCGGGGGCGGGTCTGAACGCCTGCGCGTAGGAGGCTGACCGGCAGTCGACGATGAGCTGCTCGCCCACGCGCTGCGCCAGAGGCTCGGAGAGCTGATTCTTCCACCAGGTGCCGAGCTTGCCCAGCGGATCCAGCTTCACATCCATGGAGCAGCGGTAGGCGGGGATGCGATCGGTGAAGGAGGTGGCGCCGAAGAGCCCGGAGAAGATCAGAACCTGCTCCTCTGCGCGCTTCAGCTCAGCGGAGGTCAGCGATCCGGCGTCGAGCGCGTCGAAGAGCACCCCGGTGTAGATTTCGTGAGCTGGGGCCGTGGGCGCCTCGCGCAGAATGCGGTTGGCCTCCACCTCAGCCATGACCTTGGCGCCCACCTTGAGGATCTGCTGGGCGTCCTCGCGGCCGCTGGCCTCCGTGAGCGCGTCCAGGACAAGGCTGCGCTGCTCGGCGAGCTCCGGCATTCCCAGAGCATCAAGGTCCAGGCGCATGCCGTCGTCGTGGGCAGGCGATGTTTTGCCCTCACTGGGCGGAAGGAAGATCAGCACCGGAATACGGTAGCAACCCGGCAGGTTAGGCTTGGGCTGAGGCAGGCCGGCCAGACCATCGCGGCGACGCACGACGTCGTCGAGGAAAGTCCGGGCTCCGCAGGGCAGGATGGTGGGTAACACCCACTCGGGGAAACCCGCAGGACAGTGCCACAGAAAGCAGACCGCCAGCCGTTTGGTCTGGTAAGGGTGAAACGGTGGTGTAAGAGACCACCAGCGGCTCAGGCGACTGGGCCGGCTCGGCAAACCCCATCCGGAGCAAGGCCGAGCAGGATGTGCTTGAGGGCTGCCCGCCCGAGCATCCGGGTTGGCCGCTTGAGGTCCGTGGCAACGCGGCACCCAGATGGATGATGGTCCACGACAGAACCCGGCTTACCGGCCGGCCTGCCCTCCACCGCGTACACTTTCTCCCGGCATAGACAACGGCGTCTAGAAACGGAGAACTGCATTGTCCGCATCCATCACCGAGCACCTCGACTCCTGGAACCAGCGCGAAGCGCAGGCCGAAGCGATGATTCCGCTCATCGGCCGGCTCTACCGGGAGAACAACGTCGTCACCGGCATCTACGGGCGGCAGCTGGTCAACCAGTCGGCGATCGACATCCTCAAAGCGCACCGATTCGCCCGTCAGGTCGACGAGCAGGAGCTTCCCATCTCTGAGACGCTCCCGCTGGTCCAGACGCTCGTTCGTCTTGACTTGGGCTCAGCGAGCGTGGACCTCGCCCGCCTGAACAACGCGTACAAGGCCTCCGGCAGTGCGGACTTGGAGGCTTTCCTGCGGGAGGAGCTCGCCGACGTCGTCGGGAAGAAGGGCCAGGGGAGCCCGGAGCCCACAGATGTGGTGCTCTACGGATTCGGCCGGATCGGCCGTCTTTTGGCGCGGATCATGGTTGGTCACGCCTCCTCCGCCTCCGGCCTTCGGCTGCGCGCCGTCGTGGTCCGCAAGGGCAAGGGAGACGATCTGGCCAAGCGGGCCTCCCTGCTGCGCCGCGACTCCGTCCATGGCCCCTTCGCCGGCTCGATCCGGGTGGACGAGGAGAACAGCGCGATCATCGCCAACGGAACCTACATCCAGGTGATCTACGCCCAGCAGCCCGAGGACGTCGACTACACCGCCTACGGGATCAGCAATGCCGTCGTCGTGGACAACACCGGCCTCTGGCGGGATGAAGAAGGGATGAGCAAGCATCTGCAGTCCAAGGGTGCCGCCCGTGTGCTCCTCACCGCTCCCGGAAAGGGTGCCATCAAGAACATCGTCTACGGCGTCAACCACACCGACATCACCGACGACGACAAGCTGCTCTGCGCCGCCAGCTGCACCACCAACGCCATCACCCCGGTGGTGAAGCTGATGCACGATGAATACGGCATCGACCACGGCCACGTGGAGACCGTTCACTCCTACACGAACGACCAGAACCTCATCGACAACTTCCACAAGGGAGAGCGGCGCGGACGCTCCGCCGCCCTGAACATGGTGCTCACTGAGACAGGAGCGGCCAAGGCTGTGGCCAAGGCGCTTCCGGATCTGGCGGGCAAGCTCTCAGGCAACGCGATCCGCGTGCCCACCCCGGATGTGTCCATGGCGGTCCTGAATCTGGAGCTGGACCGGGAGGTGGAGAAGGACTCGCTCAACAGGTTCCTGCGCCGCGAGTCCCTGGAAGGCCCCCTGCACTCCCAAGTGGACTACATCGACTCCGCAGAGGTGGTCTCCACCGACTTCGTGGGCTCCCGGGCCGCCGGCGTCGTGGACGGCCTGGCCACCATCACCAACGGCAAGCAGGCCATCCTCTACGTCTGGTATGACAACGAGTTCGGCTACTCCGCCCAGGTGGTTCGCGTCCTTGAGCACATGACCGCCTCAGCTCCGGCGAAGTACCCCTCCGCCGGCTGATCCTGCCCGCTCCGGGGCAGGGAAGATCTACATCGACAACTACATCATGGCAACCGACCCCGACACCCGAAGGCTGCGGTGCACGACTATCGATCATCATCGACCCCACACCGCTTGCGGAAGCTCCTGTGCTCGAACGTGGTCGATTGGAGACTTCAGTGCGGAGGGAGTCCGAAGTATTGCCAGGTGCGCGTCGAGGCGCATAGCCTAGGAAAAAATCAAATCGCAGCGTGAGAAATTTGACATTTCGTTTTATTTGTCTGCTTGGCACAGGAAAATATCCACAGGAGCATCATGCGCAGATCAGTGCCTGCCATCATCGCCTCGTCCCTCT
The DNA here is from genome assembly GCF_007994735.1 of Nesterenkonia populi. Taxonomy (NCBI): domain Bacteria; kingdom Bacillati; phylum Actinomycetota; class Actinomycetes; order Micrococcales; family Micrococcaceae; genus Nesterenkonia; species Nesterenkonia populi. Next base: position 1,901,683 of record NZ_VOIL01000001.1, on the reverse strand, counting down.
TATTCGTCTCAGCGTGTGGTGATACGTCCCCTGAGGCGACCTACGACTCGGCAGAAGAATTGCGGGTTGCAGTTGAGGAGGCCGGTGTGGAGTGCACTGAAGTGAACTCGGCACAAGTGATGGACGGTCAGGCAGAGATCCTGGCCTGCGCCGAAGGGCTGACCCTGACGACGTGGGACCCCGCTGTCACCGACGAGGTCGCCCCAGAGGACGCAAGCCATAGTGAAAACCATCATCTCCGAGGGGACACCTGGGATATCAGGTCGGACAGCATAGACACCACAGACGAGCTTGCGGAAGAGCTCGGTGGCGAGCAAACGACCAGGAGTCTTGAAGCCTTACAGCCCGAAGGCCCTTAGATATAAGCGTTGATGCATGAGCACGTATATCAAGAAGGGGTTATATTTCGCGGTAACTCTTAAAACGCGCCCCGGAAGATGGAAACGTACTTCGAGGACGATTCATATGCAGGGTCGCTGGTCGAGATAGCAGTCGTGCGGCGTTGTCCCCGCCTGCGTGGACCCGGCCCATCGAACCGACCAGCGACCTCCGTATCGGATTGTGAGTAGTGGTATCCACCTCGATATCGGAGGTCTCCGTTCAAATCATGGACTGTTCACAACGTGTCGAGGAACTACACCTAGCTTCCGACCGACCGCCGTCATCCGGACCTTTCGAGAGAACATATACCCCGGAGCCACTCATCAAAATTCTCCGGCAAAGTCGCGCGTCGTGGGTCTGAACTTTCTACGATCAGCACTGCGCAACAGTGATTCCCGGTGATCTCATGACGCTCGGTCTAGGGAAGTGCAGAGGCGGATCACTCGGCCAGTATCCGGCCAGAGGCGCCGATGTCCGCACCGTCCAGATGCGGGTCAGGGGCCGTGCTGCGCCTTATCTCCGGGCGCAGCGATTGTATGTGTCCGTAGGGGTGCTGTTCCACTAGGGTGGCGGTATTAGGACCGGCCAACATCCATAGGGAGTTTCGTTATAAATGGCAGAGTTCATCTACACCATGGTCAGTGCCCGGAAAAAAGTGGGCGACAAGGTCATCCTCGACGACGTCACGATGTCCTTCTACCCCGGGGCGAAGATCGGCGTCGTCGGGCCGAACGGCGCCGGCAAGTCCACCATCCTGAAGATCATGGCGGGCCTCGACGAGCCCTCCAACGGTGAGGCCCGGCTCTCACCCGGATACTCAGTGGGGATCCTCCAGCAGGAGCCCCCGCTCAACGAAGACAAGACCGTCCTGGGCAATGTCCAGGAAGGTGTCGGCGAGATCTACGAGAAGCTCGTCCGGTACAACCGGATCTCCGAGGAGATGGCCAACCCCGACGCCGACTTCGACGCGCTTATGGAAGAGATGGGCAGCCTGCAGGCCGACATCGATGCCGCCAACGCCTGGGACCTCGACTCTCAGCTGGAGCAAGCCATGGACGCCCTGCGCTGCCCTCCCGGCGACGAGGCCGTCACCCACCTCTCCGGCGGTGAGCGTCGCCGTGTGGCACTCTGCAAGCTCCTTCTCTCCAAGCCCGATCTGCTGCTGCTCGATGAGCCCACCAACCACCTCGACGCCGAGTCCGTTCTGTGGCTCGAGCAGCACCTGGCCACCTATCCCGGCGCCGTCCTTGCCGTCACCCACGATCGCTACTTCCTCGACCACGTCGCCGAATGGATCTGTGAAGTCGACCGCGGCCGCCTCTACCCATACGAGGGCAACTACTCAACCTACCTGGAGAAGAAGCGTGAGCGCATGGAGGTCCAGGGCAAGAAGGACGCCAAGCTCGCCAAGCGCCTCGCCGAGGAGCTCGAATGGGTTCGCTCCAACGCCAAGGGCAAGCAGACCAAGTCCAAGGCGCGTCTGCAGCGCTACGAGGAGATGGCCGCCGAGGCAGAGCGCACCAAGAAGCTCGACCTCGAAGAGATCCAGATCCCGCCGGGTCCCCGCCTGGGTACCCAGGTCATTGAGGCCGAGGCTCTCAAGAAGGGGTTCGGCGACCGCATCCTCATCGACGGGCTGAGCTTCTCCCTGCCCCGCAACGGCATCGTCGGGGTCATCGGCCCCAACGGCGTCGGCAAGACCACGCTCTTCAAGACCATCGTGGGCCTGGAGAAGCACGATGACGGAGACCTCACCATCGGCGACTCCGTGAAGATCTCCTACGTGGACCAGAACCGCGAGAACATCGACCCTGAGAAGACCCTCTGGGAAGTCGTCTCCGACGGGCTCGACTACATCCAGGTCGGACAGGTGGAGATGTCCTCCCGCGCCTACGTCTCAACCTTCGGATTCAAGGGTCCGGACCAGCAGAAGAAGGCCGGAGTCCTCTCCGGTGGTGAGCGCAACCGCCTTAACCTCGCCCTCACGCTCAAGCAGGGCGGCAACCTCCTGATGCTCGATGAGCCCACCAACGACCTTGACGTGGAGACCCTCGGGTCCCTGGAGAACGCACTGTTGGACTTCCCCGGCTGTGCCGTGGTCATCTCTCACGACCGGTGGTTCCTCGACCGTGTGGCCACCCACGTGCTCGCCTGGGAAGGCACTGAGGCGGACCCGGCCAGCTGGTACTGGTTCGAGGGCAACTTCGAGTCGTACCAGCAGAATAAGGTTGAGCGGCTCGGCGCCGACGCCGCCCGCCCCAGCCGGGTGACTCACCGCCGCCTGACCCGTGACTGAGCCGGCTTCTCGGAGGCGGCGCCCATAGTCGCCCCGAGACCCCCCGGCCAGGCCTTTGCGCCTCAAGCCCTCCGCGGTCTCAGAACGGAGGCGCTTCCTGCTGCTGGTGCGCGGCATCCCAGTCGCTGTCAGCGGGAGGTGCTTCCGTCTGTGCGTTCGCGGACTGGTCCCTGTGTGGGTGTGCCTTGGTGAAGCTGCTCGTGCCGCGGGCCAGATCGTGGCCGATGGTCTCGGCGAAGATCTCCAGCTCCTGGCCCGTCTTTCCGTCGTCTGCCTGCCAGGTGCGCAGCTGCGGCCTGCCGGTCACCACCACAGGGTCGCCCTTGCTCATGGACGCGTGAACGTGGGAGGCCAGACGCTGCCAGCACTTCACCGTGTACCAGGTGGTGTTCCGCTCCTGCCACTGTCCGCTGCTGAAGACGCTGAACGTCGAAGCGAGGCGGAAACTCGTGAAGCCGCTCTCTCCCGCCGGCTCCTGCGGGGCCGTGCCCGCATTGCCCCGGACTGTGATGGTGTCTGCCATGGTGTGATCTCCGTGATCCCACGGCCGGTCGCTTGTGGCCGCGACGGCCGGCCGTGCTCCACCGCCGCTGCGGATACTCTGCCGGCTGACCGCCGGGCTGCGGCTCGGGCCGGCATCTTCTCAGGAGCACCCGGGGTGTCGGACCGGCGGATTCTGCCCCGGTGCAAAAATGAGCCGGTGTCACGAGAATGGTCACGTGGGCATGGCGATCACCGCCGTGTCATTGGCATCGTGACGCTGCCGCTGCGGCTTCAGCGAAGTGTGAGAGTGAGGTGTCTCAGCATGAGCTCGACAATGCGGGCGGTGGTGCTGGATCGTCCAGGACCGCCCCAGTCGCTCCAGGTCCGTGAGATCCCGCGTCCCGACCCGGGGCCCGGAGAGGTGCTGATCCGGGTCAAGGCATTCGGGCTGAACAGGTCCGAGCAGCATTTCCGGCAGGGACTGGCCACCAGCGGCAGCTTTCCCCGAGTCCCCGGGATCGAAGCCGCCGGCGTGGTCGAGGAGGCTCCTGGTGGTGAGCTGCCGCCGGGTGCGCAGGTTGTCACGATGATGGGAGGCATGGGCCGAAACTTCGATGGAGGCTATGCCGAGTATGTCCTGGTGCCCGCAGGGCAGACTATTGCCTTCGTCAGTGATCTGCCCTGGGAACAGCTGGGTGCAGTGCCGGAGATGCTCCAGACTGCCTACGGCTCTCTGACCATGGGGCTGCAGGCCCGGGCGGGTCAGTCGCTGCTGCTCCGCGGCGGGACCTCCTCGATCGGGCTGGCCGCGGCGGTGCTGGCCAAACGAGAACAGATGACCGTCTGGGCCACGACTCGGACTGAACGGCACCGTGGACTGCTCGAGAGCGTGGGGGTCGACCATGTGCTCATCGACGACGGCGACATCGCCGCCAAGGTTCGGGCCCTCGAGCCAGACGGTGTTGACGGCGCGATCGAGCTGGTGGGCGTCAACGTCCTCAAAGACACTCTTCGTGCGGTCCGCGCCGGTGGTACTGCCTGTTTTACCGGCATGCTGTCCGACCAGTGGACGATCCCGGATTTCTACCCGATGGACTGGCTGCCCAACGGAGTCCGGCTCACCGCCTACTCCGGTGATGCCGGCAGCCTGCCCGCGCCTGTCCTTCAGGAATTTCTCGACGCCGTCGCCCGAGGACGGGCAGCCATACCCCTAGGTCGTGTCTACGCCCTGGAGCAGATCGAGGAGGCTCACCACGATATGGAAGCAGGCGTCATCGGGGGCAAAGGAGTTGTTCTCACCCAGAACCCACGAAGGACGGGCCCGACAGAGCCCGGTTAGGTTCTCCTTGCTGGTGTCCTAAATCTGAATAGGTCAGAATTGACTCATGCAATCTGAGGCTGGCATCACGATGACTGCAGCGGAGACCGCCCCCGAAGCGGACGGCTCCACCCGCGAACGCGTGCTGCAGCTCGTCGTCGAAGAGGGGCCCATCTCCGCCGCCCAGCTCGGCACAAAGCTCAGCCTCACTCCGGCAGCAGTCCGCCGGCACCTCGACGCCATGACCGAACAGGGCATCGTCGAGATCAAGAACGTCCAGGGCTCCAAGCGCGGCGCCGGACGGCCCTCCCGCCGCTATGTGCTCTCCTCCCATGGACAGCATGTCCTTGGAGACGACTACCTCAACCTCGTGCGCGCCGCACTTCACATCCTCGGACAGCACGCGCCCCGGGGTGAGGAGAGCGGCGAGGAAGAGGCCCCCCAGGACGGCACCCTCGAAGAGGCCGCACCAGTGGACGAATCCGGCGTCGACTCCCGCCAGTCCCACGTCGTCGACGCCCACGCCGCGCGTGCCCTCGCCGAGGAATACTTCGCAGGGTTCGAAGCCCGCTACCAGGAGCAGCTCACCCCGTTCGAGGACCTCGACGAACGCTCCGAGAAGCTCGCCGAGCTGTTCAACAGCGACGGGTTCGCCGGCTTCACCCGCCTTGTGGGCAGAGACAACCCCCTGCTGGCCATGCAGTCCACCCAGCTGTGCCAAGGTCACTGCCCCATCCGGGAAATAGCCGCGGCCCATCCGGTGTTCTGCGAGGAAGAGACCGCCATGATCTCCCGACTGCTGGAGGTCGATGTCCGGCGGCTCTCAACCCAGGCTGCGGGAGCACATGTATGCACCACACACGTCCCGGTCGGACGCGAGAAGCTCGCCGCTGAGCGCAGAGCCCGCGCAGAACAGGGACCACAGACCACCGCCGCACCCCGCAGGGGCGGCCGGAAGCGAATCGTTATCTCCCCGCGTCAACAAGAGAGGTTGTCATGACGGACATTCAGAAGGCTGAAGAGGCCCTCAAGAGCACCGAAGACCCCGGAGTGATCTCCGAGATTCTCGAGTCGAACCCTGAGCTCAAGGACCTGGGCAGGGGCTACGAGTACGGCTGGGCAGACGAGGACACCGCCGGCGCCAACGCCAAGCGCGGCATCAACGCCGACGTCGTCGCCGACATCTCCGGCAAGAAGGACGAGCCCGACTGGATGCTCAAGCTGCGCCAGAAGGGCCTGAAGTACTTCGACCGCAAGCCCTTGCCCACCTGGGGTGCGGACCTCTCGGAGATCGACTTCGAGCGGATCAAGTACTTCGTCCGCTCCACCGAGAAGCAGGCCCGGACCTGGGAGGACCTTCCCGAGGACATCCGCAACACCTACGAGAAGCTGGGCATCCCGGAGGCCGAGCGCGACCGTCTGGTCTCGGGCGTGGCCGCTCAGTACGAGTCCGAGGTCGTCTACCACCAGATCCGCGAGGACCTGGAGGAGCAGGGCGTCATCTTCATGGACACCGACACTGCGCTGAAGGAGCACCCCGAGTTCTTCGAGGAGTACTTCGGCTCGGTCATCCCCGTGGGCGACAACAAGTTCGCCGCCCTGAACACCGCAGTGTGGTCCGGCGGCTCCTTCGTCTACGTGCCCAAGGGCGTCCACGTCGAGATCCCGCTGCAGGCCTACTTCCGCATCAACACTGAGAACATGGGCCAGTTCGAGCGGACTCTGATCATCGCCGACGAGGACTCCTACGTCCACTACATCGAAGGCTGCACCGCCCCCATCTACGACACCGACTCCCTGCACTCCGCAGTGGTCGAGATCGTGGTGCAGAAGAACGCCCGAGTCCGGTACACCACCATCCAGAACTGGTCCAACAACGTGTACAACCTGGTCACCAAGCGCGCGGTGGTCGACGAGGGCGGCACCATGGAGTGGATCGACGGCAACATCGGCTCCAAGGTCACCATGAAGTACCCCGCCGTCTACCTCACCGGTGAGCACGCCAAGGGCGAGACCCTCTCCGTGGCCTTTGCCGGTGAGGGCCAGCACCAGGACACCGGCTCCAAGATGGTCCACATGGCGCCGAACACCTCCAGCTCCATCGTCTCCAAGTCGGTGGCACGCTCCGGCGGCCGGGCCTCGTACCGCGGTCTGGTCCAGGTCAACCCCGAGGCGAAGAACTCCGCCAACTCGGTGGTCTGCGACGCCCTGCTGGTCGACACCATCTCCAAGACCGACACGTACCCCTACATCGACATCCGGGAGGATGACGTCACCCTCGGGCACGAGGCCACCGTCTCCAAGGTCTCCGAGGACCAGCTGTTCTACCTGATGTCCCGCGGGATGGCCGAGGATGAGGCCATGGCCATGATCGTCCGCGGCTTCATCGAGCCGATCGCCCGCGAGCTGCCCATGGAGTACGCACTGGAGCTCAACCGGCTGATCGAGCTGCAGATGGAAGGCTCCGTCGGCTGATCACAGCCCACACGCTGTCCGCGGTCTCTGCACAGAGGCCGCGGACAAGCTGTGAGAGGCCGCAGTCCTCACCCCCGAAACCGCGTCAAACACATACCTGAGGGAAGAGAAAACACGATGACGAATACCCCTGCCGAGCAGGAGGAGAAGGTCGCCGGAGTCGAGGTCGGCGAACGCCGCATCGCCATCCCCGGCTTCACCGAGGAGGGCGAGAACCTCGCCGAGGAGAAGGTCGACTCCGCGCATACCCACGGCGGGCTCGGTGAGAACCAGGAGATCACCTCCGGCGCCGGCTCCCGCGGCAAACGCACCGAGAGCTTCGACCCCGCTGACTTCCCCCAGCCCACCGGCCGTGAGGAGGAGTGGCGCTTCTCCCCGCTGAAGAAGCTCGCCCCCGTCCTCGAAGACGCTCCGACCGACGGCGCACCCGTCGACTACCAGATCTCCGCCCCCGAGAGCGTGGTCGTCTCATCCCTGGCCGAGGGCACCGCCCCCCGCAGCACCGTGCTGCAGCCGGCCGACCTCGCCGCCGCCATCGCCTCCAAGCAGTCCCCGGAGGCCCTCTACATCCAGATCCCCGCGGACACCGAGGCTGAAGAGCCCATCCGTGTGGACATCACCGGAATCGAGGCAGGCAAGCGCGCCAACAGCCACATCGTGCTCGAGGCCGCCGCCCACGCCAAGGGAACCTTCGTCATCGAGCACCGCGGCTCCGCGATCTTCAACGGCAACGTGGAGATCAAGGTCGGCGACGGCGCAGACGTGAAGATCATCTCCCTGCAGCGCTGGAACGACGACGCCATCCACACCGGCCAGCACGACGCCGAAGTCGGCCGCGACGCCAAATACAAGCACGTCGCCGTCTCCCTCGGCGGAGAGGTCGTCCGGCTCAACACCAACTTCCGCTATGCCGCAGAAGGCGCAGAGGCAGAGATGTACGGCCTGTACTTCGCCGACTCCGGCCAGCACATCGAGCACCGGACCTTCGTGGACCACAACTCGCCCTCCAACAAGTCCAACGTGCTCTACAAGGGTGCGCTGCAGGGAGCGACGGCACGCACCGTCTGGATCGGCGATGTCCTGATCCGCAAGGCAGCCGAGGGCACCGACTCCTACGAGAAGAACGAGAACCTCGTCCTCACCGACGGCGCCCGCGCCGACTCCGTGCCCAACCTGGAGATCGAGACCGGAGTCATCGACGGCGCCGGCCACGCGTCCTCCACCGGCCGGTTCGACGAGAACCACCTCTTCTACCTCATGGCCCGCGGCATCCCCGAGGACATCGCTCGCCAGCTGGTTGTCCGCGGCTTCCTCAACGAAGTCATCCAGAAGATCGAGGTGCCCGCCATCGAGGAAGCCCTGCAGGAGGACCTCGAGAACGAACTGAAGATCCACGGCAACTGAGCCGTATCCGTCGTCGAACTTTTCAGAACTTCACTCAGACACAGCAAAGGACACGAACAGCATGTCTACCCTTGAGATCAAGGACCTCCACGTTTCCATCGAGACCGAGCAGGGCGCCAAGGAGATCCTGAAGGGCGTCACCCTGAGCATCTCCTCCGGCGAGAAGCACGCCATCATGGGCCCCAACGGCTCCGGCAAGTCCACCTTGGCCTCCACCATCGCCGGCCACCCGCGATACGAAGTTACCTCCGGCTCCATCGCCCTCGACGGTGAGGACGTCCTGGAGATGGGCCCCGACGAGCGCGCACAGGCCGGCCTGTTCCTGGCCATGCAGTACCCCGTCGAGGTCCCCGGTGTGACCATGACCAACTTCCTGCGGACCGCCAAGACCGCCATCGAGGGCGAGGCTCCCAAGCTGCGCACCTGGACCAAAGAGGTCAAGGACGCCATGGAGAACCTCAAGATCGACGCCGACTTCGCCAACAGGAACGTCAACGAGGGCTTCTCCGGCGGTGAGAAGAAGCGTGTGGAGATCCTGCAGCTGGAGCTGTTCAAGCCCAAGTTCGCGATTCTCGACGAGACCGACTCCGGCCTCGACATCGACGCGCTGCGCGTGGTCTCCGAGGGCGTGAACCGCGCCCACGAGGAGAACACCATGGGCACCCTGCTCATCACCCACTACACCCGGATCCTCAACTACATCAAGCCCGACTACGTCCACGTCTTCGTCGACGGCAAGGTCGCCGAGCAGGGCGGGCCGGAGCTGGCCGACGAACTCGAGGCCAACGGCTACGATCGGTTCCTGGCAGCCGTCTGATTCCTCCCCCGAGGAATCAACTCTTGTGCGACGTCGTTATGACGCGCAAGATGGAACGTAGAGAAAGGAGCGGTACATGACTGACACCGCAACACAGACTCCTCTCGAGGACGTCGAGGAGGCGCTCAAGGAGGTCATCGACCCCGAGCTGGGCATCAACATTGTTGACCTCGGCCTGCTCTACGGCCTGCGCTACGAGGACGACGACGCCCTGGTCATTGATATGACCCTCACCACTGCGGCCTGCCCGCTGACCGATGTGCTCGAGGAGCAGGTCGGCCAGAACATCGGGACTATGGTCGACGAGTGGCGGCTCAACTGGGTCTGGATGCCCCCGTGGGGCCCTGAGAAGATCACCGACGACGGACGCGAGCAGATGCGAGCACTCGGCTTCAACATCTGATCCGCTCCTCAGTCAGTGAGCTGACCTGACGCCTGTGGCCCGGCCCCCGATACGGGGTCGGGCCACAGGCGTCTGTCCCGCGGGACCCCGGCCGGTACACTGGCACGGCCCTCCCGCACCCGAAACACCCCTTTGGAGTATCCCCTGTGATCAGCGTGTCCAACCTTGAGCTCCGCGTAGGCGCCCGCCTGCTCATGGACGAGGTCTCCTTCCGCATCGACGCCGGGGACAAAGTGGGGCTCGTAGGGCGCAACGGCGCCGGCAAGACCACCATGACCCGGATCCTCGCCGGGGCCGGCCAGCCCACTGACGGCGCCGTGGATCGACGTGGGGAGATCGGATACCTGCCCCAGGATCCCAAAGTCGAGAACATGGACCAGCTCGCCCAGGAACGCATCCTCTCCGCCCGGGGCCTGGACCAAGTGGTCACCGAACTGCGCGAGGCCGAGCAGCGCATGGCCTCCGAGGACCCGGAGGTGCGCGAGAAGGCCATGAAGAAGTACTCCCGGCTCGAGGACGAGTTCCAGGCCGGCGGCGGCTACGCCGCGGAGGCCGAGGCCGCCACCATCTGCGCCAACCTCGACCTGCCGGAGCGGATCCTCACCCAGCCGCTGCGCACTCTCTCCGGAGGGCAGCGACGCCGCGTGGAGCTCGCGCGCATCCTCTTCTCCCAAGCGGAGACCCTCCTGCTGGACGAGCCGACCAACCACCTCGACGCCGACTCCATCGCCTGGCTGCGCGAACACATCAAGACCTTCCCCGGCGGCGTTCTGATGATCTCCCACGACGTCGACCTCATCGAGGAGACCGTGAACAAGGTCCTCTACCTCGACGCCATGCGCCAGACCGTGGACGTCTACAACATGGGCTGGAAGAAATACCTGGTCCAGCGGGAGCAGGACGAGTCCCGCCGCAAGCGCGAATACGCGAACGCGGAGAAGAAGGCCTCTCAGCTGCGGCAGCAGGCCGAGAAGATGAAGGCCACCGCCACCAAGGCCACCGCCGCACAGTCGATGTTCAAGCGTGCTGAGCGGATGATGCGCGGACTGGAGGGGGAGCGGGCCACCGATAAGGTCGCGAACATCCGGTTCCCAGAGCCCCAGGCCTGCGGCAAGACTCCCCTCATGGCCCAGAGCCTCTCCAAATCCTACGGCTCCCTGGAGATCTTCACCGGCGTGGACCTTGCGATTGACCGTGGCTCACGGGTCGTCATCCTCGGCTACAACGGAGCCGGCAAGACCACTCTGATGCGTCTGCTCGCCGGGACCGCCGAGCCGGACACCGGGGAGGTCATCTCCGGGCACGGGCTGAAGCTCGGCTACTTCGCCCAGGAGCACGACACCCTGGACGTCGAACGTTCCGTGCTGGAGAACATGAAGACAGCCGCCCCGTTCCTCAACGACACCGACCAGCGCAAGATCCTCGGCTCCTTCCTGTTCTCCGGGGACGACACTGCCAAGCCGGCATCGGTGCTCTCCGGCGGTGAGAAGACCCGGCTCGCCCTGGCCACCCTGGTCGCATCGCGAGCCAACGTCCTGCTGCTCGACGAGCCCACCAACAACCTGGACCCGGCCTCCCGCGAAGAGATACTCGCGGCCCTGCGCACCTATCAGGGCGCCGTCGTGCTCATCTCGCACGACCCGGGTGCCGTCGAAGCCCTCGACCCCGAGCGTGTGGTGCTGCTGCCCGACGGCGTCGAGGACCTCTACACCGCCGAGTACGAGGACCTCATTCAGCTTGAGTGATTGAGGTCGCGAGCCGGCCTAAGAGCGGTCGGAGAGGTGCTGATCCACCCAGGCGTCCTCGGCGTCCTCATCAGTGAACCGCCCCTGCCGGCGACGCTGGGCAGCCCTCGCCTCGCGCAGGCGCTCCCGCTTGGAGATGCCGGCCGGGCCCTCGTCCTCATCCTCGCCCATCAGTCCGAGGTCATTGCTCCGGGCCTGCAGGCGAGCAGCGTACCCCCAGCCGACAAAGCTCAGCATTCCGAAGGCGATCCACTGCATCGAATAGCTCAGATGCGGCCCCTCGTCCACGCTCGGGCGGGGGAAGGCCCGCGGCTGCTCCGCAGGCTGCGGGGACTCTGAGGCCATCTCACCGTAGGCGCCGGTCATCAGGTCGTAGCCCACCTGAGACTCCATCTCCGCCAGCTCGATGGAGGCCAGCTGACCCTCCGGGGCGCCACGGCTGATCTCCGGCTCGCCCGGCTTGATCCGCACCGTCACCTCCGTCCGGCCGGAAGGAGGCTCAGGGTTCGACTCCGGAAGGGAGCCGTCCTCGCTCGCGGGCGCGAGCCAGCCGCGGGAGATCACGACGACGTCGCCGGTGCTGGATTCGCGGAAAGGAACCACCTGCTCGTAGCCCACCTGACCCGAATGCGGCCGGTTGCGGGCAAAGAGGTGGTCCTCGGAGAGGTACTCTCCGGTCAGGTCAACGGTCTTCCACTCGTCGTCCTCGTCAGCGGAGTCGAAGATGTCCCGGGCCTCGGCGTAGGGGATGGGGTCCTGGTCATAGTTGGACTGGATGGTGCCGATCTCATCCAAGGTCGCCTCGCGGCGGTCCCACTGCCACTGGCCCAGGAAGTAGCAGACCACCATGAAGAGCGCACAGACCGCGAACCAGCCGATCCACGTAGGGGTGGCGAGGAACGCGTAGCGCTGGCGGAGCTCCCTCACCGCACAGCGTCCAGAGGCTCGGTGGACCGCCAGAACAGCCGGGCCTGCAGGAAGCTCTCCAGCCAGCCGCGATGCTCATCGCATGCCAGCCAGACCTTGCGGCGCTCGGCGTCATGGATCTTCGGATTGTTCCACAGGACCTGCCATGCCGCGTCGGCCCGGCAGCCCTTGCGGGAGCACTGAGGGATCTGAGGCCCCTCATTCTCTGACGAGAGCGAACCCAGCAGGTCCATCAGCGATCACCTCTTTCCACGTCACCGGGAATGACTTCCCCCTCAGCCGCCGTACTGTTTCCGGCGGCGTCGCCGTGCTCCGGCTCGTCCTCCCACCACTGGCGGGGGTCTTCCTCAGGCTCCTCATGGGCCGTGGCGAGCTGCCGCTGCGGGGCCGTGCCCTCCCGTGCGGCAGCGTCGTACCGGTCGCCGCCGGCGTTGGCGCCCACCACCGCGGTGTAGGGCAGAATGATCGCGGCGACGACGAACACCGCAGCCCACCAGGACTGCCAGATCATCGCGGTCAGGCCAGCCAGGATGAAGCAGAGCAGGCGCAAGCCCATCTGGATGGTGTAGGACACCATCCGGGAGCGCTGCTCCACGCTCTGCCGCACCGGGGCATCAGTGATGGAGTGAACCGGTTCCGACATCCGTATGATTCTACCGCTCACCCCGCCGACCCCGATAGGGTGGTGGACGGCAATCCGGGACACACAGAGCAGGAGACTCATGAGCGAGCGATCGGTACTGATCACCGGCGGCAACCGCGGCATCGGCCGCGCCATCGCTGAAGCCTTCATCGCCGACGGGGACAGGGTCGCAGTGACCACCCGCAGCGGGGAGGCACCGGAGGGGGCGCTCGGCGTCGCCGCAGACGTGACCGATTCCGCCAGCATCGACGCCGCCTTCAAGCAGGTCGAAGACGCTCACGGCCCGGTTGAGGTCCTCGTCGCCAATGCAGGCATCACCCGCGACACCCTGCTGATGCGCATGAGCGAGGATGACTTCTCCGACGTGCTCGACACGAACCTCACCGGAGCCTTCCGGGTCATCAAGCGCGCCAACAAGGGCATGCTGAAGCAGAAGAAGGGCCGCATCGTCCTCATCGGCTCGGTGGTGGGCCTCTACGGCACCCCCGGTCAGATCAACTACGCCTCCTCCAAGGCCGCCCTGGTGGGCATGGCCCGCTCCCTGACGCGCGAGCTCGGCGGCCGCGGCATCACCGCCAATGTGGTGGCCCCCGGCTTCGTCCGCTCCGACATGACCGACGCCCTCGACGAGGACACCCAGAAGAAGTATCTCGAGTCCATCCCCGCCGGCCGGTTCGCCGAGGCCGAGGAGGTCGCCGAGGTCGTGAAGTGGCTCGGCTCCGACGCCGCCGCCTACATCTCTGGGGCCGTGATCCCGGTCGACGGCGGCCTCGGCATGGGCCACTGACGCGAATGACGGCGCGCACACCGAGCGCGCCCAGACCTGCTGAAGAGGCGGTCAGCACCGCCAGGAAAGGAAAGACCCCATGACTGAACAGGACCTGGCCGGCAAGGGCGCGGTCATCACCGGATCCTCCCGCGGCATCGGTGCCGCTACGGCGCAGCTCATCGCCGAGCGGGGCGCCGGCGTCGTCGTGAACTACCGGGCCAAGGCGCCGCGCGCCAAGAAGGTCGTCAAGGGAATCGAGGAGGCAGGCGGCCAGGCCGTGGCTGTCCAGGCCGACATCACAGAGAATGACGGCGCACATGCCCTGGTGGACACCGCCGTGGAGCGCTTCGGCAGCCTCGACCTGCTGATCCTCAACGCCTCCGGAGGCATGGAGGCCGACCGCGGCGAGGACTACGCGCTCAAGCTCAACCGCGACGCACAGGTCAGCCTGGTGCGCACAGCGCTGCAGGTGATGCCCGCCGGCTCCCAGATCGTGTTCGTCACCAGCCACCAGGCGCACTTCATCAACCAGACCGCCACCATGGACGCCTATGAGCCCGTCGCCCGCTCCAAGCGCGCCGGCGAGGATGCGCTCAGGGAAATGGTTCCGGAGCTGGATGAGAAGGGCATCAGGCTCACCGTGGTCTCCGGGGACATGATCGAAGGAACCATCACGGCCACTCTGCTGGACCGGGCGCAGCCCGGGGCTATCGAGGCTCGCCGCGCAGCCGCCGGCAAACTCTGCACCGTGGAGGAGTTCGCCGCGGAGATCGCATCCATCGTCAACAAGGACGGCCTGCAGCAGGCGCACACCGAGCTGGTGGGCGGCGCCGACGATTTCCTCGTCAGCAGCGCCTGAGGATCAGGCATGATGCAGCAGCCCCCGCCCCAGGAAAACCAGGTCCGGCGCCTCCTCACCCTCGCCGCTGTCTTCGGACTGGGGGCTGCCGCGATGGTGGTCCTGAACCTTGCACTGGACCTGGGGCTGACCTTCGCCCCGATCTTCCTGGCTCTCTTCGCTCTGATCTGGGCCGTCATCGGGCTATTCGCCTGGCGCTACGAACGCAAGAACGGAAGCGTCCCCGACGAGTAGTGTCGAGCCCCGGGGCGGTGTCATCCGAACAGGATCAGGGCCGTCGGCGCTGTGAGCAGCAGCAGGCTGACGGCGAGAATCCCCGCGGTGGGCGCTCTGCCCAGGGTTTCAGGCTGAGTCAGGAGCCGCTGCAGGCGCACGCCGGTGATCAGGCCTGAGGCGCCCGGCTCCAGCTCCGTCCTGGCTCCGCCTTCGCCGGTGCTGGTCGTCGCGATCGAGCGCAGCAGCCGCTCATTGCTGTGCTCAGTCAGCGCGCCGTCGTCAGCGAGCATCTCCGTGAGCTCGAGGACCGCCTCACGCCCGTACCGGGTCGTGGGGAGCCAGGGGAGAGCCCGGTACCAGGCCTCAAACGCCATCGTCAGCAGATGATGCCGCTGCCGCAGGTGCGTCTGCTCATGTGCGACGACAGCGGCCAGCTCATCCTTCGTGAGCTGATCCAGCAGGCCCCGGGACAGCACCGTCACCGACCCCGCGTTGGTCCGCCCTGGCAAGCAATAGGCCAGGGGAGCATCATGCTCAATCACCTGGGCCTCGAACGCCGGGGCATCGTCAGCCTCAGCCCGTTCTCCGGTGCGAAGGGGAGTGGACAGCAGCCGCACCATCTGGCGGTGGCGGCTCCGGGCACGCCTCACTCGATAGAACGTTCTCGCCAGGGTCAGCACAAGATGCGCGCCCAGCACCAGCCCCAGGCAGAGAGAGAACAGATGCCACGGATGCACGTTCAGCGTCGCCAGGGCGGAATAGTCCTCCGCGGTGGTCAGCCCCACGGCGGTGCGCACGGCTTCAGGGAATGAGACTCCGAAGGGCGAGAGGCCGTAGATGATGGGGGCGCCCACCATAGAGAGTCCCCCGGCCAGCGCGATGGCCTGCCAGAGCACCATCCATACCCACGGGGAGCGCGCCCGGAACCGCGCCTCGTGCAGCCACATAGGCACAGGCACAGCCAGTGTCAGGGCGAGCAGACCGAGGGCAAGGGCGAGAATTTCCACTAAGGGGACAGTTTAGTGGGAATAGCCGGTCGGAGAGCCGAGAAGTCAGCTCAGAATGCGACGGAGCGCAGCTGCCTCGTCCTCGGAGACGCTGCCGATGAAGCGTGCCAGCACAGCCTCACGGTCGCCGGCCTGGCCGAGGACCTCGTTGAGCATCTCCACGGTGTGGTCCTCGCGGGAGGCCTCAGCAGCGTAGCGGTGCGGCCGGGAGCCCCGGTCCCGACGGACCAGTCCCTTCTTCTCCAAGCGGGAGAGCACAGTGAGCACAGTGGTGACGGCGAGGGAGTCGTCGAGCTCGTCACGCACCTCGTTGGCAGACAGCTGTGAGCCTGTGTCCCACAGCAGGGTCATCACCTGACGTTCGAGTTCGCCGAGGCTGGCCATCATGATCGTGCTCCTTTCAGCAGTGCATTACTACAATACTGCTGCTCGGGCCGTTCTTCTACGCTCTGTAGTAAAAGTGTGTCGAACGTTACCCATTCGTTGCAGAGTGCACGGAAGACAGTGCCTCAGGGCTGGAGGCCACCGCGGCGATGCTCTGCTCCCAGGGGACGCCCGAGGCATCGCGCTTCGCCATCTCTGCCGGCAGAGTCCGGGCAGATCCTGTGCCGTCAGCAGCCAGGGGAGCGGCCAGCACAGCGGCCCCCAGGCTCAGATGATCCTCGCCGCGGAGGAAGCGGTGGGCCCGCACGCCGCCGGTGGCGCGGCCCTTCGCCGGGAACTCGCCCAGTTCGGAGACCTTGAGGGAGCCGCTCTCCAACCCTTCCAGCGCCCCGTCGCCCGCTGCGGCCGTGACGACGACCGCAGCGCCGGGCTCGTCCGCCAACGACGCCGGGACCACGCCGAAGCCGATCACCGCGTCCCCCTCACCAAGCTTCATGCCCGCCACACCGGAGCCGGTGCGTCCCTGAGGCCGCACATTCTCCGCCGCGCAGCGCAGCAGCTGGCCGGCGGATGAGATCATCACCAGCTGGTCGGCGTCGTCCGGGGCTGCCGCCGCATCCACCACCGCGTCCTTCTCCTTCAGGGAGATGACCCCCCAATCATCCCGATTGGCAGGGTAGTCCGGGTTGACGCGCTTGACCCTGCCGGCGCCGGTCGCCAGCGCAATCACGGCGTCCAGGGGCACCAGACCGATCAGCTGCTCGCCCCGTCCCAGGGAGAGATAGTCCTTCGCTCTGCCGCCCTGGCTGAGGTTCAGGGAGCCGCCCGCCACCTCCAGCGCGGGCAGGTCGATCACCGGCAGGCGGATCATCCGACCCGCCGAGGTCACAGCCCCTACGTCCCCGCGGGCGGTCACCGGCACCAGAGAGCGCAGCGCATCGTGCTTACGGCGCCGGGAGGGGTGAGCCAGCGCAGAACGGTCCGTGGTGCGGGCCAGCATGCCCGAGGTGGACAGCGCCGCCCAGCACGGAGAGTCCGGGATCCGAAGGGCGGCCTCAGGATCCTCGCCCTTGTCCGGCCTGATCGGCGCCGCTGGCTCAGCGTCCTCGGACTCCACCAGCTGGGTGCGGCGGTCGTCCCCGTACCTCTCGGCGATGCTGTCCAGCTCATCAGCGACGGTGCTGCGCAGCAGCTGCTCGGACTCCAGGAGAGCGGCCAGCTGGGCGATCTCCTCCTCGAGCCTCTCCTTCTCCTGCTCCAGCTCCAGGGCGGAGTACCGGGTGAGCTGGCGCAGCCGCAGCTCCAGGATGTGCTCGGCCTGCGCGTCCGTGAGGTCGAAGACGGCGATCAGCCGCTGCTTGGCAGTGGGGCCGTCCTCAGCGGCGCGGATGATCTGAATGACCTCGTCGATGTCGACGATCGCGATCAGCAGGCCCTCCACCAGGTGCAGGCGGCCGCGGCGCTTGGAGAGCCGGTAGGCGGTGCGGCGGCGCACCACCTCGATCCGATGGCCCACATACACCTGCAGCAGCTCCAGCAGTCCCATGGTGCGCGGCTGCCCGTCCACCAGTGCCACGTTGTTGACGCCGAAGCTGTTCTCCAGGGGGGTCAGCTTGTACAGCTGCGCCAGCACCGCCTGCGGGTTGAATCCGGCCTTCAGCTCGATGACCATTCGCAGTCCGTGCTTGCGGTCGGTGAGGTCCAGAACGTCGGACACCCCGGCCAGCTTCTTGGCCTGGACGGCCTCCTTGGTCTTCTCAATGACGGTCTCCGGGCCCACCATGTACGGCAGCTCGTCCACCACGATCCCGGTGCGCCGGGGGGAGACCTGCTCGATGCGTGTCTTCGCACGGATCTTGAAGGATCCGCGCCCGCGCCGGTAGGCGTCCCTGACGCCGTCCAAGCCCACGATGCGCCCGCCCCCCGGGAAGTCCGGCCCGGGGATGAGCTCCATGATCTCCTCCAGCGCCGCCTCCGGGTTCAGGATGAGGTGCTTGGCCCCGGCGATCACCTCACGCAGATTGTGCGGAGCCATATTGGTGGCCATGCCCACTGCGATGCCGCTGGCGCCGTTGACCAGCAGGTTGGGGAAGGCGCTGGGCAGCACGGAGGGCTGGGTCAGCTGGTTGTCATAGTTCGGCTCAAAGTCGACGACGTCCTCATCCAGGTCCGCGGTCATCGCCAGGGCCGCCGGCGCCATGCGCGCCTCGGTGTACCGAGAGGCGGCGGGCCCGTCGTCGAGCGAGCCGAAGTTGCCGTGCCCGTCCACCAGGGGCAGGCGCAGCGCCCAGGACTGCGCCATGCGCACCAAGGCGTCGTAGATCGCCGCATCGCCGTGCGGGTGCAGTTTGCCCATCACTTCGCCCACGGTGCGGGCAGACTTCACGTGCCCCTTCTCCGGGCGCAGCCCCATCTGGGACATCATGTAGAGGATCCGTCGCTGCACAGGCTTCAGGCCGTCCCGGGCATCCGGCAGCGCCCGCGAGTAGATCACCGAGTAGGCATACTCGAGGAACGACGTCTCCATCTCCGAGGAGACATCGATGTCAGTGATGTTGTCTTCGGGGGTCACCGGCGGAGCGGTGTCAGTGCTGCGGCGGGCCATAGGCGAGTGAGCGGGATCCCTTGGATATCGGTGTGTTCAGTCATGACGGACGAGGACGCCGCGGCTGCGGCTACAGTTGATCGTATGGGTTCAACGGCGGCTCAGCGTGGATATCCGGCCCACTGGGAGGCCGATGTCGTCCTGCGGGACGGCGCGGCGGCCCAGCTGCGCCCTGTCTGGCCGGAGGATGCGTCCAGGCTTCAGCGGATGCATGCCGCACAGTCCGAGTCCTCACGGTACCTGCGCTACTTCTCGTACAAGGCCAAGCTCTCAGATGCTGAGCTGGACCGCTTCACCGACGTCGACCACGCCGACAGGGTCTGCTTGGTGGTCATCGTCACCGACCGCTCAGGGGAGAGCGAGATCATCGGCGTCGGCGGCTATGACCGCATCGACGGGACCGAGGAGGCCGAGGTGGCCTTCTACATCGCGGACGCCCATCAGGGCCGCGGCCTCGGGTCCATCCTGCTGGAGCACCTCGCCGCCGCCGGCCGGGAACGGGGCCTCGCACGCTTCTCCGCAGAGGTGCTGCCCGCCAACCGGAAGATGCTCTCGGTCTTCCACGAGGCCGGCTACGAGCTGACCCGCAGCTTCGAGGAGGACGTCATCATGGTCAGCTTCAGCATCGACCCCAACGATCGTTCGCGGCAGGTGATGGAGTCCCGGGAGCACCGCGCTGAGGCGCGCAGCGTGTCCCAGCTGCTGGCGCCGGAGCAGGTCGCTGTCATCGGCAACTCGCGGCTCTACGGCTCTGTGGGCTACCACCTGCTGCATCACCTGATGGAGGCCCGGTACACCGGCGGCGTCCACTCCGTCAGCCCCGAAGCCTATGAGCCTGATGACGAGGAGGGGCCGCGCCGCTCCATGCTCGAGCACATCGAGCCGCAGATCGACCTGGCCGTCATCGCCGTCGAGCCTGATCAGATGCGACAGGCCGTCACCGACTGCGGGCGCGCCGGGGTCCGGGGCGTGCTCATCGTCACCGAGACCGACGGCGAGCGGCAGCGGGAGCTCGTCCGGCTGGCACGGGGCTACGGGATGCGAGTGATCGGGCCGGCCTCCATGGGCCTGATCAGCACGGACCCGGACTACCGGCTCAACGCCTCCCGGCTTCCCCAGCTGCCCATCCGCGGCGGCGCCGGGATCTTCAGCCAGTCCGCCTCCGTGGGCCTCTCGCTCACCGCACAGTCCCAACGGCGCTCCTTGGGGCTGACAGCCGCGATCTCCGCGGGCAACCGGGCTGATGTCTCAGGCAACGACGCCATGCAGCACTTCGAGGACGACGCCGCCACCCGGGCGGTCGGCATCCACCTCGAATCCTTCGGCAACCCGCGCAAGTTCGCCCGGATCGCCCGACGGCTCTCCCAGGCCAAACCCGTGGTGGTCTCCAAATCCGAGGTGATGGGCCTGCGGGTGCCGCCCGGCCACGAAACGCGGACCATCAGCGCCCCCGCCGCGGCCGTGGACGCGATGCTGCAGAGCTCCGGGGTCATCCAAGTCGCCAACACCGACTCCCTGATGGATGTGCTCCAAGTTCTGGCCACTCAGCCCGTCCCAGCGAGCCCCCGCCTCGGCATTCTCACCAACTCGCCCTCCATGGGGCGCCTGCTCGCCGACGCGGCAGAAGCCGAAGGGCTCATCCCCGTCCGGGTGGACACCGGCCTCTGCCTCGAAGGCACCGAGGAGGAGGCCCGTGCCGCCCTCCAGCACGCCCTCCAGGAGCAGTTCGACGATGACGCCCTCGACGGCGTGGCCCTCTGCCTGCAGCCGACCATCACCGGCGTCCAGTACGACTTCTACCGGGCGATATCCCAGATCGCGCGCCAGCAGACCAAACCCATGGTCATGTCGCTCATCGGAGTCACAGACCCCCACATGCCGCTGAACTTCATCGGCAACGCCGGCCCCGTCATCGAAGACGGCGCCCTGCAGCAGGGGGTTCCCGTCTTTTCCTCCCCGGCACGCTCCGTGGCCGTGCTCGGCAAGATCACCGCCTACCAGCAGTGGCGCGAACGCGGGATCGGCACGCTGAGCATCCCCGAGGGCCTCGCCGGCTCCGCGGCATACCGAACGGCCGAGGAACGCATCGGCTCCTGGCTGCCCGCCTCCGGAACAGCGGTGCTCAGCCAGGAGCAGACCGCCGAGCTGCTGGGGATCTACGGCATCCAGCTCCTCGGCGCCGAACAGATCCGCACTGCAGACGAGGCCTGCGAGGCGGCCCGGCGCATCGGCTATCCGGTCGCCCTGAAGTCCACCAATGCCTATCTGCGTCAGCGCCTCGACCTCGGAGGGGTGCAGCTGAACATTGAGGATGAGGCTGACCTGCGCCGCGCAGTCGCCGAGACGCGGCGGGCCCTCGCCCCCTATGCAGGATCTGCGGCCGAGGGCCAGCCCGACCTTGAGGTCCAAGCGATGGCACCGGCCGGCCAGGCCTGCACCGTCCGTGCCCTCGAGGACCCCCTCATCGGAGCGGTGATCTCCTTCGGCATCTCCGGAGATGCCGTGGACCTCCTCGAGGACTGGGCCTACGCCGTGCCGCCGCTGACGGACCAGGATCTCGACGAGCTCATTCGAGGGCCGAAGGCGGCCGTGAAGCTCACCGGGCACCGCGGCGTCCCCGCCGTCGATCTCGGCGCCGTCCAGGACGTGGTCCACCGGGTCGCGACCCTGAAGGACAACCACCCGGAAGTCGCTGAGCTCGAACTGACTCCCCTGCTTGCGTCCGCGGAAGGCATCCGAGTCCTGCACGCCACAGTCCGGCTTGCTCAGCCTGAGCAGCGCACCGATTCGCCGCGCAGGGCTATTTCGAAGTACTGAGTCTGTCCCGGTGCATGGGCGGCAGGTGCCTCGGCGGGCTTCGGCAGCGCCGGTTCACACGTCTGAAGCCGCACAGAATGTAATATGCGTCATACCCCCGACAACGGCGTCGCGAAGGAGACTTCTATGGCCAGCTTCACCACGTGCGACCTCTACGACGAGGATGAGTCCCTGCAGTCCGTATCCCTGCAGATGCAGAATCTGGGAGGCCGCACACGCTTTGCCGGACCGGTCCGAACCATCCGGTGCTACCGGGACAACGGGCTCGTGAAGTCCACGCTCAACAGCCCCGGCAATGGCGCCGTGCTCGTCGTCGACGGCGCAGCGTCGCTGGAGTCCGCGCTGATGGGCGACATGATCGCCGAGGCGGCCGTCTCCAACGGATGGGCCGGCGTGATCATCAACGGGGCCGTCCGTGATCGCGCGGCCCTTGCCCATCTCGACCTCGGAGTGAAGGCTCTCGGCTCCAACCCGCGCAAGTCCACCAAGGATGGCGTCGGCGCCGCCGATGCGGCCGTGAGCTTCGGGGGAGCGGCCTTCCGGCCCGGAGCGACCGTCTGGAGCGACGAGGACGGGATCCTCGTCAGCGCCTGATCCGGCTACAGCACCTGGCCGGTCCGGCGGACGTGGCGGGCCAGCCTCTCCAGGCCCTCGTCCACACTGATCCGCGGGGTCCAGTCCAGGACCCGGCGGGTGCGGCGCTGGTCGAACCAGTGGGCCGTAGACAGCTGCTCGGCGAGGAACCTGGTCATCGGCGGCTCGTCCTCATGCGGTCCGGTGGCCGCCCACACCTTCTCCACCAGCGCGCCGGCGGCCTTGGCGACGGCGGGGGAGACCCGCAGCTTAGGAGCCTTCGCGCCGCCGGCGCGGGCGATGCCGGCCAGCAGCTCACCGATCGGCCGCGGCTCGCCGTTGGTGACCACCAGGCGACGGTCCTCCACCGGCCCATCTGCAATCTGGGGCAGCCGCCGCAGTCCGGCAGTGAACGCGTCCACTGCGTTGTCGATGTAGAGGGTGTCCACCAGGGGAGCGCCGGTGCCCAGCAGCGGCAGGCGTCCTGAGCGTGCTCGGTCCACGATCCTCTTGGTCAGCTGGCCGTCGCCCGGGCCCCACACCAGGTGCGGACGCAGCACGAGCACCTTCATGCCGATCTCCGCATAGGACTCCGCGATCAGCTCTGCCTCCGCCTTAGTGCGGGCGTAGCTGCCCTCGGCATGCTCAGGGTCCGGAGCACCCGCGGGAGCACCGATCAGCGATGATCCGGCATGAGCCACGCTGGGAGATGAAACATGCAGAACGTGTCCCACGCCCGCGCCCCAAGCGGCCTCGAAGAGCCGTTCAGTGCCCTCGACATTGACCTTCTCGAAGTCCTCGCGGCGGCCGGAGACCGAGACCTTCGCGGCCATGTGCACCACGGCGTCCTGCCCCTCCACGGCGCGTGCGACGTCCTCTGCCTCGGTGAGGGAGCCGCGGATGTCCTCGGCGCCCTTCACGTTCGAGGCGGAGCGCTGGAACGTACTGACCCGGTAGCCGTCCTCCGCCAGACGCTGGGCCACGCTGCGACCCAGAAGGCCGGAGGCTCCGGTCACCACAATGCGTGATCCGACAGGGATCTCAGTGCTGAACTGTGGGCTCACGGTGCGCTCACCCGCTCTCCGGCCAGGACGCGGCCGGCCCAGCGGGACAAGGCGCCGCGTTCGATCTTTGAATTGTGCCTGATGTCAGTGGGCAGCTGCTCCAGCACCAGGACCGCTGCCACCGTAACCGGGGAGATTCCACGGACCCGTGCGGCGAACTCAGGGTCAGCCAGGGGTGAGGAGCCATAGGCCAGGCGGGTGCCAGGCTCCGGCTCAGCGATCACGACGACGGCCTGGGCGCCGTCGGGGCCGGTGCCGACAGCGGCGGAGCGGGACACCCCCTCAAGAGTGTCCACCGGCGTCTCCACCAGACCGGGGCCGATCGGGCCCTCAGGGGTCCTGATCACGTGCTGGAGCCGGCCCTGGATCCAGAGGCGCCCGGCCTCGTCGATATGCCCGACGTCGCCGGTTCGGTGCCAGCGCAGGCCGTCCAGGCCATCCCGGGCAGAGAGCCTCTCCGTGTGCCACAGCCTGTCGTAGCCGGCCTTCAGGTGGGCGGCGGAGACGACCAGCTCACTGAGCGCGCCGCGGGCCTCCTCCGGCCGCACCGGTGACTCCGAGGGTACGCCGAGGTCATCCAGGGGGGCTGCTGCGAAGCGGACGCCCTCCACCGGGCGGCCCACGCAGACGCCGGGCTGCGCTGAAGCCATCGCCTCGTGCACCTCATCACGGGTGATGTCAGCCTGCAGCAGGCCCTCCGTCATCCCATAGGGCGTGTGGATCTCCGCCGAGGGGAAGATCTTCTGGACGGCGTCCAGGATGTCCGGGTGGACAGGAGCCCCGGCGGAGAGCACCAGACGGATGTGCCGCAGGGCCTTGGTCTGCTTCTCGCTGAGGCCCTCAGCTGTGGCGACCACGTTGCGCAGCGCAGCGGGTGAGCCGAAGAACATGGTGGCCCCGCCGGCCAGCGCGGCGTCAGCCACCGCGGAAGCGGTCAGCGTCGCCGGCCTGGTCACCGACATGTCCGGGGTGACGGACGTCGCGCCGATGGCCGGGCCCAGCAGTGCGAAGGGCGCGAATCCAGCGATGAGGGACGCGCCGGGCTTCACGTCGAAGGTCTGCCGCAGCAGGGCCACCAGAGCCCCCAGCCGGGCATGGGTGTAGCGCACGCCCTTCGCCGGACCGGTGGAGCCGGACGTGAACAGGATCGCGGCGTCGTCCTCCGGCTCCGGGTTCGGCACCCGCTTCAAACGGGCACCCGCATGGCGACGCAGCAGCCGAGCCGCTGAGGCCTCCGTGCCGAGCAGTCTGGACTGACGGTCGGAGAGCGCATCCACACTGATCCGACGGCCGGGCCAGCCGAGGGCTCGGGCGGCAGTCAGCCCCGGCAGGGCACCGATGACCCACGCCGGGCGGGCGCTGCGGACCGCGCGGCTCAGGCCCTTGATGCCCAGGCCGGCATCGGCCACCACGGCCACAGCCCCGAGGCGCAGCAGCGCGTAGAGGATCACTGTGAGGTCGTTGCCCGGCTGGACGAGGAGCGAGACACGGTCGCCGCGGCGAACTCCGAGCTCGTGCAGGCCCACCGCCAGGGCCTCCACCTTCTCCTTCAGCTCGGCCCAGGAGACGGTCTCGCCGCTGCTGGTCATATCCACCGCTGCCGGCTCAGTGCGGCGCCAGGTCAGCGTCAGCTCCGTGAGTTGGTCGTGCAGCCGGGGAGCCTCGGCCGCCGGGGGAGGCGACTGCCGCGCGGAAGCGGGCTCGACGTCCTCGTCGAAGAGGTCCTCCAGCCACTGGAACAGCGGAGCGGTGATGTCCCGGTCCTCCACGAGGAGGTGGCCCGCACCCTCATAGCGGTGCATATCCGCATGCGGAACCCGTTCGAGCAGGTCAGCAAGGTAGCGGTCCCGGAAGACCGGGTCCTTGGGCCCCCAGAGGAACAGCGTCGGCCTGTCCCACTCGTGCAGTCCGGAGGAGACCTCCTCCAGCACTGTGCGGGAGTGGTGCTTCGCCAGCGCCGGGATGTCCGCGACGAACCCGCCGATCCCTCCTCGGCCGAGCCGGGAGACGTACGGGGCGCGGTAGGCGGCGGTGACCTCAGCGGGCAGCCCCCCGGGGGCGTCCCCGGGGTCGGCGAGGGAGAGCGTGGTGCGCAGGAATCCGTCAGTGAGCACCGTGGCGGCCGGCAGCACGGCGGGCGCCATCGCAGCGCGCAGGGCCGGGGGCACCGGCTCGCCGCTGGGATGATCCACCGCAGTGTTGAGGGAGACGGCGGCGTCCACCACGTTGCTGTGCCGGACCGCCCAGCCCAGGGAGATGATGCCGCCCCAATCATGCCCCAGAGTGACCAGCGGCCGAGAGACGTCCACATCCAGCTCGTCCATCAGGCCGTCGAGGTCACCGAGCCGCTGCTCCAGGCGCCGGTACCCGGACGCGTAGGCGGACGGCGGCTCAGAGTGCTCCAGCCGCTCCGAGAAGCCCATGTCCAGCTGGTCCGGCGCGATCACCCGCCAGGCGTTCCCTGGACGGGCGTGCTCCAGGGAGGCCGCCAGAACAGAGCGCCACAGGTATGACCAGGTGGGGTTGCCGTGCACCGCCAGGATGGTGCCGGTGGGCTCGATTCCCCGGGCGGCGAGCTCCGGACCGGTGTCCAGCACATGGAAGCCTCGCTCGCCGTCGTCCGTCTTCGCCGTCACCAGACGGGACCAGGCCGGATCCAGGCCGGGCAGGGGAGTCCTGCTGAGCGTCTCGAACGGCAGGCGTGCTGCGGCGGCGGGAATCCTGCGCCAGAGGGGGAAGCTCACCATCACTGTCTCACCACTCGATCTCGACCATTGCCGTATTCAGGCCCGACCCTACCCCCATGCAGAGGACACGAGAACCGCGAGACAGGTTTCCCGCCGCCTCCTCGCGGGCCAGGGTGATCGGCAGGGAGGCCGGCCCCACATTGCCCAGCTCCGGGTAGGTCACCGGGACCTTCTTCCTGTCCAGCTTGGCGGCCTTGATGATCGACGAGGTGTGCAGCTGGGAGACCTGATGGGTCACGTAGGAGTCCATCCCCTCCCAGTCGAACTCCGCCTTAGCGTCCTCCCATGCGTCCATCACCAGCTCCAGTCCGCCCTCCAGCAGGCCTCTGGCGTCGGTGAACATGCCGCGGTGGTCGCCCACGCAGAGCTCGTGGTGCTGGGTGGCAGCACGGGTGACGCCGCCCTTGATGCGGTGACCCTCCGGATGCGCATCCGCCGGGCCGATCACCGCTGCGGCGGCCCCGCACCCCAGGGTCAGCGACGCGAACTCCTTCATGAAGTCCTCACGGGCCACATGCTCCAGGGTGTTGATGCGCTCCACGGTGGCGTCCTGCACCTTGCGGGCGTCCTCGCCGTTGACTATCAGCACGTACTTGGCCTGACCGGCATCGATCAGCGAGCTGCCCAGGGTCATCGCGTTGACGAAGCCCAGGCAGGCATTGGTGATGTCAAAGTTCATCGCCGAGCTGGGCAGGCCCAGCTCGTGGTGCACGCCCACGGCCACGGACGGCTCCAGGTGCTCGCGGGTCACAGAGGTGTTGATCATCACCGAGACCTCCTGGCCGGAGACGCCAGCGGCCCTCAGCGCCCGGCGTGCGGCCTCCACCGTGCCGGCGCGGACCTCGTCGTCGCTGCGCCAGTTCCGGCGAGCCTTGACCCCGGCCACACGCTGCAGCAGCCCGGCCGGAAGCTTCAGCCGCTTGCGCGCATCTGACAGGCGCGCGTCCAGAGCCTTGGAGGAGAGCACCGCCGGCGCCTCCACCTCCGCCACGGCCAGCAGCGACGCGTTGCGGTGGTGGAAAGTGGCATTTCCGCTGGTGGAGCTTGCGGCTGGGGATGGGGAGGATCCGGTCTGAGGCACTCCGCCATTATCCAGAATGGCCACGATCGGGGCGAATTGCTCCGCTGCCCCTCCGCAGCGCGGACCGGCGCCCGGGCGCGAGCGGAGATACCATGTCAGCTATGACTCTGACCCGGAGCCTCAAGGAGGCCATCGACCGCGGCGGCTTCTACCCGGACCTCGTGCACCACACAGTCACCGATGCTCTGGACGGCCGTGAGGCCAGCCACCAGATCGTGCACGTGGACACCCACTTCGACATGGAGGAGGTCCACCGGCACATCACTGTGCTGGCCCTGGCTGAGGACGTGGTGGTGGTCGCGCACCTGGACGACCATGACGCCGAGGACGACCCCGGGTTCTCCCACGACGACGGCGGCCGGGCCGGCCCCGGCGAGGTCGTCGCCCGCATCTCCACCGAGGTGGTGCCGGTGCCGCGCATGGGGTCGGTCATTCTCTCTGAGGTGCACCGACGCCCCCAGAGCTTCCGCCCCGACCGTGGGCTGGCAGAGGTCACACTCACGATGAACTGGTCCGGCGGGGCGCGCATCGACACCATGCCGGCCGACTGCGGCAACCCCGAGTGCATGGCCGACCACGGCGACACCGGCAACGTGTCTCCGGAGGACATCACCCTGCGCATCGCCTCCACAGCTGAGGGGGACACCGCCGTGGATGAGGCGCGCGAGTTCGTCCGAGCCCTGCGGCGTGCCCAGGTGCGCGCAGCCCGCTGATCGGCCCTGACCGCTGATGAGTCGGCCCCTTCCCGCTGCCCCTGACTATGACGGCGCGCATCTGCGCCACGTGATGGCCTCGGCCGCGGGTGCGCTCGGGCTGGAGGGCTTCGAGAATCGGCTGGGGGTGCCCGAGGCGAGCATCGCCGTCGTCGTCATGGTGGACGGCCTGGGGGACGAGAACCTCGCCCGTCACACCGGTCACGCCCGTTTCCTCGCCTCCGCCTGGCGACACGTCGAAACAGCCAGGGTCCTGGACTGCGGCGCCCCCGCCACCACGGCCGCCTCGCTCACCTCCCTGGGCACCGGGCTGACCCCGGGGGAGACGGGAATGATCGGCTATGACCTCTACGCCGAGCACCTGGGCCGGGTGGTCAACATGCTCGGCAAATGGCCCGGAGACCTGGACCCGAGCACGTGGCAGCCGCACCCCACGGTGCTGGGGCGGGCCCAAGCGGCCGGTGCTTCTGTGCTGACCGTCTCCCGCCCCCAGTTCCGCAGTTCGCCGCTGACCCGTGCTTCGCTCTCCGGCGGTCAGTTCCTCGGGGCTGAGCGGATCGAGCACCGGTTCAGCGCCGCCGCCGACTGGATCAGCGAGCAGCGCGCCTCCAAGGGGGTGCGCCGCGGGCCCGCCGCGCCTCTGCTGGTGTACCTCTACGTGGACGAGCTGGACCGCACCGGCCACAGGCTGGGCGCCGCCTCACCAGAGTGGCGGGAGTACCTGGAGAACCTCGACGCATCAGCCAGGCGGTTCAGCGCCCAGCTGTCCGCGCGGTTCGGCGAACAGGCCGCCGTGCTGCTGACTGCCGACCACGGGATGGTCGACGTTCCGCGTGCCGGGGGTGTGGACGTGGCCGGCCGCGGCGATCTGTTGGAAGGCGTCGCGCACACCGCGGGCGATCCCCGGATGGTCTACCTCCACGCCCGGTCTGGGGCTGATCCGGAGGAGATCGAGCAGCGTTGGCGGGCTGAGTTCGAGGGTCGGGCGTGGGTGCTGGCCAAGCAGGAGGCTGTCGAGGCCGGCTGGTTCGGCCCTGTCAGTGAGCCCGCCCGGTCTCGGATCGGGGATGTGATCGTTGCCGCCTACGAGGACATCGCCGTCTTCGACACTGCCCGCAGCGGTGCCGGCGTGCGGGAGATGGTGGGGCAGCACGGCTCCCTCACGGACGCCGAGCGGAAGGTCCCCCTCCTGGAGCTGACCGGGCGGGTGCTCACTCGTTCTTAGAGCCGAAGAGGATGTCGTCCCAGCTGGGCATGGAGGGGCGACGAGCCTTCCGGCGGCTCTTCTTCTGCCCATCCTCCTCGTCCGCGTCCGCCTCCGGCTTGGGGCGTTCGATGGGGGTGGTCTCCTGGTCGTCGGAGTAGCTGAATCCCCAGTCGTCGACATCGTCGCCCGTGGGCGCCTCCTCATCGCTCCCGGCAGGCTCAGGCTCGTCCTGCTCGGCCAGCTCAGCTCCGTGACGCTGGATCTCATCGATGCCGGGAAGGGTCTCGGTGATCTGCTCGTCGGTGTCTGCGTCGTCGACGGGCCTCAAGCGGGCGGGGCCGGCGGGATCCTCGTCCCGGGTGATGAGGGAGGCGAGCTTGTCGTCCCCGTCCTCGTCGGTGCCGAGCCGCTGGCCGCGGCGGGCGCGCAGGATGTCGAGGAGGTCTTCGGCGTCGGTGCCGTCGGCGTCCTGCTGTGCAGGGGCAGCGGCTTCGCTGCGCGGGGCCGCGGCGGAGGCAGAGTCGACGTCGAAGGGCTCCTCCACTGCTGCGAGTCGGCGTCCGGCACGCTTCTGCCCAGGCCCCTGGGGCAGTGCTGAGAGAGTCTCAGCCCACCTGTTCTGCGCCCGAACGGTGCGGGACGCCGGGTCGTAGCTCCATTCGGCGGGCGGGCGTTCCCCGATGGTCTCGGCGTGGGCGGAGGAGGCCTCGAGGTCGAAGTCGCAGGTGACTGCCCACAGCCCGTCCTCGCGGCGCCACGCGTCCCATATGACGCTGTGCAGAGCGACGTTCACGGCGCGCAGCCGCACCTTGACCATGGCCTCCAGGGTCGCCGGCGCGTCCCCGAAGGCCAGCCGGTGGTTCTCCGCGGTGGACGCCCGGGCAATGATGGTCTCCCGGGCGCGTGAGGCGTGGAAGGCCCGCTCGTCTGCGACCGGGCCGGCGAACCGGAGCACATACTCGCGGCCGTGGCCGCTGGCCTCCACCACCTGCTCCACGCTCGCGCCGGCGCGCAGCCTGGCCTGGATCTCCCGGGGGCCGAACGTGACGGACTCCTCGGACCTGGGTGCCCGGTGCGGCGTGGCCTCGCCCACCGCGGTGCGCAGAGCCTCGTCGATCTCCAGGCGGTATTCTGTGCCGTCCTCGTCGGAGAGCAGAAGGACCGGGGGGTGCTGCTGCGACTCGACCCCGAGAATCCGGAGCTGCTGCATCCTGAACGGACCTCCCCATGAATGAAGGCTTGCGGGAACTGGCCGGGCACGTCTGCATGAACAGGCGACCCATCTTGAGGGGCAACCCTACTCCGCGGTGCCGCACGCCACACCCAGGCCGCTCAAGCCGAGGTTGAGGCACCCCCGGCGGAGGCAGTTTCCGCCCCCCGCTGAACCGATTTGTCCAGGCAGGCCTCATAAGACACAATCTGTGCGACCTGAAGTGTCCCCGCCGGTGCGCCGACCAGTGCGGGGCGGACGGACCCACGAGTGGAGCAGCAGATATGGCTACCGATTACGATGCGCCGCGCAAGAACGACGACGAGTCGAACGAGGACTCCATCGAGGAGCTGAAGAACCGCTCGGGAAGCCGCCAGTCCGCCGTCGTCGATGAGGACGAGGCAGAGGCGGCCGAAGGCTTCGAGCTTCCCGGCGCTGACCTCTCCGACGAGGAGCTGCAGGTCCGGGTGCTGCCCGCCCAGACTGATGAGTTCACCTGCGGCTCCTGCTTCCTGGTCCGCCACCGCTCCCAGGCGGTCGAGCGCGACGGGGTGCTCATCTGCTCCGACTGCGAAGGCTGATCCTCGGTGGCTGAGAAGGTCATCTACTCCGAGAAGCTGTGGCCGTCCTGGTGGCTGTGGACCGCCGCGGTGCTCATCGGGGCGAGCTTCTCGACCATTTTCTTCCCGATCGACATCTTCTGGGGAGTGCTGTCGATGTTTGCCGGCATCTCTCTGTGCGCCTTCGCCCTGGTCGTCACCACTCCCCGCGTGGAGGTCACTGAGACGCATCTGCGGGCCGGACGTGCTCAGATCGAGCGTGGTGACGTCGGCAGGGTGGTCGGCCACACCGAGGATGCCGCACGGGAGCAGCTCGGCCCAGGCTTCGATGCCCGCTCATACCAGTGCGTGCGGGGCTGGATCGGTCCCGTGATCACCGCCGAGATCACCGACCCCTCAGACCCCACTCCCTATTGGCTGTTCTCCACACGGAATCCTCAGGACGTGCTCAGTGCCCTGGGCTCCGCCGAGCAGCCGCGCAGCTCCACCGCCTCCTGATCTCGTGTGAGGACGGGGCCGCAGGAAGTGCCCGCGCTGACCAGTAGAATCGAGGGCGTGAGCACAGAGCACGACGCCGTCGACATACCGATCGTCCGGCTGGACCCCGAACTTCCGGCTCCCTCCTACGCCTCCCCGGGGGATGCTGGCGCAGATCTGCGCAGCGCCGAGGCCTTCACCCTGCAGCCCGGAGAGCGCCGCATGGTGCCCACCGGCGTCGCCCTCGCCATCCCTGAGGGCTGGGTGGGGCTGGTTCACCCGCGCTCAGGGCTCGCGGCGAAGCACGGGGTCGCGCTGGTGAACGCCCCCGGCACCATTGACGCCGGCTACCGCGGAGAGATCAGAGTGCTGCTGCTGAACACCGACCGCGAGGAGCCGGTGAGCATCACCCGCGGCGACCGCATCGCCCAGCTGGTGCTGCAGCGGGTGGGCCAAGCGGTCTTCCGCACGGTGGACGAGCTGCCCGGCAGCGCACGCGGAACAGGCGGCTTCGGCTCGACCGGGCGCTGAGCGCCGCACCTGCTTCACCCCCGGAGGAACGGACCGGCACGGATACACAGCGAAGGAGAGACCATGGCCCTTTTCGGAAAGAGGAGCAAGGACGAGGCCAACCGGCCCGCCACGATCAAGGAGGCCCTGTCCCAGGACGAGGAGAACCCTGCCGACCAGGTGGACATCACTCAGGCGGAGGCAGGCTCTGATCACGACGACACCGACCTCGTGGCCTCCTCCGACCCGGCCCAGCAGCCCGCCGAGGAGGCCGGCGCTGAACGTGCCCAGGCCGTTCTGTCCGAGCGCACTCCGCGGGACATCAGCGACCTGGCCTCCACCAAGGGCTACATCAACTTCGGCTCGCTGCTTGTGCCCGGCGTGAAGAACCAGCAGGTGCGCCTGGACATCGACCAGAAGTCGAAGAAGGTGGTCTCCCTGACCATCAGGATCGGCGACGCCAGCCTGCAGGTCCAGGCGTTCTCCGCCCCGAAGTCCGGCGGCACCTGGGATGATGTGCGCAGCCAGATCGAAGAGTCCGTGGTCAAGCAGAAGGGCCGTGCCAAGCACATCGACGGCCCCTTCGGCAAAGAGCTGCACGCTCGTGTGCCGACCACTCTCAAGGATGGACGCCAAGGGTGGCGCGCTGCCCGGTTCATCGGGTTCGAGGGACGCCGCTGGTTCCTCCGCGGGGTCATCGGCGGCAAGGGTGCCATCGACCGAAAGGCCGCAGCGGGTGTGGAGACCCTCTTCTCCCATCTGGTGGTCAGCCGGGGCGATGAGCCCCTGCCCCCGCGTGAGCTGCTCCCCCTGAAGCCTCCCGAGGGCGCCAAACGGGTCAGCGTGCCCCGTCGCTCCCAGGGCGGCCAGCAGGGCCGCACGGCCTCCAGCAACGGCGTGCACCGCGGCACGGCCGGGAACACGCAGAACTGACGATGACGGATCACGACCAGCCCCGGCAGCTGCAGGTTCCTGCGGAGGACCGCTCCCGCGCCGACGAGGTGGGGGAGCAGCTCTCCGCTCAGGCCGGCGCCAAGCTGCATGCCCGCGACGACGGGTCATTGGACGTCTGGACCTCCATCGGCGGGTGGCGGGGTCTGGCCGAGGCCACTCTGCCCCCGGCCGCGTTCCTCATCGTCTTCATCCTCACCGAGGAGCTCGGGCCGGCACTGATCAGCTCACTGGTGGTGGCGGGCATGTTCGCCGCCGTCCGGCTGATCCAGCGCGGCACTCTCGTCCAGGCGGTCTCCGGGATGGTCGGCGTGGGGCTCTGCGCCTTGGTCGCCCAGCAGACCGGGGAGGCCCGAGACTTCTACATTCTGGGGATGCTGGTCAACGCGCTCTACATCACCGCATTCATCATCTCCATCGGCGTGAAGTGGCCCGTGGTGGGTCTCCTCTTCGGATTCATCCGCGGTCAGGGGGTGGCCTGGCGCCAGCACGACGTGCTGCGCCGGCGCTACGCACTGGCTACCTGGATCCTCGTCTGCATCATGTCTCTGCGCCTGCTGGTCCAGGTGCCGCTCTATTTCGCCGACACGTTCGGGCCCCTGGGCACCGCTCGTCTGGTCATGGGCGTGCCGCTGTGGGCCCTCGGCCTCTGGATCGGGTGGATGAT
The DNA here is from genome assembly GCF_007994735.1 of Nesterenkonia populi. Classification (NCBI taxonomy): domain Bacteria; kingdom Bacillati; phylum Actinomycetota; class Actinomycetes; order Micrococcales; family Micrococcaceae; genus Nesterenkonia; species Nesterenkonia populi. The sequence goes on along the minus strand of NZ_VOIL01000001.1, from coordinate 1,868,374 downwards.
CACTCGCCCGCAGGTCACCGGGGAGGCTGCTGAGGCCCAGCCGGACGAGGGAGCCCGTCCGGAGCCGGCCCGTGACTGAGCTGCTCACCCTCGAGGTGGGCCCGATGGCCCATGGAGGCCACTGCGTCGCCCGCCACGAAGGACGGGTCGTCTTCGTCCGTCACGCCATTCCAGGTGAGACCGTGCAGGCAGCAGTGACCGACGGCGGGGCCAGCGCCAAATTCTGGCGAGCCGACGCCGTCGCAGTGCTGGAACCCTCGGAGCACCGGCGTCAGCACCCATGGCCCGCCGCCGATGCGGCGGCAGCATATGATGCCGGCACGCTCCCCGTGGGCGGGGCCGAGCTGGGTCATGTCAGCCTGTCTCACCAGCGCCGCATCAAAGCCCACGTCTTCCGTGACCAGCTTGCCCGCATCGGTGACATCTCCAGTGATGCGCTGAGCCGGGAAGGCTTTGACCCCGCGCATCTGACCGCTGAGGGAGAGTCTCGTGTGACCGATCTGGACGGTGACGGTGCAGGGCGGCACTGGCGGACCCGCGCCGGCTTCGCCGTCGGGGCCGGCGGAAAGCTCGCTATGCGGCCGCACCGGGATCGTGCGCTGATCCCAGTGTCCAGCATGCCGCTGGCGGCTGAGCCCATCGCCGACTCGCCGCTCTTCGGCTGGGACTTCACCGGTGCCGAGCGCGTCGACCTGATCGCACCGGGCGGCAGGGGGCCCGTCACCGCGATCGTTCGGGTCCAGGGGGCGGCGCCCGGGCTGGAGCAGCGTCTGGCCGCGGCTGCAGGGAAGACTCCTGAGGTCGGCAGCCTCATCGTGGCCCGGGCGGAGGACAGCCCCAAGCAGCGATCGACCAAGCGGCGGGGCGTACGCCGACCCCGCAACCTTCCCGTTCAGGTGGAGCATGAGGTGCTGTGGGGCTCACGCTCTGTGGCGGAGCCGCTGCCGCTCCCCGTTGCGGCGCCGGAGGGTCCCCGCACTCACATAGACCTTCAGGCGGAGAGCTTCTGGCAGATCCACCGCGGCGCGCCGGAGGCGCTGACCGCTGCTGTGGACCGTATGGCCTCGCTGGGGCCCGGGGGCTCCGCAGCCGATCTCTACGCGGGTGCGGGGCTCTTCACCGCCTGGGCTGCGGACCGTGTCGGCTCGGGGGGCCGGGTGCTCGCCGTGGAGGCGGCCGAGGCGTCCTCAGCCAGCGCGGCGAGGCTCTTCGACGGTGTGAAGCATGCGGAGGTGGTCCAGGCTCCCGTGGAGCAGGTGCTTCCACGGCTGCGCCGCTGCGACCTCGTCCTCATCGATCCGCCCCGCGCCGGTGCGGGGGAGAGGGTGCTCGCGGGGGTGGACGCCTCCGCGCCCGCAGAGATCATCTACGTCTCCTGCGACCCGGCCTCCTTCGCCCGTGACGCGAAGGCTCTGGCTCGGCTGGGCTGGCACATGCGCGATCTCGAGGTCATCGACATGTATCCCAACACCCATCACATGGAATCTGTTGCCGTATTCCGACGCTGAGACTTCAGGCGTGGGGGCCGCGGCCTCCGCAGGCTGCATGGGCCCGTCGGGAGGGCTGCCCCTGTGTCTCCGAACACATTCGGGCTTCACGTGTGAGTAGGATGGTCCCTGAATCACGACGAGGTCATCGGTCGCGCCCAAGTCCGAGGCCCGCGTCAGTTCGGTCAACTAGACAAAGGAGTCCCGCATGAGCACTGTGGACAGCTTCGGAGCAAAGGACGTTCTCAGCGTCAACGGCGCCGACTATGAGATTTACCGGCTGGACAAGGTGGAGGGCTATGACACCCTCCCCTACAGCCTGAAGGTTCTGCTGGAGAACCTGCTCCGTACCGAGGACGGCGCGAATATCACCGCCGAGCACATCAAAGCCGTCGGCGGCTGGGACGAGAGCGCCCAGCCCAACGTGGAGATCCAGTTCACACCCGGCCGGGTCCTGATGCAGGACTTCACCGGCGTGCCCTGCGTGGTGGATCTTGCCACGATGCGTGAGGCCGTGGCCGACCTCGGGGGAGACCCGGAGAAGATCAACCCGCTGGCTCCTGCCGAGATGGTCATCGACCACTCCGTGCAGATTGACGCCTTCGGCTCGCATGACGCCATCGAGCGGAACATGGACATCGAGTACCAGCGCAACGGTGAGCGCTACCAGTTCCTGCGCTGGGGCCAGACCGCCTTCGAGAACTTCAAGGTCGTCCCCCCGGGGATGGGCATCGTCCACCAGGTCAACATCGAGTCTCTGGCCCGCGTGGTGATGACTCGCCAGACCGAGGAGAGCCTGCAGGCCTACCCGGACACATGTGTGGGCACCGATTCCCACACCACCATGGAGAACGGGCTGGGCGTCCTGGGCTGGGGCGTGGGCGGCATCGAGGCCGAGGCTGCGATGCTCGGCCAGCCGATCTCGATGCTCATCCCGCGCGTGGTCGGCTTCAAGCTGACCGGCGAGATCCCCGCCGGCGCCACCGCCACCGACGTGGTGCTGACCATCACTCAGATGCTCCGCGAGCACGGCGTCGTGGGCAAGTTCGTCGAGTTCTACGGCGAAGGCGTGGCTGAGGTGCCGCTGGCCAACCGGGCCACCATCGGCAACATGAGCCCGGAGTTCGGCTCCACCGCCGCGATGTTCCCCATCGACCAGGTCACCCTGGACTACATGCGCCTGACGGGCCGCACTGAGGAGCAGCTCGCCCTGGTGGAGGCCTACGCCAAGGAGCAGAAGATGTGGCACGACCCCTCCCGGGAGCTGCGCTTCTCCGAGCACATGGAGCTGGACCTCTCCACCGTGGTCCCCTCCATCTCCGGGCCCAAGCGTCCCCAGGACCGCATCGCGCTCACCGACGCCAAGGAGCAGTTCCGCAAGGACATCCACAACTACGTCGACGATGCAGCCGCAAAGGCAGAGGGCACCGTGGATGAGTCCGTGGAGGAGAGCTTCCCGGCCTCCGACGCTCCCTCCCCGGCTGCCGGCAACGGTCAGGACGCCGCCGACAAGCCGCGCGTGGCCAAGGACGTGGAGTATGTCTCCGGCCGGCCCTCCAAGCCGGTCGCGGTGGAGATGCCCGACGGCCGTGAGTTCCACCTGGACCACGGTGCGGTCTCCATCGCATCCATCACCTCCTGCACCAACACCTCCAACCCGAACGTGATGCTGGCAGCCGGCGTGCTCGCCCGCAACGCCGTGGAGAAGGGCCTGGTGCAGAAGCCATGGGTCAAGACCTCCATCGCACCGGGCTCCAAGGTCGTCACCGACTACTACGAGCGCTCCGGCCTCATCGAGTACCTGGAGAAGATCGGCTTCTTCGTGGTCGGCTACGGCTGCACCACCTGCATCGGCAACTCCGGCCCGCTGGAGGAGGAGATCTCCAAGACCGTCCTCGAGGAGGACCTCGCTGTCACCTCGGTGCTCTCCGGCAACCGCAACTTCGAGGGCCGCATCAACCCGGACGTGAAGATGAACTACCTGGCCTCTCCGCCGCTGGTGGTCGCCTACGCTCTGGCCGGCTCAATGGACTTCGACTTCGAGAACGAGCCGCTGGGCCAGGACTCGGAGGGCAACGATATCCACCTCAGGGACATCTGGCCGGACCCGATGGAGGTGGACAAGATCATCGAGGAGTCCATCGACACCGAGATGTTCACCTCCAAGTACGACACGGTCTTCGACGGTGACCACCGCTGGCAGTCCATGGACACCCCTGAGGGCTCCACGTTCTCGTGGGACGAGGCCTCCACCTATGTCCGCAAGGCTCCCTACTTTGAGGGCATGGAGATGGAGCCCGGCCCGGTGTCCGACGTCAAGGGCGCTCGTGTGCTCCTGAAGCTGGGCGACTCGGTCACCACTGACCACATCTCCCCGGCCGGCTCCTTCAAGTCCGACACGCCTGCTGGCCGCTACCTGCTGGAGAACGGCGTGGAGCGCAAGGACTTCAACTCCTACGGCTCGCGCCGTGGAAACCACGAGGTCATGATCCGCGGCACCTTCGCCAACATTCGGATCAAGAACGAGCTGCTCGACGGCGTGGAGGGCGGCTTCACCCGTGACTTCACCCAGGAGGGCGCACCGCAGGCGTACGTCTACGACGCCGCACAGAACTACCAGGAGGCGGGAATCCCGCTGGTCGTCCTCGGCGGCAAGGAGTACGGCTCCGGCTCCTCCCGTGACTGGGCCGCCAAGGGCACCCGTCTGCTGGGCGTGAAGGCCGTCATCGCCGAGTCCTTCGAGCGCATCCACCGCTCGAACCTCATCGGCATGGGAGTGCTGCCCCTGCAGTTCCCCGAGGGCGAATCCGCTGGGACCCTCGGCCTCACCGGATTCGAGACCTTCGACATCGAGGGCATCGAGAAGCTCAATGACGGTGAGACTCCCTCCACTCTCCAGGTCACCGCGACCAAGGAGGACGGCGGCACGATCGAGTTCGACGCCGTGGTCCGGATCGACACCCCTGGTGAGGCCGGCTACTACCGCAACGGCGGCATCCTGCAGTACGTGCTGCGGGGGCTGGTGAAGAACGCCGTCTGATTCGCTGAGGATCAGCCTTCGCGCTGACATCAGACAGACAGAGCGGGGTTCGGCCTAGGCGGCCGGGCCCCGCTCTGCTGCGCCCAGAATGTTGAGCCTGCGCCGGCGGGGCTGGGTACCATAGTCGGATGAGCATTCTGCCCACCATCGGGTCTCCGCAGGACCTGAGCCGCCTCAGCGCCGAGCAGCTCGAGCGCCTTGCGGAAGAGACCCGCGCCTTCCTCATCGCCAACGTTTCGGCCACCGGCGGACACCTGGGGCCCAACCTCGGCGTCGTGGAGCTGACCCTGGCCATCCACCGGGTGTTCGACTCCCCGCGGGACTCAATCATCTTCGACACCGGCCACCAGTCCTACGTGCATAAGCTGGTCACCGGCCGTCAGGATTTCACCACTCTGCGCAAGCAGGGCGGGCTCTCCGGCTACCCGGAGCGGTCTGAGTCGCCTCACGACATCGTTCAGTCCTCCCACGCCTCCTCATCCCTCTCGTGGGCGGACGGCATCTCCCGGGCCTACCAGCTGCGGGGGGAGGGAGATCGCTTCGTGATCCCCGTCATCGGCGACGGCGCGCTCACCGGCGGCATGGCATGGGAGGCCGTCAACAACATCGCGGCGGACAAGGACCGGCGGGTGGTGATCGTCGTCAACGACAACGGCCGCTCCTACGCCCCGACGGTGGGCGGGCTGGCGGACCAGCTCTACAAACTGAGGCGCGGTGTCCTCGACAAGGTGCGCACTCACCGTGTCTACGAGAACCTGCTGGACGGCACGAAGCATCGGCTGCAGGACGGCGGCCCGATGTCGCAGATGGTCTACCGCAGCCTGCACGCCGCCAAGAAGGGCGCGAAGGACTTCTGGAACCCGCAGGGGCTCTTCGAGGACCTGGGCATCAAGTACATCGGCCCCATCGATGGGCATGACCAGGCGGCCCTCGAGGAGGCGCTCACCGACGCCCGCAATTACGGCGGCCCGGTGCTGGTCCATGCGATGACGGAGAAGGGGCGCGGCTATGCGCCTGCCCGAGCCGACGAGGCTGATCAGATGCACGCCGTCGGCGTCATCGACCCTGAGACCGGGGACCCGGTCTCCCGGGGCTCGGCGCGCTCTTGGACGTCGGTGTTCGAGGAGGAGATCGCCGCCATCGCTGAGGAGCGTGAGGACGTCGTCGCGCTCACCGGCGCCATGATGACCCCCGTGGGCCTCTCCACGATGGCGGCGCGCTTCCCCGAGCGTGTCTACGACGTCGGGATCGCCGAGCAGCACGCGGTCACCTCGGCCGCGGGTCTGGCCTACGGCGGGCTTCACCCTGTGATCGCTGTGTACGCGACCTTCCTGAATCGCGCCTTCGACCAGCTGCTGATGGACGTGGCGCTGCACAGGGCCGGGGTCACCCTGGTGCTGGACCGTGCCGGTGTGACAGGTCCCGACGGTCCGAGCCACCACGGCATGTGGGACCTGTCTCTGCTGCAGATCGTCCCGGGCCTGCGGATTGCGGCGCCGCGGGACTCCACCCGCCTGCGGGAGGAGCTGCGCGAGGCGGTGGCCGTGGAGGACGCGCCCACTGTGGTCCGGTTCTCCAAGGGTTCGGTCAATGACGAGCTGGGCGCCCTGGAGCGGTTCGATGATGGGGTGGACGTGCTCCACGCCAGCACCGCGCCCCAGGACGGCGTGTACTCCAACGATGTGCTCGTCGTCTCGGTGGGCACCATGGGGGAGCTGTCCCTGGATCTTGCCAAGCGTCTGGAGGACCAGGGCATCACTGCCACTGTGGTCGATCCGCGCTGGGTGCTGCCGGTGCCTGCCTCGGTGGTGTCCCTTGCTGCTCGGCATCGGATCGTCGTCTGCATCGAGGACGGCGTGAAGGCCGGGGGAGTGGGCTCCCGGATTCGCCAGGAGATGCGTGCCTCCGGGGTGGACACTGCCCTGAATGAGGTGGGCCTGCCGGTGGAGTTCTTGGCGCACGGCTCCCGGGACCAGGTGCTGGAGCGGGTCGGCCTCACTGCCGCGCAGATCGCTCAGGACACCGTCGCCCAGGTGCTCGGCACCAAGGTTCCGTTTGCACGTCGGCTGCCCGGAGAGGACTTGCCCACCGGGGAGATTCCGATCTTCCAGCAGCGCCCCCGCTGATGGCCGCGGGGAAGCTGGGGCGTCGAATGCCTCAGAGGCGGGCGCGGATCATTCCCTCGGTGATCTCTGCCTCGTAGGAGGTCAGGTCCTCCTGCGCGGGGCCGGCGATGCGTTCGCCCGTGAACTCGAACTGGGAACCGTGGCAGGGGCACTCAAAATGCTCCCCATCCATCCCCACGGCGCAGCCCTCATGCGGGCATACCGATGAGAAGACCATCACGCTCTCCTCATCAGGGCGGTAGACCAGCAGCATCCGGTCACCGACCTCAGCGACCCCCGCCTCACCGGCTGGAAGGTTCTCCTCGGGAGCAACATCTGTCCACAGACGCTCAGCGTCCGGATCCTCTGAGCCGCCTCCGCCGCATGCGGCAAGAGCCAGGGCCGCTCCGCTCAGGGCGGTCGCCTTCAGAAAGTCGCGCCGGGGCGCGCACCCGCCCGCCGAACAGCTCATCACTCGCCCACTGGGTCAGGGTCCAGCATTGCCACGGCAACGATCGCGGCCGTCTGGTCGACCTGCCAGGGGCGCGCCCCCAGCTCCGCCATGGCGGAGCTGACCGTCTCAAGATCGACAGACTCCGGCGGGCTCCAGCAGAGCTGCTTCAGCACTGCCGGCGCCAGCAGCGTCTCGGGCATCACGCTGATGCTCTCAGCATGCCGGTGCACCCGCGCCCGAGCGGTGCGGAACTGCGCGAACGCCTCCGGGCTCCGATCCCGCCAGGTTCGCGGTGGGGGAGGGCCGCCCGAGCCTCTGCCCTGCTTGACCGGCTGATCCTCGGCCTTGGCGCCGTTCTGGACCGCTCGCAGCCATCGGGGCGCCTCCCGCTTGGCCGCGCGGCCATGGAAGCCTGGGACATCCAGCAGCTGGGGGACGGTGCGCGGCTGCGCATCCGCGGCGGCCACCAGGGCCGAGTCAGGCAGGAGGTGCCCTGGTGCGATGTCCTTGCTCTCAGCAAGGGACTCCCGGGCGTTCCACAGTTCGCGCAGGATGGCCAGCTTCCGCGGGGACTTCAGCCTATTGAGCCCGGTGGTCTTCCGCCATCGCTCCTCAGGGGGCAGCTGGGCGGGCTTGAAGGTCCGGAGGTACTCGAACTCCTGCTCGGCCCAGTCGGACTTGCCCTGCTCGGCGAGGAGCTCCTGCAGCTTCCCCCTGAGCTCCACCAGCAGCTCGACGTCGAGGGCTGCGTAGCGAAGCCAGTCCTCCGGCAGCGGACGTTTCGACCAATCAGCAGCGGAATGCTCCTTGGCGAGCCGCACACCGAGCAGCTGCTCGGTCACTGCCCCGAGGCCTACCTTCGGCAGCCCGGCGAGCCGGGCTGCGTGCTCAGTGTCGAAGAGCCGGTGCGGGTGCATTCCTGCATCAGCCAAGCAGGGGAGGTCCTGGGTGGAGGCGTGGAGGATCCACTCGGCGTCCCCGAGCGCCTCCTGGACGGGAGAGAGGGGAGTCTGCTCGGTGAACGCCTCCGGGTCGATCAGCCAGATTCCGGAGCCCTCACGCTTGAGCTGCACGAGGAACGCACGCTGCCCGTACCGGAAGCCGGAGGCCCGCTCGGCGTCCACCGCCACGGGTCCGGTGCCTGCTGCCAGACCATCAGCTGCCCGCCGGAGGCCGCGAGCAGTGCTGATCACCGCAGGCACCCCGTCCTTCGGCTCGGTCAGCAGCGGCGGCTCGTGGGCCACGTCGTTCTGGGGCATATTCTCCTTAGTTCCTCCGGATGTGCGGCATGGCCAGGACGCCGTCGGGCAGCGGGGGGAGCCCCGCGAAGGAGCAGACCATGTCAGCCCATGCCTCCAGGTGGGAGTCGAAGCCCTCCCCGGCCGGTGTCCAGGAGGCCCGCAGCTCGACGTCGTTGGTGGACTGCCGGGCACGCAGGGACCCGAACGATTCGGACAGGATCCGGGTGGCTGTTCCGCCCGCGGCGCTGTGCCTGACGCCGTGCTGAGCCAGGGAGTCAGACAGCCAGGTCCAGGCGACCTCAGCCAGCAGCGGGTCGTTGCCCATCTCCGGCTCCAGCTCCGCCCGGATGTAGATGACCACTCGGAAGGTCCCGCCCCAGGACTCCTGGCCCGCAGGATCGTGCAGGAGGATGAACCGGCCCACGGCCAGGGTCTCCTCGTCATTGTTGACCGGCCGCAGGCGGGGAGCGGAGCTGCCCGGGTCAGGCGCCGCGTTGAGGACCTCTGCGCGCAGAGCCACGGCGTAGGGAGCGAGCTTCACCGGCGCAGGAACCTCCTCCACCAGGGCCTCGGCCCGCGGTCGGGCGCTGCGCAGCTGATGCAGGGCGGAGAGGAAGCTGCCGGGCAGGCGCTCTGCCGCAGGGGCGTCTGAGGCGCGACCGGCCGCGGCGGACACCCGGCGGGCGGCAGCCTCAGCGGCGGGCCCGAAAACACTCACGTGCCCAGGCTAGGCAGGTGGGCGCCTCCGACGGCTCAGGCACGCCGTCGCACCGCCTCACTGCGGAATCAGCTGACGTCCACCTGAAGTCCAGGGTCGGGTGGTGTGGTGGACAGGAAACCTGAGGTCATCATGCAGTTGCAGGAGGAATCGGAGCCATGCGCATCGCCGTCGTCGGAGCCAGCGGAAACCTAGGGACAGCGGTCCTGCACGAGCTTGCCGGGCGTGAGGAGGCCGAGAGCGTTCTCGGGATCGCCCGCCGTGTGCCCAACACGGACGTCGACCCTTACCGCCAGGCGGACTGGGCCAGCATCGACATCCAGTGGGAGGAGTCGGTGGACAAGCTCACGGAAGCGCTCAGCGGCGTCGACGCCGTGATCCACCTGGCCTGGCTCATCCAGCCCAACACCCAGCGGGAGCTGCTGCGTCGGGTGAACGTGGACGGTACGCGGCATGTGCTGGATGCCGCGGCGAAGGCTGGAGTGAAGCACATTGCCGTGGCCTCCTCCGTGGGGGCCTACTCGCCGGTGGACGACGACGAGCCCCGCGACGAGACGTGGCCGACCGAAGGCATCGACTCCGCGCACTACAGCGTGGACAAGGCCGCTCAGGAGCGGGTGCTCGACGAGTTCGAGGCCGAGCACAGCGACATCACCCTGGCCCGCATCCGGCCGGCACTGATCTTCCAGGGAGCAGCAGCCTCGGAGATCCAGAGGTACTTTCCCGGCAAGCTGCTGCCGAACAATCTGCTCGGCTCGTTCCGCCCGCCGCGGCTGCCGATGCCCGCAGGCGTCCGGACCCAGGCGGTGCATGCGAAGGACGCCGCCGTCGCCTTCGCCGAGGCTGCGATGCGCGGCGCTCACGGGGCGTACAACATCGCAGCCGACGACATCCTCGACGGGGAGGCGATCGCCTCGTCCCTCTCCAACACAGATCCTGCTCAGCAGGCAGCCATGGGCAAGGTCGACGCCGGCTACAAGGCCGTGGAGAAGAGCTCACTGCGTGTGCCGAGCCTCCCGATCCGGCCGCTCATCAAGCTCGCCCATCGCAGCCGCCTGCTTCCTATGGATGAGGGATGGCTGGACATGGCCGTCCACTCTCCCCTGATGAAGACGGACAAGGCGCGCAAAGAGCTCGGCTGGAAGCCGAGCATGACCGGCCTGGAGGCCTTGGAGGAGCTGATCGACGGCATGTCCCGAGGCAACGGGGCGCCCTCGGGCCCCCTGCGCGCTAAGACCCAGGCGGATGCCTCCCTCATCAAGCACCCCCTGCCCGGCGCCGGACACCGGCTGGACCCGGAGAGGGTCGATGTTGCTCTTCTGCGCCAGTACCTCAAGGACCACCTCACCGGGGCCACCGCCGGGCTGGAGCGCATCACCGCCATGACGGAGGGCTACCAGGACACCCCCGCATACCCGCAGCTGGCCGCCGTGGCGGAGAGCATCGCAGGTGAGCGGGCATGGCTGGAGGCCCTCATCGAACGCCAGGGCTTCTCCGAGCCGACCCTGATGGAGCAGGCAGCCGCGGCGGGGGAGAAGCTTGCCCGCCTCAAGCCCTTCGGCACCGCGCCCACCGAACGCTCGCCCTCAGAGATGGTCCTGGAGACCGAGCTGATGATGGGAGCGATCACCGCGAAGATGCACGGCTGGTTCGTGATCGCTGACTATGCCGAGGAACTGGGTGTGCCCGAGGGGGTCGCCGAGGACCTGATCGCGACGGCCGATGCGCAGCGGGAGACGCTCGGCGAGATCCACGAATTTGCCCGGAAGCGGGCCTACCGGCCTGACGCCGACCCTATGCCGGAGTGATGGCGGGGTGCGCGACACATCCCGGCCTCAATTCTGAATGACTCAGAATAACGGCTAGACTGGGGGCGTCCACCCAAAGGATGAAAGGAGAGCCCCTTGGCTGATCAGATCCTTACCACCCGTCAGGGCCACCCGGTCCAGCACAACCAGAACATGCGAACCGTCGGATCCCGCGGTCCGGCAACTCTGGAGAACTACCACTTCCTCGAGAAGATCTCCCACTTCGACCGCGAGCGCATCCCGGAGCGCGTGGTGCACGCACGCGGCTTCGTCGCCTACGGCGAGTTCGAGGCCACCGGCAAGATCGGTGACGAGCCCGCTTCGAAGTACACCCGTGCCAAGCTCTTCCAGGAGGCCGGCAAGAAGACCGACCTCGCTATCCGCTTCTCCACTGTGATCCACGGCCGCGACTCGGCCGAGACGCTGCGCGACCCGCGCGGCTTCGCAGTGAAGTTCTACACCGAGGACGGCAACTGGGACCTGGTGGGGAACAACCTCGCGGTCTTCTTCATCCGTGATGCCATCAAGTTCCCCGACGTCATCCACTCCCTGAAGCCGGACCCGGTCTCGTTCCGCCAGGAGCCGGCCCGCATTCTCGACTTCATGAGCCAGGCTCCTGAGTCGATGCACATGCTGACCCACCTGTTCAGTCCCCGAGGCATCCCGGCGACCTACCGCCACATGGAGGGCTTCGGCGTCAACACCTACAAGATGGTCAACGCCGAAGGCGAGACCGTCCTGGTGAAGTATCACTGGCTGCCCAGGGCCGGCGTCGCCTCCATGAGCAGCGAGGAGGCCGCGAAGGTGCAGGGTCAGGACCTGGGGCACGCCACTCGGGACCTCTTCGACGCCATCGAGCGCGGCGAGTACCCGCAGTGGGACTTCTACGTGCAGATCATCGAGGACCACGAGCACCCGGAGCTGGACTTCGACCCGCTGGACGACACCAAGATCTGGCCCGAGGACCAGTTCCCGCTGCGTCACGTGGGCACCATGACCCTGAACCGCAACGTGGACGACCACCACAACGAGAACGAGCAGATCGCCATGGGGACCGGTGTCCTGGTGGACGGCCTGGACTTCTCCGACGACAAGATGCTGGTGGGACGCACCTTCAGCTACTCGGACACCCAGCGCTACCGCGTGGGCCCCAACTACCTCCAGCTGCCCGTCAACTCTCCCAAGGGAGTGAAGGGCCGCGTGCACACCAACCAGCGCGGCGGCCTGATGAGCTACGGCGTGGACCTCGCCCCGGAGCAGAACCCGCACGTGAACTATGAGCCCTCCATCACCGGCGGACTCACCGAGGCTGAGAAGAAGCCGAACAACCCGCCGGAGATCACCGGGACGCTCGCCCCGGCCAACCTGGAGCGGACGAACGACTACCTGCACGCCCGCGGCCGCTACGTGACCATGAACGCCTGGGAGCGCGATGAGCTCGTCAAGGAGTTCGGCGGCATGATCCAGGAGGCTGCGCCGCAGGTCCAGGAGCGCTTCCTGTGGCACCTGTTCATGGTTCACGACGACTACGGCAAGCGGGTCGGCGAGTTCATCGGCAAGACCGCCGAGGACGTGAAGCACCTCGAGCCGCTGGCCGCCCAGAACCTCAACGAGGACGAGCAGAAGCGTCTGGCGAACCTGGGCAGCAACGGCGACGGCTTCGACCCCACCGTGTGGGGCGCCTGGACCTCGTCTGTGGTGAACCACCAGGTCACCGCTGAGCAGGTCCTCGGCGGCCTGGGCGACCTCGAGTACACCCGCGAGGACGCACCGTCCCAGTGATGATGAGCTCCCGCATCAGCTGAACAGCGAATAACGCACGACGGCGCCAACTCCCTTCATGAAGAAGGTGCGAGCTGGCGCCGTCGTCGTCTGGGTCGAGCTGCTAGACCCTCTCGAGCAGCATGGCTGTGCCCTGCCCCATGCCTACACACATGGTGGCGAGTCCGCTATCTGCTCCTTCATCCTCCATGCGGCGCAGCAGAGTAACAATGAGCCGGCAGCCGGAGGAGCCGAGGGGGTGCCCCAGGGCGATGGCCCCGCCGTCCGCATTGACCAGATCCTGGTCCAGTCCTAGCCGGCCGATACAGGCCAGCGACTGAGAGGCGAAGGCCTCGTTCAGCTCCACGGCACCGATCTCGTCCAACGTCCATCCGCTGCGCTTGAGCACCTTCTCTGTGGCCGGCACCGGGCCCAGCCCCATGATCTCCGGGGCGATTCCGGCGTCGGCGCGAGCCACGATCCTCGCCCGTATCTCCAGCCCGAACCTCTGTACAGCCCGTTCCGATGCCACCAAGACCGCAGAGGCTCCGTCGCTGAGGGTTGAGGCGTTGCCCGCCGTGACCACGGCCCCCCGGGTGACCACCGGTCGCAGGTTGGACAGCGCCTCCAAGGAGGTGTCCCGGCGGGGTCCCTCATCCGTATCCACCACGGTGATCTGCCCCTTCCTCCCGGGGACCTCTACCGGGATGATCTCCCGGCGAAGTCTGCCGTTCTCCTGGGCAGCCAGGGCCCGCTGATGAGATCTGAGGGCGAACGCATCGGAGTCCTCCCGGCTTATGCTGTCCACTTTGGCCACCTCCTCCGCTGTCTCCGGCATGGAGAAGGCGCGCTTCTCATGCTTGAGATGCTCGGGGTTGATGAACCGCGCCCCGATAGAGGTGTCCGCAATCTCTCCAGGTCGCCCGAAGGCACTGGTCGGCTTGGCGAGCACCCATGGCGCCCGGGACATGGACTCCACGCCGCCGGCTACCACCAGGTCCGCGTCCCCGGCAACCACCATCTGAGAGGCAGCAGCGACGGCCGACATTCCCGAGGCGCACAGTCGATTGACCGTCATCCCGGGCACGGTGTCGGAAAAACCCGCCAGCAGCCATGACATGCGGGCCACATTGCGGTTCTCCTCGCCGGCGCCGTTGGTATTGCCGACGAGCACATCATCCACGTCCGCGGGGTCGATTCCAGCATCCTCCACCGTCTGCCGGATGACCAGTGCAGCCAGGTCGTCAGGGCGCACCGAAGAGAGGGAGCCGCCATACCGGCCCGTTGGGGTGCGGGTGCCTCCGACCAAAAAAGCCGCGGGAGAAGCGGAATGGACTGCTGCAGACATCAGAGAACTCCATGGGTCTCGGGGATACGGGTCAAGGTCGAGGAAGAGAGTGCAACGGTCGGCTCTTCATCGGCGAAGAGTCCGGGTGAATGCGGAGATGCCCGTGATGTCCCGGCCCAGAATGAGCGCCTGCATGGAGTCGGTGCCCTCATAGGTGGAGACAACCTCCATGTCAGTGAGATGCCGAGAGATATGGTTCTCCAGCAGCAGCCCATTGCCGGCAAGTATGTCGCGGGCCTCCCTGCACATGGCCAGTGCCTTGCGTGAGGTCGTCATCTTCACCAGGGATGCCATGGCGTCGGTCAGCCGGTCGGTCTCAGCCAGTTCAGCCATCCGGGAGCACATCAGCTGCATCGAGGTGAGGTCGGAGAGCATGGTCGCCAGCTTCTCCTGAATCAGCTGATAGCTCCCGATAGGTGCTCCGAACTGTTCGCGGCGCATTGCATAGTCCGCGGCAATCTCGAAGGCGGCCATGCCATGGCCTACCGCCTCCCAGGAAGCTCCGCCTCGAGTGGCTCGCAGAACGCGGTTCACGTCCTTGAAGCTGTTGCAATCTGCCAGCCTGTTCTCATCCGGGATGTACAGCTGCTCGATGACGATATCGGCTTGGTTGATGGAACGCTTGCCGATCTTGCCTGTGATCATGTGCGGGCGATATCCCCCGGGGTAGGTGCCGTCATGCTGTCGCTCCAGGACGAACGCCTTGATCTGAGCGTCCGCCTCATCCCGGGCAAAGATGACGACGACGTTGGCAGCATGTCCATTCCCTATCCAGCGCTTATGACCGTTGAGGACCCAAGTGTCGCCTTCCTTCCGGGCGGAGGTCTCCAGGGAGACGGAGTCGGAGCCATGAGCGGGCTCGGTCAGGGCAAAGGCCCCGGTGAGCTCAAGGCGTGCCAGTGAGGGCAGCCAGCGATTACGCTGCTCCTCATTGCCGAGCATGTAGATGGTGCCCATGCAGAGGTTGGAGTGGACTCCCAAGAAGGTATTGACTGATCCATCGACTCGTCCCATCTCCCGGGCGACAAGTCCTGCCGCACTTCGGGAGAGGCCCGGGCAGCCATACCCCGGGATGAAGCCTCCGATGATTCCGAGCTCTGCCAAGGGGGCGAGAATCGGTTCCGGGAACTCAGCCCGCTCCCAGTGGTCGTTAATGACGGGAAGGACATGTTCCACGCCGAAGCGTCGGACCCTGTCACGCAGCTCCAGCTCCGCATGGGGGAGTTCCTCATCGAGGCGGAAGTAGTCAGGGTGGTCCAGGACAGATGTCATGATGAACCTTCCGCATCATCGGTGAGGGCCTTCTCCAGAGCGGCTCGCAGAGCCTCGGGCATTGGAGTGGGCTTGCCTGTGGCGGGGTCCAGCAGAACCAGAGCTGCCTCAGAGGCCACGCATAGTGCTTCCTCCTGAAACAGCTCGTGCTGGACGGTGAAGGAGGTGTTCCCCAGCCGGGATACCCATACCGACGCAGTGAGCTCGGGGCCGTAATGAATAGGCCGCCGAAAATCCAGCGAGATGCTGCGCACGACTCGCGGCAGCGAGGAATGGGCAGGGTCCCTCGCGACCCAGCTGTGCCCCGCTTTGATGCGGGCCTCTTCGATCAGGGTGAGCACCCGAGCGTTATTCACATGACCGTTGACATCCTGGTCAGACCAACGGACCTCCAGCGAGGTGGTGAAGACAGGGGGATGATGAGGATGATGGGGCATCAGGCGGCCTCCTGCGTCATGTCGGCGGAGCAGCGCTGACGCAGCCAGCTGCGGATCTCCGCATTGTCGGCCCCGAGCGGGGGAGGGGCCTTGGTATACCGGGCAGGTGTTCGGCTGAACTGCACGGGGTGCTTGATTGTGGGGACTGCCTCCGGTTCCTCACCAGCTGTGACGACAGGCCGGAGCCCCAGCCGCTCAGGGAATCGAATGCCTTCGCCGATGGTCAGGATCGGAGCGCAGGGAACCTCCACCTCCTGAAGCGCCTCGAACCAACGCTCGGCCGAGTGCTGGCTCAGCACGTCTGCAACAAGTCCATTGAGCGGCCCAGAGGGGATGCCTGCTGGGAGGTGATCACCCACCCCTGCGTAGAGCTGTGACGATGCCTGTGACATTTCTCCTCTTTCGCAGATTGTGTTCCAGACCACAAAATCAACCGGATTACATCCTGTCCAATACAAATTGACGTGTACGCTGATACTCACAGAGGAAAAATGGGGAGACATGGAAGTTCATCAGGCACGGGCCTTTCTCGCAGTGGCGGAGGAGCTCCACTTCGGACGAGCTGCAGCGAAGCTAAGGATGGCGCAGCCGCCGTTGAGCCGATTGATCCGTCAGCTGGAGCGCTCCATGGGTGCCACTCTCTTTGAGCGAAGCACCCGACACGTGGCGCTGACTCCTGCCGGGGAGGCTCTTCTGGAGACTGCCGAGACACTGGTAGCAGTCTCAGAGAACGCGCGGCAGTCGGTCCGCAACGCCATGAATGGGGAGACAGGAAGAGTGCGGCTCGGCTTCGCAGGTGCCTCCATCAACCGGCAGGTGGGTCAGATTGCTCGTAGTATCCGCGCTGTGCGACCGGGCATCAGTCTTGAGCTGCACAGCTCCCAGTTCTCCCACCTGGGCCTCCAGCGGGTGCTGGATGAATCACTGGATCTGGTGATCGGTCGCTGGGACTACCTGCCCCCGGCCATCGAGTCCTCGGTGATCGCTATGGAAGAGCCGCTGCTGGCCGTTCCCGATAATCACCCGCTGGCCGGACGCGAGAGACTCAGCATGGGGGAGCTTGCAGAGGAGTCCTGGATAACCCTGCCGGGAGGAGCCGGCGCAGCTCTGCAGAACAGGCTCAACTCATTGGCGATGACTGCGGGCTATGTCCCCCGGGTCGTTCAGACAGCTCCGGACTCCTGGACACTCGTAGTCCTCGTCGGCGCGGGGATGGGATGCTCCTTGACCCTGGATTCCGTTCGGGACAACATCGCCTCTGAGGGTGTGACCTTCATACCGCTGGCAGAAGGCAACCAGCCTATGGAAGTCAGAATGATCTGGCGCGCGACGGACGATAGTCCGGCCCTGCGAGCAGTGGTCGACCTGGCGGGACGGATCTTCACTGATCCTCGGGAAGACGCTCATTCCTCATAGTTTCGGACCACGACGAAAGTTAGGGGCGCGCTTCTCGATGAACGCGCGGGTCCCCTCGGCCTTCTCTTCGGCGCCGTAGAGGACTGCCTGGGCTAGCCTCTCGAGTAGTCTTGCAGTGCCGGCATCAGAGGAAAAACCGTGCTGGACCACCGTCTTAGAAAGCTGGAGCGCCAAAGGGCCCCGAGACAGAATGCTGCGGGCACAGTCCAGGGCGGCCTTCTTCAGCTGTTCGGGCTCCACTACCTGAGAGACAAGCCCCCAGGCCAGAGCCTCATCTGCCGGGATGCGGCGTCCGGTGAGGATCAGCTCCGTGGCCCTGCCGATGCCCACCACTTCCGCCAGGCGCTGCGTGCCTCCCGCGGCTGGCATGATGCCGAGGCCTGTTTCCGGGAAAGCGAACAGCGCGTTGGTGGTCGCAATGCGGATATCGCAGCTGAGCGCCAACTCGTGGCCTCCGCCGAATGCATAACCATTGACGGCGGCAATAGTGGGCTGGGGGAAGCTGGCGATACGGTCATAGAGCCGCTGCATCCTGGCGTCCAGTGCATCTGCCGGAGACCGCCGGGCTATTTCGCTGATATCAGCCCCGGCTACGAATGCCTCATGCCCGGCTCCGATGAAGATGAGCAGGTGGGCATCCTCATCGTCCTGAAGCTCATCAAGGGCCACGGAGATTTCAGCCATGACCTGGCTATTTATGGCATTTCTGACCTCAGGCCGCCGGACCGTCACCCATGCTATTCCCTCCTCCTTTTCCACTGTGATCAACTGGAATCCATTTTCTGGCATGCGGCGTGCAGTGTTCATACGGTTTCCTCCTGAGCTTGCATCATTTATATCCCTTGCATGTGACGTGCGCCACCAATGTGCTCGATTGATACCCACGACACATCAAGGGGGGAAGAGGAAAGTAAAAGTGCCTCCGGCGATTGCCGCTCTGACCGCAGAGTGATTACGTGGTGTGCATCACGCACAAAAGGAGCAGCATGTTCGACCTCTCGATGATGGTGTCCCAGTCGGCTCGCGAAGATCCGGACTCGTGAAGGACAGTGGGAGGGGACGCTTTTCCCTAGGGTGGCTCTGGCTTCTGGTGGCCGTGGCCTTCCTGAGTCAAGGGGCGGTCCACCTGATCCGGCCCACCACCACCTATAAGCTGATCGGCCTGGGGGCTGACGGCATGACCGTCGGTGTCATCACAGCCATCTATGCGCTGTTGCCTGTTCTGTTTGCCCTCTTTACCGCCACTCGTGCTCAGAGCGCAGCCTCTCTTCGCCCCCTGTTGAGTCTCGGCGCTCTGCTGTCGGGGGCAGGGGCGGCAGGAGTCGCTGCGGCCCCTTCCGTGCCTGGCATCGCTGCAGCCAGCGCCCTGCTCGGCGTGGGGCAGATCACCATGGTCGTTGCTGCGCAGACTGCTATCGCACGCTTCGTCTCCGACCACCAGCTGGACTTTGCCTTCGGATGGTTTACCGCAGGCTTCGCCGCGGGGCAGATGGCCGGTCCTTTGGCGGGCGGTGCACTGCTGGACAGTGCGGGCTCAGGACACTCTTCCATGGCAGCAACGGGGGCCATCGACCTGACACTATGGCTGGGAGCGGGACTTACCGGGCTCGCGCTTGCAATCGTCCTCGTCTCCGGCCGCGCTCTTCACCAGGGCAGGCGCCTTCCTGATGCCTCTGCCGACGTCGACCAGGTGCCTCCAGCATCGGCTCAGGCTCGGCGCCCCAGCGGGCTCCCGCGCGTTCGGGGGATCCTTCGTACTCCCCGCGTGAAATCCCACTTCTTCGCGTCTATCGCGCTGATCGGCATGATGGATCTGCTTTCGGCCTTCCTCCCCCTGGTCGGGGATGAGGCCGGGGTTTCACCGCTATGGGTTGGAGTGCTGCTGGCGGTGCGGGCGACGGCCTCTATTGCCTCCCGGGCACTGCTTCCGCTACTGCGCCGCAGACTGTCCCGGCATGTGCTGGTAGTAACAGCACTCTGGGGATCAGGAAGCATGCTGGCAGTCGCTGCTGCTGTCATCCACCAGCTCCCTCTTGCCCTCCTGGCTATTGCCCTGGGCGGTTTCTTCCTGGGTCTGGGGCAGCCCCTGACGATGTCGGCGATCTCCGAGGCCGTCCCGAGGCACTGGCGATCCTCTTCACTGGCACTCAGCCTGGTCGGCAATCGAATAGGCCTGGTAGTGGTTCCTCTGGCTGCTGGTGGCCTGACCGGAGTCCTCGGCGCCTCCGCTGGAATCTGGGTCGGTTGTCTGCTGCTGCTGGGCTCCGGCGCAGAAAAGACATTCCTCAGCAGGAGGTAGGCAGCCTTGCCTGCGGGCTCAAGACGTACGTTCAGGCGGGGTCCCGTCCCGCAGATACAGCGAGGTCGTGAGCAATGACAGCAAGCTGCAGAAGCAGCCTGTCGCGGGGTCTCTGTATGTCGCAGCCAGTCAGTTCGACAAACTGACGGCTGCGATAGATCACCGTATTGCGATGACAGAACAGTTCCTCAGCGGCATAGGTGGGTGATCCGTCGTGGCGCAGCAGAGCACGGAGAGTCTGGAGCAGTGTGTCGCGCTGATGCGGAGACAGTTTCAGGACGCGTCCGAGGGTCTGGTGCAGCACCATGGACCCGAGTTCAGGGCTCGCCTCGATCAGCAGTTCAGGCAGACGATCAGCGGCCCAGGCCAGGCGGGGCTCTCCTCCAGGAAGGATCCCAGCCGCGCGGCGGGCCAGCCTGAAGGCAGCGGCGCTGCCGGCCAGACCCTCTCGAGCCAGGGAGAGCCCGACACGACCCCTGACGGCAGGCTGGAGCGCATTGGTTAGCCGTTCCTCATCCAGGTTCTGGAAGCTGATGATCCCGTAGAAGGCATCATCCCGCATCCCCCAGCGTGAAGTGCTTCCCAGGCGCTCAATGCGATCCTCGGGGTGATGGAGAGGATCGTCGTAAGGGTCCTCCACCAAGGCGGTCACGCACACCACAGGCTCCTCAGGGTGAATGCCGAGGATCTCCTCCGAGCGTGCTGCGAATTCGGGCAAGGCTCCGCGGCCTTCTAGCAGGCCCGCCAGGTAGTTCTCCTGCCGGCGGCGGTCTTGAAGCTCCAGCCTGGTGATTTCTCGCCGGTAGGCTTCGCTGACGAGTTTGCTCTGTATCTCCAAGTCATGCCAGAGGCTCCGGCCTACATTCACCAGCTCATCAGCAGGCAGAGAGATCTGCCCTGTGCGCACGCGCTTGGCGAGCTCCTCCCAGAGCAGCAGATTGCCGGAGGTATACGCCGAAAGCACCGCCTCGAGGGGAACACCTTGACGTGCCCTGTCGATAGCAGTGGATCGCAGAACCTCGGCCAGCCGCGCCGGCCCGGTGTCGTCCGTTGACTCCCCGCTGAGACGGATCAGACCGCGGTGAACATGCTGACGCATACTGCGCCGCAGCAATGCACGCAGTTCAGGAGTGGACCAGCTGGATCCCGAGTCCCGCTTCAGGATGAGCGCTGTGATGTCGTCAGCGATCTCATCCGAATGCTCCAGCATCTCCCGCCAGGCTGCCCGGGGGAGCGGATGCGGGTCGGGGCTCGAATCGTCATCAGAGTAAGTCCCACGCATAGCTCAACGATCTCACGGTTCTCAGGAGCGCTCCGGCGAAAGAGGATCGCTGAAGTCCGGATCTCCGCGCAGGCAATATACAAGAGGTTTTGTGCGCGGCGCCCATTGAGCAGATGTGACTGGGGTCACACACTTGATCGCGATGGTTAATCCACTGGCTCATCAGCCGCCTATTGCTACCAGGAGCTATCTATGACCAAGACCGCCGCCAAGAACGGTGTACAGCCTGACCACGACATCTACCTGCTTGATGACCAGCTCACTGCTGAGGAACGAGCGATTCGCGACAAGGTCCGGACCTTCGTCGCAGAAGAGCTCATCCCCGTGATCAATGACTACTGGGAGAGGGCCGAGTTCCCCTATGAGCTGGTCCCGAAGCTGGCTGAGCTCAATATCGCCGGGACAGTCATTCAAGGCAATGAGTGTCCGGGAATGAGCCGACTGGCCGGAGCACTGGTCTCAGTGGAGCTCGCTCGCGGCGACGGATCGTTCAATACGTTCTTCGGAGTTCACTCTGGGCTGGCGATGGGCTCGATCAACATCATGGGCTCTGAGAAGCAGAAGCAGCGGTGGCTGCCCGCTATGGCGAGGATGGAGAGGATCGGGGCCTTCGCCCTGACAGAGCCTGATCACGGCTCGGACTCCGTGGCCCTTGAGACCAGCGCACGCCGGGAGGGGGACGAGTGGGTCCTCAACGGAGCCAAGCGTTGGATCGGAAACGCCTCTCATGCTCACCACGTGATCATCTACGCCCGAGATGCTGAAGACGGGCAGGTCAAGGCTTTCGTCCTGGAACGCACCCCTGAGGATGATTTTCCTCAAGGGTTCAAGCCGACGGTCATCCAAGGAAAGATCGGCAAGCGGGCAATCCTGCAATCACAGATCGCCATTGAGGATCTCAGGATTCCCGAGGCGAACCGGCTGCAGCGCTGCAACTCCTTCAAGGACATCAATAAAGTGCTGACCGCCACCCGAGGGGGAGTCGCCTACGAATCACTGGGCCATGCCATTGCCGCCTACGAAGACGCGGTGAGGTATGCCGGTGAGCGAGTTCAGTTCGGCAGGACCATCGGCAGCTACCAGCTGGTGCAGAACAATCTGGCCAATATGCTCGCCGAGGTCACCTCCATCAAGCAGATGTGCTTCCGCCTCGTGGACCTGCACAACCAGGGCGAGCTGACCAGCCCGATGGCCTCCATGGCGAAGATGAGCGCAGCGAAGAAGGCTCGCTGGGTCGTGTCAACCGCACGAGACATCCTCGGGGGAAACGGTCTCCTCCTCGAGAACAACGTCGCCCGCCACCTGACCGACATGGAAGTCGTCTACACCTACGAGGGCACTGACTCTATGCAGTCACTGATCGTCGGCCGCTCCATCACTGGCGTCTCGGCGTTCGTCTGATTCTGTTCTGAAGAAAGGAAACACCATGCCAGAGGCAGTTATCGTTTCAGCGGTTCGTTCGCCTATCGGCCGTGCCGGCAAAGGCTCACTGCGCGAGATGCGTGCGGACGACATGGCCAGCCAGGTCGTGAGGGCAGCTCTTGACCGCGTGCCGGAACTGGATCCCTCCGAGATTGAGGACCTCCTCCTGGGCTGCGGTCTGCCTGAAGGTGAGTCCGGGCGCAATCTAGCCCGGATAGTGGCCGTGCTCGCGGAGCTTGATCATACCCCCGGGACCACACTCACCCGGTTCTGCGCCTCCAGCCTGCAGACCACGCGTATGGCCTTTCACTCCATCCGAGCAGGAGAAGGAGATGTCTTCATCTCTGCCGGCGTGGAGGCCACCAGCCGGATGGCACGGGGGCGTTCGGATGAGGACACACGGAACCCGCGCTTTGAAGCAGCCTGGAAGCGCAGCGACGCTCGGACCAGCGGGGGAACAGGCTCATGGAGCGACCCGCGCGCCGCCGGCGAACTGCCCGACGTCTACATCGCCATGGGCCACACCGCAGAGAATGTTGCTCAGCTGCGTGGGGTGAGCCGGGAAGCCCAGGATATCTACGCGGTTCGCTCTCAGACGCGCACTCAGGAGGCAGCCGCCTCTGGTTTCTGGGAACGTGAAATTGCGCCGCTCACCCTGCCCGATGGCACCGTCGTCAGCAAGGACGACAGCCCCCGCCCTAATACCACTCTCGAGACGATCGCTGAGCTCGATCCCGCGTTCCGCCCCGGTGGCACAGTCACCGCCGGCAATGCCTGCCCCATGAACGATGGAGCCGCTGCTCTGATCATCATGAGTGACATTCGGGCCCGGGAACTTGGTCTGACCCCCCTGGCGCGCATCGTATCGACAGGGGTTTCGGCACTGTCCCCCGAAATTATGGGGCTCGGACCGGTGGAAGCCAGCCAGGATGCGCTGGCACGAGCTGATATGAGGGTCAGCGACGTGGACCTCGTGGAGATCAACGAGGCATTCGCGGCCCAGGTCATACCGTCTGCCGAAGATCTCGGAATCTCCGAAGAAAAACTCAACGTCAACGGAGGAGCCATCGCCCTGGGCCACCCCTGGGGGATGAGCGGCGCCCGGATCACTGCGACTCTGCTGAATTCGCTGCAGCAGCGAGACCAGCAGATCGGCCTCGCCACCATGTGTGTCGGCGGTGGGCAGGGCATGGCCATGGTCGTCGAACGACTCTCCTGAACCGGCAAAAGACAGCAGACCCGAACCACATCAAGGAGAAGAGAAAACATGACTGCAGAACAGCGAACCGCAATCGTCACCGGAGCGGCGCGTGGCATCGGTGCAGCTCTGGCCGCACGGCTGGCCGAGGAAGGCCTGAACGTCGCTGCTGTTGATCTCACTGCCCAGGCGTGTGAAGAAACAGTCGGCTCCATCACCGACGCCGGCGGCACGGCTCGTGCTTATGGAGCCGATGTAGCCGACGAAGGCTCCGTGGCCCAAGTCGTCGAGGCTGTGAGATCCGAGCTGGGCGCACCGGCGGTCCTGATCAATAATGCCGGGGTCCTCCGTGACAGCCTGCTGTTCAAGATGAGCACGGACGACTGGGACACCGTCATGGATGTGCACCTCCGCGGTCATTTCCTGATGTCCCGTGCCGTGCAAGGGCACATGCGGGATGCAGGATGGGGCAGGATCGTCAACATCTCCTCAACCTCGGCTCTCGGGAATCGCGGCCAGGCCAACTACTCGGCTGCGAAAGCCGGAATCCAGGGGCTGACTAAGACCCTGGCTATCGAGCTGGGCAAATACGGCACAACAGTCAATGCCATAGCCCCTGGTCTGATCGAAACTGACATGACTAAAGCGACTGCTGAGCGCATGAAGGTTCCCTACGAGCAGTTCGTCGAAAAAGCGGCTGAGCAGATCCCGGTAGCCCGGACCGGCAAGCCAGAAGACATCGCTGCTGCGGCCGCGTTCTTCATCAGAGAAGAGGCCGGGTTCGTCTCCGGTCAGGTTCTGTACGTCGCCGGCGGCCCCCGGGCCTAGATCTCTTTAGGACACATCATGAAAACATTCTCAGGACTTGAAGAATTCGCCGGTGCGTTGGACACCCACCTCGGTTACAGCGAATGGCGCACTATCACACAGAATCAGGTTGATCTCTTCGCGGAGGCCACCGACGACCACCAATGGATCCACACTGATACCGACCGGGCCCACTCCGGACCCTTCGGGGGACCGATCGCACACGGGTACCTCACGCTTTCGCTGATACCGGCACTCATGCGGGAGATCTACCAGATCGAGGGCCTTGCCATGGGCGTCAATTACGGGTCCAACAAAGTCAGGTTCCCGGGTCTGGTTCCCGTGGGCAGCCGGGTTCGTGCAGGGGCAGAACTGATCAGCTTCGAGCAGTCCGCTCGAGGAGCCCAGGCCACGGTGAGAGTCACGATCGAAGTTGACGGTTCCGAGAGGCCTGGCTGCGTGGCCGATGTCATCACGCTGCTCCATGGCCGAAAGGAGGAGTGATGACCTTCAATATCTCTCTCATGCTGCATGAGACGGCCAAGGAACAGCCGGAAAAGACATGTTTAGTCTTCGGCACGCGCAGCTGGTCCTATCAAGAAGTGGATCAGGCGGCCGATCTTGTGGCGGCGAACCTGCAGGGCCTAGGCCTGCCGCCCGGGACGAAGATCGGTGTGCAGCTGCCGAATCTTCCTCAGTTCCTCTTCGCATACTTCGGGCTGGTCCGTGCCGGTTACATCATGGTGCCGCTCAATCCGCTGTGCTCGGTGCGCGAAGTGAAGTTCATGCTCGAGAATGCTGACTGCGAGGTAATGATCACTGCGGATGCAGTAGCAGGCGAGGCGCTCAAAGCAGCTCAGCAGGTAGGGGAGATCCCCGTCTACGTAGTGCAGACCGGCTCCACCGAACGGCCTGAAGGAACACGCGACTTCACCGAGCTGCTGGCGCCTCAGCCGGCCGCCGATATGGCCAGCACCCAGGCCGACGATACATCCATCATCGTCTTCACCAGCGGCACTACAGGGACGCCAAAGGGCGCCGAGCTGAGCCATTTCGGGATCTATATGAACTCGACGGTAGCCGCTGAACGGATGGGACTAGGCCCGAACGACAAGACTTTGGCCATGCTTCCCTTCTTCCACGTCTATGGCTTGACCAGTGTTCTGAATGTCTCAGTGAACAACGGGGCCACCATGATTCTGCTTCCGCGGTTCGACCCTCTGGCTGCTTTGGACCTCATTGAGGAGCACCGGGTAGTTCGTTTCTCAGCAGTCCCGTCCATGCTGATCGCGATGATCGACGCGGGCACCTCAGGGCGTGATCTTTCCAGTGTGGAACGGGTGACCTCCGGAGGCTCGGCACTGCCCGGGGAAGCACTCCGCCGCTTTGAAGCAGCATTCCCCGAGGCCACAGTGATAGAGGGGTACGGCCTGTCCGAATCCACGAGTTCGGTCTCGGTCAATATTTCCCGTGAAGAGCGCAAGATTCTCTCTATCGGCAAACCACTGTGGGGTACGGAATGCCGGGTTGTGGGACCAGACGGAGAAGCGCTCCCCCGGGGCCAGGACCATGTCGGTGAGCTGACCTTCCGGGGCCCGACCATCATGAAGGGCTACTACAAAAATCCACAAGCCACTGAGGAGGCGCTCCGGGAGGGGTGGCTCTATACCGGTGACATGGGCTACATGGACGAAGACGGCTTCCTCTTTGTGGTGGACCGGAAGAAGGAGCTGATCATCCGCAACGGCTACAACGTCTACCCCCGCGAAGTCGAAGAGGTGATCGCCACCCACCCAGAGATCATCGAAGTAGCAGTGGTGGGGAAACCGGATCGGCAGCACGGACAGGAGATCGTAGCCGTGGTGAGCGTCCGCGAAGGAGCTGCGGTCACCCCAGAAGAGATCACCGCTCACGCGAAGGAGTCCCTGGCTGCCTACAAGTACCCCAGGGAAGTGCATATCAGGAGGAGTCTGCCGAAGAGCGCTACAGGAAAGGTCCGTAAAAGAGAGATCACCAAGGATCTCGCGGCAGGCACGGTCCGGCAGGGATGAGGCCATGCTGCAAAGACTCCGGGGAGCCGCGGTTTCGACACTCTCTGTGATGGCGGCCATCGCTCTGGTAGCGATGATGACTCACATCGTGCTCAACGCCCTGCTCCGGTTCGGGTTCGGCTCGCCGATCCTCGGCACTCATGAACTGGTGGAGTACTGGTATCTCCCGTTCCTGGCACTGGCCGGGATACCCGCTGCACAGCTGAACAGCGAGCAGATCGTGGTGAACCTCCTGACCGAACGCATGAGTGAAGGAACGGCCAGGGTGTTTGCGCTGGTCACCCTCTCACTTGCGCTCGTCTTCTCTTTGGCAGTCGCGTGGTTCGGTCTGCAGACCGCGCTGCACCAAGCCTCTATCGGAGCCAGCGGCGGCGTCATAAACATCACCGTATGGCCGGCCTACTTCTTGGTACCGGCAATGTTCCTATTGCTGAGCATCCTGCTATTCAGTGACCTCGTGGACATATTCCGGCGGATGCTCACCAAGGAGAGCAGAGAACCTCAGGGAGAACCGAACTCATCTTCAGGCAGGACATCATGACCAACTCAGCGGCATATATGAACCTCGCGATGGGGGCACAGTTCGGCCCCGTAGGAGAACGGCCGACCAAGGATAAGGCCAACTGGATCAGCATCGCTTCGGGACTGGGCATGATCGCGATGTGCCTCATCGGACTCTTCACAAGCGGCACGGTCGCGGTTGCCGGGCTGTGGACCATCGGCCTGATGCTGGTGCTGATGTTCCTGGGGCTGCCGGTCGCCATAGCTCTGGCGCTGCCAAGCGTCGTGGGCATCTATGCCATCTCCGGTACGCAGGCAGCATCGAACGTCCTCTCCACAGCGCCCTACAATTCAGTATCCAGCTGGTCAATGAGCGTGCTGCCGATGTTCATCTTCATGGCCATGCTGCTGACACAGTCAGGCCTGGTGGAGAAGATGTACCGGGCAGCCAACCAATGGTTCAGCTGGCTGCCCGGAGGCATGGGTGTGGGAACCACCGCTGCAGGTGCCGGACTCGCCTCCGTATCAGGTTCCACGATCGGCATGACCTATGCCCTGGGCAAAGTCGGTATTCCAGAGATGCTCAAGCTCGGCTATGACAAACGCATAGCCATCGGCACCGTGATCGTCGCTGGACTCCCAGGTTCCCTCATTCCACCGAGCATCCTCCTCGTCATCTACGCCAGCATCGCCAGCGTTCCGGTCGGTCCGCAGCTGGCTGCCGGGGCGGTGCCGGGCATTCTCATCGCGCTGATGTTCGCCACCTTCCTGGTGATTCTGGGCTTCGTCGTGCCGCACCGCGTCGGTCGCCGCGAGGCGAGGCAGGGCTCAAGAGACGAAGCTCCGACCACCTTGGAATCGCGCTTACATGCGCTGCGCGATGTATGGGGCATCCCCGTGGTTCTCCTTGTCCTCTTCGGAGGGATGTTCTCCGGATTCTTCACACCGACTGAAGCGGGCGCCGGGGGAGCGCTGATCGCCCTGCTGCTGACCCTCTGGCTCCGCCGGCGGGATTCGCCGCTGCAGCAAGTGAGCAAAGCAGCAATCTCAACGATCAGTGCTACCGCAGCCATCTTCTTCGTGCTGGTCGGGGCAGAGATGCTGACGCGAGTGCTGGCAGTGACCGGCCTAGCCACCATGCTCACCCAATTCGTGACGGATCTCGGTCTCAGTCGGGTGACCTTTCTGCTGGCCCTGATCCCCTTCTACATCGTTTTGGGGATGTTCTTTGACACCTTGGCGATGCTCTTGCTCACTGTTCCGATCCTGCTCCCGACTCTCGAAGCCATGGAGGTGAGCCCTCTCTGGTTTGGTGTCTTCGTCATTCTGCTGGGGGAGCTGGGGATGATCACGCCTCCGGCGGGCATCCTGTCGTACATCATCTACAACATAACCAAATCGCCCGAGGTCAATCAGGGACAACGGATAAGCCTCGGTGACGTCTTCATGTCCCTCGTCTGGTTCTTGCCCGTCGCGATCGTATTCCTGGTCCTGATGGTTCTTTTCCCCGGAATGGCTGAATGGCTACCGGAACTCTTGACTTAAATCGCTTTAGAAACAACCCGACAAAGAATGAGATAAAACCATGAAAAATGAGAACTATAACCCGAAAATCGGAAGGAAATCCGGCGTGCTGGCCCTTGGTGCGGGCTTCCTCCTGACAGCCTGTGGGGGCAACATCGGGGCAAATGAGGACCAAGGTGAAGGCTTCGAATACGGTGCCCCTGACGAAGAGGTTCAGGCTCTGATCGAGGATCTGGAGCCGGTCACCATCACGTACCAGCCAAGCGCTCCGTCTCCAGAGGCGCCCACGGCCCCCGGCGGCCTTCTGGTGAAGGAAGCCATCGAAGAGCGTTCAAACGGCCAGATCACCGTGGATCTTGCCTGGGGGCATTCGGTCGCGGGCTATGACGAAGTGCATGATGCCCTGGCGGACGGTCGGGTGGACCTGTCTCACACCCTGCCGTCCTATCACCCGGATGAATTTCCTGCCGTGGACGCCTTCAACAACATGGTTAACTTTCCTTCCTCACCATGGATGGGAGAGCTGGCCGCCAATGCAGCCTCCGTCGACGTCGGCATCCAAACCCCCGAGGTGATGGCTGATTTCGAGGACAAGGGGCTGATTCCGCTCGCTCCCACCTTCCTGGGAGGGGGCTACTACGTGATATGCCGGGGGGATGTGCCTGTTGAGGCATCCGACTGGCAGGGACTGCAGGTGCGCGTCGGTGCAGCCTCCCAGGCTGAGCTTGTCGGCTCTCTGGGGGCAAGCCCTGTTTCCCTGGACCGAACTGAAGTTTATGAAGGGCTTCAGCGCGGGACGGTGGACTGCGCCATCTCCCAGCTGGCCGATGTCGCTGGATTCGGCCTGTCGGAGGTTGCGCCCCATATCGGATACCTCACTGAGACGGGTCTTCCACGTGTGGTCAGTGCGCTGGTTGCCAGCCCAGCCATCGAGAGTCTTCCCCTCCCGTATCAGCAGATCATCCATGACGCTGCCGGCGACTACTATCACGGTGCGATTCTCGGCACCGTCGATATCGGAGCCCATGTTGCCGCAGATATCCGGGAGCGGGGAGGCTCCTTCGAAGAACTCTCCTCCGAGGTTCAGACTGCCATCAGCGAGTTCAATACCAGCCACGCTGAAAGCACTGGAGATGAAGGAGACCTGGACGCGGATGTCTACGATGAGCTGAACGACGCCTATGACGAGTGGGTCAACCAGGTTGAGGATCTCGGCTACGAGGATGGGGGGACGCTCGAGAACATGGATGAGTGGCACGATGGCTCCGATGTGGACTACTCGAGCATCGTCGAGGTCTACTACGAGGAAACAGCACAGGAGAACCGGCCGGAATAATGCCGGACTCACTCGCACCGTGGTGAGACCATGTCCCATCGACGGAAGAGCAGATCGCTCACGACGGCGGCAACCCCTTTATGAAGAAGGTGCAAGCTGCCGCCGTCGTCGTTCTGGATCGGAGGTCTGTCATATTAAGGTGGCGTCCAGCTGACCCCGGTTGTTTGGACACAGGAAATGCAGTCCACTCCCGGGGGTCCCTATGACGAAGAACTTCACGAACTGGTCCGGCAGCATCACGTTCAAACCCTCCCAGTGGGCCTCACCCACTTCGGTGCGGGAGATCTTCAAGCTCATCAAGAAGGCGCGACGCCACGGACAGACAGTCCGCCCGGTGGGGTCGGGGCACTCCTCGACACCCATCTTCAGCACTGAGGACACTCTCCTATCTCTGGAGAACCTGTCGGGTGTGGTCTCCTCCGACCCGGAGCGGGGGACTGCCCGGGTCCTTCCGGGCACTGGTCTGCGAGAGCTCGGCCGACAGCTGGCTGATCACAGCCTCGCTATGGAGAACCTGGGCGACGTCGACTATCAGGCCATAGCAGGGGCCATCAGCACAGGAACCCACGGCTCGGGCATCACCCTGGGAAACCTGTCCTCCACCATGATCGGCGGTCGGCTCGTGAACGGTCTCGGCGAAGAAGTTCCCTTCGGAACAGAGGCGGGGGAGAACGAGGATGACGACCTGCTGCGGGCTGTCCAGGTCTCTCTAGGCTCGCTCGGAATCCTTACATCGCTCACGCTGCGGGTGGAGGAAGCTCATCAGCTGCACCGTCAGAATTGGATCACTCACATCGACTGGGTCATGGAGAATTTCCGAGAGCTGATTGAGACGAACCGCTCCGTGGACTTCTACTGGTACCCCCGGAGCGACCTGGCCCAGGTGCGCATGCTGAACAAGCCTGGTGACGAGCCGGACCTCACCCCGGAGGGTGAGCCGTACAGCTACCTGAAGAAGGACCTCACCGGCCCCAACTATGAGGTGATTCCCAACGACAGGGCGCTGCATTTCGAAGAGATGGAGTACATGCTCCCCCTGGACACCGATCTTTCCGCCTTTCGGGAAGTGCGACAGCGAGTGCGTGCCGAGCACCGTGCCGAGGTGGGGTGGCGAGTACTGGTGAGAACCATCGCTCCAGACAGTGCCATGCTCTCCAACGCGCAGGACCGGTCCACCATGACCATCGCACTGCTGCAGAACAACACGCTGCCGTTCAAGAGGTACTTCGACGATGTCCAGCCGATCTTCTGGGACTTCGGGGGACGCCCGCACTGGGGCAAGAAGCACACGCTGAAGTCCGGGCAGCTCGCGGAGCTCTACCCTGAGTGGGGGACCTTTCAGCAGACCCGCCGGGAGCTGGACCCTGACGGAGTTTTCATGAACGACTACTTGCGCGAACTATTCGGAGAGGAGAGCTGAATGGGACTGTTCCCGCAGAAGAACCGGAGGAAGGGCGAAGCCGCGGGCCTCGGGCGCACCGAGTGGGTCTTCTCAGCCGGCTTTGCCCCCAGTCAGAGCAGCGGGCAGGAGCCGGACTTCACCTCACGCAATACCCTGTGCCTGCTCAACACCGCAGATCGTCCGGCGTGCGTGAACCTTGTTCTGTACTACGAAGACACTGACCCCGTGGGGCCCTACGAGATCAGGATTGAGCCGCGCCGCGCGAAGCACCAGCGGATCAACGACCTCATTGAGCCGCAGGCTCCCTGGCTGGACAAGCCCTATGGACTCGTCGTGGAGTCGGACACCCCTGTGGTGGCTCAGCTGCACTACCTCGACAGCCGCAACGGCCAGCTCGCCGTTTCCCACATCAACCCGGCGCCCTGAGCCCAGGCATCCGGCGACGACGACGCTGCCGGGCAAGGCGCTCCGGCAGCGTCGTCGGGTGCTGTTGGGCTCTCAATGGCTGCGCAGGGCGTCGATGAGGTCGTCCTTGTTCATGTCGGAGTAGCCGGTGATGTCCAGCTCCTTGGCGCGGTCCTTGAGCTCCTCGACGGTCCAGTCCTCGTACTGGGGCTGGTTGCCGCCCTTCTTGCCCTGGGCGCTGCGCCCCTCCTTGGCCGCGGAGTTGGCAATTCGCGCAGCCTTCTCCTTGGAGTAGCCCTGATCCTCTCGGAGCTTCTCGTAGAGGTCGTCGTCCTTGACAGTCTGACGGTCTTCCTCAGCCATGCCTGATCATCCTCCTGTGAAGGGTTTGCCGCCGGTGACAGGGATGACGGCGCCAGAGGTGTAGCTCGCCTCCTCGGAGGCGAGGTACACATAGGCGCCCGCCAGCTCCGCAGGCTGCCCGGCCCGGTCCATAGGGGTCTCCTCACCGAAGCTCTGGACCTTCTCCTCAGGGAAGTTCGTGGCAGGAATCAGGGGCGTCCAGATGGGCCCGGGCGCCACGCCGTTGACCCGGATGCCCTTCGGTGTGAGCTCCTGAGCCAGTGTTTCGGTGAAGGCGACCTGAGCGGCCTTCGTCATTGCGTAGTCGAACAGCGGAGGAGCGGGACCGGCCGCCTGGATGGACGTGGTGGTGATGATTGACCCGCCCTCAGGGATATGGGGCACAGCTTCCTTCGTCAGTGCCACGTGGGCGGTGAGGTTGGTGTCGAACACCTTCTTCACCTCGTCGATGGGTGTCTGGTCGATGCCGCTGCGCTTGCGCTGGTAGGCGGCATTGAGGATCAGCACGTCCAGCCCGCCGAGGTCCTTGAGGACATTGCCGATGATGCCCTCCGCCGCGCTCTCCTTGGTGAGGTCGGTGGCGTAGGCATGTCCGCGCTGCCCGGCCTCGTGGACATGGTGCAGCGTGGTCTCGGCGTCCTCCTTCTCCTCAGGCAGGTGGACGATGGCGACGTCGGCGCCCTCCCGGGCGAAGGCAATTGCGGTGGCCCGGCCGATCCCGGAGTCGCCTCCGGTGATGAGAGTCCTCTTGCCCTTGAGGCGCCCATTGCCCACATATGACTCTTCGCCGTGGTCAGGGGTGGGGGAGGTCTCCCGGTCAAGGCCGGGCTGGCCGATGTCACCATGCTCCGGGAACTGATCGTGATGGTGCTTGGTGGTGGGGTCTGTCTGATTCTTCTCCGTCATGGCGTCCTCCTTCGGATCGCTGTATGAGTACGGAACATGCAGGACAGGGGGAGGGGCCGGTGCTCAGCTGGCCTGGGGGTCCAGGACCACCTTGATGCAGCCATCCTCCTTCTTCTGGAACTTCTCGTAGGCGGCAGGCGCCTGGTCCAGGGGAAGGTGATGGGTGACAAAGTCGTCCACGCCCAGCGGGTCGGAGGCGTCCTCCACCAGAGGCAGGAGCTTGTCGATCCAGTTCTTCACGTTGGCCTGCCCCATCGCGATATTCACCTGCTTGTCGAAGAGCGTGAGCATCGGCAGGGGAGAGGCCTGACCCCCGTAGACGCCGGAGAGGCTGATCGTCCCGCCGCGGCGCACCAGGTCGATAGCGGTGTAGACGGCCGCCAGCCGGTCCATGCCGAAGTTGTCCATCACTGGCTGGGAGAGCTTCTTGGGCAGGAACTGGGCGCCCAGCTGTGCGAACTTTGCCATGGAGGACTGCAGGTCGCCGTGAGCTTCCATGCCGACGGCGTCGATCACCGCATCGGGGCCGCGTCCCTTGGTCTTGTCCTTGATGGCGGCTACGGCGTCCTCATTGTTGGGGAAGACTTCGATGCCGTGGCGTGCCGCCATCTCGCGACGCTCAGCCTCAGGCTCGATGGCGTACACATGCATGCCGAGATGCTTAGCGATGCGGGCGCTGAACTGGCCGATCGGGCCCAGGCCAATGACTGCTACGGAGTCGCCCTCGGAGACGTTGGCGTAGGCCACGGCCTGCCAGGCGGTGGGAAGCACGTCGGAGAGGAACAGGTACCGGTGGTCGGGCAGCTCGTCGCCGACCTTGATGGGCCCGTAGTCAGCGTAGGGAACCCGCAGGTACTGCGCCTGACCGCCGGGGATCTGGCCGTAGAGCTGGGAGTAGCCGAACAGAGGAGCTCCGGTGCCCATGTCAGTGTTCTGCGTGGTCTCGCACTGCGTCTGCAGACCCTTATTGCAGAAGTAGCAGCTGCCGCAGGCGATCTGGAACGGGATGACGACACGATCGCCCACCTTCAGGTCGGTGCCGGAGCCCGTCTCGACGACGCGGCCCATCGGCTCGTGGCCGACGATGTCGCCGGGAGTCATGAAGGGGCCGAGCACCTCGTAGAGATGCAGGTCGGATCCGCAGACTGCCGTGGAGGTCACCTCGATGACGGCGTCGTTGGGCTTCTGGATAGTGGGGTCCGGGACGGTCTCCACAGACACCTTATGGGTGCCCTGCCATGTCACTGCCTTCACGCTTCGGTCCTCCTAGAGGGAGTCGGGTGCAACTGGTGAACAGTGCCCACACTAGGGAGGTCAACCTTGGCATGCACTGGACATTGGCCTGAGGTCAGGTCAGAGTTTGCATACGCATCGTCCCAGGTCAGCGGCGGGTCAATTGCGATACGCTCGCATCATGGATAGTATTATGTCAGGTTCGCTCAGGAGGCCGGGTGCTTTTCAGCGGCGGAGCAATTGCAGGGCCAGCCTGCTGCCGAGCAGGAGTGCGCTGAGGCTCAGTGCGGCGACCACGATGAAGCTGATCTGCACGCCCCCATCAGTGAAGTAATGCCGCAGGAGCATCCCGGCCAGCACCGTGCCGAGCGCCGTCAGCGCTCCGCGGGGGAGAGACAGCGGTCGTCGCCAGGTGAAGGCCAGCAGCCATGCTAGGCACAGGCCCAGGAGGAAGGGCCACGCGGTGGAGGCGATGTCGGCAGGAGAAAGACCGGTCTGGTGCGAGCGGTTCCCGACGGCGGCGAAGATGGCCACCAGCACGGCATCCAGGGCGAAGACTGCTGCGGCAGAGGACGTGCTGCGCTGCGCGCGGGCCGTGGGAGTGCTCTGTGATGCGCGGGAAGCGACGCGGTCAGTCGTCATGGTTCCAGCTTAGTGCTGAGGGGCTCACCTGCAGAACTACAAGTTGACATAATGTAGATTATCGGACAAGTGCGAGCCTGTCGGGAGAGGCGCCCGAGCTGACGCACGCAGTCACAGGAAGGTGCGATCCCGCGGGCTTGTGTGACCGCGCTGCGCTTAGCCTGGTGCGATGACTGAAA
Organism: Nesterenkonia populi; assembly: GCF_007994735.1. Classification (NCBI taxonomy): domain Bacteria; kingdom Bacillati; phylum Actinomycetota; class Actinomycetes; order Micrococcales; family Micrococcaceae; genus Nesterenkonia; species Nesterenkonia populi. The sequence continues at coordinate 1,833,737 of NZ_VOIL01000001.1, read as the reverse complement.
CCTCGTCGAGCCGATGGCCCGTGGTCTGCCCGCACTGCGGGCAGGGACTGGCCGCCATTAGCGCGGAGGGTCGCCTTCGCGGGCTGCGCTGCCCCGCCGGTCATCGCTTCGACGCCGCCAAGCAGGGTTATGTCAACCTCACGGCCGGCCAGAGGCTTAAGCTCACCCCTGATACCGCTGAGATGATCATGGCGCGGGAACGAATCCAGCAGGCCGGCGTCTTCGATGCGCTCTCGTCCGCCCTTGCTGAGACCCTCACCGGCGAGGACCAGGTGATCGCCGACTGCGGCGCAGGAACCGGGCACTATCTGCACCGTCTGCTCAACGAGTCCCCCGGAGGCCGCGGCATCGCCCTGGACATCTCCCCCGCTGGGCTCAGGCGCGCGGCCAAGCACCCGCGCACCCTGGCCCTGGTGTGGGACCTCTGGCAGCCGCTGCCTGTGGGCAGCGAATCGGTGAGCAGCGTTCTCAACGTCTTCGCACCCCGAAACCCAGCCGAGTACGCGCGCATCCTCACGCCCGGCGGGCAGGCCGTCGTCGTCATCCCCCTGGCCGAGCACCTGGTGCAGCTCCAGCAGCACGGCCTGATCGCTCAGCAGCCGGACAAGCGCCGGCACCTGCAGGATCAGATGGCCCCCCACCTGGGCAGGCCGACTCAGGCTCAGGAGGTTCGCGCCGAGGTGCCGGTGAGCCCAGAGACCGCCGCCGACCTCATTCGGATGGGTCCTGCCGGTCACCACCGCTCGCAGGAAGAGGTTCTGGACGCGGTCGGCGCATCCGGTATTCGCACGGTGACGGTTGCCGCGGAGGTGCTCATCTGGCAGAAGGTCCCGGGCTGACCGGCTGCTGACTGTTTCATCCCGCGCCCAGCACCGTTAGGGTGAAGGGAGCAAGGGTCAGTGAAGACGGATGAAGGTGAACTGCAGATGATCGAATGGTTCGGCGAAAACCTGTGGGCCGCCTGGATCGCTCTGTGCTTCATCCTTCTGATGCTTGAAGTCTTCAGCCTCGACCTCATCTTCATCATGCTCGCCGCAGGCGCAGTGGCTGCCGGTGCTGTCGCCCTCGCCGGCGGCGCCGTCTGGGCCCAGCTGCTGGTCGGCGGAGTCGTTGCTCTGCTGATGATCGGTGCTGTGCGGCCCGTCGCCCTGAAGCACATCAAGTCCAGGTCCCGTGACGCTCTCACCGGCGTGGACCGCCTGGCAGGCCTGGAAGCCTCCGCCGTCGAGACCGTCACCCAGACCTCCGGCCTTGCCGAGGTCGAAGGCGAAACCTGGACCGCCCGGGCCGCCGGCAGCTTCACCCTCGAGCCCGGGGCGGCCGCCGTGGTGGACTCTGTGGACGGCGCCACCGTCTACCTCTCCCCTGCCCCGGCCATCGACTGGGGCTCCGCACCCAAGCAGGCCTGAACCCTGCGCCACACCCCACCAACCCCTAAGGATCGGTAACCATGGATTTCATCCTCCTGCTGATCGGCGTCGTCTTCCTGCTCTTTGTGGTGGTCGTCCTGATCAACTCGGTCAAGATCATCCCGCAGGCGCGCGCCGGCATCGTCGAGCGTCTCGGCAAGTACCACCGCACTCTCCAGCCCGGCCTCGCCCTGCTGGTCCCCTTCTTCGACCGCCTCCGCCCCCTTCTGGACATGCGTGAGCAGGTCGTCTCCTTCCCGCCCCAGTCGGTGATCACCGAGGACAACCTGGTGGTGGACATTGACACGGTCGTCTACTTCCAGATCACCGACCCCAAGGCGGCCACCTACGAGATCCAGAACTACATCGTCGGCGTCGAGCAGCTGACCACCACCACGCTGCGAAACGTCGTCGGCGGCATGAACCTGGAGAAGGCCCTGACCTCCCGTGACGACATCAACTCCATGCTGCGCGGCGAGCTGGACAAGGTCACCGGCCGCTGGGGCATCCGCGTGGCACGCGTGGAGCTGAAGGCCATCGACCCGCCGCACAGCATTCAGGACTCCATGGAGCAGCAGATGCGCGCCGAGCGCAGCCGCCGCGCCGCCATCCTGACCGCGGAGGGCAACAAGCAGTCCGCAGTCCTCAACGCCGAAGGTGAGCGCCAGGCATCCATCCTCCAGGCCGAGGGCGAGGCTCAGTCCCGCATCCTGGCCGCCAACGCGGAGGCTCAGGCCATCGAGACGGTCTTCAACGCCGTGCACGCCTCCGAGCCCTCCCCTGAGCTGCTCTCCTACCAGTACCTGCAGTCGCTGCCGGAGATGGCCAAGTCCGAGTCCAACACCATGTTCTTCATCCCCGGTGAGTTCGGCGAGGCCCTCAAGAGCCTCTCCGGCGCGTTCGGCGGCGGGGACAGCGGCAGCAGCGAGGACGGCGTCTCCTTCGAGGAGAAGGAGAAGATCCGCGAGGCTCGTGCTGAGCGGCTGCGGGCCCGTCGCGAGCAGGAGCAGGTCGAGGCGGCCAGCCGGCCGGGCAAGCCCGGCATCTCCAATTCCATCGCCGACTTGGCCGAGTCCGCCCGGGCCACCTCCGTCACCGATGACGCCTCCCAGTACGAGTCAGCCGCTGACCTGGAGAACGCTGCCAAGCAGGCCAAGCCCGGCAAGCAGTCAGGCACACCCGCAATCGGCGAAGAGTCGGCGGAGGACGTCATCGCGCGCGTCGCCGAGGAGAGCCCCGGCGCCGGCCGCACTCCAGAGCAGCAGCCCCCTCGGTCCAGCCAGGAGCCGGACCAGCAGGACCCGGAGCGCTGAGGGTGGAATAATCTGCGGGGCCCTGCTGGTTGCAGTGGGGAGTTCATAGCCCGAAGAGTCGTTGACGGAGGAGACCGTAACCCGATGAGTGATCGCAGTCTGCGCGGCATGCGCCTCGGCGCCCAGTCCATGGAGACCGAGACGGGCGTGGAGCCCGCACCCCGCCAGGACGTGGAGTACGTCTGTGAGGACGGCGAGAAGATCACCGTGACCTTCGCCTCCGATGCCGAGATTCCCGCTACTTGGACCGCGACCAGCGGGAAGGTCGGCGTGCTGGCCCAGGGCGACAGGCCCGACGCAGAGCCGGAGAAGCCCGCCCGAACGCATTGGGACATGCTCCTCGAGCGCCGTTCCACCGAGGAGCTTGAGGAGATTCTCCAGGACCGCCTGAAGATTCTGCGCGAGCGCCGCGGCGAAAAGGTCTGAGCCGCTCCTCACCGCACATGGCGAAGGCCCGCTCCCCTGCCTGTGGGAGCGGGCCTTCGCCATGTGCGGACAGTTTGAGGCTCAGCGGCCGGTGAGCTTCTTGCTGAGTGCGGATGCTCGGGCGCCCAACCCCCATTTGGTGACGTTGGCGACGGCTTCGAGAACAATGCCGCTGCTCATCTTGGACTCGCCCATCGTGCGCTCCACGAAGGTGATCGGCACCTCCTTGATGGTCTTGCCCTGGCGTGCCACTCGGAACGTCATATCAACCTGGAAGCCGTAGCCGGCTGACTTGATCGACTTCAGGTCGATGTCCTCCAGGGTGGAGCGGCGGAAGACCCGGAATCCGGCGGTGATGTCCCTGACATTCAGGCCGAGCATAGTGCGGGAGTAGAAGCTGCCGGCCCGGGAGATGACCTCGCGCTGCACCGGCCAGTTCACCACAGCACCGCCCGGAACCCACCGGGAGCCGATGACCAGATCCGCCTCGTCGAGCTTGTCGATGAGGTCGGGCAGCTGCTCCGGCTGGTGCGAGCCGTCGGCGTCGAGCTCCACGAACGCCTCGTAGTCGCGGCGCAGGCCCCAGGTGAACCCGGCGATATAGGCACCGCCGAGGCCGTCCTTCTTGATGCGGTGGATGACGTGGATCTGCTCGTCGGCGGCCGCCATCTCCTCAGCGAGCTCCCCGGTGCCGTCCGGGCTGGAGTCGTCCACGATCAGCACATCGGATTCGGGCAGGGCGGCGCGCAGCCGGTCAATGGTGGTGGGCAGCGCGTCGATCTCGTTGTAGGTCGGGATCACGGTGAGGATCTTCATGGCCACCACGTTAGCTCACCGGCTCCCCGTGGATGACCGTCTCCTTCCAGCGCGGCAGACTGCCCTCCTCCGCCCCCGGCTCAGGAAGGTAGGGAAGGAGCGGGGTGCGGGCCCGCGTGTCTGTGCTCCAAGCAGAGACGGTGGCGTTGGGCGTCTGAACGGCGAGAGACTCCACCTCCCAGACCACGTACGTGGCGGCGCTTGCGGGGTTCAGGAGGCCGGACTCCGGCTGCCCGCCCACCAAGGAGCGGTAGGCGCCGCGGGTCTGAGCGGTGAACCCGGCGCGGACCGAGGCCGGGTCGGTGCCGTGGTGGACGTGGTCGCTGATCAGCTGCCAGGGACTCTCGCCCTCCGGCGGGGCCGCACAGGTCGGCACGCCTACGCTCAGGGCGGTGGCCAGATGAATGGGCCGGCGGGCCAGCACGTGGATTCCGGTGTTGAGCAGCTGCTCCCAGTGCTCCCGGTGGGGTGAGTCGAAGCCAACCAGGACCGTGGGGGTGTCCGGCTTGGGCGTCCGCCTGAGCTCGCGCAGCTGAGAGTGAGTGCCGACGATGGCGTCCACCACGTCTGCGGGATCTGCCTCGGAGACGTCGAGGATCAGTTGGCGGGACTCCTCTGACATCCAGGTGCGGACGCCGATGAGGTTCTCCTCGACTTCGGCGTAGGAGACTGCGACGGCGATGGGCCGGCCGGCGGCCTCCTGAATGTCCTCGTTCTCACCCAGCAGGCTCAGCAGCTCGTTGAGGGCCTTCAGCCCGCTGGCCCCCGCCACGTCCTGCAGCCCGGAGAGCTGCACCACCGGGTAGGTGTCCAACGGGTGGCCGGCCGCAGTGCGGAACGAGCTGGTCAGGCCGCTGGCGAGCATCTGGACGGATTCGCCCGCCAGCCGGTCTGCCGGCACCGCCAGGCCGAGGCGCACTGCGGAGTAGCCGAGGGCGGCGACGGCGTCGAGCCGCTCGGCGAGGTCCCCAGGATCGCCCTCGGCGATGCCGCGCGTGATCCATCCGACGAAGCCTGGGGCCACCAGAGCGCGGTCGAGATCCTCTTCCTGGATGGTGCCGGGCTCCCGCTGCTCTCGCAGGCGCGCGGCAGTCTCGTCGGAGCCGAGCCACGCCACCTGCCCGTCTTCGACGAGCATCGCCTCCGCGTAGGGCTCGGCGGTGGAGTGGATGGTTCCGTTGGTGAGCAGCCGGGCGGCACCTGGGGCGGTGCCGTCATTCGTCGTCAAGGTCTTCGTCCTCCATGGATTGATAGGCGACTGAGGAGTAGGCCACCACTCCCCTGCTGATGAGGTCCACCGCCTCGTGGCACGCGGTGGCCAACGTGCTGGTGGCGCTCGGCACCTTGGAGAGCTGGTCCAGGGTGTCGATGCACTGCTTAGCCCACCGGACGAAGTCGCCGGCGGCCAGGGGGGAATGCTCCAGGGCGGCACGCAGGCTCGCTCCGGAGGCCCAGTGGTGCATGGGCAGGGTCAGCCCCAGCTCCGGGCCGGCGGTGGGCTCAAGATGATGCCGCTTCTCGAGGGTCTCCAGCTCCGTGTGGACCTCCAGGGCTGCGCGGACCGCCCCGGTCAGCCTGCCGGTGGGCATCTCCGGCATCGCGCCCTCATCCTCCCGCTTGGCCTGGTAAACCAGCAGAGTGGAGAACGCGGCCAGCTCCTCGGGGCTGAGCCGGTCGAGCACGCCCTGCTCCACGAGCATCTCGGTGAACAGATCCCGTTCGCCGTAGATGCGGCGCAGACGCTGCCCCCGCTCGGTGACGACGAACTCCTCGGCGCGGAACTCGTCGGCGACAGGCTGGGCGGTCGGCATGCTCTCCGCGTCGGCGGGCACCATGTGCCCCAAGTCGAAGAGCACGCCGCAGACGCGGTCGAAGGTTTTGGCGATGGAGCCGGTGCGCTGGTCGATGCGGGCCTTCAGCTGGTCGGTCTCCCTGCGCAGCTTCCACCATCGCTCGGCCCAGCGGGCGTGGTCCTCCCGGTCGCCGCAGGAGTGGCAGGGGTGCTTCCGGAGCGCGTCCTGAAGCTCCTCCACCTGTTCGCTGTCCTCGGGCTGCTCGGCGAATCCGAACCCGACCTGGGGCGCGCTCCTCCGCGGCGGCACCCGATCCTTGAGCGCGGCCCGCATTGAGGATGCGAGATCCCGGCGGACCTTGGGGACCTTCACTTGGGGCTTGCGGGGCAGCCTGATGGAGGAGATGACGTCGGGCGGGTGGGAAAAGTCCTCCACGGTGATGCTCCGCAGCTTCCCGTCCGCCGTGACGACGCCTGGACGCGGGTCATGCTCGGGAGCGGTGTGGACCACCAGGCACTCCCCCAGGCGTCGCTTGGCCTTTCCCCCGGAGCCGACGTCGATGATGTCTCCCGGCTCCAGGGAGGCCAGGAGCCGGATGATCTCTCGTCTGCGCTGCCGGGTGCGGGCCTTGGCCTGGTCCTTCTGCTGCTCGTTGAGCCGACGTCGCAGCTCGAAGTACTCCTTGAAGCTGCCGAGGCGGCACTCCATGGACTCTTCGTAGCCGAGGAGGGAGGACTCGCGCTTGGCGACATCCCGGGCAAGACCGACGACGGCACGGTCGGCCTGGAACTGGGCGAAGGAGGACTCAAGGATGGTCCGAGCCCGGCGACGGCCGAACTGTGCGGTGAGGTTGACCGCCATGTTGTAGCTGGGGCTGAAGGATGAGTTGAGCGGGTAGGTGCGCTTTGAGGCAAGGCCTGCGACCTGCCGGGGGTCCATCCCCGGCTGCCAGACCACCACCGCGTGGCCTTCGACGTCGATTCCGCGGCGCCCGGCCCGACCGGTGAGCTGGGTGAACTCCCCGGGGGTGATGTCAACGTGCGACTCCCCGTTGAACTTGTCCAGCTTCTCCAGCACCACGGTGCGTGCGGGCATGTTGATGCCCAGGGCCAGCGTCTCCGTGGCGAAGACGACTTTCAGCAGGCCTTCGGCGAAGAGGCTCTCCACCAGCTCCTTGAACGGCGGAAGCATCCCGGCGTGGTGAGAGGCGACTCCGTTCACCAGTGCTTCCCGGAACGTGTCGAAGCCGAGCACGGAGAGGTCCTCGGCGGGCAGCTCCCAGCCCATCGCCTCGACCCGGGAGGCGATCTCGGCGGCCTCCTCGCGTGTGGTCAGGCGAAGGTCCTGCTGCACGCACTGCTCCACGGCGGCCTCGCAGCCGGCCCGGGAGAAGATGAAAGTGATGCAGGGCAGCAGCCCGTCCCGGTCCAGGGCGCGGATCATCTTGGGGCGGGAGAGGCGGTGGGTGCGTGAGGGCGCCCCGGAGAGGCTGGAGGGATCCTTGCCGCCTCCCCGGTGGGCTGAGGGCCGGAAGTCGCGCTTGGGGCCGTGCCGCCCGCGCCCTCGGCCCCGATGGCCTCCGGAGCGGCGGGACTCGGGGGCCTGCTGCAGCTGGACCATCCTCTGCAGCTCCGGGTTCACCAGCGTCTGACGCTGCTCAGCGTCCTCATCCGCCGTCTCAGCGGTGAAGAGGTCATGCAGCCGGTGGTCCACCAGCATGTGCTGCCACAGCGGCACGGGGCGGTGCTCGGAGACGACCACGGACGTCTCCCCCCGGACCGTGTCCAGCCAGGCGCCGAACTCCTCCGCATTGGAGACGGTGGCCGAAAGCGCCGCTACCTGCACGGACTCCGGCAGGTGGATGATCACTTCCTCCCAGACCGCGCCGCGGAACCGGTCAGCGAGGTAGTGCACCTCATCCATCACGACGTACCTGAGGTCATCCAGGGTCGAGGAGTCCTGGTAGAGCATGTTCCGCAGGACCTCGGTCGTCATGACGACGACGTCGGCCTCAGAGTTCACGGAGGTGTCGCCGGTGAGCAGCCCCACACGGTCCGGTCCGTAGTCCTCGGCGAGCTCCTGGTACTTCTGGTTGCTCAGCGCCTTGATCGGGGTGGTGTAGAACGCCTTCTTGCCCTGGGCGAGCGCCAGATGCACGGCGAACTCCCCCACGATCGTCTTTCCCGCACCCGTCGGGGCTGCGACGAGCACCGCTTTGCCCGCCTCAAGCTCGCGGCAGGCCTGCAGCTGAAACTCGTCGAGATCAAAGGTCTGAGCCGCACGGAAGGCGCCGAGCTGGGTCTTGGCCTCTGCTGCGCGGCGGCGGGAAGCGGCATAGCGTTCGGCCGGAGAGCTCATGCCTCCACCCTAGCGGCCCCAGCCTGTGCGGCCAGTGCCCTGCGTCGTGCAGGTTCCTCGGGAGTAGGCTGTGGCCCGTGGCCGCCGCGTCTTCCCGCACCCCGATGTTCCCGTGGCGCACGGTGGTGCTCGGCGCGCTCATCCCGGCCTTCGTGTTCTCCACCGGCATCGGTGCGATCATTCCGATCCTGCCCTCCTTCGCCACCGAGCGCGGCGCCACGCTCGCCGGCGCCGCCGTGATCGCTGCAATGCTGCCCATCGGCCAGATCGTGGCGGATCTGCCTGCGGGCGCGCTCGCTTCCCGCATCGGGGACCGACGGGCGATGATCCTGGCCGGCGCCGCCGCCGGGGCTGCCTTCCTGCTGGCGGGCCTCTCCCCCTCGGCGCTCACCCTGGGGGCGGCGATCCTTCTCGTCGGCTGCGCGAACGCGGTCTTCCACCTGGCCAGGCACTCTTATCTGACCGAGGTGGCCGACCCGATGCAGCGCGCCCGAGTGCTCTCCACGTTGGGCGGCGTGCATCGGATCGGCCAGTTCGTCGGCCCTTTCCTGGGGGCGCTGGTCAGCCTGGGCGGTGACCTCCGCTGGGTCTTCGTGCTGGCTGCCTGTGCGGCGGCCGCGGCCATCACCACCATTCTGCTGGCCAGGCCCACCGCTTCGGAGAGCGCCGCCGGCCCAAGCGCCGCCCGTGCTTCCGCTCACCCCCCTCAGCGGCTCTGGAGGGTCATCAGGGATCACGGACGGCTGCTGCTCACCCTGGGCTTCTGCGGGATGCTGGTCGGCGCGATCCGCGGCGCACGGCAGCAGGTGATCCCCCTGTGGGGCGAGTACATGGAGCTCGAGCCCACCACTATCTCGGTCATCTACGGCATCGCCGGCGGCATCGACATGCTGCTCTTCTACCCCGCCGGGAAGGTGATGGACCATATGGGCCGCCTCTGGGTCGGGCTGCCGGCGATGCTCGGGCTGGCGCTGGCGATGGCGCTGGTTCCGCTGACCTCCGATGCTGCTCAGCTGACCTGGGTGGCATTGCTGCTGGGCTTCACCAACGGGATCGGCTCCGGGGTCATGATGACCATCTCCTCCGATATTGCTCCCCCCGAGGCGCGCCCGCAGTTCTTGGGCGCCTGGCGCCTGCTGGTCGATATCGGGATGGGCGCCGGGCCCCTGACGCTGGCGGCCGGCGCCGCCGTGGGCTCGCTGGCGCTGGGCGTCTGGGCTGCCGGAAGCTACGGGATCCTCGGCGCCGGGGTGATGGGGCGTTGGCTGCCCCGCTACTCGGTGCACGCCAACCGCACCACCCGGCGTCGCGCCGGACTCCTCTAGCCCGACGTCACCGGGTCCAGTTCTTGGAGCTCGTCCTCGGTGAAGAGGCGGGAGTGGATGATGAACCTGTGACCGGTCGGGCCTTCGATGCTGAACCCTGCGCCTCTGCCATGTGTGACGCCGATGGTGAGGTGCGTGTGGGACCAGTACTCGTACTGTGCCCTTGAGATCCACACCGGGACGGGCTCGGGGGTCCCAGCATCCAGCTCGCCGAGGAGAACATCGGCCGGACCGGTCGCGAACGTCCCCTGGGTGTAGCACATGGGCGCCGAACCGTCGCAGCACCCGCCGGACTGATGGAACATCAGCGGCTGACCGTGATCCTCGCGCAGCTGCCTCAGCAGCGACGCCGCCTGATCAGTGATGGCAACACGTTCGGCGCCCATGGCCGGCCTCCTAGAAGAATCCCAGTTTGTCGGCGGAGTAGCTCACCAGCAGGTTTTTGGTCTGCTGGTAGTGGGCGAGCATCATCAGGTGGTTCTCCCGCCCGATGCCCGACTGCTTGTACCCGCCGAAGGCTGCATGCGCCGGGTACTGGTGGTAGCAGTTGGTCCACACGCGGCCGGCCTGGATGTCCCGTCCGGCCCGGTAGGCGGTGTTGGCTTCGCGCGACCAGACCCCGGCCCCGAGCCCGTAGAGGGTGTCGTTGGCGACGGAGATCGCTTCGTCATAATCGTCGAAGCCTGTCACCGAGACCACCGGCCCGAAGATCTCCTCCTGGAAGACTCGCATGGTGTTGCTTCCTCGGAAGATGGTTGGCTGTACGTAGTAGCCTCCGGCAAGGTCGCCGCCCAGATCTGCCCTGCTGCCTCCGATGAGAACTTCGGCGCCCTCCTGCTTCCCGATGTCGAGATAGCTGAGGATCTTCTCCAGCTGGTCGTTGCTGGCCTGAGCCCCGACTTGGGTGTCGGTGTCCAGAGGGTTGCCCTGCACCATTGTTCGAGTGCGCTCCACAGCCGCGTCGAGGAAATCATCGATGATGCTGTTCTGGATGAGCGCGCGGGATGGGCAGGTGCAGACTTCGCCCTGGTTGAGGGCGAACATGGCGAACCCTTCGAGCGCCTTGTCGTAGTAGGCGTCGTCGGCCCGGGAGACGTCTTCGAAGAAGATGTTGGGGCTCTTGCCGCCCAGCTCGAGGGTGACCGGGATGAGGTTCTGTGAGGCGTTCTGCATGATGAGGCGGCCCGTGGTGGTCTCCCCGGTGAACGCGATCTTCCGGATGCGCGGACTGGAGGCCAGCGGGGCGCCGGCTTCGGCGCCGAAGCCGTTGACCACATTGATCAGACCGTCCGGGATGAGGTCGGCGATGAGCTCCATGAGCAGCAGGATGCTCGTGGGTGTCTGCTCCGCGGGTTTGAGGACCACCGCGTTTCCTGCCGCCAGAGCGGGGGCGAGCTTCCAGGTGGCCATCAGCAGGGGGAAGTTCCAAGGGATGATCTGCCCCACGACGCCGAGGGGCTCGTGGAAGTGGTAGGCGATCGTATCGCCGTCGATCTCGCTGATGCCGCCTTCCTGGGCTCGGATCGCTCCGGCGAAATAGCGGAAGTGGTCCACAGCCAGCGGGAGATCGGCGGCCAGGGTTTCGCGCACCGGCTTGCCGTTCTCCCAGGTCTCGGCCACGGCGAGCATCTCGAGGTTCTCCTCGATCCGGTCGGCGATGCGGTTCAGGACGATCGCGCGCTCGGCGACTGGTGTTCTCCCCCAGGCGGGCGCAGCTCGATGAGCGGCGTCGAGGGCGAGGTCGATGTCCTCCGCCGTCGACTGCGGGATCTCCGTGAATGTCCTGCCGGTGACCGGAGAGGGGTTCTCGAAGTACTTTCCCCTGCCTGGGGCGACCCACTCGCCGCCGATGAAGTTCTCGTAGCGAGACGCGAAGCTGACGACGCTGCCGTTGGTTCCCGGCTGTGAATAGACGCTCATGGTCCCTCCTTCAATCTGTTGAAGAGTGTGATCTGTATCACTCCCTGGATTCACGGTAAGCCCGTGGGGGTTGCACCGGGGTTGCATAGCCAGATGTGCGCCGCTCGCCTATTATGTGATCCAGAGCACACTCTTCGAGGGTGAAGGAGCGACCATGAGGGCCGTCCCCGACCAGCCCGACACCTGGGGAAGCCTGAGGCAGGACCTGCGCGAGTCCTGGCACCGTTCTGCCGCCTATCTCGGCGATCCCGGTGTCGCACTGGCGCCCGTTGAGCTGCCCGATGAGGACCTCTCGGAGCTCCGACGCACGCATCCGCTGCGCCAGGTGCTGCCGGTCTTTGAGCAGCTGCTGATCCGACCTGCCTCTGAGGCCGGGCTGATCGTGGCCATCGGTGATGCTGAGGGCCGCCTGCTTTGGGTGGATGGTGACCAAGGCGCGCTTCGCCGTGCAGAAGCCTCAGCATTTCAGCCCGGAGCGCGGTGGTCCGAACAGGCGATAGGGACCTCGGCGCCCGGCATTGCGCTGGCCACCGGCCGCGGCTCACAAGTTCACCAGGATGAGCACTTCGCCTTCTCCGCGCACCAGTTCTCCTGCTCCGCCGCGCCAATCCGCAATCCGCACACCGGCTCCGTGGTCGGCATAGTCGACCTGACGGGAGACGAGAAGGCCGTGGCCACGCACTCGCTGCCGCTGATCTATGCCGCGATCTCTGCCGCCGAGGCGGAGCTTAAGGTCCTCACCGCGGACTCGGGCCTTCCGCAGCTCATCACCCTCGGCACCCTGAGGCCGCTGCTGGGACGCAGTGCCGCAAGGGAGCGCCTGAGCCTGCGTCACGCGGAGATCATGACGCTGCTGGCCTGGCACGGCCAGCTGAGCGATCAAGGGGGGCTCACCTCGGCGGAGCTCGCGGAGCTGCTCTTCGGGGAGCCGGGTCACGAGGTGACCCTGCGTGCAGAGGTAGTGCGTCTCAGGCGCATGCTGCGCAGCGCGCCCGCCTCTTCCGGCGGAACGGATCTGCTCTCGAAGCCCTATCGCCTGGACCGTCCGATCGAGGTGGACGCCGTGCTGGTCCACCAGGCACTCATCGCCGGAGAGCGCGACTTCGCACTCGACCTGTACGGCGGCGCCCTGCTGCCGGCCTCGGAGGCCCCAGGTGTGGCCGAGCTGCGCAGGCAGCTCTCCGTGGAGCTGCGCGAGGCGATGCTCGCTGACGGGACTCCCGAACAGCTGTGGAGGTACCTTCAGCTCTCTGAGGCGGCCGAGGACGAGGAGGCGGTGTACACCGCGCTGCGCGTGCTCCCCGCAGACTCTCCGCAGCGATCCTCCCTGGTGGCGCGTGCAACGGTCATGCAACCGCCATGTGACTAGCATCACATATGCAATAGCAGACAGCGGCTCGAGGCCGCACCCGACCCAGGGAGACACTATGAGCACTATGACTGCCGCCGTCGTCGAGGACTTCGGCAAGGAGCTGAACGTCACTGAGTACCCCACCCCCAAGCCGGGGCCGGGCCAGGTTCTGGTCAGGCTCCTCGCCTCAGGGGTGTGCCACACCGACCTCCATGCCGCCGAGGGAGACTGGCCCGTGAAACCCTCTCCCCCGTTCATTCCGGGGCACGAGGGCGTGGGCGTGGTCGAGGAGCTCGGCGAGGGCGTGACCGAGCTGAAGGAGGGTCAGCTGGTGGGCAATGCCTGGCTCTGGAGCGCCTGCGGCTCCTGCGAGTACTGCCGCACCGGCTGGGAGACGCTCTGCGAGTCACAGACCAACGGCGGCTACTCCGTGGATGGATCCTTCGGCGAGTACATGCTCGTTGAGGCCCGGTTCGCGGCCTCTATCCCGGAAGGGTCGGATCCGCATGAGATCGCGCCGGTGCTGTGCGCGGGAGTGACGGTCTACAAGGGGCTGAAGATGACCGGCGTTCGCCCGGGCCAATGGGTAGCCATCTCTGGGATCGGCGGACTCGGCCACATCGCCGTGCAGTATGCGGCAGCCATGGGGATGCGAGTCATTGCTGTGGACATTGCGGACGACAAGCTCGCCCTGGCTCAGCGGCACGGCGCCGAGATCGTCCTGAACGCCATGGGTTCGGACCCCGCCCAGGAGATCCAGGACAAGGTGGGCGGCGTCCATGGAGTGCTCGTCACCGCGGTGCACCCGAGCGCCTTCGGCCAGGCCATCACGATGGCACGCCGCGGCGGGAGCATCGTCTTCAACGGCCTGCCTCCGGGAGACTTTCCCGCGCCGATCTTCGACATTGTGCTGAAGGGCCTCACCATTCGCGGCTCCATCGTGGGAACCCGCCAGGACATGGAGGAGGCTCTGGACTTCTACGCCCGCGGGTTCATCCGTCCGACCTTCTCCAAGCGGCCGCTGGGAGACATCAACGCAGTGTTCGACGAGATGCACCACGGCAAGATCGACGGCCGCGTGGTCATCGACTACACGGCCTGAGCGTTCCTGCTGGAGCAGGCGTCCCAGCCGTCCCTCGTGGGAAGGGTGGGACGCCTCAGCTCATCAGGGGCTGGCCGATGAAGGGATCCAGCCACAGGCCGACGAACAGCAGGGTGAGATAGAGGATGGAGAGGTGGAAGACCTTCATGGCCTCCTTCTGCTTCAGACTCCCCTGCTGGGCCTTGCGGTGCAGCACGTGGCATTCCCAGACGAACCAGGCCCCTGAGACCACAGCGACCGCCGTGTAGGTGATCCCTGCCCAGCCCAGCGGCACCAGCAGCAGCGAGCAGACCACCGTGGCCCACGCGTAGAGGACCACCTGGACCGAGACGGTGTTCTCCGTCGCGACGGCCCCGAGCATGGGAACATCGGCCTTCTGATAGTCCGTCCGGTACTTCATGGACAGCGGCCAGTAGTGGGGCGGAGTCCACAGGAAGATGATGACGAAGAGCACCAGGGCCGGCCACTCGAGGGTCTCTCTGACCGCGGCCCAGGCGATCACGACGGGGAAGCATCCTGCGATGCCGCCCCAGATGATGTTCTGCTCGGTCCGCCGCTTCAGGAGCATGGTGTACACCACGACGTAGAAGAAGATCGCGGCCGCTCCGAGAGCGGTGGCCAGCGGATTCGTGCCGACCCAGAGGACTCCGAGCGCGAGCGCTCCGAGCACCGCGGCAAAGGCCAATGCCTCCCTCGGGCTCACCTCGCCGGTCACCAGGGGCCGCTTCTTGGTGCGGTTCATCAGCCGGTCCATGTCACGGTCCAGATAGCAGTTGAACGCACCCGCGGAGCCTGCTGCCATGGCACCGCCGATCATGGTGGCCACAGCGGTCCAGAAATCGGGCAGGCCGCGCTGGGCGAAGAACATAGTGGGGAGGGTCGTGACCAGCAGCAGCTCGATCACCCGCGGCTTGGTGAGCGACCAGTAGGCCGCTGCCTTCCTCTTGAACCCGAGCGTTGCGGGCGCGTCAGCTGAGGTGCGGGAAGGCGTTGTGGTCACCGGGACAGTCTAGCTGTTCTACCGGATGTAGAAAACGACCTGTGACACTCCGCATGCCTGCTGCTCAGGCATCGATGCGTTCCTTGCTCAGAGCACGGGATCCTTCGATGATGAAGTCCTTGCGCGGGGCGACCACGCTGCCCATGAGGAGCTCAAATGCCTTCTCCGCGGCATCGGCATCCTCCACTCGGATGCGGCGCAGCGAACGGCGCTGCGGGTCCATCGTGGTCTCGGAGAGCTGGTCGGCGTCCATCTCGCCCAGACCCTTGTACCGCTGGATCGGCTCCTTGTACCGCAGGCCTTTCTTCTCCAGCTCGGCGAGCAGCTTCACCAGCTCCGCCTCCGAGTAGGTGTAGCGGACCTCATTGGCCTTTCTCCCAGGCTGGATGATCTCTACGCGATGCAGGGGCGGCACAGCGGCGAAGACCCGTCCCGCCTCGATCATCGGGCGCATGTACCGGAAGAAGAGCGTCAGCAGCAGCGTGCGGATGTGAGCACCGTCGACGTCGGCGTCCGTCATCAGCACCACCTTGCCGTACCGCGCGGCGGTGATGTCAAAGCTGCGACCAGTTCCGGCGCCGATGACCTGGATGAGAGCGGCGCATTCCTGGTTGGAGAGCATGTCCGAGACAGAGGCCTTCTGAACGTTGAGGATCTTGCCGCGTATCGGCAGCAGCGCCTGATAGTCCGAGGAGCGGGCCAGCTTGGCTGTGCCGAGCGCGGAGTCGCCCTCCACGATGAACAGCTCGGAGGACTCCACATCCTTGGCCCGGCATTCCACAAGCTTGGCCGGCATCGATGAGTTCTCCAGGGCGTTCTTGCGGCGCTGGGTCTCCTTGAGCTGCCGGGCGGAGATCCGGGACTTCATCTCGGAGACCACCTTCTCAAGCACGGCGGCAGCCTGCTGCTTGTCGGCCTTCTTGGAGGAGGTCAGCTTCTGCTCGAGCTGGCCGGCCACCACCCGTGAGACGATCTGCCGCGCGGCGGGTGTGCCGAGGATCTCCTTGGTCTGGCCTTCGAACTGGGGCTCGGCGATTCTGACGGTGATCACTGCGGTGAGGCCGGCGAGGACGTCGTCCTTCTCCAGCTTGTCGTTTCCCGCTTTGAGCTTGCGGGCATTCGCCTCTACGACTTTGCGGAAGATGCGCAGCATGGCCTGCTCGAAGCCGCTGAGGTGGGTGCCGCCCTTAGGGGTTGCGATGATGTTCACGAAGCTGCGGACCGTGATGTCGTAGCCGGTCCCCCACTGCAGCGCGATGTCGACTTCGCAGTCGCGCTCGACCTCCTGCATGCGCCCGTCCACGGGAATCGTCTCGGTGAACGTGCCGTGGCCCTGGATCCTCCACGTATCGGTGATGGGGGCGTCGGGCGAGAGATGCTCCACGAACTCGCTGATGCCGCCGTCGTAGCGGAAGACCTGCTCAGTGTGCTCCGCGCCGCGGAGGTCCTGCACCACGAGCTTCAGTCCCGGGACCAGGAAGGCGGTCTGCCGGGCACGGGCGAAGAGCTCCTCGTCATTGAACGCGGCGTCCGGGGTGAAGATCTGCCGGTCTGCCCAGTAGCGGACCGTGGTGCCGGTCACGCCGCGCTTGGCCTTGCCGGTGGCCTGCAGCGGCGAGCCCGCCTCGGCAGGGGTGAACTCGTCCTGCGGCTCGGACCCGGCGAAGGTGCCGGGCTCGCCGCGGCGGAAGGAGAGGGAATGCACCTTGCCGCCGCGAGTGACGGCGGCGTCCAGACGTGCGGAGAGCGCGTTGACCACCGAGGCGCCGACGCCGTGCAGGCCCCCGACTGCGTTGTAGCTGCCGCCGCCGAACTTCCCTCCGGCATGCAGCTTGGTGAAGACCACCTCGAGGCCTGACAGGCCAGTGCGAGGCTCGATATCCACGGGGATGCCCCGGCCGTCGTCGCTGACTTCGACGGAGTCGTCGGGGTGCAGCGTGACGGTGATGGTGGAGGCGTAGCCGGCCAGCGCCTCGTCGACGGAGTTGTCGATGATCTCCCAGACGCAGTGCATCAGCCCCCGGGAGTCGGTGGAGCCTATGTACATGCCGGGGCGCTTCCGGACTGCCTCAAGGCCTTCGAGGACAGAGAGGTGCCGGGCGCCGTACTCCTCACGCGTTGCCATGGGCGCCAGGCTATCGGCAGGGGTACGCGGTCAGCGAAAGGCGCGCCCCTGGGCCGGGCTTCAGGATTTTTCTCGGGATTCACGTGGTTGGATGAGTGGACATTGCTTGACGCAACCCTAGGAGGCGACATGACAAGCACCACCGGCACTCTGGAGGCAGGGGCCAAGCTGACCGCCCTGGACCGCTGCGACCGCTGCGGAGCCCAGGCCTATGTGCGCGCCGAGCTGTCCTCCGGCGGGGCGCTTCTCTTCTGCAACCACCACGCCCGTGCCGTTGAGGACACTCTCAGGCCTCAGACTCTCGGCTGGATCGACGAGTCAGACCGAATCAGCTGATTCGTCCCAGACAGAGGAGAGCCCCCCGGCCGGCAGCGGCTGGGGGGCTCTCCTCTGTCTAAGCCGGCGCCTCAGTCCAAGTAGTCCCGCAGGACCTGGCTGCGGCTGGGGTGGCGCAGCTTGGACATCGTCTTGGACTCTATCTGCCTTATACGCTCGCGGGTCACCCCGTAGACCTTGCCGATCTCGTCGAGGGTCTTGGGCTGGCCGTCGGTGAGTCCGAACCGCATGGCGACGACGCCTGCCTCCCGCTCGGCGAGGGTGTCCAGCACGGAATGCAGCTGCTCCTGCAGGAGGGTGAAGCTGACGGCGTCGGAGGGGACCACGGCCTCGGAGTCTTCGATGAGGTCGCCGAACTCGGAGTCGCCGTCCTCACCCAGAGGCGTATGCAGGGAGATGGGCTCCCGGCCGTACTTCTGGACCTCGACGACCTTCTCGGGAGTCATGTCCAGCTCGGCGGCGAGCTCCTCGGGGGCGGGCTCGCGGCCGAGGTCCTGCAGCATCTGCCGCTGGACGCGGGCGAGCTTGTTGATGACCTCGACCATGTGCACGGGGATGCGGATCGTGCGGGCCTGGTCGGCCATGGCTCGGGTGATGGCCTGGCGGATCCACCACGTGGCGTAGGTGGAGAACTTGAATCCCTTGGTGTAGTCGAACTTCTCCACCGCGCGGATGAGGCCGAGGTTGCCTTCCTGGATGAGGTCCAGGAAGAGCATGCCGCGGCCGGTGTACCGCTTGGCGAGGGAGACTACGAGACGGAGGTTGGCCTCGAGCAGGTGGTTCTTGGCCTTCTTCCCGTCAGCGACGATGAGCTGCAGGTCACGCCGCAGCTTGCGGTCGGTGATGTCGTCGTTGGCGAGCTGGTGCTCGGCGAAGAGCCCTGCCTCGATGCGCAGCGCCAGATCCACCTCCTGCTCGGCGTTCAGCAGGGCGACCTTGCCGATCTGCTTCAGGTAGTCCTTGACCGGGTCCGCGGTGGCGCCTGCGGAGACGACCTGCACGGCAGGGGCGTCATCGTCGTCCGCGTTGGAGATGACAAAGCCGCGTCCAGAGGGTGACTCGTCCTCCTTGGCCTCCCCGGCGTCGGTGTCGACGAGCTTCTCTGCGTCTTCACCCTCCTCCTCGGCCTTGGCCACGGCGTTCGCCAAAGCTGCGGTGGGGGACTCCTCTTCGCTGTCGACCTCGGCGAGGATCTCGTCCACGGCATCGGTGGTCTTGCGGCGGCCGCCGCCTCCGGCCTTCTTCGCCGGAGCTTTGGAGGCCGTAGTCTTCTTCGCGGCGCTTGCCTTGGTCGAGGCGGTCTTCTTGGTCCCCGTCGACTTTTTGGCCGCAGAACCGGACTTGCTCGAGGACTTGGAGGCTGTCGACTTCTTCTCCGCGCTGCCCTTGGCTGCAGTTTCCTGCTCCTTGGCTGCGGCAGTCTCTTCCTCAGTCTTGGTAGTGGGCACGTTGACCTTCCGACTCGACACATTCGCTTTCCCCGCGCCTTCCGGCCCGGGGGCAGCGCCTTGGAACTCTCAAGGAGCCCAACACGCCTATGACCCTGTCAAGTCCCGGTGGGTGGGCACGCTTCGCGCTGGCACCTCTCAATGGACCGGGTCTGCAGGGTCTGTTGGTGTCCTAACGATACGCACTCGGCAGTCATTCCCGAAATGCGGCAGGCTTTTTCGGCGAGGCGCCCGCCTGCTCTGTCTGCCACCAGCTGTAGCTGTGAATCTTGACCCTCGCCCAGGGGCAGACCCCGAATGCTGAGGAGAATCTGTCGATCAGGTCAGCCATGGTGCAGTCGGAGGCGGCGACTGACTCCTCACGGAGGCGTTCGACGGTCGCGCTGGAGACGGAGCTGCGTCCCTTGGCCCATTCTGTCCACGCCTTCAGGGTCAGTGCCGCTGCGCGCTCCCCCGCCTCAGCGTAGGCGAGCAGCTCGCGCAGAAGCGCCTCGAGGGCCTCCACCCGCGGCCAGTCCGGCCGGGATCCGGTGTCTCCGAGCCAGCAGCGCGAGTACTCCTCAAGCAGGCGGTCCAGTCGGGCGGGGCTGAGCTCTTTCGGCAGGCCGCCGGCGAGCCGGGCCAGCAGCTCCTCATCCTCGAGGTTCTGCACCGCCGGATCCTGCAGCACCGCGTCGTGGAAGACCGTGCCTGCCAGGGCCGGCAGGTAGCCCGCTGAGGCCAGCGGAACCAGAGTATCCCTGCCCCGTTTGGTGCGGAGCGTCTTCAGGAGCGCCGCGGTTCGGCTCTCTGCAGTGTGAATCCACTGGGCACCGGAACGCTGGGTCCGGGCGAGGGCCGAGTCCCAGAGGGTGAGCAGCTCCTGGGCGGCAGAGGGGACGACGGCATCGTCGACGAGTCGTCTCATCACCCGTCGGGAAGCGTCCGAGGGAGACGCAAGGGGCGAGAGGAACTCGTTGAGGAGGTCCCCTGGCCCCTGAGCGCCGTCCGGCACATGCAGTTCAGGGAGGCGGCGCAGCGACTCCTCGAGCTCCTGAGCGATGCCGTGCCCTGGGTAGGGGCAGCACGCTGCATCCCTGCAGCTGTAGTTGCGGATGCTTCCGCCGCCGGCGTGCCATATATGGACAAGCTCCACCTCGTAGTCCGAGGCGAGGGAACCCGCGAGAGTGTGCACGAGCGGATCATAGAGGTCTCCGTGCAGCGGGGAGGGGGCATCTCGGGTGAAGAGCAGCGCGATCGCGGCGTCAGGAGCTGGCTCAGAGGCCGGACCGGCCAGCCATTCGGCGCACTGGCGCGCCATCGCGTAAGGGTCTTCGGCGCTGGGCCCGAGATCCACGCGAAGGTGACCGCCGCTGGAGCCTCCTGCCATTCCGATGAGGACCAGGGAGTCCTGGGGCATGTAGCCGAAGGTGTGCTGAACCAGGGCCAGGGAGTCCCCCGGTCGGTCAAGGTGTGCGGTCGGTGTGTCTGGTGAGGCCGCTGCGGCCGAATTCTGCGTCACGCGTTCCAGCCTCACGGGCACCGCGTCCACTGACGGTGGGCAGTGGGCAGGCTGTGAAGAGTTCGGTGCGTCCAGGCCTGGGCCTCCGGATCGGTGGAAGACTCAGCGCAGCGATCTCAGCCCTGCGGCTCTCCGGAGGGCCCCTCGTCCTTGCCCTCGTCCAGCCCGTCCGGCGCCGCGGCGCCGAAGATGCTCTCGCCCGGGTGGGAACGCAGGTACTGCTCGACGGCGGCGCCCAGCTCGTCGGCGTCGGGCACGGCGTCGTTGCTGTGGACGAGCAGAGACCGCTGCTGCTTCGTGGCGTGCTGATCGAAATTCTGCTCCAGCTGCTCCACCACCTGCGCGACTTGGGGATTCTGCTGCACCTGCTCGGTGATGTCGGACTCCACCGCCCGGGCAGCCTCACGCAGGTCATCGGCGGGGAGCATCAGTTCGCTGGCGGCTCCGGCGTACTCCAGGGCGGCCACGGCCACCTGCGGATATTTGCCGGAAGCCAGGTAATGGGGCACGTGCACCGTGTAGCCGACGACGTCATGGCCGGCGACGTCGAATCGGTGCTCCAGCATCTGGGAGAGTCCCGCTTCGACCTGCGCGTTGGGCGACCAGGTGGAGATTCCCTCCACCAGGTCAGACCGGTTCCCGTGGGCCGTCACGCCGAGCGGGCGAGTATGCGGTGCGGGAAGCCCGAGCGCATCGGTGAAGACCGCCAGCTCAACCCCCAGGTGGTCAGCCAGGGCGAGCAGCGTCTCAGCGACCCGCTCCCACTGGAAGTCCGGCTCATCCCCCGCCAGCAGGAGGAAAGGGCGACCCAGGGAGTCCTGGAGCTCATAGAGGTCCAGCCGGGGCCCCTGGAACTCGGAGAACCGATTGTCCGTGAAGAGCATGTGCGGCCGGCGGGACCGGTAGTCGAAGAGCTCGTCGACGTCAAAGCTCGCGACCTGACGGTTCGGAAGGGCCGAGAGCAGCGAATCCGTCAGCTGCTCGGAAAGATGGCCGGCGTCAGTGTGGCCGGAGACCGAGACGAGCATGCTCAGGCCTCGGTCCGGAACCCCTTCCCGGGGCCCGGACTGTCCGGCACTGTGCAGCACGAGCTCGCCGCCCTGTCCGACGAAGGCGTCGGAGAACGGCTCATCTGCAGGCTCTGCGTGCAGGTGGAGCAGGTCGAAGCGGCTCCGCTCAAAGCCGGACTGGTTCGGATCGATGGGTCCCACACTGCTCCTTCGTCGGGTAGACGTCTGGTGGACTGCGGTCTGTTCAGAACAGTCTGGCGAGCCCGGGCATTCCCGGGCGGGCGCCTCGACGCCTTCCTGCTGCGGCACTTCGGTTGTGCCGGTGTCCTGTGTGAGTAGGATCGGACCTGTGATCAACGACTTCAAGCCCACTGTGTCCGCTGTGTCCTCCGCCGTCGAGAAGGTCGACGCCGACGCCCTGGTGCTCGGTGTGGCGAAGGGCCCCGAGGGGCCCGTGCTGCTGCCGAATCCTCTGGCGGACAAGGCTGCCAGGAGCGTCGCCGATTCCCTGAAGGCACTCGGCGCCTCCGGGGCTGCAGATCAGCTGCTGCGCCTGCCGGGTGTGGACGGGTTCAAGTCCGAGACCCTCGTGCTGATCGGCGTCGGCCAGCTGACGGGCGAAGCTGACGGCGGCGTCTCCCTGGAAGCGCTTAGGAGGGCGGCAGGGTCAGCCGCCCGCCAGCTCTCCTCCGCCTCCTCCATCGCGCTGGCCCTGCCCGCCGCCACCATCGAGCAGGTCTCTGCGATCGCCGAGGGCGCGGCCATCGGCGCGTACAGCTTCCCGCACTTCAAGGGCAGCGAGGAGGCTCGCAGCCAGACTCCCGCCTCTGAGATCGCGGTGCTGACTGAGCTGAAGGATAAGCACACCAAGGCTGCGGTGACCCGCGCCGGCGTCGTCGGTCAGGCCGTCCGCGCGGTGCGCGACCTGGTCAACACTCCTCCGAGCCACCTCTACCCGGAGTCCTTCGCCGAGACCGTCGCCAAGGCAGCCAAGAGCACCAAGGCCAAGCTCAAGGTATGGGACGACAAAGACCTCGCCAAGGACGGCTTCGGCGGTCTGCTCGGAGTCGGCGGCGGCTCTTCCCGAGGCCCCCGGCTCGTGCGCGTCGAGCACTCCCCGTCCCGGCCCGCTGCCCATATCGCGCTGGTCGGCAAGGGCATCACCTTCGACTCCGGCGGTCTCTCGCTGAAGCCCGCCAACGCCATGACCACTATGAAGCTGGACATGGCAGGCGCTGCCACCGTGGTGGCTGTGGTGCTGGCCGCCGCTGAGCTCAACCTGCCTGTCAAGGTCACCGGCTGGCTCTGCCTGGCCGAGAACATGCCCTCCTCCACCGCCCAGCGGCCCGAGGACGTCATCACCATCTACGGCGGCAAGACCGTCGAGGTCCTCAACACCGATGCTGAGGGCCGTCTGGTCCTCGCTGACGGCATCGTCGCCGCCTCGGAGGAGCAGCCGGACGCCATCGTCGACGTCGCGACTCTCACCGGCGCCCAGATGATCGCCCTGGGCAGCCGCACTGTCGGCGTGATGGGCTCGGAAGGTGTCCGCGACAGCCTCGTCGAAGCCGCCGACGTCTCCGGCGAGTCCCTCTGGGGGATGCCGATCCCCGAAGAGGCGCTCACCGGATTCCGCTCTGATGTGGCAGACCTCACCAACACCGGAGCCCGAGAGGGCGGCATGCTCAACGCGGCGGCGTTCCTGCGCGAGTTCGTCGGCGACCGCGCCGACGCGGATCCCAAGGCTCTCGATCCGGAGACCAAGCGGATCCCCTGGGCCCACGTAGACATCGCAGGGCCCTCCTTCAACGATAAGGGCGCCTACGGATACACCCCCAAGGGCGGCACAGGAGTCACCGTCCGCACTCTGATCACCTACTTGGAGGGCCTCACCAAGGCCTGAGCAGACCCCATTGGTGAGGAATCTCACTGATAGGCTGACTGGCAGCGAAGAGGCTGATCCAGCCCCTGAAACGTCTCACGCAAGGAGCACATATCGTGGCTGAAGAATTCGACGTCCTGGTCCTCGGCGGAGGCAGTGCCGGCTACGCGGCCGCCCTGCGCTCTGTGCAGCACGGCTTCAGCGTCGGGCTGATCGAGAAGTCCAAGCTCGGCGGCACCTGCCTGCACACCGGCTGCATCCCCACCAAGGCCTACCTCCACGCGGCTGAGCTGGCGGATGACGCCAAGGCGTCTGAGAAGTACGGGGTGAAGACCACCTTTGAGGGCGTGGACCTCGCCAAGGTCAAGGAGTACAAGGACGGCATCGTCGCCGGCAAGCACAAAGGGCTCTCAGGCCTGCTGAAGATGCGCAAGATCGAGGTGATCGAGGGCGAGGGCAAGCTGGTCTCGCCCACCGAGATCGAGGTGGACGGCACCAAGTACTCCGCCAAGAACATCGTGCTGGCCACCGGCTCCACCTCCAAGACCTTCGGCCTGCCGCTGAGCGAGAAGGTCATCACCTCCACCGAGGCGCTCGAGCTGGAGGAGACCCCCAAGTCAGCCATCGTGCTCGGCGGCGGGGTGATCGGCTGTGAGTTCGCCTCCGCATGGACCTCGTACGGCACCGACGTGACGATCATCGAGGGCGCGCCCTCTCTGGTTCCCAACGAGGACCCGGACATCGTCAAGCAGCTCGAGAAGACCTTCAAGTCCCGGGGCATCACCTTCAGCACCGGCACCTTCTTCAAGGATGTGGAGGAGACCGCCGACGGCGTGAAGGTCACCCTTGAGGACGGCAAGACCTTCGAAGCGGACATCTGCCTGGTCGCAGTCGGCCGCGGGCCCGTGACCGAAGGGCTGGGCTTCGAGGACCAGGGCCTCACCCTGGACCGCGGCTTCGTCATCACCGACGAGCGCCTCCACACCGGCCTCGGCAATGTGTACGCGATCGGCGATATCGTCCCGGGCCTGCAGCTGGCCCACCGCGGCTATCAGCACGGCATCTTTGTGGCCGAGGAGATCGCCGGCAACAGCCCGATGGTCGTCGATGACATCAACATTCCCAAGGTCACCTACTGCGAGCCTGAGATCATGTCCATCGGCTACACCCAGCCCAAGGCTGAGGAGCAGTTCGGCAAGGACCAGATCGAGGTCATCAAGTACAACCTGGCCGGCAACGGCAAGTCCTCCATCCTGGGCACCGGCGGCATCATCAAGATGATCTCCGTGAAGGGCGGCCCGATCGTGGGCGTGCACGGGATCGGCACCCGCATCGGCGAGCAGATCGGCGAGGCTCAGCTCATCGTCAACTGGGAGGCCTACCCGGAGGATGTGGCGACCCTGGTCCACGCCCACCCCACCCAGAACGAGGCGCTGGGCGAAGCCGCCATGGCGCTCTTCGGCCACCCCCTCCACGGATAACGACCACTCGTCGACCACCCATATCGATTAGGAGCCGGACATCATGTCTGAGACTGTGAACCTTCCCGCCCTCGGTGAGTCTGTCACCGAAGGCACCGTCACCCGCTGGCTCGTCGAGGTCGGAGAGGAGGTCGAGGTCGACCAGCCCATCGTGGAGGTCTCCACGGACAAGGTCGACACCGAGGTCCCCTCGCCGATGGCCGGCACCATTGAGGAGAAGCTCGTCGATGAGGATGAGACCGTCGAGGTCGGTGCACCCTTGGTGAAGATCGGCGACGGCTCCGGCGCATCCGATGAGAGCTCCGGAGACTCCGGCTCCGAGGAGCAGGAGGAGGCCGCCGCAGAGGCTGAGCAGCCTGAGGAGACTCAGGAGGCTGTCGAGGAAGCTGCTCCCCCGGCCGGCGAGGCCGCAGGTGCTGAGGCGGAGCCCGAAGAGTCCAGCCCCGCTGCGGACACCGGCTCCACCGGCGGCGACGGTGAGGAAGTCACTCTGCCGGCGCTCGGCGAATCCGTCACCGAGGGCACCGTCACCCGCTGGCTCGTCGAAGTGGGCGACGAGGTCGAGGTGGACCAGCCCCTGCTCGAGGTCTCCACAGACAAGGTCGACACCGAGGTCCCCTCCCCCGTGGCCGGCACTGTCCAAGAGCTGAAGGTCTCCGAGGACGAGACCGTCGAGGTGGGTGCTGTGCTCGCGCTCGTGGGCTCCGGCGCCCCGGCTTCCTCCGGCAGCAGCGAGCCCAAGGACGAGCCCGCTCAGGAGCAGAAGGAGCCCGAGTCGGAGACTCCCGCCGAGGAGACCTCCCAGCCGGAGCCCGCACCCGAGCCGGAGCCGGAGCAGCCTAAGCAGGAAGCGCCCGCCGAAGAGAAGCCTGCTCCGCAGGAGGATTCGGCTCCGAAGTCCTCCGACGACACCTCGGCCGAGGGCTATGTGACACCGCTGGTCCGCAAGCTGGCAAAGAAGGAGGGCGTGGACCTCTCGCAGATCAAGGGCACCGGGGTCGGCGGCCGCATCCGCAAACAGGATGTGCTCGACGCGGCCGAGTCCCACGAGCCCTCCCAGCCCTCCGGGGGCGGGTCCGCGAAGCCTGCCCCGAAGGTAGAGGTCGACACCTCCCGCCGCGGAACCACCGAGAAGGCTCCCCGCATCCGCCAGGTGATCGCTCAGCGGATGACTGAGTCCCTGCAGGTGTCCGCGCAGCTCACCCAGGTCCACGAGGTCGATATGACCCGAATCGTGAACCTCCGCGCCAAGGCGAAGGGCTCCTTCCAGGAGGCGAACGGTGTCAAGCTGACCTACCTGCCGTTCATCGCACAGGCGGTCACCGAGGCGCTGAAGCAGCACGCGGTGCTCAACGCTCAGTACAACGAGGACAGCAAGGAGATCACCTACCACGATGCCGAGCACCTCGCCCTGGCAGTCGACACCGATAAGGGGCTCTTCGTCCCCGTCGTCAAGGATGCTGGGGAGCTGAACCTCGGCGGTCTGGCCAAGAAGATCTCCGACGTCGCGGAACGCACCCGGAAGGGCAGCATCGCCCCTGAGGAGCTCACCGGCGGCACCTTTACCATCACGAACCTCGGCTCCTTCGGCGCCCTGTTCGACACGCCGATCATCAACCAGCCCCAGGCTGCCATCCTCGGCACCGGCTCCATAGAGAAGCGCCCTGCCGTGGTCAGCGATGCTGACGGCAACGAAAGCATCGGCATCCGGCACCTGATGTACCTGGCGCTGACCTACGACCACCGGCTGGTGGACGGGGCAGACGCCGGTCGCTTCCTGCAGACCCTGAAGTCACGCCTTGAGGACGCCAACTTCGAAGGCGAGCTGGGACTCTGAGCAGCGACACCCCGGCCTTCACGCACGGAGCCGGGCACGCATCAGCAGACGCCTGAGCGCTGAGACGGCGCCGACGAGGGTCCCTCGTCGGCGCCGTTCTGCATCCGTGGCGCGTAGATGCCCTGGCAGCACGGTGGGCACCTCCGCGAGAACAGCGTCATCCGCCTGCGCACACAGGTCCAACGGCTCCGGCGCTGCACAGGCATAGAGCTCGGCCGCAAACTCGCCCGCCTGAGGCACCTCGGAGTCAGGCAGCTCCAAACACTGCTCCAGCAGGTCCGCCAGCCCATCCATGACATCGGGACAGATCACCTGCAGCGGTGTGCGGCGGCGTCCTTCACCCGGCTCCTCCCCCGTCAGAGCCCGCCAAGCGACCCTCGCCAGAGCCCGGACGTCCTGCTCGGCGTCATGGTCCTGCTCGCCCATCCCCAACAGATGTGCATCGCCCAGATCCGCCAGAACGGGCCGTCCCTCAGGGGTGAGGAGAATATTCGCCGCCGAGATGTCCCCGTGTGCGGCGCCCTGAGCATGCAGATGGGCGCAGGCATCCGCCACGGGGCTGAGGGCAGTGACCAGCTGCGAAGGCGTGAGCCTCCCGGTCCTGGCGATCATGCTCGCCAGGGAGCCCGCAGCGGCCGAATCCAGCAGCAGCCCCCGACCACCCCGCCCGGTGTCCAAGGCGATCCCCCAGGCTCTCACCAGGTGCGGATGAGCCAAGGGCAGCATCGCATCCAGCTCAGCCCGAAGGCTGTGGGCTGCAGGAGCGCTCCGCGGGGAGGCCAGAGGCACTTTGAGCGCCAGCACCTCGGGCACGATGTCGCCTCCGGAGACCCACAGGCAGCCAGAGGTGCCCGAGTCCTGCCGACGGACCTGCCAGACCGCGCACCGACCACCGATGCCCAGCAGCCGCTCATTGACCAGCCCGGCCACCCGCGGCGGCTCAGGGATCGGCGTCCTCGGGCTCTCCTGCGTCATCAGCGTCATAGGCACAGCATCCAGCAGATCCGTTTTCTCTGCAGACGTTTTCCACACCTGCCCCGCGCCCCGGAAGGCGTAGAGTGGTTCGCATGGCTCTTGAATACCGGCGCCTCGGCTTCGACCCGGATCTGGTCGACTACGCGGAGGCCTTCGAGCTTCAGAAGCACCTGCACGATGAGGTCATGGAGAATCCATCCCGGTCCACCGTCCTGCTGCTGGAGCACGCCGACGTCTACACCGCCGGCAAACGCACAGAGGAGCACGAGAGGCCCCGTGACGGCACACCGGTGGTGGACGTGGACCGCGGCGGGAAGATCACCTGGCACGGCCGGGGCCAGCTGATCGGCTACCCGATCCTGCATCTGAAGCACCGGACTCTCATCAAGGCGTACGTCTGTGCGCTGGAGGACGTCATCATGAAGGTGCTCAAAGAGGACTACGGCATCGATTCCACCCGGGTGGAGGGCCGCATCGGGGTGTGGATCCTCGGCGACCCGGCGGCGGGCGTGCCGGATCGCAAGATCGCTGCCATCGGCGTCCGCAACCACCGCGGGGTCACCACGCATGGCTTCGCTCTGAACTGCTCGAACGAGCAGGCTCCCTTCGAGAACATCATTCCCTGCGGCATTGACGATGCTGAGACCACCTCCATCACGCGGGAGACCGGCCGGACCGTCACCCCTTCCGATGCAGTGGACCGCGTGGAGCAGGAATTGAGGTCCGTCCTGCCGCGTTTGGTCAAAGACAGCTCTGACCAGGACAGCACTGTGCAGGCGCCCGTCGGGGACGACGTCGTCCTCACTGCCTGCTCCACCTCGATCCCAAAGGAAGGTGTCCTCCCGTGAGCGGATGCGTACCAGCAAGCTCAGCCCCCTCCTCCATCGCCCCCGAGGGGCGCCGGATGCTCCGGGTGGAGGCCAAGAACGCCGCAGTGCCCGTGGAGCGCAAGCCCGAATGGATGCGCACCAAGGTGAAGATGGGGCCCGAGTTCGCCGCGATGAAGAAGCGTGTGGGCGGAGCCGGCCTGCACACGGTCTGTGAGGAGGCCGGCTGTCCCAACATCTTCGAATGCTGGGAGGATCGAGAGGCCACCTTCCTCATCGGAGGCTCCGCCTGCACCCGTCGCTGCGACTTCTGCGAGATCGACACCGGGCGCCCCGCCGCCCTGGACGAGATGGAGCCGCTGCAGGTGGCGCAGTCCGTGGCAGAGATGCAGCTGCGCTACGCCACGGTCACCGGCGTGGCTCGCGACGACCTCGCCGACGAGGGCGTGTGGCTCTACGCGGAGACCATCCGCAAGATCCACGAGCTGAACCCCAGCACCGGTGTGGAGATCCTCATCCCGGACTTCTCCGGCAGGGAGGAGAACATCGCGGGAATCTGCGAGGCCAAGCCTGAGGTCTTCGCCCACAATGTGGAGACCGTGCCGCGCATCTTCCGCCGAATCCGCCCGGCCTTCCGCTACGAGCGTTCCCTGGATGTGCTCACCCAGGGGCAGCGCCACGGAATGATCACCAAGTCCAACCTGATCCTCGGGATGGGCGAGACCCGGGCAGAGATCTCCGAGGCGCTGCGCGATCTTCACGATGCCGGCTGCGACCTGCTCACCATCACCCAGTACCTTCGCCCCACTCCCCGCCATCTCCCCGTGGACCGGTGGGTCAAGCCCCAGGAGTTCATGGAGATCTCCCAGGAGGCAGAGGAGATCGGCTTCCTCGGTGTGATGTCCGGACCGCTGGTCCGCTCCTCCTACCGGGCCGGCTCCCTCTGGGCCAAGGCCATGCAGAAGAAGGGGTTCGAGATCCCCGCCGAGCTTGCCCACATCGAGCCCTCCGGCCAGACCAAGCAGGAAGCCTCCACCCTGGTCGCGGCAGGCTTCTAGCGGGTCAGCCCCAGCGATCCGGTAGTCTGGAAGCATCATGGCAAAGTCCGACTCCTCCCCCACTCTCACGAAAGAGCAGGCCAAGGCCGAGCTGAAGCAGCTGCGCGAGCAGAACAAGCGTCAGAAGGCTGAGAAGAAGGCCCGTAAGAAGACCAATAAGGGCAGCAAGAACAGCCAGGACGGCTTCTTCTCCCGCATCAAACAGGTCTTCAACATGACCCGCACCTATGACCCGAACATCGGGTGGTGGATGGCGTTGGCCGCCCTGCTGACCTTCGCCGCAGCCTTCGTGCTGGCCACGCTGCTGCTGAACTGGATCACCGGTCTTCTCGTAGGGCTGCCCACCGCCCTGCTGGCAGCGATGATCGTGATGAATCGGCGTGCCGAGAAGGCGGCGTTCGCGCGCATTGAGGGACGGCCCGGGGCCGCCGCCGCGGCCCTCGGCACCCTGCGCCGAGGCTGGATCGTCGAGGAGGAGCCCATCCAGATGGACCCCAAGACTCAGGACGCGGTCTTCCGGGTGATCGGCAGGCCCGGCGTCATCCTCGTCACCGAGGGGCCCGCGGGCCGTGCCCACAAGCTCAGCGAGAAGACCCGCAAGCGGCTCAAGCCCGTGCTGCGCGATGAGGTCCCCGTCCACATCATCCAGACCGGCCGCGGCGAGAACCAGGTCCCGCTGCCGAAGCTCTCCAAGCACATCAAAAAGCTGGACAAGAAGCTCACCAAGCATGAGGTCCACGAGGTGGACAAACGCATGTCGGCGCTGCCCTCGGCCCGGCCGCCGATCCCCAAGGGCGTGGACCCATACCGTGCACGCCCGGACCGCAAGGCGCTGCGCGGCTGAGGCCCCCTGACCTGGTAGACTTGAACGCTGTCTGGCAGGCACGGGTGCGTCCCGTCGTCGTAGTCACCGAGCAATCGGCAGCTCGAGCTCTCCTTCAGATTCCTCTTCTGTTCCGGAGGCCAGGTTCCGCGCATGACACTGCTGTGCGCGGCGCGATAAACACGATGCCGTCGTAAATGAGCAGAAAGAGACATCTCTATGCCTAAGACCCCGTTGCGCGCACGCCGCACCGTCAAGGCCTCCCGGGCCCTCGGCCTCGCGCTGACCCCCAAGGCCCAGAAGTACCTGGACCGTCGCCCCTACGGCCCCGGCCAGCACGGCCGCACCCGTCGCCGCACCGACTCCGACTACGCAGTGCGTCTGCGCGAGAAGCAGAAGCTTCGCGCCCAGTACGGCATCCGCGAGTCCCAGATGCTGCGGTACTACGAGGAGGCCAAGCGCCAGTCCGAGGGCCTCACCGGTGAGAACCTCATCGAGCTGCTGGAGTCCCGCCTCGACGCCCTGGTGCTGCGGTCCGGCTTCGCCCGCACCATCGCCCAGGCCCGCCAGTTCGTGACCCACCGTCACATCACCGTCAACGGCAAGCGCGTGGACCGCCCCTCCTACCGGGTCAAGCCCGGGCAGGTCATCCAGGTCCACGAGCGCTCTGAGAAGTTCGAGCCCTTCCAAGTCGCTGCTGCCGGCGCTCACCAGGAAGTGCTGCCGGACGTTCCGGGCTACCTGAGCGTGGAGCTCGATAAGCTTCAGGCCACCGTGGTCCGCAAGCCCGCTCGCGCAGAGGTTCCCGTGACCTGCGAAGAGCAGCTGGTCGTCGAGTACTACGCCCGCTGATCCTGCTCACAGCCTGAGCCGAGAGCCCGCCGTTCCCCTCCGGGGCGGCGGGCTCTCGCATTCCCGCTAAACTTGCACGGCACCGTTGTTGAATGACTTGGAGGATCAGTGAAGTCTGAGGACATCACCCGCACGTGGTACGACTACTTCAGTGCCAAGGGGCACGAGAAGGTCCCCTCGGCGTCGCTGATCTCTCCTGACCCATCCCTGCTGTTCACCGTGGCAGGCATGGTTCCCTTCATCCCCTACTTCCTCGGCACTGAGACCCCGCCGTACAGCCGAGCCGTCTCCGTGCAGAAGTGCATCCGTACCGCAGACATCGAAGAGGTCGGCAAAACAGCCCGGCACGGCACCTTCTTCCAGATGTGCGGCAACTTCAGCTTCGGCGACTACTTCAAGGAGAGGGCCATCCCCATGGCCTGGGAGCTGCTGACCACTTCCCCGCACGGAGACGGTGAGGACGGGCTGCGCGGCTTCGGACTGGATCCTGAGCGCCTGTGGGTCACCGTCTATGAGGAGGACGACGAAGCCTACGCGATCTGGCGCGACGAGGTCGGCGTCCCCGAGGAGCGCATCCAACGCTTCGGCCCCGAGGACAACTACTGGACCACCGGCCAGCCCGGCCCCGGCGGCCCCTGCTCCGAGATCTACTATGACCGCGGCCCTGCCTACGGCGTGGAGGGCGGCCCCGCGGCCGACGAGACCCGTTACGTGGAGATCTGGAACCTCGTCTTCATGCAGTACCGCCTCTCCGCGGTCCATTCGAAGACGGAGTTCGAGGTGGCGGGTCCGCTGCAGAGCAAGAGCATCGACACCGGCCTCGGACTGGAGCGCCTGGCTATGGTGCTGCAGGGCGTGGAGAACATGTACGAGACCGACCAGGTCCGTCCGGTGCTGGACCGTGCTGCTGAGCTCGCAGGGGTCACCTACACCTCCACGGAGGACCCGAAGGACCCCAACCACGCCAAGGACGTCCGGCTGCGTATGATCGCCGACCACGTCCGTTCGGCCCTGATGCTCATCAGCGACGGCGTCCGCCCCTCGAACGAGGCCGGCGGGTTCATCCTGCGTCGGCTCATCCGCCGCGTGATCCTGGCCATGCGGCTGCTCGGTGTGGAGGATCCCGTCTTTGCGGACCTCATCACGGTCTCCCGGGACGCGATGAAAGGCGTCTACCCGGAGGTGGAGCAGCGCTTCGAGACCATCCACCGTGTTGCGGAGAAGGAGGAGCAGGCGTTCCTGAGGACCATCGCGGCGGGAACGGAGCGCCTGGACTCGGCGGTGCAGACCGCTCAGTCTGAGGGCCGCAGCCTCTCCGGCGACGACGCCTTCGCCCTCCATGACACCTACGGCTTCCCCATCGACCTGACCCTGGAGATGGCGGAGGAGGCCGGTGTCGACGTCGACCAGGACACGTTCCGCGAGCTCATGGCGGAGCAGCGTGAGCGTGCCCGAGCAGACGCCAGAGGCAAGAAGTCAGGCCATGCCGACACCGAGGTCTACCGGGAGCTTGTGCAGGAGACCCCCACCCATTTCACCGGGTACACCGAGCACACCACGGAGTCCCGCATCCGCGGGGTGATCGTCGACGGGGCGGCAGCAGCCTACGCTTCGGCCGGCCAGGAGATTGAGATCGTCCTGGACGCCACGCCGTTCTATGCCGAAGCAGGCGGGCAGGCGCCGGACACCGGCCGGATCACCGGGGACGGATTCACCCTGGAGGTCACTGACGTTCAGTCCCCGGTCAAGGGGCTCGCCGTCCACCGGGCCCGGGTGCTGGAAGGTGAGGTGCCTGCCGGGGCCGAGGCGCTGGGGGCGATCGATGTCCGCCGCCGCCTTGACGCTCAGAAGGCCCACTCCGCCACCCACCTCATTCACGCCGCCCTGCACGACGTGCTGGGACCTGAGGCTGTCCAGGCCGGCTCCTTCAACAAGGAGGGGTACCTTCGGTTCGATTTCACCCATGACGAGGCCCTCTCCCCCGGCGCCCGGCAGGAGCTGGAGGAGATCACAAACCTCGCCATCCGCGACAACTACGCGGTGGAGACCAAGAGCATGTCACTGGACGAGGCTCAGGCCCTCGGCGCGATGATGCTGTTCGGTGAGAAGTACGGCGACCAGGTCCGCGTCGTGGAGATGAACGGCCCCTGGTCCCGTGAGCTGTGCGGCGGCACCCACGTGGCCTCCACTGCCGAGGTCGGCACTCTCGCGCTCATGTCTGAGGCTTCCGTGGGCTCGGGCAATCGGCGGGTCGAGGCGCTGGTCGGGCTCGATGCCTTTCGTCACTTCGCCGCAGAGCGGACGCTGGTCAACCAGCTCACCGACATGCTGAAAGTGCCCGCCGACCAGGTGCCCGACCGCATCTCGACGACCCTGAGCAGGCTCAAGGAGGCCGAGCGCGAGCTGGAGCGGCTGCGCGGCGAACAGCTGCGCGCCGCCGCTGGCCAGCTCGTCGAGCAGGCTGTCGACGCTGACGGCGTCTCTGTGGTCGCCCACAGCGCCGGCACGGCAAGCGGTGATGACCTGCGCCAGCTGGTGATGGACCTGCGCCAGCGCTTCGGCTCCCGGGCCGCCGTCGTGGCGGCTGCCGGAGAGTCCAAGGGCCGTCCCGTCATCGTCATCGGAACCACTGAGGCCGCCCGTGAGGAGGGACTGAAGGCAGGCGACCTCGTGAAGACCGCCTGCGGGATCCTCGGCGGAGGCGGAGGCGGAAAGCCTGACCTCGCCCAAGGCGGAGGCCAGGACCCCTCCCAGATCCCGGCAGCCCTCGAGGCCGTCGTCGGCGCCGTCCGCGCCCGCGGCTGATGGGCGGCAGCAGCCGGCCGGGAGTCCATCTTGCGGTGGATGTGGGCGACTCTCGCGTCGGCTTGGCCGCCACCGACCCTGACGCACTGGTCGCCACACCCGTGATGACTTTGCGTCGGGACGCGAAGAGAAGCTCCGACATCCGGATGCTGGTGAAGATAGCCCGGGACCGGGACGCTCGTATCGTCTACGTGGGCCTGCCCCTCTCGCTCTCAGGGGCTGAGACGCCCTCGACGCAGAAGGCTCGGGACTACGCGGCAGAGCTCGAACGAGCGCTGGCCGAGGCGGAGCTCGCAATTCAGGTGCAGTTGGTGGATGAGCGGCTCTCCACGGTCAGCGCACAGGGCAAGATGCGTGAGGCCGGCATCGAGGCCAGGAACCAGCGGGACAGCATCGACCAAGCAGCCGCGGTGGAGATTCTCACCCACGCCCTGGAAGTTTTCCACAGGAACGGCTGACCCCCGTTGCGGAGTCCCTCTTCGGACGGAATGCTGACGCCATGCACACTGCACAGGCCGTACGCGGCCGGCTCTACCGTCCCGGTTCCCCCTTCACTGCCGCTGAGCTGCAGTCGCTCGCCTCGGAGGGCGCACTCCGGCCGGTGCTGGGCGACGTCTTCGCCCCCGCTGCTGAGTCCGGCACCCGCGGCACCCGGGCACGCGCTGCCCGAGCGCTCTTAGGCGCGCAGATTCGCTCCGCGGCAGTGCTCTGCGGCGAGACGGCGGCATGGGTGCACCTGGGACGGCCCGCGCCTCAGCGGATCCATATCATCGCCCCTGACGCGACCCCGAGGCCCAACCTGAGGGAGCCTGTGCTCTGGCAGGTGCATAAGGTGCCGCTGAATCCGCTTGAGCAGATGCAGGCTGCCGGCATGGCGCTCACCACCCCCGAGCGAACTGCTGAGGACATCTTTCTCGGCGTGGGCACAATGGGCACGCGCAGACCGGCGGACCGTCTGGTGGACGCGCACGGGTGGCTCCGCGAGGATCTGCTGTTCTGGCCCTCGAGGGCCGGCGAGGAGGATGACGTGTTTGTGCCGGGAGAGGATGAGCAGCGGGTGCTGCACCATCGGCTCTGCCTCATCGGCAGGCTGCTTGAGGGGGTAGAAGACCTTGAGGGGATGGCGGCGAGGATGGTGGAGCGCACGAAACGCTCGGAGCACGGTGAGAAGGGGCGCGTCGGACGGATCGCGGAACTGTTGGATCAGTGTATTTCGCGGCGTTTGCCGACGGTCCGGTACACGTCATAGACCCCGTCGATCCGGCGGACGGAGTTCAGCACGTGGTTGAGGTACCGGGGGTCGCCCATCTCGAAGCTGAACCTGGAGACCGCCACTCGGTCCTTCGAGGTTTGGACGGTGGCGGAGAGGATGTTGACGTGCGACTCGGCAAGGACTCTGGTCACGTCTGAGAGCAGCGACTTTCGGTCCAGGGCTTCGACTTGGATCTCGACCAGGAAGACGGAGGACTTGGTGGGCGCCCACTCGACCTCCACGAGCCTGCCCGGCTGCTCCCGGAGCTGGCTGACGTTGCGGCAGTCCGCACGGTGCACTGAGACGCCCTGCCCTCGGGTGACGAAGCCTTCGATCTCGTCGGGGGGCACCGGGGTGCAGCAGCGGGCGAGCTTGGCCAGCACGTTGCCGGTCCCCTGGATGACGACGCCGGCGTCTGAATACTCCGCCGGCCGAGGTGACGGGGAGGTGATGGGGGTGGTGTCGTGCTCCTCGTCCTCAGCGTCCTCTGTGTCGAAGAGACCGTTGAGGTGATCGATGACGTTCTGGGTGGAGACGTGCTCCTCCCCCACGCCCGCATAGAAGCCGGAGATGTCCGTGTAGTGCAGTTCGGATGCGACGGCGGAGAGCACATCCGGGTTCATCACTTTCTGAAGCGGAAGGTTCGACTTCCGGATCGCTTTGGTGAGCATCTCCTTGCCGCGCTCGATGGACTCCTCGCGGCGCTCCTTGGAGAACCAGTGCCGGATCTTGTTCCGGGCCCGCGGCGATTTCACGAACAGCAGCCAGTCGTTGGAGGGTCCGGCAGCCTCTGCCTTGGAGGTGAAGATCTCGACCCAGTCGCCGTGCTGCAGCTCCGAGTTCAGAGGAACGAGTTTTCCGTTGACCCGCGCCCCGATGGTCTTATGCCCCACGTCGGTGTGGATGCTGTAGGCGAAGTCAACCGGTGTCGCGCCGGCGGGCAGAGAGATGACTTCGCCCTTGGGCGTGTAGACGAACACCTCCTTGGCGTTGATCTCGTAGCGCAGCGAGTCGAGGAACTCGTCGGGGTCCTTGGTCTCGGACTGCCAGTCCACCAGGGACCGCAGCCAACCGATGTCGGCGGTGGCCTGGGACTGCTGAAGCGCAGCCCCCTGGGCCTGGCCCGGGCTCACGGCGGCCCCGCCCTCAGCGTTCAGCGGGGCGGGGGACGTGGTGCCGTCCTCCTTGTACTTCCAATGGGCGGCGACGCCGTACTCTGCCCGGCGATGCATCTCATAGGTGCGAATCTGCACTTCGACGGGTTTGCCGGAAGGTCCCAGAACGGTGGTGTGCAGGGACTGGTACATGTTGAACTTCGGCATCGCGATGTAGTCCTTGAACCTCCCGGGCAGGGGGTTCCACCGGGCATGCAGGGCGCCCAGGGCGCCGTAGCAGTCCCGCACCGAGTCGACGAGCACACGAACCCCCATGAGGTCGTGGATGTCGTCGAACTCCTTTCCGCGGACAATCATCTTCTGGTAGATCGAGTAGTAGTGCTTCGGCCGGCCTGTGATGGTCGCGGCGATGTTCGCCCCGTTGAGGTCATCGGCGATCGTGGCGCGCACTTCGGCGAGGAACTTCTCGCGCTGGGGGGTGCGGTCCCCCACCAGCCGAACGATCTCCTCATACACCTTGGGGTAGAGCGCCGCGAAGGAAAGGTCCTCGAGCTCCCATTTGATGGTGTTGACTCCGAGCCGGTGGGCCAATGGGGAGAAGATCTCCAGGGTCTCCTTGGCCTTGCGGGCGCTGGACTCCGCCGGCACGTATCGCCAGGTGCGGGCGTTGTGCAGCCTGTCGGCCAGCTTGATCATCAGCACCCGGATGTCCTTGGCCATGGCCAGGACCATTTTGCGGACGGTCTCCGCCTGTGCGGCGTCGCCGAACTTCAGCTTGTCCAGCTTGGTGACCCCGTCCACCAGCAGGGCGATCTCCTCGCCGAAGTCCTTGGTCAGCTGCTCGAGGGAGTATTCGGTGTCCTCCACCGTGTCGTGCAGCACGGCAGCCGCCAGGGTGGGGCCGTCGAGCCCGAGCTCAGCGAGGATGGTCGCGACGGCGACGGGGTGGGTGATGTACGGGTCACCGGATTTGCGCTTCTGCCCGTCGTGGTGATGGTGGGCGACGTCGAAGGACCGGCGGATCAGGTCGAGGTCGACGTTGGCGTCATTCGCTTTGACCGCGCGCACCAGCGGCTCCAGCAGCGGGGAGTCTTCTGAGTGGGCCAGGGTGCCCACCGACCGGGAGGGGCGCGTCATGATCTGATTATTCTAAGCGTTTTCAGGAACCTCTCTGGTCTTTACCTTGACGCGGGCCTTCAACCCCGGACGTGTCAGGGGCGAAGAGGGAGTCCCAGTCGGGAATCTCGGCCTCGTGCACAGCGGGATCCTCGTCCTCATCCTCGGGCTCCGGCAGCGGCGGGAAGGCCATCGGCTGACCGTCGCGGTCCAGCGGTGTGCCGGAGGGCGTGATGGTTGCGATGCCTGCCGCGGCGACCCGCTCATCCCGCAGGGAGAGGACCTCATCGGTGTGCGCCTGGATGCTCTTCTCCCCTCTGCGGATGCGGGCATAGAGAGGCGCCTGGACGAAGATCGTGGAGATGGTGCCCACAATGATGCCGGTGAACAGGGCCAGCGCGATGTCCTGCAGGGTGCCCGCCCCCAGGAGCCAGGCTCCGATGAACAGGATGGACCCCACCGGCAGAATCCCGACGACGGACGTATTCACCGACCGGACCAGCGTCTGGTTGATCGCCAGGTTGGTGCGTTCGGTGAAGGTCTGGTCCTTCTGGCTGTGCAGGGACGTGAGGTTCTCACGGATCTTGTCGAAGACGACCATGGTGTCGTACAAGGCGTAGGACAGAACCGTCAGGAACCCGATGATGGCGCTGGGGGTGACCTCGAAGTCGGTGGCCGAGTAGATGCCCACGGTGGTGATCACCACGAAGCCCAGGCCTGAGATCGCGGCCACGGACATCGTCCAGGTCCGGAAGTAGACCGTCATGTAGAGCGCCACCAGGGCCAGGAAGATCACCAGGCCGATCATCATCTGCTGGGAGACGTGCTCGCCCCAGACCGGTCCGATGAAGGTCGATGACACCTGGTCGGCGCTGACCTCGTAGCCCTCCTGCAGAGCTTCGGCGACCTGGAGAGTCTCAGTGTCGTCGAGCTCCTCGGTCTGCACCCGCATGGTGCCCGGAGAGATATTGG
This sequence comes from Nesterenkonia populi, assembly GCF_007994735.1. Classification (NCBI taxonomy): domain Bacteria; kingdom Bacillati; phylum Actinomycetota; class Actinomycetes; order Micrococcales; family Micrococcaceae; genus Nesterenkonia; species Nesterenkonia populi. The sequence goes on along the minus strand of NZ_VOIL01000001.1, from coordinate 1,795,509 downwards.
TGACCGTCGCGTCCTGGCCGGTGGTCTCAGCCACGGCCTCCTCACCGATCTCGGCATCAGTCTGCTCGGTCTGGGAGATCGTGAACTCGCTGCCGCCGGTGAACTCGATGCCGAGGTTGAATCCACCGCGCAGAAACGGGATGGCGATGGAGATCAGCACGAGTGCCGCGGCGATCGCGAACCAGACGTTGGATCGCTGGATGAACGGGTAGGCCCTTTCGCCGGTGTAGAGCTGGTTGCCGGCTTTGGCGAAGCCTGCTGCCATCAGCGATCACCCCTTTCCTGGGAGTACTGCATGAGGGAAGGGTCCGCCATCTGCTCCTCGTCACCAGGGGTGTCCGGGCGGCGCCGGGCGGCAGCCCGGCGGGCGCGGCGGCGCTCAGCGATGGTCATGCTCGCCCATTCCTCCCTACTGATCTCCGGGATCTCCTCCTGCCGGTCAGCGGCCGCTGAGCCGGGCTCCGGCTCGTCGGCCGCGGCGCCCACGGCGCCCGGGTCGGAGTAGACCACCTTGCTGCGGGAGAAGCGGCCGGCGCCTTTGTAGAGCACATCAACTCCGAGCTCCTTGGCGGAGAGGCCCGAGAACCGCTTTCCGGAGGCGAAGAACCTCCGCCGGGCCAGCAGCTGCATGAGCGGGTGGGTGAACAGGAAGACGAGGATGACGTCGATGAGCGCGGTCAGGCCCAGGGTGAAGGCGAATCCGCGGACGTTGCCGACCGCGACCAGGTAGAGCACCACAGCAGCGATGATGTTGACGGCCTTCGAGGCCAGGATGGTCCGGCGGGCACGCTGCCAGCCGGACTCCACGGCTCCTGCGAGCGAACGGCCCTCGCGGAGCTCGTCCTTCACACGTTCGAAGTAGACGACGAACGAGTCGGCCGTGAGCCCGATGGAGAGGATGAGCCCGGCGATTCCGGCGAGGGAGAGCCGGTAGCCGTCGGACCAGCCGAGCAGGGCGATGGCCCACCAGGTCAGCGCGCCGACGACCACCAGGGAGGGAATCGTCACGGCCAGGGCGAGTGCCCTGTACTGGTAGACCGCGTAGCCGGCCGTCAGGAGCAGGCCGATGAGCCCGGCGAGCAGGCCCATGCGGAGCTGGTCGGCGCCGAGGGTGGCGGAGATCTGCTGCTCGGACTCGATCTGGAAGCTCATCGGCAGGGAGCCGTAGCGCAGCTGCTCTGCCAGGGAACGAGCCTCGTCCTCTGTGAAGTCGCCGCTGATCTGCGCGTTGCCGTCGTAGATGGGGGCGTTCATGGACGGTGCGATGATGACCTGCCCGTCCAGGACGATGCCGAAGTGGTTGCGGGCGCCCTCGAGCCCGTAGAGGCGGGAGGAGGAGTCGGCGAAGAGCTCTGTGCCCTCGCTGTCGAAGCTCACCGTGGTGATCCAGCTGTTCTCCTCGAGGCCGAAGCTGGCATCGGCGATGTACTCCCCGGGGACATCGACCGGGCCGAGCAGGAAGGTGTCCCCCGTCTCAGGGTTGCAGGTGATGATCGGCTCGTCGTCGGACCACTCGGCGCGCTCGTCCAGGGAGATCTCGTCGCTGCAGCGGTAGTTCTCGAACTCTGCGGCCAGCTCGGGGGTGATCCAGTTGGGGTCGGAGGGGTTCTCCGGCTCTCCGGCGGGCTCGTCGAAGTCCTCGGGCTGAGCCTGGTCCTCCTCGGCCTCGGCGGCCTCTTCCTCGGCCTGGGCGGCCTGCTGGTCGAGGTCCTCCTGGAGCGCTTCGAACTCCTCGTCGCTCATCTCGCCCTCGGCGGCGTCGAGGGTCTCCTCGCGCATCTGGTCCTGCTGCTCCAGGGCGTAGAGCGGGTCGCTACCCTGCTGGAGGACGGGGCGGAACTCCATGTCGGCGCTGGCCTGGATGAGCTCGCGTGTCTCCTCGTCCGGGGTGCCGGGGAGGCTGACCACGATGTTTTCGGCGCCCTGCACCGCAATCTCGGCCTCGGCGACGCCGGTGCCGTCCACCCGCTGGCGGATGATCTCCACAGCCTGGTCAAGCTGCTCGTCATCGACCTCCTCGCCGGTCTCGACCTGGGGTGAGAGGACCATCTGGGTGCCGCCCTCAAGGTCGAGGGCCAGCAGAGGCGCCCATTGGGCACGGTCCTCCTGCACCCCGTAGAGAAGCAGGCCGCCCATGGTGACGAGCAGGATCAGCAGCGCGGTCAGCGCAGTGAGCGCCCGCCGCACGGGCTTGGGTGCTGCCATCAGTCGCGGGGCCGGGAGGGGTCGTCGTCGGTGGGGTCTTCGGTCTGCTCGGAGGCCGCTGGCTCGAGGATCTGCTGGACGGCGCCGAGCAGGAAGTCTGCCCGGTTGCCGGAGGAGAACTCGAGGGTGAGCCGCTGACGCTCCTCGTCCCGGTGGACGACGGTGCCGACGATGCCCCCGGCGGTGACGACCTCCGCGCCGACGGTCGCCTGTGCGTGGGCCTGCTGCTGCTGGTCACGCATCTTCTTGCCGCGGCGGAAGGTGAAGACCATGAACAGCACCAGCAGGCCGAGCATGATCCAGATGAAGGGGTCGCCTGCGACGTTTCCGGCCGGGTCGCCGTTGCCGTCGTTCTCTGCGATCAGGGTAAGAAGAGGAAGATGATTCACAGCGGTCCACAGTAACAGGTGAAGCTTCGCCGATCCCTGAGGATTCCTGAGTCAGGATTCGGAGTCCGCCAGCGGCAGCTGCTGCTCCGCCGCAGGCTCAGCGGGAGGGGTGAGGCCGAGATGGCGCCAGGCCGCATCCGTGGCCATACGTCCCCGTGAGGTGCGGGCGAGGAAGCCCTCCCGGACAAGGTAGGGCTCAGCGACCGTCTCCACGGTCTCTGTCTCCTCTCCCACGATCACGGCCAGGGTGGAGAGCCCCACCGGGCCGCCGCGGAAGGCGGTGCAGAGCGCCTGCAGCACTGCCCGGTCCAGGCGGTCCAGTCCGCGGGCGTCCACCTCGTAGGTCTCCAGCGCCTCGGAGGCCGCCTGGTGATCAACCTGGTCCACGCGCTTCACCAGGGCCCAGTCGCGGACGCGCCGCAGCAGCCGGTTGGCGATCCGGGGCGTGCCGCGGGAGCGGGAGGCGATCTCTGAGAAGCCGTCGTCGGTGACATCGACGTCGAGCATCCCTGCGGAACGGCGGAGCACCCGCTCGAGATCCTCCGCCGAGTAGTACTCCAGATGGGCGGTGAACCCGAACCGGTCCCGCAGGGGGCCCGGCAGGAGGCCGGCGCGGGTGGTGGCGCCGACCAGCGTGAACCCCGGCAGCTCCAGCGGGATTGAGGTGGCGCCGGCGCCTTTGCCGACGATGATGTCCACCCGGAAGTCCTCCATAGCCATGTAGAGCATCTCCTCGGCCGGCCGGGACATCCGGTGGATCTCATCGATGAAGAGCACCTCACCCTCTGTCAGCGAGGAGAGGATCGCGGCCAGGTCACCGGCGTGCTGGATGGCGGGCCCGGAGCTGATCCGCAGCGGCGCGGCCATCTCAGCGGCGATGATCATCGCCAGTGTCGTCTTGCCGAGGCCCGGAGGGCCGGAGAGCAGGACGTGGTCGGCGGCCGTATCCCGCATCCGTGACGACTCCAGCACCAGGGAAAGCTGATTGCGGACGGTCGGCTGGCCCACAAAGTGCTCCAGAGACTTGGGACGCAGGGCCGCCTCAAGCTGCTTCTCCTCCCCTGCGGTTCCAGTGCTGACGAGGGGGGAGCCTCCGGCCTCCTCGCGCTCGGCCTCAGACATCAGCCGCTCCTTCCGCCGCCGAGGCTGCGCAGAGTCGCTCGCAGCAGAACCGCGGTCTCTGCCTCGGCCAGCTCCGGCTCAGCCGTCAGCGATGCTGAGACGGCCTGCTCCGCGTCCTTTTCGCTCCATCCGAGGGAGACCAGCGCCGCCGTCACCTCTGCTGAGGACCCTGCGGCAGAGGCAGCCCCCGACTGCCCCTGGGCTGACGGGGGCTCCTCGGGGCTGTCCAGGACCAGCTTTCCGGCCAGCTCGAGCAGGATCCGCTGCGCGGTCTTCTTGCCGATGCCGGGCACTTGGGTGAACGCGGCGGTGTCCGAGTCACGGATGGCTCGCCGGACCTCCTCGGGCGTGTGCACTGAGAGGACCGCCAGGGCCAGCCGCGGACCGACTCCTGAGATGGAGAGCATCGTGGTGAAGATCTCCCGCTCCCCCGCCTCGGCGAACCCGAAGAGCAGCGGCGCCTCGTCCTGCCTGGGGACGTAGCTGGCCTGCAGGAGGACCTGCTCACCGGTGCGCAGCCGGGAGAGCGTCTGGGCGGTGGCGCTGAGGTGCAGGCCGAAGCCGGAGACCTCGACCACCGCATGGTCGAGTCCCACGTGCAGCACCTCTCCGCGGATGCTTGAGATCACGACGTTGCCTCCCTCACTGTCGAAGCGCGATTAGAACACATCTTCGAATACTCTAGCGGCCTCACCCGCCCTGGGCTCGCTTCTCCGCGGCGCGCCACGCCCTCTGGGCCGGCGTCATGCTGCCCTCCTGCGTCTCTGCCGCCTTCTGCATGGCCGTTTTGGCGCCCTGATGGGTACGGGTTCCCGCTGACATGCTGTAGACCGCGCCGATGCCGGAGCGCCAGGCATGGCAGATGGCCACTGCGTAGGCATCCGTGGCGTCGACCGGCTTGGGAAGTCCCGGCAGGCCGAGGATTCGCCGGACCATCCGGGCGACTGCGTCCTTGTCGGCGGTTCCGTCGTCGGTGACCGCCGCCTTCACCTCCGAGGGGGTGTGCCAGGCCACAGGAATGTCCCGGGCCGCCGCCGCGGCGATGACGACCCCTGTGGCCTGTGCGGTTGCCATGGCGGTGGGGGCGTTGCTGCTCGCGAAGACGCGCTCCACCGCGACGACGTCGGGCGCATAGGACTCCAGCAGCTCTTCGGCGGCACGCTGTATGGCGAGGATGCGGTGCGACAGATCCTCCTCGGCCTTGGTGGCGGTCACCTGCACGTGCACCGAGGCACCGGTGCGGTTGGGCTGCATTTCGATCACCGCGAAGCCGCACCGGGTCAGCCCAGGGTCAACCCCGAGGATCCGCTGTGCCGTGCGGGAGGTCCCGGCGGTCCCTGAGAGGCCGCCGGGGGTCTGGGAGCGGGTGCGGCTCAGGGGACTCAGCTCTCGGCGTCGAGGGCGGCCAAGGTCTCCGCGCTGAGGTCCGCGTTGGTGTGGATGCTCTGGACGTCGTCCAGGTCATCCAGAGCGTCGTGCAGGCGCAGGAACTTCTTCGCGTCGGCCAGTTCGAGGTCCACCTTGATGTCGGAGATGAAGGCGACCTCGTCGTTGTCGTAGGAGATTCCGGCCTCCTCGAGGCCCTTGGTGACATCCTGGAGGTCGCTGGGCTCGGAGCGGACCTCGAACCGGTCGTCCTGGTCGTAGACCTCCTCGACTCCGGCATCGAGCACTGCGGCGAGGACGTCATCCTCGGTGAGGCCCTCCGTCCTCGGCACGGTGACCACGCCCTTGCGCTGAAACATGAAGGCGACCGATCCGGGGTCGGCGAGGGTGCCGCCGGATTTCGAGACGGCGGTGCGCACGTCAGCGGCGGCACGGTTTCGGTTGTCGGTGAGGCATTCCACGAGCAGGGCCGATCCGGCCGGGCCGCGCACCTCGTAGGTGACATCCTCGTAGTCGACGGCGTCTCCGGTGAGTCCAGCGCCGCGCTTGATGGCGCGGTCGATGTTGTCGTTGGGGACCGACTCCTTCTTGGCCTTCGCGACAGCCAGGTCAAGCCCCGGGTTGCCAGCAGGGTCGGGCCCGCCGTTGCGTGCCGCAACCTCGATCTGCTTGATGTAGCGGGCGTTGATCTTCGCACGCTTGGCGTCCACCGCAGCCTTGCGGTGCTTGGTGTTGGCCCATTTGGAGTGGCCGGCCATAGTTCTCCTCTTGTCAGCAGGGGTGGTGATTCAGCGTCTGCACCAGGCTAACGGAGAGCCCGGGGGTGCTCCGGCATCAGCCGGCGCGGGGCTGATTGGCCTGCTGAGCAACTGCTGTGATCCGCTGGGCCACGGTCACTGCTGAGGCGATCGCCAGCAGGACGAGCACCACGTGCAGGACAGCCTCGTGCAGTCCGAGCCCCACCAGACCTGCGGCCACCAGGGTGGAGACGAGCCGCTCGGGCCGCTCGGCGATGCCCACGTTGGCGTCGAAGCCCATCGATTCGGCCCGGGCCCGGATGTAGGAGACCAGCAGGCCGAGGACCATGCAGATCGCTGCGACCGAGCCGATGCGAGCATTGTCCCCCGAGGTGTAGAACCAGATCATCAGCCCGAGGAAGACCGCGCTGTCCTGCACCCGGTCCAGCACGGAGTCGAGAAACCCGCCGAGCACGGTGCCCTGGTTGCCCATCCGGGCCATCATCCCGTCGAGCAGGTCGCTGAAGATGAACAGGGTGATGACGACGGTCCCCCAGAACAGCTGTCCCAGGGGGTAGAGGATCAGGGCGCCGAGGCTGACCCCGACGGTCCCGATGACGGTGACAGCGTTGGGCGTCAGGCCCATCCTCAGCAGCAGCCGGGCCAACGGGGCGAAGAGCCGGGAGAAGAACGCCCGGGCGTGCTTCAGCATCAGCCCTTCTCCTGCCAGGAGCCTTCGGCCCAGGTCTCGGCGACCAGGCTGCGGGTCTGGCCGAGAGTCGCCGAGAGGTTCTTGGTCTGAGCGATGATCGGCATGAAGTTCGCGTCGCCCTGCCAGCGCGGCACGATGTGCTGGTGCAGATGCGGGGCGATCCCCGCCCCGCCGACTTTGCCCTGGTTGATGCCGAGATTGAACCCCATCGGGTTGGCGGCGGTGCGCAGCACGCGCATGCTGTCCTGGGCCAGCGCTGTGAATTCCCGAGATTCCTCGTCAGTGAGGTCCGTCAGCTCGGGGACGTGACGGTAGGGGCATACAAGCAGGTGGCCGGGGTTGTAGGGGTAGAGGTTGAGCAGCACGAAGCAGGTCTCGCCCCGGCGGACGATGAGAGACTCCTCGTCGGTGCGCTCCGGGCCGGCGCAGAAGGGGCAGTCGCCCTCGCCGGTGACTTGGTTCTGGCCGCGCTTCTGATAGGCCGCTCGGTGCGGGTTCCAGAGGCGCTGGAAGGCGTCGGGCGCTCCTGCCAGCTGGAACTCGTCGAAGACCTCAGACGCCATGGACTCTCACGCTTCGTGGTCCTCGATGGCTTTGAGGATCTTGGCCACGGCCTCGTCGATGGGCACCTGGTTCTCCTGGCTGCCGTCGCGGTAGCGGAATGAGACCGCGCCGGCCTCCTGGTCCTCGCCGCCGGCGATCAGCGCGAAGGGAATCTTGTCCTTCGAGGCCGTGCGGATCTTCTTGGGGAACCGGTCTGTGCCGTCGTCGAGCTCAGCACGCACGCCCTTGGCCTGGAGCTCTGCGATGACCTCGCCGAGGTAGTCGTTGAACGGCTCAGCGACCGGGATGCCGCGGACCTGGACCGGTGCCAGCCAGGCGGGGAAGGCTCCGGCGTAGTGCTCCAGCAGGATGGCGAAGAACCGCTCGATCGAGCCGAAGAGGGCCCGGTGGATCATGATGGGCCGCTGGCGGGAGCCGTCCTCGGCCGTGTACTCCAGCTCGAAGCGCTCCGGCAGGTTGGGGTCCACCTGGACGGTGGAGAGCTGCCACTTGCGCCCGATGGCGTCGGTGACCTTCAGGTCGATCTTGGGGCCGTAGAACGCGGCCTCGCCGGGAATCTCGGTGAGCTTGAGCCCGGAGGTCACGGCCACGTTGCGCAGGGCCTGGGTGGCGGCATCCCAGAACTCGTCGGAGCCGACCCACTTTCCCTCCTGCTCATCGCGCATGGAGAGCTCGAGCTCGAACTTCTCCAGCCCGAAGTCGCGCAGCAGGTCCACGACGAACTCGACCACCTTGGTGACCTCAGCCTCGAGCTGGTCTGGCCGGACGAACAGGTGCGCGTCGTCCTGGGTGAAGCCGCGGACGCGCGTGAGCCCGTGCAGGGCGCCGGAGCGCTCGTTGCGATAGACGGTGCCGTTCTCTGCGAACCGCAGGGGAAGGTCTCGGTAGCTGCGCCCGCGCTCCTTGTAGATCAGGATGTGCATGGGGCAGTTCATGGGCTTGAGGTAGTAGTCCTGGCCCTGCTTGGTGACGTTGCCGTCCTCGTCGGCCTCCTCGTCCATGGAGATGGCCGGCCACATGTCGTCCTTGTAGTTGGCGAGGTGGCCGGACGTGGCGAAGAGGTCAGCCTTTGAGATGTGCGGGGTGTAGACATAGGTGTAGCCGCCCTGGAGGTGCTTGGCACGGGCATGCTGCTCCATGATGCCGCGCACCAGACCGCCTTTGGGGTGCCAGACCGAGAGGCCCGAGCCGATCTCCTCGGGGAAGCTGAAGAGGTCCAGCTCGCGGCCGAGCTTGCGGTGGTCGCGCCGCTCGGCCTCAGCGAGCCGGTCCTTGTAGGCCTTGAGGTCGTCCTTGGTGGGCCATGCGGTGCCGTAGAGGCGCTGCAGCTGCGGGTTGGTCTCCTGGCCTCGCCAGTAGGCGCCGGCAGCACGCATCACAGCGAAGGCGTTGGCGATCAGCTTGGTGCTGGGCAGGTGGGGGCCGCGGCAGAGGTCGGACCAGACCCGCTCGCCATTGCGGTCCACGTTGTGGTACACAGTGATCTCTGAGCCGCCGACCTCCACAGAGGCGCCCTCGGCCGCCGCGGCGGCGTTCTCGCCCTCGCCGAGCAGCTCGAGCTTGTAGGGCTCCTGGGCCATCTGGCGCTTGGCCTCGCCCAGGGTGACGACTTCGCGCTCGAAGGCCTGCCCCTGCTTGACGATCTTCTGCATGGCCTTTTCGATCTGCTTGAGATCGTCCGGGGTGAAGGGCGTCTCGACGTCGAAGTCGAAGTAGAAGCCGTCGGTGATGAACGGGCCGATGCCGAGCTTCGCGCCGTCGAAGAGCTGCTGGACCGCCTGGGCCATCACATGTGCGGCGGAGTGGCGCAGGACGTTCAGCCCGTCCGGCTCCGAGATGTCCACCCGCTGAACCTCTGCGCCTGCGGGAATCTCCCGGGAGAGGTCCCACAGCTCGCCGTCCACCCGCATCACCGCGGTGGTCTTCTCCTCGGCGAACAGCTCTGTGCCGGTGGTGCCCTGCGCGATGGTGGTGGGCTCGCCGCTGAGGGTGATGCTGATCTGCTCGGACACGGGGCTTCGGCTCTCCTGCGGGTCGGGTGTCGGCTGACCCGGTGATTCTACGGGACGAGCTGACAGCCCGGGCACCAGTAGAGACGCCTGCCCTGCAGCTCCCTCATCCGAATGATCTCTCCGCAGCGCAGGCAGGGCGTGCCCTGGTGCTGGTAGACCCAGTGACGGCGCTGCGGCTGCCTGCGCTCCTCCCCGGGGCGGAGGGTACGGATGCGACCTTCGGCGACGCCGTCGCGCAGCTGGGCGGTGAGCCGTGCCCACAGCGCTGCGCTCTGCTCCTCCGCCAGGACGGCCGAGGCGACGTCGGGGCTGATGCCTTCGGCGAACAGGGACTCGGCGCGGTAGATGTTCCCGACGCCGGCGATGACCGCTTGGTCCATCAGCGCGGCGCCGACGCTGACTCGGCGGCGCGCGAGGTTCTGCTGGAACTGGGCCGCAAGCGCCGCGTCGATCTGCCCGTCAGGCTGATGCAGCGGGTCCGGACCCAGCCGGCGGGTCACAGCCTCATACTGCATGGGGCTGAGCACCTGGCACTTTGAGGGGCCGCGCAGGTCCGCCCACCCGTTGGGAACGTGGACGCGAGCACGCACGGCTCCCGCCGGAGCTTCGGGGACGATCCATCCGGCCTCGTCGTACTCGGGGCTGAGCGTCTGAGTCTTGGTGCGGGGTGCGCCCAGCGTGTCGGCGCCGGAGAAGCTCTCGTCGCCGCGGAAGCTGAATGCCCCGTAGAGGCCCAGGTGCACCTGCCAGATGTCCGGGCCCAAGTGGACGAACAGCTGCTTGCCGTGCGCCTCAGCCCGCTCGGGGGCGCGCCCGGTGAGGCGGGCCGCGCCTGCGTCGAACCTGCCCTGCGGCGAGGTGACCCGCCACGTGCGGCCGGCGAAGAGCCGGTTGATCTGGGAGGCGAGCCGGTGGAGGGTGTGTCCCTCAGGCACTGATGGTGCCGGTGCTCTCGTAGCGGGTGATCTTGCGGATGCGCCGGGCGTGACGCTCGGCGTCGGACCATTCGGCGGCGAGGAACGCGTCAACGATGCCGGTCGCCTCCTCCAGGCTGTGCTGGCGGCCGCCGAGCCCGAGCACGTTGGCGTTGTTGTGCTCGCGTGCCAGCTGAGCGGTCTCAAGGTTCCAGGCGAGTGCGGCCCGGACCCCCTTGACCTTGTTCGCCGCGATCTGCTCGCCGTTTCCGGATCCTCCCAGCACGATCCCCGCGGACTGCTCGCCGGCGACCCAGTCCGCGGCAAGCGCCTCAGCGGCAGGAATGATGAAGTCGGGGTAGTCATCCTCGGCGTCGTACTCGGCGGGGCCGTGGTCGATGACCTCGTGGCCCGCCTCGGCCAAGTGCTTCACCAGGTGGGCGGAGAGCTCCATTCCTGCGTGGTCGGTGGCGATGTGAACGCGCATAGGGATCCTTCGGTCAGGTTCCGGAACAAACATCACCCATCCTATGCTGTGAGAACTATGTCCGATGAGCAGCAGCCTCCCCAGCTTCCGGAGTTCTCCCAGCGCCTCGGCGCACCGATCGCCACAGTGCGCCCTGCCGGAAAGCCCCCGTCCCAAGTGACCGGCCGGCCTGACCGGCAGGCCCACCAGGAGCCGCAGGAGCGACCAGCCCAGAAGGGCGCGGCTGACCCTGCCCCGAAGAACCCCGAGGGTGCACCCGCTCCCCCGCGCCCCGCAGACCTCGGCGTGCTTCCCGGGCCCGACGGCCGCCCGGTGGAGGCGGAGGACGGGGCCGACCAGGTGGACCCCAACAGCTTCTACGCCCAGGTGGGCGGCCGAGAGACGTTCCAGAAGATTGTGGACGCCTTCTACGCCCAGGTGGCCGAGGACGAGGACTTCCGCGCGATGTACCCCGAGGAGGACCTCGAGCCGGCCAAGCGCCGGCTGCTGACGTTCCTGGAGCAGTATTGGGGCGGGCCGCGCACCTACCAGGCCGAGCGAGGCCACCCGCGCCTGCGGATGCGCCACATGCCGTTCAAGGTGGACGCTGAGGCCCGGGACAAATGGCTGAAGTTCATGGGCAACGCGGTCAAGGAGGCAGGCCTCTCCCCCATGCATGAGGAGATCCTCTGGGACTATCTCGACCGCGCTGCGCACTCCATGGTCAACGCGTAGGCGGAGGGCGCCGTCGTGCGTCTACCGTCCGAGGTAGCGGGAGCGCCAGGCCTGCCCGTATTTCTCGTGGGCCTGCCTGGGCGTGCGCGCAGAGGTGCGCTGGACCGTCTCCTGGATCCGGGGCTTGAGGCCCTGGGGCGGGCGGATCATCCCCTCCTGGGCCACGGAGGCGACGAGATCGCCGTCGCGGGTGAAGATCCACCCGGCGGCCAGGCCGCGGGCGCTCTGGGTTGAGGGCGAGTCCATGACGAACAGCAGCCATTCGTCGGCGCGTGCGGCCCGGTGCCACCACATGGCGTGGTCCAGCGAAGCCATCTTCAGCCCGGGCTTCGCCCAGTACAGGCCGTGCTGGCGCATCATGGGCTCGAACGGCAGGTAGTCGGAGGCGTAGAGCATCGCCGCACGGTGAATGTTGGGGTCCTCAGGGAGCGCGGCCTTGGTGCGCAGCCACACCGCAGAAGTAGGACGACGCTCCCGGTCGGCCTCCAGGTAGACGGGGCGGTCGATATGCCGGATGTCGAAGGGGCGGCCCACGCCCCATTCCTGCACCACCGGGTGCTTCACATGGCCGAGCAGCTCGGCCGGATCAGCGAGCTCATCAGGCGATGGAAGTCCCTGAGGCATCTGCATCTGATGAGCCGGTCCGTGCGAGCCGACCTGGAAGCTCGTGATCATCGACAGGATGGGCTGACCGTCCTGGTAGGCCTGGGCCCGGCGGGCGGAGAAGGACCCGCCGTCGCGCAGGCGCTCCACTCTGACCTCGATGGGCTTCTTGGAGTCGCCGGGCCGCAGGAAGTAGCCGTGCACGGAGTGGATGGCCCGCGCCGGATCCACCGTGTGCATCGCAGCCGCCGCTGACTGCGCCAGCACCTGGCCGCCGAAGATGCGCCAGAACGCCTGCTCATACACGGGGGCGAGGAACTGGTCCTCGCCCTCCATCTCCTCGAGCTCGAACATCGCGGCGAACTGCCTCACCGTCTCCTCGGCAGTGGGCCTCGCGCCGCTGGTCCCCTGGTCGCTGCTCTCCGGCATCGGTCTCCCTCCGCTGTGCCTACCGTCAGGTAATTCACCGCCACAATACCGCCCTGCTGGATTTCATCGGCACGCTTACCTGCGAGAATGTCAGGGATGACGCAGACCCTGAAATTCGCTGAGGCCGCCGCGCTCCAGGATCTCGGAACCTATGTGAAGCGCGCTAAGAAAATCGAGCAGCAGGGCATCCGCCTGCAGGCCGTGGGCCCGGTGGTGGCCGCCTGGGTGCCGGTGATGACGCCCAGCTCCCTGGTGGGGCGCCTGCCTGCCGTGCTGGGCCTGCGGACGATGAAGCTCGGTGAGGCCTCGTCCGCGGACGTGACCGTCGAGCTCGATTCGATCACTGAGCGCCTGGCGCGCCTGGAGGGCTCGGATGTGGAGCTTTCGCTTCCGCCCTCGCAGGTCAACGCCCCGTGGGCCGCGGTCACTCCGCCGCGCTCCGGCTGGGAGCCCCAGGGCACGGTCACGGATGCGCTTCTTCGGGAGACTGCGGAGGAGGGAATCAGCAGGATCGCCGACGCCGTGCCGGACAGTGCGGGAGCCGCCGTGGTGGAGCAGCTGCGGGAGCGGGTCTGGGGCGACTCCGTCACACAGACTCCGCAGATCCCCGCCGGTGCGGCCTTCGGCGCCTATTCGTTGGGCTTCCTCGGCTCCGGGGACGATGCCACGCAGGTTCACACCCTGGGCCGCTGGACTCGTCTCAGCTCCAAGGGCGGGTTCGTCCTCGCCCGCACCTCCGGGATGTAGGTCGACTCGAGCCTCTTATGCGCAGAGGGCCGGGACTGCTGAGCAGTAGGCGCTGAGGGCTGCGGCGGCCGTATCGTCCCAGGAGTGCTGGCCGGCCAGGTGCGCGGCGGTCTCGGAGTAGCGGGCCCAGGCCTTCCGGTGGATGATCAGCCATTTCATCTGCTGCGCCCAGTCCTCCGGCTCCAGGGTGCTGATGAGCCGCCCGGTGCGCCGGTGGGCGACGAGTTCGCTCAGGCCTCCGACGTCGTGGGCGAGCACCGGGGTTCCGCAGGCCAGGGCTTCAAGCGCTACGAGGCCGAAGGATTCTGAGTAGCTGGGAACCAGCACCGCGTCCGAGGCGCGGAACAGCTGGGCGAGCTCGGGGTGCGGCAGCGGGTCCAGGTAGCGAATCCGCTCGGCGATTCCTTCGGCCTCGGCAAGCCGTTGGATGTCCACGGCGTCGGGTCCGGACTGGCGGCCTGCGATGGTGAGCTCCACCGCCTGCTCCGGATAGAGCCTGCTGAGTCGGGCCACGGCCGAGACGGCCACCTGCGGCCCCTTGTGCTGCTGGAGGCGGCCGGCGAAGGTCAGCCGCAGCGGCCGCCCATCCAGCGGACCGGGACGCGGGTCGTCTCCTGCTGGCGGGTGGAAGATGCCGAGGTCCACTCCGGGACGGACGCCGAGGATGCGGCTCTCCGGCACTTCGAATACCCGGGCGAGGTCGGCTGCATCGCGGGGTGTGTTGGCAGTCAGCGCTGACGCTGCCTGGGCGATCTGCTCCTCTGCGATGTGCCGGCGGGGGTCCTCCTGGACACGGGGGTCGCGCTCCTGCTTGACCCGCCCGATGGTGTGCATTGTGTGCACCAGTTGGGCCTGCAGGCTCTCAGCCAGCCGCATCCCTGCCAGCCCGGAGATCCAGTAGTGGGAGTGCACGAGGTCGACCGGCCTGCTGCCGCTTTCGGTGAGGCTCTGCTCTGCGCGGCAGGCCAGGTCGTCGAGGCATTCGAGCAGGCGGTTCTTATCCTGCTGGCATGTCTGCGCGACCGGCAGCACGTGCAGCCGCCGGCCGTCTTCCAGGACGGTGGTGGTGTCTGCGCCGTCGGGCCCGTCCAAGTCGGTGGTGACGATGTCGACCTCGACGCCGCGGGCGGCCAGCGCCGCGGAGAGGGCGTTGACGTACACGTTCAGCCCCCCGGCGTCGCCCGTGCCGGCCTGCGCCAGCGGGGAGGTGTGCAGGCTGAGCATAAGGACCCGCAGGTCCGCGGTGGGCTCAGGCATTCTTCGACTCCGGGAAGGGTTCTGGGATGGCGACCATGCTACCGCTCCAGGTAGGCGGAGCACTTCTCGGCGGCGGGGATGTCTCGGTGGAGCACCCAGAGGCCTTCATCGTCCTCGACCATGGTCTCGAAGCCGAGCCGTTCGGCCCGGGCGAAGGCTTCATCCGGGGTGAGGGGGCTGGTGCCGCCGAGCTCGCTGACCCGATCGTCGATGATGATCCATTGCAGGTGCTCTTCGGCGGTGGTCCCGTTGAGGCCGGCGTAGGTGCGGCTGGTCAGGTGAGGCACGGCGGTGTCTGCGGCTTCCGCGCAGGCGCCGTCGGGGATCATTTCCACGGCACGCTCGTGGGCTTGGGCCCGCTCCCCCGTCTCCCAGTTCTGGGCGGTGACGGTGCGCTGGTACGGGAAGACCTGCGGGAAGGCCAGAGTGCCGATGACGGTGACGATCAGCACGGCCGCAGGAACCGCATAGGCGATGCGGGGCCGGGCAGGAGCTGCCGCGGCGTCATAGTAGGTGTTTCCCCAGGGCACCGGCGGCAGTATGCGGCGCTGCACGGCGATCCTGCGGGCCACGTCCATCGCTGCGAGCAGGAAGATGGGAGCGAGGATCGCGTCATACTGGTAGACGGGCGCCCAGACGTTCAGCCGGTCGTTCCAGAGCCGGGAGAGCAGGATCGGCAGTCCGATCAGAACGTACGGGCTGAGCAGCGGCAGCAGGAGCGTGGGCAGGAAGTGCAGCAGCCACAGCCCCACCTTCAGCGGGTGGTCGAAGAGCACGGCGACGGCCTGCCACGGCTGGGTGATGATGGTCAGTCCGGCAGCGGCGGCTCCGGCGCCGAGGGCGGTGTACTCCCAGTACTGGAACTCCCCTGCCGGAGCGAAGTGCGGGATGACGACTCCGACGGCGAACCACAGTCCGACCAGGCCCAGCACGGCGGTGGCGACCGCGGAGCGCCAGGCGCCGCGGATGAGCATCACGACGGCGATGGCCAGCAGTGTGGCGCCCATGTCTTCCCTGACCAGCAGCAGGGAGGCGGAGAGTCCGACGGCGAGCCCGAAGCGGCGTCGTTCGATGGCCCAGATGACCCATGCGATCACCGGAACTCCGAACGCGATTTCGTGAAAGTCCCAGTTCACCAGGGCTTGGAAGGGCCAGAAGAGCAGCAGGCCGGCCGCGGTGAGCAGTGCGGGGAGGTGGCTGAACCAGCCGCGCACCACCAGGTAGACCGGGATCGCCGTTGAGACCAGCAGCCCGATCATCCCGATGTTCAGCACCCGGGGGTCGTCCCAGATCCAGTAGAGGGGGGCGAAGATCGCGATGATCGGGTGGAAGTGGTCCCCGAGCAGGTGGAAGTCCTCACCCTTGATCGGGACGATCGGTGCGTTGAAGAGGGAGTATTGGCGGACTGCTTGGTCGAAGATGCCCAGGTCATAGCCCCTGGCCTCGAAGTTGCGGAACCGCAGCAGCGAGTGGACGAGGGCGAGGATGCCCGCTGCCGCCATGACGAGCCCAAGATGGACCTTATGGCGCAGGGGCAATGTGGGTCTCCTGAGGGATGGGCTCTGAGGCGGGAACGTGCACTGCGCCCCGGGAGGGATTCGAACCCCCGACCGGCGGATTAGAAGGCCGCTGCTCTATCCCCTGAGCTACCGGGGCAATGACCAGAACAGTGTACTTGAGCTTGGCCGTCTTCCAGGAGTCAGGGTTTTTGGCCTTCCGCGGCGCTTCGGCCGTCAACGGACCAGCTGCTCCGCAGGCCGAAGATCGGCTCACGGCATCGCGAGTGGCTCACTGGGCCGTCAGCTCCTCAGCAGTGACATCGGGGACGCTGACGGTGACGAGGGTTCCCCACGGGTCGTGGGCCGTGACGGTCCGCGCGTCGGAGGTGAACGGAATGGAACGGGCAGAGAGACGAGCTTGCAGGGCGGCGATGTCCTCCTGGTCGGGCACCGTCACCGCAACGCTCCCGAGTCCCAGGCGTGCTGCGCGGGGGCCAGCACCCCGGCTGTTCCACGTGTTCATTGCGATGTGGTGGTGGTACCCGCCGGCGGATGCGAACAGTGCTCCGGGGTAGCCGGTGTTGGTGATCTCGAAGCCCAGTGCGTCGATGTAGAAAGCCCGTGCAGCGGGCAGGTCGCCGACCTGCAGGTGGACATGTCCGACACTTCCGGGAAGCTCGGAACCAGATTCGACGGCCGTTCGGCTCAGGTGAGCTTGGAGGTATGCCTCGGGGTCGAGATAGGTGTTGGCCATCCGGATCTGATCCCCGTCGTGCGCCCATTGCTGCCGGGGGCGGTCGGTGTACAGCTCCACACCGTTTCCTTCTGGGTCGGTGAAGTAGAAGGCCTCGCTGACGAGGTGGTCGCTGCAGCCGACGAATGCTCCGCCCGGAGCTTGGTGTGCACGGTAGACAGTTGCGGCGAGGCTCGGCGCGTCGTCGAACAGGAAGGCGGTGTGGAAGAGCCCCGCTTGGTGCGGGTCTGTGCCGGGGAGGTCCGGGGTGTGGATCAGGCGGACCATGGGGGCGTGCCCCCGGCCCAGGACACGGTGCACCTCACGGCCGAGAGTCCGGTCATGGACTGGCTCCATGGCGAAGGCCTCGGAGTAGTACGCGGACATCCTGTCGAGGTCACCGACCCGCAGAGTGACGGCACCCATCGACGTGCTGGGGCTGATGAGGCGTTCGTCAGCGTTGATGGGCACGCCATGCTCCTTGTGCTCGGGTCTCATGATCGAGATGATCGCGAGAATCAGTTGTTGGTACAATCAATCTAGTCCATCTTAGTTGCATATACAAGCATTGGTAGGATTGCTCCCATGACCGACACCAGGTGGCTCTCCCACGATGAGCATGCTGCATGGGTTCGCTTCACGGCCGTCCTGGAGCTGCTTCCGTCCGCTCTTGATCTGCAGCTCGGCCTGGACGAAGATCTGACCCACTTCGACTACTTCACGCTCGCGATGCTCTCCGAGGCGCCCAGCCGCACCCTGCGCACCAGTGCCCTCGCAGCACGGACCAATGCGACCCTGCCGCGGCTCTCCCGGGTCGTGTCCCGTCTCGAAGCTGTCGGATTCGTGGAAAGAGCGCCATGCTCAGATGATCGACGAGCGACCAACGTGAGCCTGACTGAGGCAGGATGGGAGAAGGTGGTGCGCGCTGCGCCTGGACACGTGGATGCCGTCCGTCGACTGGTGATTGATCAGCTGACCTCTGAACAGGTTCAGCAGCTGTCGGCGATTTCCAGCGCCATGCTGCAGCAGCTGGACCCCGAGGGCCGCATGCTCGCCAGCGACGCTCTGGAGCGCGGGAGCAGAGCGGACTGAGAATCCCGGCCCCAGCGGATGACCGACTGGCCTAGGATGGGCTCAGCGCCACGAACTGTCGGTTCAGCGCCGGGCAGATGACGAGCACCCGAATGGAAGAATTCCGGGCACGCACTGCCCAACTGCACGGGACCACGGTCCCCCGAAAGGAATCAGTATGACCATCAAGGGAAAAGTCGCACTTGTCACCGGAGCAGCCCAAGGTATAGGTCAGGCCATTGCGGTACGACTTGCCAGTGACGGAGCTGACCTGGCGCTGCTCGACCTCACGAAGGACGACCTGGATGAGACCAAGGCCAAGGTCGAAGCCGAGGGCCAGCGCGCCATCACTCTTGGCGGGGACGTGCGCAGCAAGGCAGACCTTGAATCTGCCGTGGACAGTGCGGTGGCCGAACTCGGCGGATTCGACATCATGATCAACAATGCTGGGATCGCCGGAGTCGGAGCCGTGGAGACGATCAGTGAGGCCGACTTCGATCGGAGCTTCGACATCAACGTCAAAGGCGTGATGTTCGGAATCCAAGCGGCCGCCGCAAAGTTCAAGGAACTCGGCCACGGTGGGAAGATCATCGCCGCGACGTCAATCGCCGCCCATGACTCATTCCCGATGACGGGGCTGTACTCCTCGACGAAATTCGCGGTGCGTGGACTCATCCAGGCTGCGGCGAAGGAGCTCGGGGCCTTCGGCATCACTGTCAACGGCTACTCGCCCGGCATCGTGGGCACAGGAATGTGGGAGCAGCTCGATCGCGAGTTTGCCGAGCTGACGGGGGCCGAGGTCGGCGCCACCTTCGCCAAGTACGTGGAGGGCATCACCCTCGGCCGGGCATCCACTCCGGAGGACGTTGCAGGGTTCGTCTCTTACCTGGCCGGCCCCGACTCCGACTACATGACGGGTCAGACGCCCCTCATCGACGGCGGCATCGTCTTCCGCTGAGTTCGCTCTCGGTTCGTTCGCTGCTCGAGAGCCTCGGACGCCTAAGGGCGACGTCCAGGCTCTGGCGGCCGCAGCTGAGACCGAGCCGCTTTCTGAGGGAGACCATGTCGGCGCTCTGATCAGTGGCGCATGCCATCCCGGCTGTAGGTGACGTGGTGCTCGGACCATTCGAAGTCAGGGACGTACGGACGAAGGTAGTCGCGCAAGTACTCGTCACAGACATACATGAAGGTGCCTCGCCGCCCACGGGTGAGGAGGACGTAGTAGACGTTCCTCACCCACTCCAGAAGCTCCTCGTGGGTCCAATCCCGCCCCTTGTGCTTGTTTCGATAGATAGCTCTTTTGTCGAAGAAGCTCTTCCGGTCAAACCAGAGCTCCTGCTCGTCCGGGTCGTAGCGGAGATCCGGGCCGATGATGATCCCTGCATAGTTCAGGTCGTATCCCTGAAGGGTGTGGATGGACCCAACTTCATCGATGGAGCCGGGCGAGTCCACCCAGTCTTTGACCTGAGAGTTCCAGCGCGCCTCGAAATCCCCAATACGGATGTCTGTGAGTGAGGGGTCCTTCCTGCTGACCCACTCCCACGCGTATCCAGCCGCCATGCGTGCCAGGCCGAACTCGCTG
Organism: Nesterenkonia populi; assembly: GCF_007994735.1. Classification (NCBI taxonomy): domain Bacteria; kingdom Bacillati; phylum Actinomycetota; class Actinomycetes; order Micrococcales; family Micrococcaceae; genus Nesterenkonia; species Nesterenkonia populi. Next base: position 1,776,346 of record NZ_VOIL01000001.1, on the reverse strand, counting down.
TTCCGCTCACGAATAGTGCGGTGCATCTCAGCGACGTCCTCAAACATCCTGAATTCGTAATCAGAGCCGAAGCTCTTAGCTTCCGTGGGCGGGGTTCCGCCCACGAGAGACTTGATGTACTTGATGTAGTCGTTGCCGCCCAGCACACGCATCTGCGATCGCAGTCTGTGGTGCTTGCCCTCTCGCTCCGCCCTGGCGATGACGCTCTGCAGATAAGTCTTCGGCAGATCAGAGGCATGAACGGACTGTGAGAGATCGATCAGAAGAATCTGGTGATCGCTCTGCCTCTGGATCCAGTCGAGCTGGGTCTTGAACTCTCCGTCCGGCTCATGGCCGAAGAGCCGCTCGTTGATGTCCCGATACGTACCGTTAAGAGGCCCTGATGCTTGGGCGGCTTTCTGGGAGAGCCTGTGAGTCTCATCGACGATGATCATGGAGTAGCGTTTATCGGAGTTCCCCACCCTGAAGGGGTTGACCACCATGTCTGGGCTGAGATTCGGAATCCGCCGGAAGACCCGCTGGATCGACTCTCTCAGTGACTGCTGCGGCACGACCAAGGCGATTCCGTTGGCGGTCTCGAGGAGGGACTTCACTGCTCGTCGGTTCTCGGGCGTGAAGAACTCAGGAAACTCAGACTCCCGCTCTTCATCGTGGATCTGCTCCGTCTCGGCGGCCGTACCGATGTCGACGAGGAGCTTGAGCAGAAAGACTGCCACGATCGTCTTACCCGTGCCGGGGTCGCCTTCAACAGCAATGGAGCCCATTGGGCTCCCGCCCTTCAAGCTCTTGAGCAGCAGCGAGACGATGTCCTGAACCGCACGTTCCTGATTATCCTCGAGAGACTTGAACGGAGAGAGCTTGAACAGGTCGTCGTTCTCGATGTCTTCAATTTTCTGCTGGAAAATCCTCTGCTGCCTGAGCTGCTCAAAAAGCGTCGTTCTGAATCGAGCGCGGTAGTCGATCCTTCCGAAATAGTCGCGATCAACTATTCCATCGTTGCGGTTGAGCAGCTGATACTTCCCATCACCCGCAAGGTGCTGGATGAGGAAAGCCTCCAGATCCAAAGCTGCAGACTTGTTGAACTCATCGTCGAGGATGACGCGTGATTCGCGGGCTGTGGAGCCAGAAAGGGCCCTGAGCCTCGTCTTGTCCCGATTGGCGTGGTGCTGGCTGATACGCCTGGCGACGTTGGTGGACTCACCGACGTAGATTGTGCGGTTCTGCTCATTTCGAAGCAGATAGACGGCCGGCCAGTTGCGGAGCCTCTGTCCCTGGCTGCTGAGCTCCTTCTCCGCTTCCTGAGTGAAGTTGAAGGAGATGATGTCCACCGTTGTTGGCGAGTCAGCCACCAGAACACCTCATGAGTTCATTCGGAGCCCGGGCGACCCGAATCAGAGCTCGACAGAAAGCGCTTCCCATGGGGTCAGCCTACATTTGCCGCCTCCTGCACGTGACGGCGTTAAGAGTCTCTGTCCCCAAAACTGCAAAAAGATTCCCGGCAGCTCTGGGCTGCCGGGAATCTGGTGTGTGGAGCATATCGGACTCGAACCGATGACCTTCTGCATGCCATGCAGACGCGCTACCAGCTGCGCCAATGCCCCATATTCTCTTGGTGCTTCCTTCGCGTTCCCCGCGTCGGCAACCCCTATATATTACACCTGCTAGGAACTGGGGGCCAAATCGAGGTCCACGCTGGGCACGTCCGCATAGAGGCGGTCCAGACCATAGAGAGCACGCTCCTCCTCGTGCTGGATATGCACGACCATGTGCCCGTAGTCCAGCAGCACCCAGGTGCCCGAGTCCTTGCCCTCACGCCGCAGGGGTGAGGAGCCGTGCTCCTGCTTCAGCTTCAGCTCGATCTCATCGGTGATCGAGCTGACCTGACGGTCAGAGGGCGCCGAGCAGATCAGGAACGCGTCCGTGATTCCCAACCGCTCCCCCACATCCAGACCGGCTATATCCGTCGCCAGTTTGTCAGACGCAGCCTGCGCCGCGGTCCGCAGCTCAGCCAGCACATTCTCAGGAACAGTCATCACACCAAGCTCTCAAAGCACAACCGTGTACAGGACAACAGCAACCGCCACGATCAGCAGCAGCGCCAGAACAATCACCAGCCACAGCAGCAGGTTGGGCCGGTTCGCCTCCTTGGAGGTCTCATCCACCAGTTTGTCGATATCGAGCCCGTGCGCCCCACGGGCCTCCACTGGCTCGATGCTGCCGGAGGGCAGGTCCACATAGTCCTCCTCGGACTCCATGGCGTCGCGGACAGTCTTGGAGGCAATGACCTCAGACTCCGGACGCTGCAGACGCCGCCGCCGACGGTCGTCGGCCTCCTGGGCCTCCCGCTCCAGCGATTCGCGACGCAGACGCTCCTGGTTGGCCTGCATCGCCTTAGCGGCCAGCGCCTGCTGACGCTTCAGCAGGTCGGGGTTCACATTGTTCGGATCATCATTGAGCTTGATCTCGCTGGTGAGCTGGTCGAGCTCCTCCAGCATCTCCTGATCGAGGCGAGGAATCGTGGATGTCTCACGCAGCAGACGGCGAGCACGCCGCGACGCCGGAACCGGCGCTACCTCCCCGGTCCCCGCCTGCGGGTAGTCCACCGAGTGCTGCTCCGGCTGGTCAGCCTCAGGTCCTTCCACGCTCGGAACGTCATCAATATCTCCGAGGTCCTCGGGCTGCTCGCCGAAGGCGTCAGCAACCTGCTCCTCCGGACGCTCCTGCTCCGGCTCCACAGGGTCAGGCAGCGGCGCCTCAGGAGCTTCCCCAGCGACGCCGTGCCCAGCATCCTGTCCAGCCGATGTGGGCGCGCCGAAGTCCGGGCCGGAGTAGTTCGGCCCCACCTCGGCCTGCTGCTCCACCGGCCAGTCCGCATCGTGCGGAACCTGCTGCACCGGTGCTGTCACATAGTCGCCGGGCTGGAACTCCTGGGTCGGCTCAGGGTCCTCCGGGTGCTCCGGCTCAGGGGAGGCAGGCTCCTCAGCGGGAACCTCATCGCTCACAGCCTCAGCCTCGTTCTCCTGCCCGGAGAGCGCGTCGCCAGCAGTCGGGTCCTCGACGGACTCTACGTCGTCAAGCGTCCGGGCCAGCTCGTCCTCGCCAGCATCAGCCGGAACCCCAGGCACCTGCGCCTCCACAGATGCCTCAAGCTCCGGCTCAGCCGCCGCCTCTGCAGCCCCCGCAGGGGCATCCAGCTGGTCGGCCGCGGCGTCGGCCTCTTCCTGGGCCTCGCGCTGTGATGCCAGCTCAGCCTCACGACGGCGACGCAGCTCCTTGCGGGAGACCGGCAGATAGCGCTCGCGGAGGTTGTCTCCGCCGCCATTCTGCTCGGGGGTTGAATCACTCATCGTGACGCCTCCTGGTCGTTTTGTTCCATGCTATGCCCCACTGCTTCGCTGGAGGGGGCACCATGGGCGTGTGTGGCCGAATCGGGCCGGTACAGCCTGTGCTTGGCGATGTACTGCACCACACCGTCCGGCACCAAATACCAGACCGGCTTGCCCCCGGCTGCGCGGTGCCGAAGATCCGTGGAGCTGATCGCCATCGCCGGGATCTCCATCAGCGAGACCTGGTCGCTGCGGCCCAGATCCTCATTCACGTACCCCGGCCTGCTCACTGAGACGAAGTGCGCGAGAGCCCACAGCTCCTCCACGTTCTTCCAGGAGAGAATCTGCGCCATCGCGTCAGCGCCCGTGATGAAGAACAGCTCTGCCGCCGGATACATGCGCCGAAAATCACGAAGCGTATCGATGGTGTAGGTGGCGCCGCCGCGGTCAATGTCCACGCGGGACACCGTGAACCGGGGGTTGGCTGCCGTGGCGATCACCGTCAGCAGGTAACGATGCTCCGCGGGGGTGACCTCCCGGCCGGCCTTCTGCCACGGCTGACCAGTGGGCACAAAGATGACCTCATCGAGGCCGAACTCCGCTGCCACCTCACTGGCAGCCACCAGGTGACCATGGTGAATGGGATCGAACGTCCCGCCCATGATCCCCAGCCGCGGAGTCCCCCGGCTGCCCGGGTCAGACGTGATTGGGGTGTGAGCCAAGCTCGTCAGTGACCGCCGGCCTCGGGGTCGGCCTGCGGAGAGCGGTTCGTCTGGGCGAAGCTCAGCGCGACCAGCATCGAGAGCATCAGGAAGACGAACATCACAATGCCGAACCACGGAGCCGGCATGAACAGCTCAACACCTTCTTCTGCGGCAAGCAGTGCCAGAACAGGGAAATCCATGAGGGACAGTCTACCCACAAACCGCCGTCAGGGGCGGATCTGGCCCTCGCCCCGCAGAATCCACTTGGTGGTGGTCAGCTCCCCCATGCCCATGGGTCCGCGTGCATGGGTCTTCTGAGTGGAGATCCCCACCTCAGCGCCCAGGCCGAACTGCCCGCCGTCGGTGAACCGGGTGGAGGCGTTGACGACCACGGCAGCCGCGTCCACCTCAGCGATGAACCGCTCCGCGCTCTTCACCGAATCGGTGACGATCGCCTCCGTGTGACCGGTGGAGTACCGCGTGATGTGCTCGATCGCCTCATCCAGGGACTCCACCACGCCCACAGCCAGCTCCAGGCCCAGGAACTCGGAGGAGAAGTGCTCTCCGGTGACTTCGTCCACCTCCCCGTAGTCGTTCGGGGAGACCAGGTCCGGTCCGGACTCCGGCAGCCACTTCCTGGCCCGCGGATCAATATGCAGGCCCACCCCTGCGCGGTGCAGGGCGCGCAGGGTCTCCGCCGCGGCGTCCTCCGCGTCCGCGTGGATCAGCAGGGTCTCAGCGGCGTTGCAGACGCTGGGCCTGGAGGTCTTCGCGTTCATCACCACGTTCCGGGCGATCTCCGGGTCCGCGCAGGCATCGATGTAGATGTGGACATTTCCCTCACCGGTCTCGATCACCGGCACGCGGGCGTTCTGCACGACGTGCTGGATCAGGTCCCCGCCGCCGCGCGGGATGAGAACATCCACGCTGCCGCGGGTGGTCATCAGCGCCGTGGCCCCCTCACGGCCGTATTCGTCGATCGACTGAACGGCGTCCACGGGGGCCGAGCAGGTGCGGAGCGCCTCACGGATGATGCTCAGCAGCATCTCGTTGGTCTTCGCCGCCGCCGAGCCGCCGCGCAGGATCGCCGCGTTCCCGGACTTCAGCGCCAGGGCCGCGATGTCCACGGTGACGTTGGGGCGGGCCTCATAGATCACTCCGATGACGCCCAGCGGAACAGTCGTCTGTGTCAGGCGGGCACCGTTGGGCAGGGTCCGGCCGGCCACGATCCGCCCGACAGGGTCCTCCAGCGCCATGATCTCCTCGACAGAGCCGGCCAGGGACTCGATGCGCTCCTCAGTGAGCTGCAGACGGTCCAGAAGCGGTTTGGACAGGCCGTTCTCCCGGCCCCGCTCAAGGTCCTCGCCGTTGGCCTCCACCAGGGCAGCCCCGGACTCCCGCAGGCCCCGAGCCAGGGCGAGCAGGATGCGGTCCTTGTGCTGACGGTCCGTGGACCCCAGCGGACGGGCGGCCTCTCGGGCCCGGCGGCTCACCCCGGCGACAGCCTCCACGACGTCGCTGCTGATCTGGTCCTGGTCGGTGCTCATGTGCTCCTCACTCGTGCCATGTCATCAGTATGGACCACCGCCCGCTCGTAGTCGGGCCCCAGCTCTGCGGCCAGCTGGGCGGTGGACCGGCCCATGATCTGCGGCAGCTCCTCGGCAGAATACCCGGTGACGCCGCGGGCGTGAACCGTGCCCTCAGCGTCGGCGATCTCCACCACGTCCCCCGCGTCGAAATCGCCCTCGATCGCGGTGATGCCTGCAGCCAGCAGGGACCGGCGCCGCTGGCCCACCGCGCGGGCAGCCCCCTCGTCGACCACTATTCGGCCCTTGGTGGAGGCCAGGTGCGCCAGCCAGGCAGTCCGGGCCCCGCGACGCCGTCCCCGCGGGTGGAAGAACGTGCCGACCTGCTCCCCGGAGAGCAGTCGGGGCGCGTTCTCCGCGGAGGTGAGCATCGCCGGAATTCCGTGCGCAGTGACGATCCGGGCCGCCTCCACCTTGGTCACCATGCCGCCGGTGCCCACCCCGGCCCGGCCGCGCGGGCCCAGCGAGACCCCCTGCAGGTCGGTCTCACTTCGAACCTCGGCCAGCGGTTTGCCGCCCTCGGACGGGGGGCCGTCGAACAGCGCCTCCACATCCGAGAGCATCACGAGGGCATCAGCGTGCAGCAGGTTCGCGGTGAGTGCGGCGAGTCGGTCGTTGTCGCCGAAGCGGATCTCAGCAGTTGCCACGGCGTCGTTCTCGTTGATGACCGGCACCGCACCCAGCGCGAGCAGCTTCTCGAGGCTGCGCAGGGCGTTGATGTACGTGGAGCGGCGGATGAGGTCCTCCACGGTCAGCAGCACCTGCGCCACCGCCGCACCGTGCCGGGCGAAGCCTTGGGTGTAGTGCGCCAGCAGCACCCCCTGACCCACAGCGGCAGCCGCCTGCTGGGCAGCCAGATCCGTGGGCCGGCTGAGCAGGCTCAGCGGAGCCAGCCCAGCAGCGATGGCACCTGAGGAGACCAGCACTACCTCGGTGCCGCCGTGACGCAGCTGCTGGCAGGCATCCACCAGCCGGTTCAGCGCCTCAATGCTTACTCCCTCATCCACCGTGGTGAGCGAGGATGAGCCGATCTTCACCACAACCCGGCGGGCGGCGGGCAGCTCAGCAGCAGAGCTGACGACCCCGGCGAGCTTGGTGCTCACCGGGCCGTCTCCTCATCGTCGTCGTCAGCCTCCGGATCCCAATGGCTGTAGACGATCTCAGTGTCGCCGTCGTCCTCGGAGGCGTAGAAAGCATCCATCTCCTGACGGGTGAGCACCTTTGCCGCACGACGGTCAGCCTGCTCCTGCTTCTTCTCCGCCCGGGTGGGACGGTGAGCGTCCTCGAACCGAACGTCCGAACCGCGAGGCCCGGCCAGGTGCTCGGCGCCGGCAGCCATGGTGGGCTCCCATTCGAACACCACACCGTCGTCGTCAGTGCCGATGACCACCGAATCACCGGGGGTCGCGCCCTGCCTGAACAGCTCGTCCTCGATGCCGATCGCAGCCAGCCGGTCAGCCAGGTACCCGACGGCCTCGTCGTTGCTGAAGTCCGTCTGGTGGATCCACCGCTCCGGCTTGGCCCCGCGGACGCGCCACAGCGGTGCGGCGTTCTTCTCCTCGCGGGCGACGGTGAAGCCCTTCTCGTCCACCGGCTTGGGCCGCACAGTGACCTGCACCGGGGCTTGCTCCACCTCACGCTGGGCGCGGGCGGCCTCCACCAGCTCCGCCATCGCGAAGCTCAGCTCACGCAGCCCCTTGCGCGCGACCGCCGAGACCTCGAAGACCTTCCAGCCACGAGACTCCAGCTCCCCGCGGACCATCTCCGCCATCGCCTCACCGTCAGGAAGATCCGTCTTGTTCAGGGCGATCAGCTGGGGCCGCTCGTTCAGCGGCAGCGACTCCACACCGTGGGAGGCGGAGTTCGCCACCGCATCCGGGGCGTAGGCGGCCAGCTCCTTCTCGACAGCGTCCAGGTCAGCCAGCGGGTCGCGGTCAGTCTCCAGGCTGCCGCAGTCCAAGACGTGCACCAGGGCCGCGCAGCGCTCCACATGCCGCAGGAACTGATGGCCCAGCCCCTTGCCCTCCGCGGCCCCGGGAATCAGGCCCGGCACATCCGCAACGGTGAAACGCACGTCCCCGGCCTCCACCACGCCGAGGTTCGGCACCAGAGTGGTGAACGGATAGTCAGCGATCTTGGGACGCGCGGCGGACATCGCTGCGATGAGGCTGGACTTGCCGGCGGAGGGGTAGCCGACCAGGGCGATGTCCGCCACGGACTTCACCTCAAGCTCGATCTCTGCCTGCTCGCCCGGTGTGCCCAGCAGGGCGAAGCCGGGAGCCTTGCGCTTCTTGGAGGCCAGCCGGGCATTGCCCAGGCCGCCGTGGCCGCCCTCAGCAATCCGCACCCGGGCACCAGCGCCCACCAGGTCAGCAATCACGCTGCCCTGACGATCCTTGACCACTGTGCCCTCAGGGACAGAGAGCTCGAGCGTCTCGCCCTTGGAGCCGTGGCGGTGGTCCCCCTCGCCCACTCCCCCGTTGCCGGCGCGCCGGTGCGGGCGGTGGTGGTAGTCCAGCAGGGTGGTGGTCTGCGGGTCGGCGACAAGTTCCACGTGCCCGCCGTCGCCGCCGTCGCCGCCGTCAGGCCCGCCCAGGGGCTTGAACTTCTCCCGGTGCACCGAGACGCACCCGTGCCCGCCGTTACCGCCTGCAGCGTGCAGGACAACGCGATCAACAAAATGCGCCACAGTATCCTCCCGTCGGCGGGCTGCGCCCGCCTTCTCGCGGCCAGCTGCGAATGCGCTGGCCTTCATGCTTAAAAGGGGCCTTCCCCTGAAACGCTGAAGGCCCCGTCAGCCGTGTGAGCTGCGGGGCCTTCAGTGGGTGGCTGCTTCTTGCAGCCGAAGTTCGGCGTACCGCGTCAGGCGGCTGCCGGGACGATGTTCACGACCTTGCGGCCGCGCCGGGAGCCGAACTCCACGGAGCCGTCTGCGAGGGCGAAGAGCGTGTCATCGCCGCCGCGGCCGACATTGCTGCCGGGGTGGAACTTGGTTCCCCGCTGGCGGATGAGGATCTCGCCAGCGTTGACGGTCTGACCGCCGAAGCGCTTCACGCCCAGGCGCTGGGCGTTGGAGTCGCGACCGTTGCGAGTCGAGCTCGCACCCTTCTTATGTGCCATAGCGTTTTGCCTGCCTCTCGCTTAGCTGTTCGGAACGATTCTACGGCTCAGGCCGCGATATCGGTGACCTTGACCCGGGTAAGCTCAGAGCGGTGGCCCTGGCGCTTGTGGTAGCCAGTCTTGTTCTTGTACTTGTGGATGACGATCTTCTTGCCGCGCAGGTTCTCCTGAACCTCTGCGGTGACCGTCACCTTGTCGAGCTCGTCAGCTCCGGTGGTGACCTTGTCGCCGTCGACCAGCATCACTGCCGGCAGCGCGATGGTGCTGCCTGCCTCGGCGTCGACGCGGTCAAGGGTCACCAGATCTCCGACGGAAACCTTCTCCTGGCGGCCGCCTGCGCGGACAATCGCGTACACCACTTGGACTCACTTCTCTCGTTGGACTTGCAATAAAATACGTGCGCGAAGCGCGCAGAAAGACTTAGGGCGCAATAGCACCAGCCGTCAATGCTACGCGTTTCTACTCTGTTTTGCCAATCTCATCAGCGGACACGCCGACGCCCAGCATCGTGGGCTCGGCCGTGGGCTCAGGCTTGGAGCCCTCACTCTTCTTCTGCTCCTGAGCAGCCGCGGAGAAGCTCGCCTTCTGCGGCTCACCCGCGGCCGCCTGCACCTGGTGCACCTCTCCCCCGGAGCCCTGAGCAGACCCGGCGGCGCGGCGCCGGCGCCTGGCCGGACGTGTAACGCGCGGCTGCTCGCTGCGGGAGGCCAGAGCCTCCTCCAGGGAGTTGAGGGAGGCGTCCTTGGGCTCCTCGGCCCTCTTCTGCCGCTCAGCCCTCTCCCCGCGGGGAACCTCGACCGGCTCTCCGCCGATCTTCAGAGTCGGCTGGGCAGGCTGCTCAGGCTTCTGCTGCCTCTCGGCACCGGCCTGGCCTGACTGCTGACCGGCATCATCGTCATTCTCGGGCTCACCGGCGCTGGTGGAGGCCGCGGCGACCTTCGCCATGCCCGCACTGGCCCGCTCAAGCTTCTTCAGCTCCTTCGGGTCAGGCTGGCGCCCGGCGTCCTCGCCCTTCTTGCCCTTGCTCTTGCGCTTCTTGGGCTTCTTGCCGCCGCCGCCGGACTTCTGCTCCCCCTGGGAGCTGTAGGCCGGCTGGTGGTGGACCGGCTCCTCGTGGGTCATGATGCCGCGCCCGGCGCAGTGCTCACACTCCGAGGAGAACACCTCCAGCAGCCCGGTGCCCATCCGCTTACGGGTCATCTGCACCAGCCCCAGGGAGGTGACCTCCGCCACCTGGTGCTTGGTGCGGTCACGGCCCAGGCACTCCACCATGCGGCGCAGCACCAGATCCCGGTTGGACTCCAGGACCATATCGATGAAGTCGACGACGATGATGCCGCCGATGTCCCGCAGGCGCAGCTGCCGGACGAGCTCCTCCGCGGCCTCCAGGTTGTTCTTGGTGACCGTCTCCTCCAGGTTGCCGCCGGAGCCGGTGAACTTGCCGGTGTTGACGTCCACCACGGTCATCGCCTCAGTGCGGTCGAAGACCAGGGAACCTCCCGAGGGCAGCTTGACGTTGCGTGCCAGCGCCTTGTTGAGCTGCTCGTCGATCCGGTGGTGGCCGAAGATGTCCTGACCGTCATGCTCCGACGGCTCCCACTTCTTCAGCCGGTCCAGCAGATGCGGGGCCACGTAGGTGACGTAGGCCTCCACGTTGTCCCAGGTGTCCTCCCCCTGGATCTCCATGGAGGAGAAGTCCTCGTTGAAGACATCGCGGACCACCTTGATGGTGAGGTCCGGCTCGGCGTAGAGCATCTCCGGGGCCAGCACCTTGCGGTCGTTCGTCTGGTCCTGGACGGAGTCCCACAGGGCGCGCAGACGGTTGATGTCATTGGTGAGCTCCTCCTCGGAAGCACCCTCCGCAGCGGTCCGGACGATCACGCCGGAGTTCTCCGGCATGTTCTCCTTCAGGATCTTCTTCAGCCGGGCGCGTTCCGTGTCAGGCAGCTTGCGGCTGATGCCGGTCATCGACCCGCCCGGCACGAACACCAGGTATCGGCCCGGCAGGGAGATCTGGCTGGTCAGACGCGCGCCCTTGTGCCCCACGGGGTCCTTGGTGACCTGCACCAGCACGGAGTCGCCGGACTTCAGGGCGTTCTCGATCTTCCGGGGCGCGTTGCCGATGCCGGAGGACTCCCAGTCCACCTCACCGGCGTAGAGCACCGCGTTGCGGCCGCGGCCGATGTCCACGAAGGCGGCCTCCATCGACGGCAGCACGTTCTGCACCTTGCCCAGGTACACGTTGCCGATCAGCGAGTCCTGGGTGGTGTGGGAGACGTAGTGCTCAGCCAGCACGTCATCCTCGAGGACGCCGATCTGGATCCGCTCGCCGCGTTGGCGGACGATCATCTTGCGGTCCACCGACTCGCGGCGGGCCAGGAACTCTGCCTCGGTGATGATGCCGCGGCGGTTGGACTGCCGGTTGCCGCGGCGGCGCTGCCGCTTCGCCTCCAGGCGTGTGGACCCCTTCACCGAGGAGACCTTGTCCGGAGCATCGGAGCCGGCCTCGCGCCCGGAGCGCACACGGGTGACGGTGTGGCCGTCCTCGTCCTCGATCTCCATATCCGAGGAGCCGCGGCGCCGCTTGCGGGTCTTGCGGATCACTTTTCCGTCCTCGACGGGCTCAGACTGGCCGGCCTCCTGCTTGGAGGACTCCTCCTTCTCCCCGGAGCCTGCGTCCGCAGGAGCGTCGCCGGGCTCGTCGCTCTCGCCCTGGGCGTTCTCCTCTGCCCCGCGGCTGCGGCTGCGTCCGCCGCGACGGCGCTTCCTGCGAGATTTGCGGCTTCCTCCGCCGGAGGACTCGCCCTCGCCCGAAGCGGAGCCTGTCGGGTCCGAGTCCTGGTCGACGTCGTCCTCATCCTGGTCCCGGGCCGGCTTGGGGGCGGGGGCCGCCGCGGAGAGGTCCGGGGCCTGGAACATCACGTCGAGGGGGTCCTCGGCCGGCTCCGGGTCAGCGGTCTTCTTCGGGACCGCCTGGGTCCCGGGCTGGCCGGGCTCCGGAACGGAGAAGGGGTTGAAGATCTCCTCCGCGGATTCAGCGGAGGCTTCTGTGGAGTTTTCGTTGCTCATATGCGGGCCAAATGCTCTTCCGCCGGCCTCCAGCGTCATCCACACTCAACGCTGGACGACGGCTCTGTCTCGTCTCTCACTGTCCGGCCTGCGCCTCCCCGGGCGCTGCCTCCGCAATGTGAGGCGCGCTCTGCGCGGGGAGCCCGATGCCGGACTCTTGTCCATGCAGCATCTGCGGCGGCGACTTGCTCATCAGCGTTCCGTGCGGACCTGTGTTCCAGGTGGTCCACGACGGGCGCCTGCCGCAGCTCTGCGCTCAAAGCTTTCTCAAGGGGCAGGTGTGGTCTGCCTCCCGATGCGTTTCAGTATGGCACACGGTCCGTTGCACTGGCGTGAACGGCTTAGCATGGAGGCATGTCGCATCTTGTGAAGGACCGCGCCTACGGGGGGTGGCTGCTGGGAAGCGGGCTGCTGGGAGCGATCGCAAGCTTCCTTCTCCTCTATGAGCGCGTGCTCCTCTGGGGTGACCCGGACCACGTCACCGCCTGCGACGTGAACCCGTGGGTCTCCTGCGGAGAGGTGATGAACACCTGGCAGGCGGCCACCTTCGGATTCCCCAACATCTTCCTCGGCGTCGTCGCCTTCCCCGTCCTGATGGCGGTGGCGGTCAGCGTGCTGACCGGGGCGAGGCTGCCGCGCTGGTACCACCTGGGGCTGCAGGCCGGTGCTGTCTTCGCCTTCGGGTTCTGCGTGTGGCTCTGGTACTCCGCGGTGTTCGTGATCGGAGTGCTGTGCCCCTACTGCATGATCGTCTGGACCGCGGTGATCCCGTTCTTCGTGGTGGTGACCGCGCGGAACCTCCTCACCGGCACGATCCCCGCCCCCGAGCGGCTCCGCGAGCTCACCGCCGCCTGGTGGTGGGCGATCCTCGTGCTGATCTTCCTCGGCGTCTTCGCCAGCATCTTCCTGCAGTTCTCCTGGGCCTTCACCGGCTGAGGCTCGACGTCGCCAGCCCCGGTGAGTGCCTCGTACGGCTGAGCGGTCGAACCGGACCCGCGCAGGATGGTTGAATGGCCGTGTTCCGGCCCCGAGCCTCAGGAGATCACCGTGCCTCAGACCGTCAGCGCGATCGTCGCCCTCACGAAGAATGCCCCCGCCACAGTGGAGAGGATCGTGATCCCCGATCCTGGCCCCGGCGAAGTGGTCGTCGACGTCCTGACCTGCGGCGTCTGCCAGACCGACCAGCACTTCCAGCAGGGCGAGGTGGGGGACAACTTCCCGTACCTGCTGGGCCACGAGGCCACCGCGCGCGTCTCCGAGATCGGAGAGGGCGTGACCAGCGTGAAGGTCGGCGACAAGGTCATCCTGAACTGGCGCGCCGTCTGCGGCGAGTGCCGGGCCTGCAGGAAGGGTGAGCTGAAGTACTGCTTCGACACCCATAACGCCGAGCAGAGGATGACCCTGGAGGACGGCACCGAGCTGGAGGCCGCCCTGGGCATCGGCGCCTTCGCCGAGAAGACTCTGGTGGCCGCCGGGCAGTGCACCGTCATCGACGACGTCGAGGACTCCTCCAACGCTGCTGTGGGCCTGCTCGGATGCGGCGTGATGGCAGGCATCGGCGCGGCCATCAACACCGGCGAGGTCAAGCGCGGCGAGTCCGTGGCCGTCATCGGCGTCGGCGGTGTCGGCACTGCTGCCATCGCAGGTGCGAAGCTTGCCGGTGCCACGACCATCATTGCCGTGGACCTCGACCCCCGGAAGCTGGAGAAGGCACAGGAGCTCGGCGCCACCCACACCGTCAGCTCCCAGGAGTCCGACGCCGTGGAGGCCATCCGTGAGCTCACCGGCGGCTTCGGCGCCGACGTCGTCATCGACGCCGTGGGCATCCCCGCCACCTACAAGCAGGCCTTCTACGCCCGCGACCTGGCCGGCCGCGTGGTGCTCGTCGGCGTTCCTGACCCGTCCTTGACGATTGAGATGCCCCTGCAGGACTTCTTCAGCCGCGGAGGCTCCCTGAAGTCCTCCTGGTACGGCGACTGCCTGCCCTCACGGGATTTCCCGATGCTGGTGGACCTCTACCAGCAGGGCAAGCTGGACCTCGACGCCTTCGTCACCGAGCGGATCAGGCTCGAGGACGTGCAGGCAGCATTCGACACCATGAACCGCGGCGAAGTGCTGCGCTCCGTTGTCGAGATTGCCTGAGGACGACCGAGACAGATGCAGCACCGACACTGATACGAGAGGACAGACCCCATGAGCGCGCGCATTGAGCATCTGGAGACCTCCGGGACCTTCTCCCTGGACGGCGAGACCCACAACGTCGACAACAACGTGTGGATTATCGGCACCGAGGACGAGGTCATCGTCATCGACCCCGCCCATGATGCCGAGGACGTGGAGAAGCAGGTCGCCGGCCGGAAGGTGGCAGCGATCCTGCTGACCCACGCCCACGACGACCACGTCCGCCAGGTCAAGGACGTCCAGTCCCGCATCGGCGGTCAGATCCACCTGAACTGGGACGACAAGGTCCTGTGGGAGCAGGTCCATTCCGAGACTGAGCCGGAGGTGAAGGTCGCCGACGGTGACACCTTCACCATCGGCGGAGTGACCCTCACTGCGATCCACACGCCGGGCCACTCCCCCGGCTCCACCTGCTACTACGCTGAGGAGCTCGACGGCGGACCAGTGGTGTTCTCCGGCGACACCCTGTTCAGCGGCGGCCCCGGTGCGACCGGCCGCTCCTACAGCAGCTTCGAGACCATCGTGGAGTCCATCAGGACCCGCCTGTTCGAGCTGCCGGAGGAGACCAGGGTCAACACCGGCCACGGCCCCTCCACCACCATCGGCGCTGAGAAGCCCAACGTGGAGGAGGCCGCTGCGAACGCCTGAGCGTTCCACGGCTGAATAGTGCTCGAGCCCGGCGCCCTGAGGGGGCCGGGCTCGACTGTTTTCCAGGGGCCCTAGCCGGTGGGCTCGAGGAAGTCCCAGTAGGTGCCGTAGGTCTCCAGGATCGCCTGCTCGACGCCGTGGACTGTCAGCTCCGGGTTCAGCTCGTCCGCTGAGCCCGCCGTCAGCGGGTCCCATTCCAGGCCCAGGGCGTCGTAGACCTCGGCAAGCACCCGTCGGATCGCTGGGCCGTCCTCCACGACGATGGAGGTGGAGAACAGCCAGCCGCTGGCAACCTGCCGTTGGGCGGTGCCCACCAGTTTGATGCGCACGTCCGCCTCCTCAGGGTGGATGCCGTGGACCGAATGCTCCCCGTAGCAGTACTCCGCCGGCAGTGGGGCCATCACTGCGTCCAGGCCTGCCGACTGCAGGGCATCGGCGAAGAGCTCCCCGAAGGCGGCGAACCGGTCCTGGGACTCCCGGATGGGGTCGCTGTCCGGTTCAATGTGGTCGACCACCAGCGAGCCGGGGCCGTATGCGGCGGCTCGTCCCCCGGCTCGACGAACCAGCGGCTCGAACCCCAGGGCGCGGCAGCGTCGGGCAGCCTCGTCGAAGCCGGGGAGCTTCGCATCCCGCTGGCCGAAGGCGACGGTGGGCTGGGGCCGGTAGATCCGCAGCATCGGGCCCGCGCCCTCGTCCCTGGTGCTGTGGAGCAGGTCCAGGGCACGCTGCAGATCAGCGTCCGCGCCGAGCGTCTCTGTCTGGCGGATCAGCTGAAGCTGCGGGGCGGCAGGGGCCCGGCGCCGGGCAGCCCGGCTGGAGGTGGGCGCGCTCATGATGCAGAAGCGAGTGCAGTGGAGAAGTGTGCACGGCCTGCCGGATCACGGCCTCCCCGTGCCTTCTGCGTGCCACTCACGGAGAGGAGCAGGTCATGTCCGGCGGAGTGGTTCGGTTTCACGCGGTAGAACTCTACTTCCTCCGATGGACGGATTTCCACGAACCCTCGGCGTCAGCGGATAACGCTGCCTGACCACGACCTAACTTGCAGATTCGACCTGGGCGTTCCTGCAGCTAGGACTTCACCAAGCGGGCGATAGCGTCGGAGGCCTCTTTGATCTTCGCCTCCGCCTCAGCCCCACCGTCTTGGACGGCGCCGGTGACACAGTGGCTGAGGTGGTCATCCAGCAGGCCCAAGGCCACGTTGTTCAGGGCAGAGGTGATCGCGCTGATCTGGGTCAGTATGTCGATGCAGTAGGTGTCTTCGTCGATCATGCGGTGGATGCCGCGGGCCTGGCCTTCAATGCGCTTGAGGCGTGCAAGGTAGCGATCCTTGTCACTGATGTAGCCATGGGTTGCTGAAATCGACGGGTCGGGGCCCTGCGTGGTCATCGTCGTTCCTTTCTGATTCGTATGGCCCAGGCCGTTTCAGGAGCGGCCGAGGATTTTGGCAGTGCTTGCTTCCGGGGTGAGGTCGAGTCGTCGGAGCAGTTGGGCGTTGAGTGCGACGACGATGGTGGAGGCTGACATGAGGATTGCGCCGATGCTCATGGGCAGTACGAATCCGATGGGTGCCAGGATGCCTGCGGCCAGGGGGACTGCGGCGAGGTTGTATCCGGCGGCCCACCAGAGGTTCTGCTTCATCTTCTGGTAGCTGGCTTGGGAGAGTTCGAAGATTGATAGTACTGAGCGTGGGTCGGAGCTGGCGAGGATGACTCCTGCTGAGCTGATGGCTACATCGGTTCCTGCTCCGATGGCGATGCCGACATCGGCTTGGGCCAGGGCGGGGGCGTCGTTGACGCCGTCGCCGACCATCGCGGTCTTCTGTCCCTCAGTTTGGAGCTGGTGGACTTTGGCGGCTTTGTCCTCTGGGCGGACTCCGGCGAAGACCCGGTCGATGCCCAGCTCTGAGGCGACGGTGTCGGCGATGGCTTGGGCGTCTCCGGTGATCATGACCACCTGGACACCGTTGGTGTGCAGGGCTTCGACGGTGGCTTTGGACTCAGTCCGGATCTCATCGGCTAGGCGCAGTGCCCCGATGACCTCACCGTCGGCTAGGACGTGGAGGATGATCGCGCCCTCGTCCTTCCACTGATCGGCGATGGGCAGCTCCTCGGTCTTGTGCTGTTCCAGCAGGTAGGGGCCGCCGACCTCAACGACAATGTCGTATTCACCGTCGTTGATGGTGGCCTTGACCCCGACCGCTGGGGAGGAGGAGAAGTCTCGTGCTTGCGGAATCGACAGGGCTTGGGTGCTGGCGGCGCCGAGGATGGCTCGGGCCAGGGGGTGTTCGCTGTCGGACTCGGCGGCGGCCGCCCACGCCAGGATCTGGTCCTCGGTGTGGCCCTGGGCGGGCTCAACGCCGGTGACGGTGGGCTCGCCCTTGGTCAGGGTGCCGGTCTTATCGAAGAGGACCGCGTCCACGGTGCGCATCGATTCCAGTGCCAGCCGGTCTTTGATCAGCACTCCGCCGCGGGCGGCGCGTTCGGTGGCGATGGAGACCACCAGCGGGATCGCCAGGCCCAGGGCATGGGGACAGGCGATGACCAGGACGGTGATGGTCCGTACTACCGCGGCATCGGGCATGCCCAGCAGGCTCCAGGCCGCGGCGGTGATCAGCGCGGCGCCCAGCGCGAACCAGAACAGCCAGCCCGCGGCGGTGTCTGCGATCCGCTGGGCCCGGGAGGAGGAGGCCTGGGCATCTGCGACCAGGCGTTGGATCCCGGCCAGGGCGGTGTCATCACCGGTGGCGGTGATCTGTGCCCGGATGCCGGAGTCGGTGGCCACCGTGCCAGCGACGACCTGCTCGCCGGGGTCTCGGCGCACCGGCTGGGACTCACCGGTGACCATGGACTCATCCATGCTTGCCGAACCCTCGACGATCTGGGCATCAGCAGGCACCGATGCCCCGGGCCGGATGATCACCACATCACCGACCAGCAGCTCAGCCGGGGCGACTTTCTCCACGCCGTGATCGGTGACCTTCTCTGCCTCGTCCGGCAGCAGCGCGGCCAGCGAGTCCAGTGCTGAGGAGGTCTTGGCCAGGGAGCGCATCTCGATCCAGTGGCCCAGCAGCATGATGACCACCAGCAGCGCCAGCTCCCACCAGAAGTTCAGCTCATGATCCAGCAGATGCAGGCTCGCGCCCCAGGAGGCGATGAACGCCACGGTGATCGCCAGGCCGATCAGCAGCATCATCCCCGGCTTGCCGGAACGAATCTCGGAGGCCGCGCCGGTGAGGAAGGGCCACCCGCCCCAGAGGTAGATGACCGTGCCCAGCACCGGGGAGATCCACCAGACCCACCCCGCCTCGGGAAGAGGGTAGCCCAGCAGGTGAGCGAACATCTCGTTGAACCCCACCACCGGCACCGCCAGCACCAGCATGATCCAGAACAGCCGCCGAAACTGGCCCACATGATCACCATGACCCTCGTGCCCGCCGTGGCCGGAATGATCGTGCTGTGCGTGCCCCTCCTGATGCATGGCATGACCATGATGGCCCTGCGACCCAGCGGCGCCGTGCTCATGGCGCCCAGCGTGATCATGCTGATGGTCGGCATGCTCAGACCGATCGTTGTGCATCGTGTGCCCACCGCTGTGACTGTGTTCGTCGTTCATACCGGTCTCGTTGCTCCTGTTCGTTTGATCTGCCCTCGTTTGTTTCCCGCTTCTCGTAAAGGGGGAATCCGGCTCCCTGCCGATCAGGCGGCGATGATGTAGCGGTCCGGATCGGCGTCGAAGAGCGGGCCGCAGGCCGCGCAGCAGAACCAGTAACGCTCGCCGTTGTAGTCGCGGTAGAGACCTTCGTCCTCTGCCTGGGATTTGATCACGGGAGTACCGGCCATCACTAGGCACTCGGTGACGTCTGCGCTGTTCACGGCAGCGAGGTCCTCGGTCTTGGGTGCGTGGCCGCTGCAGCCGCCAGAAGCAGCCCCATGGCTGTGGTCGTGGTGGTTGTCGGTTTTGTGGTCGTGCGCAGTCATCTTCTGCAGTCCTTTCTTCTGTGGTGTTGACGACGAGGGGTCGGCGTTGACTGGCTGAGAAGTCGGCGCGGTCCTCGAGGGGTTTGGGGTGATGTGCTGGTTGGCTTTGGCCTTGAACCTGCGCAGCCGCAGGCTGTTCGTGACGACACTGACGCTGGAGAATGCCATCGCAGCTCCAGCCAGCATCGGATTGAGGAGGCCGAAAGCTGCGATGGGGATCGCAGTGGTGTTGTAGCCGAACGCCCAGAACAGGTTCTGCTTGATGGTGCGCAGCGTCTTGCGCGCCAGGCGGATCGCGTCGGCGGCGGCCCGCAGATCGCCGCGGACCAGGGTGATGTCAGCAGCTTCGATGGCGACGTCGGTGCCGGTCCCCATCGCCAGTCCCAGGTCGGACTGGGCCAGTGCTGGCGCGTCGTTGACACCGTCTCCGACCATCGCCACGACCTTGCCTTCCTCTTGGAGTCGGGTGACGACGTCGACCTTGTCCTTGGGCAGCACCTCGGCGATGACCCGGTCGATGCCGACCTCTGCGGCGACCTGCTCTGCAACGGCCTGGTTGTCACCGGTCAGCAGCACCGGTGACAGCCCCAGCTCCTTGAACTGGGCGATGGCCTGAGCGGAGGTGGGCTTGATCTGATCAGAGACAACCAGCACACCGCGTGCCTTGCCGTCCCAGCCGACGGCGATCGCAGTCCTGCCCTCGCGCTCAGCGGCCTCCTTTGCCGCTGTGAGGTTGTCGTCCAGGCGCATCGACCAGTCGGCCAGCAGCGTCTCACGACCAACGAGCACGGCGTGCCCCTCAATCACGCCCTGGACACCTTTGCCTTCGACGTTTTCGAAGGATTCCGGGGTGGGCAGTTCGCCGACCTGTGCGGCGGCCGCGGCGGCGATCGCCTGAGCAATGGGATGCTCAGAGTAGTCCTCCAGGCCACCAGCCAGACGAAGCAGCTCATCACGGCTCACGCCCTCACCGGTCAGGACATCCGTCAGGGTCATTTTCCCGGTGGTGACGGTGCCGGTCTTGTCGAGCACGATGGTGTCGACGTTGCGGGTCGATTCCAGGATCTCTGGACCCTTGATGAGCACGCCCATCTGGGCTCCGCGTCCGGTGCCGACCAGCAGCGCAGTGGGGGTGGCCAGACCGAGTGCGCAGGGGCAGGCGATGATCAGCACCGCAACCGTCGCGGTGGAGGCGGCACTGACCGGGAACCCGGCCATGAGCCACGCGCCCAAGGCCGCAACCGCGACCGCGATGGCCACAGGCACGAACACCGAGGAGACCCGGTCGGCCAGGCGCTGAATCTCGGCCTTGCCGGACTGGGCGTCTTCGACCATTTTGGCCATCTGCGCCAACTGGGTGTCCGAACCGACCCGGGTGGCCTTGACCACCAGACGGCCGCCGGCATTCACCGTGGCGCCCGTCACCGGGTCACCGACGGTAACCTCGACCGGGACCGACTCACCAGTGAGCATCGAGGCGTCGATCGCAGAGCGCCCCGAGGTGATCACCCCATCGGTGGCGATCTTCTCACCGGGTCGGACCACGAACTCGTCGCCCGCGGAAAGCTCGTCAGTGGAGACTCGGTGCTCAGTCTTCTCTCCCTGAGGGCCGTTGCGGAGGATCGTGACTTCCTTCGCACCCATCTCGAGCAGAGCGCGCAGGGCTGCTCCGGCAGTGCGTTTGGAGCGCTTCTCGAAGTAGCGGCCCAGCAGGATGAAGGTGATCACTCCGGCGCCGACCTCAAGATAGATATGCCCAAGCCCGTCGGAACGTGAAATCGTCAGCTCGAAGGGGTGGACCACACCCGGTTGGCCGGCGGTGCCGAAGAACAGCGCGATGATCGACCAGATCAGCGCAGAGACGGTGCCGACTGAGATCAGTGTGTCCATGGTGGCTGCACCGTGCTTGAGATTCGCCCAGGCGGCCTTGTGGAACGGCCACCCGGCCCACACCACCACCGGAGCCGCCAGCACCAGGGAGGCAAACCCCCAGTAGTCGAACTGCAGAGCCGGGATCATCGCCATCGCGATCACCGGCACAGAGAGGACGGCCGCGCCGATCAAGCGCTGTTTGAGCATTCGGAGCTCGGCATCTTCGAAGGACTCACCCTCACCAGCAGGGCCGCTGGAGGTGTTCCTGTCCGGAGACGGCAGCTCAGCGGTGTAGCCGGTCTTCTCGACCTCCGCGATCAGCAACTCCGGATCGTAGCCCTCGGGGGCGGTGACGCTTGCCTTCTCGGTGGCGTAGTTCACGCTCGCGTCGACACCGTGGAGTTTGTTGAGCTTCTTCTCGATCCGGTTCGCACATGAGGCACACGTCATCCCGCCGATCTTCAGCTCAACGCCGGTGAGAGTGACCTCGGTGCGGGTGCTCTCAGTGGTCATGATCATCTCCTTCTTCATCGCGCCCATCCCGGTCTTCTGTCTCCCCACCACCGGTGTCGGTGGTCGTGTCCATGACCAGCGACGCGGTATGGACTTCACCGTTGACCTGGAAGTCCAGGTACAGCAGATACCGACCGGGCGTCGGAGCAGCTGCCTCGAACACGATCTCCGGACCGGCGGTCTCGTCGCTGGCCGGAACATCGTCGTGGGGGTGGACGTGCAGATAAGCCAGATCGCCATCGCGCAGGGCGACCAGGTGCCCAAATGCACCGAGGTAGGGCTCAAGTTCGGCCACTGGCATGCCGTCGCGGCTGATGGTCATCGTCAGCTCCGTTGCCTCGCCCGCGATCAGGTCGCCTTCAACGACCACGTCGAATCCGTCCACCGTCGTCTCGGTGACTGGCTGATCAGCTGGTGCCGGGTCGTAATCACCGGCTACCTCCCTCGTCGCAGAAAGGGTCAGACCCTCCCCCGCCTGTTCCGGCAAGAAGTCGGCGAAGATCCGATAGGTACCTGCCGCATCCCATTCCCAGGGAGTCGACCAGGTGCCCGATTCATCACGTTCAGGGTGCACGTGCCGGAAGTGCTGCCCGTCGGAGCGCACCACAATCAGGTGCATCTCTTTCTCGTGATCGAGCTCATAACTGGTCACCGGCTCTCCGTCGGGTCCGGTCACCGCAAAGCTCAGCTCACCCTCAATGCCAATCTCCGTCGGGCTGCTGACCTCTGTGAGCTGGTAGCCGTCATGGGTCAAGCCGAGACCCGGAGGAGCCGAATCAGCCGCATGGCGCTCTTGGCCACCGCTGCTCATCTCACCGTCTCCTTGTCCGTCGTGATCATCTGGTGTCTCCTCCGTCCAGGCCTGCACGGTGTCTTCGTCGATGACTGTGTTCGCCGTGACACCAGACACAGCAAACACGGTCAGGAGAGTCAGCCCGTACAGGCCCAGCCGCGCGGGGGCCTTCATGCTCAGCTCCTCACGGCGGTGTAGCCAGCCTCATCGACGGCGGTGATCACCGCAGCATCATCGACAGACTGTTCGGCGGTCACCGCTAGTCGACCGGTCCGGGCACTGACTTCGATGCTGGTCACTCCGTCGATCTCGGAGAGCTCAGTGCGGACCGCGCGCTCGCAGTGTCCGCAGCTCATCCCGGTCACCTGAAATTCAGCTGTTGCTGCCATGACTCGAAACTCCTTCAACCATGTACGACTTACATGTCGAACATATACCCATAGGGGGTATGGGTCAACAGGAGTTCGCCATCGCATGGACGCACAGGATGCGGCTGGCCAAGACCTGCGAGAGCTTCGTGGAAACAATCTGAGACCGCCAGGTCAAGTGGCACGACCCTTAAGTCGATCATGTATGTACGAGATATAACAGATAAACTATCTCATACACTTGGATACGAGTTGATGAGGGGGTGTATTGCGATGGCCACAAGTGCAGGAGAAGGTGCCACTGCTCACAGGCCTGCGACCTCGGCGCGCGCCGCTAATCAGAGGGCTGACGCGCAACGGAACCGGGCCAAAATTCTGGCAGCGACAGTGATGGCAATCCGCAAGAACCCTGACGTCTCTGTTGCTGATATCGCCGCCGAGGCAGGGATGGGCCGCATGACGCTGTACGGGCATTTCCAGACTCGGGCAGAGCTGATCGAGGCCGCCTTGGTGGATAGTCTTGAACGTGCTGAAGAGGTGCTCAGTGAGATCCCCTTGGATGGCGACGCCCGTACGGCCTTCCAACGGCTGCTCGCATCCAGCTGGGTGTTCGTTGACCAGTCCCGGGCTCTGCTGGCCACGGCGCAGAAGGAGCTGTCCGCGGGCCGTATTCGTGAACTGCACGAGAAAGCCGAGGCGCGCATGCGCGGCCTACTGGTACGAGGCCAGCAAGAAGGCACTTTTCGCAACGATCTGCCGGTGAGCTGGCTGCTCACCACTACCCACGTGGTGCTCAATGGTGCCGCGGAGGAGATTCTCGCCGTTCGCCTTGACCCAGATGATGCCCCCCGTTTCATCGAGGCCACTCTCCTATCTGCCTTCGCAGCACAGGGTGAGTGAGGGCCCACTCGATGAGCTCACCCCCGACCTCGAAGTCACAACGAAAAAGGCCCGGATCTGCAGGTTTCTGCAGGTCGGCTGTAAAACTAGGAGATTCGCTCTAGAAGTCCCAGTTCTTGCCGGACGACTTGGACGAGGTTGAATCTCGCGGTTCCTGAGGGGGCACTGTTTGCTTGTGCCTCCTGTGTGCCACTCGTGGGAAGGAACAGCATCTGGCTGTCAGAGTGGAGTTCTATCACGCATTTGGAGTCTACTCCCCCAGTGAGCTGACTTCTATGAACTCAGCAAACGGCTTGTACCCCTCCCGGCATCCACGGTCTCCCCTTGGGAGAGCGTGGACGACATGTGCGGCATAGGAATCCGCGAAGTCCTCGGAATCTAGGGGGCTGGATCGGAGATGCCTTCATGCCAGGATATTGACGTGACAGAGGAACACAGGATGACTGTGGACGGCGAGACGTTCTCCATCCGTCGTCGCAGTCCGAACACCTACTCCTACGAGTGGATCTCCGGGCGAAATCCTGAGTACGGCTTCGAGATAGGTGCCTCTTCAACACAGGAGTTCGACGACGATATGCACGAAGAGGCGATCCGTCGATTCCTGGCAGAGATCAATCCTCAAACGGGATACCTGGCCGACTGACAGGACAACAGCATGGCCCTACAGTAGCTATATGGCAACGTTGCAAGTCTCGGTTCCTGATGAGCTCCATGCCTACATCGACCGTCGCACAGTCCACGGCGACTATGCCTCCGCCGAGGAGTACCTCATCGAGTTGGTGCGGAAGGACCGCGAACGATACGAGAGCCACCACCGAGCCCTTCGCCAGAAGGTTCTGGACGGTATGGACTCCGGTCCTGGTACGCCATGGTCAGACGGGGCAGAGTGATTGGGATGACTGCATCATCCTTTGCCACGAACACAGGTACACGCTGACCTGGGATACCGGGTATCCACCGTGAGCCAAATCGTGACTGAACTCAATGAGGCCGGCACCAGCGACAGGGTGGTCGTCGCCGACAAGTCTCACGTCACCTATCTCAAGATCGTGCGAATAGTGCACTTGGTTGCAATGGGGTCGCAACCCAGCAACCGTGATCACTACTGGAACACGCCAGGAGCTGGCGTCGACTTTGTCCCGAAGGCACCTACCCCCTCAGCCATACTTGAATAATGATGAGGAATGGCGCGAACACCCCGGATGAAGAGTCCTCAAGGGATACCTCAGTAGATCATGCACGCCAGCAAGAAGCTGTGGCGCACCCCAAGAAGGCTGAGCTTCGATCACTCGCTCCCGCATATGACAAGGAAAAACACGCCTCCTACGTCGAGCACCTTGAGGCCGCAGTTCGCGATCCGAGAAACAAAAATATCGCGCTGACCGGTCGTTACGGTTCTGGAAAGTCCAGCATTTTAGACCGTTTCATTGAAAACCAAGAGGCAGCTAACGAGGAAAACCCAGAAACGAGCTCCCACCAGCCTCAGAAAATTCTGCGCATCAGTATCAATACTCTCGGAAATGACGACGATGAGCACCTGGCGAATCGGATTCAAAAGGAGCTTGTCAAACAACTCGTGTATCGTGCCGCGCCTGGTGAGATCAAGCATTCGCGCTTCGCTCGCACAAGAGAGCTGACGCCACAACGCGCCGTCGGCGAGGCATTTGTGGTCACGATCATTCTCTGCGGGACTCTCTGGCTCTTCGGCCTCAGGCCAGAATCGGGTGTATTTGGCGATGCCGATGAACTCTGGTCCATGCTCATGTTCGCACTAATCGTTCTCGCTGCTACTTCGGCTGGACGCTGGGTGCTTGGCAACCGCGGTGTCTCCCAGTTCTCCACGAGTGGCACTTCCATCTCATTCGATAAGAAAACAGACTCATACTTCGATGAGTACCTGGACGAAATCATGGCGTTCTTCGAGGAGACAGAACCTGACATAGTAGTTTTCGAGGACCTTGATCGATTCGATGAGCCACAGATTTTCGACTCGCTACGTGAGCTGAATACTCTGATTAACACTTCCGCCCATTGGATGAAGCGGAAAGATCGTCCACTCAGATTCGTCTATGCAATCAAGGACAGTCTCTTCGAGCGCCTCGGCAAAGACCAGCAAACAGGAGGTGACGAAACTGAAGAACCCAGTGACGAAGACAACTCAAGAGCGACGTCTAGGGCACCTGAGTCCGATGGTTCGCTGACTGTCAACGATAAGGCCAGGAGCGCTGTCGAGCGGGCCAACAGGACTAAGTTTTTCGAGATCGTCATTCCAGTTGTTCCCTTTCTATCTCATAGCAATGCTCGAGACTTGCTCAGTAAAGAGTTGAAGAAGAGCCTCCCCGAGAACACCTCGATCAGCCGCGAACTCTTGGACCTGGTCGCTCGTAATGCCACGGACATGCGTCTGCTGATCAATATCTGCAATGAGTTCGTGGTCTTCGCTCAACGACTTCTGTGGGTTGAAAGACCAGCGCCTGGTATGGAACCAGACGACCTATTCGCTCTTGTCGTCTACAAGAACTTCCACCCGGCAGACTTCGAAGCACTCCCCCACCGAGGAAGTGCCCTGGATGTGCTGGAAGGGAAGCGTCAAGAATTGGTCCGCTTCTCAATTGACACGCTGCAGAACCGTAGACGTGATCTACATCGCGTCAATGAGCTTCAACACAAGCAGGACACCATTGCTGACAATCTAGGTGAACGGCTCAAGGCACTGCTTTCAGTCATGCCAGGCGAGCTTCAACAGCTCGTAATCGGCGAGCAGAGCTATAAGATCGCAGATGCACAGCGCCGAGGCTTCTGGGAAAGGGCCGCCCAAGCTCAGGCGCTGTCAGCGGAGTTCCAAGTTCCCCAGCGCGGCTTCTCAGGGGCAACAGTCAAAAAAACCGTCGATCTGGAGTCAGCACATCTAAAGACCTTGTTCCCAGATGGTTTAGATCCAAACCAGTGGCGCGAACCCGAGCCTGAGGAACTCCATAGACAGCGCGCACAGATCGATGCCGATATAGCTGAATTGCGTGGTGCCGACTATAAGGCCTTAGCGCAAGACCCACGGTTCACGTTTGAAGAGTCAACTTTTGACAGACACATTGAACGGACCCTGCACTCGGACCTTGCACGTCAGCTCGTGCGACGAGGCTTCATAAACCGTTACTACGCCGAATACTCGGCAACCTTCTACGGTGACTTCCTTGGTGTAGACGTCGCAAATTTCTTCCGAAACAGCGTCTGGCCGAACGAAATGCTCGTGGATTTCGAGTTCACAACTCCAGACGCGGTATCAAATGTGCTTCAGCAAGCACCGGAAGGCTTTGCCAGCTCACGCAGCGCACTCAACGTTCAAGTTGTGAACTACATGCTCGAAAACGAACCTGCATTAGCACGGGACCTATCGGCATTCGTCGCCGCTGAACAAGGGGACGACCCTCGCGTCTTCCTGAAGGCCTTCTTCAATGAACCATCAGTCCGGAAAACTGACCTGGTCTGTTTCCTGGCAGAACATCCATGGCGTGGCTTGTTTGATCGATTAGCCCTACCGGACACTGTCTCTGATGAAGAGACCCGGTCCTCTCTCCTTGATGCAGCTTTACGGAACGCGAGAGATGCTGCTTCTTACAGATTCGGCACCCAAGTGACAGACCTGATCGCGGAACGCCACTCCACACTTACAGCATTCACTAAAGAACACGGGCCCAAGAGAACGAACGTCATGTTCTCCATTACGAAAACCCTTGACTTACGCGTGCCGGCTTTGGAACCCATAGCCAAGGGGCTGCGTAAGCTCCTAATTGATGAACACCTGTATGTCCTCACTGCCGAAAACCTGCGAGTTGCTCTGAGTCTCAATAACAACGATCCGGTGGCCCTGGACGAGGTGCGCATCAGCGATCCAGTCTGGCAGCGCATCCAGCAAGATCCTGACACATACTTCGGGGTGGTGGAGGAAGACCCCGTGACCCCGTACGTTGTGCAGTCTGCAGAAACGTTGCATGAGGTCCTCATCGACCAGCATGAGGGATGGTCGAGTGACCAGATCAACACGGTACTGCGGAGTAGCGCTCCGGAGGCGACGTTGCCAACTATTAGTAAGCTGCCAGAGGCAACCTGGCCTAGCGTTGCGGCTGCACGACGCATGAGCCCCAGCCCCGCCAACTTGCTCACCTACTCGAATGAACGTGGATTCGATAGGAATCTCGCACAAGTCCTTCTAGCAGGCGAAGACGACCTTCCCGTTGAAATGGAGAACTTGGAGGCTACGGACGCAGAGCTCTTACAGGAGCTCCTAGTCCTCATACTGAACGCAGCTACGTTCCTCAGTCCTAAAGTTCGTGTCTCACTGGCTCTACAAATCATTCCGGAACCCCAGCCTGATGAACTCCCCGTGGCCGAGGTCGAACCGCAAGAGGACGATCTTCTAGCTGAACTCTTAGAGGCAGGCCTCGTTCCCGACACCGCTGAAACATTCGAACACTTCGCCACAGCAGGATGGGGTGCAGTAGCTAGAGCTTTCGAAGTGTCTGAGAAAGCGGCCGAATTTCTCTCCCCGGAGCTTGTTGGCGGTCATGCTGCGGAGTTACTCCGCAAACCTCGCGTGCCGGTCAAAACTAAGATGAGGATCCTGAACGAGCTAAAAACCTTTGTGGAAGATGACGACTCGGAGGGCCTCAAGGAAGCTGGAGGCCTTGCACATGCGAAGGAGATGTCGCTTCCTCTGGCGGAAGTGGAACGGATCGCACCGTATGCTTCGGAGGCACAGCACGTCGTATGGCAACTCGCTCAGTTGGGTCAGGAAATCAGCAGCGACGATGTCATACGGATTCTTGGGAAACTAGACGACGGGTTCGAGGGCTTCAATCAAGCTTCCGGGCATGAATTTGATGTGCCCCGGACCGAGTCCATCACCTCCCTTCTCGAGCGACTAAGAAATGAGGGACTCGTGGAGCTGCCTCGAGGCGGTAAACGTCATCGTAAGAAGGTGAAATTGGTCTAGAGGGACAGAGTCAAAAAGGAACGTTCCTGTGCGCCGCGGGCCCGGTCATAGGTTGCGGCCCGCTGCGGAGCGGTCCACAGTCTGCCGTCGGGGCTCCTGGCCGGGGCTGGTCAGTTGCTGGGCTTGGTGGAGTGCGGTGCGGGCTCTGGCGTGGTCGATCTTCTGCGCAATGGTCTCCGGTTCGGTACCCAGGGGGTGGGTGCTGGTGATCTGGTATCGGTCGCGGTAGGCAGCCACGGTGCGGGCCACTCGATGCCACTGCCGCTGCCCCCGCGCGTCCTTAGGCGGGTCGCCGAGCTGTTTGACCCACGGTTCGCCGGCTTGGAGCGCGGTGTCCAGGATGGTGGTGGCGCGGGTTTCGATGAGGTCGCGGCGGTCTTCCAACGCCTGCCGCATCTGCTGATCCATCGGCCCCTCAGCGGCTGGGGTCAGTCCGACGATCAAGCGAGGTGGTTTACGGGTGCGGCCTGATCCTGCCGGGCGTGCAGTGGCCCTAGCCACCCGGTGGTGAAGCACCGCAGCAACATTCTCGGCATCCTCCAATCCCTTGGCTTTCACCAGCCGTGGGAGCAGGGTTTCGGGGTTATGGTGGTTGGCTTCCGCACGGCGTAGCTCGGCGGCCAGTGGGCCGAAGGCCTCGGAGGTGATCGCTTCATCGGCTTGTTCGGGGGTGAGTCCGCTGGTGCGGATGAGGCTGGCCCATCGGTCGTGTTGTGCTGCGGCGGCGATTGTCTCGTACTCGGCCGCCAGTTGAGCGATCGACCCCCAGGTCTCTTGCTCGGCGGTGATCGTCTCGTGTGCCGACAGCTCAGCACCGGAGTGTTGGAGCACTCTGTAGAGCACTGTCCGGGCGGTGGCATCAGGATTCGTCCCCGGGTGAGGTGCGGCGTGTTCATCAGGTTGGTCGAGGACGACGTAGGCACGGTTGGCTTCTCGGCCTCGGGTCATGGCGACATAGAAGTTTTCCCGGGTCGTGGTCGGCTCCACCAGCACATGGGAGGTATCGGTGGTGAGTCCTTGTGCTCGGTGGGCGGTGACGGCGTACCCCAGGTCCAGGTGCTCGGCGACGTAGGAGGCGGGCAGCACGATTGCCCCACCGAACCTGCGGCCGTGTTTGCGCACAGTGGCCGAGCCGTCGCCGCGGATGTCGCTGATCGTCCAGGTGTCTCCGTTGCGGACCCAGTCACGTCCTGTGCGCAGCCTTCGGTCATTGCGTCTGGTGATCACCGTGTCGCCGACACCGGCCTGGGTGCCCTCGTTGAGTGTGATTTCGGGGCCGGGTTTCAGGGTGCCATCCAGGATCAGGTCGGCTCGGGCGCGGGCATTGAGCATCGCCACCTGTTCCCGAGTCTCGGCGACCAGTACCGAAGACTTACCTGCGTGCCGGTCGGTACGCCATGCGGTGTAGGCAGCATCGGCCATCGCTTCTGCGTCGCCTTCGCTGATCCGGTCGTGGTCCAGGTAGGTATCAATCACCTTGGTCTGCCCGTGCCGTAGCGCAAGGCAGGCGGTCTTCTCCCAGGGGTGGGTAAATCGGTGGACATCGACCAGCTCAGGAGTGTCGTCGCGGTCGTTGACCAGCAGGGAGAACGCTCCACCAGCATCGACGGATTGCAGCTGCCCGTAGTCACCGACCAGCAGCACTTTTGCCCCGGTCTCTGCGGCGTGGGCTGTGATCCTGTCCAGGGTCAGTGTTCCGGCTAGGGATGCTTCGTCGATGATCACCAACTGGCCTGCATGGAAGGACTCACCGTGACGGGTGTGGTTGTCCCACCACTTCGCCGTGTTCTCTGTAGCGATTCCCAGGTCTTCGGCCAGCACCCGGGCGGCCACAGCTGAGGGCGCGAGGCCAACTACGGAGTCTTTGCCGTGCTCGGTCTCCCAGGCTTGGCGGAGGGCACCTAGGGCGGTGGTCTTGCCTGCCCCGGCAGGCCCGACCAACACATCCAGCACCCGCCCGGAGACCGCCACCCTCGCCAGAGCATCCGCCTGATCTGGTCCGAGCCGACGCCCCTGACGATCAGGACCATTGGTGATCTTCTCCACCGTGGCCATGTCCACTGTCGGGCCGGTGAGGGTGCGTGCCCGTTCTAGGAGGCGGTCTTCTGCGGCCAGGAGGTCTTCGGAGGAGAAGACAGTGGAATGTTTCGGTCGGAAGACGCTGGTGCCGTCGTCTCGGCGGAACACCACCGGCGAGACTGCCAGCTCGGGCGGGGTGAGACGCAGGGAGGCGTTCTCGGCGGCGTCAGTGATCATGCCCAGGATGGCGTGGCGATCTTCGGTGCTGGCAAACCGTAGTCCCATGGTCTGTCGGGAGGCTTCGGCGTAGAGGTTCCAGCGCCGCCAGGTCGAACGCTTCTCACCGACCACCGCCACCACAGATTCACCCAGCTGGCTGACGGCATCCAGGGACACATCGTCAGCCCGCAGCAACTGAGGTGCAGGGTTGTGGTGGGCGGTCCTGGAGGCCCAGGCGGTGGCGTCCTCACCCAACACACTGGCCGCCCGGGCACGCCAGTCATCGGTCAGCTCGGCAAGGGAGCGGACCTGTTTCTCTGGCCGGGTGCTCAGGGTGGCTTGGGCGCGCAGCTTCATGATCGTCGCCGGAGCAGGCCGCCTACCGTGCTCGGTGACGTAGTTCTCGATGAGTCGGTCGGTCTCGGCGTCGATATGCCTACTGCGGGTCGAGAACTCACCCACGAGGTCTTCGGGGACGCTGGTGATGGCCCAAGAGGGGTTACGGTCCCGGCCCATGTCCCGTGACTCCCACGCGACTCCGAGCATCCGGCTCAGGTGATCGGCGAAGATCGCCTCATGCATCTCCGACAAGGCAACCACAGAGGCGTGCAGGGGTCGTCCGTCGAGGGAGCGCCACTTCCCATCCAGCACCGTCTGGACCTTATTGGAAACCACCACATGGGTATGCAAATGCGGGTCGCCAGCCCGGGAGTCGTAGTGGTCATAGGCAGTGGCAATCAGTCCGGCGACATCGACCTGTGCAACTGCCCCATCCCCTGCGGTTGCGCCCGTGCGGGTAGCTGCAACCTCTGACTCCATAAATGCAACCACCTCTGCAACCGCAGCATGATGAGCCTGAGCGATCAACGCCTGAGTCCCAGCATCAACCACCGCCCACAACACCGAGGCAGACTTCGGCACCGAGAACGTGAAATCGAAACCCGCCACCGCACGCCGGCCCTTGCGAGCGGCTTCCTCGGCCTCAATCCCCGCTACCGCCTCACCCCTGGCAGCCGGACCCAAACCCGGGTCCAAGCCGGCGATGCGAGCCTCGATCCTCTGGCTGGTGGACTTGTACTGCGGATACGCCGTCCCCAAAGGTTCACCGGTGACCGGGTCACGGCCCATCCCCACCAGCAGCTGAAGCTGCGCCTCAGAGACCTCATCACCGACACCGATCCGCCCATCCCCCAGCCCACGCACTCCGGCACCCAGCCACCGACCCGGCGGAGTACCTTCCTCCGCGTAATACCGAGTCAACGGCGTAGACAACGACCGGTCACCATCCCCCGCAACCACGGTACGCAGCAAGTACTTGTACCCATCACCAGCGGACATCACCCGCATAGAAACAGTCACACCAATCAGGTGAGCACTGACCCACGACCCGCCCTTACTCCAGGCGAGGGCAGAGTTCCTGTCAAGGGCGGGTTCTGCATCGAATCACAGCGTGCCCAGCCTGATGCCTACCCGCAGCAGATGGTCGTCCCAGTCCCCTCACGAGTGCGAAGACGCTCCTAGCGGAGACCGCGCGCGACCTATGGGATGAATCAGCGATCAGCCCGAGGTAGGGAACCTTGGCACGGGATTCGCACCCAGATCAAAACAGGACCGCACCGGACGAAAGGCAACGGTATCAACTAGAGACATTGTGGGTCAGGTGCCGTCGTTCGTTCAGTACGATTGCCAGAACAGAATGGAACTGGGAGAGCTGGGCCGCAGCTCCCACACATGAGGGGCGAGGATATGCGATTGTCCAAAGTAGAGATCAGCAATCACAGTCGGATCCAGGATCTGAACCTTGCACTACGTCGGCATGCCGTCGTCGTCGGCGCGAACGACGTCGGCAAGTCATCGATCCTGCGCCTGCTGAATCTGCTTTTAGGAACGAGCACCGCTGGGCTCTACCAGGCTCTCAAGCCCAGCGACCTGCGTGACCGCGAGCAGCCCCTCGTAGTTAACGCATGGTGGTCCGATTTCACAGAGACAAACCGTCGCCCCTTCCCCTCAGAGATCAGCATCGCTGAGGACGAGGTGACGGAGTATCTTTGGGTCCAAATGGTCGTGGAAGCAGATCCCGAAGACGAGGAGACCGTTACCATCCGCCGTTGGTTCCCCGAGAGCGGGCACGAACGAGCGCCCAACCGTGAGCAACTCGAGGAGTTTGGTTGGCGCTACCTGCGGGCGACGCGTGGCACGGCCATGATGGAAGGCGCGCATAGTCCAGTACGTAGCCTCCTGGCGGCCGCAGACCTCGGCTCAAACGAGGACGGGCTGAAGAAGCTGCTTGACCAGTTCAACGATGAACTTGCCGGCAACGAGTCAGTTGGCGATCTGCTTGGTCAGGTCGCCGACCATCTCAGTCGCTCAATGCCGCGGAGGGTATCCCACAATGATTTCTCGGTCAGGAGCGTGACGGATCCTTCCAGTGACGTCCTCCAGGACGTAACGATTTTCCTCAACCGTGGCGACGAGCAGGTCTTGTTGACAGAGCAGTCGGATGGTGTTCGCCAGCTTATGTCCATGACACTTTTCGACCTGGCCGAAGGCACTGCAAACGTGCTCGCCATTGACGAACCGGAGATCCACCTGCATCCGACAAGCCAACGAACAGCAGCGGATTTGTTGAGCGGGGACGGAAACCAGAAAATTATCGTCACCCATTCGCCGTACATCCTTCACCGCTTCGAACCCTCTGAGGTGATCGCGGTGGACCGCCACGGGGAATGCCATCAGATCGGCGAAGCGAAGCTGTCGAAGGTGGAAAAAGTACGAGCCCACTGGTGGTCTCCCCGACTGCTGGAGGCCCTAACTGCGCGGTTCGTCATCCTAGTCGAAGGCGATGCAGACCGGGTTATCGTGGCGGCCGTGGCTGAGAATCTTGGAATCGATCTCGACCGCCTCGGCGCGGTGGTCGTCGAGCTGGACGGCGCCGACAAGTTCAGGAACGTCTTCCCGCTCTTAGGCCCAGACGGCTTTGGGCCTACACTCCTCGGCTTGGTCGACATGAGCGAGAGCGGATCCTGGGTGAATGCGTTCAAAGGCAAGCGCGACACCATTGTCGATAAGAAGGTGTTCATATCCGACGCCGACCTCGAAGACGAATACACGCGCGCTCTTGGTGGTTCTGCAGCGGCGAAGGCGCTTATCGACGGTGGATTCTGCCGAGAGCAGGGCATACTCCAGGCCACGGGCGTCGCCGCGATCGAGGAAATCACGCCTGAGGCTGTTGCGAAGTTCTGTCGCGACAAAGGTAAGGTCGACGCGGCGTCGTGCATCGCCGAGGTGCTCACACCGGAAACGGCCGGCAGGATCGGCAGCGTGACCCGCCTGGTGCGCGCCGTGGATGAATTGAGCCGGCAGTGAGTGAGTTTTCTCTGAGTAAGGAGCAGCTTGAAGCTGCAACCTCGGATGAGGACAACTTGCTGATCATTGCCCCTCCAGGTTGCGGCAAGACTGAGCTATTGGCACACCGAGCGGCTCATCAGATCAACTCTCTAGAGCCGAACCAGCGCGTGCTCGCCCTCACCTTCACGAAGCGCGCCCGCTCGAACCTTGAAGAACGGTTGCGTTCCGTAGTGGGTCACGCGCGAGCTCGACGCCAGATCCTCGTCCGTAACCTCCACGGTTTTGCAACCGAGATTGTTCTCGCCCATGGCAGGACTATTGGACTAAACATGGAGAGCCTCAAAATACCGAAGAGTAGCACCATGCGGAAGGCCATGGAGGCTGCTGGCGGCGGCACCCATATATACGACGCCGAACGCCTATTGAGCGATATCAAGCGACACCCACTCTCCGACTCCGAAGTTCGGACAGCCATCCGGCAGCGTACTGATGGGCCGATAGGCACGCTTGCAGAGGAAGTAGAGCGTTCGCGCCAAGACGCCAATCAGCTCCACTACGACGATCTTCTCCGGCACGCGCAATGCCTTCTCCGGCTCCCCGCGGTTGCGCGGCTTTACCAGGCACACTTCGGGGCAGTGCTGGTAGACGAGTTCCAGGATCTCTCCATGCAACAGCTCGACCTCGCCATGTTGAGTTGCACTTCAAGGCGAACGTTCGCCGGCGACCCGCTCCAGGGGATCTACTCATGGGCGGGAGCCGCGCCCACTGAGGTAGAGGCAGAAGTGCGTAAGACCTGCGGTACGCCGATCCGGTTGCACGAGTCTTATCGCTCTTCACCCAAAGTTCTAGCAGCCGTGAACTCAGTAAGCGAAGAGGTCGATCCGGGCTCCAGCCTGGTCTCCGCACAGCCGGAGCAATGGCCTGGCGGAGGCTGCTCTGCAGCGCTGGTATTTCCGGACCGCGCTTCGGAAGCGGAACAGCTGAAGCGCCTTGTAGGCGCTATCATGCGGCATAATCCCAGTGCCTCCGTAGGCATCATCACCCGTGTATTTTGGCGTAGATCCGATATTGACTCTGTTCTCGCGGGCGAGAAAGCGTTCCCCGTGCGTCGTTGGGACCTTGCGATCGACGATCCCTGGATCGTTGCTCTCATACAGTCAACGGTTGCCACACTCCCACGCGCTGCAACAATCGCCGATGCCAGACTCGCGGTACTCAACGCCGTCGACCCGGCTGATGTCGACGCCCGGGAACTCCTCGACAGCGCCTTCGACACACTAGAGGAGAGCGATGCCGCAACTGCACGGGCCGCGGTGCGGTCCATTCGAGTTTCAGACCCCAAGCAGACGATCGGTCCGGGCGTCCACCTACTGAATGCTCATACGGGTAAAGGCCAGCAGTTCGACTGGGTATTCGCCATCGGCCTGGAAGAAGGACATCTGCCGCTCACGCGAAACAACCACGGTAAACCCCTTTCCGAGGAACAGCGGGTGCTCTTGGTAATGCTCTCCAGAGCACGACATGGCTTGATCGTAACGAGAACAGCAATGGCAGACGGGCCCTACGGGCCATACACAGCAACCGAGAGCCGGTGGTGGAAGGGAATCCAAGCTGAGTTCTCATCGCTCGAACAAATCGATACCCACTTGCAGACGAACGTAGCGAAATCCTGACGAGGTGAAGCCATGCTGGGGTACCGCCTCTCGATGGTCGGGTAGGCATCGAATCACCCGGGCGGCCCAGCGTCGCCCTCGATCTGCAAGAGGCGTGATCCCTCGAAGGCGGCGATGCGAGGGATCAGATGGGGCATCGGCGGCGTAGACAGCGAGCTTGCTGGTGAGTTGCGATGCACAGGCTTCGTGGCATCGCATTCCAGCTAGGGTGCTAGGGGCTGCCGGGGTTCTATGCGGATCGGCTGTAAGTTTCAAGCATCTCCGTAACAGTGATCGCGCTCGGATCGATTTGACCATCATGTCATCGGCGCCAGATCTTTTC
This sequence comes from Nesterenkonia populi, assembly GCF_007994735.1. Lineage (NCBI taxonomy): Bacteria > Bacillati > Actinomycetota > Actinomycetes > Micrococcales > Micrococcaceae > Nesterenkonia > Nesterenkonia populi. The sequence continues at coordinate 1,740,718 of NZ_VOIL01000001.1, read as the reverse complement.
TCGGAATACCGCTATCACGATATATGTGATCGAGCCTCACCGGACCGGTCGTCGTTCAGGGTGACGCAGGGAGGTTGTTACGGCGACGAGCGTGGCACAGACGGCTGCGGTAATCCAGGCGTGCCGAGGACTGCTTATAGTCGAAACGAGCAGGATGCTCGCGGTACCGATGGCGGTGCCGAGTTGTGCGGCGGAATTGATGAGCCCGGCAGCAGTGGCCTTGAACGACTCCATAAGGTGCGTGCCCATGTCGGTGGCTGCTACTGAGCCGATACCGATCCCTAGCCCGCACAGTCCAGCAGCTGTCGCGATACCAGCCACGCTGGGCCAGGTCGCCATCATCGCGTTGCCGGAGGCGACCACGGTCAGACCCAGACCCAGGCTGCGTCGCCAGCCAATGGCACCAATGAGCCATGAGGCTGTGGTGGAGCCAGCGACCACGAGCAGACTGAAACTCACTAAGGTTCCGGCCGCTTCCATGGGCGAGAACTCCCGTTGTTGTTGAAGATAGAGGATTGCCACCCTGATGGTCGAGGTGGTGGTTGCCGTGTTCGTGAATGACCCGAACACTCCCCACCTCAGGGGCGTCGAACCCCGCGCCGTCTTCGGTATCAATGGCGTGTGCGCTCTGTGGTCGATGACCCACAAGCCGATACAGGTGGCCACACCTACGCCAACCATGAGGAAACCCACGGGGCTAGTCCGCCTTCTGCGAAGGCGGACGGACCGCCGACAAGTCTCATCGCTGCGATGGTGAGAAGCCCTGCCGTGAGCCACGGGATGGTGACAGCTTGATTGGCCCGGGGATCAGCGGGGATTGTCCTGAGGATGAGAGGTATCAGGACAGCGGCAATAATGATATTCATCCAGAACACTGCCCTCCAGGAAGCCAACTCACTGAGTCCTCCGACGATGACGAAACCTGATGCTCCGGCTCCGCTCCTGCAGCACTCCGCCCGGCCGCGGCACGACGGCGGGCGACGACCTCGGGTACCAGTGTGGGCAACAGCCGCAATGCCGAATGTACTGAGACTGCGGCAGCTAGACCCTGTAGGGCGCGGGCCATCGCCAGTACCCACACCGAGGGGGTCAGTGCACCGAGCACGGACGCCGCGGCGAAGACCATCATCGCGAGCAGCACCAGGGTCAGTGCCCTACCGGGCACCGACCCTAGAGGCGAGCATCAACAGCCCACCGAAACAGGCCGCATAGGCCGTCACCGCTAACGTGCCGTGCCCTATAGTTGCGTCGAGGTCAGCCAACATGCTTGTAGCGCGGTGATCACCACTGTCACCCCGAGGACACAGAGGACCTGCCGTGCGGTTGAGGCGTCAGTGGTCCTGTTTCGGCCAGTTCCGCGAGCGCTTCTAGACCAAGCTTGATAAGGGGATGGTGGCACCTGCCTCGTCGCGTACTTGTTAGAAAGCGTCTTGTGGGTCTTATAGCGCCACGCAGGGGTACGCGGACGACGTGATGTTCTGCTGGAATGGGAACCAGGCGCGGTAGTAGGCAGAGCCCGAGTCCTGCCGAAACAAGCGCCGATATTGCATACCACTCCTTGGCTTCATGAACGACCTGAGGAGTGAACCCGGCTGCCGCGCATGCGGCACTCAGCAGGGAATAAGTGTCGTTGTCGCGGCGCTTGGCAATCCAGCTTTCTGAGGCCAGTTCTGTGAGGTCGATGCTTTCTCGTGATGCCAGAGCATGGCCCTTGGGCACCAGGACATCTTGTTCGTCCACGACTAGGGTGTGTTGTTCGAATCGGGGGTCGCTGTGGGCTGGCGAGTCCTGGGTGGGTAGAACCACGGCAATATCGGCTTCACCAAGCGTCAGCAGTTTGTAGCAGTCGGATGTTTCTTCCTCGATCACCGATGCTCGAATTTGAGATTGGGTGAGTTTTAGTCGGGAAATCACAGGCGCGATCAGGGCTGCGATTGCAGAGGAAACACCGCAGAAGCGAATATGCCCCGTGGGTTTGGTTGATGAACTGCTGACCTCAGCTTTGGTGGCTTCCCATGCGGCATTGAGGTGCTGCGTTCGTTGAAGTAGCAGCCGCGCAGCAGGGGTCAGATGCACGTTGCGGCCTTGACGTTCAAGGAGTGGGGCTCCGACTTCATCAGCCAGATGAGCGATCTGCTGAGATACCGCGGACGGGGTGAAGCGCAGGACAGCTGCTGCTGCGGTCACCGTCTCATGCTCCGCTACTGCCTCCAGGGCACGGAGCCCTCGATGCTCGATCATGTAGACAGATTACAAGGTTTGCGTCTCAAACGCTTCATAGACGTGAACGGTCAAAGACGCAATGCTGGTGGGGTGACTCGTGCTCCTGCCTCCCTGCTGGTCCTGGGCAGCGTCGTCTGCGTACAGTTCGGCCAGGCCGTGGGGGCGACCCTGTTCTCAGACATCGGCCCAGCAGGGGTGGTCACTTTGCGGCTGGGCTTCGCTGCATTGGTGCTCCTGGTGATCGCACGCCCGTCCTTGCCGGCTGCGTGGTCTGAGCGACTGGTAATCCTGGGCTTCGGCACCGCTATTGCTGGCATGAATCTTGTCTACCCTTCCCTGCTCTTTTTGCCATTGGGGCTGGCGACTTCTTTGCAGTTATTGGGACCGATCACCCTGGCCCTCGTGCTGTCGAAACGTCTACTGCACGCCGGCTTCGCTGTTCTGGCCGGTGCAGGAGTCTGGCTCTTCTACGGCCGCGGAGGGGACGACTACTCCGTAGTGGGAGTGTCGCTCGCGCTGGCATCGGGGGCGGCCATGGCCGGCTATCTGTTGTTGAGCAAACGTGCCGGTGCATCCGCAGTAACGCTAGGTCCTCTGGCATGGGCGCTGTTATGGGCTGCGCTGTTGGTGGCACCGCTTGGAATCATCGAGAATGGGTCCGGTCTCATCGATCTACGTATCCTGCTTATCGGGTTCACGGTGGCGGTGCTTGCTTCAGTGCTGCCGTATTCGTTCGAGTTCATCGCTCTCCGTCGTTTACCGCCACGGACAGTCGGAGTCATGCAGAGTCTTGAACCGGCAGCAGCCGGGTTGGCAGGCACTCTGCTTCTCGCTCAATACTTAGCGCCCTTGCAGTGGCTCGCGTTGGTACTGGTTGGGGCAGCAAGCGCCGGAGTCGTTGCGTTCGGCCGCACGCCTCAACGGTCCGGGCCAGCTCGGACGAGGACTGCTCCATGACTGTAGAGCTGGTCATCGTCTTCCTGGGAGTGTGCCTGTTGGCTTACGTCACCCCCGGCCCAGACTGGTTCGTGATCATGCGCTACACCGCACTCAGTCGCCGGTCTGGTTTTATCTCCGCGCTGGGCGTGCAGACTGGATTAGCTGCCCACATCATTGCGGCCGCACTGGGCGTGACGGCCGTGATTCTTGCCGGCGATACCGCCTTCGCGATTCTCAAGTTCGCCGGTGCAGGCTACCTAGTGTTGCTCGGCGTGCAGAGCTTGGTCAAGGCCCGCCGAGTTAGGAAGCGTGATGAGGAGAGTGACGTGGCGCCTGAGCACGGCGCACCTGGCATCTTCTGGAAGTCGTTGCTCGCCAACGTCCTTAATCCCCAAGCTGCGATCTTCTTCGTAGCTGTCCTTCCGCACTTCATCGACCCGTCGTCGGCACTACTGACGCAGATAGCAATTCTCGGTGCCCTCGACATTGCGCTGGGCATCCTCTGGTGGTTGATCTATATCTACGCCATCGGACTCGTTCGACGATTCTTAGGCGCAAGCCGCGCACAACGTGTTCTGAACGTCGTGGCCGGTTTAGTTCTTATCGTCCTGGGACTCGTTCTCGCACTCGCGGACCCCAGCGCATGAGACTCCCTGCTTTCAGTCTCAGCACTATCTGGTACAAGACGAACCAGACATGCTGAGAGCGTATCCAGTTCCGTTCCGTCCGATAGTCGCGGAGACCTCGACGCATAAGCGCCCGATACTTCCGGTGGCTTACGACTGGGTACGGCTGGTCTTCCTTCGGTCTGGCACAGCCATTGTCTGCAGTGAATTCGGTGAACAGCCGGTACGCCCCGGTGATGGGCTATTGTTAGGGGCGAACGTGCTCTCAGGGTGCCGCCCGGAAGAACCTGTAACGACGACGACGGTCTTTCTGGACTTTGATTATCTGGTTGACAAGGTTTTCTGGCAACACTCGGCTGCGCTGGCAGATCGGATGGAAGCCTGTGAACTGCTAGAGGAACCCTACGTGGAGCCGGCTCAGCTGCTTCGTCTCAGCGATGATGACCTCAGCAGAGTTCAGCCATGTCTAGATGAACTCACCCAGCTGAACGGCTGCGAGTATACGCATTTGGTGTTCTTTCAGACTGAGCGGCTGCTGCTGTCTGTGCTCCAGGTGGTCCTGCCTTACATCGAAGTCTCGGCCGTCCGTCGCAGTGCAACTCAGCGCCATACGACCAAGCCCAGCCCGCCGCGCCGTCGTGCTCTACGGCCTCTACGCCCGGAAGCCCGCACAGCGGCGGAGATGATGCGCTCAGACCTCGCTCGCCGATGGGGGTCGGCGAAGCTAGCCGAGACAGTGTGCTTATCTGTGCCGCAGTTCCATCGGGTCTTCATGGATGCCTTTGGCAAGACACCGCAGACCTACCTGACGATGCTGCGGGCCGAGGGACTGGCCCGACTGCTGCGAGAGACTGACCTCCCCATAGAGGTAGCGATGCGGAAAGTGGGGTGGAACACCCGAGGCCATGCAGCCCGGTTCTTCCGCCAGTACCTCGGGGTGACTCCGGCTAAGTACCGGGAGCTGACCCGGCTGAGGTGATTCCGGGGGCTGATGATGCACTTCTTCTCATTTGTGCGTCACTTCCTATCACGCTGCTGACCCATGGACTGCGCCCGTGATGCTCGGGTTGATAGACCGGGGAGGACTTGTCGGGTTCACCTCCTCGGTCCCTGATGGTCACCGCCGTACACGTTGTCTCCGATGTCCGTCATCGCCTCGCTGGTCTTCCCGGCGCACCTGATGGTTGACCGAGCTGCTTCCTGTAGCTCGGTTGGTCCGCCGGGTCACGAGGAAGGCCAGATGCCATGTCGGAGCAATCAACACCCTCACGCAGCAACCGTGAAGCCAAGCTCGGTGAGCTGCACGAGCGGCTGACCGCTGCGGTCGAGCAGCTGGTCTCAGGTGAGGATTGGCAGCAGGCGATGGCGTTTGCGGCTAGGTTCCGGTCGCGGTCGTTCAACAACACTCTGCTGATTTTTGCCCAGCATCAGGAGGCCTATCAGAAGGGGCTGGTGGGTGTGCCGTCTCCGTCGTATGTGGCGGGGTACAGGCAGTGGCAGCAGTTGGGCCGGCAGGTGCAGAAGGGCCAACCGGGTTACATGATCTATGCCCCGGTCACCGCCTGGTTCGCCACTAGTGACCCTTCCGATCCGGGTTCATGCCGGCGGCTGGATCGCGGTGAGAAGCCCCGGGCAGGTGAGGTGGTGCGCTCCCGCATGGTGGGCGCGAAGCCTGCTTATGTGTGGGACGCCGCCCAGACCGCCGGGGAGCCGATTCCCGAGCCCTCGTCACCGCAATTGTTGAAGGGCAAGGCCCCTGCTGGGTTGCACACGGAGCTGTCCCGGCTAATCCGAGCACAGGGATTCACCGTTGTCGGGGCCGGCAGTGCCGCCGAGCTTGGTCGGGCCAATGGGATCACCGATTACACGGCCAAGCAGGTGGCTGTGCGTTCGGATATGGACCCTGCTGCGCAGGTAAAGACCCTGGCTCATGAGCTCGGCCATGTGATGATGCATGGCCCGAACCAGCAGGAGGCCCGTGGCCACCGCGGGGTGGTGGAGGTCGAGGCGGAGTCGGTGGCGCTGATGATCGGTGCCGCCCACGGGTTGGACACCAGTGAATACACGATCCCGTATGTGTCCACGTGGGCGATGCAGGTGAAGGACCAGGGACCGGTTGAGGTGGTCAAGGCCACCGGTGAACGAGTTCGTAAGACCGCCCTCTCAGTGCTCGATGGGATGGATACCCCGCAGGTGACTGATGGCACACCGCCCGGTCTGGAACGCGGCCAGCCCGGGCGGAACGGTGTTGCCCGGCAGAGCGCGGAACCGAAAGACGTGCAGAGGTTAGGGCCGGAGGCTGCTGCGCCGCACCGTGAACCGGTGGTCTCTAGTGTCGAGAGGTCGGGGCTGTGATGACCGGGCTGGCCTCCTTCACACAGGTCCTCCGCCAGACCCGCGGCGCTGGCCTGCCGGTGGTGGCTTCCCAGCTGGCTGCCGCCGGAGTGCCGGTATTCCCCTGTGCGCCGGGGGCTAAGCGTCCGCTGACTGAGCATGGGTTCTATGACGCCACCACCGACCCGGGCCAGGTCGAACAGTGGTGGGGCAGGTACCCGGAGGCGAATATCGGTGTGCCCACCGGGCAGGCCTCGAACCTGGTGGTGGTCGATGTCGATGTCCACCCCGAGACCGACGGATACGCCGCGTTTGCCCGATCCCATCGTGCCGGACTGACGGAGGGGTGGGGTGTGCTGGTCTCGACTCCCTCGGGTGGGATGCATGCCTACTACCCGGTGGCTCCGGGTGTGCAGCAGCGGTCGTGGCAGGCAGCCGCAGCTGGTGTGGATTTCCGTGGCGATGGCGGCTACATCATCGTCCCGCCTTCGGTAGTCCAGAATAAGGGTTCTGCCACGTGCTACCGGATGGCGCGGATCGCTGGGGCTCCGCCCCAGCCTGTGGATGCTTCCGGGTTGCGGGAGTTCCTGGACCCACGGTCAGCACCAGCCTTCCGGCGAACCGCACCTGGACCTCGGCGTGAGGCTGATGTGTCTCGGTTGGCTTCGTGGGTGGCGGCTCGTGGGGAGGGTGAGCGCAACCGGGGGTTGTTCTGGGCGGCCTGCCGCCTGGCAGAGAACAACATTCCAGCCGGGGATGCAGTGGAGGTGCTTTCTGCTGCGGCGTCCCAAGCTGGGTTGGGGCAGCGGGAGATTTCCGCGACGATACGGTCGGCCTACCGCACCACCCACATTGGCACTGCCCGTGAGCCGCATGGACAGCAGTCACTCGCGCCGGGAGTGTTTGCCCGCCGCCGCCAGCCCTCTGCTGAGGCAGCGTCACAGGTGAGGGGCCTGGGATGAGCACCGAAGGTCAGGTTTCTGGTGTGGGGCACCGATGGGCGCTGCGCACCGCGGTCGCTGGCACCGTGTTCATCGCTGCGGGTGCGTTTTGGCTCAGCTTCAACGCCCTGGCCGACTTGGCAGCCCGCTCCGGCATCGAACCCGGTCAGGCATGGGTGTGGCCACTGATCGTGGACGGGATCATCGTGGTCGCCACCGTCTCCGCGGTCGCGTTAGCGGGTCAGCGGGCGGCTTTGTATCCGTGGGCTCTGCTGGCCGGCGGCGCACTGGTCTCAGTCACGGCGAACAGTCTGCATGCGGTGGTCGCTGCCGATGCTGATGTTCCTGGTGTGCTGGCCGCCTCGGTAGCGGCAGTCCCGCCGGTGGTGCTGCTGGCGATCACCCACCTCACTGTCATCCTGACCCGCGCTTCTCGACCGACCGCCCAACTCGCCACTGTCCGATCCCACCCGCCCCAATCTCAGACTTCCGTATCCGGCCACACGGTCGAGGACACCGACCCCACCCCGGAACCGGCCTCCGAGACCACGGGTGCTCCTGCCACAGACGACGTGTCGGTGGATCGGCGTGTCCGTGCGCGGCTGCTGCGGGATCAGGGGTGGTCGAACAAGCGGATTGCCGAGCAGCTGGGGGTTCACCCTTCGACGGTGGGCCGTTGGGCGGCAGCCGAGCATCTCACAGATGAACCATCCATCCACAGCAGCGCCGGAGCTTCTGTTGGTGGGAAGAACGAACAGGGAGGAACCTCGTGAACACCATCAACCCCCACACTCACCACCCCGACCCCGGCGATACCCCTGGGCAGCCGCAACACATTCGAGACACGGGGCCAACACCTCTTGGACCGGAAGTGCCTGCCGTCGAGAGGACACCGGAGGTCTCTGGCCCCGACAGCCCTGGAGGCCAGGGTGTGCCGAATGCGGTCGAGGCTGACCACATCCGCCGCCGCCAGCCCAGGGCGGAGTATGCCCGGGGTGCTCGTGGGGTTGAGTGGGTGAGGCCGACTGATCTGATGGCCCGGCACACTGCGGTGGTCGCTGGCCGCGGTATCGACTTCGAGGCAGCCCTGGCCCGCAGGGTCCGCGCCCCACTAGTCGCCCCGGTGCGGCGGGTTGGGAGCCGGGTAGCCCAGTTGCCGCCGGTCTCAGCGTTCGGCCGCGGTCATCGGCCTCATCAGGTCGCTCGGGATGCGGTGGGACGCAGCTGACCCCAGGGGGTCTGCTGTGCTGCGTTGGTGGTGATGGGTCATGACCACCGCAACAACGACACTCCCCAACCGGACCGGCCAGAAGCCGGACCGGAAAGACCTTGGGGGTGGGGTGTGCACCTGGTGGTCAGGAGGTACACCAATGCAAACCACCACCAACCCCAACCCACAACCCAACGGCAATACCGGCAACGGGCGGAGCGGGCGAACGTTCCAGTCCAGCGCAGGACTACGAGCCCTACTCAGGCGTCTGCACCATACCGGTCCCGGGGCGTGGGAAAACGATGCCGAGGCCGCGCAGCTGATGGCCTTCACCGCTGAGAAGTACGCCGCCCTGGCCCGCAAACACGGACTCGACCCCTGGGAGGCAGCCTCAGCGGCGTTCGATGTGATGCGCAGCCGCTCCACCCGGGAAGCAGCCGACCCGTGGGCGGTGGTCACCCACGCGGTACGGATCACCTGCATCGCCGAGGAACGCGCCCAAGGGCTGCTCTGCTCGGTCCACCAGGCCCGCCGCCCACACATCTCCGCCTTCCATGACCCCGTGCGCTTCAGCGACCGCGAAACACCCCTGACCGACTATCACCCTGCCTTCCACACCACCGACCACGAGCCAGAGGACGCGGAGGATACGGCTGATGGGTCGGTGGTGACTGCGGCACGTACTGCGGTGGAGGATGCGATCGAGCTGTTTACCTTGTTGGATTGGCACCCCAGGACGGCTCGCGCTGGGATCGAACACATCTGCTCCGCGTTGACACGGACCTCCAGCCGGCAGGCGGCGTATGAGGCTTTGCGGCGGGATAAGCATGCCCGCGCCGTGCTGGACATCCCCAGTGAGTCCTGGACGGCGATGCTCAAAGCCCTGCTGGGCCACCCCGATGCCGCCTATGCGGCCACTAACGCCGGCCGCGGTGTGCTGCTGAGGCTGCTAATCGGTGAGAGTCTGCCGATGCTGCTGCGCGATGAGGACCTGGTGATGCTGATCGCCTTTACCGCCCCCGGCCATGCTCGTTCTGGTGGGGGCCGGTGATGAGTGAGCAGACCGGCTTCATCGAGCTCGACCGCGCGGTGGAGGCCATCACGGTCGGTCCGCGGCACCGCGCTGACTTCGGGGACATCGAAGAACTCGCAGCCTCCATCGCCCGCGAAGGCCTGTTGCAGCCCATCACGATTACTCCCGAAGGTCTGCTGGTCTGCGGTGCCCGCCGGTTGGCCGCGATCAAGCAGCTCGGATGGCGCAAGACCAACGTGTGGGTCCGCTCAGGTATCTCCGACAAGCTGGGCCACCTGCTCGCCGAGCAGGACGAGAACACCCTCCACAAGCCCCTGACCCAGCAGGAAGCCGCCGCTCTCTACCGGGAGCTGAAGCAGCTCCTGGCTGAGGATGCCGAGCGCAGGAAGGCCTCCACCCAGTTCCACGACGGGCACCAGCCCGGGGAGCATGGTGGTGGAAACTTTCCACCACCAACAGGCAGCAACGGCAAGACCCGGGAGCAGGCTGCGGCGATGACCCCCGGCAGCGCCTCCTATAAGACCCTCGAGAAGATCAGCTACCTCCAACACCTCGCCACCGATCCGACTGTGCCCGAGGAACTACGGCAGGACGCTGAGGGTGAGCTGGCTCGGATTGACGCTGGTGCGCCGGTGGACCCGGCCTACCGGCAGCTGCGCGGAGCTGCCGAGGCCGCTCAACGAGAGCGCGTGGATGAGCTGCACCGTCTCGCCGATGAGGCAGTGGCCAAGGTGAAAGCCACCACCAAGAAACGCACCACCCCTACTGGAACCCAGGCAACAGAGCCAATAGCAGATGAGGTGCCGCGGCGGTATCCGACCCGGGCGTTCTGGGCGACCTGGGGCGAACTGGCCAACTGGTGGACCCACTACGACCCCGACCAGCTGGCCGTCGAGCTGACTGATGAGCAGTACCGCAGCTTCCTAAGCACCGTGGAAGCCACAGTCGCCTTCGCCGAGAAACTTCAAGCATCCCGCGAACCCCACGACGAGGACACTCACGGCCGAGAGACTGCCCCGGTGCGGGCTCATCTACGCGCCCTATAACACCACCCCCTATGCCCGCCCAGCGGCGGTGTCTGTCCGGGGTTGGGTGTGCACCTGATGGGTATGAAGCTCCCTGAGTTCTCCGCCGCGTTCTCCCGGCCCAAACTGCTGGCCGGCCTTGCTGCTGGTGTGGCCCTGATCCTGCTGATCATCGTCGGCATCTACGGACTCGCAGCCGGCCCCCGCGAACCCGAACCGGCCACACCCACAACTGCCGAGACCGCAGACCCCGCCCCCACCGCAGCCAGTGAGGGCACTGAGCAGCCGGAGGCTGAGGGTGATGTTCGGCAACCGGTGGTGCCGCCAGTGGAACCGTCTGATGACCCAGAGGCCTTCGCCCGCAACGTCGCCACCGCCTTGTTTGAGTGGGATACCGCATCGGGGTTGATGCCCTTGGACTACACCTCCGCACTGTTGGATGTCGGTGACCCTACCGGGGCCGAGCAAGCCGGGCTGGCCTCTGATGTGGCCGCCTATCTGCCCACTCGTGAGGCATGGACTCAGCTGCGTCAGCACTCCACCCGCCAACACCTCTCCATTGATGAGGCCTATGTCCCCAAGGCGTGGGAAGAAGCACTGGAGCAGGCCCAGCCCGGGCAGATCACCGAAGGCACGGTGGCCTACACAATCACCGGCACCCGCCACCGCCACGGCACCTGGAACGACGAACCGGTCACCAGTGAGCACGAGGTCTCCTTCACGGTGTTCATCGTCTGCGCCCCGGCCTATGAGACCTGCCACCTGCTGCGGTTCTCCGAACTCGACAACCCCCTCACCTGACCGGCATGAAGGGAGGTGCCTGACCGGTGTTGAAGGAAGCAGCCATCATCCTGGTCCTACTCGCCATGCTCGGCCCCTCCGTCGCCCTGGTCTCAGTGGGCGCATTGATGAGCCCAGGTGCCGGAGCCTCCTGCACTGTGCCCGGAGCAAGCCCGCACCTCACCATCGGGGAAGTCCCCGACGAACTGGAGGTCACCACCACCAATGGGGAGACCTTCACCCTGAAGCAGGAGCAGCTGGGCCATGCGGCCACGATCATCGACACCGGCAGCGGCATCGAAGGGGTGAGCCGGGATGGGCTGGTGATCGCACTGATGGCCGCACTGACTGAATCCACCCTCCGCCAGCTCTCCAACGAAGCCGCCTACCCGGACTCTGCTGACTATCCCAACGACGGCGATGGCTCTGATCACGACAGCCTGGGGTTGTTTCAGATGCGCCCGTCCACCGGGTGGGGCTCCGTTGAAGACCTCATGGACCCGGTCTACCAAGCCCAAGCGTTCTTCGGCGGCCCCGGCGGCCCCAACAGTGGTTCACCCCGTGGGTTGCTCGACATCCCTGCGTGGCAGGAGATGGATAAGGGCGAGGTCGCCCAAGCCGTGGAGGTCTCGGCCTACCCGGACCGGTATCAGAACTATGAACCGGTCGCAGAGACCATCCTGGAAGCACTCACCACCGGCAGTGAAGCCGGGCCAGCCTCGGTGCCGGAGTCCGGCAGGGTGGTCTTCCCATTACCGGAGGATGCTGCGGTTCAGACCAGCGACTACGGGCCACGGGTCCACCCGGTGACGAGGGAAGACAGCTTCCATGCTGGTACCGATTGGGCAGCACCGGATGGGACACCGATCTATGCCATCGCCGATGGAGTAGTCGCCTCCGCTGACTACAACGAGGCCCGCGGCGGGGTGGTCGTCATTGATCACACCATCGGTGGCGAAGCGGTGTCGTCGGTGTATATCCATATGTGGGAGACCGGCATCCACGTCCAGCCCGGTGAGACCGTCACCGCCGGGGATCACATTGGGGATGTGGGCAACTCGGGGCAGTCCACTGGCCCGCACCTGCACTTAGAAATCTGGCCCGGCGGCCGCGAGACCGGGGAACACACCGACCCTGAACCATGGTTGGAGACCCACGACGCCCACCCCGCCCCCCGGGGATCAGGCAGCAGCACCCAACCGGCTGGTGCTGACAATGAGGACTGCCCCACCGAACCCGACCAGGCAGCGGAAGCCGGCGAGCCGGAGCCAAGTGATGGTGATGGGTCGCAGATGGTCGATGACCCCACCACCGGTGGCCAGATCACCGCCCGGATGCTGCACCTCTACCAGCAGACCAGCGACGCCTTCCCGGAGACTTCCTGGGTTTGTTGGGACGAACGCCCCGGCCAGGACTCCGAGCACCCGCTGGGGCGGGCCTGCGATGTCACCTTCGGCAACCCCATCGGCAGCTTCCCCACCGAGGCCCAGCGGCAAGCCGGGTGGGAGGTCACCAACTGGGTCAAAGACCACGCCGAAACCCTCGGGGTCGAATACCTGATCTTCGACGGCAAAATCTGGGTCACCTCACAGGCCGATGAAGGCTGGCGGCCCTACGACGGCGGCGGCATGCACGACCCCACCGACCCCACAGGTGGTCACTATGACCACCTCCACCTCACCGTCACCGAGTGATCCCCCGGGGTTGGCCCGACTGTCAGCAACCTCGATCGAAGAGAATAGGAAATAGACGTCCATCCCGGACGCAGTGATTGCTCCCCCGCGGCTGCCGTCTAGCACTACGAGGCCATAGTCAGTAACGGGTCACACAAAATTGCCTGGGCCTCACATAGGCTGATTCGTAGAATCTGACTTACTGCTGAGGGGCAAGCTTGCAAACCGTACTAGGCCGTGGGACGACCTATAACCGTCTAATCTCGCCCTCCACGTAGTGGGATAAGTGCCGGGGGTTTCTCGCCCCAGGCTGTCAGCGACCTAGCGAAGGAGCTTGAACAATGGTCAAACCTAAAGAAAAGGTCGCACACGTCTATGAGGCCAAGCTTCTCTCAAAGGGGTCCTCTCGTAGGTTGAAATCAAGGGATTGGAATCGCACTCTACGAGAGTTCAAAGAGGAATACCCCCTCAAGGAGCGGAAGCTCAACGGTGTTCTCTACGACCCCATCGAAGTGAATGGCACATACCTGCTGGGTGTTCACAAGCCAGTGGATGGGTCCTTCATGACGCAGCTTGATGAAAGTAGCGCTTCCGTCAAAGATCTCATGATGGACGACGAAGAAGAGGGCAATGCCTATTACTCAAGCGCCGTGCTGTTCTCCGAAACCAAGCACATCTTCATGATCGCCTCCGGAGGCACGAGCGCACCACAAGCTAATGCTCTTGAACCATTCCTCCAACACTTCTTTCCCGGTGCTGAGTCGGAGTACTGGAAAGTGGGGCCCTACATGGACCGCCCACAGATTGATCGATTGCGCGAAGCAAAGGGGCTTGTTAGCTTCTCCTCACGCTTCTCCACCCACCGAGACTTGTTCTCCTTGGACGAGCCCTCTGAGGGGCCAGCGGGTTACGCAGATCGGATAGCTGATGCCGTAGGGCAGGATGTTGAGATTGAGATCAAGATCAAGCTCCCCAAGGAAGCTCGCGGCCAGCAGACCATGCGCAAGTTCCTCAATCTGGTGACTGGGGATCTCAAGCGCACGATCACAGAGAAGTCGAAGACACGCGCTGAAGCTGTGATTGACGAGGAGCTGACCGAGGAGTTGTCCCTGGTGGCACATAAGATGGCTACCAAGTTTGAGCTCAATGCTGTCGGACCAGAGCGAAGGTTGTATTCGGACCTGCTCAATGGGCTGGTGGAGATCAGCCCAGAGATCAACCAGAGAATCAGAGAACTCGAGCAGGGGTGATCATCGTGGCCAAGAAGCTGCGCTACACGATCGCCAACCGTCCTGCCTTCGACCAAGTACTCCCCCTTCTATCGCTCTTTGCGTGGATCCTGTGGGGTGATGACTGGCTCCCGGAGGACATCACTGTTCGCCACGGGATCTACACAGGGGTCGCTACACTAGCTGGTCTGGCCCTTGCGTCGGCAACTTTCTCGTGCACCATGACGTATCAGAGCGCTGATCCTCTGCTGAAGGACATGCGAGCTCAGCACCATAAGGTTCTCAAGCGGAACTGGACCGCGATTATCCTGTCCTGCCTCTTCTGTGCCGTCATTCCTATCTTGTCGATCTTCGTGGACGAATATCGTCCTTATTGGGCCTTTGGAGTTGTCATATACGCCGCAAGCCTGCTGATCACTCGTTTCGGACGGAGCGTGTATTGGCTGCGGAACAGCCTCTTCATTGTGGACCACAGCGATCAGGTGGTCCCAGCGGACGCTCCTCAGATGAAAAGACGTGACTAGCAGAACACCGTCGGGGTGCAACCGGATTGCGCGTCATGGAAAGCAAGGAAATCTCCGGTAGAACCATATCGAGGGACTCTTGGGCGCACAGTCAACACACAACTGGAACCAGGCCATCTAGGTCAGTTGGGCATACCTGTTCGGTATGAACGTGTTTCCTGATTTCGAGGGTCTCTCCGGGATCACCGACCTGCGCGAGGTGGTCGGGGCTCTGCTGACCTTCGTCCTAGTGATCGCAGTGTTGATGCTCATCGTCTCCGCCATCATTTGGGGTGTGGCCTCCTCACACGGGAACCCAGCCTCCGCCGCTAAGGGCAGGACCGGGGTGCTGGTCTGCCTGGGAGCGGCGATCCTCGCCGGCGGGGCGATGACCTGGATGAACTGGCTGATCGACCTCGGCGAACAACTCTAACCGCCCTCACCCGAGGCCGGTCCATGCAGGGCGGGGATGAGGTGTGCACCTCCTTCACGACCCACTCGTTTCTCATCTGAAGGAGCATCTGTCGTGGACACTCTCATCGCCCTCTCCGAGGCCATCCACACCGCAACACTCACCACCCCCACCCTGGTGGCTGACCCGATGGTGGTCGCTCAGATCGACATCAGCCCGAATGAATCCGGGCTGCCGGGGATCAGCCAGCTGCGCACGATCGTCGGGGCGGTCATGACCATCGGCCTGGTGCTCTCCGTGTTGGCGCTGATCATCTCGGCGATCGTGTGGGGCTTTGGAGCTAACAGCTCCAATCCGCATCTGGCAGGCCGAGGAAAGATCGGCGTGCTGGTCTCCTGCGGGGCGGCGATCATCTGCGGAGCCAGCGTCACATTGATCAACTTCTTCTGGAACGTCGGCCAACAGGTCTAACCCCCACCGTCTCCAACCCCCTTTGTTTGTGAAGGAGTGATGTGCGGTGGGCCTGTGCGATGTTCCCGTCATCTCCAACGTCTGCGATACAGCAGGCGAAGCAGCCGCCAGCCTCATCTCAGCCCCATTCGACTGGCTCGCCCAAGCCATGGGGGCTGCCGCCGGCTGGCTCTTTGAAGCCGTCTGGGCCGTGTTCGATACCACCACCCTGGTTGATGTCACCAGTGACGAGTACCTGGGGGTCTACAACATCGTCTTCGGCATCGCGGTCTTCGTGATGTTGCTGTTCTTCTGCCTGCAACTGATCACCGGCCTGATCCGCCGGGACCCCGGCGCACTCACCAGAGCCGCCCTCGGGCTGGCGAAATCCGTACTCGGCTCCTTCATCGCGGTCACCCTGACCGCCCTGCTGCTGGAAGTCGTAGATCAGCTGAGTCTGGGGATCATCCAAGCCGCCGGAGAAACCACCGAATCCATGGGCAACAAAATCGCCGCTCTCGCCGCAGGACTGACAGCCATCAATATTGCCACCCCCGGTGTGGGTGCAATCATCACCATCTTCATGGCAGGCCTTGCCATCTCGGCCGCAGCGATCGTCTGGCTCTCCCTACTGGTCCGCAAAGCCCTGATCCTCGTCGCCGTCGTCCTTGCCCCGTTGGCTTTCGCTGGGGCCTCCTGGGATGCCAGCAAAGGCTGGATCGCCAAATGGGCCATGTTCGTGATCGCCCTAGCCGTCTCCAAACTCGTGCTCACCGTGATGTTTCTGGTGGCCATCACCCAAGTCTCCGCACCGATCGAGGCGGACTTGGCTTCGGTCAGTGATCCGCTGGCCGGGGTGGTGCTGATGTTGATGGCTGCCTTTGCCCCGTATATGACCTACCGGTTCCTTTCCTTCGTCGGAGCCGACATGTACCACTCCATCGGTGCTGAGCAGGAAGCCAAACAGTCGTTGAACCGTCCGGTGCCCACCCCGAACAAGCCCCAGGGCGAGGGGCCGAAGAAAGTCCTCGACGGCAACAGTGACGCACCACCCAACAGTGGTGGCCCGGGTGGGCAGAAACCCACAGGAGGAAAACCCAGCGGAGGCCCGCCTCCCGGCGGTCCAGGTGGTCCAGGTGCCACCGCCGGATCAGGCACCACAGCTACCGGCGGCGGAACTGCTGGTGGTGGTGCGGCAGGCGGTGGCGCGGCGGCTGGGGGTCCTGCTGCTGCGGCGGTGATCGGGGCCAAAGTCGCCAAGGACTCCGCCGAAGCCGGCCCCAAAGCAGGCCAAGCCCTGGGTAATCAGGCAGAAACCGCCGCCGATGCCGACACCAATACCGGTGGCGGCCCGCGCCCGGGCCAGGAGGGCCAGCACCCCGGACCCTCCGGCGTCCCCGCCGCCCAAGGACCCAGGGGCGGACAAGACAGGACCCCTGGGCAGCCTGTGCCGAAGACCCCGCGCCAGCCTGCCGACCCGCCACCCCCACGGCCACCACACTCAGGGCCTCAGCCACAGGACCCGACCGCTGATGTGTACAGGCGAAGGAAGGGGTGAAACAGGCCATGCCTAGCGAGACAACATCGACGGGTTCGTCGGTGGAGTTGGTGCCGGTGAAGTTCTCCCGGCTGACCCGCCGCGGCATCCTGCTCGGTCTCTCCCTGACTCAGTTGATCACCCTCGGGATCGGTGGACTGTCCCTTGTGGGTGCCCTCTACGCCGGGGGCGGCATCCTGCTGGCCTACACCGCACCCATCTGGGTCCTCGCCGCCGCCTTGACGTGGATACCCGTTGCCGGACGCCCGGTGGTGGAGTGGCTGCCGGTGTGCTTCTGGTGGGTCTGGCGCACCACCGGCGGGCAGTTGTTGTACCGACGGCGGATTACTACACCCCGGCCGGAGGGGACTCTGGCGTTGCCTGGGGATATGGCCCGGCTGCGGGAATACACCGACCCCGAGACCGGGGCCGGGATGATCCACGACCCCACCGCGAACACTCTGACCGTGGTCACCGAGGTCTCCCACCCCGCCTTCGTACTGTTAGACCCTGCTGAGCAGCAACGCCGAGTCACCGCCTGGGGCCGGGTGCTGGCAACGGTGTGCCGCTCCGGCCGGGTCGCCACTCTGCAAGTCTTAGAGCGCACCCTGCCGGACTCCGGGACCGGGTTGGCGGAGTGGTGGGCCAAACACGGCACCGACGACGGATCGTGGGCCGCTGAGACCTACGCAGAGCTGATTGACCGGGCTGGTCCGGCTGGGGAACGCCACGCCACCACGATCAGCCTCTCGTTGGATATGAAGGCCGCCGCCCGGCAAATACGCACCGCCGGAGGCGGCATCCGTGGGGCTGCAGGTGTCCTTCGCCAAGAAATGAACACTCTGACCACCGCGCTGCGCACCGCCGATCTCACCCCATCGGGGTGGCTGACTCCTGGTGAGATCGCGGTGATCCTACGCTCGGCCTACGATCCGGCCATCGCACCGGTCCTCCAACGGCACGGGGAACTCGGTCAAAGCCTGGCCACCGCCGGACCGGTAGCTGTCAACGAGACCTGGCCGAGGCTGCGCACCGACTCAGCCCACCACGCGGTGCTCTGGGTCAGCGAGTGGCCCCGGTCGATGGTCCACCCCGAATTCCTCTCACCGGTACTGCTCTCCACCGGTATCCAACGCTCGTTCAGCCTGCTGTGTACCCCGATGCGCTCCGACCAAGCCGCCAGGGACATACGGAAGAAGAAGGTCGAGCACATCAGCGACCAGGCCCAACGGGCCAAGATCGGCCAGATCGAAGACGCCGCAGACCTGGCCGAGTTCGACGACGTCCTCCAACAAGAAGCAGACCTCACCGCCGGCCACGGCGTCCTGCGCTACACCGGACTTATCTCAGCCACCGCATCCACCGTGGAGGAACTGGATGCGAATGTGACGGCAATCGAGCAGGCTGCGATCCAAGCCTCCTGCGAAACCCGCCTCCTAGTGGGCCAACAAGCAGCAGCCTTCACCGCCGCAGCCCTACCTCTGTGCAGAAAGCTCTAAGGACTATCCGACGTGGATGTCCTTCTTCTTTGGTTCCCCATCTTCGACCCAACGGATCCTCAGAATGTCCGGTCCCGGTAGGCCGCCAGAAAACCCAACTGTCAATGGCCGTGTCTGTCCTGCATGGATCGTGGTGGGACCATGGGCGCCGATAAGGTCCATGCGAGGCTCATCCCCAACGACCTCGAAGGTGACCTGCTCGGCGTCCGTCTCTCCGGCATTTGTCACATCGATCCAGTTCCGAGTTCGGTATCGGGGTCTGCCCCTCTTGTCGTAATCGCGCAACTCACGGTCACTCTGAGCCTGTGCGGTGAAGTGCACTCCGCCACGGGAATTCTCAAGGCGTGGCGTTCCCAAGGAGATCTTCTGGATGTCGTACTCGATAGCGCTCCACACCTTGTGGGTGAGCTGGTCGGGGGTGTTGAACTCCCCAAAGAGGCCCAGCTGGCTGATCTCTTCCTTGAACTCTCGAAGGCCAGCGAGCTGTTCGGTGTCGACGTCATTAGGGTGCGGTGCTGCGGAGAAGTACAGGTGTACTGGCTTGTTCTGATCTTTGGCTCGCTGAATTTCTTCCACAGTGCCTGAGATGGCTTCAGGTGTCGGTGATCCAAGCCGGCTGCCGAAGAGGGCGAACACAATGTCTGACCGGTCTACGCCTTGAGAGTTGATCAGCGCCTGAGGATGCTCACCCAGCATTGGGACAGAAGATGTTTCGTAGCGCCACGGTTGGAGGATCGTCTTCTTTGCTTCGGCGTTGGCGTCGTTCCACCCGTGGATGGCTGCTTCGACGGCGTCTCGGGCCTGTGTGATGTCAGACGGTGAAGCGATCATTACCCGGAGAACATTCGCTGTGTAGGCCATATCGGCATCCTATGTGGGGCCACTGACATGGTCTGGTGACCTCGTGCTCACCTCCCTGGCATAACCGCCAAGGAGGAGCCACCATGACAACCTTCAACGACCCCCAAGCCGACGGTGGGGAAGCATCCCAGGCGCTGCGGGGCCTCGCTCATGCCACCCGAAGCTTCGATGATCCTTCCAAAGTGTATGAGGTTCTCGCGGAGTTGATCAGTGGGACTCGTGCCTTGGAACAGGTCCTCGATCAACTTGCCGCCGCGCACCTGGATCATTTGGATGCAGCGAGTTCTGATGAGGGTTATCGGCCCGCTGGTAGAGCTGCTGCAGCGGCGGCGGCAGAGGCACTTTTTGAAGCCGCGCAGGCGGTCGCGGAAGCCGGCTACCGTATTGACCGGGCGTCGCAAGCTTCAGGGCGTATCGCCTGGCACTCCCAGACCGAACACACCCCCGTCGCCCAGGATGCGGCTCGGCGGTGGGTCAACGTGGTCTTCCTCGATCGTGGTCAGGCCGATGGGGTGCTTGACCTCATTGATGAGGACGGAGCCCAAGCCGGCATTACCCACCTTGCCCAGTGGGACACCGGTCAAGAGACCACTGATGCGGCGATGGAGAACGGCTACGTCTACGACCAGCCCCCGGCTGCTGATGGGGACCATCTGATCACCGAGGGTGACTACACCATCTCGTATAACCAGCAGATGGGTCACGTCGCCCTCTACCGGCCCATCCCCGCCCCTGACGACCCCCTGCCTGCCGAGCCCTCTCCGCGCCGCAACGGGCTGGCATATGCCGCGGCAGGTGGGCGCAGCCTGGCCGGGCCAGCGGGAGGCTCATCAGCCGGTGCTGCCGCAGCAGCCGGAGCCGTCTACGCAGGCAGAGCGGGTGCGCGCCGGGCCACCAGTCAGGACGCTGTGGGGCGGCTGGGTTCTGTGACGAAGCATCAGGAATCCCAAGCTCAGCGGGATTGGTATGCCAGCCAGAACCGGCCCGCCAGCACAAGTACCGGTCGGGGGCTGTCTCGATGAGCCCGGACCCCGACCAGGAGAGACTGCATACCTCAGTACTGGTGGCTCCGGCTGCTGAGCGTCGTCGCCTACGCAAACAACGCCGGGAAGCTGCTGCCCGCCTACGCGCCCAGCAGCGCCAAGCCGAGAAACATGCCCTCCGGCAGAAGGCTGAGGCTGAGCGTGCTGAGCGGCGGGCACGGCAGTACTTGCCCGCTGCTGGTGAGTCTGGACCTGCGGCGCTACGGAGTCCGGGGCGGTTTCGGTTGCCGCGGCATCAGGACACCAGCGCCACCCTGGCCGGGGCATATCCCTTCCTCGCTGAAGGGGGCTTGGGTGCTGATGGGATGTTCATCGGCCAGGACCTCTACTCCGGGGCCAGCTTCGTCTATGACCCCTGGGTGCTCTACCAGCGCGGGATCATCACCGCACCTAACATCGTGCTGGCAGGCATCGTGGGCTCCGGCAAATCCAGCCTCGCCAAATCCCTCTACACCCGAAGCCTGCCCTTCGGACGCAGGGTCTATGTCCCTGGCGACCCCAAAGGGGAACACACCCCGGTCGCCGAGGCAGTGGGCGGCAGGGCCATCGCCCTGGGTGCAGGACTGGCCAACCGGCTCAACCCTCTGGATGAAGGCCACCGGCCCAGTGGCCTCTCGGACGCTGAGTGGGCGACCACGGTGGCCTCACGCCGTCGCAGCCTGCTCGGGGCACTGGCAGAGACCGTGCTGGCCCGGGGGCTGACTCCGTTGGAGCACACCGCCATCGACCTGGCCCTGACCCAGACCGTGGCAGAGAACTCCGTGCCGATCTTGCCCATGGTCGTAGACCGCATCCTCGACCCCTCCGATGACTCCACCGGCCGCCTGGCAGAAGACGGCAGGCTGGTCGGGCATGCGATGCGCCGCCTGGTCGCCGGTGACCTCGGGGGTCTCTTCGACGGCCCCTCCACCGTCGAGTTCGACCCCTCCCTGCCGATGATCAGCCTGGACCTCTCCCGCGTCACCGAAAACAGCACCCTCATCTCAGTACTGATGACCTGTGCCTCAGCGTGGATGGAATCAGCCCTGCTCGACCCCAATGGAGGCCAACGCTGGGTGGTCTACGACGAAGCCTGGAGACTTATGTCCCATCCGGCACTGCTGCGGCGCATGGATGCTCATTGGCGACTGGCCCGCCACTACGGCATCGCCAACCTGCTGGTCTTCCATAAGCTCACTGACCTGGACAACGTCGGCGACGCCGGCTCCGCCATGCGCTCCCTCGCCAACAGTCTGCTGGCCAATGCGGAGACCCGGATTGTCTACCGGCAAGAATCCGACCAACTCGGCACCACCGCACAAACCTTGGGGCTGACCGGCACCGAACAGAGACTGCTACCCACCCTCGGGGTCGGACAAGGCCTCTGGCGGATCAAGGACCGCTCTTTCGTGGTCCAACACCAACTCCACCCCGACGAACTCGCGGCTTTCGACACCACACGCCGGATGACCGGCAGGGCGTAGCCGAAGGGGCCTTGTCATTGTCGATGAACACCGTCAGTGGCTGATCCATCGCTAACCCGCACATACATGGGTAGCTTCTAGCCCTGAAGCTCAGTCCTGCATCGCCTCAAAGATATATCCCTGTCATTCAGGAACTGCTAGCTAGGAAGCTTTACTTCCATGGCATTTTTATTGTCCCTTACTTTATTCAGGCGCGAGAGCTGAGACTCTATTGAGTCATCGGAAAGCAAGGTGGGTGGGCCTCCCAGGGTTTCCTGGCCAAGCGGCCACAGCAGATCGAACTTTCTCAGCTCGTGCCTCGCTTCACGAGTCACGCTCAAAATTTCATTCAGGTGGCCGTACAGTTCGGTACTTCGTTTCCGCCATCGTTTAGCCAAGAAGCCTCTACGCGAGAGGGGCGCTGCTGTCTCCATCCGAGAAACAATCATGACCAGTGTGGCATATGCCTCGGTGAACTGGTAGAGATCTGAAGCGCCGCCCTTTTGAACTGCCTCACTGACCGACTGGTCGGAAAGGTAAGTCTGGGAGGACGACCACGGGGAATAGTCTTCTTCGGCCTTTCGGATGATTGGCGGCGAATACACGACTGTTCGCATCGCCCGCCTAACTTCATCGCTCAGCATGATTTCTCGAAGCTGAAGAAGGTTGCTGTCCATCGCAAGAGCTCCAGAACTTCTTTCTGCTCGCCTTGCCAGAAGAAACGAAACAACTGAAATCAGGCCTGCGAGGACAGACACTACGAATGTCACCAAATCAGGGATTCCCTCGAACGCTTCAATCAAGTTCCGTCCTCCTTCGCCCCAAGACACCACCAACACATACTAGTGATTACCTGTTCGACCGTCTTGGTTCCCTTGCGGGAGCTGATGTGCCCTCGCTGGCGTGCAGTCAATAACATCTGGTTCGACTTGTGCACCTGATGGGCATGAGCCGAAAGAACCCCGGTCCTCCACGCCGTAAACCGCAGAAGAACGACCGGCCTCACGACGAACCCTCCGTTCCTCCGGTCTTGCCGCATGTAGTCATCACCGTCACTGATCCCACCGGGACCATGGCGGTCACCGTGGATGGCGAGGACTTCCCGGCGCCAGAAAACGAGGGGGCGTGGAGTCGTGCCCGATTCGGTGAGGTGCTGGATGCGGTCACTGAGGACCGGACTCGGACGGTGCGGATCGAGGTCCACGAAACCGACGGGTCCACTTTTACTGACATCATCCGAGCCCATCGCCGCACCCAGGCCGAGCCTGCCCCCGAGCAGGAACCGTCAGAGTCGGCACGGTCTAAGCCCGGCGGGAAGCCAGCTACGGCCACGGTCTCGGGTGAGGGGTTCCTGCCCGGTGAAGACGTGGCTATCGCTGCGGTGGTCACCGACACCACGGCCAATGAGGACGGGGAGGTTGAGGCCCGTCTGAGCAGGCGGCAGAAGGCCACCCTGCGCGCTGGTGCTGAGGTGCTGGTCTTTGGCCGGTCCTCGGGGACCACGCTGGTGAGGCGGTTGCCGTGACCCGGGGTATCACTCCGGGGTCTCGTCAGGCCGGGGGTATGGGTGATGAGGTCACTAACGCCTTGATCATCCTGCTCATGGTGACGGCGGGTGTGGCGGTGATCCTGCGTGCCGCTGGTACTGTCGCCGCTTGGATCACCGGCGCATCACTGCCGGAGGCTGGTCCGGCTGCTGGGCTGGCGGTGTTGTTCAGCCCTGGTGGTCCTGCCGCCGCGCTAGCAGCGGAGGGGCTGCATCCGGTGGCCTACTGGATAACCAGTGGGGTGATGCTCGCCGGGCTGGCCGGGGCCGGTACCTGGGTGTGGGTGCGGGTGCGCCGCTGGGGCCAACAGAAACAAGCCGATCCGCATCGACTGGTAGGCACCGCCACCAGTGGCGACATCGCCAAAGTCGCCACACCAAAAGCACTGTTACGCCGGGCTGAGACGCTGCGGCCTTCCCTGGTGAAGCCGCGGGCCGAGGATGTCGGCTACCTGCTGGGGACCTCTGCGGGCAAGCAGGTGTGGGCCTCGGTGGAGGACTCGATCCTGCTGATCGGCCCACCCCGATCCGGTAAAGGCCTCCACATCGTCATCAACGCGATCCTGGATGCACCCGGGGCAGTAGTGACGACATCCACCCGGCCGGATAATCTCACCGCCACACTGCGGGCACGGGAGAAGATCGGCCCGGTAGCGGTCTTCGACCCCCAACACCTGGCAGAGGGCATCCCTGCGGGGATGCGCTGGTCACCTATCCGGGGGTGTGAGGACCCGCTGATGGCGATGATCCGGGCCACCGGGCTGGCTTCAGCGACTGGCATGTCCGCTGGCGGTGTCGAATCCGGCGGGTTCTGGGAAGGCAAAACCCGCACCGCCCTCCAATCCCTACTCCATGCGGCAGCGTTGGATCATCGGTCACCGGCTGAGTTGTTCCGCTGGACCCTGGACCCCTCAGCCGCCGCCGAGGCGGTCACCATCCTGGCCAGCACCCCCAGGGCGGCGACCGGATGGGATGACTCGCTGGCCTCCATGCTGGAAGCTGACCCGAAGACCCGGGATTCCATCTGGCAGGGCGTCTCCCTCGCTTTGTCGGCTCTGGCTGACCCTCGGGTGTTGGATGCGGTCTCACCCCGGGCCGGGGAGGACTTCGACCCCGAGCAGTTCATCCAGGACCGAGGCAGCCTGTTCCTGCTGGCCACCGGCGCAGGCGCCGGGGCTTCTGCCTCTCTGGTGGCGGCGTTCGTGGAAGACCTGGTTGAGACCGCCCGGCGTATGGCCGCCAGGTTACCCGGTGCACGGTTGGACCCGCCGCTGTTGTTGGCGCTGGATGAGATCGGCAACCTCGCACCCCTACCCAGCCTGCCGACGTTGATGGCTGAAGGCGGGGGCACCGGAATCACCACCCTGCCGGTGCTTCAGTCGCTGGCACAGGCCAGGGAGAAGTGGTCAGAGAACCAGGCCGGGGCGATCTGGGATGCCGCGATCGTCAAAATCATCCTCGGTGGAGCCTCGAACTCCCGGGACCTCCAAGACCTCTCCACCCTCATCGGGGAACGTGACGAGTACACCGATTCGACCACCATCGGGGATCACGGCACCCGCTCGAACCAGCGATCTGTTCGCCGGGTCTCGGTGCTGCCACCAGACCGGATCAGGACCCTGCCCTTCGGCACCGGGGTCACCCTTTTGCGGACGGCACCGCCGATCATCACCGACCTGCGCCGCTGGACCGAACGACCAGAGGCCACCGACCTGAGGGCCGACCGGGAGCAGATCGAAGCCATGCTCCAACACCACCCGCGTACCTAGCGCCGGGGTGCTGGGTGCACCTGTCTGGCAGAGGCCACCTGCACAAGGGCGGTGGCCGTGGCAGATAAGGAGCCCTGGTCATGGCGATCCATACCCAGCAGTCATTCTCCGGTTTCATCGCCTCAGCACCGCAGCTGAGCTACACCGAAAACGGTGACCCGCGCTTGTTCGTCAAGGTGGGCAAGGAGCACTACCAGCGCGAGGCCGATGGGTCGTTCACGCAGAAGGACACCACCTTCCACAACCTGGTGGCCTTCAAAGCCGCCGCCGAGCAGGGCCATGAACGCCTGGCCAAGGGCGACAAGATCATCGCCGAAGGCTACGTGCGCGAATACGAATACACCGACGCTAACGGGCTGACCGCTCCCGGTGAGGAGTTCGTGGCCCGCCGGATCGGTCATGACATGGCCCGCACCCGCTACGAGGTGGACCGCACACCCCGCCGCAGTGTCGAACGCGACGCCGCAGGGTTCGAGGCACCCCAGCGGCAGAACCCGCAGTCCGAACCGCCCAACCTCAGCCTCTGACACCGGCCAGGAGCCAGAGCCATGAACCAGCACACCCCACACGACCCGGGGCCGGAGGACTACCAGGCCCACGACACCTATGACACGGCCTATGACGAACCGGACCCCGGCTTTGAGCCGGGTTTCGACCCCGGCGGTGACCTCCCTGAGCCACCGAAGCCGATCAACTGGAACCTGCTTTCCGCCGATGACCTGGAAGCTGAATGGCTGGAACTAAACAAATGGGTCCACTGGCTGCGGCGCACCTACGGGCTACCAGCCAGTGTGATCCCACCGTTCTGGCACCACCACCCGGAACTGGTGTGGGAACTCTCCGCCCTACACCTGCACTGGCTCGGAGCCTACGACCCCGAACAGAACGCCTCAGTCCCCATCGGCTGGCACCGCGACTTCGCAGACGCCAGAGCCCGGCTCCGCGAATGGGTCGCAGCGTCCGGCACCCGGCTAGACAGGGACCGACCCACCCGCCAGACCTCCTGGCCCGGAGAAGACCGCGCACCAACCATAGAAGACCTCACCATCGAAAACCGCGAAAACGAGTTCGTGGACTTCGTAATGGCCCAAGTCGCACAACGACGCCAAGCCGAAGACGAGTTCTTCCGACACCTCGACGACCAGGCAGAGACCTATTGATCGGCTTGCGCTTCACGCTGGTGGAGGATGGCCTCGCTGTTTGAGCGGGACCATCCTCCACCAGTATTGGGTGCGAAGATCGACTTTCTACTTCAACGAGGGGATCTCTACCAGCAGCTGTTGCTGGAGCTCGTTGAGGTCCACCCGGATCAGTCGCCCGACACGGTAACCATGTACTGTGCCGTCAGCGATGCGGCGTCGAATGGTCTTCACCGAGACGCCGAACTGTTCAGCCGCTTCCGCGAGCGAGACCAGCTGCTGATCGGCTGATGCCTTCTTGTCCTGCATTGCCATGAGGTGTCACCCCCCTTCTTCGTGGCTCTGACATCTCATAGGTGTCCATCTCGGCCCTGGCACTCCTTATCTGCCTTCTTTCGGGCCTCGATCTTGGCCTGAGCCGTTCTGCTCATTCGCTCAGCCAGCTCCCGGTCCCGCGCCATGGTGCTGTGCTGGTAGCGCAGGACGACTCGGATGTCTGAGTGACCTCCGCGGCGCATCAGCTCGGCCAGTGTCGCTCCCTCTTGGGCGAAGATAGTAAGTCCCGTATGGCGCAGGTCGTGGAAGCGATAACGGTGGGGCAGATCGTTGACCTTCTCACGGACTTCGGCCCATATGTACCCCCACCGGGTGTTCGACAAGGGGACACTGCCCCGCCGTGTTGTTGGCACCACGGGTGCTTTCGCCTCGGGCGCCACATTGCTTTCCAGGTGCTTCCTCAGACGGTGGAGCATGATGTCGGGGACGCTCAGCGGGCGTTTGCCGGCCTCGGTCTTCGGCATGGTCAGGTCACCAGTGTTGGCGTTAAGCTGACGATGGACGTAAAGGGTCGCGGTGCCGTCCTCATGCCAGATGATGTCCCGACGCTGCAGACCCAAGCACTCCCCTCGCCTGAGCTGACACCACGCGGCCAGCAGCACCATGATCCCGAAATGCTCAGGTGTGGCGTCGTACAAGGCCTCCACCTGGTCGGGTCTGGCGACGTCGTCAGTCTCGGCGTGGTCGGAGTCGTAGCGGACAGATTCCTGCTTCGGCACTGAGACCGGGGGTGCTGCTGGGATGATTCCGTCCCGGGCGGCTTGGCGCAGGATCATCATCAGCACCGCCAGCACTGGCCGGGTGACTCCGTTGAACTTGGACTTCGGGTTCAACGGTGAAGGGATCGCATCCAGCCGATCGGTCATCACTTTGATACGTGCGGCGTCGATGTCCCGCAGCGGTGTATCTCCGAACTCCGGTATGAGGTATCCGCTGACCTTGCTCTGGTAGGACCGGATCGTCCCTTCGGAACGCTTCTTGCCGCTGCGGTTGGGCTGGGTACGGATCATTTCCATCCAGCGCTCCGCATATTCAGCGAAACCGAGGGTCCGCGCCCTCTCCGCCTCGGCCTCTGCCCGTCGACGAGCCGCCACCACGGCCGGGGGTTCCCATTGTCCTCGGGCGATCTGTGTATGGACGTTGGCCAGCCAGGTTCGTGCGTCGGTCTTGGTCAGGAAGGTCAGCGGCTTATCGTCCTCGGTCCGGGCCGTATAGGTCTGTCCGTCTGGCCCGGGGTACCTTGCCTGCCACCGACCCGAGGAGAGCTTGCGCAGGCTCCCCCAGCCTTCCCGTCGTGAGCGTGTCTTTCGATCCGTCGTGGCCGTCATCGGGTCCTCCCCAGGTCTCGGATGGACTGGAGCGGACCGCCGTGCCACTTCGTGCCACTAGGTCTCACAGAGCCCCTGAAACCGGGTCTGACAAAGTGTTTTACGTCATTCCGTGAACCCTCTATGGCACGTTGTGGCACGAGACTGACGGGGTCACCGAGCCAAAATAGGGCTCGCAGTCCGCTCTGCTTGCACCCGGAAGGTGTGCGCGTGCCACCTTCGTGCCATTGCGTAAGGCTGCTGGTGGGCATATTCGTCCTCCTGTGTTCGTTAGGAGGAGGCACGAAAAAGGGCCCGGACCTGCAGAAACCTGCGGATCCGGGCCCCTTACCAAGCCTTACGGCGACAACTCAGGACATCTGTCTTTAGAAAGGCTCAGAAGTCCCAGTCTTCGTCCTCGGTCTCCACGGCCTTGCCGATGACGTAGCTGGAGCCGGAGCCGGAGAAGAAGTCGTGGTTCTCATCCGCGTTGGGGCTCAGCGCCGAGAGGATCGCCGGGTTCACCTCCGTCAGCTCTGAGGGGAACATTGCCTCATAGCCCAGGTTCATCAGGGCCTTGTTGGCGTTGTAGTGAAGGAACTTCTTCACGTCCTCCGTCAGGCCGACGCCGTCGTAGAGGTCAGCGGTGTACTGGACCTCGTTCTCATACAGCTCGAAGAGCAGGTCGAAGGTGTAGGCCTTCAGCTCCTCGCGACGCTCCGGGGTCTCCTGCTCCAGGGCGCGCTGGTACTTGTAGCCGATGTAGTAGCCGTGGACCGCCTCATCACGGATGATCAGGCGGATGATGTCCGCCGTGTTGGTCAGCTTGGCCCGAGAGGACCAGTGCATCGGCAGATAGAACCCCGAGTAGAAGAGGAAGGACTCCAGGATCGTGGAGGCCACACGCTTCTTCAGCCCGTCAGTGCCGTGGTAGTAGTCCATGACGATCTGAGCCTTGCGCTGCAGGTTCTCGTTCTCACGGGACCAGCGGAACGCCTCGTCGATCTCCTTGGTGGAGCACAGGGTGGAGAAGATCTGCGAGTAGGACTTCGCATGCACCGACTCCATGAAGGCGATGTTGGTCATCACCGCTTCCTCGTGCTGGGTCAGCGAATGCGGGATCAGCGCGACGGCGCCCACGGTCCCCTGGATAGTGTCCAGCAGGGTCAGACCGGTGAAGACCCGCATGGTGAGGGTCTTCTCCTCCTCCGTGAGGGTCGCCCAGGACTGGACGTCATTGGACACCGGGACCTTCTCCGGCAGCCAGAAGTTGTTGACCAGACGGTTCCAGACCTCGCCGTCCTTCTCATCCTCAAGACGGTTCCAGTTGATCGCGTCGACGTGGTCGAGAAGACCAGATACGGTCTGAGCCTCTGCTGATGTGGTCATAGTTCCTTCAGCCCTCTTAGTGATCCCTCACGGCCGGCGCCCCGACGGCGCCACGTGCTTATTCGAAAACGTCTGGTCTCCGCGCTCAGCGCACGGGGAGCCTACAGCATGCAGGAGACGCAGCCCTCGACCTCTGTGCCCTCAAGGGCCAGCTGCCGCAGGCGGATGTAGTAGAGGGTCTTGATCCCCTTCTTCCACGCGTAGATCTGCGCCTTGTTGATGTCACGTGTGCTGGCAGTGTCCTTGAAGAACAGCGTCAGGCTCAGCCCCTGATCCACGTGCTGGGTGGCCGCGGCGTAGGTGTCGATGATCTTCTCATAGCCGATCTCGTACGCGTCCTGGTAGTACTCCAGGTTCTCGTTGGTGAGATACGGCGCCGGGTAGTAGACGCGGCCGAGCTTGCCCTCCTTGCGGATCTCGATGGGCGAGGCCACCGGGTGGATCGAGGAGGTGGAGTTGTTGATGTAGCTGATGGAGCCCGTCGGCGGCACAGCCTGCAGGTTCTGGTTGTAGATCCCGTGCTTCTGGACCTCAGCCTGCAGCTCACGCCAGTCCGCCTGGGTGGGGATGTGCACGTGGCCGAACAGCTGCCGGACCTTCTCCGTCTTGGGCGCCCAGGCCTGCTCGGTGTACTTGTCGAAGAACTCGCCGGTGGCGTACTGGGAGCGCTCGAAGCCGTCGAAGACCTGGCCGGTCTCCTTCGCGATCATGTTCGATGCGCGCAGGCAGTGGAACAGCACCGTGTAGAAGTAGATGTTGGTGAAGTCCAGGCCCTCCTCGGAGCCGTAGTGGACCCGCTCGCGGGCCAGGTAGCCGTGGAGGTTCATCTGGCCCAGGCCGATGGCGTGGCTGCGCTTGTTTCCTTCAGCGATGGAGGGCACAGACTCGATGTAGGACATGTCGGAGACCGCGGTCAGGGACCGGATGGCGGTCTCGATGGTCTGGCCGAAGTCCACCGAGTCCATCGTCTTGGCGATGTTCAGCGAGCCCAGGTTGCAGGAGATGTCCTTGCCGACCTGCGCGTAGCCCAGGTCCGCCTCGTACTCGGAGGGCTCGGAGACCTGCAGGATCTCGGAGCACAGGTTGGACATGGTGATCCGGCCCTCGATGGGGTTGGCCCGGTTCACGGTGTCCTCGAACATGATGTACGGGTAGCCGGACTCGAACTGGATCTCCGCCAGGGTCTGGAAGAACTCGCGGGCGTTGATCTTGGTCTTGCGGATCCGGCCGTCGTCGACCATCTCGTAGTACTTCTCGGTCACCGAGATCTCGCTGAACGGCTTCCCGTAGACGCGCTCGACGTCGTACGGGCTGAAGAGGTACATGTCCTCGTTCTTCTTGGCCAGCTCAAAGGTGATGTCTGGGACGACGACGCCGAGGCTGAGGGTCTTGATGCGGATCTTCTCGTCCGCGTTCTCCCGCTTGGTGTCCAGGAACCGGTGGATGTCCGGGTGGTGGGCGTTGAGGTACACCGCACCGGCACCCTGCCGGGCGCCCAGCTGGTTCGCGTAGGAAAAGGAGTCCTCCAGCAGCTTCATCACCGGGATGACGCCCGAGGACTGGTTCTGGATCTGCTTGATGGGGGCGCCGTTCTCACGGACGTTGGTCAGCGAGAGCGCCACGCCGCCGCCGCGCTTGGAGAGCTGCAGGGCGGAGTTGATGCCGCGGGCGATGGACTCCATGTTGTCCTCGATCCGCAGCAGGAAGCAGGAGACCAGCTCGCCGCGCTGCTTCTTCCCGGAGTTGAGGAAGGTGGGGGTGGCCGGCTGGAACCGTCCGGAGACGATCTCCTGCATGATGCGGGTGGCCAGATCCTCGCTGCCGCGGCCCAGGTGCAGGGCCACCATGCAGACGCGGTCCTCGAACCGCTCCAGGTAGCGATTGCCGTCGAAGGTCTTCAGCGCATACGAGGTGTAGAACTTGAAGGCGCCGAGAAAGGTGGGGAACCGGAACTTATAGGCGTAGGCCTCGTCCCACAGGCGGCGGACGAACTCGCGGGAGTACTGGTCGATGGTCTCAGGCTCGTAGTAGTCGTTCTCCACGAGGTAGTTGAGCTTCTCATCGAGGTCATGGAAGAACACCGTGTTGGTGTTCACGTTGTTGAGGAAGTACTTCCGGGCAGCCAGCTGGTCAGCCTCGAACTGGATCTGGCCGTCAGGGCCGTAGAGGTTCAGCATGGCGTTGAGCTCGTGGTAGCTCAGGCCCTCCCACTGCGGGGGAACCTCCTTGGCCAGGGCAGGGTCGGCTACGCGGCTGAGAGGCTTGACTGCTGTTTCCAAAATTCTTCCAATCCCTTCAGCACTGTGGAGACGTCCTTCTCAGTGCCCATGAGTTCAAATCGGTACAGGTGAGGAACCCCGCATTTGGCGGCGATGATGTCGCCGGCGATGCAGTAGCTCTCCTGAAAGTTCGTGTTGCCCGAGCCGATGACGCCGCGCAGCAGCCGCCGGTTGGACTCTACGTTGAGGAACTTGATGACCTGCTTGGGCACCGAGCCCTCGCCGCCGTCAGCCCCATAGCTGGGGGCGACGAGCACGAAGGGCTCCGTGGCCTGCAGGGTGTCCTCACTGGTGCGCAGCGGCAGCCGCGCGGTTTCGTCCTCAGGCAGGCTCAGCTTCTCCACGAACCGGTGCGTGTTGTTCGACACCGAGGAGAAGTAGATCAGCGTGGCTGAGGTGAGCACGGGACTCTCCTATCAGGCGATCAGGCTGCGGCGGCCTGGGCCTGGACGGCCAGCTCGCTGATCTTGTCCGGACGGAAGCCTGACCAGTGGTCAGCATCGGTGATCACCACGGGAGCCTGCATGTAGCCGAGTGCGCGGACCCGCTCGAGCGCCTCAGCATCCTGTGAGATGTCGACGGTCTGGTAGACCACGCCGTTCTTGTCGAGGGCACGGTAGGTGGCGTTGCACTGGACGCATGCCGGCTTGGTGTAGACGGTGACGCTCATGGGAAGACTCCTCGAACCATTGCTGCGTGAAATATTGGGGGTCCGTGGTTTCAGGCCGCTCTCCGCCTGCCCCCTGCGGACTGCCTCAATACTACATCTTGGGTCTGCTCCCGTCAGCAGGCACAAGATGATGTACTCACACCAGTGTAGTTCTCCTCATCGAAGTGCACAGCGCCTGTGGATGAGAACTTCGGCGCAATACTGCGGATCCGGCGTCGCGGACTGCCCCTCCTCCACAGGTGTGCACTTATCCGATCCACAATTGCGGCCGGGCGTGTCGGCACAATATGTGGTGCTGGACGAAAGCGGCCCCCGCCACATGATGTGGTGAGGGCCGCTTTTCGCAGGCTGGAACTACAGGCGCAGAAGCACCTTGCCGCTGCTCTGAGCGTCCCGCGCCGCCGCAAATGCGGCGTCGGACTCATCGATGCTGAACTCGTGCGTCAGCAGGGCCTCGACGGAATCATCCGAGGCCAGAACCTCCACCGCTCGGTGGATCTCATCCTTGAAGCGGAATGTGCCCAGAAGCGTGAGCTCCTTGGAGATGTAAGGAGCAAGGCTCACAGGACGCGCCTGGCTGGGCACCATCCCCACCTGCACCACGGTCCCCGCGGGCCTGGCGGCCGTCAGAGCCGCCGATATGGCCTGCGCGGCCCCCGAGCACTCCAGCACCACGTCGTATGAGCTCACCGGCACCGGCTGCTCGGCAACGTTGATGGTCTCATCGGCGCCCATTCTCAGTGCCCGCTCGAGCGGCCCCGGAAGGACGTCGCTGACATGCACCGCGGCAGCCCCTCCGGCGCGCGCTGCCACCAGCGCCAGCAGACCGATCGGTCCGGCGCCGGAGACGAGCACCGTCCTGCCCGTGAGGTCTCCTGCCCTGGATGCACCGTGCAGAGCAACCGCCAGCGGCTCGGCCAGCGCTGCCCGGCGCACAGGAAGCGACTCCGGCAGCGGGACCACCATTCCGGACTCGACCAGCAGCTGCTGGGCCGCAGCCCCCTGGGTGTGGGGCCACGTCGACGCGCTACCCAAGTACGATCCCCCGGGCCAGAGGTGAGGGTCATCCGGGTACTCGGCCTGCTGCCGGCCGAAGCGTGCGGGGTGAACCGTGACCGGCTGGCCCGCCTCGAACGTGCCCGAGGGGTCCTCGGCCACGCGACCGCTGAGCTCATGGCCCGGAATCAGCGGCTCACGGACCTCAAACTCGCCGTTGGCACCCTCATAGAAGTAATGGAGGTCTGACCCGCAGATCCCCACATACTCCACGTCGATGAGCACTTGGCCGGCAGCCGGCTGGGGCACCTCAACAATCCTGACGGCGGCCTGCTCGGCCGACTCGATATAAAGCGCGCGCATGGGTCTCCTTCCTCGGCGCCGCGGCTCAGACCACGGCCGTCATGCCGCCGTCGACAAAGATGTTCTGCCCGGAGACAAAGCTGGATGCCTCGGATGAGAGGAACAGCAGGGCCCCTGCCAGTTCGTCGAAGCTGCCCCACCGCCCCGCCGGGGTGCGGGCGCGCAGCCAGGAGTCGAAGGCCTCGTCCTCCACGAGCTCGCGGTTCATCTCCGTGGCGAAGTATCCGGGCGAGAGGGCGTTGACCTGAATGTTGTGCCGAGCCAGGTCGGCGGCCATGCCCTTGGTCAGCTGCGCTACCCCGCCCTTGCTCGCCGAGTAGGGGGCAATGGTCTGGCGAGCCAGCTGGGACTGCACCGAAGCGATGTTGATGATCTTCCCGGATCCGCGCTCCACCATCGAGGGTGTGACGAACCGAGAGACGTAGAAGGCGCTGGAGAGGTTGGAGGCCAGCACCGCGTCCCAGTCGTCCGGGTCGAACTCGTGGATGGGCGCCCGACGCTGCAGTCCCGCGTTGTTGACCACGATGTCGGGAGTGCCGTGCTCCTTGAGCAGAGCTTCGAGGCCCTGCTCGACGGCGTCCTTGTCCGTGACGTCGAAGCGGACCGAGCCCGCAGGCTGCTGCCCGCGCTGCTCGATGAGCTCAGACGTCTCAGCCAGCGCTTCGGCGCTTCGTCCGTGCAGGATGACTCGTGCTCCCGCCTCGGCGAGGGCCAGGGCGAGCGCTCGGCCCAGTCCGCGGGAGGAGCCGGTGACCAGCGCGAGCCTGCCGGTGATGTCGAACAGCTGGGTCGCTCGCGAAGCCGTCACAGCAGAGACACTCCGGCGTAGACGACGGACACCAGCCCGAAGCCGATCAGGGACTGCAGGCCCTGCTGCACGGTCCAGACCTTCAGGGTGGTCTTCACGTCCATGCCCATGAGCCGGCCCACCAGCCAGAAGCCGGAGTCGTTGACGTGTCCGGCGAACACCGAGCCCGCGGCGGTGGCGAGCACGATGCAGGCCACCTGCAGCTCGCTGAAGTCGCCTGCGACCACAGCGGGAGCAGCGAGGCCTGCCGCGGTGACCAGCGCCACGGTTGCTGAGCCCTGAGCCAGCCGGATGGCTGCGGCAATGAGGTATGCGGCCAGGATCACGGGCATGCCGGTGCCGGAGAGGGCCTCGGCGATCGCCTCGCCGATGCCGGATGCCTGGAGCACCCCGCCGAACATGCCGCCGGCGCCGGTGATCAGGATGACCGAGCAGATGGGGCCCAGAGACGAGTCGAGCAGCTTCTCGAGGGCGGTGCCGTTCTCGCCTCGGCGGTATCCCAGCAGGAAGCTTGCGATCAGCACCGTGATCAGCAGGGCGATCGCGGAGTTTCCGAGGAAGCTCAGGGTCTCCACCCACAGCTCGTCCTCGTTGACCACCCCAGCGGTGGCCAGGGTGTCCAGCCCGGTGTTGAACAGGATCAGCGTCATGGGGGTCAGCAGCAGACCGATGATGGTGCCCACGTGCGGCGGGTTGGAGGGCTGATCGTCATCACGCTCACCGAAGATGGTGGGCGTGGGCACGAAGATTCGATCACCCACGTAGCGGCCCCACATGTAGCCGGCGATGTGCCACAGCGGGTAGGCGATGATCAGGCCGATGAGGAGCACCAGGCCGATGTTGGCGTCGTAGAAGTCCGGGCTGGCAGCGGTCACCGGGCCCGGGTGGGGCGGCAGGAACACGTGCATCACGGAGAAGGCGGCCGCGGTGGGGATGCCGAAGGTCAGCACGGACTTGTCCGAGATGCGGCGGGCGACGGCGAACACGATGGGCAGCATCATGACCAGGCCCGCGTCGAAGAACATCGGGAAGCCCAGCAGCAGCGAGGCGATGCCGAGGGCCATCGGCGCCCTCTTCTCGCCGAAGGTTGAGATCATCTTGTCCGCCAGTGCTTTGGCGCCGCCGGAGTGCTCGATCAGGCGGCCCAGCATCGCGCCCAGCGCGACCAGCAGGGCGACCCCGGCAAGGGTGGAGCCGAATCCGTCGGTCATGACGTCGTACACGCTGCCCATGGGGACCCCGGCGACCACAGCGGTCAGCGCGGAGACGATGATCAGGGTGAGGAAGGCATGAACCTTGAACTTGATGATGAGAAGAAGGATGAGCGCGATGGCGCCCACTGCGATGGCCAGAAGCGGCCCGGTGCCCAGTGTCTGGGTCCAGTCGTCCATAAGAATCTCCGTTGAATCTGCAGGAACTCGTGCTGACCGCTTCTGACGTCTGTGTCAACGATCACACGAAGGAACGTGGAAGAGCTTGCCACAAACGTCATACCTTTTTCAATCATTAGGCACACCTGTGGTCATGGCGTGTGGCGCAGATCCCATAGTGTGGAGCTGGTGCCCGCACTTCTCCGCGGCCCCGACCAGAAGAAAGCAGGTCTTGTGCAGCCCTCACACAACTCTGTGCTCGATGACCTCGGCAGACGCATCGCCGGCGGGGAGATCCCCTCCGGCACGGTGCTCACCCTAGCCGGGCTCGAGGCCGACTACCAGGTGTCCCGCACTGTCATCCGTGAGGCCGTCCGCGTCCTGGAGTCCAAGCACATGGTGGAGTCCAAGCGGCGGGTGGGCGTCACCGTGACCCCCATGTCCCGGTGGAGCGCATTGGACTCCGCGCTGATCTGCTGGCGGCTGGACTCCCCCGCCCGCCCCCAGCAGCTTGTTGCGCTGACCGAGCTGCGCGTGGCCGTTGAGCCTGCCGCCGCACGGCTGACCGCCCTGCGCGCCTCCGAGGAGGACCGCACTGAGATGGGCCGGCTCGCGCACGTGCTGCAGACCCTCGGCGACGCCGGCAAAGGCGACACCGAGGAGTACCTCGCCGCGGACATCGCCTTCCACAACCTGCTGCTCGACACCTGCGGCAACCTGATGCTCGCCGCGCTCAAAGAGCCGGTGGCAGAGATGATCAGCGGCCGGCACAACGCTGGCCTCACCCCCGGCGACCCGGTGGAGGAATCCCTGCACAACCACGTCGAGGCCGCCACCGCGATCGTCCGCGGCGACGCCGACGCCGCCGAGAAGTATGTGCGGGCCTACTGCGACTCCATCCTCAACGAGGTCCGCACGCTGGGCTGAGCTCGCCCCTTGGCGCAGTCCCGGTCAGACGATGGGGCTGGGCGGCTCCTCGCCGCGCATAGCCGCCAGGAGGTTCTCCACCGCCGCAGAGGCGGTGCGTGCCACGGACTCCTCGCTGTGCGCCCCGGAATGCGGGGTGGCAACCACCCTGGGGTGCCTCACCAGAGGGGAGCCGGTGGGCGGCTCGGTCTCATAGGCGTCCAGCCCGATCCCGTGCAGCTGACCAGCGTCCAGGGCCTCGGCCGCTGCCTGCTCGTCGATGAGCCCGCCGCGAGCAGTGTTGATGATGATGCCGCCCTGCGGCATGCCCGCGATCCGCTGCGCGGAGACCAGGTGGCGAGTGTGCTCGTTCAGCGGAATGTGGAGGCTGAGGACGTCGCAGCTGGAGAAGATCTCGTCCTGCCCGGCAGGGGTGACGCCGAACCCGCGGATCTGCTCCTCGGTGAGACCAGGGTCGAAGCCGCAGACGTCCATGCCGATGCCGGACGCCATCCGCGCCAGACCTCGCCCGATGAAGCCGAGGCCCAGCACGCCCAGGCGGCGGCCGGCCAGCTCGATCCCCTGGAAGCGCGGCCACTGGCCCGCGGCCACCGCCGAGGAGGTCTGCGGGATCTGCCGGGCGACGGCGAACATCAGTCCCAGCGCAAGCTCTGCGACCGAGTGCCCGTTGGCACCGGGTGCGTTGGTGACGCGGACCTCCGCCCGCTGGGCAGCCTCCAGGTCGATCCGGTCATAGCCGACCCCGTACCGGGCAATCACGCGCAGACTGTCCGCCGCGGCGAAGACCTCCTCGGTGAAGCTGTCCAGGCCGGCGATCACGCCTTCGACTCCGTCAAGCGCTTCGATGAGCTCATCGGGAGCCATAGGCCGTCCGTACGGGTTCACCGTGATCTCCGCACCCGCCTGCCGCAGAGGGTCAAGCGCGGGGTGGTCGGGCTGCTTGGAGAGCGAGGTGGGGGTGATCAGGACCTTCATGCAGCATCCTCCTTCGCAAGGCTCGCCGACCCGGGGTGGGTGCGGGTGTAGCCCTCCAGGTATCGCTGGAACTGAGCGGCGTAGTAGTCGGCAAGCTCCGGCCGAGGACGGACCACCCGTCGGCTCTCCTCCCGGAACGCCGGCTGGTCCTCGTCCAGGCCCAGTGCCCGCAGCCCCATGCGCACGGCGCCCACCACGGAGCTGTGCTGCAGCTCCGAGAGCTCCATGGGAACCCTGAAGACGTCAGCGACCAGCTGCGTCCAGAACGGTGAGGACAGCACCCCGCCGGAGAGGATGATCCGCTCCGGGGCGCCGTTGAGCGCGGTCAGCTCCCGGTAGCAGTGGTAGAGGGAGAGGGTGACCCCGTGCAGCACGGACTGGTACATGTCCGCCCGGCTGTGCGAGGGATGCAGCTCGAGGAAGCCGCCGCGGCGCTGGTCCTGCCAGCCCGGGCACCGCTCCCCGAAGAGGAAGGGCATGAACAGCGGCAGGTCCCTGACCTCATCCGAGAGCTGAGGCTCAATATCCGCATAGGTGGTGCCGGGCTCGAACAGGCGGTCCTTCGCCCAGTCCACACAGTTGGTGCATCCCGAGGCCGCCGCCCCGGAGAGCCATCCCACCGGCGAGCGGTAGGACCAGGTGCTCATCCTCGGGGAGAACGAGGGCGCCTCCGCGGCCAGGCGCAGCGCACCCGAAGTCCCCATGGAGAAGGTCATCTCCCCCGGGCTGGTGGCGGCATTGCCCACCTGGTTCATGCCGCCGTCGGGGCCGGGCACCAGCACGCGCACCCCTTGCTCCATGCCGAGCAGCGCGGCGGCCTCCGCCTGAAGGGGCGCGGTGGTCTCGCCGTCGGTGAGCTCAGGCAGGTGCACCTCGGTCAGACCCAGCTCCGTGAGGATCTCCTGGTCCCAGGCGCAGGTCTCTGCGTTCAGCAGTCCCGTCCCGGACGCCTGGGAGACGCTGGTGGCCCTCCAGCCGGTCATCCGGGCGAAGTTGTAGCTGTTCTGGTCAAGCACCGTCCCGCCGCTGATGTCCACCCCGTTCTCGCGCAGCAGCATCAGCTTGAACGCCGGGTAGATCGCGTTGACCATGCATCCGGTCCGGCGGTAGAACCACTCGGTGAACTGCTCGTCCTGCCGCAGGTTCGCGCAGAGATCCTGGGCGCCGGTGTAGGACCACTCCTGCACCGGCGAGATCTCATTGAGCTCTGCATCGCGGAGGGTCAGGCCGTGCCAGGTGCCGGAGAGCGCGACGAGGTCCACGCTGTGCCCCAGGGCTGACTCGCGGCCCAGCGCCATCAGCTGGGTGAAGATGCTCTCGGCATCCCTGACGGAGGTGTCCGGCCCGTCGACTTCGAAGCGGCGGGTCTCCACTATGGTCTCTTGCGTCTCGGTGTCGAACAGCATCGACTTGGCCGAGGTGGTGCTCGCTTCCAGCGCGAGGATCTTCATGCAGTCGCATCCTTGAGTCTGCTGAGGAGAAAAGAGGTCACTGCTGCTCAGCAGCGGGCATCCTCGCCCGGGCCTCGCAGCTCCCCAATGGTATGATCATTTCTGCCTAAAAGTGAAGTGCAGCACAGGAAAGGCCAATGATGTCCGCCAGCACAAGCACTGTCCTCGACCGGCTCTCCGCCGTCGGGGTCATCCCCGTCATCGCCCTCGACGACGCCGCGCAGGCCGCGCCGCTGGCTGAGGCGCTCGCCGAGGGAGGTCTGCCCGCCGCGGAGATCACCTTCCGCACCGACGCCGCCGCCGAGGCCATCGCCGCAGCCGTCCAGGCCCGCCCTGACGTGCTCGTCGGCGCGGGCACAGTCGTCGCCGCCGAGCAGGTCGACGCCGCCGCCGACGCCGGTGCCCAGTACATCGTCTCCCCCGGCACCTCCGCCCGCGTCATCGAGCGCGCCCAGCACCGAGGCCTGCCCGTGCTGCCCGGCGCGGTCACCGCCACCGAGATCCAGGCAGCCCTCGAATGCGGCCTCGACACCGTGAAGTTCTTCCCAGCCGGCACCTCCGGGGGCCCGGCCGCCATCAAAGCGCTGGCAGCACCCTTCGGGGGGCTCAGCTTCGTCCCCACCGGCGGGGTCAGCCTCAACAACCTCGCCGACTACCTGAGCCTGCCGGCCGTCCGCGCCGTCGGCGGCTCCTGGATCACACCCCAAGGGGCCCTGAACGCAGGCGACTACGCCCAGATCAGGCACCTGGCGGCTGAGGCGGCGGCCGCCGTCGCCGAAATCCGCGGCTGACCGCTCGGCTGAGTCGGTCTTCACATTCCTGCCGGGATCGGGAGACAATCATGCCCATGGAGCCAACCCAGGCACTCACTTCGCCCGATGAGACGCTCGGCGGAGCAGGTCATCCCTATCGCAAGCTGCTCGATCAGCTGACCACCAACGCCGACTCCAACGGGTCCGCCTCCCATCTCGACCGGATGATCGACATTCGTCGGCAGCTGACCGAATTCCAGCTGCACTACAAGTTCGGGATGGACGAGGTCCTCACCAAGATCAACGTGCTGCGGGAGGAGTTCGAGCACACGCGCGACTACTCCCCCATCGAGCACGTCAACTACCGTCTCAAGACCCTGGAACGCATCCTCGAGAAGACGGACCGGTACGGCTGCGAGCCCACTCTGGAGTCCATCCGGCACAGCATCCGCGACATCGCCGGCATCCGCATCACCTGCAGCTTCGTGTCCGATGCCTACTGGGTCGCCGAGATGCTCTGCTCCCAGCCCGATCTGCGCGTCGTGGAAGTCAAGGACTACATCAGCCGGCCCAAGCTCAACGGCTACCAGTCCCTTCACGTCATCCTGCAGGTCCCGGTGTTCCTCTCCAACCGGACGGAGTTCGTCTACGTGGAGGTCCAGATCCGCACCGTCGCCATGGACTTCTGGGCCTCGCTGGAGCACAAGATCTACTACACCTACGAGGGCGAGGTGCCTTCCGAGATCCTCGACGAGCTCCGCGACGCCGCGGACAAGGCCTCCGCCCTGGACGCCCAGATGGCTGAGATCCGCGACAAGGTCACCGCCCTGCGCAGACAGGCGCCCCGGGCCGACGAGCCGGACCCCGCCCAGTGGTTCGCCGGCGACGGCCGGACCCCTGTCTGGAACTGGGACGACATCGTCCAGCGCTCCGAGAACAACTAAAGCTCGTACGTCGCCGCGTGGTGGATGGGACCGCTGCCCCGGCCGACGCTCAGCTGGTCCGACTGCCGCAGGGCGGCGGTGACCCAGGGCTTCACCTGGTTGAGGCTCTCCTGCCAGGACAGTCCTCTGGCGCGCAGTGCGGCGAAGGCCGCTGAGACCGAGCAGCCGGTGCCGTGGGTGTTCTTGGTGTCCACCTTCGGCGAGCTGAGGCTGTACGCCTCCGGGCGGCCGTCCGTTCCCTCCGGGAAGACCAGAGTGTCGACGACGGCCTGCTGGGTGAGGTGCCCGCCCTTGGCCAGCACCACGACGTCATGCGTGTCAGCGACCCTTTCCGCCTGCTCCACCAGCTGCTCCGGGGTCTCCGCCTCCTCCGCCCCGGCCAGCAGGGCGAGCTCGGGGGCGTTGGGGGTGATGAGATCCGCGTGGTCCAGGAACCCGATCAGCGCCTGCTCCGCCTCCTTCTCCAGGAGCCGGTCCCCGCTGGTGGCAATCATGACCGGGTCAACGATGAGCGCCGGACGCGCATCTGCCGCATACGTCTCCTCCCACCAGGAGGTGATGGTCTCGATGATGCCGGCGGTGCCGAGCATCCCAGTCTTCACTGCGTCCACCCGGACATCGTCGGAGACGGCATCGAGCTGGGCGCGGAGGAAATCCGTCGGCGGGGCGTGGATCTCCCGGACCCCCTGGGTGTTCTGGGCCACCAGGGCGGTGACTGCGCACATCCCGTACGCCTCGAAGGCGGCGAAGCTCTTCAGGTCCGCCTGGGTCCCGGCGCCGCCGGTCGGGTCGGTCCCAGCGATCGACAGGACATTGGGGATCGGCATAACCATTCCCTTCGCGAGTGCTGACTCACAGGTTCGACGGGTGTTCTCTCAGCCCGCGGCGGTCTTGCGGGCACCCCGTGGTGTGCTCCCAGCCTAGTGGATCAGTCTCCGATGATCGCGTGGGCGCCGTCGCGGCGCGAGTCGTCGGGGCCGGTGAGCTCGCCGGTCTCGTAGTCGATCTCCAGCAGCTGCACGGAGCCGAAGCTGGGGGACTCCCATTCCTCGGGCTGCCAGCCCTCCTGGGACAGCTCGTCGAGGAGCGCTTCGTCGTGGCCCTCCTCCAGGTAGAGGGAAGAGTCCTCGTTGCGGAATCGCAGGGCGTCCACCGCCTCCTGGGCGCTCATCCCGTGCAGGTACCGC
Source organism: Nesterenkonia populi (assembly GCF_007994735.1). NCBI lineage: Bacteria > Bacillati > Actinomycetota > Actinomycetes > Micrococcales > Micrococcaceae > Nesterenkonia > Nesterenkonia populi. The sequence continues at coordinate 1,698,750 of NZ_VOIL01000001.1, read as the reverse complement.
AGGATAAGGGCGTTCGCCGTGGTGGGGAGGATCTGCGCGCCGCCCGGGGTGCCGATGGGCATGATGGGGCGTCCCTGGTCATCCATCACCACGGTCGGGTTCGACCAGGTGACGGAGCGGCGTCCGGGCTCGGGCTGGTTCATCTCTGAGTCGAAGGTCTCGAAGCGCATCAGCGAGTTGTTCATGAAGTAGCCGTCCACTCCCTTCCCTGAGCCCCAGAAGTCCGTGATGGTGTTGGTCATCGAGACCGCGAGCCCGTCCTCGTCCACCACCACCAGGTGGGTGGTGTTCGGCGCGGAGGCGTCGGGGTCGCCGGAGGCCGTCTGGGCACCGGAGGCCTGAACCTCGGCGTTCGCCTCAGGGTCGGTGAGCTCACCGGTGTCGACCTCTACGAAGTTGGGGTCGCCGAGATCGTTGTGCATGGTCTCCTCCCCCGCGGCCCACGCCTCGGAGAGGGTGCTGATGTACTCCGCGGATCCGGGCTCCATGTCGCCGATGCCGTTGTGCTCGGCGATCTGCAGCGTCTGGATGAGCGCGGCTCCCGGCAGCCCGGGGGCCGCGGAGGCGATCTCATAGTCGCCGAATGCCCCGGTGGCCGGCTCGCCCTGGATCACTTCGTAGTCGGCCAGGGATTCTGCGTCGATCCCATCGACCTGCTCGACGACGGACTCGGCGAGCTCACCGGTGTAGTAGTCCTCCCACCCGGCGTCCATCAGCTGCTGCATGGTGTCTGCGAGCTCCGGCTGGACCAGGTCGTCCCCAGCCTCCAGCGGGGCCCCGTCCGGGCTGAAGGCCTCCAGGTCAGAGAGGTACTCGGGGCCCCACCCCCCGCCGATCCGCTGGGAGAGGTAATCGCTGACCTCGAAGCCCTCCTCGGCAAGGTCACGGGTGGGCTCCAGCAGATCAGCCCACTCCTGGGTGCCGTAGTCCTCGTGCAGCTGGCCCATGCCGGCGACGAACCCGGGGATGCCGGTCCCGGAGTCGGGGATCTCGCCGTCGTTGCTGACCACCTCACGGAAGTCGTAGAAGACCGGGTCGCCGTCCGGGCCGGCGAGGATCACCGAGCCGCCACCGCCGATGCCGGAAGCCGGGGGCTCCACGGCGCCCACTGCGAAGGCGGCGGCGATCACGGCGTCCACCGCGTTGCCGCCCTCAGCCAGAACCTCCTCACCGACTTCGACCGCGAGGGGGTGCCCGGCGCTCACCCCCTGCTGGGCGAGGCGGGGGGCCTCCTCGGCCTCGTCCTCCTCATCGGGCTCCGCCTCAGGGGCGTCCTCACCGAGGTCCTGGCCGGGCTGGGCCTCCCCGGTGCCCTCTGCCTCCTCGGCCGGCTCCGGCTCGTCCTCGGTGATGCCGCAGGAGGCCACGGCCAGCACAGTCACCGCGGCGACCGTGCTCAGGCGCAGCCGAACAGTTCTCTCACCTGTCGCGCTCATCGTCGAAGACCCTCCCGTGGGATCAGCTCAGCAGTGCATGGGGCAATCCCGTGCAGTGTAGGAGGTCAGCGGCCATGATGCAGGTCCGCGGCCTGGACGTTCACAGCATGGCCCAGCCGGCCAGCCCGGCCGCGAGGACCACCGCCCAGGCCGGGGCCTTCCAGCTGCGCAGCGCCACGAAGGCGAGCACCGCGATGACAAGCCCCCGGGTGCCGACGTCCAGCACTCCGGCCGTGAACACCGGATCATAGAGGGCCGCTCCGAGGATCCCGACGACGCCGGCGTTGAAGCCCATCAGCACCCTCTGAGCGGTCCGGCTGAAGCGCAGCCTCTCCCAGTAGTGCAGGCAGCCGATGATCAGCAGCGCACCGGGCAGGAAGATCGCGATCAGCGCGATGACCGCACCGAGCAGTCCGTGTGCGCCCGCATCACCGGGTGCAGCGCCGAGGAACCCGGCGAAGGCGAAGAGCGGGCCGGGCATAGCCTGGGCAGCCCCGTAGCCGGCGAGGAAGACATCGGGGTCGACGACGCCGGTCTCTACGGTCTCGGCCTGCAGCAGCGGCAGGACCACATGCCCGCCGCCGAAGACCAGGGCGCCTGCCCGGTAGAAGGTGTCGGCCACCTCTGCGGGGCCGGCCGCCCCGGACCAGACGAGCAGCGGCAGGCCTCCCAGCAGGAGGAGGAACCCGGCGATCGCGCTCCAGGAGGCCCAGCGCGGCAGGCGGACGTGGAACGCGTCCTCGGTGCTGCGGGCCTGCTCCTCCGGCTGCAGCCAGAGGAAGCCGATGAGCCCTGCCGCGGCGATCGCTGCCACCAGGACCAGCGGGTGGGGCGCCAGCAGCACCGCGCCGGCGGCCAGTGCGGCGAGGGTGGCCCGCGGCGCATCCGGGGTCATGGTCTTCGCCATGCCGAGCACCGCGTGCGCGACGACGGCGACCGCGGCCGCCTTCAGCCCTTGGACCCATCCGGCTTCGGCGAGGTCTCCGGCGGCGGTGACTCCGTAGGCGAAGGCGACCATCAGCACCGCGGAGGGAAGGGTGAAGGCGATCCAGGCGGCGAGCATTCCGCCTGCCCCGGCCCGGTGGAGGCCGAGGGCCATTCCCACCTGGGAGGAGGCGGGGCCGGGCAGGAACTGACAGAATGCCACGAGGTCCGTGTAGGCCTTGTCGGTGAGCCATTTCCGCCGCTCCACGAATGCCTCACGGAAGTAGGCCAAGTGGGCGACGGGCCCTCCGAAGCTGGTGGCGCCCAGACGCAGGAAGATGAGGAAGACCTCCAGCGCACTCCCCCGCTGGGCTGGTGTGCGCTCCTGCTCAGACTGCTCGGACATGGCCTCCATCCCATCCTTCGAAGGTGAACAGCAGGAAAACTACACCAGCAGCAGCTCGGCGATCAGCGGCAGAGTGATGAGGCTCAGGGCCGTGGAGGCCACGAGGATGGCCGCTGCGAGGCGCCCATCGCCGTCGTACTCCTCGGAGAAGAGGAACATGGACCCGCACCGTTGCCCGCCATAACGGTCGTTTGCCGCGAGCTTCCGGGCATCCGACCGCCTTAGACCGTCACTGACGGTAACCGCCTGCTGAGCGCCGTCACGCCCAAAAGTGGTCGTAAAACGGTCGCACCCGTTTTTCACGAGAAGGGCACAGTCACCGCCGGACACAGTCAGGGTATGGCTCACAAGATGCTCACCAAGGACGATCTCCCCCGGCTGATGACCCGACGCGAAGTTGCGGAACACCTCGGTGTCGCCGAGGGAACACTGCGCAACTGGAACTCCGCTGGCCGGGTCCCAGCACCCGTGAAGTACGGAACCTCGACCGTGCGGTACGTGCCGGATGATGTTGAAGAGTGGGTGCGTGACCGTCGAGAACCGATGCTGGCCTGATCATCCGAACCTTTCGCATCGACCCCTCGGACACTGACCAACTTGCGGGGCGATGCGCGTCTTGGCGGCGGGGTAAGTCAAACGCGGCGTCCAGCATCAGTATGACCTGCCCTACCCCGACGAGGGTGATCTGTTGCACCGCATCGAATGGCACACCTCTGGTCACCAGATTGCTCGCACTGCGTTGAGCAGGTCTTCGGTGCTGATGTCGGTATCCTTTGCGCAAGCGACGGCGGCGCGCAGATGACCGAGCAGCTCACCAGGCAGGACCGCTGGCTGTTCAGCGACCCGCGTCCCAGAGGCTCCGCGGGTCACGATGATCCCTTCCGATTCCAAGGTTCGGTAGGCCTTGGCCGCAGTGCTGGGGGCGACCCCCAGATCACGGGCAGTCTGCCGAACCGAAGGGAGCCGGTCTCCGGCACCCAACCGCCCGGAAAGAATCAGGCCCCGGTAGTGATCCGCGATCTGGGCGGAGGTGTACTCAGCCACGACTACCGAGCCTCTGGCCATGTGCAAAACCCCGGTCGGCCACAGCTGCACTGTTCCGCGGCCTCAGTGCGACCGTGACGACGAGCAGCAGCAGCACATACGCGACCGTCTCCGATGCGTAGGAGGCCCAGGTCAGCGGTGTAGAGAGGGCCGCGAGACTGGACTCCCAGGTGAGTCCGAGTTCCTGCATGGCCAGGCTGCCGCCGGACGACGCTACTTCACTCAGTGCCCGGGCCAGGGTGGCGAGGATGACGCCGGTTGAGAACCACAGGGTCAGAGTGGAGAGCGTTGAGCGCGAGACTTCCTCCTCAGACACCGTCTGCGCTTGGAAGAATGGTCGCGCGGCGTTGACGTGCAGTGCTGCGAGCACCAGTGCCACCAGCAGCAGGGCTGCGCCGGCCACGGGGATCCCGTAGGCCCAGCCGAAGAAGACTGTCGCAGCCGAGGTCTCACCCCCGGGATCGATGGTCAACCAGCGATAGATCCCCTCGGAATTCGGGCTGGACGCCGCCCCCGCAAACGCAACGAGCCCCAATATCGCCACAGTTGTTGCGACAAGAAGCGATATCTGACCCTTGCTGGCGAAGGAGCGCAACGTTCGCGGGCGAGACGGGGCCACCCGAGCCTCAGGTGAATACCTGAACACGCGCAGGAGCACAAGTACACAGACAAGAATCACACTGGCACCGAGCAGCATCTCCGCGTGTGTCCACCAACGATATTCCTCCCTCAGCGGGTCAGCCCAAGCCCAGCGAGGCAGAAGACCATCAGCGAAGTAGTGCACGATCATCAGGGCCGCACTGGTTCCCAGCACCAGCAGCACCGCACTGTCGGGTCGAGACCCGCGTACCAAGCGCTGAACCTGAGGCAGCCCCTTCCGCGGGCCGGGTAGCCACAGGCAGGCAACGATCACAGCCGCCACCAGCAGCGGGGCCAGAGCAAGGTAGATAGCAATGGGAAGCACGAGTGTCTCCTCGAACGAAGTTTGGTTGACCTATCGGTTATGTACTGCCATCACGGTACAAATCATGTACCGGCACTGCAATACAAGGGTCGGCCGACTCGCGACGAGGCTTAGTTCTTCGAAAAGTTGTGATCGGTCCGCCAGTGAGGCAGAGACCTCAGGCATAACATGCAGATGCCACAGATCGGCGACGATGGGAATGCCGACTAGTCACTGACTGGCTTCTGCGCCCCTGAGGAAGCGAGACTCCCCGATCTCAGTGCTCACCGTGGCACTGACCTGACCAGTCGAAAGTTCTCAGGTCTCCTCGAGGGTGTTCCTGACGAAGCTGCGGACACTGTCGGTCGTTGTCAGTTCGTTGATGATGCTGGTCCGGTTGAACCATCGCGCGGCATCAACCTCGCTGATCCGAGCGCTGATCGGGTCTGAGTCCTCGGCTTCCAGCAGGTACATCATGTCCATGTGGATGTGCTCGATGTCCTTGTGAGATTCAGGGATGAGCTGAGCCGCCATCGCAAACGGTGTGGGCAGCTGCGCCTCGTCATTCGCGGTCAGGGCCAGGTCCATTGCTCCGGTTCCAATGTGGTGAGCGTTCACCCCTGTCTCCTCGAGAATCTCTCGGGTGACCGTGTCGCTGGGGAACTCGTCCGGGTCTACGTGCCCACCCGGTGGCAGCCAGCGTTGGAGGCCCTTGTGGAAGATCATGAGCATTCGCGTGCGATCAGGATTGACCACGTACCCGGTGGCGGTGAACTGCTTCTTCATACCTGCGGCGCTGCTGATAAGTGACATGCTAAACCTCCCCTGGGGTGCCGTGACGCCCGGCCAGCGTATCCCCCGGTGGCTGCCTGCACAGTCAGAAGATCTTTGCCGCAGCGAGGTGGGGCCTTCAGTATCGAGGTAAACCCTTTTCAGGGTGTACCTCGAAGCGCACTGGTCCTGGAACAGCGTTCAGGCGCGAGAGCCGAGGACCGGTGAATCAGTACCTGCCAGACCCTTGAGACTCTCCTGAAACGCACACTAGGGTGCCGCACAGTTCACTCGCTACGTCAGGACCGCACATGGGCAAGCCCCGCACCTCAGAAACTGCAGCACTTCGTCTTCTACCCCACCAAAGCTGCCCTGACACTCAGCAGGGAGACTGCTGAACCCGTGCGACGCAGTTTCCTCCTCTTAATCCCGCTAACGATGGCCGGATCGTTCTTCGTGTCCTGCACGGATGAGGCCGATAGCCCCTTGGCGACCTATGAGCCCACTCAGCCCGGGGCCGGAGATATGTCCCTGTTGCAGGGCGAGTTCCACCTTGAGGACGGTTGCGCCTACGTGAAGGCTCAAAGACACCCAGACGACCCCGAACTGTCCTATTACTTACCGCTGTTCCCTGATGAGGAGGTCCAACTCCTCGACGGCGATGCGCTCGAATACAACGACACGAGGTATCAGAACGGGGACCCTATTGATCTGGGCGGAGGAGGACCACGTCATACCTTGGACGAAGCGATAGCCGACGACGCCCTCCCAGAGAACAGTTCGATATCCGAGGACTGCCGAGGAGACGCGCGGATGTTCACCGTGGCTTCAGAAGCACGTTACGGCTCTTCCTGAGCACCCTCGGGCTGCAGGACTTTAATGCTCCTGCTGGTCTGCTCACCGTCTGCCTCTTCAACCGCAGCCCCTCGCTCGATCTTTCCGTTGGTCTGTGGCCTGCGAGGTCGAGTCCGGCGATGCCTGATCCCGAGCTGGACGCATGTCTCTGACCACAAGCGTGAGACATAGGCCGAGCCGTTGTCCGATAGCACCCGGCGGGTGATGATCCCGCGGTCGGCAAACCACTCCACAGCCCGGGTAAGCACTTCAACGGCCGTCGCAGCAGTCTCCTCGTCGTGGACCTCTGCATAGGCCACACGAGAGTGATCATCGATCACCGTATGCACGAAGGCATACCCCATCTTCGGGTTGCGATACTCGTTCTTCGGCTTCCCGGGCGTCGTTGCCCGATTCCTGTTGCCTTGGGAACGACCCACGAAGCGCCAGCCACCACCGTCAGGGATGTTGCCGAGCTTCTTGACATCGACGTGCAGCAGGTCCCCAGGAGCAACGTGTTCGTAGCGGCGCACGGGCTCACCGGTGGCACGGTCCACGTGGGAGAGCCTGGGCAGCCCGCACCGAGTCAACACCCGGTGAGCAGTCGATGCAGCGACCCCGGTCGCGGCGGCAAGCTGGACCGGGCCGAGGCGTTTGCGAAGCCGCAGCGACACGATCCGCTTCATCACTACCGGAGGCGTCTTTGAAGGCATCCGGTGTGGACGGCTGGAGCGATCAGTCATTGGTTCCCCGGCTGCGTACCGGGCCGCCCATCGCTTAACGGTAGGCCACGCGCATTGGAATCGGGCCGCGACTTCGGAGATCGGAACACCTTGATCGATGACCAGTTGAGCGACCTTCAGACGGTGACGCGGGGTCAGAGCAGCGTTAGCGTGGGACATGGGAGCCTCCTGTGCGTGAGCGGATACCTAGGCAGTTCCACTCCACCGCAGGAGGCTCTCCTCGCGCCAGTGTTCAGATCAGCGGATCACACCGACTTAACCAACGTCCCCGGTCAGTACACCTAGATCAGCATGAACTCAGCGATCAAGGGCAAAGTGATCAGACTCAGCGCCGTAGACGCGACGAGGATCGCCGCAGCCAGTCGGCCGTCGCCGTCGTACTCCTCAGAGAACAGGAACACCGTGGTGGAGGAGGGGGTGGCGGCGATGATGATGAGCACGCCTGCCCAGATGGGCCCGATGGAATCGTAGAACGGAAGGATCGCCAGCCAGGTCGCCGCCGGAAGGGCGATGAGCTTCACCAGAGTGGCCACGGCAATCGGGGCCTTGGGCACTCCACCGCTGCGGACGCCCTCCAGCGCCGGGTGCAGGGCCAGGCCCACGCAGAACAGCGCCAGCGGCACCGCCGTCTCCCCCAGCATCGCGACCGGCTCGTCGAACAGCGACGGCATCTGCAGCGGCGTGAAGACGATGATCAGCGCCAGGGCGATGAACAGCATCACCGGGTTCAGCAGCACTGCCCGCTTCAGGATGGGCCAGACCACCCGCCGCCACAGCTCCCCCAGGCTGCCCAGCTCGCCGTCGGATGCGCGCAGGGTGTTCACCGTGGTGCGCACCAGCGGGTAGCCGTTCATATACAGGATGTTGTGCAGGGTATGCACGATGCCGGCCACCAGACCCGCCTCCGGCCCGAGCACCCCGATGCTGATCGGGATGCCGAAGTAGCCCACATTGCCGAAAGTCGCCGAAAGGGAGGTGGGGGCGGCCATTGCGTCCGGCGCCGCACCGGCCGGAACCTGGGAACGAGTCATCCACTGGGCCAGCACGTAGATGATCACGGAGAGCACCGGGGTGACGATCACAGGGATGAGCATCGCCATCACCGGGTACTCCGGAACCGGCGGGGCGGTGACCATCGCCGTATAGACGAACGTGGGCAGCGCGAAGTAGAAGACGAACGCGTTCAGATGCGGGCCCGCCTGCCGGAAGCGGCGCACGAACCCGGAGGCGAAGCCCACCACGATGACCAGGAACATCGGAGCGATCACGCTGAGCATCTCAAGCATCGGCGCTCCCCCTCACCACTGAAGCTTCAGCCGCGCCGGCTCACCGCGCCCGGGAAGGGTGAAGACGCTGTCCCGGCCGGCGACTGTGCCCGCCAGGGGGTCCTCCCCGCCGTGGGCTGCCCGTACGACGTCGTGCTCAGGCTTGAGGATGTCCCTGACCACCAGTGCCATGATCCAGATGACCGCGGCCATATGCCCCACGATCCCGATCCCGTAGGCAGCCTCGATGAGGTGGTGGCCGCCGCCGAACTCGCCGCCGGAGGTGATCTTCGCGCTCAGCAGCCACACCGCCGCCCAGTGGAACGCCTCAATGGCCATCCAGATGATGAACAGGCGCACCCGCGGCAGCGCCAGGACGAACAGCGGGATCAGCCACATCACGAACTGCGGGGAGTAGACCTTGCCCAGCAGGATGAAGCTGGCGACGATCAGGAAGCACAGCTGGGCCATCCGCGGGCGCTGGGGCGCGGACCAGCCCAGCCAGGCGATGGCGAGGCAGCACAGCAGGAACAGCCCGTTGGACAGCAGGCTGAACCCCTCACCGTTCAGGGGAAGCCAGGTGAACGCCAGCCACATCGAGGAGAAGCTGACCTCCCTCTCCGAGGAGAACCGGTAGAAGGTCGCCCACTGGTCGAACTGGATGAGCATGAACGGCAGGTTCACCGCCAGCCAGGTGGCCGCACCGGTGATCAGCACGGTCACGACGTCGCGGATCCGCCCGGCGCGCACCGCCAGCACCAGGATCGCGCCGAGGAAGAAGAGGGGGTAGAGCTTCATCGCCGCGCCCAGCCCCAGCAGCACCCCGGCCCAGCCGGGACGGGACCGCCCCCACAGCAGCAGGCCGAAGGAGCCCAGGAAGACAGCCCACATGTCCCAGTTGATCGACAGGGTCAGGATGATCCCCGGCGCCAGCGCAACCATCAGCGCGTCCTTTCGACGCTTCCGGGCCGTGGACAGGGCGGTGATGATGACCACCCCGATCCAGCCGAGGATGGCCGCCAGGTGGTTGAGGTCGTAGAAGGCCAGGGTGCGCTCCGCCGTGGCTCCGGCGCCCGGCAGGATCAGATCCACCGCGGCGGCCATGGCCCCTGCGACCAGCGCGATCAGCACTGGGTACTCCATGACCTGGTCCGGGGGGACGTCGTCCACGAACGGGAACAGCCCGTCGGCCAGGCCGCGTTCGCCGTAGAGCAGCGAGAAGTCCGAATAGCACATCGCCAGGTGCTGGTCCGGGTCCGTCCACCCGTTCATTCGGCACCACTGCACGGCAAGAACGGAGAGGGCCGCCCCCAGGACCGTGGCCGCCAGCAGCGTCCACAGCAGCTTCGATCTCAGATTCACGTACCGGCTTTCTGCTCAGAGTCCTCCTGGGAGAGTTCAGCGGCCCGCCAGGAGGCGTCGGGCGTCGACAATTCTCTCAGCCTCAGCCACCCGTCAGCGGCATTCCACCGCTCGGAGCGGTCCCGGAGGGTGAACATGCGGGAGGTGGAGGGGTCGAACACCGCCAGGTAGATCAGGTACAGGGCGGCGACCCCGGCGGCGATGCCCCGGACCACCCACTGGTCGATCCACTGCGGCACGGAGAGCTGACCGACCATCGACAGCAGCACCATCGCCGTGATCAGCACAATGATGCTGGTCATCACCCGGCCCCGGTAGGCGTGCACCACGGCGTAGAGCGGCAGGATCCACAGCACGTACCAGGGCTGGATCACCGAGGAGGCCAGGACGACGACGGTCAGCCCGTAGGCCGACCACAGCACCGGGTTGCCCAGCCGGGGCTTCAGCAGCATGGCGGCCAGGGCGACGGCAGAGAGGATGCGGGCAACGTCGTAGACGGTCACTGCGACCGCGTCGGCGTCAAGGCCGCTGACCAGGGCCGCGAGCTCGCCGATGCCGATGCCGAGCAGTCCCACTGGTGCGCCCTGCAGCACGGCGGCTCCGGCGGACAGCGCCGCGGTGAACCAGCCGAGCCCCACGCCGAGCGCCAGTCCCCCGGCCACCAGCAGCGCACCGGCCAGGCTTCCGGCGAAGGCCCACTCGCGGACCCGAAGCAGGTAGCTGCGCGTATCGGGCAGGGCCAGCAGGATCACAAAGGGAAGCACCACCATCGCGATGGGCTTCACGGCCACGGCCGCGGTGACCAGCAGGACGGCGGCGAGGCGCTTGCGCTTCAGCGAGTACCAGGCTCCGGCGAGCATGAGCCCGATCATCAGCGGGTCGTTGTGGGCGGCGGGGAGGAAGACGATGAGGCTCAGCGGGTTCAGCACGCAGAGCCAGACGGCCCAGGCCGGCCGGGCGCCGAACGCCGCCGCCAGGCGAGGAATGTAGATGACCATCAGGACCACGCCGAGGACGGCCAGGGCCCGGAAGGCGAGAATCCCCAGCTCGGGGCTGCCGCCGGTGGCGAACCAGACGGTCTGGGCGATCAGAAGGAACAGCGGCCCGTAGGGGGAGGGCGATTCTGCCCAGAGCCCGTCCGCGCCTTCGGCGAACCATCCCGGCAGTTCTGAGACCCCGGACTCGTAGGGGTTCAGCCCGGCGTGGAGCACGCGGCCCTGCGCCATGTACGAGTAGACGTCCCGGGAGAAGATCGGCAGGCAGAGCAGCATCGGAGTCCCCCACATGATCAGGGCCCGTCTCATTGCCGCGACCGCCCCGGGACTGCGGACATCGACGCGCTGGATCAGCCGCAGCCAGGATCGCATCAGCAGCAGCGCGCCCACCACCAGCAGGATCGCGGAGGTGACCGCCCCGGCGTCGGTGGTGCGCAGCGGCAGCACCGCCGGGTGGACGGCGACTGCGGCGTGCAGCGGGATCCAGCCGGCGCCCCAGGAGCCGACCATGATCATCAGGGCGGCCAGCAGACCTTGCCGCATCGTGTGGGAGGCCTGCCCCTCCGGTCCGCCGATGAGCCACCTGGTGAGGACGAAGCCGCTCAGCCAGCGCCGTGCGGCGTTGGCGGCCCGGGTGATCCGGAAGCCTGCTGGCGCCTCCGGCTCGGGCCGCGTCGAGACCGGGCCTGTCTTGGGGTAGAAGCGGCCCTCAGGCACTGGACTCGGGCTCCCGTCCCGCCGCTGCCGGGCCACTGTCAGCATGAGCAGCCGGTGTGAGCTGCTCGTCCGCGTCCGCCGGCTGTTCGGCGCTGGTCTGAGCGGCCGGGGTCCGGCGGCGCCGCCATCCGCTCATCACCAGCCAGCGGGTGCCCGGGTCGATGAGGGCCATCAGGGCCAGGCAGACGTAGGAGATGGCGAGGGAGAGCAGCTCCATCTGCTGGTCGAGCTCGAGGAACTGGTAGATGGAGAGCTGGTCCGCAGCGCCGAAGGTCAGGAAGAACGCGACGGTGAAGACCACCCACTTCAGCTGCCAGTTGGGACGGATCCCGGTCATCGCGAACAGCGGCAGCAGCCACAGCAGGTACCAGGGCTGGATGATCGGTGAGAGCACCACCAGGGCGGTGAACGCCCACATCATCCGCTGGGTGATCTTTTGGTCGCTGCCGCGGAACATCAGCCACAGCACCACCGCGACGCTGCCGAGGCGTCCGATGAGCTGCAGCGTGTCCAAGGTCCAGTAGTGGGTCAGCCCCAGGTTGCTCAGCAGGCCGGAGAGCACCCCGTCGAGAATTCCGACGGGTGACCAGAAGACGCTGCCGGTGCCGGTGCCGGCCATCACCTCGACCCAGCCGAAGCCGTAGCCCTGCGCCAGGCCGATGCCCAGCAGCAGCGCCCCGGCGATCCCTGCGGTGGCGACCCAGTACCGAAGCTTCCGCATCCAGTCCGAGCCGGGGCCGGCCCACAGCAGCCCGATGAACGGCAGCAGCACCAGAGTGATGGGCTTCATCCCGATGGACAGCACGATCAGCACGGTGGCGAGGACGCCTCGGCCGTGAGCGGCGTACCAGATGCCGGCCATGGCGAAGCCGACCATCAGTGCGTCGTTGTGAGCACTGGAGATGAAGCTGATGATCAGCAGCGGGTTCGCCACAGCGATCCACTGGGCCCTGGCGCCGTCGACCCCGTGGAGGGCGGCGAGCTTGGGCAGGAAGATCATGATGAGCACGACGCCGCCGGCGCAGGCCAGGCGGAACAGGAAGATGGCCAGATCCGGGGCGTCACCGGCGACCCGCATGACAGCGGCTTCGATCCAGAGGAACAGGGGGCCGTAGGGGGTTTCGTCTTCGGCCCAGACAGGGTCGGTGCCGAGGTGGAACCAGTTGTCGAGCGCGGAGACCCCGGTGACGTAGGGGTCCTGCCCGGCGAGGACGAGCCTGCCCTGGTTGAGGTAGGCGAAGACGTCTCGGGAGAAGATCGGGATGGCGATGAGCTGCGGCAGGCTCCAGAGCACCACTGCGATGTTGACGGTCTTCAGGGCGCCGGGCGGCCATTGGACTTTCCCTGTGCCGAGGTCGTGCCGGCCGGCACGGGCGGCGTCGTCGTGCTGTGTGTGGAGCTTGGCCTCGCCCAGGGCTTTGCCGAGCCGCAGCCAGGCGCGGAACATCACCCAGCAGCCGAGGGTGAGCAGGACGGTGGAGAGGATGACGCCGTCGGATTCGGTGCGCAGCCGGATGACCCAGTCCCAGCGGGCGATGGGCGAGACGGCGATGAGCCAGCCGACGCCGAAGGAGCCCAGGAGGAGCAGAAGGGATCCGATGAGCCCTTCGAGGAGGGGACCCCGGGTGCCCGGAAGCGCGCTTACGGCGCGTGCGGGCCTGGGCATCGTCATTGTCCACATCCTACCGGCCGGAACGGGCGCAATAGACTGGCAGTTCCGCGTCGCGGAGCGACTCAAAGGAGGGCCCGATGGCCACTGTGCCAGCAAGACCGGAGACTAAGCAGGACCGGAGGGGATCCGGGAAGCAATCCAGCATCACCAGGATCGCGCGCGGGGCAGCGCGACGCGCGCGAGACCTCCGGAGCCGTCCCGACTTCGTCACCGATCTGCTGCAGATCATCAAGGCAGTGATCGCCGGAACGTCCGCCTGGTGGTTCGCCGTCTATGTCTTGGAGTCCCCGCTGCCGTTCCTCGCCCCGTGGACGGCCCTGCTGACTGTTCACGCCACGGTCCATCGGTCGTTCTCCCACGGTGTGCAGACCACTGTCGCCTCGGCGATCGGGGTGGCTATCTCGTTCGTGATCGGCTCCTATCTGGGTGTCAGTGTGTGGACGTTCGCCTTGGCGCTCTTCATCGGTGTGGCGGCTGCGCGCATCAGGTGGATCAAGGATGAGGGAATAGCGATCGCGACCACGGCCATTTTCGTGCTGGGCAGCGGCTTCTCGGAGCAGGAGCCGCTTCTGGACGAGCGGCTTTTCGAGGTGGGCGTCGGCGTCGCGGCGGGCATCGCGGTGAATCTGCTGATCGTCCCTCCTCTGCGAGACCGGCAGGCCGCTCGCCACGTCGACCGTGTCAACGAGCGCATGGGTGAGGTGCTCACTGATATGGCAGACGAGTTCTCCGCCTCTTGGGAGACGGATAAGGAGGACTCGTGGTTCCAGGAGACCGAGTCGATCAGCGCTGAGCTGAGCTCGGCGTGGTCGGTGGTCCGCTTCGCCAGGGAGAGCCGCCGTCAGAATCCGCGTGGTTTTCTGCCGCTTCCCGGACGCGCCAGCCGACGGGCACGCCGGGAGCGGCACGGTGAGCAGGTCAGCTATGAGGAGATTCTGGGTCGCTCTGATGAGGGCATCTCCCACCTGCGCCTGCTGGCTCGCACCCTGCGCGAGGCCTCATACGCCGAGGGCTCCTGGGATGAGAAGTTCCGGGAGCGGTGGGTCGCGATCGTCAGGGACACCGGGGAGGCCATCGCTGACCCCGACGCCCCCGTCGAGCCCATCAATGACCGGTTGGTCCAGCTCGCCTCGGACATGTCCGACGACGACGAGCTGCCGCGTGACCTGTGGCCGACCTACGGCTCCCTGATCACCAGCGTCCGCCACATCGTGATCATCGTCGATGATGTCGCCTCCGCCCGAGAGGCCCGCGAAGCGACCAGGCAGAACCCGAAGACATAGCCGTCCCAGGCCGTGGGAGTACATTGAGACGCAGATCATAGATCTGGCAGTGACGACCCGCCGCACGAGCAGGAGGAGATGCACATGGCTCAGGAACGACATGGACAGCCCAATAGCGCCGATTTTGTTGTTTCTCGACTGCTCGAATGGGGTGTTGAGCGCGTCTATGGGTACTCGGGAGACGGCAACAACGCCTTGCTGGGGGCGATAAGACGCTCCCAGGGCAGCGACCCGCGTCTTGAGCTGACTGCGGCCCGGCATGAGGAGCCTGCCGCTTTCATGGCGGTCGGCCACGCGAAGTACTCCGGGGAGGTCGGCGTGGTGACAGCGACTCAGGGGCCGGGCGCGATCCATCTGCTGAACGGCCTCTATGACGCCAAGCTGGACAGCGCCCCGGTGCTTGCGATCATTGGGCAGCAGCCCACGACCACCTTGGGGTCAGGGGATCAGCAGGAGGTCGACCTGCACACTCTTTTCCAGGATGTGGCGAGCTTCACCCTGCAGGTCTCTTCCCCGGAGCAGCTCCCGTTGGCGCTTGATAAGGCGTTCCGCCACGCGTTGAGCTCCTCGGGGCCGGCGGTGGTGATCATTCCTCAGGATGTTCAGGCTGCTCCGGCTCCCGAGATTCCGCATGAGCATGGGTATGTGCGGACCACCCCTGCATGGCGCACTCCAGTGGTGACGCCTGCAGCCTCAGATCTGGAGGACGCCGCACAGGTGATCAGCTCCGGTGAGCGGGTTGCCTTCCTGGTGGGGCAGGGAGCTCGCGACTGCGGGGACCAGGTGCTGAAGCTCGCGGAGAAGATCGGTGCGGGGGTCACCACCAGCTTGCTGGGGAAGCCTCACATCGATGAGAAGCACCCGTTGGCGGCGGGGACTATGGGGCATTTGGGCACGACAGCCAGTGCGCAGGTTCTCCTGAGCTGCGACACGCTTGTCATCATCGGCTCCAACAATCCATGGACCGAGTATTACCCGCAGCCTGGTGCGTGCAGGACCGTGCAGATCGACAACGACCCCTCGAAGCTCGGTGACCGGTACCCCATCGATGTCGGAGTCGTAGGAGATGCCGCCGCCTCTGTAGAAGCGCTGAGCGCCCTGGTGGAGACACGGGAAGCGGGCGAGTGGGCGGACACCGTTCGCCGGCTGGTCACAGAGGAGGAGAGTGCCGCGGCCCGCCGGTCCGAGGTGCCCATGCGGCAGGTCAACCCGGAGGCCGCTGTGCGCACTTTGAATCAGCATCTGCCGGAGGATGTCCTTCTGGCAGTGGACGTGGGCAGCTGCGTGTACTGGTATGCCCGCCAGATGGCTGTTCCCGAACAGGGCTCGGCGCATCTTTCCAGCACCTTGGCCAGCATGGGGTGCTCCATCCCCTACGCGATTGCGGCGAAGAATGCCGCATCGGACCAGCCAGCGGTGGTTCTGAGCGGCGATGGGGCCATGCAGATGCTCGGCATCAATGAGCTGATCACGGTGGCCCATATCTGGCGGCAGTGGCAGGACCCTCGTTTTGTGATGGTCGTGCTGAACAACGGGGACCTCGGCGAGGTCAGCTGGGAGCAGCGGGAGAAGGAGAACGAGCCGCGGTTCCCGGACAGCCAGGAGATTCCCTCGTTCGACTACGCGCAGTACGCCGAGCTCAACGGTCTTTTGAGCTTCACGGTCACCTCGCCGGATCAGTTGGCGCAGGCTTACAGCGAAGCTTTCGCCGCAGACCGGCCCGTCCTGATTGACCTGCGCACGGACGCAGACGCTCCTCTGCTGCCTCCGGTTCCGTATGCGCTGACCTTGGCGGGCCCGATGGATGAGGCGATGGCTGGTGAGCAATCAGGTGATCATCCTGCCGCGCTGATGCACCGCTACCTCGCGATCGAGCAGGACCGGCACCTGCCCACCGAGCATGAGGGCAGCGGCAGCGGCCTTTAGGCGAATCCGCGGGAAATGGCTGTCCAGGGCGGGCGCTGATGGCTGCGTCTCACGTCGCTGTCCAGGGCCTGTGTCAGCCCGTGATTGGTAGCCTGGTCAGGTGCAGCGGCGGATGACAGAGACGATCCTGGGCATCGCACTTGGTGCCGTCATGGTGGGCTGCGCGACCGAAGAGTCTCCTGAGGGGCCCATCGAGACGGCCGAGGTCGTCGAGGATGTGGAGTATTACCATGCCTGCGGCAATGAAACGCTGCATCTGCAGGATGGACGGGTCTTCTACCCGCTGTTGCCTCAGGAGCAGGACGACTTCGACGAGAGCCCCTACTCCTCCTCAGCGCGTCCGGGGTCCGCCGGCCCGCTCATCGCCGTCGCACCACCTGGTCCCGGTGATGATGCCGGCACCCTGAGGATCTATGACGACGGCATGGCCTATTGGGAGTCTGAGAGCGGCATCACGGCCTGGCTCAGCGACGAGGAGCGAGAGTACAACTGGGATTGCTGACCCAGCACGCTCGTCACCGCGGTGGGCAGAGACGGTGGTCAGTCAGCAGCAGGACGTAGTGGTCCGACCGTCACTGGGTCGGGTCACCGAAGGGAAGCCGGTGGAACCCTAGAGCGCGGGGTTGGCTGCTCTGGGGACCGGCACTCCCCCGGAGATCTGGGTGGGTCCCTCGGCGGAGGGCCGCGGGTCGAAGTCGAAGATTTCGGTGGGGATGTAGACCGTGGCGCAGGAGTTGGGGATGTCCACCACTCCGGAGAACCGGCCTTCGATCGGGGCGGCGCCGAGCAGCAGGTAGGCCTGCTCGGGGGTGTAGCCGAAGGTGGTCAGGTAGTCGATGGCGTGCAGGATGGCCCGCTGGTAGGCCAGCTGGGAGTCCAGGTACTTCTGCTCGCCCTCCAGGGTGACGGAGGTGCCGGAGAAGGCGAGCCACTCGGAGTACTGGGGGTCGGTGCGCCCGGGCATGAAGATCGCGTTCTCTGAGACCCCGTAGGTCTGCATCCCGCCTTTGATGATGTCGACGTGCAGGTCGATGTAGCCGCCCATCTCGATGGCGCCGCAGAAGGTGATCTCTCCGTCGCCCTGGGAGAAGTGCAGGTCGCCTACGGAGAGGTGCCCGCCCTCGACGAACACCGGGTAGAACACCCGGGATCCTTTGGTGAGGTTCTTGATGTCCTGGTTGCCGCCGTTCTCCCGCGGGGGCGCGGTGCGGGCGGCTTCCCCGGCCACACGGTCGAACTGCTCGGCGGCAACGTTGCCGAGGATCGCCTGGTCCGGCTCCGGGGGCAGGGCCAGCGGCGGGATCCGCTGTGGGTCGGTGGCGATGAGGTCGCCCTCGCGCTTGTTCCACGTGGCCAGCAGCTCCGGTGACGGTGCGGTGCCCATCAGGCCGGGGTGGACCATGCCGGTGTAGCTGACACCGGGGATGTGACGGGAGGAGGCGGTCTGCCCGGAGAAGTCCCAGATCGCTTTGTAGGCATCCGGGAACTGGTCGGTGAGGAAGCCGCCGCCGTTGTTCTTGGGGAAGACGCCGGTGTAGCCCCAGCCCTGTCCGGCGAGCGGTCCTTCTTCCTGCGGGATGGGTCCGATGTCGAGGATGTCGACCACCAGCAGGTCACCGGGCTGTGCGCCTTCCACGGCGAAGGGCCCGGAGAGGCAGTGCACTCCTTTCAGGGGCGCGTCGCGGATGTCTTCGGCGGAGTCGTCGTTCTTGATGGCGCCGTCGAACCACTCCCGGACCTCAGCGCGGAAGCTGTCCCCGGGCTTCACTGCGGCGACCGGTGGGATATCCGGGTGCCACCGGTTGTGGCCGGTCTTCTCCTGCTCGGTGAACGGCTTGGTCGAGTCCAGCGGAAAGAGCACCTCAGGCATGGGACTTCCTCTCAGTTCTTCAGTTCTGCATGGGGATCGGGGACGCCGGGTGAGCTAAGGCCGCGGCAGCTTCTGGTGACGCGGATCGTTGGTGACAGGCGTGGCACGAGGCCGGCCTGCCGCTCCGGTGACCACCTCGGGCTCGGAGGCGGACTTCTGGGCACGGTCGATGGCCTTCGCCTGGGCGCTGCCGAGCCGGGTGAGGCCGACGGCGGTGAAGACGCGGCGAGATCTGTCCGCGCACTGGGGACAGCCCCGCTCTCGGGGCACATCAGCCATGGAATGGTGGGAGTCGAAGACCCCGCAGCGGGCGCATCGGAATTCATACAGCGGCATAGGAACCTCCTGCCCCATGACGCTAGTCAGGCACTGTTACCCGGAGGTTACGGCCCCGTACCGGGCTGAATGAACCAAGGACCAAAACTGGCAGGGCCGTGGAAGAACGGTCAACGCAGGATTCGATCCATGCGGGCCAGGGCTTGTGTCAGTTGAAGGCTCGTCACGTTGCCGTATCCGATGACCAGGGCGTTCTCCTCCTCGCAGAGCTCTCCGAACCCGTAGTCGGATAGAAGTCCCACGGCGATCCCGTCTTTGCGCAGGGATGCGGCGAGCTGATCTGCCGGGCTCGGAGTGTGGATGATGGCATGAAGCCCGCCGGAGGTGGCGGAGACTTCCACGCCGGGTATGCCGGTGAGGTGATTGAGAAGGAGATCTCTGCGGTGACGATATTCCCGTCGGGTCCTGCTGATATGACGGGATAGCCCACCTCCATCGATGTACTGGGCCAGAGCGTGCTGTTGGATGTAGGAGACTGATGGACCCACTGCTTGTCTGGTCCGCAGCAGTTTGTCTCCCATCGCACCGGGGGCGTAGATGTAGCCCATCCGCAGGGCTGGGCTGAGTATCTTGGAGAAACTTCCCACTGTCACTACGTTATTTTCCTCAGAGAGGCTTGACAGCGCGGGCAGCGAAGCCCGATCGTATCGGAACTCACTGTCGTAGTCGTCCTCGATCACCAGAGCACCATGGTCTTGGGCCCATTTCAGCAGCTTGAGCCGGTCGCCGACGCTCATAATCCCGCCAAGCGGGTACTGATGACTCGGAGTCACCATCACCGCCTGGACAGCTTGAGGCAGGAGTTCGATGTCGATGCTTGTCTGCTCGGTGACAGACAGAGGGTGCAGGTCAGCGCCGGCGGCTGTAAGCGTTCGGCGTGCCGAGGGATACCCGGGGTCTTCAACCGCCACGGACACCTGTCCATGCTCGTGCTTCAGCGCGAGAACCAGCAGGAGAAGGGCGTCGCTAGTGCCAGCTGTGATGTGCAGGTCTTCGGGGCCGGCAGTGACCCCTCGGGCTCGGCGCAGGTGCTCTGCCAGAGCACGGCGCAGCGCATGAGCCCCCGCGGGGTCGTCCTCATGGACGGTGGCAGCGGGGACATTCCGGCTGGCCGTCCGCCACGCAGCTCTCCAGGCCGAGTCGCCGCTGAGGTCCCGGGTCCAGGGATATCCCGGCCGCAGATCCACGGAGACTTCGCCACTGTCGGATCGACGCTTGAGATGACTTCCTTCGGGTAGTCCCCCGGCGGGGTGAGCAGAAAATTGGAGGTGCCTGATGGGGGCGACGACGCTTCCTCTCCCGGGATGAGACTCGATGTACCCCTCACCGTGCAGCTGCTCCAGTGCCGCCACGACAGTGCCGCGCGAGATCCCCAGATGCTTGGCCAGAGGCCTGCTTGCGGGGATGGGGTCCCCTGCTTCCAGTCGGCCCTCCAGCACTGCACGCCTTAGCTGTTCTGCCAGTTGTGATTGCAGGCTGAGCTTTGCAGCACGGTCTACCGAGAGCACAAGGTCCACAGTCATAACCCTTACTCTTCCACTGGTCTAGCTGGATAGCGGGAAATTGGCCTATGTGATGGACCAGATGGGGGTCCAGGCTGGGGGTCATGCCAAAGTTATCTGCCCTTCCTAAAGATGGACGTACCCGTGTGGGCCGCATGTCCCACTATCAGCAGACCGACCGCCGGGCCTTGTACGCAGTTCTGGATCAAGCATTGGTCGCGCACCTGTCCATCGTCCGGCACGGATGTCCCATGGCGTTGCCGGTGGGCTTCGCCCGAGACGGTGATTCGATCCTCATTCACGGATCCACCGGGAGCGCGTTCTTCCGCGACGTCGCCGAAGGTCAGGAATTCTGTGTGAACGTGACTCATTTGGACGGCATCATGTACGCCCGCTCGCTGTTCGACAGTTCGATGCGTTACCGGGCAGCGGTGATCTATGGGCGAGCATCAGTTGTCTCGGCCCAGAAGAAAGAGGCTGCCTTGCTGAAGCTTGCCGAGCATCTCATGCCTCAACGGCAGCGAGAGATCCGCCCGATGACCCAAAAAGAGCTTGCCGCCACCATGGTGCTGCGCATTCCTCTTGAGACGGCGAGCGTGAAAGACAATCGTGCTTCCAGCCCGGACGAACCCAACGATGACCATTCTGTGTGGGCAGGAACGCTGCCGCTTCACGTAGTTGCCGGAGAGCCCGAAACCTCGTCGGCAACCCAAAGCGGTGTCGCGCCACCCGAATCCGTGCTGACCATGAAAGCACGCTTCACCACGCAGTGAGCACCTGATCATGCGGCGCCGATGTACTGTTACTGACCATAATGAGGCTGGGGCGAGACCCGAGCAGCGACAAGGCTCGAAGACGTGCGCGGAAGCTGGCCACCAGGTAGCTCTCAGGTCTGCGCGAGGGCAGCTTGCGTGCACTCGACAATGCGGTCATAGATCTCCGCGACGATGTCACGGGGAGCCCCCAGAATGTTGAAGCCGTGGCCGTAGTCCGGCAGGTCGAGGTGTCCAGTGAGTGCTCCGGCGTGCTCCAGCCTCTCCGCGTAGCGGATGGCCTCCTCGCGGAGGATGTCCTTGTGGGCCGTCACGATGAGCGCGGGCGCAATGCCCTCCAGGGAGGCGGTGTCCGCTGGCGCCGCAGGTGAGGCGAGCCGATCTGAGCGCCGTGCGACGTCAGGGCAGTAGGCGGTGTCGAAGATCGGCCCCATGGGCACCAGGAAGGACTCTTTCCCGGCGGTTTTCTTCTGCCGTGCGGGAATGGTCAGGTCGAGCGCCGGATACATCAGAACCTGCAGCGAGATCGATGGCCCGTTCGCCTCGAGGGCGAGCCGCGACGCGCCGGCTGCGAGTGCCCCGCCCGCGGACTGTCCGCCTACCACGAGCCTCGAGCCGTCCCATGGCCGGTCGGAGGAGGCCGCCCAGAGTGCAGCATCGTACGCCTGCTCCACGGGGCCGGGGAAACGAGACTGCGGTGCCGGCGTGTAGTCGATGTTCACGACAGTGACGTCCGCGTGTGCGGCGATGTAGCGGCACAGGGGGTCGTCCTGTTCGGGATGGCGCATCACGAACCCGCCTCCGTGGAAGTTCAGGTACACGCCGCGCTCCGCTGAACCGTTCGGCGGGGAGTACACCGTGGCGTGAAGATCCCCGTGCCGGGTGGGGATCCTCATATCCTCGGTCACCGCGGGAATCTCAGCGAAGTTGGTCTCCGAAGAGACTCGTAAGGATCCTGGCGCCTTCTGAGCAAGTCGGGCGATGCCGTCCGCGAGCCAGAGAGGGAATGCCATGCGCTGCCGCCTTCCGTATGACGTCTGAGAATCTGGTTGGCTCAGGTGTCACCATACGGGCAAAGGGTAAGGAGTCTGGTCTGGGTCGGTGGTTAACCTTTGATGCGCTCTGGGGTGACGGCCCTTCCTGCACGGCCTATAACACCCGTCCCCTCCCCCACGCCGGGCATCAGCTGCGGCACCACGCGCGAGACGTGACGGTGAAGAGGTCAGAGGTCTTTCGCCGCACTCTGCACAGGCCTAGACTTCGTGGGATGAACAGCACCTCGATTCGTACCAAGAAGCACGTGGTCGCCCTTGACTGTCCGGATGCGGAGGCCCTGGCCGAGTTCTATGCGCAGCTGCTCGGCTGGCAGACGCGATCCGCAGAGGAGTACCCCGACTGGGTCGACGTACTGCCTCCCGAGGGAGAGGACAGCGGCATTGCATTGGCATGTCAGCGGGTCGAGGACTACCGGGCACCGGAGTGGCCTGATGGACCGGTCCCCCAGCAGGTCCACTTGGACTTTTACGTCGATTCGATCGCGGAGTCCGTCCCTCTGGCTGAGGCTGCTGGCGCGACAAGGCACGCCCATCAGCCGAGTGAGGACGGTTCTTTCGTGGTTTTCCTCGATCCGGCGGGCCACCCGTTCTGCCTCTGTGAGGCATAGAGGAGTGGGGGGCAGGGCCGAGAAAGCACGTTGAGCATGAAAGGCCCGCTCGTATTGCTTGCAACATGAACGCTGCACTGTTCAGAAAGCGCCCTGGCGTTGCCGATGGCCTACGACTTTTTGGCCAGATTCAGAAAATTTGAACCTGCGAGCCCTTGGCGGATCCGGCTCATTTCCGGTCTCCGTCGATCGTCTCAGAAACTCGCGGATTCCCTTGTGTTGACAGGGAACCAGGCGGTTCGCTTGATACGAGTGTAGCCGGTTGGTGGAGGTCCGTGGCGGATCATTCGGGTGAGTATCTGGTGGCGACGGCGCGAAGAAAGTTGCCCGCGGGCAACCATGCCTCGGGGTGTCGCCCAAATCTCAACCCCGGCGTCTCATAACCTGCACCTGGTACGCCGTCACCCTCGACATGGACGGCCCCCGCGCGGTTGTCGGGCCTCGCCCTACGGCCCAGTAGGAAGTACCGCACCCCACCCCCGCGCACTCAAGACAATAGCGAGCACGAGAACACCGCCTACGTCCCTGGCAACGCCCTTTCATGACCCATCCTCCGAACGACCGGCACTGTCCTTACATCGGCTCCCTTGTTGTCTCACCGTGGCATCGACTTCACTCAGCCAGTGGAAACTGCCAAAGGGTACGCCCGCGGGCCGCGTCGCGAGCCATCGGTAGCCACTGAAATGAACCGGCCAGGACTCATGGGGCTGTCGGTGCCCGGTTCGGCATCGCGAACCGGGACGTGTCAGCCTCTCGAGCCCGTCATGTAAAACGCGCTTCATCCATCAGGTTCATAGTGACCGTTCCAACTTCTTGAGGGCGCGATCGAATCGGTCTAGGGATTCGGGTGCGATCTCTAGCTTCAGGGCAAGTTCGATAACGATGTCTTCTCCTGCGATCAGCTTGGCGTGCATGGGATCGGCTAGGTCGCGGAACTCGTAGGCGAAACTCCGTAACAGCTCGACCGGCTGGTTCGCATATGAGGCCAGGGCCGCAAGGACCTCGTGAACGTCGTCGGACTGGCTGGCCACGCTGCGCAGCCTGGCTGCCCAATCGACGAACGACTCGTACACGGCGACGTATCGACTCGCGACGTGAAGAATCTGATCAACATCGCCTGGCTCACCCGGTGCACCGAAGGCTGACCTCTGGACGGGTTCGGACAAGACGGTGGCGAAGTTGCGGATGATGCCGTTAACCGTTGCCAGCTCACGCTGGATGACATCTTGGACCTGGTCGGGGGCGATGACCTCTCCTGGCTGGGCGAACCCCATGGAATGATCGAGATAGCGGGAATGGAGGCACTCGACACCCCTGACCACGGAGTAGGAAAACAGCAGGTACTCCCACCCTGGCGGACGTTCACCGACCAAGATCGTGGCTTCGTGCTCGTTCCGTGGGACATAGCCGTTGAATCGGCCCCCGCCCTCAGCCTGCTCACCGCTCAGCTTCTGACGAAGCGCCATCGCGACCCCGCTGTGACCCATGGCGTTGCCGTCAAGATAGCTGATCGTCGACCTGACTCCATCGAGCTCGGTGGCGTCTAGACGGACCGGCAGAAGGTAGGGGGTCGGTTGATTCAGAGCACGGACGAGGACACTGCGCCGTTCAAGCCGTGTCCACGGTTTCGCCGCATAGTGGCGCGAGACAAACATCACCGCGTATCGGGCGCGCTCTTCATACACCTTGGGGAAGAACTCGGTCAGGTCTTCACCCCAGAGCGAGACCTGCTCGTCCTGGTCGTAGAACACCGTGAAACCGTCAGCAGTTATCGACCTCACGACCGCCTCGACGAACACCCGGTCCTCTCCAGCGAAAGTGACCGCGACGTCGTAGTCGTATTCCCGTTCCGTCCCATCCATACCCGCCTGCATCTCCTCCGTAGGTCCGAACGCCTTCTCAATCTACACAACATCTTGCCCGTTCTGGCCGACAACCGGACCGAACCGGCGACGCAACGCTGCTCCGTGTCTACGTCATCGGGCCGCCGAGATAGATCCTGGTGATGATCTCGACCACGAGGTTCAGGAGAGCTTCGGCCTCGTCTGCCGTCACTGGCGGGTGGGAGGGCACCACCGCGAGCGAGCGGGTGGCCGCCGCGCGTCTGGCGAGATCCGAGCTCAGGTGCCCCTGCTGGGCCAGTTCGTCCAGTGACTCGATGAGGGAATCCAGACGGGCCGTTCCGGCGTCTGCCAGAGCGTCGCTAAGGGCGGTACGCGCAACCAAGACAGCGGCCAGATGCGTGCCCGCTCGGTGACATGACCACGCTTCCTTGAGCTTGATATCCACAGCGACCGGGATCATCCGCTGGGATGTGGCATCGGCTCGCTGACGGCGTGAGGCCTTTCGGCCTGAGCTCGGGCGTGATACCGACGGCAGCGGCCGGTAAGCCAACCCGGCCAACCAATCGGTGGCCGTACGCTCCGGATCTCGTCCCTCCTCAGCACCCGTACTGGCCTTGTCGACCTTCGCTTCGGTGAGGGCGATGTTGATGAGCACATGGGCGAGCTTCTCGATGTCCGGTTCGGGTCGCGCCAGGCCACGCACCGACAGATTCCGATCCTGTTGACGCCGCCGCCGCGGCACCACTCCGGCTTCCTTCTGCTGTTGGGCGCGCGCCAGTTCCTGCTGGACCCGCTCTTGTGCACCCTCATAGGCCTCCCAGGCTTCCGGGGCCTGCGCGACACGATCGTGGCCCTCCACCAGGCCGCGATAGTCAGCCAGGGCCTGGGCATCGGAGAGATCCTTGCTCGGCTGATAGGCGGCGTGAAGAGCCCACTGATCGTCCAGCTCCAGACAGCTGAGCACCCGCCCACCGGTGGACCAGTCAAAGGCCAACATTCGCCGCCGGTTGATGAAGTCGGCATCGGAGATCCCCTCGCCCTGGAGGCCGGCATCGGTGTCGTCGATGTCTTGCTCGATCGGCGGTCCCAGCACAGTCCCGACAGGTGGGTAGGTGCCGTGGTCGAGCCAGTAGCGCCCCAATGGAGTCAGCTGCGCCCGCCACGGGGTGCCCCAGCTGTTGTCCAGCACGATCAAGCGCCGGTTGGCCAACGCGACCGCCGACTGCTTGTACCGCTCGACCGGCTCCTCCCCCACACGGCATCCAGCAGCGATCCACTCCAGGACCGCTCGCTGCCGTTCGTTCAACGGGGAACCCACCCTCTGATTCCCCCCTCTGAGGCAGGCACGCACTAGGACCCTCGCGGGCACTGCCGAGCCACCGCGGGATCAAGGAAGCTCACAGGATGCGCCACGAGCAGCCGGCCGGTCCTGGGTGATGCGCTTCAGTGTGTCGTTATCGCCCGAGTCGTGTAAGTTGGGACAATCGACAGATGACGTACTTCGCGCTGTCTCGGGAGGTTCTGCTCGGGCGCGCGGTCGAGGTACTCGCGCCACTGGGGTGGGCATCGTACGGGATGTGGCATCAGCGCGGCACGGAGCAGATCGTGAAGCTCGCTCACCGCGGCGCCGACCCCGCAGAGATTGACGCCCTGGTCACCGAGCAGTGGCACACCGAGAGCGAGGTGTTCCTCCGCAACGTCGCAGTGCCCCTTCGTCGGTACGGCAAGGACATCGACCACCAGTTCCAGCGGCTCCAGTTCCAACGCGGCAATCTCATCGACCAGGCCGTGAAATGCCACAAGGCCGGCAACTACGCCGCAGCGACGCTCCTCACGCTCGCACAGATCGACGGGCTCACACGAGACATCACTGGCGCCACATTCTTCTCCAACTCCACGAACGATCCCTATCTCGACGACTCAACGCTGGCCGGCATCGCTACGAACCTTCCTATCGTGCGAGAACCATTCAAGGAAAAGGTCGATTCGACCGGCTTCTACGGAAAGCTCTCCCGGCACGGCGCCGCGCATGGCCGGGACTTGTCCTTTGGCACCAAGGTCACCTCAACGAAGAGCCTCGTGCTGATGGGCGCCCTGGTGGAGTACCTCGAAGAACGTGCCGCAAAGGTCGCTAGGAAGTACCGCAAGCAGCGAGAGATCGAAGCACAACAGCAGACGGGCGCAGACGGCAATGGCAGGTTGAACGACGACCGGCACTTCGACCAGCTCTACTTCCTCGCCGCTGACCTCGACAGCCACATCCTCTCCCAGGCGATATTGCCCTTCGCGCGACCAGAGAACTGGCCTGAGAAGGCCCACGAGCTGATCGAACAGCGGATGCTCAGCCGTCGTTCCTTCACGTGGGGCGGCGCAGACGCGACCTCCTACTGGTGGTCCTATCGCACGCCCGCCGGCCACCACCTCGGTGCCGCAGCACGACGGTACGGCTCCGGGCTACCGATCGACTGGCGACAGTGGCGCTGGGACGACACCACCCCTCCCGCCGGAGCCCCAGGGGACCACGACGGGTGGGCCGAGTACGACGGGAACGCCGCCTCGCCGAACTGGACCATCGATCCGTTCCCCATCGACTGACAGGCCATCAGCCACACGTCTGCCATGTGCAGCAGCCACGACTCACCAAGTACGGCTGGTCGCACCGATACCAAACGCAACGTAGGGCCTACCTTGGCTCCTCACCTGAGGGTCTCCTGATTGAACTATGAACCGTACTGGGTGTTGTTCCGTCCTACCCGTTCAAGGAGGATTGAACTATGACCACCCATCAGAAGCCTTACCCTGCTGAGTTCCGGGACCGGGCGCTGCGGATGATGGAAGATCACCGCCGCATCGATGATTCATCAATCTGGGGTGCTGCCCAGGCTGTCGGTGAGAAGCTCGGTGTCTCTGCCCACACGCTGAATAACTGGTTCAAACAGGCCCGTCGTGATGCCGGTGAGGCGTCCGGGTTGAGCACCGATGAGATCGAAGAGCTACGTCGGCTGCGCAGAGAGAACAAAGAACTTAAGAGGGCCAATGAGATTCTGAAGTCTGCTTCGGCGTTTTTCGCCAAGGAGCTCGACCGCCCCACGACGAGATGATCCGGTTCATCGACGAACACCAGGGTCGTTTCGGGGTCGAGCCCCTCTGCTGGGTGCTTCACCAGACAGAGTGTGGGTTCATCACCTCCCGCGGCTACCGGGCAGCCAAAGCACGCGTCCGTAGTGCTCGAGCGTTGAAGGATGATCTGCTCATCGGTGAGATTCAGCGGATCCACGCCCAGAATTACAGTGTCTACGGGGTGCGGAAGATCTGGCATGCCCTACGCCGTGAAGGCTGGGAGATCGGCCGGGATCAGGTGTACCGGCTGATGCGCAAAGCCGGGATCACAGGAGCTGTACGGGGAAGGAAACCATGCACCACCGGTGCCGCCCCGGTGCCGGACCACCGGCCAGATCTGGTGGAGCGGAACTTCAAAGCTCCCGCCCCGGGCAGGCTGTGGGTAGCCGATATCACCTACATCAGAACCACGGCGGGGTTCGTCTACACCGCTTTCGTCATTGATGCCTACAGCCGCAGGATCGTGGGCTGGGCGACCAGGGCCTCGATGACCACCGAGGCCCTGTCGTTAGAAGCGTTGGAGCACGCCTTGACCACCGCCAGGCGGCAGGAAAAGACCGATTTGGTTCACCATTCGGACCGCGGAGGTCAATATGTCGCTGTGGCCTACACCGAGAAACTCGCCGATCACGGTATCCGGCCCTCCGTTGGCAGCGTGGGCGATTCCTACGACAACTCCCTGGCCGAGACCGTCAACGGGTTGTACAAGACCGAGCTGATCTACTCCCAGGCCTCATGGCAATCCCTGACCGAAGTCGAGTTCGCCACGATGAACTGGGTCCACTGGTGGAACACCACCAGACTGCACCAACACCTGGGGCATCAGACACCCGCCGAAGTTGAAGCGGCATACTATGAACACCAGCGGGAACAGACTCCCGCACCCATACAGCGGAACTAAACCCAGTACGGTTCAGGCTCGCGTTGAACAGCACAGTCACGATCACGGAGTTCATTCTCGACACCTGGCGCGCTCGCGTCGATGTTGGTCAGCTCACACCCCGTAACGTCGAAACTACAAGCTGAAGAACCCGTCGGCCCCTGCCCCATCATCCTCGATGCTCGTTTAACGGACGCGGCTGCTTGCTCGCTCCTATACTCGCTGGGCCCAGCAGCCACTTTCAAGTTTCGATGGGCTCACCCCAGTTCGGTCGTGACAACGTGCACGTGTTTACCGAAGAGTAAACTAAGAACAACCCCTTCTACGTCTTCCACTCAGAGTTTCGCTGGCGGGAAGACCGCAGACAACTTCACGAAGGTACTGAACCTCGGCCAGAAATCCTTGGCCGTCTCATCGGTCCGACGAACACACGGCCCGCAGTCATGGCCGCTCAAATTTTTCGAACTCGCGAACGATTCTCCGTCCGGTGATCACCTCGACCGTCGACGGTGCGGTCCGGGCACTACTAGGCATCGCATGGTGTCGCAGTTTAGCGTCGCAGGGTGGAATCGCATGATCGGCATCGCATGATTTAGCACGAAACAACAATCGGTCGTTTTCTCTGTGAAATACCGCGATCGGTGAAACGTGCTTTGATATCCGCATGAGCACAACGACTCCTGCACCGGACGCCAATTCGGCGGCGGTCCAAGATGGGTCTTCCCCCGCGGAGACACGCGCGTTCATGACGAAGCTCGCGGGACGAGGATACTCCCAGTTCAGGAACATCCTCGTCCAGCTTCCTGACGAGGACAAACCTCGAGCGAGCACGCTGAGCAGCATGGTCACCGGGCGCCGCCATCGGGAACTGCTGCTGTACATGCTGCTCGTGACCTGCTGGTCCTGGTTGTCCAAGCAGGACCAGCCGCTGCCGGCTGGCGCGTGGACGCGTGCACTCACCGCGCAGGGCGGCTTAACCTGGTCGCCCTCCACGCTCTCCCGGGCGTGGAGGCATTTGGAAGAACTCGGGCTGATCGAGAAGCGCGAGCGCGAAGACCGGCTCGTCCGTGTCACGCCACGACGGGAGGACGCGCAGGAAGCTTACACGGCACCCGGTGGCCGCGATGACCGGTGGAACATGTACTTCACGATCCCCGACGCGTTCTGGCATGACGAGTGGTTCGCGAAGCTCAGCATGCCAGCCCTCGCCGTCTTCCTCGTCGTTGCGAAAGAGACCAGTTATCAGGACGAATGCTGGTTCACCTACAGCCGGATGGACGCCTGGTACGGCCTTAAGGCCCGCACCGTCCAGACCGGAGTCAAAGAGCTCCGGGACCTCGGACTGCTCGCCACCCGCGAGGAAACAATCAGCGCTCCGCTATCCGCGACCGGCAAGACAACGCAGGTGTACTACACACTGACCGGCGAGTTCAATCGCCCCTCACGCCTCACGATGCAGAAGAAAGCACAGGCCGAGTTGAAGGCCCGGGAGAAGAAGGCCAGCACAAAGTCGAAGGTCAAGATGAAGCCGGCGGCTCCCCGATCCAAGAAGAACTAAGCGCCAGGAGGACTCGATGAGCAAGGAAGGGAAGGTGATACGAGTGTTCTCTCCAAAACTGGGTGATGCGGGCTGGGAAACCGTGCGATTCGCGCTGAGCAGCTGGGGCCGCACCGTCCGCCTCGTCGTGCTCCTCCTTACTCTTTCGATTCCCGCTCTCGCAGTTTCCTACGTGGTCATTAGCCGGTGGCCATGAGACAGATAATCCAGGCGGCGGTGTATCTGCGGATTTCGCAAGATCGTACTGGTTTGCGGGCCGGGGTCCAGCGGCAGGAAGCTGACTGTGTCGCTCTTGCTGCCCGCCTGGGTGTCGAGGATGTCCCGGTGTTTGTGGATAACGATGTCTCCGCCTTCGATGGCAGACAGCGCCCCGGGTACCAGGCGATGGTCAACGCGGTACGTCGTGGGGTGACCCATATCGTGGTGTGGCATGTAGACCGCCTCTACCGCCGACCCCGAGAGCTTGAGGACTTACTGGACTTAGTGGAGCAGTACCCGATCCGGATTGAGGCTGTGCGTGGTGGTGGATTCGATTTGAACACCACTGAGGGCCGGCTGATGGCCCGGCAGCTGGTCGCGATCGCTGCCTATGAATCCGGGCATAAATCTGATCGGGTCAAACGAGCTAACCGACGACTCGCCGAGCAGGGCCGCTGGCACGGGCCCGCCCGCTACGGATACGGACCCGGAGGGGTGCTGATTCCGGAACAAGCCGCAGCGATCCGTCAGATGGCTGACCGGTTCTTGGCTGGGGAATCGCTACGCTCGATCGCCATGTGGCTAAATCACTGGGGCTGATGCAGGGGTAGGTGACGTTGATGATGGAAGGGCGTCGTCGCCGATGCGTGTGACTCTGTAAGTGACTGATGGCCCCAGGGCTTGTCTTTGAGCTGATCCGTCCGCGCGCCGGTGGCGATGGCGCTGTCCGATGCATGTCGGCCAAAGGCGAGCATGACTTCATACGAGCTTGGTCAGCCCTGTCAACGTCTTGTCTGCCCGGCCCCTGGCCGACGTGCCCTCTCCAGGAAGGCACGGTCCCATCATGAGAACATCCATTACCGAAGTCACTGAATCCCCGGCTGCTCTCGACGTCGTCGCCGGAGTCGACACCCACGCCGATACTCACCATATCGCGATACTCAGCGTCACTGGAGCCCGGCTCGGTGACCTTCAGATCCCAGCGACAACTGCCGGCTACGAACAGGTCCTGACCTACACCAGATCATTCGGCAACGTTCGACTCGTCGGAATCGAGGGCACCAGTTCATATGGCGCCGGACTGTCCCGGTATCTGATGGCACAACACGTCGACATTCGCGAGATCGTACGACCTCGACGGGCGCAGCGACGACGAGGCAAGTCCGATCCGATCGACGCCTACGCCGCTGCGCAACAGGCATTGGCCGAGCCAGAAGCTCTGCCCCTGGCCAAGACCGGCGATGGCCTTGTCGAACAGATCCGCGTGCTGCTGACCGTTCGCCGCAGCGCGATCAAGGCCCGAGTAGCGGTGATTCGTCAGATCAAGTCACTGCTGGTCACCGCGCCCGAATCAGTCAGGACACGGTGGGCGGGATCAAGCGACCGTGACGTGATCGAGAACCTGGCCGCGACCAGGCCCGGTGCCGCCTCCGCCTCCGTGAGCGCCGCTACAGCTCACGCGCTCCGGCGCCTGGCGCGGCGCCACCAGTATCTGAGCATCGAGATCAATGAGCTCGAGGAAGAACTGCGAGACCTCGTCGCAAAGGCCGCGCCCGCGATGCTCGCCACCAAGGGCTACGGCGTGATCACTACGGCAACACTGCTGGTCACGGCCGGATCGAACCCCGAACGGCTGCGATCAGAAGCCTCGTTCGCCGCATTGTGCGGGGCTTCGCCGATCCCCGCATCCTCGGGAAGACGAACCGGTTCCGGCTCAACCGTGGTGGAGACCGGCAAGCGAACTGGGCCCTGCACCAGATCGCTTTGGTGCGACTGTCCACCGATCAGCGCACAAAGGACTACACAGCGCGCTTGCGAGCCAACGGGAAGTCGAAGAAGGACGTCCTTCGGTGTCTCAAACGCGCGATCGCTAGGGAGGCGTTCCACCTCCTGGTCCACCCCAAACCCGTGCCGGCGACGGACGACCTCAGAGCGCTCCGGCTTCAACGTGGCGTCACTCTCGTCCGAGCAGCGATCAGCATCGGAGCCGAACCCGCGCGGATCTCGGAACTCGAACGCGGCAGGCGACCCAATGCCGAGCTGGCCAGCACATACCGCGCCTGGCTCACGGCCGCTTTACACGAATAGGAGCATCATTCGCCGTGCCGGCAGCGTATGAGCGCAGCCCACGCAGTCAGGGTCGGGAAGATGAATCTCCCCCGTCGTCTCCCGTTAAGCCCGTTTCGCACTCACCACTGTCGGCAGTCCCTTACATTCGGGGCTCAACAGCTCAGCAATCGCAAAGAGAAGGTGAACGTGACGGCTTCCTTATTTCTACCCAGCGCGAGGCGGACAAAAACATGCGCACAGTCTGGTCGTCCCGCTCAGCGCCCAAACGTGCACGAACAATGGCGCTCGGCGCTCGTACGACTTCTCCGAGGACGACATCCTCTTCATGACGCAGATGAAGACCGACCCACCCCCAGCCGCCAAGATCCCGCAGGAGACAGTGCACCAGGTGACCGGGCAGGAAGCACTCACGTTCCGCACCTGGGTCGAGGAATACGCAGCAGACTTCTGAGCAGGTCCTCCCAGCGCTTGACCCGCGCAGCTGCCCTGTTCCGCACAGGTCTGGAGGCTTATAGTTCGGATATGGCTAGTCGAGGTAAGTCAGCAGGTCAGAAGCGTTCGTTGCCGAAAACCGCCACCCGGGTGCTGCTGGGTTCGGCTCTGGTCGGTGCTGGTGTGGGGCATATGACGTTCGCCAGAGACGAGTTCCAGGCTCAGGTGCCGGAATTCGTGCCGCTCTCGAAAGACGCGACGGTGCTGGCGTCCGGAGTCGCAGAGATCGGGTTAGGCCTGGCCTTGGTGTTCCCCGGCCGTTATGAACGCGCTGTAGGTGTGGCCGCTGCCGGGTTCTTCACGGCTGTCTTCCCGGGGAATCTTTCTCAGTGGTGGCACCGCAGAGACGGGTTCGGACTGGATACTGACCGTAAGCGTGCTGTCCGGCTGCTGTTTCAGCCGCCTCTCATCGGTGGTGTCCTCTGGGCCACAAGGCAGCGCCAGGGCGGCTGAAGCCTGGCCGCAGCCTTCTCGCCAGCCGTAGATGCCATGGTCCTCCGGATTACACTAGGGATCCATCTATGGCGAAGAAGAAAGTGTCAGATACCCGGGTTGTACTGACCTCAACAGTGGTGAGCGTTTTCGACGTATCGCTCAATGCGCTCGTGGCGATCATCACCGGAAGTACGGTCATGCTGTCCCAAGCCCTGCAGGGGTTAAGCGACATGATGACCGGGATCGTGCTGTTCGTGGGGGTCAAAAGGTCCAGGCGGGGTCCGGATACTCAGTTTCAATTCGGCTACGGCCGCGAAGTGTTCTTCTGGGCGCTGATTGCGGGCATCATTATGTTCGGCGGCACTGGCCTGGCATCAGTGTATTTCGGCTATCAGCAATTTACTCGACCGGAACCGGTCGACAACGTGTGGCTGGCATTCATCGTGCTGGCTTTCAGCTTCTGCACGAATGCGTATGCGTTCAGCCTGAGCTTGAGGCGACTTCGTCAGAACGGCGGCACGGCCGGCTGGATCAGACGGCTGCGCCGCTCGAGCCTTATCGAGACAAAATCTACCTTCGTGCTCGACTCCCTCGGTACGACGGCCACCGGAATCGGCATTATTGCGCTTCTGCTCTTTGCGCTCACGGGAGACAGCCGTCTTGACGGCGCAGGCGGAATGGCGATCGGGGCCACCATGATGTGTGCCGCAATGCTCCTGATCCTCGATATTCGGGGCCTCATTGTCGGCAGAGGCGCAGGACAGGCCACCTCGCAGAAAATCATCGACGTCGCAGAAGGCGTCACGGACGTGCACAGCGTTCTCGACCTGCGCACTATGTACCTCGGATCAGACAGGCTGCTCGTCATCCTGGAAGTGCACCTGAAAGACGGACTCGACACCGACACGATCGAGGAGCTCATCGACACCATCAAACGCACCGTCACAGACGCAGTGCCGTCAGTCCACAGCATCCAAGTTGAGGTCGAAACACCAGACGATGAACTCAGTGATGTGTAGTCACCGAGCCAGAGCTTATTTCGACGCTTGAATCTGACGGATGATCCGTTCGATCCGAGCGGGAACGGACGCGGTGGGCAAGATTCCCGGAGAGGACTGGCTCAGGCAGTTTGGTTGAGGCCTGCAGCAGGCGGGGTCCGGGAGAGGCTGCGTGCTGGCAGCCAGGCCGCAGCGAGCGCGGCCCCGAAGGCGATCAACCAGATGCCTGCCAACCGAGCCCAAGGGATGGCCAGATGCGCGTCCACCCCATCAAGGGCGATCAAGGCGTTGACGCCCGCCCAGCCGTAGAAGAGGCCCAGCGTCGTACCGAGGATGAGCGCGGCAAGCGTCAGCAGCAGCGCCTCGACAGAGACCATCGATCCCACTGCCGACCTGGGCATCCCCAGCGCGCGCAGCAACGCGGCCTCCCGACGTCGTTCCATCACTGACAGGGAGAGCGTATTGGAGACCCCGATGAATGCGACGAGCACGCTGGCTGACAGCAGCAGCAGCGCGATGCCGAGCACCTGGTCAATCAGTTCGACAGCGGTGAACTGATCCTCGATGAAGTTCTGCGCAGTGGCCGCCCCGACGGTGACGGTGACCACCAGGGTGACCCCTATCAGCAGCGCCGAGGCAGTCGCCGTCGTTCGTCCGGGCACCTGACGGGCGTTCTTCCCAGCCAACGAGGCGGTGACCGAAAGCCCGGGGGCCACTCTGCTCAGAGCAGTGCCGAGCCTGGCGACCAGAGGCGGGATGATGAGCCTGGCCAGCAGGAGCACACCGAGGAATCCTGCAAAACCGCCCACCAACCCGATGATCGGCAGTGCAAGGCCGGTCACCTGGTCGAACGTTCCCTCAGAGAGGCCTGCATAGGCCACCAGCGCTGAGCCGCCGAGGACCAGGACCGCGCCGATCGCCGCGCGAGCCCACGGCCTCCGGTGCTGGACACCTGCCACATCTGCCGGGCGCAGTGCCTCCATCGGCGAGATGCGTCCCGCCCGCAGAGCCGGCCAGAGTGAGCCGAGCAGGGTCATACCCAGCCCCAGCCCCACACCGATAACTGCCGGGGCCGGGGTCAGCATCGCTGTGGCCATCTCCACCCCGAAGATGATGTCTCCCAGGGACGTCATTCCCACCCCGGCCGCCCAGCCCAGCAGTACACCGGCAATACCGCTGACCAGTCCGAGCACAGCACCCTCAGCGAGCGTGGCGCGGCGCAGCTGCCCGGCCGTGGCGCCGATCGCGCGCAGCAGCCCGATGGTCTTCTGGCGGGAAGCGATCATCACCTGGAAGGTGTTGGCGATCACCAGTGCCGCCACGAACACTGCGATGGCGCCGAAGCCGCTGATGATCAGGCCCAGCACCTCAGGGTTGCCGCTGCGGGTCTGAACCCACATCTCGATGTACTGCTGCCCGGTGGCGACCTCCAGACCAGCCACCATGGGAGCCCCGTCGGGTGAGGTGGTCCACGAGATGTCCTCAGGGTCTCCGACGGGAGTCTCGATAATGCGGTCCTGGATCAGCTGCTCCACCAGCCCCGTAATATCTTGCTGGGCAGCTTCCTGGTAACCAGCCTGGCCGGTCTCGGGTTCGGTGAGCCAGACCAGGATCATCGTCGGGGAGCCTTCGGTGCGCTCTACCTCTTCAAGCGCGCTGATCTCTTCGGTCAGGGTCTCGACCTGGGTGTAGTCGCCGCCGTCCTCCTGGACGTGGAGAGCTTCGGGGCTGACGACGACGTCGGCACCGCCGATCTCTTCAGCAGCGTGGTCCTCTATGCTTCGGTTCATGGAGTCGGTCAGCAGAATCCCAGCGACGATGAAGGCTGCCGAGACGGCAATGGCCGCAGCTGCAGCCCAGAGCCGTTTCCCTGAGTGACGGAGATTGGTGCGCGTGATGGCGTGGACGATGCCTGGTCACTCCCCTGCTTCGATCATTCGACCGGCCAGATCCTCGGCGTTGGGACCCTCCAGAGTGTCGATGATCTGCCCGTCATTGAGGATCACGGTCCGATCGGCCTCGGCAGCGGCACTGGCGTCGTGAGTGACCATCACCACCGTCTGGCCGAACTCGTCGACGGCGGCCCGCAGCAGGCCCAGCACCTCAGCACCGGTGCGGGTGTCCAGGTTGCCGGTGGGCTCGTCGGCGAAGATCACCGCGGGCCTGGACACCAACGCGCGGGCGACAGCGATGCGCTGCTGCTGACCGCCGGAGAGTTCGAAAGGCCGATGGTCCAGCCGCCCGGAGAGGCCAAGACGCTCGATCACTGTTTTGTAGTAATGCTGGTCCGGCTGCGGTGCGCCCAAGGAGCTGGGCAGCAGAATGTTCTCCCTGGCAGTCATGGCCGGGACCAGGTTGTAGGCCTGGAAAATGACGCCGATGTGTTGGCGACGCACCACCGTCAGGTCCCGCTCGGAAAGCCCGGTG
Organism: Nesterenkonia populi; assembly: GCF_007994735.1. NCBI lineage: Bacteria > Bacillati > Actinomycetota > Actinomycetes > Micrococcales > Micrococcaceae > Nesterenkonia > Nesterenkonia populi. The sequence continues at coordinate 1,662,263 of NZ_VOIL01000001.1, read as the reverse complement.
AGCTCAATATTCTTCTCTTCGGCGGTGAGCACCACGCTGCCCGCCTCAACAGTGTCCAGACCTGCCAGCACATGCAGCAATGTGGACTTGCCCGAGCCGGAAGGCCCCATAATCGCGGTGTACCGCCCGGCGGGGATCTCCACGCTCAACTGGCGAAGGGGGCGGACCCTCGCCTCGCCCGAGCCGTAGGTTTTGGTCAGAGCATCGGCGCGGATCGCAGTCGGCGACGTGGTGGTCGTCTCCATACCATTCACGCTACACAGTCCACCGACACCACGAAAAACACCCCCGAGCCTGACGGCTCGACGACTGAGCCGCACGCATAGGCGTGTCTTGCGGGGTTGACGTCGATTCGTCTCCGTCCTCAGTGCGTGGAGTACTGCTTAACACGTACGACATTCGCGCGCATGGATCATCGGACCTGTCCTCTTGCGCTTCCGTAGTGTCGAAGTGGAAGGAAGGTGAGCATGGAGCGGCTGAACGAGGCGATGGCATCGGTGGAGCAGCAACTTGAGGGCGAGGTCGATGTGCGTCGCGCGAGCCAGATCGCGCTGATGTCCGAGCACCATTTCCGCCGGGTGTTCTCCACTCTGGCGGGCATGTCGCTCTCGGAGTACGTGCGGCGGCGTCGAATGACCCTCGCGGCCGCATCGGTCGCTTCCGGACAGGAAGCGTTGCAGGATCTGGCGATCCGGTTCGGATACAGGTCTGCAGATGCATTCTCACGCGCGTTCAAAACTGTCCATGGGGTCGGCCCCGAGGGCGCGCGTCGTCCGGGAGTCGTTCTCCGGTTGCAGCCGAGGCTCACCTTCACCATCACTATCGAAGGGAGTACGACCATGAAATACCGAATCATAGAGAAAGGTGCGTTCACGCTGGCGGGCCTGCGTACCCGCATCCCGCTCATCTATGAGGGGGTGAACCCGACCGCAGCAGAGTTCATCGAGAAGATCAGCGACGAGCAGTGGGCACGAATCGCTGACCTGTCGGACCAGGAGCCCGCGGGCGCGCTCAGCGTCCATGACGCGATCTCGCCGTCGCGTGAGGAAGGTACTGAGCTCGACTACTACATCGCGGCTGCGACGAGCGGGCCGGTTCCGGGCGACCTCGACCGACTCGATGTGCCTGCATTGACGTGGCTTGTCCTGGAGTCGAACGGGGCGTTCCCCGATGCACTGCAAGAGCTCTGGCCGAAGGCATTCGGAGAGTGGTTCCCCGCGAACCCGTACCAGAGCGTCACCGGCCCGGAGCTGGTCGTCACGGAGTTCGCCGATGATGAGCAGACACACGGGCGATATGAGCTTTGGATTCCCGTCGAAAAGACAACGGACTCCTGAACGCCAGCCTTGGTGCAACGTCCCCGGCGCGCGGCCCCACGCGCCGGGGACGTTGCCTGAGAGGCCACGTTCTGAGCATGAGTGACGGCTACCAGCTGTCCGATTCCGTTTGTGCGAGCACGATTGATCAGCGCATGAGCCGCCTCGGTATCGGTTTCATCAATGCAAAGCCGACTGATGCGTGGTCCGCTCCAACGAAAAACACCCCGGGCGGAATCTAGTGGTGGTTGCAACAGCCTGAATTTCAGGAGTTGCAATGGAACATACCGGAAAGTCCCGAAGGCAGGTGCGTCGGTATACCCCGGAGGATCGACTGGCATACAGGCAGCTGGTGGATCAGGGCATGACTGTACGGCAGGCCGCCCAGCAGCTGGGCTTTGCCGTATCGACCGCAGCGAAGTGGTTACATTGGGAAAGCGCAGAGGCCTCCTCGAAAACTCAAGTGCCGATGGGTCGACCCCCGTATCCAGGACGGGATCGGTACCATCAGCTTCGCCAGGCCGGGGCCAGTGTCACTGCTGCGGCCAAGGCAGTAGGTGTCAGCCGGGGAGCTGGCCATAAATGGGATAAACAGCTTCGGAGCCCTGGGTCCATCGCGTCGCTGCGGCGAGCACGTCGATCGACGGCATATAACCAGGACATGGACACCATCACCGTGATCAGCACAGATCACCAGATCTCTTCCCGATTCCTCTCTGTGCTGGAGCGAGAACGGATCAAAGATCTGCAGCAGTCTGGGGCCTCGTTGCGGAAAATCGGCGCAGAGTTGGGTCGGCCGGCTTCAACGATCAGCAGAGAGATCGCCCGTAACAGTGACCCGTATGGCCGGTATCTGCCTTATGGTGCTCAACGGCTGGCTGTGACCCGTAGGGCGCGCCCGAAACAGCCCAAACTCCTGGAGGTTTCCCCGCTGCGTGATTGGGTCCAGGAGAGGCTGGGGTTGCAGTGGTCACCAGCACAGATCAGTGCCACCCTGGTCAAAGAGTTCCCTGACCAGCTGGAGATGCGTGTGAGTCACGAGACGATCTACCAAGCGTTGTACCTGCAGGCCCGCGGCGGGCTGAAGAAGGAAGTCCAGACTGCCCTGCGTACCGGCAGAGCCCGCCGTAAGCCCCAAGGTCAGCAGCGCAAACCCCGCCAGTTGGGCCAGGAGATGATCATGATCAGTGATCGACCCGCCGAGATCGAGGAACGGGCAGTGCCTGGCCATTGGGAAGGCGACCTCATTATGGGTGCCGGGAACCGATCAGCGATCGCCACCCTGGTGGAGCGCAAGAGCCGGTTCCTGATGCTCTGTCACCTGCCCACAGATCACACTGCAGTCAGCGTCGCACAGGCACTGACCCAGCAGATGCTGACCCTGCCAGCCCATTTGCGTGGCTCCCTGACCTGGGTCCAAGGATCCGAGATGGCAGAACACCATAAGATCACCCTGGCCGCTGAACTGCCGATCTACTTCTGCGACCCGGCTAGCCCATGGCAGCGAGGTTCCAATGAGAACACCAACGGGCTGCTGCGTCAGTACTTCCCTAAGGGCAGTGACCTCGCAGTCCACGGACCCGAGGACCTCGAGCATGTCGCTCACCTACTCAATGGCAGGCCTCGTGAAACACTAGATTGGAACACCCCGGCGGAGAAGATGAAAGAACTCATCCTCACGTACTAATCACCCGCTGTTGCAACGACCGCTGGAATCCGCCCAGCATTAGTGGACTCATGAAGTGGAAAAATGACTGGTATGTCCTCCGCCGCCAGTCGTCTCCACATCGTCGTGATGTCGAGAGAAGAACTCGCGGAACAGGAAGAGCGTGACCGCAGCACGGTCAGTTTCGCGGTCGACCGGGAAACAGAAAGCCCTGGCTTCGGACGCATCGCTGTAATTGTTACGCAGGACGATCGAAGGAATCCGGCGATCTCGCATCTGGGCGTGGTGAAAGCCGGACCAGCGCGAACCAATCTCGACTCTACATGGGTCTTGAGCGCCGCACGGGCGATCGGTGTTCCTATCAAGCTGACCGACCTCAGCACGGACTTGGGGAGCGCGAGCGATGTCATACGGCGAGCAGCATCACGCAGGCGAGGTGGACCGTTGCCTGGTGCCGCTTCGACCAAACTCCGTGAGGCGATCCGTTCTCGGATCGAACCCGGAGAGTGGCCGTCCACCGGCGGCACCCCGGAGTGGATGCTGGCACGGGTTGAGGATGAGATTCGGCGGGATCACACCAACGCGGTTGGGACAGCCCTCATGTTCAGCGACATGGCACTCTCGTCGATGCGTAAGGCGCCGCTGCCAGGGGAGAGTCCACTAGTTGAACTGCAACTCCAGCCGACGGAAGCCAGCCTCATTGACAATGACCTTCGAAGCTTTCCCAACATGGGGGGAAAGCCTGTGCGGGAGGATCTCTACTCGTTCACTGATGGAGAGCAAAGGCTGGACGTTATGAACGTAAACGCTACGACGGTCGAGTCCGCTACGGGCGTGGATCTCGTCTACCTCAGCCGTAACTACGACTGCTTTGTACTAGTGCAGTACAAGCGTATGGAAACGAATGGAGGTACCCGCATCGCAGCTATAGATGCTCGACTTCCCGATCAGTTGAAGAGGATGGTGCGGTTCGACTCTTTCGGTCGGAAATTCGCCAGCACGACAGACCCCGCCGCGTTCCGTCTCGGTGCTGGGTCAACCTTCACAAAGTTCGCCTACCCTGTTGCTTCGCCTCTAAAGGAGAGCGATCTCACCCGAGGGCTGTATGTGCCGTCCGAACTGCTTAAACGTTTGCACGACGTTGGCCAACTTGTTGGGCCGCGGGGAGGAGCGGCTGTCACCCACAAGAACCTCGGGCGATGGTTAAGTAACGATCAGTTCGCCGATCTAGTCAAGAAGGGCTGGGTGGGAAGCAGCGGTGTCTCAGTCCAAGACGTGAAGAATTTCATTTCGGCTAGTCTCCGGGAAAGTCGAATCGCAGTTGTTGCTGCGCATGCATCAACCGCTAATGATAATTGACGCCTTCCTGCTGGCCTGGCAAGGAATACAAGATCAGTAACGCGGCGGGCTGCTACCTACTTTATACAGGCCCATATCCCACCCAAATGAAGTAGCCGCTCGTAGGCGATTTCGCTGAAGACGGTGTTTCGGTCTCGGTGATGTGTCGGGTGCTGAAGATCGCCCGCCAACCCCATCACCGAAGAGAAGCCGCTGAGGCTTGTTGACTCAACGCCCTGACCAGCGCCCACCGAGTCAACCCTGAATTCTGTATCGCTATCTGGCTGACGAAGCGAAAGTAGCCGGCTATCCCATGGGTGCTTGCACTATCTAGTAGCTGTGCCGCTATCAGCGTTGAGCTCGTGATGTTCGCCAGGTGCAAGAGCCGCAAAGGTATCCGTTCTGACCCGCCGGTCGATGATGTCCTGGTGAAGCCCTGCTTCAGCGAGGCGGAGGAACTCAAGGTCCTGTGACTGGACCCATAGGACCCAACATCACACCTGCCCTGCGCGCGGTTAGGGGTGCCGACTGAGACCCTGGCATTCACGGCGTCACAGAGAAATACCTCCGAGCCGCCTTCGACAACGCCACACGGAAGAACTTGCACGCCCTTTCTGGTCTGCGAATGCGGGGGAAGAAGGTTATACGGCGAAACTCAGGGCGGCGTCCTATACGTTCGCATAAAACAAACAACCGTTGTTATAGTTCCAACAACTACCTGATACACTGGGATGAAGATTGAGACCCTAAAGGAGAAGCCGTGGATACCGATGCCGCCGCTGAAATGCTCGTAGTTGCGAAACGGGAGCTTTCGGACGCTCGTGTACAGGTGGCTCATCTTGAACAAGTGGTTGATGGACTTACGGGTTTGCTTAACGCGGCGGGTGTCGACCTTGGTATCGAAAGTTCGCGACAAGAAACCCTGCACGGCTCCAATTCTCCACATGAGTTCATCGCTAACTTGCGTCCCCGTGACGCGGTGCTTCACGTCCTCAGTCGCCGCCCGGGCCTCGCGATGACGCCGCGCCGCATCTACGACTACCTCGTTCAACACGACATGGTAAACACCGAGATGAAATCGGGCGTCGCTGCATACGATATGGCCCTTCGCCGGCTCGCTGAAGAGGTAGACAACGGCGTCGAACGGGACGAGGAAACGGGCACCTACACGCTTCGCCGGGGCGTCAGCTCGACGAGCGCAGTCCGCAACCGACTAGCGCATGCAGCTGAGGTTCGTGATTACGGGCCCAACGATGTCGAGGGTGAGGACATGGCTGCCATGCGGGATCCTCAGGTCGGGGTGCGACTCGACCGCGAGAAGGTCGAGCGCATGACACGTGAACGCAAGAGGGCACGCAAATTCGCTGCCGAGCAGGAGCACGGGGCCGCTGTTCAGCACCGCGCGGTCAGGTCAAGTGATAGTTCCCGCCGTAGCAATGCACCTACGCAGAAATCAAGCAAAAATCGGAGGGACGAGATGTAACGCATCGACTCCGTAGTATTCCAGTGCGAAAGGAGCCATCAGCATATATCGAACGGGAGACAGGTTCATCACCGTCACTAACACAAAAACTCTGTCAGCGACCGCTGATAGATCACCGGCCCAACAGAGTCCCGTGCATTCTTGGTAGGAATTCACTCGACTCTAGTGCCAACGCCCGGCAAAGCTCAACTCGGGAGCTTGCGCCGATGCGATGGTGGGCCACGTTGCCGCACGACCACCGACCGCACTAGCGGTCGCGGCAGATTGGTTACCGAAAATGTCCGTACTCGACGACCTCCTCGACGAGGTCCGCGCCCAGATCGAAGCGAAACCGACAGCACTGGCAGAGGCCCGCACGCGCCTGCAGCTCGTGCGCGACTCTGCCTCTTCCTTCCATGGAGCTCTTCGCACTTACCCCAGCGGCTCCCTTGCCGTCCACACCATGAATGAGCCCGTCACCGACGGCGACGGCGGGATAGTCCTCAACCGCAACTACTACCCAGCCCTGGGCCCCGAAGGCAGGGGAGAAGCGCCAGGCGACGTAGTGGATGACCTTATCGACCACCTCCGCCCCCGCATCCGCAAAATCTACCCGAATGCGACCATGCACACCTCTAAGCGTGGCCCCAAGGTCTACTTCGGTCAGCCCGTCGGCGACGACGACCCCACTGTCGACCTGGTCGTGGCCATGAACCGGAAGCAGGGCGCCGGCATCTGGATCCCCAACCTCGAAAAGGGAACCTGGGAGCCCTCCGATCCTGAGAAGCACGCTGCACTGCTCAATGGCGACCTACCCGGTTTCCGTTCTACCCGCCGCAAGATCATTCGGCTGGCGAAGGCATGGAACAAGCAGTACACCACCCCGGGAACATCCTCGTTCGAGATCTCCGTCTGGGCCTACGAATTCGTCGAAAATGGCCAGGGAGTTGCGAAGGGTTTGTGGACTCTTTTCGACAAGGCTGCCGCTCGCCTAGAGGCCGGCGCTGCTACGAGGGACCCCGCTGGTGTGTCACCTAACCTGAAGCTGCTGATCGACGCAGAGCGCATGTCCAAGCGGCTGCGGAAGGCCGCCGATCAGATGGCGAAGGCTATCGCCTCCGACGACGAGGACGAGATCCGAGACGCGATGAGCATCGTGTTCCGTAATTACATCGATGCGCCCGCGACTTCGTCGCTCAAGGAGGCGGCGACGCTCCTGCGCACCAACCGCACTGTCACGGCGTCCGCCCTCGGTGTCGGAGTGGCCGCGACCACGGGAGCCGCATACCGCGCCTACGGCGGGCCTCGATGAGATGCGGGGCAACTGGCGACCTCCGCTCTGGTTCGACAAACCAGTCGGTCGAATCCTCTTTCTACGTGAACTCGCCGGCATCTCCGGCACTCGCCAAGTCAAGAGCAGCACCCACCCGGGCGGGTTCAGCGTATCGGTCACGCTGGCCCCCCTCGGGATCCCCACGCGGCAAGTCAGCATCACGTTCTCCCGGGGTGCACCGACCGTGCCAAAGGTGAACGTTGACGGCCCCTCAGATTCCCCTCATCGGTACTCGGACGGAACCCTTTGCATGTGGTATCCCGATGACCCACCCGAGCAAAGATGGACCCACGCCGATGGCGCGGCCGCTCTTGTCGCAAACATCGCCGCGCATCTGATCCGCGAAGAGTGGTATCGCTCGACCGGTGAATGGATCGGCCCGGAAGTCCGCCACGATGCGCGCGACCCAGAGAATGATCCCGATCCGCAAAAGAGTTCCGAATGAACATTGAAGCTATAACCCCATTCCTCGGGCCGGTCCTCGCGGTGATCCTGACCAGCGGCGTCGTCGCGGCCTTCGTAACCTTCATCCAGAACCGCTGGCTCGAAAACCACCGCAGCCAAGAAGCCGAACGAACCCGGCTACGCCAGTCGTTTGCCGAGGCATTCGCCTCCTACGCCGCCTACAAAGAGTTCCCCTACGCCATCCGGCGCCGACGCTATGACCAAGAGTCCGAAGAACGAGCACGCCTCTCGGCCGAGCTCAACGCGATCCAGAGCAAGCTGAGCTATTACCGAGCCTGGACCCAGTTTGAGAGCCCTGCGGTCGGGAAAGCGTATGCAGATCTTCTCTCGGAAATGCGCAAGATCGCTGGCGGTGCCATGCACAACGCATGGGAACAGCCACCCTCCCAGAACGACCAAGAAATGAATATCCCGAGTGAGAAGGTTGATCTCCGCCCCCTCAGCACCCACGAGGACAACTACATCGTTGCGGTCACCGCCAGGCTGGACGAGTTGACGCCGAGACGTCTGCGGCGGAAGTAGATGAGCTGCGAGGGCCATCGCTATCCGAGGAATAACGACTCCCGGGTGCCTTCTTTGACGAAGCTCAGCTGCGGGATACCGACTTGGCGGGGTTCTAGTGAGCAGTCGTGGCAGTCGATCACCGATATGCACCACTGTCGAATTGCGGGCTGACCAGGAAATATGCGAAAAACATTGCCCCCGACTCGAAAGCCGGGGGCAATGTTGCCTGGGTGAGTGACGGGGCTTGAACCCGCGACCCTCGCGACCACAACGCGATGCTCTACCAGCTGAGCTACACCCACCATGATGCTCTCTGAGGAATTCCCTCGAAAAGCAACCAATACATCATACAACTTGGAAGCCGATCCGGCACATCGGCGGGCTGTGGCCGATCTGCGAGGCCTGCTTAGCAGCTCAGGCCTGCCGGAACATGAACTGCCGATAGTACTTCAGCTCGTCGATGGAGTCCTTGATGTCACCCAGGGCCCGATGGTTGCCGGTCTTCTCCGGGCGGCCCCGGAACTGCTCGGGGTGCCAACGGCGACCGAGCTCCTTGATGGTGGAGACATCAATGATCCTATAGTGCAGGTGCTCCATCAGCTGCGGCATCCCCAGGCGCAGAAATGCTTTGTCCGCGTGGACGGAGTTGCCGGCCAGCGGCGCAGCGTTGGCCTCCGGCACCCACGCCTTCACGTACTTCAGCACCCGGTCCTCCGCCTCCTCGAGACTCAGGCCGTCCTCCAGCTCATCCAGCAGACCAGAGTCCGTGTGCATCCTCCGCACGAAGGACCCCATGGCATCCAGTGCACCGGGCTCAGGCTTGATGACCGCCTGGACGCCTTCGCCGAGGATGTTCAGCTCCGAGTCGGTGACCAGGGCGGCCACCTCAAGGAGCACATCCCTCTCGGGAACGAGGCCGGTCATCTCACAGTCGATCCAGACCATCCGCCCGGACCAGTCGCCTCCGGGGGTCTGGTCGCCTGCAGAGCTGGAGGAAGTGTTGTTCTCAGTCACGGGGAACACTCTAGTAAACGGCGCCGTGTCCCACCGCTCGGGCAGGGCACGGCGCCGTTCACGTGGCTGAACGCCTGCTCAGACAGCGGGCAGGGTGGAGGTGTCGATGACGTACCGGTAGCGGACCTTGGAGGACAGCACCTTCTCCCACGCCTCGTTGATCTGGGAGGCGTCGATGATCTCCACCTCCGGGGTGATGCCGTGCTGGGCGCAGAAGTCCAGCATCTCCTGAGTCTCAGCGATGCCGCCGATCAGAGAGCCGGCGACCTTCCGCCGGTTGGCGAAGAGGGCCATGGTTTCGATGCTCAGCGGCTGGTCCGCAACGCCCACGGTGACCAGCGCGCCGTCGAAGCGAAGCATCTGGAGGAAGGCGTTGAGGTCAACGCTGGCGGAGACAGTGTTGAGGATCAGGTCGAACTGTCCCTGCAGGTCCTCGAACGTTGCCGGATCGCTGGTGGCGCGGTAGTCAGCCGCACCGAAGCGCAGCCCGTCCTCCTTCTTGCTCAGGGTCTGGGAGAGCACAGTGACCTCCGCGCCCATGGCGTGAGCGATCTTCACAGCCATGTGGCCCAGGCCGCCCATGCCGACCACGGCGACCTTCTTGCCGGGGCCGACGTCCCAGTGCTTCAGCGGGGAGTAGGTGGTGATGCCGGCGCACAGCAGCGGAGCCGTCTCCTCAAAGGGAAGCGAGTCCGGGATGCTCAGCACAAAGTCCTCAGTGACGACGATGCCGCTGGCATAGCCGCCCTGGGTGACGCTGCCGTCCTGGTCCGGGGAGGCATAGGTGGCGACCATGCCCTTCTCACAGTGCTGCTCGAACCCGGCCCGGCAGGCCTCACATTCGCGGCAGGAGTTGACCATGCAGCCCACACCCACACGGTCGCCGACCTGGTGGCGGGTCACCTTCTCCCCCACCGCGGTGACCACACCGGCAATCTCGTGCCCCACGGTGAGCGGGTAGGGCACCGGCCCCCATTCGCCGCGGACGGTGTGGATGTCCGAGTGACAGATCCCAGCCCAGTGAATCTCAATCTGGACGTCGTACTCGCCCGGTTCGCGGCGCTCGACCGTACCTGGCGCCAAGGGTGCTTCAGCGGACTCTGCTACGTATGCGGAAACCAACGTCACGTATCTCTCCTTCGTCTGTGAACAGTTCAACGGAGAACAGCACATCGCGTCGCTGTGTTCCTGGGGCGGCTGGCCCGTACCCCGTTCATCATCCGCATTGACCCCGTTATGCCCAACACCTGAGCCGTCACGACCACTGCTGACCGGCCCCGTGCAGCCAGAGACTGTAGTGCCCGTCGCCGCCTTCCTCGGGCGACGCCTGCGCCTCAACTCGTGGGAGCATCAAAGGTGATGACACTGGATTTCCGTGTGACCGCGCACCATCACCTGACCGGCGAGGATCTCGACCGGCTGCGGGTGCTCTTCGACCGTGAATACTTTGCTGAATACGGTCCGTGGACCCCTGACGGCCCTTATGGGTACTCGCCTGCTGAGGTCCACGTCATGGCGTTTCAGGCCGGGGAGCTGCGGGGGCATGTGGGCTTCCAACCAAGGACCATCGCCGTCGGCGAGCAGGATGTGACCATTGCCGGGACCGGGGGCGTCCTGGTAGCCCCGGAGACGCGAGGCTCGGGTCTCGGGCGGCACATGTTGCACCGGGCCCAGGAAGCCATGCGACACACGCCAGGGGTTGAGTTCGGGTATCTCGGCTGCCGCCCCGCCGTGGTCCCGTTCTACGAGGCCGCAGGATGGCACCGCATCCACGCTCTCGAACGCCACCTTTCCCGCCTCGACCCGTCAACGGTCGTCGAGTCCGACACCGCCCCGATCCTCATCTGCGCTGCCGCACGCGCCATCGCGGAATGGCCTGACGGAGACATCGACCTCCGCGGCGGCACTTGGTAGCCGCAGAACGCAGGACAGTGGAGGGATCAGCTATGCCATTTGGAGGGCCGTTCGATGCCATGATCTTCGACTGTGACGGCGTGCTGAGCAGGCAAAGCCGCCGGTGGGTATGTCATCGGCCCAGCTTCAGCCGTGGACGCGGAAACCTTGACGGCCGCTGGCGCCGATGCTGTGGTTACTTCGCTGGAGGATGTCGCCGCCATGTTAGACCCCACTAGGATCCGCTTGTAGGGCGCATCAATGGCCAGCAGACCAATCGCCAGGTGTTTCATCGCAGCTCAGAAGACCAGGAGGTTCAGAGCCCACGAGCCCAGGGCCCCCAGCAATCCGGCCCAGATGTAGCTGGCCAGGGTGCCGATGATGAACCGTTCGGTGGCCTTCGCCCGATGCTCGGCTCTGGCCGCTCTCAGCTCCGGGTACCGACCCAGGCCCTTGACCGCAAGCACGATGGCAATCGCCTCAGGGTGCCCGGCCATCGCCGACCCCGTGATCGCAAGACGCTCCAGGACGCCGATCCAGGTGCCGCCGCGCAGCACCCCCGGCCCGGAGCCGGTCGGCTCCACCCACCGCAGCAGCCCGCCGACCACAGCGATGCCTACAAGGGCAGAAATCGCCAACGCACTCAGCGCGACTGCAGCAGTGATCAGAATCTCCACGTGACCATCATGGCTGAGCCCTATGACAAGCGCCACGGCGCTCAGCCGCTGCTTGCCGCTTCGCGGAGGAGCCGGGCAGCGACCGGCCGGACTCGCTGCTCCTCCTCGATGAGGGCGGCCCGGGCACGCTGGCCGACTGCCTGGGGGCTGATGCCCAGCCCCTCAGCGATCTGCTTCTGCAGCTTTCCCTGGGCCTGCCCATCGGCAACCTGCCACCCTTCTGCAGAGCGCCGCCGCAGGATCGCACCCACCAGCTGAGCCACGGCGGTGGCCTCACCGGCGGCCGACTCCGCAGCTCCTCTGATCACAAGGGGCACGGGCTCTGCTCTGCCTCGTGCGCGCTCCACCGCTTCCCGGGCATGGAAGAAAGCCTCGCCGCTGCTCTGCCTCGCACTGGGCCCCAACGGCTCCTCCACCGGACCGGCGCCGACTCCTACCGCCCACTCCTCAAGACGCATCAGCCGCAGGGCGAGGTCCAGTGCGGCGTCAGCGTCGTCCAGCAGAATCTGAACCTCGTCCCCCACCGTCCGCTCCATCGGCAGGACGATCGACTCCGCGTGCGCGCTGAACCAGGGACCAAGCTCCTCAAGCAGGCCCGAGACTTTATCTCCCGCCTGTCTGCTCCGATGCTGGTCAGCCGTCACTACAAACATAGATCAAGTCTAAAGGCTTGATGTATATCAATCAAGGCCTGAGGCTTGCAGAAGGGCAGCGCGTGAACTCTCGGAACATCTGGTGTGCTGGACAGGTTGCCCCAGACGTGAAGCTCTCTCTTCTTGACCGGTCCCGGACGCGGGTGGGCTATGCCGAGGGTGAGGCGCTGCACCATACCGTTGAGCGTGCCGTCCGCGCCGAAGAGCTCGGCTACCACCGGCTCTGGACCGCGGAGCATCATGCGGTGCCCGGCGTGGCCACCGGCGCCCCAGCTGTCCTGATGGCCGCGGCCGCGGCACGCACCTCACGCATCAGAATCGGCTCCGGAGGGGTCATGCTCCCCCACCATCAGCCCCTGGTGGTCGCCGAACAGTTCCTCATGCTCGAGGGGCTCCACCCGGGACGCATCGACCTGGGGCTCGGCCGGTCCCTGGGCTTCACTCCCCCAGTGCGGCGCGCCCTCCGCCAGGAGTCCAGTGAGCTCGCCGACTTCGAAGCCGACCTCCGAGAGCTCAGCGACTATCTGAGCGGCACCGCCGAGATCACTGCCCGGCCCGTCACCGAACAGGCTCCGCCCATGTTCCTGCTGGCCACCGGACAGGGCATCAGCACCGCAGCGACACTGGGCCTGCCCGTCATCGTCGGCGGGCCCGTCCTCCAGAAGCCCGAGCTGACAGAGATGCTCCGCGACTACCGCAGGAACTTCCGGCCCAGCCCACACGCCGAGAGCCCCCGGGTCACCGTCTCCCTGGACATCTATCTCGCCGACACCGCTGAAGAGGCCCAGGAGCTCGCCCTCCCGGAGATCTGGGCCATGGCCCGCTCCCGAGAGACCGGAGAGTTCGGTCCCCTCGAAGCACCCCAAGACATCCGCGCTCAGCAGTGGAGCCGCCGCACCGCAGAACGCATCGAGGAATCCGTGGAACGGACCCTCGCAGGGCCGGCGAGCGCCGTCGAGCCTCAGCTGGAGGAGCTTCTCGAGCGGACCGGCGCGGCGGAGGTCATGGCCTCCGCCTCCACCTATGACATCCAGGCGCTCGCCGAGATGGATGCGGCCCTGGCCGAGCTTCTTCTGGGGTGAGCGCCGCCGCAGAGCGCCTGCGCACTCGGCCCGCCCCTGACGGGGACCGGCTACCTGCTGAGGTTCTGGAACTGGCGGACGGCCAGGGGAACGAAGACCGCCATGATCGCTGCGGGCCAGATGATCGCAGCCGCCACCGCATGGCCGTCGATCCAGTAGGAGGGCTCCAGAGACTCGATCCCTGGAGTCTCAAAGAGTTCGCGGATCGCTGTGGCAGTGGAGGACACCGGGTTCCAGGCCGCAATCGACCCGAGCCATCCGGGCATCATCTCCGGCGGGGTGAAGACTGAGGAGATGAACCCCAGCGGGAACGCCACGGCGAACAGCATCCCGGCGGTCTCTGTGTTCCTGATGCACAGACCCAGGCAGATGCCCACGAATATCAAAGCGAGCCGCAGCCATAGCAGCAGTGCGAAGGCGAGCAGGGTCGCAGTGAGGCTTCCGCCGGATCGCCAGCCGACGAGCAGCGCCACGCCGGCGATGATCGCCAGGTCCAAGGCAGCCCGAATGACATCGGAGAGCGCTCGGCCGGTCACCGGAGCGGAGACAGCCATCGGCATAGACCTGAACCGGTCCATGAAGCCCTTCTCCTTGTTGTGGGTGATGGCGTAGGCGGTGTCCATGAAGCCCAGGGCCATCGTCATGGCGAACATCCCGGGCATGGCGAAGTCCACATACCCTTCGCCGGCGCCCTGACCGGTGACGTCCATCGCGGAGCCGAAGACGTAGACGAACATGAGCACCATGACCACGGGGAAGCCGATCTGCCAGGCGAAGGTGGAGGGCTGGCGCAGCAGGTGGGTCAGCTCCTGCAGCACGATGGTCCAGCAGTCCCGTGCCGCCCACAGCATTCGCGACAATGCGCTCTCCTGGGCAGCTCCCTTCTGCTGCGGGGTCTGTTCCTGCTGTGCGCGGGTGCTCATACTGTCTCCTCGGGGGTCTTCGCCGCTGCTGCGGTCAGGTGCAGGAAGGCTTCATCCAGGGTGGGGCGGCGCAGGCCGATGTCGGCGACGTCGATTCCCGCTGCTCTGATCTCCACGGCGACGGCGGTCAGGGCAGAGACCCCGTCAGCCACCGGGACGCTCACACTGGCGCCAGCCTCCTCAGCGGAGGGCTCGACGCTGAGCGCACGCCTCACCAGATCTGTCAGGGCGCTCAGCTCTGCCGGGTCCGCAGCGACGATCTCCAGGCGCTCGTCGCCGATTCTGCGCTTCATCCCTGCGGGGGTGTCTTCGATGTAGTTCCTCCCCTGATCGATCACGCTGATCCTGTCGCAGAGCTTGTCCGCCTCATCCAGATAGTGGGTGGTCAGCAGCACCGTGGTGCCTGAGGCAGCCATGCTCCGCACCGCCTCCCAGACTTCGCGCCGTCCTGCCGGGTCCAAGCCGGTGGTGGGCTCGTCCAGGAAGAGCACCTCCGGGGCCAGGATCATCGAAGCGGCAAGGTCCAGCCGACGGCGCATGCCGCCGGAGAACTTCTTCGGCGAGCGGCCGGCGGCCTCGGCCAAGCCGAAGATCTCCAGCAGCTCGTCGGCGCGCCGGCGGGCCGCCCCCTTGTCCAGCCGGAAGAGCCTGCCGAACATGACCAGGTTCTGCCGGGCGGTCATCAAGTCATCCACAGCTGTCTGCTGACCGGTCAGCCCGATGCGGCGCCGGACCTCCCTGGGCTGCCGGGCCACGTCGAAGCCGGCCACACGGGCGCTGCCGCCGTCGGCCCCGGTGAGCGTAGAGAGGATGCGCACAGCAGTGGTCTTGCCCGCACCGTTGGGGCCGAGCAGACCGTGCACAGTCCCGCGGGGCACCTCAAGGTCGACCCCGTCGAGGGCGGTCTTGCTCTTATATCGCTTGACCAGGCCGGAGGCCTGGACAGCTGGTTCTGACGTCATCGCTGAGCCTTTCAAAATTATCAAGTACGTTGTACGTCGTACGATGCACGCAGAACTGTAGCGTACAGTGTCCGCAGAGGACAAGCAGCAGAGATCAGGAGCATCGATGAGCGAGCAGAACCCGCTGGCCAAGAGCCTCCAGCTCCTCTGGGAAGGCCTCCCAGAGCCCGAGAGGGGACCCAAGCCGAAGCTCACACTGAGCCAGATCGTCTCCGCCGGGATCGAGCTGGCCGACAACGACGGCCTGGAAGCGCTCTCCATGCGGAAGCTGTCTCAGAAGCTCGGCGTCGGCACCATGTCGCTCTACCGCTACGTGCCCTCCAAGACCGAGCTGATCCATCTGATGGTCGACGCGGTGGTGGGACCTTCATACGCCCGGCGCACCGCTCCGGCCCAAGGCTGGCGGCAGTTTCTGACCACCACCGCCTACGAAGCTCGGGGCATGTATCTGGAGCACCCCTGGGCCCTGCAGGCGAATTGGAGCCGACCGGTGCTCGGCCCCCACAGCGTGGCGGACCTGGACCTGTTCCTCACCGGCATCAAAGACCTCCCGCTGCGCGACCAGGAGAAGATGCACCTGGCCACAGTGGTGGACTCATATGTGCAAGGGACAGTGCGCCAGGAGCTGCTCTGGCTCAACGCCACCTCCGAGTCAGACATGACCGACGAGGAGTTCTGGAGCTATCAGCTCCCATGGCTCAGCCAAGCCATGACCTCCGGACGCTTCCCCGCCATGGCGCAGCTCCCCGAGGACACCTTCGACGGCACATGGGAAGAGACCTTCGACTTCGGCCTCCAGCTCATCCTCGACGGCCTGGATGCGCAGCTGACCCGTCGAACCGCCTGACCCTGCCCGCCCTGATCACTGGGAGTCCCATGCCTTCAGCAGCAGCCGCCGCCCCCATCTCCGAATCCATCCAGGTCCGCGGTGCCCGGGAGAACAACCTGCGCGGGGTCGACGTCGACATCCCCAAGCGAAGGCTGACCGTGTTCACCGGTGTCTCCGGGTCCGGAAAGTCTTCCCTAGTCTTCGGCACAGTGGCTGCCGAGTCCCGGCGGCTGATCAACGAGACCTATGACGCCTTCATCCAAGGGTTCATGCCCTCGATGTCCCGCCCGGAGGTCGAGGTCCTGGAGGGGCTGACCGCGGCGATCATCATCGATCAGGAGCGAATGGCCGCCAATCCGCGCTCCACGGTGGGAACCGCAACCGATGTGAACTCCATGCTGAGGATCCTCTTCAGCCGGTATGCCCGGCCGCAGCTGGGATCCCCGATGGCCTATTCCTTCAACGTGGCCTCCTCCTACGGCTCAGGAACCCGCACCAAAGCCGACGGCACTGAGGAGTCTGCCGGCTACAGCGTCACCGGCGGAATGTGCCTGCGCTGCGAAGGCCGCGGACAGGTCAACCAGATCGACCTCTCCCAGCTGGCGGATGAGACAAAATCCCTCAACGAAGGCGCGATCACCATCCCCGGCTACAAGCCCGGCGGCTGGTCCGTACGGTTCTACGCCGAATCCGGGTTCTTCGACCCCGACAAGCCGATCCGTGACTACACCGACCAGGAGCGTGAAGACCTCTTCCACCGCGAGGCCACCAAGGTGAACATCGCCGGGACCAACATGACCTTCCAGGGCCTGGTCCCAACGGTGAAGAAGTCCTTCCTGTCCAAGGACCGCGACGCGATGCAGCCGCATATCGGGGCCTTCGTGGACCGGGCAGTGACCTTCGCCGACTGCCCCGACTGCGGCGGCACCCGGCTGAGCAAGCAGACCCGCGCCTCCATGATCGCCGGCCGCAGCATCGCCGACCTCTGCGCCGTGCAGATCAGCGACCTCGCCGCCTGGTTCGAGCACCTCGACCCTGCCGCCGAGGGCCTGGCCGGAGCTGAGCCGCTGCTGGCCTCCCTCCGCGAGGCCCTGCAGAACTTCGTCACCATCGGCCTGGGCTACCTCTCCCTGGACCGGGCCTCCGGCACACTCTCAGGGGGCGAGGCGCAGCGGGTGAAGATGGTCCGCCACCTGGGCTCCTCACTCACCGATGTCACCTACGTCTTCGACGAGCCCACCGTCGGGCTGCACCCGCACGACGTCGCCCGCATGAACGAGCTGCTGCTGAAGCTGCGGGACAAAGGAAACACCGTCCTCGTCGTCGAGCACAACCCCGAGGTGATGGCCGTGGCCGATCACATCGTGGATATGGGCCCGGCTGCCGGCAGCCACGGCGGCGAGATCGTCTACACCGGCGACTGCCCCGGGCTGCGGGCCTCCAACACCCTCACCGGCCAGCACCTGGAGACCCGCCAGCAGCTCAAGGACACGCCCCGCACCCCCACCGGCGCCCTGGAGATCCGCGGCGCCAGCGCCCACAACCTGCGCAACATCGACCTCGACGTCCCCACCGGGGTGCTCGTAGCCGTCACCGGTGTGGCCGGCTCCGGCAAGAGCTCACTGATCCACGGCTCCCTCGCCCGCCGGGAGGGAGTGGTCGCCGTCGACCAAACGCCCATCCGCGGCTCCCGCCGCTCCAACCCGGCCACCTACACCGGGCTGCTGGATCCCATCCGCAAAGCCTTCGCCAAGGCCAACGGGGTCAAGCCCGCCCTGTTCAGCGCAAATTCCGAGGGCGCCTGCCCCCACTGCTGCGGCGCCGGGGTCATCCACCAGGACCTCGGCATCATCTCCGGGCTCTCCACCGTCTGCGAGGAGTGCCAGGGCCGCCGCTTCCAGGACGCGGTGCTCGAGTACCGGCTGGACGGCAGGAACATCGCCGAAGTGCTGGCCATGCCCGTGGAGGAGGCGCTGACCTTCTTCAGCGGCGAAGCCGACGGCAGGACTGAGGCACGCATCCCGGCCGCCCAGAAGATCCTCACCCGCCTGGCGGAGGTCGGGCTCGGATACCTCACCCTCGGCCAGCCGCTGAGCACCCTCTCCGGCGGCGAGCGCCAGCGCCTCAGGCTGGCCGTCGAGATCGGATCCGAGGCGGCGACCATCATCCTGGACGAACCCAGCGCCGGCCTGCACATGGCTGACACCGACCGGCTCATCAGCATGCTGGAGAAGATCGTGGAGGCCGGGCGCACTGTGCTCGTCATTGAGCACAGTCTGGACGTGATCTCTCGGGCGGACTGGATCATCGACGTCGGCCCCGGGGCCGGGCACGACGGCGGCCGGGTCGTCTTCTCCGGCACCCCGACCGACCTCCTCGCCGCAGAAGACTCGCTGACCGGCACCCACCTGAGCAGGCACCATGGCCGCTGAGCCCCAGGACATCGGCGAGCGGCCCGAGGCGAGCCCCGGGCAGTGATGCAGCGCCGCGTCGATGTTGCCGTGATCGGGGCCGGGCAGGCTGGGCTCTCTGCCGGATACCACCTGCAGCGCAGCGGCCTGGAGTTTGTCATGCTCGACGCCGAACACTCCCCCGGCGGGGCCTGGCAGCACCGGTGGGAATCGCTGCGCATGGAGACCATCAACGGAATCTTCGACCTGCCCGGGCTCCCCAAACCCCCGATCGACGACGCCGAGCCCAGCCGCACCGCCGTTCCCCGATACTTCGCCGACTTCGAACGCGCCATGGGCCTGCCGATCCGCAGGCCCGTGCAGGTGCACAGTGTGAGCGAAGCAGACAGCGGCGAGCTGACAGTGCGCACTGATGACAGCACCTGGACCGCACGGGCCGTCATCAACGCCACCGGCACCTGGAGCAGCCCGGTGCTGCCGGAGCTCCCCGGCAGCGACAGCTTCCGGGGCCGGCAGCTGCACACCCGGGACTACGTCTCTGCGGAGGATCTGGCCGGCCGCCGGGTCGCCGTCGTCGGCGGCGGCATCTCCGCGGTGCAGCTGCTGGCGGAGATCTCCCGCACCGCCGCCACCTTCTGGTACACCCGCCGGGAGCCCGTTTTCCAGGAGGAAGGCTTCCGCCCAGAGGTGGAGGGCCGGCAGACCATCGAGAAAGTCACCGCCGCGGCTGAGGCAGGACTGCCCGCCCGCAGCATCGTCTCCTACACCGGGCTGGTGTGGACCCCCTACGCCCGGGACGCCGCCGCGCGCGGAGCCCTCAGCCGCAGGCCGATGTTCGCCCGGATCGAGCCCCGAGGGGTGCGGGAGGCCGACGGCAGCCTCACCACAGTGGACACCATCCTCTGGGCCACCGGCTTCCGCCCCTCCCTGGCCCACCTGGAACCGCTGAACCTCGTCAATGAGCAGGGCGGGGTCGCGGTCCGCGGCACCGAGGTCCGGGCCGATCCGCGCATCCACCTCATCGGATTCGGGCCCTCGCAGTCCACGGTGGGCGCCAACCGGGCAGGGCGCGAAGCGGTGCGGAGGCTGCTGAAGCGGCTCGGCTGAGCCCTACAGCCCCTGCCCGGCGTCCCAGAGGCGCTCGGAGGTCCCGGCCAGGAGCCCGTCCAACGAGGTCGCCTGCGCGTCGGTGAGGGAGGCGACATAGTCGATGATGCCGCGGCCCTGAGCCTTGCGCATCAGAGTGGGCTCATCGGCGGCGTCGAGCAGCTCCGGGGATTCCTTCCGCAGCGCAAGCATGTCCTCGGCGGCCAGCTCCACCAGGTCCAGCAGCCGGCGCGGAGCGCGCCGGGCATCGTCCTCATCCTCCAGCCAGGCGGAGAATCCCAGCACCAGACGTTCGATGAGGCGGGCCTGGCCTCGCTGGTAGACGGTGAGGTCTGCCCGGCCGAGGATGAACCGCTGGTGAAGGAACTTCAGCACCGCCACCTCGTGCCAGGCCTGCTGGTTGAGGCTGACGTGCCCGGAGCGGATGTGCGGCTCAGCGTGCAGCTCCACAGAGCTCTGCAGGTGGTTGATCCACCCGGCGGTGAAGGTCGCCAGGGCACGCTCCGCCTCCCGGGACCCGTCGAAGGGAGACATCAGCAGCCCCTCCACCACGCCCTCGGAGACACGTTCGACGGCGTGGAGGAACGCCTCAGCGTCAGCGATCCACGGGTCCTTGCGCTGCAGCTGCCGCCACAGCAGCTCCAGGGAGTGCCCCGGGGTGCGGGCGCTCCGCCGCAGCTCGGCCTCAGCAGCGGCGCAGAGCTCCCCGCGCGCCTCTTTCCAGGCCCCGAACTCCGCGGAGATCGCTGTCTGGTTCAGCAGCCCCGCCCGGTAGAAGTCATCCAGGTCATGCAGGGAGTAGGCGATGTCGTCGGCGGTGTCCATCACCGAGCACTCCACGGTCTGCTGGTGCTGGCTGATGCTCGGATAGGCCGCCCGGGCCTCGTGCATGCTGTGCAGGTCCAGGGTATAGACGGCGAACTTGCGGGCGCCCCCGCCGCCGGGGTCCGGAGAGAGCCCGCGCGGGGTCTCCGGGCCGCCCGGCCGGCCGATGCCCTCAGCCCGGATCCACGGGTACTTCAGCACGGCCGAGCGCACCGCCGCGGTGAGGTTCAGGCCCGCGCCGTCGCGGTCGTACTCGTCCAGCCGGGTGAGGATCCGGAAGGACTGGGCGTTGCCCTCGAACCCCTCTGCCAGCCCGAAGTGCTCCCTGGCCAAACGGTCCAAGGCCTGCTCCCCCAGGTGCCCGAAGGGCGGGTGCCCCACATCATGGGCGCAGGCCGCCGCCTGCACCACCACCGGATGGCAGCCGCCGAGGGAGTCCAGCAGCTCACCGGTGCGGCCCCCTTCTGCGGAGAGTCCGACGGCGATCGCCCGGGCCACCGCCGCGACCTTCAGGGAATGGGTGAGCCGGTTGTGGATCGCCATGCCCGCCCCGGTCTGAGAGATGACCTGGGTGACGGCGGAGAGCCGCGAAAAGTACGGGGAGAACCGGATCCGCTCCAGATCCGCGCGGAAGTCCGGCCAGCGCTCCAGCTGCTGGGCGGCATCCAGGGCCTCGGGGACCCGGCGGGCAGTGCGCTGATCTTCGGCAGGGGCGGCATGCATGAACCCACCCTATGCGCAGGGGCAGGCCGTGCCTGTTCGGATGTCAGGCGAAGGTCTTACACTCTCTATTCGAAACTATGTTCGACGATGGAGATGTTCCTATGACTGCCGTTCCGGACTCGCAGGCCCAGCAGCCCATGGCGGCCGTGCGCACCAGCGCCTCCGGCGCCCCCGCGGAGTTCGAGTACGCCGGACGGCGCTTCCGGGTCTGCGCGCGCCCCATCCCGTGGATAGACCGGTGGGCCTGGTGGGAGACCGCCCGCCGGGCCCCGGCCGGAAAGTCAGCTCACCTGCTGGACCGGCCCATGTGGCAGGTGCAGGCGGCCGCCGAGGACGGCGAGATCCTCATCTTTGACCTGGCCGCCTCCCCCGACCTGCTGTGGCCGGTCACGGCCATCTACGACTGAGAGGCCGAGGCCGTGCGATTCACTCATCTTCATGCCGCCAGCGAGCTCTCCGCCCACCACGGCACCGCTCGGCCTGAGGACCTGGTGCAGGCAGCGGCCGCCCAGGGCGCGGAGGCCGCTGCGATCACCGACCGGGACGGGCTCTACGGGGCGGTCCGGCACATCCGAGCCTGCCTGGAGGCCGGGATCGCCCCGATCGTGGGGGCAGGCCTGCAGGTCCGCGAGAAGCCCCGCAGGGACGCTGAGGCTCCCCCGCCCTCGGAGGTCACCGTGCTCGCCCACGGCCATAACGACGGCGCGGGCTGGGCGGGCCTGGCCCGGCTGATCTCCTCCGCCCACGCGCCCAGACGCGGAGCACGACGGCGCACTGCCGGTCCTCACGGGTCAGCCCATCGGGAGGCGTTCATCGATAAGCGCCGCCCGGCCATCTTCCTCCAGGACGAGTCCGGGCCCACCGGGACCGTGCTGCTGGGGCCCGGCTCCGATGTGGGGCAGGCGGTGCTGGCCGGAGAGCCCTCCGCCGCGGAGAGGCTGCTGGGCGAATGGTGCGATCTGATGCCCGGCGGAACGGCGGTGGAGATCGTCTGCCACAGCACCCAGCCCGGCCGGCCCGGAAGCCTCCGGCACGCCGCCGGCATGATGCGGCTCGCCCACGCCCACGGAGTCCCGGCGGTGCTGACCAACGCGGTTCGCTACCTGCAGCCGGATGATGCCCTCACCGGGGATGTGCTCGACGCCGCAGCGCACCTGCTGCCGCTGGGCCGCTTCTCACCCCAGCCCAACGGGCAGGCCTGGCTGAAGCCGCCTGAGCAGATGCACCAGCTGGCCCTCACCCTCGCCGAGCATGCCGGGCTTGGCCGGGAGCAGGCGATCGACATGCTCTCGGCCACCGAACGCCTCGCAGAGGCCTGCCGACTCGACCCCCAGGCCGACCTGCGGTGGCGGCAGCCCAAAGTCCCCGAGCTGGAGGTCCTCGGCGTTGAGGACGATCCCGCCCAGGTGCTGGCTGAGAGGTGCCGGGCCGCCGTCCCAGAACGCTACCCGCACACCGCCGGGCAGCAGCTCGCTGAGGTGCAGGCCCGCCTCCAGACGGAGCTGGCCACCATCATAGAGTTCGGGTTCAGCACCTACTTCCTGGCGGTCGCGGACGTGGTGGACATGATCCGCAGCATGGGGGTCCGCGCCCAGGCCCGCGGCTCCGGGGCCGGCAGCCTGGTCAACTACCTGCTGCGGGTCTCCAACGTGGACCCCATAGAGCACGAGCTGCTCTTCGAACGCTTCCTGGGGAGCGTCCGCAGCACCCTGCCCGATATTGACGTGGACATCGAGTCCGCCCGCCGGCATGAGGTCTACACAGCGATCTTCGAACGCTACGGCCGCGACCGGGTCACCCTGCTGTCCATGCAGAACCGCTACCGGGCCCGCGGGGCGGCCCGCGATGCTGGGCTCGCGCTCGGGCTGGCCGAGGAGCGGATCGACCAGATCGCCGAGAGCCTATGGAGGTTCAACGCCCGCGAGTTCCGGCAGGTGCTCGACGCCAAGCCCGAGCTGCGCGACGTCGCCGAGCTGGTCTCAGCCGAACCGCAGGTGGACCTGCTGGTGGACCTCACCGAACGCCTCGACCGACTCCCCCGGCACATCTCCATGCACTCCTGCGGGGTGATCCTCGGGGATGCGGGGCTGCTCTCGACCACTCCCACCCAGCCCTCCGGCATCGGCCTGCCGATGAGCCAGTTCGACAAGGACGACATCGACGACATGGGGCTGCTGAAGCTCGACGTCCTCGGGGTGCGGATGCAGTCGACCATGGCCTACGCCGTCGATGAGATCCAACGGGTCAACGGCCCCGCCGCCGCCTTGGAGGGCGGGCTGGACGCCGATGCCCCCTACGTCTCCCCCGAGGGACGGGTGGACCTGGACTCTCTGCCCAAGGACGACGAGGCGACCTTCGAAGCCATCCGCACCACCCACACACTGGGAATGTTCCAGATCGAATCCCCCGGGCAGCGGGAGCTCATCGGCAAGCTTCAGCCGGACCGGTATGAAGACCTCATCGCCGACATCTCCCTCTTCCGGCCCGGCCCGATGAAGGCAGACATGGTGACCCCGTTCGTGGAGCGCAAGCACGGCTTCGCCCGCATGGACTATCTTCACCCGCGCTTCGCTCCCTTCCTGCAGGACTCCTACGGGGTGGTGCTCTACCACGAGCATGTGCTGCGGATCCTCTCCGACACCATGGAGGTCTCCCTGGCGGAGGCCGACGAGCTGCGCCGTCGTCTGGAGAAGGACGCCGGCCAGATCGAAGAGGAGTTCCGCCGTCGCACCGCCGAGAACCCGCAAGACGGCGGACCTCGGGTCTTCAGCGACGCTGAGATCGATCGGATCTGGGAGGCGCTGCGCAGCTTCGGCAGCTTTGGGTTCTGCAAGGCGCACGGGGCCGCCTTCGCCCTGCCCACCTACCAGTCCGCCTGGCTGAAGACCCACTACCCGGTGGAGTTCCTCACCGCGATCTTCGAGCACGACCCCGGCATGTACCCGCGGCGGCTGCTGATGGCCGAGGCCCGCAGGATGCGCATCCCCCTGCTGGGGATCGGCATCAACACCTCCGAGGCCGGATACCGCACCGAACGGGTCAGCGCCGAGGAGAAGGGAATCCGGCTGGGCCTGCGGGACATCCGCGGCATCACTGAGGCCGAGATCGCCCGGATCATCGAGCACCGGCCCTACTCCTCCATCCATGAGGTTCACCAGCGGGCCAAGCCTTCCCGCGCACTGATGATGCGGCTGGCCAAGCTGGGCGCCTTCGACAGTCTGAGCGCTGAGGAGCACACCAGCACCCGCGGCAGCATCATCACCTATGTGCGGCAGCTGACTGCCGCCCCGCGCAGAAGCGCCGCCCCGGATGACCCGGCTCAGCCGCAGCTGTTCGAAGAGGCAGCCCTGATGGACGCCTCCGTGCCGGACCCGACCGCCGGTGAGACCACCGCCGAGGAGCTGCGGGAGCTCTCCGCAGAGGTGAGCGAGCACGTGATCGAGACCTACCGCCCGCTGCTGCAGGAGCTGGGGGTCACCCCCGCCGCGGAGCTGCTGAACACCCGGAACAACACCGAGGTCCTGGTGGCGGGGATGCGAGTGGCCACCCAGACCCCGCCGATGCGCTCAGGCAGGCGCACCGTGTTCATCAGCCTCGACGACGGCACCGGGTGCGCGGACACCGCGTTCTTCGAGGAAGCCCAGGAGAGGACCGGGCCGCTGCTGTTCGGCACCCGGCTGATGATCATCCGCGGCCGCACTCGCCGCACAGGGGCCCGCGGGGTCTCCCTGCACGCCGAGGAAGCCTGGGACCTTAAGCACATGTGGAACGAATGGCAGCGGAACGGTGCTCCCCTCTGAGATTCACAGCTTTCTCACATAAAAGAAGGTCACAGGTTGATAACAAGCCTCCATCCGCATGATTCCGGGGTTTTTGCCCTCTTTTACCGCATTGCGGAGCGTTTGACGCAACCGAATTGAGACATTTCAATGGTCTACGAACAACCCGTGACCTGGGTGTGACCCAGGCCTTCCCATTCCGTTCACCCCTGTTTGAGGAAACAAAGAACACTATGCAGACTTCCAAGCACTCCACTTTCAAGAAGTTCGTCGGCGGAGGCATCGCCGCAGCAGCTATCTCCGGCGGCGCCATCGTGGCCCAGGCACCCGTGGCCAACGCCCAGAGCGACTGGGACCGCCTCGCCGAGTGCGAGTCCAACGGCAACTGGTCCATCAACACCGGCAACGGCTTCTACGGCGGACTGCAGTTCATGAAGTCCACCTGGGACTCCATGGGCGGCCAGCAGTACGCCGAGTACCCCCACCAGGCCTCCCGTGAGCAGCAGATCGCTGTGGCCACCGAGCTGCAGTCCCGCTACGGCTGGGGCCAGTGGCCCGCCTGCTCCGCGAGCCTGGGCCTCTCCGGCTCCCCCAGCGGCGGCGGCTCCTCCGCTCCCTCCAACGGCGGCGAGCAGACCCAGCAGCAGGAGGCTCCCCAGCAGTCCCAGCAGGAGTCCGCTCCGCAGCAGCAGAGCGAGCCTCAGCAGCAGGAGCAGGAGGTTGAGACTCAGCCCGAGCCGCAGCCGGAGCCGGAGCCCCAGCAGGAGCAGCCCCAGTCCAACGGCTACTCCGCTGCCTCCTCCGCTGAGCCGAACACCGATGTTGAGGTCTCCGATGAGACCTACACCATCCAGTCCGGCGACACCCTGGCCGGCATCGCCGACGAGCTCGGACTCGAGTGGACCGACCTGTGGGGCGCCAACACCGACCTGCTCGAGGACCCCAACCTGATCTACGTGGGCGACGAGCTGAAGCTCCCCGTCACTGACGAGGGCTGATCACCGCAGCCACCGCCCCGGCCACCGCAGCCAGGGTGGCCGCCTCCCAGGACCGTGGTGCTCTCCCCTCAATGAGCAGGCGTGAGAGCACCACGGAGCCTGTCAGGTAGATCAGAACCAGCACGGCGCCCATCGGCCCCTCCGGCCAGGGCGCCAACGCCTGCGGAAGGCCTGCCGCTGTGCGGCCGATCACCGCTATCGCTGCAGCCGGAAAGCCCGCCGCCCACAGCAGCGCCTGGCTCACCCACGGCAGAGTGGTGGAGAGCACAGCCGCCAGGGTCCCCGGCACGGTCACGAACGGCAGCAGCGGACCGGCAGCAATGTTCGCCGGGATGCTGTAGGTGTTCACCCCCGCCGCGATCGGCAGCAGCACCGGGGTCACGAACAGCTGCGATGAGGCCGCCAGTGCCAGAGGCCCGGCGATGATCCCCGGCATACGGCGCTCGAAGATCTCCTTCATCCGCTGTCCCGTCAGCACGATCCCGGCGGTTGCGGTCACGCTCAGCTGAAAGGCCGGCTCCGTGCTGAAGTACGGGTCGTAGAGCAGCAGGATCACGACGCACAGGCACAGCAGGGCCGAGGAGGTTCTCCCGCGCCCGGCAAAGACCGCCAACGCTCCGATGCTCCCCATCACCGCGGCACGGATCACGCTCGGCGCGGGCTGCACCAGCAGCACGAAGAGCACCAGTCCCAGCACGATCAGCACCGGCGAGCACCACCGCGGCAGCCGGAGGATTCTGATCAGCCCGAGCAGCGCGCCCACGATGAGTGAGCAGTGAGTCCCTGAGACCACTGTCATATGGGACAGCCCTGAGATGTGCATCGACTCGGCGAGATCCTCATCCATCACGGTCCGGTCACCCAGGATCACCCCCGGCAGCAGGCCCGGCGCATCAGCGACCGTTGAGCGTGAGGCTTCCTTAGTGGCCGATCGCAGCTCGTTGAAAACCCCGGTGAACTGTGACCAGCTGTCCTCAGGAAGCTGGTCCATACCCTCCCAGTCCGGGAAGATGAGCGCCGTTGCCCTCTCTCCCAGGTCCGTCGGCGCGGTGCGCACCACCCCGCTGTACCGCTGCCCGGCCTCAAACATCCAGCTCGGGTGGGTGCCGAAGGGCACCTGAGCGATCAGGACGGCCTCCGCGTCCACCTGTGCCCCCGACTCATTCCCAGACAGCTGCGCCTCAGCCACCACGGCACGCACCAGAATGCGCTGCTGCCCGCCCCATCCCGGATCAGCCAACGGCCGCACGTCCTCCGTGACGCGCAGAACTACATCCATCTCAGCGCGGGACTCCACCGCCTCTGCCCACCCCGACTCCTCATGAGCCCCGACCGCCAAGGCCGCCTGGGCGCAGACCGCTGCGGCGAGCACAGCGCAGAAGACCCACTGCACACCCAGGACGCGCCAACGTCCCGAACCGGCGCCGAAGGCCAGCACCCCGGCCGCCGCGGCCGTCGCTGCCAGCAGCCCGGCGAGCCGCCAGCCCTCATCGGCAGGCAGATGCACCGCTCCCAAAGCGGCAGCAAAGACCACTGCGGCCGCCGGAAGCAGCCGCAGGTCCAGCGCACGGCGCTCCCTGCCAGCCGGTTGGGCCTCCGACTCCTCCGCTGCTTCACCAGGTGACGTCATCGGCGATGTTCTCAAGGACAGCGGGCCCAATGCCGCTGACCTGCCCGATGTCCTCCAGCGACTCGAAGGGACCGCTGCCCTCCCGGTGAGAGATGATCCGCTCAGCCAGCGCCGGCCCGATGCCGGTCAGCTGCTCCAGGACGGAAGCCTCAGCGGTGTTGATATTGATCGGCCCTGCACCGTCCCCCTCTGAAGCATCCGTGGTCCCCGCAGGAGGTGCACTGCCCTCATCGAGCTCCGCCTGGGTCGGGATCCACAGATGACTTCCGTCCTCAGCGACCGCGGCAAGGTTCACCCCCGCAGCGGCGGCCTCTTCGGTCAGCCCGCCCGCGGATTCCACTGCGTCCAGCACACGCGCGTCCGCCGGGAGCTCCACCACCTGAGGCTCCCCGACTGCCCCGGTGACGTGGACGAGCAGCGTCTCTGAAGCCGCGTCATCAGGATTCCCGGCCTCAGCGCTCTCATGATCGGAGGGGTGCTGCGCCTCCGGAGGCTCCGGAAGCTCCTCCGCGGAGGCCCCGGCTCCAGAGGGCGCGGAGAGCCAGGCGACGCCGAACCAGGTCAGCACGCCCGCGAGCACCACCAGCACCGCGCCCAACCGCAGGCGCACGCGTGCCGGCCCCCGGTGAGCTTGGGCGCGTTCGGCCCGCAGGCGGTCCCGCCGGGTGCTCAGCCGGTCGAATTCATCGTCGTACTCGGCGTCATCGCCAGCATCCGGGCCGTGCAGAACATCCTCAAAGCGCTCCATGACGCCACGCTAGGCACTTCCAGCGCCGTGCCGCGCCCACGCCGATCCGCCCGTGGAGGCCTCGGGATGCCGTGCCCCGCAGGCGAACGGCTGTGGAAGAGGGAGCCCGTCAGCCGGTGACGACGTTCACCAGCTTCGGAGCGCGCACAATCACCTTGCGCACGCCGCCGTCAGCCTCGATGTAGCCCTGAATCTTCGGCAGCGCCAGCGCCTGAGCCTCGAGCTCCTCAGCGGTGATGTCCGCGGGAACCTCGAGCTTGTCGCGCAGCTTTCCCTTGACCTGCACCACAGCAGTGACGGTGTCCTGCACCAGCAGCGACTCGTCATAGGTCGGCCAGGCGGAGTTGGCCACGGAAGGCTCATGGCCGAGCATCGTCCACATGTCCTCTGCGGTGTAGGGCGCCACCAGGGAGAGGATCTGAGCTGCAGTCTCAGCAGCCTCCCGGACAGCAGGGTCACCGGGCCCGCCGCCGCTGTCTATCTCCTTACGGGCAGCGTTGACCAGCTCCATAAGCCGGGCGATGACCACATTGTACCGCTGGGCCTCGAGCAGCTGCTCAGCGTCCGCGATGGTGCGGTGGGTGACCGCGCGCAGCCCGCCAGCGCCCTCAGAACGGTCCGCCCCGGGCGCGCTGCTGACTTCCTGGGCCAGCCGCCACGCTCGCGCCAGGAACTTGGCCGCTCCCGAGGGGCTCACGTCCGCCCAGTCGACATCATCCTCCGGCGGGGAGGCGAAGATCATGGTCAGGCGCACGGCGTCGACTCCGTAGGCGTCCAGCTGCTCGGCCAGGTCCACCCCGTTGCCCAAAGACTTAGACATCGCTTTGCCGCCGTTGAGGACCTGCCCCTGGTTCATCAGGGCTTTGAACGGCTCGGTGAAGCTCACCAGGCCCATGTCATAGAGGACCTTGGTGAAGAACCGGGAGTAGAGCAGGTGCAGGATGGCGTGCTCAACACCGCCGACGTACTGGTCCACCGGAAGAAACCGGTTCACAGTCTCGGTGCTGAAGACCTCGTCCTCGCTGTTCGGGGACAGATACCGCATGTAGTACCAGGAGGAGTCCACGAAGGTGTCCATGGTGTCCGTGTCCCGGCGGGCAGGCCTGCCGCAGGCGGGGCAGTCCACGTTCACCCAATCCTCCAGGCTCGCCAGGGGCGATTTGCCCTTCGGCGCGAGCTCCTCACCGCGGACATCGGTGGGCAGCCTCACCGGAAGCTGGTCCTCGGGCACGGGGACCTCGCCGCATGCTTCGCAGTGAATGATCGGGATGGGTGCGCCCCAGAACCGCTGCCGTGAGAGCAGCCAGTCACGCAGGCGATAGTTGACCTTCGCCTCCCCCAGCCGCCGGCCGGAGAGCACCTCAATGGCCCTCTCGATGGCCTCAGCTTTGGCCAGTCCCTCCCACTCCGGGGAGTTGACGAGGGTGCCCTCACCCGCTGCGGCGGCGCCGGCGGCTGAAGGGTGCTCCTCGCCGGTGTCCACCACGACCCTCACGTCCAGCCCCATGGCCTGAGCGAACTCGAGGTCGCGCTGGTCGTGGGCGGGCACGCCCATCACCGCGCCGGTGCCGTAGTCGGCCAGCACATAGTCGGAGGCCCAGATGGGCAGCTTCTCACCGGTCAGCGGGTGAATGGCGTACCGGCCGAGGAAGACGCCGGTGCGCTCCCGGTCGGCAGACTGCCGCTCGATCTCGGTGACGCTGCCCAGGCCCGCCCGGTACTCCTCCAGCTCGGCGCGGTGGGCATCGATGACCAGCTCGGAGGCAAGCTCAGCATCGGCGGCGACCACCATGAAGGTCACCCCGTAGAGGGTGTCCGGCCGGGTGGTGAAGACATCGGTCTGGGTTTCTGCCATCTCACCGGCGGCCTCGATGGTGTAGCTGACGGAGGCGCCGGTGGATCGGCCGATCCAGTTGCGCTGCATCGCAAGGACCCGCTCGGGCCAAGCGCCCTGCAGCTGCTCCATGTCGTCGAGCAGACGGTCCGCGTAGTCGGTGATCTTGAAGTACCACTGGTTCAGGGACTTCTTGGTGACCGGGGTCTTGCAGCGTTCGCAGACGCCGTCGCCGATGACCTGCTCGTTGGCGAGCACCGTCTGGCAGGACGGGCACCAGTTGACCGGCGAGTCCTTCCGGTATGCCAGGCCCTGCTCGTAGAACTTCAGGAAGAGCCACTGGGTCCACCGGTAGTAGGACTGGTCCGACGTGTGCAGGCGGGTGGACCAGTCCGTGCTGATCCCGTACCGCTTGAAGCTGGCGGCCTGGGTGTCGATGTTCCGGTAGGTCCACTCGGCAGGGTGGGCGTTGTTCTTGATGGCGGCGTTCTCCGCGGGCAGGCCGAAGGAGTCCCAGCCGATCGGGTGCAGCACGTTGAAGCCGCGCAGCCGGGCGTACCGGGCCGGCACATCCCCGATGGCGAAGGCCTCCGCATGACCCATGTGAAGATCCCCGGACGGGTAGGGGAACATGTCGCAGACATACTTGGTGGGGCGGGACAGGTCCTCAAGGTCCGCGGCGAAGGTGCCGTCCTCATCCCAGAACGGCAGCCAGCGGGCCTCGATCTCCTGGAAGTCGTAGCTCTTCTTCTGGCCGTCGGGCTGAACGTCTGCGGCAGTTTCGGACACCGTGAGGGCACCTTCGATCATCGGGGGACAGCGGAACCTGACCAGTCTAAGCGGCCGCACGGTCTTCAGCGATTTCTCATAGGGTGAGGACCATGCCTATGCCCTCGGAGAGCGCCCCTGCCCCGGATGCCGCCACCCCGTGGTCCGGCTACTCCCACCGGGCCGGCGAGGAGCGCGGGCTGAGCCTCACCTGGAGCGCCGGGGGGCCGCGGCTCCGTTCCCAGGCTGCCGTATGGCATTACCGGGCGGTGTCTGGTGCGGCTGCACACGGCCCCACGCCCGCACCGCGGCTGCTGATGATCCACGGGTTCCGCGGCGACCACCACGGCATGCAGCTGATGGTCGATGCGCTGCCCGAGTTCGAGATCTTTGTGCCGGACCTGCCCGGGTTCAACGCCACACCCCCGGTGACCGACGACGCCGGGAACCGGGTGGAGCACACGCTTGCGGTCTACTCGGGCTTCGTCGGCGCGCTGGCCGAGGCGCTGCAGCTGACGGAGGAAGACGTGCTGGCCGGGCACTCCTTCGGCACCATCGTCACCGCCGCCCACGTCGCTGAGACCCAGCGGCCCTGGGCGGGATTGGTGCTGAGCGCACCGATCAGCACCGGGGTCTTCACCTGGCCGCTCATCCTCGGGGCCGCCGGCGTGGAGGCCTACTACGAGGCCGCACGGCTGCTCCCCGTGCGGGCAGCCGACGCGCTGCTGCGCTCACGGGCCGTCATGGAGCTGACCAACCGCACCCTCGGCGCCGGCGCCGACCTGGAGCTCACCGCCTATGTGCGGGACCAGCACGCCAAGCACTTCGGCGGCTACACCGACCGCCAGACGCTCATCGAGGCATACCGGGCCTCCAGCCGTCATACCGTCACCCAGCACGCACCGGACCTGGACCTGCCGGTGCTGGTGCTGCCGGGGACGAAGGACCAGCTGAGCACCCGCCGCGGGCTCAAGGCTCTCCGAGGCGCCCTGCCCGACGCCCGTATGGAGATGATCCGAGACGTCGGCCACCTCATCCACTACGCCAAGCCTGCCGAGACCGCCCGGGCCGTCAAACGATTCCTGGCTGACCTCAAGACGTGAAGGCCAGCGCTGAGCCGGTCGAGCGAGGCCGAAGGACCAGTGCCGGAGCGGGATCTCGGCGGCGTGGTCAGACCTGCAGCGCACCGACGTCGTCAACAGCGACGCGCACGCTGTGCTGCTGCTCCCCCCTGGCCGGGGCGGCGCTGGAGGTCCGGCGTACCCGGCGGACCTCGGAGACCACTGCCTCCGCCTCCGCGTAGCTGAAGAACAGCAGCCACCGCTGCCGGCCGTCATCCTCCGGAGAGGGGCCGATCCACGCCAGTCCCTCGGGAAGCCGCAGACTGTCGATGAACTCGCGGCCCTGGTGGAGCTCAGCAGTGAGGCTCAGCATCCGCCGCGCCGGGGGAAGGCCCAGCTCCGCCCGCCGGTAGAGCTCGCGCCGGGCGTAGCCGACAGGGTCCCCGCGCACCAGGGCGCCGGTGAGCTCCTGGTCGCCCGCGGTGACCACCACAGTCCCGCCATCACCGTGCGGACGGACCAGTGAGGCAGCCCGAAGCCAGCGCGCCAGCACCCTCCGGGGCACGTCCAGGCCTTCGCGGTGCAGCTGAGCATCGCCGTCGAGCAGCAGCGCCGCCGCGTACCCGTCCGGAGCGGAGGGCTCCACCCCCGGAGTGGAGACCACCAGGGCTGGGATGCCCCCCACGGCATCGACAGCACGGTCTCCGCTCGAGGAGATGACAGGGACGCCGGGAAAGGCGCGGCCGAGCTCCTGCGCGGTGCGGTCAGCCCCGCGCACTCCGGCGCGGAAGACGGCGTGCCCGCATTCGCCGCAGCGATGGTCACGGTGGTGCAGCCCGCACCACCTGCACTGCAGGGTCCGCGACTGGGCGTGGTGGCCCGGCAGGCTCAGGGGCCCGTGGCAGGAGGGGCATGACTGGCGGCTGCGGCACCGGGCGCACAGCACCGCAGGGATGAACCCCGCCCGGCCCACCTGCACCAGCACCGGACCCTTCTCGAGCCCCTCGCGGGCAGCCCGGTAGGCCGCAGCCGGCATGCGAGCCTGGCGGGCCAGGGGATCCCTCTCCTGCTCGAAGTCATCAGCCGTGGAGATCACGCGCGGGGCTGCGGCGCGGCGGACGTCCCTGCCCGGGGCCCTGTCGGCGAGCCAGCCCCGCTCCACCAGGCGTTGAACCTCCAGCGACCGGTGGGAGGAGAGGAACATCACCCCGGCGCCGGTCTGCACAGCCCGCAGCAGGGCGACCTCCCGGGTGTGCTGGTACGGGGCGCGAGGCTCAGCGTGGCTGGGGTCGTCGTCGTCGAGCATCACGATCAGCCGCAGCCGGGCTGCCGGGGCGTAGACCGCTGAGCGAGTGCCGACCGCTACCTTGGCCTGCCCGAACCGCAGGCGCAGATAGGACCTGTACCGCGGCGTCGGGCCCATCTCCGCGCTCAGCCGGGCAATCGTCTCCTCGCCGAGGCGATCCTCCAGCAGTCCGGCCGCCGCCTCGAGGTCACGCTGATCCGGCACGACGACGACGGCGTCGCCTCCGCCTTCCACCACCTCCTCCACGGCGGCGAGCACCCGGTGCTGCCAGCCGGAGTCTCCGTAGGACTTCAGGGCAAGCTCCGCTGTCCGCTCCCGCGGCTGCAGCGGGGTCAGCTCCGCTGGCGGGGGCTCGAGTCCGAGGAACTCCTTTTCCACCCGGGCGGCGCGCGGCGGCAGGCCGGCACGCAGCACATCTGAGGCAGTGCCGGCGCAGCGCAGCGCAACCTGCTGGCAGAGCTCGAGCACCTCCGGGGCGAGCACAGGCAGAGCAGAGACCATCTTGCTGATGGGGCTGAGCCGGGATCCTGTCGTCGGCGCGTCGAGCCTGGAGAGCACCCAGCCGGTGAGCTCCCGTCCCGCGAAGCGCACCTTGACCCTTGAGCCCGGCACCGCCCTGTCCGCCAGGTCCGACGGCACTGCATAGTCGAAGGGCCGGTCCAGGTGCGGCACGGGAGTCTCCAGGAGAACCTGTGCGACCGGCAGCCTGTCCGTGGTGCCGGCGGGATAGCTGACCGGCGCGGGCGGAGCCTCCAGCAGGGTCGGCTGCTGGGCCTCCCCGCTGCGCTCCTTCCCCGGGTCAGACATGCCCATGATGCTACGCGTCCGTCCGGACACGTCTCACCTCAGAGGAGGAAATGGATGAGGGATGCCAGCACAAAGATCGACACCGCCGTGCCTGCCAGCACGAACTCGGTGAGGATGCCGACCCCGATGGCCTTCAGCGCCTGGACGCTGGCACGGCCGGCGGCCTGCCAGTCGAAGTCGCGGCGGAAGAGCTCAGCCCCGAAGAGGCCGGCCGCGAAGCCGAGGAAAAGGCCCAGCGGAGGGAATGCGAAGAGCCCGACGATGGCCGCGGCGACGGCGATCAGGATGGGGCCCCGCGGAATGCGCTCCCGGTGCAGGGCGCGCCCGGTGAGCACTGTCGATGCGCTCCACCCGATGATGGTCAGCACCATGCCCAGAATCGCTGCGGTCCACACCACAGGTCCGCCCACCAAGATTCCCCAGAGCAGCAGTCCGAGGATCACGATCAGGCTGCCGGGCAGCACCGGCATGACCACAGCGACCACGCCCAGGAGCAGGGCGGCGCCTACGAGCAGAGTGCTGATGAGCTCAGCGGCGGTTCCCTCGAGCATCGGGCTCAGCCCCGGGCGGCCAGCAGGGCCGCCGTCTGCTTCATGACGGCCTGTGCGGCCTGGTGCTTCGTGCCGGTGACCCTCTGCGGCTCCGATGCGCCCAAGGCGCGCTCGGCCTCTTCCGAGGCGATGAGGTGGACCTCTGTGTCCTCCTGGCCGAAGACGAGACCTTCGCCCACCCTGTTGAGCACGAGAAGGTCGCACCCCTTTCGGGCAAGCTTCTGCTGGGCGAGCTGAAGCGGGTCGCTCTCCTCCGAGCCCGTCTCCGCGGCGAACCCGACGATCACAGCGGGACCGTCTCCGGAGGCGTCCCGCCGCTGGACTGCTTCGGCGAGGATGTCAGGGTTGCGCTCCAGCTCGATGACGGGCGAGGCTCCATCATCGGTCTTTTTGATCTTGGTCTGCGCGTAGGCTGCCGGCCGGAAGTCAGCGACCGCCGCAGCCATGACCAGCACGTCAGACTCCGGGGCGGCCCGGACGACAGCGTCACGGAGCTGCTCGGCCGTCTCGATCCGTTCCACGGTGATGCTGGCCTCTGCCTCGGGCAGCACGGCGTCGACGACCCCGGCGATGAGCCGCACCGTGGCGCCCATACCGGCCGCGGCGCGGGCCAATGCGACGCCCTGCCTTCCGGAGGAGCGGTTCCCCAGGTAGCGCACGGGGTCCAGAGGCTCGCGGGTCCCGCCGGCAGTGATCACCACGGTCCTGCCTGCCATCGGGGGCTGGACCTCGGGGTCTGGAGCGAAGAGCGTGCCGGCCAAGGGCGCATAGGAGTAGGCAGGCTGCTCGAACTGCTGGATGCGGGCGAAGATGTGCTCCGGCTCGGGCATGCGGCCCCTGCCGCTGTCTTTGCCGGTGAGCCTGCCCTCGGCCGGCTCCATCACCTCGAGGCCGCGCTCACGGAGCACCTGCACGTTCTCTGCGGTGGCCAGGTTCTGCCACATCTCGGTGTGCATGGCGGGCACGAGCAGCTTGGGCGCCTCGGAGGCGAGGATGCTGGAGGTCAGCAGGTCATCCGCCCGCCCAGCCCGGATTTTGGCGAGGAAGTCAGCGGTGGCGGGCGCGACGACGACCAGGTCTGCTTCCTGCCCGAGCCGAACGTGGCGGACCTCATCCACGCCTTCGAAGACACCGGTGGTCACCGGACGGCCGGAGAGCGCCTCCCAGGTCGCCGTGCCGACGAACTTCAGGGAGGCTGGGGTGGGAACGACGTCGACCTCATGGCCGAACTCTTTCAGCAGCCGCAGCAGCACCGCGCTCTTGTAGGCAGCGATGCCGGCTGTGACGCCCAGAAGGATACGCATGGTGTCGGCCTCGCTTCAGGTGTGAAGGCCGACGCGTATGCGGCCGGCCGAGAGGCGTCGGCGGCGCACATGCGCCGCCGAAACGGCCTCAGCCCTCTTCGGCACCGGCTTCGACGAACTCAGCCTGCGGTGCGCTCATTGCGACCGCCTCGTCATCAGCGGTGCGGGGGCGCATCACGAGCAGGTCCTCGTGGACCTCGCGCAGGGCGATGGAGAGCGGCTTCTCGTTGAGCTTGGTCTCCACCAGGGGGCCGATGTGCTCGAAGAGGCCCTCGTGCAGCTGGGCGTAGTAGTTGTTGATCTGACGGGCACGCTTGGCGCCGAAGAGCACCAGGGCGTACTTGGAGTCAGCCTTGGCGACGAGCTCGTCGATGGGCGGGTCGATGATGCCTTCAAGCTGGTTCACGAAGAGATGTTTCCTTTAAGCGTAGGTTTCTGGATCCAGGCCCATAAGTGAGATGAGTTCTCTGGCGGCACGGTCGATGTCGTCATTCACGATCGTCACATCGAACTCGGGTTCTGCCGCGAGCTCTATTCTAGCGGTTCTGAGCCTGCGCTGTCGTTCGCCCTCATCCTCGGTCCCCCGGCCGATGAGGCGAGAGACAAGGTCATCGAAGCTCGGCGGCGCCAGAAAGACGAACTGAGCGCCGGGCAGCCGGTCGCGCACCTGCCGCGCGCCCTGCAGGTCTATCTCCAGCAGCACCCGCTTGCCCTCGGCCACCGCCTGCTCCACGGTGGACTGCAGGGTCCCGTACCGGTGGATGCCGTGGACGGTCGCCCATTCCAGGAACGCATCCTCAGCGATGAGCTGGTCGAACCGCTCACGATCGATGAAGTGATAGTCCTCACCGTCCACCTCTCCCGGCCGGGATGGACGGGTGGTGGCGGAGACGGAGAAGTGCACCTGCGGGTAGTGGATGCGGATGTGCTTGCTCAGCGTCGATTTGCCGACCGAGGTGGGCCCTGCGAGAACCGTTGCCTGGGGAGCTTCTGACATTCGGCTGATTCTTCCATACAGGAAGGCCTCAGCCGGCTCCGACACTGCTCCGGCGCTCAGGCGTAGGACTTCAGGTGCTCGGTGAGCGCGGCGCGCTGCTTGACCCCGAGCCCCCCGAGCCGGCGATTCACCGATATTCCGAGCTGCTCGCAGATCTTCACCGCGGTGACGCGCCCCACCCCGGGCAGCGCCTCCAGCAGCTCTGTGCACTTCAGCCGGGCGATGGCCTCCTCGGCATCGGCGCGCTGGAGCACCTGAGCGAAGCTCACTCTGCCGTCGCCGAATTCTCGCTTCATCTGCGCCCGGGCCCCTCTGGCCGCGAGGGCCTTCTCCCGTGCGCTGTCCCGTTCCTGCTGGCCGAGCTCTCGCAGTGCCACGGCGTTCTCCTCGTAGGGTCTGCTACCTCGTACGGACATTTCCTGTGGCCAGAATCTAGCCGCAATCCATGTCAGGGGCAACATCCCGTGACGGCGTTCAGGATTGTGACGGCCTCCTCACGCTGATCGTTCAGGAAGCGCGCCTCAGCCGGCCAGCTCCATGCGGGCCCGGTCGATCGCACCGCGCAGCGCCTCGACATCGGGGCCGCAGCGGAGGATCCCGCGGGAGGAGTTCACCACCACCTGACCCCAGGCAGGGCCGAAGTCAGCCTTCAGCTGCGCCGCAGACGCCCCCTGAGCGCCGTAGCCGGGCGCGAGGATCGGCGGACGTCCCGCGGTGAGGTCGATGCCGTGCTCCGTCGCGAGGCGTGCTGTGGTGGCCCCGACGACGAGCCCTGCATCGCCCAGCGGCGCGCCCGCCCCAAGAGCAGCGCCGTTGGCCTCGGCGGCCGCCTCAGCGACCGAACCGGCAACGGTCCGCCCAGCCTCGTCCCGGGCCAGCTGCACCTCGGCCCCCTCGGGATTGCTCGTCAGGACCAGGGCAAAGATCCCCGTTCCGTGCTGCTGAGCGGCCTCCACCGCCGGGCGCAGGGAGCCGAACCCGAGGTACGGGCTCACGGTCAGCGCATCGGCGGCCAGCTCCGCGGCGGGGTCCAGCCAAGCCTGGGCGTAGGCGGCCATCGTGGAGCCGATGTCCCCTCGCTTGGCGTCGGCGATCACCAGCAGACCAGCCTCGCGCGCTGCCTGCTGAACCTCCGCCAGCGCGCCGAGCCCCGCGGGGCCGAAGGCCTCGAAGAAGGCGACCTGCGGCTTGACCGCGCCGACCCGGCCGGCCGCCGCCTCGACCGTGCGCAGGCCGAACTCGCGCAACCCCTGGGCGGAGGCCTTCAGCCCCCACTGCTCGAGCAGGGCAGTGTGCGGGTCGATCCCCACACAGAGATGCCCGTACTCCTCGAAGACCGCCGCGAGACGGGTGCCGAAGCTGGCCATCAGACGCGCGCGGCCACGGCGGCCACGTCCTCGCGGGTACTGAAGCCGGCCTCGTGCAGACGGTCGGCATGCTCCTGCAGAGAGGTCACCGACCATTCGAACTTGCCCTGGGCCTCGATGGCCTGGACGGCTGCGCCGAACTCCGCGACGGTGGTGATGACCGGCACGCCCAGCGAAGTCGCTGCGGCGCGGATCTCGTAGCCGTCGGAGCGTGCGTCGCCGCCGGAGGGGGTGTTGACGATCAGGTCGATCTGCCCCGCCTCGACCAGGTCGAGGATGGTCCGGCCCTCGACATCGTCGGCGATCTTGGCGACCTCTTCGCACTCCACTCCGTTGCGGCGCAGCACGTCGGCGGTCCCGCCGGTGGACACCACGGAGAAGCCGAGGTCCGCCAGGCGCTTGACCGGCATGATGACTCCGCGCTTGTCCCGGTTGGCGACGGAGACGAACACTTTGCCGGAGACCGGCAGCGGATTGTTGGCCGCTTGCTGGGACTTGGCGAACGCCGTGTCGAAGTGCTTGTCGATGCCCATCACCTCACCGGTGGAGCGCATCTCCGGGCCGAGCAGGGAGTCCACCACACGCCCCTCAGGGGTGCGGAAGCGCGCGAAGGGCAGCACGGCCTCCTTGACCGCCACCGGGGCCGCCGGCGGCAGCATAGAGCCGTCGCCCTCGGCGGGCAGCAGGCCCGCGTGGGCGCCGCCGGAGCCGGTCCGCAGGTCGGAGAGCCTGACCCCGGTGCCGATCAGCGCGGCGGCCTTGGCCAGCTGCACACCTGTGGCTTTGGAGACGAACGGCACGGTGCGGGAGGCGCGCGGATTGGCCTCGATCACATACAGGACGTCGGATGCCACGGCGAACTGAATATTGATCAGTCCCCGCACTCCCACGCCCTCGGCGATGGCGGCCGTCGCCTGCCGCACCCGGGCCAGCACGTCGGGCCCCAGGGTGATGGGCGGCAGCGCGCAGGCAGAGTCGCCCGAGTGGATGCCCGCCTCCTCGATGTGCTCCATGATGCCGCCGAGGTAGAGCTGCTCGCCGTCGTAGAGGGCATCGACGTCGACCTCGATGGCATCCTCGAGGAACCGGTCCACCAGCACCGGATGGTCCGGGGTCACCTCGGTGGCGTTGGCGATGTACCGGGCCAGGCCGGGCTCGTCATAGACGATTTCCATGCCGCGGCCGCCCAGCACATAGGAGGGCCGCACAAGCACGGGGTAGCCGATCTCGTCGGCCACCCGCTTGGCGTCCTCGAAGCTGACGGCGGTGCCGTTCTTCGGCGCGGTCAGGCCGCCGCGCTGCAGCACCTGGTCGAACTCCCCGCGCTCCTCCGCCAGGTCGATCGCCTCAGGGCTGGTGCCGAGGATCGGAACACCGGCGTCGGCGAGCTGCTGGGCGAGCTTCAGCGGGGTCTGTCCGCCGAGCTGGACGAACACCCCGGCGACTCCCCCGGTGCGCTCCTCGGCATGAATGATCTCAAGGACATCCTCCAGGGTGAGCGGCTCGAAGTAGAGACGGTCGGAGACGTCGTAGTCGGTGGATACGGTCTCCGGGTTGCAGTTGACCATCACCGTCTCGTAGCCGGCGTCGCGCAGGGCCATGGTGGCATGCACGCAGGAGTAGTCGAACTCGATTCCCTGCCCGATCCGATTGGGCCCGGAGCCCAGGATGATCACGGAGGGACGCTGGTGCTCAGCGATCTCGCTCTCGAAGTCGTAGCTCGAGTAGTGGTAGGGCGTGAAGGCAGGGAACTCGGCGGCGCAGGTGTCCACTGTCTTGTAGACCGGGCGCACGCCCAGCGCGTGGCGGACACCACGGACCACAGCGGGCTCCATGTGCCGCAGCCGGCCGATCTGCTCGTCGGAGAAGCCGTGCCGCTTGGCCAGGCTCAGCACCGCCCTGTCCATCTCGACGGCCTCGCGGAGCTCCGCGGCGGTCTCGTTGATGAGGCTGATCTGGTCGAGGAACCACCGGTCGATCTTGGTGATCTCGTAGACCTCCTCCGGGTCAGTGCCGGCGTTGAGGGCCTGCTGGACCTGGTAGAGCCGGTCGGTGGTCGGAGTCGCCATGCCCTGCAGCAGTGATGCGACATCGTCGGGCATCTCGAAGGTGAACTCGCTGCTGCGCTGCTCCAGTGAGCGCAGCGCCTTCTGCAGGGCCTCGGTGAAGCTGCGCCCGATGGCCATCGCCTCCCCCACCGACTTCATGGTGGTGGTCAGCGTGGGGTCAGCGGCCGGGAACTTCTCGAAGGCGAAGCGCGGCACCTTCACGACCACGTAGTCAAGGGTGGGCTCAAAGCTCGCGGGGGTCTTCTGGGTGATGTCGTTGGGGATCTCATCCAGGGTGTAGCCCACCGCCAGCTTGGTGGCGATCTTGGCGATCGCGAAGCCGGTGGCCTTCGAGGCCAGGGCGGAGGAGCGGGAGACGCGCGGGTTCATCTCAATGACGACCACGCGGCCGGTGTCCGGGTCCACAGCGAACTGAATGTTGCAGCCGCCGGTGTCCACGCCGACCTCGCGGATCACGTTGATCGCGATGTCGCGCAGCTTCTGGTACTCCCGGTCAGTCAGCGTCATGGCCGGGGCCACGGTGATGGAGTCGCCGGTGTGCACACCGACCGGGTCCAGGTTCTCGATGGAGCAGACGACGACGACGTTGTCGTTCGCGTCGCGCATCATCTCCAGTTCATACTCCTTCCAGCCGAGGATGGACTCCTCCAGGAGCACCTCAGTGGTCGGCGAATACTGGAGGCCGGCGCCCGCAATGCGGTGAAGGTCCTTCTCGTTGTAAGCCATGCCGGAGCCGAGTCCGCCCATCGTGAAGGAGGGACGGACGACAACGGGGTAGCCCAGATCCTTCACAGCCTCCAGCGCCTCACCCATGGAGTGCACGATGGCCGAGCGAGCAGACTCTGCGCCGGAGCGCGCGACGACGCCCTTGAACTTCTCGCGGTCCTCGCCGAGCTCGATCGCCTCGATGTTGGCCCCGATGAGCTCCACACCGTGCTGCTCGAGAGTGCCGTCCTTGTCCAGGGCGATGGCAGTGTTCAGCGCGGTCTGCCCGCCGAGGGTGGGCAGCAGGGCATCCGGCTTCTCCTTGGCGATGATCTTGGCGACCACCTCGGGGCTGATCGGCTCCACGTAGGTGGCATCGGCGAACTCCGGGTCCGTCATGATCGTGGCCGGGTTGGAGTTCACCAGGATGACCCGGATGCCCTCCTCCCTCAGGACGCGCAGCGCCTGGGTGCCGGAGTAGTCGAACTCGGCGGCCTGCCCGATGACGATCGGGCCGGAGCCGATCACCATCACGGAGTTGAGGTCCTGGCGCTTAGGCATGGGAGGCGTCTCCTGTGGTCGCGGTGGCTTTGTTCTCGGCATCGAGCTCGGCGCTGGGACGGCGGTCGGCCGGCGGCAGCGTGTCCGCACCGGTGGCGGTCCCACCGGCCTTCGCGGCGGTGATGAGCTCGACGAACCGGTCGAAGAGGTAGGCGGAATCGTGCGGGCCCGCCGCGGCCTCCGGGTGGTACTGGACGCTGAACGCGGGGATGTCCAGGCAGCGCAGGCCTTCGACGACGCCGTCGTTCAGGGAGCTGTGGCTGACCTGCACCCGGCCGTACTCGGACTTCGGCGCAGTCAGGGTCTCCCCCGCGGGCGCGTCCACGGCGAATCCGTGGTTCTGGCTGGTGATCTCCACCTTGCCGGTGGCGTGGTCCATCACCGGCTGGTTGATGCCGCGGTGGCCGAAGGGCAGCTTGTAGGTGCCGAAGCCCAGGGCCCGGCCCAGGATCTGGTTGCCGAAGCAGATGCCGAAGAAGGGGGTGCGGGCGCTGAGCAC
The DNA here is from genome assembly GCF_007994735.1 of Nesterenkonia populi. Classification (NCBI taxonomy): domain Bacteria; kingdom Bacillati; phylum Actinomycetota; class Actinomycetes; order Micrococcales; family Micrococcaceae; genus Nesterenkonia; species Nesterenkonia populi. Next base: position 1,620,096 of record NZ_VOIL01000001.1, on the reverse strand, counting down.
CTCCCGGAGCAGGCCGATCTGGTTCGCAGCGGTGGCCGGGTCGCCGGGCCCGTTGGAGAGGAAGACGCCGTCGGGGCCCAGGTCCTCGATCTGCTCGAAGGTGGTGGTGGCCGGAAGCACATGCACCCGCAGGCCGCGCTCAGCCATCCGGGTGGGCGTCATGGATTTGATGCCGAGGTCGATGGCGGCGACAGTTCCGACGATCTCTCTGTCCCAGCCGTGGTTCGCGGGCTCGATGACATAGGCCTCCTCGGCGGTGACCTCCTCCGCCAGCCGGGCGCCGAGCATCTCAGGCTGGCTGCGCACCTGCTCCAGCAGCTCGCCCAGAGGATTCTGGGCAGCCGCGCCGGAGAAGATGCCCGCCTTCATGGATCCCTGGTCGCGCAGCCGGCGGGTGATGGCCCGGGTGTCGACGTCGCGGATGCCCACGATGCCCTGGGCGGCGAGCTCATCATTCAGGCTGCGCTCGGAGCGCCAGCTGGAGGGGCGGCGCGCAGCGTCGCGCACCACGTAGCCGGCCACCCAGATGCGACGGGATTCGGGGTCCTCGTCGTTGATGCCGGTGTTTCCGATGTGCGGTGCGGTCATCACGACGATCTGCTGGGCATAGCTGGGGTCGGTGAGGGTCTCCTGGTAGCCGGTCATGCCGGTGGAGAAGACGGCCTCGCCGAGGGTGATCCCCTCCGCTCCGTAGGCACGCCCGTGGTACGCGGTGCCGTCCTCGAGCAGGAGGATGGCCGTGGGTGCGGTGCTCATGAGGTGTTGTTCTCTCCTGTTCTGGGGTGCAGGGCGTCGAGCAGGCTCTGGCCCTCTGAAGCATGGCGGGGGCGGAAAGCGGTCTCGACCTCATGGCCGCCCAGGACCCACCCGATGATGACGGCGCCGTCACGCTCCACAAATTTGCCGACGACGCCCCGATCGGTGCGCACATGGCGAAGATCCCCTGCGGGGATGAGGAAGTTGCCGGCGCCGGCCCGGAACACGGCGACGCCGGCGCTGTGGACTTCGAGGCGGCCGCCGGTGCGCAGACCGAGCTGGTGAACGGCGATGCGGTCCAGGTAGTCGGCTGCGCTGACTGTGCCGATGACCATCCCTTCAGCGGCGGCGACGGGCTCGGCCTCCACCAGTTCAGCGGGAACGTCGCCGGGTGCGGGGATGCCGCCCTGGCGACGCTTGCGGCTGCGCCACCCCCACCACAGCAGCAGGCAGAGAACCAGGATGACGGCCCCGGAGATCCACAGATAGTTGAGGTAGGTGGGGGTCATATCGGTCTGCTGAGTGGCCTCCGCGGCGGCCAGAGCCAGTGTTCTCATGCGGTCCTCCCGGTGCGGGATGAGGCGAGCTCCCCGTGGAGCATCGTGGGATGCCCGCCGAGGAAGGTGGCGGTGACGCGGCCCGGAAGCTCAATGCCGCGGAAGGGACTGTTGCGGCCCTTGGTGGCATGCTCCTCGGGATTGACGGTGCGGCGAGCATCGGCGTCGACGAGGATCAGGTGGGCGGGCTCGCCGGCATCCAGCGGCCGGCCCTGGTCAGCATGCCCGCCGATGGCGGCCGGGCGCTCCGAGGTGATCTCGGCGAAGCGCCGCCAGCCGATCAGACCGGTCTCCACCATGGCGTGCTGGACCCCGGAGAGCGCGGTCTCCAGGCCTGTCATGCCCATGGCGGCCTGCTGCCACTCACATTCCTTGGCCTGAGTGGGGTGAGGAGCATGGTCAGTGCCGATCACGTCGAGGGTGCCGTCCGCCAATCCTTCGCGCAGCGCCTGGACATCGGCCTCGGTGCGCAGCGGCGGGTTGACCTTGTAGACCGGATCGTAGCTGCGGACCAGCTCATCCGTGAGCATCAGGTGGTGCGGAGTGACCTCGGCGGTGACGCTGACGCCGCGCTCCTTGGCCCAGCGGATGATCTCCACCGACCCCTTGGTGGAGACGTGGCAGATGTGCACCCGGGACCCCACGTAGTCGGCGAGCAGGACGTCGCGGGCGATGATCGCCTCCTCGGCCACCGAGGGCCAGCCCGGCAGGCCGAGGATCGCTGAGACCTCCCCCTCATTCATCTGGGCGGCGCTGGACGTCCCCCACGACGTGAGGCTGGGGTCCTGGGCGTGCTGGGCGATGAAGCCGCCGAAGGACTTCACGTACTCCAGGGCCCGCCGCATCAGCTGCGCGTCGGCCACACAGTGCCCGTCGTCGGAGAACATGCGCACCTGGGCCTCCGAGGAGGCCATCGCACCGAGCTCGGCCAGCTGCTTGCCCTCCAGGCCCACTGTGACGGCCCCGACGGGGTGCACCTCCGCCCAGCCGGCCTCCTGCCCGAGCCGGCGGACCTGCTCGACGACGCCGGCGGAGTCAGCCGCGGGGAAGGAGTTCGCCATGGCGTGGACGGCGGTGAATCCGCCCTTGGCGGCGGCCCGGGTGCCGGTCTCCACGGTCTCGGCGTCCTCGCGGCCGGGCTCTCTGAGGTGGGTGTGAAGGTCCACCATCCCGGGCAGGGCGATCTGGCCTGCGGCGTCGACCTGGGTGATGCCCTCCAGCTGTGCTGCCCGGCTGCGGGCCTGCTCCCCCACGGCGGCGATCACGCCGTCGGCGATGAGCAGGTCAGTGGGCTCCTCCCCGTAGGGGCGGGCTCCGGCGATCAGATACGAGTCAGGCATCGTGGCCTCCTGTCAGCAGCAGGTGCAGCACAGCCATCCGGACGGAGACGCCGTGGGCCACCTGGTCGGTGATGCGGGATTGGTCGGAGTCTGCCGCGGCCGCAGAGATCTCCACGCCGCGGTTCATGGGCCCCGGGTGCAGAATGACAGCTGGCTTGCCGGTGTCCCCCAGGGTGAGGGTCTCGACGACCTCCAGCCGCTCGTCGGTGAGCCCCCAGCGACGGGTGTACTCGGCGGCGTGCGGGAAGAATGCCCCGCCCATGCGCTCAGCCTGCACGCGGAGCATCATCACGGCGTCGGGGCCCTCGGCAAGGGCATCGTCAAGGCTGTAGTGGACGGTGACGGGCCAGCTGGAGACTGACTGCGGCAGCAGGGTGGCCGGCGCGGCGAGGCTCACCTCGGCGCCCAGGGTGCGCAGCAGCCAGATGTTCGAGCGGGCCACCCGGGAGTGCAGCACGTCCCCGACGATCAGCACCTTCATGCCGGCGAGGTCCGTGCCCCGCGGGGAGCCGGCAGCGTGGGCGGCTGACCAGTCACGGCGGAGAGTGAGCGCATCCAGCAGCGCCTGGGTGGGGTGCTCGTGGGTGCCGTCGCCGGCGTTGACCACGGCCGCCTCGGTCCAGTCGCTCGCGGCGAGCTGGGCGGCGGCGCCGGACGCGCTGTGACGGATCACCACCGCGTCCGCTCCCATGGCCTCCAGGGTCTGGACGGTGTCCTTCAGGGACTCCCCCTTGGAGACGGAGGATCCCTTGGCGGAGAAGTTCACGACGTCGGCGGAGAGCCGCTTGGCGGCCGCCTCGAAGGAGACCCGGGTGCGGGTGGAGTCCTCGTAGAAGAGGTTGACCACGGTGCGGCCGCGCAGGGTCGGGAGCTTCTTGACCTCGCGGGAGGAGACAGCGGACATCTCCTCGGCGGTGTCGAGGATGGAGAGGGCGTCCTGATGGCTGAGATCAGCCGTGGAAAGGAGATGCCTCATCGCTGGATCACCACCGCCTCGTCGTCGCGCTCGACGCCGTCGACGCCGTGGAGCTGGACGTGGACGCGCTCTTCGCGCGATGTGGGGAGGTTCTTCCCGACATGGTCCGCCCGGATGGGAAGCTGGCGGTGTCCGCGATCGACGAGGACCGCCAGCCGCACTGTGTCAGGGCGCCCGAGGTCCGAGAGCGCGTCGAGGGCAGCCCGGATGGTGCGGCCGGAGTAGAGGACGTCGTCGACCAGGACGACAGTGGCCCCGTCAATGCCCGCTGCGGGCACCTGGGTGGGCTCCGGCGTGCGCGCGCCGTGGCTGCGCAGATCGTCCCGGTACATCGTGATGTCCAGAGCGCCGGTGCGCGCTGCGGCGTCGAAGCCCTGATCGATGCTCTGCAGGCGCTCTCCGAGGCGGGACGCCAGGGGGACTCCGCGGCGAGGAATGCCGAGGATGATGAGGCCCTCAGTGCCGCGCTGGGCCTCGACGACCTCATGGGATATGCGGGTCAGGGCACGGTCAATATCCGATGCGCCCATGACCTGGGTGGTCTCAGGTGATTCGCTCACCATATTGACTCCTTCCTCGCCTCACAGGACGATCCTTAAAGGAGCTGGCTGTTGCTGCTCAGCCTATCGCAGTCTCAGCCTTCGTCATCCACCAGAGTGGGCTTGAGCTGCTGGATGCGGCCCAGCAGGCCGTTGACGAACTGCGGGGACTCATCCGTGGACAGCTGCCGGACGAGGGCCACCGCCTCAGCCACCGCGACGCCGTCCGGAATCTCCGAGTTGTGCAGAAGCTCCCAGACGCCGATGCGCAGAGCCATCACATCCACCCGAGGCATCCGCTCCAGGGTCCAGCCGCGCGCATAGGTGGAGAGCAGCTCATCGATCTGCTCCCGATGCTCGGCAACCCCCGCGAGGATGTGGCTCACGTACTCGTTGGCTGTCAGGTCCGAGTGCTGGGTCCTGGCTGCCAGCACCTCGTCAGGCGCCATGCCGCGCTGCTCGGCCTCGAAGAGGACCTCGAGCGCCCGGCGTCGTGCTTTGCTCCGCTTGGCCAAGGGCGATCAGACCCGGCCGAGGTATTCGCCGCCGCGGGTGTCCACCTTCACAGTGGTTCCCTGCTCGACGAACAGCGGAACCTGAATCTCCGCGCCCGTCTCGAGAGTGGCGGGCTTGGTGCCGGCCTTGGAGCGGTCGCCCTGCACGCCCGGCTCGGTGTAGGTGATCTGCAGCTCCACCGAGGGGGGCAGCTCCAGGTAGAGCGGGATGCCCTCGTGCATGGCGATGGTGGCGGTGGCCGACTCCAGCAGGAAGTTCGCGGCGTCACCCACGACGGAGGCCGGCACCATGATCTGGTCGTAGTCCCGCATATCCATGAACACGAAGTCATCGCCGTCCTGGTACAGGTACTGGTAGTCAGAGCGGTCCACCGTGGCGAACTCGACCTTGGCGCCGGCGTTGAAGGTCTTGTCGACGACCTTGCCGGAGGTGATGTTCTTCAGCTTGGTACGGATGAAGGCGCCGCCCTTGCCGGGCTTGACGTGCTGGAACCCCAGGGTGTTCCACAGCTGGCCCTCCAGCTTCAGCACGGAGCCGTTCTTGATGTCGTTGGAGCTTGCCACAGGTTCCTCTCAGCCTTGCGCAGAGTGCTTTGACGCGATTCTCGAATACCAGCAGGCCATCCTACAGGGAGACCGTGTTCTGCGCGGGCTCCTCGCCGATCTCCTGATAGGCCGCGAAGAGAATGGAAGCATCCGGGATCTCCACGGTGGAGGCCGTGCCCACGCCGTTGAGCAGAACGAACCGGAGCGTGTCGCCGCGGTTCTTCTTGTCCCGGCGGATCCCCTCCAGGAGCTGATTCCAGCGGTCGTCCCGGTATGTGGTGGGCAGGCCCAAGGAGGTCAGCACCGCCCGGTGGCGGTCTACCTCCTCGTCCGTCAGGCGTCCGAGGTTCCGAGCCACCTCGGCAGCGAACACCATCCCCACGGAGATCGCGGCCCCATGGCGCCACTGGTACCGCTCCGCCAGCTCGATGGCGTGGCCGAGGGTGTGCCCGTAGTTGATCCGCTCCCGCACGCCTGACTCGTGGGCATCCACGGAGACGACGTCCACCTTGACCTGAATGGCCCGGGTGATCAGCTCCCGCACCTCCTCGGAGTGGGGATTCTGAGCAGCGTCCGGGGCGGCTTCGATGATCTCCAGGATTCGTTCGTCGGCGATGAGCCCGCACTTGACCACCTCGGCCAGCCCAGCCACCAGCTCGTTGCGCGGCAGGGTGATCAGAGTGTCGAGGTCGGCCAGCACACCGGCGGGCTGATGGAAGGAGCCCACCAGGTTCTTGCCCTCGGCGGTGTTGATGCCGGTCTTGCCGCCGATCGCGGCATCCACCATGCCCAGCAGGGTGGTGGGCATGTGGATGACCTTCACGCCGCGCAGCCAAGTGGCCGCGACGAATCCGGCCGTATCCGAGACTGCGCCGCCGCCCACGGACACGATGGCGTCGGATCGGGTGAAGTCGTTCTGCCCCAGGACCTGCCAGCAGAAGGCCGCGACCTGAATGTGCTTGCCCTCCTCCGCGTCCGGGATCTCGGCGACCATCGCGGTGTAGCCGGCCTTCTCCAGGTCCTCGCGCACCACGTCGCCGGTGGCGCGCAGGGCACGGGGGTGGATGATGAGGACGCGCTCGGGGCCGGGGCCGATCATGTCCGGAAGACGGGAGAGCAGCCCGTTGCCGACGACGACGTCGTAGCCCAGCTCCTGCCCGCCGGTGCCGGCGCCCTCCCCCACGGTGATGGTGGTGGGCTCGGAGTCAGGGGTGTGGGTCAGGTGCGCGCCGTCGGCCTGGGCGCCCTGCTCCCCGGGGCCGTCCTCGTGCTCGACGGCCTCAGCGGGGTTCTCAGGTGCATTGCTCATGCTTGGGGTCTCAGCTCCTAGCGGGACGGAAGTTCTTTCTCGATGGTATCGACTCGAGCTTCGATGTTGGGCGGCGCTGCCTCCACGATGAGGTCGGCGCACTCCCTGTACAGCGGCTCACGCTCAGCGTAGATCCGCTTCCAGACGGCCGCGGGGTCTGCTTTGAGCATCGGGCGGGTGGTCGCATCCCCGATGCGGGCCAGAGCCTGCTCCTCGGTGACGTCCAGCATGACCACAAAGTGTCGGCACAGACGAGCGCGGGTGGCCTCAGAGAGCACCGATCCGCCGCCCAGGCTGATCACCGAGGGACGGGGGGACGCCAAGAGTTCAGCAACGATGTGCTCCTCAGCATTCCGGAAGGCCTCTTCGCCGTGAGCGGCGAAGTACTCCGGGATCGGCCCGTGCCGTGCCACGAAGAACTGGTCGGAGTCCACGTGGGGCCGGCTGAGCCGACGCGCCAGCGCAGCTCCCACACTGGACTTCCCGGAGGCCATGGGGCCGATGAGCACCACATTCGGCTGTGCCGGCGGAGCCGGTGCAGGCACCTGTTCAGGCATAGTGATCAGCGGGCTGATGTCTCGTCGAATCCGGCAGGCGCCTGCATGGGGTCCCCGTCGGCGCCTGCCGCACCGGGGGTCTGGCCCAGCTCGGGCAGGCTCGCGCGGTAGGACTCCAGGTTCCGGCGCACCTCGGCGAGGCTGTCGCCGCCGAACTTCTCCGAGACGGCGTCAGCAATGACCAGGGCCACCATCGCCTCCGCCACCACGCCGGCAGCGGGGACCGCACAGACATCGCTGCGCTGGTGATGGGCTGTGGTGGGCTCACCGGTGGCCACGTCCACGGTGCGCAGGGCGCGCGGAACGGTGGCAATGGGCTTCATGCCGGCACGCACTCGCAGGGCATCGCCGATGCTCATGCCGCCCTCGATGCCCCCGGCCCGGTTGGTGCTGCGGATGGCTCGTCCCTCAGCGTCCAGCTCGATCTCGTCGTGCGCCTCGGAGCCTCGGCGAGCAGCCGTGCGGAAGCCGTCGCCGACCTCGACGCCCTTGATCGCCTGGATCCCCATGAGGGCACCGGCGAGCCGGGCGTCCAGGCGCCGGTCCCAGTGGACGTAGGAGCCCAGGCCCGGAGGCAGCCCGTCGACGATCACCTCGACGACGCCGCCGAGGGTCTCCCCCGCCTTGTGGGCGGCGTCCACCTCGGCAACCATCGCCTCGGAGGTCTCGGGGTGGCAGCAGCGCAGCGGGTCAGCATCGATTGCGCCCACATCGGCTGCCGCGGGCACTGGTGCGTCCTCAGGAGATGAGACGGTGCCCACCGCGACGGTGTGGGAGACCGTGGTGATGCCGAGCTCGCCGAGGAACTTCTGGGCGGCGGTTCCCAGCGCCACCCGAGTGGCGGTCTCCCGGGCGGAGGCCCGCTCCAACGCTGGGCGCGCTTCGGCGAAGCCGTACTTCTGCATGCCGGTGTAGTCAGCGTGGCCGGGGCGGGGACGGGTCAGCGGGGCGTTGCGGGCCATGCCCTCCAGCTCGGCGGGGTCCACCGGATCAGCCGACATGACCTTCTGCCATTTGGGCCACTCGGTGTTCTCCACCTCGATGGCGAGGGGACCGCCCATGGTGCTGCCGTGGCGCACTCCGCCCAGCAGGTTCACCTGGTCCTTCTCGAACTTCATGCGGGCACCGCGGCCGTATCCGAGTCGGCGTCGCGCCAGTCTCTCCTGCACATCCGCGGTGGTCAGCGGAACGCCTGCGGGCAGTCCCTCCAGGATGCCGACGAGAGATTTGCCGTGTGATTCTCCGGAGGTCAGCCAGCGCAACATGCAGAACATCCTAGTAGTCTCGTGAGTCTTTGGGCGTGAAAGCCGCGGCAACGCGACCGAGAGCCGAGGGGAGCTGCCCCCGTCGGCGGAACACGACCTAGCTCAGCCCCGCAGCAGCGCGCATGGCATCCACCATGCGGGCATGTTCGGCCGAGCTCAGCTCAGCAGCGGGGTTCGCGGTTCCAGCAGTGAACAGCTCGACCTGCTTGACCGCTTGGTGCAGCAGCATATGCAGACCGGACACGACCCTGCCGCCGCGTTCCTGCCAAGCCGCAGCGAGGGCGGAGGGCCAAGGATCATAGGCCACGTCCAGCAGCGGCGGGAAGGGGACGCCGAGCGGGGGAAGCTGGCTGACCAGCTCGTCCGCCGCGGAGGGAGGGAGAGCAGACACGACGACGCTGTTCCGCACATCGGCCAGGTCATGGCCGAGCTCTGCCATGGGGCGGATCATCAGCTCAAGGCCGAGCCTTTGGGCCAGCGGACGGGCAGCGGCAGCCTTTTCCGGCGTGCGGGCGTAGATGCGAGCCCGGCCGAAGCCGAGCTCCGCGGCAGCGGCGAGGGCCGCCGCGGCCGTGCCGCCGGCCCCCAGCACGGCGAAGCTGCCGCCGGCGGGCTCGTCCCTGCTGAGCCCGTCCTCCCGCAGCGTGGTGACGATTCCGTCCACATCAGTGTTCTCACCGTGGAGATGACGGCGACCGCCGTGATGCTCCTCAGCTTCCCGGATCACCACGGTGTTGAGGACGCCCAGGTCCTGAACCCGCATGGAAGAGGTGGTCATGTGCCGGACCATGGCGGCCTTCAGCGGCATCGTGACGGAGAAGCCGACCCATCCCGGCTCGGCCCCCTCGCCCGCAAGGAAGTCATCCAAGGTGGTCTCATCCGCCTCAATCCGGGCGTAGCCGATCTCCAGGCCGAGGTGCCGGTAGGCAGCCGCATGCAGGGCCGGGGATTTGGAGTGACCGATGGGTGACCCGAGGACTGCCGCGCGGCGGGCCTCGCCGGACGCGCCCCTCATCACAGGCCGAGCTCCTCCTCGGCGGCGTCCACTTCACCGGGGCTGCAGACGTCCGGGTTCTCCGAGCAGTAGTCCAGGAACTCCTGCTCGTACTGCTCGTGCTGAGCGAGGTTCTCGGCGAACTCGGTCTCGCCCGTCTCGATGTTCACCGTGACCCAGTAGTGATAATCGGTGTCCGGCGGGTCGATCGCGGCTTCCAGGGTCGCCGTCGTCGGCGCACCGATCGGCCCCGGAGGCAGCCCGGGGTTGGTCCGTGTGTTGTACTCGTCGTCCGCGTCGTGCTCCGCGGCGATGTGCAGATCGTGCTCGCCGAGGGCGTAGTTGCTGGTCGCGTCGATGTAGAGGTAGCCGTCGGTCTCCGGGTTGTCCGGCACCAGGCGGTTCTGGATGGCGCTCGACATCAGGTCATAGTCGTCCGGGTTGGCATGGTTCGCCTCAGCGGTGATGAGGGAGGCGATGATGACAGTCTCCCACTGCTCCTCCTCATCCTCGAGGCCGAGCTCCTCGAAGCGGGAGAAGGTCTCATCGACCATATCCTGAAGAATCTCTTCGGGTGAGACCTCGTCCTCGACGTCCCAGCTGTACTCACCGGGGGCCAGGTAGCCCTCGAGGGTCTCGGCCTCATCCGGCAGATCATAGGCCTGGGGGTCCTCGGCCGCGGCCGCAATCTCCTCTCGGCTGTGCGGGGTGCGCTCGGCGATCTCATCCAGCGCATCCTCGATCCAGATGCCGGGTGCGATCCCCACAACGAACTGTTCCGGACCTTCGGCGTAGAGCGCCTCAATGGCATCCCCAGCCGGCATCTGCTCCTGCATGGGGTACTCGCCGGGCTGCAGGGTTCCCATGTCACCCTCAGCGTCCGCGGCCTGATAGGCGCTGGACAGCGCACCCCAAGAGGCTACGATCTCCTGCTCGACAAGCCGGTTGGCGACGGTCTCGAAGCCCTCGCCCTCCCGGACCTCGAACTCGATGGTCTCACCGGAGGCCTGGTCATAGTCAGTGATGTCCTCCCCGCCCCCCAGGAAGCTCCGAACGACGGTGACCACGCCGATCACCATGGCGGCGAAGACCGCGAGGAACAGGACCAGGGTGACATTGCGGCGGCGTTGCTTCGCCTTCTTGGCCTTCAGCGCATCAAGGCTCATACGCCCTTCCATCGGTTGCACGGTCTGATAGCCGCGGCCGAAGTCCGAGGCCGCCACGAGCACCGGTGACCCGCTTGCGTCGTGTTCGATCTGGCCGCCTTCGAAGTCCTCCCAGTCGAGGCCCTCGAAGCCTTCCAGCTCATGGAATTCCTGCCCGTCGAAGTGCCCCTCTTCGGGAAGTTCGTGATTCTGGTCCGCGTCAGAGGGCGAGCCCGCGACGACGTCGTCGAACGGCGTGGACGGCGCAGCAGTGGGAATCGCGCGCGTACGGTCCGGATCCTGGATCGGCTCATCCTGCGCAGACGAAGTCTGCTGAGGCTCGTCGCGCGCCTCCGGGCTCCGGGGCTGCGGGGACGAGGGAGCGGACTGCGCAGCCCGGGCCTGCCGGGTGGGCTGCTGGGGCTCGGACGAGGAAGGCTTGGGCTGCGGAGCGGGGCTGCCCCCCTCCCATCCGGCGTCGAGCCCGGCACCGGCGTAGAACCCTGAGTCTCGTGGGGCGGCGGCCCGCTCAGCCGCTGCCCGCTCGGCCCTCTCCTGCTCGGCGCGCCGCTTCTCCAGCGCCGCCTGGCGCTCCTCCTCCTGCTGCTCACGGCGAGCCCGGCGCGAGGCCGCGCCTGCGGCGTCGGCGCTGGAGGCTGAGGAGGCCGCACTCTGCTGAGGAACGCGTCCGGAGGCACCGGTGACGGACTCGCCGCGACGACGACGCCGTTCCAGCTCCTCCTGGTCGAAGAGAGCCGGCGCCTGCGCCTCTGAGGCGGTGGTCGAGGTGCTCAGCCGGCGGACGGCCGATTCGCGCTCCCGCTCTGCAGCCCGCTCCCGCTCCCTTGCCTCACGAATCTCGCGGCGACGACGCCGAGAGCCCGCCTCAGGGGGCTGTTCATCGCTCACGCAGAATCCTTACAGGGGCAGATCGGGGTCACGGTCGGGCGGTCGGAAATAGACGCAAGTCTATCCGAGAGCGCTCATGATTGTAATCTATCCGTTACCTTATGCCGATTTGAGCATCTGGAGCCAACTGCGCCGCGCCGCGAGAGCCTCTTCGGCCTCCTTGATGCGCCTCTCGTCCCCTGCCTGCTGCGCGTCCGCAAGATTCTGCTCAAGCTCGGAGATCGTCTCCTCCAGCTGGGCCAGCATGGCCTCCTGCCGCTCGTCCTTGGGCGATGCGGTCTGGGCGCGGGTGGAGGAGCTCGCCTCCCGGAAGGCGTCCTGGACCTCTGCCAGAGAGCGCTCCATGCGCTTGACATCGCTGCGGGGGACTTTGCCGGCAGCGTCCCACTCATCGATGAGCCTGAAGTACCGCTCCCGGACGGCCTCCGGCTTGGTGAAGGGCATCAGCTCGCGCAGCTTCGCGAGGATCTCCTCCTTCTTCCTCAGATTCTCCGAATACTCGGCGTCGGTCTGGGCATTGGCATCGTCCCGGGCGGAGAAGAACACGTCCTGGGCGGCCCGGAAACGCTTCCACTGAGCGTCCTCGGTCTTGCGGGGCCCCCGGCCGAGAGCCTTCCACTGGTCCATCAGGCGGTGGTAGGCCTTAGTGGTGGGGCCGAAGTCGCGGGAGCTCTGGAGACGCTCGGCCTCGGAGATGAGCTCCTCCTTGGCCCGCTTGATCTCAGCGGCCTCCTTGTCCCGCTTGACGAAGAAGGCCTTGCGGCGGCGCTCGAAGGCGGACCGGGCCTCACGGAACCGCTTCCACAGCGGATCCTCCTGGGACTTGCTCAGCCGCGGGGCGGTGCGCTGCTCGGCCTTCCACGCCTCGAAGAGCTCGTTCATCCGCTCCTGGGCGTTCTTCCAGTGGGTGTTCTCCTCGTCGGCAGCAGCAAGCTGCTCGGCCTCCGCCACGATCTCCTCCCGAGCAGCGATGCGCTGCCCGATGACCGCCTGGTGAGTCTTGTCCTCCTCGGCGGCGATGCTCTCGATGCCCTTCTCAATCTCAGCCAGCAGGGCGCGCAGGCCGGCGACGTCGCCGACCCATGTGCCGTTCTCCAGCTCCTTGGACAGTCCGGCCCTGCTGGAGCGCAGCGACTTCGCGCCGTCTGCCTGGGTCGCCACACGCGCGCCGAGCAGCAGGGCGCGGTTGTAGAGCTCGTCGAACTTGCGGGTGAAGTAGGCCAGCGCCTGCTCCTCGTCCGCGGCGGAGTACTGGCCGACATAAGCACCCTCTCCCCCTTCCTCAGAGGGTTTGAGGTAGACGTGACCTTCAGCGTCGACCCAGGCAAGCTCACGGGCCTCATCCATGGGGGTCTGGTGGTAGGTCGGCTTCACGGCGGCGGGACTCATAGATTCCAGCGTAACCGCAAGACGTGCCCAGCACCGCACGGCCGGTATGATTGCCACGCCCTGCCCCCGGTCACTCATCATCAAGGAGTCCTGAGCACCTATGGCCCGTTCCGCCTCCCTCTCCGGCTATCTGGAGCTGCTTCCGGACGAGCGGCTGGTGGAGATCCACATGCTCGACACCCTGCGCCGAGTCTTCGAGTCCCACGGCTTCGCGAACATCGAGTCCCGTGCTGTGGAGACGGTGGACACCCTGCTCAACAAGGGTGAGGTGGACAAGGAGGTGTACACGGTCTCGCGCATCCACGACGACGGCTCGGAGAAGTCCCGCCTGGCGCTGCACTTCGACCTCACAGTGCCTTTCGCCCGCTACGTGGTGGAGAATGCCGGACACCTGGCCTTCCCCTTCCGCCGATACCAGATTCAGAAGGTCTGGCGCGGTGAGCGGCCCCAGGCCGGCCGGTTCCGGGAGTTCACCCAGGCGGATGTGGACATCGTCGGCGAGGGCGCGCTGCCCTTCCGCGCAGACGTGGAGCTGGCCATGGTCATGGCTCGGGCGCTGCAGGCCCTCGAAGTGGGCGAGTTCACGCTCCAGCTCAACAACAGGAAGCTCTCCACAGGCTTCTACACCGCGATCGGCCTGGGGGATGCCGCCGCAGTGCTGCGCATCGTGGACAAGCTGGACAAGATCGGCGCCGACCGGGTGCAGGCCGAACTGGCGGAGGCCGTCGGCGCCGCCCCCGAGCAGGCGCAGAAGGCTCTGGCCCTGGCACAGATCCGCACCCGCGACGCCGGGTTCGCCGAGCAGGTCCGCCAGCTGGTCTCCGACGCCGAGGACACGGAGCTGCTCGAGGAGGGCCTGGCCGAGCTCAGCGAAGTCATGACCGCCCTGAACCAGCAGGTCCCCGGCGTGGCCGTGGCCGACCTCTCCATCGCCCGGGGCCTGGACTACTACACCGGCACCGTCTACGAGACGGTGCTGACCGGGTACGAGCAGCTGGGCTCCATCTGCTCCGGCGGCCGGTACGAGTCGCTGGCCTCCAAGGGCAGGCGCGCCTACCCCGGCGTGGGCCTGTCCATCGGTGTGACCCGGCTGCTCTCAGCCCTCCTCGACTCCGGGGCGCTCCGAGCATCACGCTCAGTGCCCACCGCGGTCTACGTGACCCTGCGCAGCGACGAGGACTGGGGCGCGGCCACCGCGATCGCCGAGCAGCTGCGCGCCCGGGGCATCAGCGCCGAGGTCGCCTACAGCGCCGAGAAGTTCGGCAAGCAGATCAAGTACGCCGACCGGCGCGGCATCCCCTTCGTATGGTTCACTGACGAGGAGGGCCGCCACGAGGTCAAGGACATCCGCTCCGGCGAGCAGTCCCCCGCCGACCCGCAGACCTGGTCGCCCTCCCCTGAGGACCTGGCCCCGCGGATCATCCGAGGCTGACCATCAGCCTCCGCCCGGCACCGTCCGGACACACCGCTTCAACTGCACCGACGACGACGAGGAAACCCGTGCTCCGCACTCACACCGCCGGCGAGATCAGCGCCGAGCTCATTGGCCAGACCGTGACCCTGTCCGGATGGGTCGCCCGCCGACGCGACCACGGCGGCGTCGCCTTCCTCGACCTGCGTGACGCGTCCGGGGTCGCCCAGGTGGTGGTCCGAGATGAGGCGGACTTCGATCCGCTGCGCAACGAGTGGGTCCTGAAGATCACCGGCACCGTGGAGCGCCGTCCCGCGGGCAACGAGAACCCCAGCATCGCTTCCGGCGAGGTGGAGATCATCGTCTCCGAGCTCGAGGTGCTCAACAAGGCGCAGGCGCTGCCCTTCCAGATCGACGAGCACGTGGAGGTCGGTGAGGAGGCCCGCCTCAAGCACCGCTACCTGGACCTGCGCCGTCCCGCCCCCGCCCAGGCCCTGCGGCTGCGCTCCGAGGCCAACCGAGTGGCCCGCGAGTTCCTCCACGAGCAGAGCTACACCGAGGTGGAGACTCCCACCCTCACCCGCTCCACCCCCGAGGGAGCCCGCGACTTCCTCGTCCCGGCCCGCCTCGCCCCCGGCTCCTGGTACGCACTCCCCCAGTCCCCCCAGCTGTTCAAGCAGCTGCTCCAGGTCGGCGGCGTGGAGAAGTACTACCAGATCGCCCGCTGCTACCGGGATGAGGACTTCCGCGCCGACCGCCAGCCCGAGTTCACCCAGCTGGACATCGAGGCCAGCTTCGTGGAGCAGGAGGACATCATCTCCCTGGTGGAGGAGCTCGTCCGCCGCCTGTGGCGGCTGATCGACGTCGACATCGACGCACCCATCCCGCACATCACCTACCGGGAGGCGATGGAGCGCTACGGCACCGACAAGCCTGACCTGCGCTTCGGCCTGGAGCTCACCGAGCTCACCGAGTACTTCAAGGACACCCCATTCCGTGTGTTCCAGGCGCCCTACGTGGGTTCCGTGGTCATGCCCGGCGGCGCCGACCAGCCCCGGCGCACCCTGGACGCCTGGCAGGAATGGGCCAAGCAGCGCGGCGCCAAGGGCCTGGCCTATGTGCTGGTGCAGGAGGACGGCGAACTGGGCGGCCCCGTCGCCAAGAACATCTCCGATGAGGAGAAGGCCGGACTGGCTGAGGCCGTGGGGGCAGCACCGGGGGACTGCATCTTCTTCGCCGCCGGTGAGGTCTCCTCCTCACGTGCCCTGCTCGGAGCCGCCCGGAACGAGATCGCCCAGCGCTTGGGCCTGATCGAGGAGGGCAGCTGGTCCTTCGCCTGGGTGGTGGATGCGCCCATGTTCGAGTCCGCCGACGACGCCAAGGCTGCCGGCGATGTTGCTGTGGGCTCAGGCAGCTGGACCGCGGTGCACCACGCCTTCACCGCGCCGAAGCCCGAGTTCGCCGAGACCTTCGACACTGACCCCGGCGAGGCCCTGGCCTACGCCTACGACCTGGTGTGCAACGGCAACGAGATCGGCGGCGGCTCCATCCGTATACACCGCCAGGACGTCCAGGAGCGCGTCTTCAAGGTGATGGGCATCTCCGAGGAGGACGCCCGGGAGAAGTTCGGCTTCCTGCTCGACGCCATGAAGTACGGTGCTCCGCCGCACGGCGGCTTCGCCTTCGGCTGGGACCGGACGGTCGCGTTCCTCGCCGGCGAGGACTCCATCCGCGAGGTCATCGCCTTCCCGAAGACCGGCGGCGGCTTCGACCCGCTGACCGCCGCCCCAGCCCCCATCACGCCGCAGCAGCGCAAGGAGGCCGGCGTGGACTTCAAGCCTGAGAAGAAGGAGAGCGCCGAGGCTCCCCGGCAGTCCTGAGCCCTCCCCGCCCGCAGCGGAAGGGGCTGGGCGGGCTCGGATCAGAATCCGAGCCGGTTCAGCTTCTTCGCGTCGCGCTGCCATTCCTTGGTGACCTTCACGTGCAGGTCCAGGTAGATGGGTGTGCCCAGCAGCCTGACGATGCCCTCCCGGGACTGTGAGCCGATCTGCCGGAGCCGGCTGCCGCCCTTGCCGATGATGATGGCCTTCTGGGAGTCGCGCTCCACGTGGATGGTGGCGTGCACGTCCACCAACGGCCTATCCTCCGGCCGGCCCTCCCGCGGTGCCATCTCATCCACGACGACCGCGATGGAGTGGGGCAGCTCGTCACGCACATCCTCCAGAGCGGCCTCCCGGATCAGCTCGGCGACCATCACAGCCTCAGGCTCATCGGTGAGCTCGCCCGTGGGGTAGAGCGGCGGAGAGGCGGGAAGCATCCCCGTGAGCTGATCCGCCACGGTGTCCACCTGGATGCCGTCAACAGCCGATACGGGGATGATCGCGGCGAACCCGTCGGCCTGCTCCTTCTCCCCGGCCAGGTGCTCGCGCCCCAGCTGATCGACCGCGATCAGCTGCTCAGGCAGTCGGGACTTGGGAATCTTGTCCACTTTGGTCACCAGAGCCACCACCGGCTTGTGAGAGACCTTGGTCAGCTGGGAGGCGATGAACCTGTCCCCCGGGCCCACCTTCTCGTCGGCGGGGATGCAGAAGCCGACCACGTCGACCTCACTGAGGGTGTCGACCACCAGATCATTCAGGCGGGACCCGAGCAGGGTGCGCGGCCGATGCAGCCCAGGAGTGTCCACCAGGACCAGCTGAGCGCCCTCCCGGGTGACGATCCCGCGGATGGTGTGCCGGGTGGTCTGCGGCTTGGACGAGGTGATGGCCACCTTCTCCCCCACCAGCGAATTGGTCAGAGTGGACTTGCCCGCGTTGGGCCGGCCCACGAAGGATGCAAAGCCGGCACGGTAGTTCTCATCATGCTCGGGGAACTCGTCAATCAGCACACCGTCGCTCAACGGGCAGCCTCACTCTCGGTCACGGAGTCGGACTCCTCCGGCTCATCATCGTTCAGCGCGGCCTGCTCATCCTCGGTGCCCACCGCTCCGCGGGCGCCGCGCCGGCCCTCGGACTCCCAGGCCAGCACATGGCTGACGCGGTTGCGGCGGCCGGTGAGCCGGTCCGCGTGCAGGACAACGGTGGTGCTGTTCCGGCGCGTGATCTCCACCTCGGAGCCGGCGATCGGCACACGGCCCAGGTGCTTGGCGAGCAGCCCGCCGACCGTGTCGACGTCCTCCTCGTCCTCCAGGTCGATGCCGAACGCATCGGCGAAGTCATCGATGCTCATCCGGGCGGACAGTCGCAGCCGGCCGTCCTCCAGGGGCTCCACCTCCGCATCCTCATGGTCATACTCGTCGACGATCTCTCCGACGAGCTCCTCGATGAGGTCCTCCATCGTCACCATGCCGGCGGTGCCGCCGTACTCATCGATGACGACCGCCACATGGGTGGTCTCCCGCTGAAGCTCAGAGAGGAACTCTCCCACCGACTTGGACTCAGGAACGTACCGGACATCGCGCTGAAGCTCCTCAGCCAAGATGGTCTCCGGGCCGCGCGAGGAGAAGTGCTCGGGCGCCCGGCCGATGCGCAGCATGTGCTCCAGGTACGCCACGTCCTTCAGATAGATCATCCCGGTGATGTCGTCCGCGGAGCCGCGGATGACCGGCACCCGGGAATGGCCGGAGCGCAGAAACAGCGTCATCGCCTCATCCAGGGTGGCGTCGGCGTCGATGGTCACCATGTCGGTGCGCGGAACCATCACGGCCCGGACCCGGGTGCTCGACATCTCGAAGACCGACTGGATGAGCTCCGCTTCGGCGTCCTCGATGACGTCGGACTCGTTGGCGCGAGCGATGTACTCCAGCAGCTCATCATCGTCGAAGAACCCCTGGTCGCCCCCGGCTGTGCCGGGGAACAGCCTCACACCAGCCGCGGAGAGCCACTGCGGGATGGGCCCCAGGCTCAGCCGCAGGCCGCGAACCATGCGTGCGGTCGCCGCAGAGATGAACTCGTGCTGAGCCCGGCCCACCTTCCGGGGCGAGATCGCTGCGGAGACGAACCCGCTGACCGTCAGCGCCACGGCCGCCACGATCGCGCCCAGCACCAGGTCGTCCATCAGGATCACAGCGGTGACTGTGATCAGCACGACGGCGATGGTGGTCAGCACCCAGCGCCACATCTGCAGAGCCAGGGTGTGCGGGACCGGCTCCTCGAGGATGCGGTGCACCGCACGGGAGCCGTGCTTCTCCGCGATCTCCTCAGCCTCCTTGCGGGTGAGCCGGATGAACGCGGCCTCCGCGGTGGACAGCAGGAAGGCCAGCGCCGCCGCGGTCAGGGCGCCGAGGATGAGGATGGTGATGATCATGGTCAGGCGTGGTCGCTCTCAGTGGGCGCAGGGGCATCACGGCCCAGATATTCCTCCAGGAGCAACCGCTGCAGGCGGAACATCTCTTCGCGGGAGGCTTCCTCGCCGTGGTCGTACCCCAAGAGGTGGAGCACCCCGTGCGCCGTCAGCAGGCAGAGCTCATCGGCCAGCGAGTGCCCATGAGCCTCGGCCTGGGAAGCGCCCACTGCGGGGCATAGGACGATGTCTCCCAGCGTGCCGGCCTCCACCGGCCTGCCCGGCAGTCCGGGCGAGAGCTCGTCCATGGGGAAGCTCATCACGTCAGTGGATCCGGGCAGGTCCATCCAGTCCAGGTGGAGCTGCTCCATCTGCCGCTCGTCCACAAGGGTGACCGCCAGCTCCACCTCCGGACGGAGGTGCAGATGCCCGTAGAGGAACGCGGCCAGGTCGGTCAGCTCGGCCAGATCCTCCGGGGTGACCAGCTCATGGCTGGACTCGTCAGTGATGGAGAAGCTCATGGGCGGCTCTCCCGGCGGGGCCGCGGCTCTCCGGCCTGGTATCGGTCGTAGGCGTCGACGATGCGGCCGACGAGCTCATGGCGGACCACGTCCTCGGAGGTCAGGCGGGTGATGCTGATGTCGTCCACTCCGCTCAGGATGTCCAGGACGGTGCGCAGTCCGGAGTCAGTGCCGCGGGGCAGATCCACCTGAGTGATGTCCCCGGTGACGACGATCTTGGAGTTGAACCCGAGGCGGGTGAGGAACATCTTCATCTGCTCGGCGGTGGTGTTCTGCGCCTCATCAAGGATGATGAAGGAGTCGTTGAGGGTGCGGCCGCGCATGTAGGCGAGCGGCGCCACCTCGATGGTGCCGGAGGCCATGAGCTGAGGGATCGACTCCGGCTCCAGCATGTCGTGCAGGGCGTCGTAGAGCGGCCGCAGGTACGGGTCGATCTTCTCGTTGAGCGAGCCGGGCAGGAAGCCGAGCTTCTCCCCGGCCTCCACGGCGGGGCGGGTCAGAATGATTCGGTTGATCTCCTTGGCCTGCAGCGCCTGGACCGCCTTGGCCATTGCCAAATAGGTCTTGCCGGTGCCTGCCGGCCCGATCCCGAAGACCACGGTGGACTCATCGATCGTCTCCACATACCGCTGCTGATTGGCGGTCTTCGGCCGGATGGTCCGCCCCCGGTGGGACAGGATGTTGGTGGCGACCATGCGCGCGGAGGTCGTCGCGTTCTGCGAGCGGACCATGGTGATGATCTGTTCTGCGATCTCCTCCGTGGCGGTGGTGCCCGCTGCCGCGAGGGTCCGCAGCTGGGTGAGGACCTCGACGATCTGGGCCACGTCGGTGCTGTGGCCGCTCACGGTGATCTGACGCTCGCGCAGCCCGATGCTGGCCTCCGGGTAGAGGCCGGCGAGGATGCGGACGGCCAGGTCCTGCACACCGAGGGTGCGGAACATCGTCTCGGCGTCGGCGAAGGTCACCTGCCGCTCAGCGGCGGGCTGGCCCTCGACGGGCTCTTCGGCATTCGGGGTCTCAGTAATGGAAAGCCTCACTTGTGATGGTCGGCGTCGTCACTGATCAGGATAGCGGCCAGTCCCAGCGCCCAAGGAGCAGCTGGGCTCCAGCCAGGGCCGCGGGGCCGGCCGTGGAGGACCGCAGCACGGTGGCGCCCAGCCGTGCGGTGCGCGCCCCAGCCTCCGTCAGCTGGGCGAGCTCCGCGTCGCTGATGCCGCCCTCCGGGCCCACCACGAGGTGAAGCTCCTGCGGGGCGGCCACGGCCTCTCCGAGGGCTCCGAGCTGGGCGAGAGCGTCCCGGAGGCTGATCTTCTCCGTCTCATGGAGCACGAGGACCGCGGTGCCCGGCTCGCCGCTGACCCTGCGGACGTACTGGCCGGTGGTGTGCAGCTGCTCGACCGGCGGGATGCCGGTGCGTCGCGTCTGCTTGGCCGCGGCCGCCGCGGTGCTTGCCCATTCGGAGTGCTTCTTGGCCTCCCGGCCGGCCTTCCACTTCGCCACAGAGCGCTCGGCCTGCCAGGGAATGATCCTGTCGGCCCCCAGCTCGGCGGCGGACTCCACGGCCTGCAGGTCCCGCTTGTCCTTCGCCAGCGCCTGCACCAGGACGAGCCTGGGGAGTTGCTCCGGGTCGATGACGGATTCGCGGACCTCCAGGCGCAGCCGGCCCTCGCCGGATTCGCGCACGACGCCGCTCACCCGGGTCCGCTCCGTGTCGGAGAGCTGGATCTCCTCGCCGGGCGCCAGCCGCATCACGGTGGCGGCATGGTGGCCCTCTGCACCGTCCAGCAGGATGACTGATCCGGAGGTCGCGCCGTCGAGGGCGCCCGGCCGCAGGTGGAACAGGGGGGCCGTCATGCTCGCACCTGCGGGGTCACAGGGACTCCCAGGCCTCGCGGAACTTCTTGAACATGCCCTTGTGCTCGGTGGAGGACTCACCGGGCTTCTCGCCGCGCTCCTCCGCGAGCATCTTCAGCAGTTCGCGCTGCTTGTCGCTGAGCTTGGTGGGGGTCTCCACCTTCAGGTGCACCTTGAGGTCGCCGCGGCCGGTGCCCCGCAGATGGGCGACGCCCTTGCCCCGCAGAGTGATGACCTCGCCGGACTGGGTCCCGGGCTTGACCTCGAGCTCCTCGGTGCCGTCGAAGGTCTCGATCGTCGTCGTAGTGCCCAGCGCCGCGGAGGCCATCGGGATCGTGACCGTGGCGTGCAGATCGTTGCCGCGCCGGGTGAAGACGGCATGCGTGCGGACGTCCACTTCGATGAACAGGTCGCCCGGAGGGCCCCCGGCGACGCCGGCCTCCCCCTCACCGGCCAGGTGGATGCGGTTGCCGCGGTCCACGCCCGCGGGGATCTTCACCTTCAGGGTGCGCCGCTCACGGACCCGGCCCTGGCCGTCGCACTCCTTGCAGGGATCTTCGATGATGTTGCCGAAGCCGGTGCAGCGCGGGCAGGTCTGGGTCTGCACCACGGTGCCGAGGATGGATCGCATGGGGCGCTGGATCTGGCCCTGGCCGTGGCAGTCGGGGCAGGTGGTCGGCCTGGTGCCGGGCTGCATTCCGGATGAGTCGCACACGGAGCAGCCGACCGCCGTCTCGACCTCGACCTCCTTGGTGGTGCCGAAGACAGCATCGCGCAGGTCGATGCGCACCCGCAGGAGGGCGTCCTGGCCGCGCCGGGTACGACTGGCGGGGCCTGCCGAGCCCCCGCCGAAGAAGGTCTCGAAGATGTCGCTGAAGCCGCCGAAGCCGCCCCCGCCCCCTCCGAAGCCGGCGGGACGGCCCTCGGGGTCACCGGTGGCGTCATAGTTCTGCCGCTTCTGGGGGTCCGCGAGCACCTCGTAGGCCGTGCCGAGCAGCTTGAACTGCTCCTCGGCATCCTCGGCGTCGTTGACGTCCGGATGCAGCTTGCGGGCCTTCTTGCGGTAGGCCTTCTTGATCTCCTCGGTCGAGGCGTTCCGAGAGACGCCCAGCGCCTCGTAGTAGTCAGAGCTCATCAGCTGTGGTTCTCACCCTTTTGGTTCTCTATTCGGACAGGATGCGCGAAAGGTACCGCGCCATGGCCCGCACGGCCGACATCGTTGAGGTGTAGTCCATTCGGGTGGGGCCGACGACGCCGAGCTTGGCGCCTTCGCCCCCGGCGTCGGAGGGCACGTACTCGGCGGCTACCACGGAGGTCTCCACCAGAGAACGGTGCGAGGTCTCCTGGCCGATCCGGATGGAGAGGCCCCGCCGGTCCTGCTGCATCTCGTGCAGCAGCCGCAGCAGGGTCACCTGCTCCTCCAGGGCCTCAAGGATCGGGGCGATGGAGGGGCCGAAGTCCCCGCCTGACTTGGCGAGGTTAGCAGTGCCGGCCATGATGATGCGATCCACCCGGCCCGACTCCAGCAGACCCTCGAGCGCGTTGGCGATGATCGCCATGGCCGGCCGCAGGGCAGGCTCGACGGCGCCCATCAGGCTCTCCGCCGGCAGGGGCAGGGCGGAGGCTGACCGGCCCGCGAGCTTCTCGGAGAGCCGAAGCCCGATCGTGTGGAGGGAATCGTCCTGTGCGGGCTGGGGCAGGGTGACCATCCGCTGCTCCACCTTGCCCGTGGAGAGGATCACGATCACCACCGCCCGGGTCCCGGTGACCGGGACGACGTCGACGTGCCGGATCTTCGCCGAGGTCTGCTGCGGATACTGGGCCACGGCCACCTGGTTGGTCAGCGTGGCGAGCAGCCGCACGGTCTGCTCAAGCATCGCCTCGTGGTCATCGGCGGTGTCCGCGAGCAGATCCATGGCCCGGCGCTCAGCCTTGGAGAGCGGACGGACCTCAGTGATCCGGTCGACGAACAGCCTGTATCCGGAGTCGGTGGGGATGCGCCCCGCAGAGGTGTGCGGGGCGGCGATCAGCCCGTCCTCCTCCAGCTGGGCCATGTCATTGCGGATGGTCGCCGGGGAGACCTCCAGGTTGTGCCGCTCCACGAGCGCCCTGGAGCCCACCGGCTCACGGGTGTGGACGTAGTCCTCCACGATGGCTCGCAGCACCTGCAGCCGCCGGGTGTCGGACACCGCGCACCTCCTTAGCACTCTCCAATGTCGACTGCTAATTATACGGGTGGACGCTGCTCCCGCCATGGCGCGTCGCCGCGAGCCGGGAGCCCCGCCTCACTAGAGTCTCACCCTATGCCGATGCACTCATGGGGACCGCAGGACCTCTCCGCCCACCGCCGAGCGCCTCAGCTGCCGCAGGCGCCGGCGGAGACAGGCACCGTCGTGGAGGAGACGGAGACCGGCTGGACGGGCGCCGTCGTCGGACTCGACCACGTCCACGGCGTCCGCAGCGTCCGGCTCGAGGACCGGCGCGGAGCCGTCCGAACCTTCCCGCTGGGCCCTGGGTTCCTCATCGACGGAGAGCCCGTGGAGCTCATTGCGCCCCAGCCCAGGACCGTCCGGGCAGCGCCCCGGCGCACCGCCTCAGGGTCCTTCGCCGTCACCGGCCAGAGGGCCCGGGCCGCTCGCGCCTCCCGCATCTGGGTCGAAGGCACCCACGACGCCGAACTGGTCGAGAAGGTCTGGGGCGACGACCTGCGCGCCGAAGGGATCGTCGTGGAGCCTCTCCACGGCGCCGACGACCTCAGGGGCGCCGTGGCCGAGTTCCAGCCCGCCCCCCACCGCCGCCTCGGAGTGCTGCTGGACCACCTCGTCCCCGGTTCGAAGGAGACCCGAATAGCCCAGGAGGTGATGTCTCAGCCGGGCGCCCGCGGAAACGTGCTCATCCTCGGCCACCCCTATGTGGACGTGTGGCAGGCCGTGAAGCCCGAACGCGTCGGCCTGGAGGAATGGCCGCGCATTCCTCGCGGCACCGACATCAAAGTCGGCACTCTCAGAGCGCTTGGCCTGCCGCACAGCAGCCAGCGCGACATCGCTCACGGCTGGAAGCAGATTCTCGGCCGGGTCCGCAGCTACGTGGACCTCGAGCCCACTCTGCTGGGACGCGTCGAGGAGCTGATCGACTTCGTGACGGTCTAGTCCCTGCTGGCGCGCCTCACCCGCTCATCATCCGGCGTGACACGCCCTCGTGCCCATTTCACAGGTATCAGCGGCTGTTCAGGCGGACAGTCGTAAAATTGGACGCATGTCGCAGTCGCACACTTCCCGCCCCACCGCATCCCAGCAGATGCGCGGCTCCGATTCGTCCGCCCCGCCGCTGACCCCTGAGGAGGATCGCCGGTGGGCCACCCTTGCCCACTTCGGCGGCCTCGCCGGATGCTTCCCCTCCTTGGGCGTCTACCTGATCTTCCGCGACCGCGGCCCCTTCACCGCGCAGGAATCCCGGGAGGCGCTGAACTTCACCCTGCCGCTGACCATCGTTCTGATCGCGCTCTTCGCGCTCGGATACCTGCCGGCCGTCGGCTGGATCTTCAGCCTCAGCGCCGTCTTCCTCTGGGCCATCATGGCCATCACCGGGCTCGTCGCGGGCGCAGAGTGCAACAAGGGCCGCCCCTACCGCTACCGACTCAACTTCCGCTTCATCGAGTAGGCCTCAGCCGGCCAGGCGGTGGGTGACGGCATCGGCCAGCAGCCGGCCCCGGAGGGTCAGCACTGCTCGGCCCTGGGGATGCGATGAGGTCCGCCTGGCCTTCTCCGGTTCGATGAGGCCCTCAGCCGCCAGCTGCGCCAACGCCTCCGGACTGACCGTAGCTGAGCCGGGCAGCGCGTTGTGCTCAGCTATGTCCAGTCCCTCGGCGATGCGCAGACGCAGCATCAGATGCTCCAGGGCCTGAGCCTCCGCGTCGAGGACCTCACGCCCCTGACCGGGCGATATCCCTTGGTGCAGCCGCTGGGCATAGGCCGCCGGATGCTTGGCGTTCCACCAGCGCAGCCCCGCCAGGTGGGAGTGCGCCCCTGGGCCGGCGCCCCACCAGTCCGAGTCCAGCCAGTAGTTCAGGTTGTGCTGGGAACGCGTGGCCTGGGAGGTCGACCAGTTGGACACCTCATACCAGCCGTAGCCGGCCGCGCTCAGCAGCTCATCAGCCAGCAGGTACTTATCCGCGTGGTCATCGCCGTCGACGTCTGGCAGCTCGCCGCGCCTGACTGCCGCAGCCATGGCCGTGCCCTCCTCCACGATCAGAGAGTACGCAGAGATGTGATCCGGGCCCATCCCGATGGCCGCCTCGAGGCTCTCCCGCCAATCTGCCAGGGACTCTCCCGGGGTCCCGTAGATGAGATCCAGGCTCACCTGCAGGCCGGCGGAGCGGGCCGCCTCCACCGCTGCCGGGACATTCCGAGGGTCGTGCGTCCGGTCCAGGACGGCCAGCACATCAGGCACAGCCGACTGCATGCCGAGGCTGATGCGGGTGAACCCTGCCTCGGCCAGCACGCGCGCTGACTCGGGCGTCACCGTGTCCGGATTCGCCTCGGTGGTGATCTCAGCACCGGGGACACAGCCGAACAGCTCACGCACCGCGGCCAGAATCCGTGCCAGATCCTCAGCCGGCAGAAGGGTCGGCGTTCCTCCCCCGAAGAAGACCGTCGAGAGGGCACGAGCCGGGGCGCCGGCCTCATCGAGCACCCGGCGGGCGAATTCCAGCTCCGAGATGAGGGTGTCCGGGTAGGACTGCCGAGAGGCCCCGGGGCCGAGATCCTCAGCGGTGTAGGTGTTGAAGTCGCAGTACCCGCACCGCACGGAGCAGAACGGAATGTGGACATAGAGACCAAGGGGCTTGCCGGCCCGCGCCGGCAGCGCCTGCAGGACCTCCGGGGGAAAGCTCCCGTCAGCCGGAGCCGGGTCGCCCAGAGGCAGGGCGGAGGGAGCCAACTACTTCTTGCCCGCCTTCTCCTTGCCGGCATCCTCGTCGGAGCTCAGCGCGGCGATGAACGCCTCCTGCGGGACCTCCACGGTGCCGACCATCTTCATGCGCTTCTTACCCTCCTTCTGCTTCTCCAGCAGTTTGCGCTTACGGCTGATGTCGCCGCCGTAGCATTTGGAGAGCACGTCCTTGCGGATGGCACGGATGTTCTCACGAGCAATGATCCGGCTGCCTATGGCCGCCTGGATGGGCACCTCGAACTGCTGGCGCGGAATCAGGTCCTTCAGCTTGGAGGCCATCTTCACGCCGTAGCTGTAGGCATGGTCCCGGTGAGTGATGGCGGAGAAGGCGTCCACCTGGTCGCCCTGGAGCAGAATGTCCACCTTGACCAGGTCCGAGGCCTGGTCGCCCGCTGCCTGCCAGTTCAGCGATGCGTAGCCCTTGGTCCGAGACTTCAGCAGGTCGAAGAAGTCGAAGACGATCTCTGCAAGGGGCATGCGGTAGCGGATCTCCACCCGGTCCTCGGAGAGATAGTCCATGCCCTGCATCTGGCCGCGCCGCTCCTGGCACAGCTCCATGACGGGGCCGATGAACTCGGCGGGCACAATGACCGTGGCGTCGACGATGGGCTCACGGATCTCATCCACCTTGCCCTCGGGGAATTCGGAGGGGTTGGTGACGTGGTGGCGCTCACCCCCTTCGTCGAGCACCTCGTAGATGACGTTGGGGGCGGTGGAGATGAGGTCGAGATTGTACTCAGCCTCGAGGCGCTGCCGGGTGATCTCCAGGTGCAGCAGGCCCAGGAAGCCCACGCGGAAGCCGAAGCCCAGCGCCGCGGAGACCTCGGGCTCGAAGTTCAGCGCGGCATCGTTGAGCTGCAGCTTCTCCAGGGCCTCACGCAGCACCGGGAAGTCTGAGCCGTCGATGGGGAACAGCCCGGAGTAGACCATGGGCCGGGGCTCCTGATAGCCGCCGATGATGTCTGCGGCGGGAGCCTTGGCAGCCGTGACGGTGTCGCCGACTTTGGACTGGCGGACGTCTTTCACTCCGGTGATGAGATAGCCCACCTCCCCGACGCTGAGGCCGGCGGCGGCTTCAGGCTCGGGCTGTGAGACGCCGAGCTCCAGCAGCTCATGCGTGGCGCCCGTCGACATCATCTTGATCTTCTCGCGGTGGGAGAGCCTTCCGTCCACCACCCGCACAAAGGTCACCACTCCGCGGTAGGTGTCATAGACGGAGTCGAAGATCATCGCGCGAGCCGGAGCATCGGCGTCGCCCACGGGGGCCGGAACTTCCTCGACGAGCTTGTCCAGCAGGTCCTCAACCCCCTCACCGGTCTTGCCGGAGACCCGCAGCACCTCATCGGGCTCGCAGCCGATCAGGTGCGCGAGCTCCTCAGCGTACTTGTCCGGCATGGCGGCCGGCAGGTCGATCTTGTTGAGCACGGGGATGATGGCGAGCTCGTGCTCCATGGCCAGGTAGAGGTTCGCCAGGGTCTGGGCCTCGATGCCCTGGGCGGCGTCCACCAGCAGGATCGCTCCCTCGCAGGCGGCCAGGGAGCGGGAGACCTCGTAGGAGAAGTCGACGTGGCCGGGGGTGTCGATCATGTGGAAGGCGTAGGTGCCTCCGTCGTGCTCCCAGGGCATCCGGACGGCCTGGGACTTGATGGTGATGCCGCGGTCACGCTCGATGTCCATCCGGTCGAGGTACTGGGCCTTCATCTGGCGAGGCTCGACCACCCCGGTGAGCTGGAGCATGCGATCGGCCAGGGTGGACTTGCCGTGGTCGATGTGGGCGATGATGCAGAAGTTGCGGATCGCCGCCGGATCGGTCTTGGCAGGCGCCAGTGGGGAGCTGGCCTTGGGTGACACGGGGTGGGACATCCTTTGCTCGACGGCGGGCGGGCTTAGGGCTCCATAGTACGCGGAAGGCTCCGCTCCAGTGCGGAGCGGAGCCTTCCGGCGACGATCAGGCGGCGATCAGAGGGAGTTCACCTGAGCAGCCAGGCCGGACTTGCGGTTGGCGGCCTGGTTCTTGTGGATGACGCCCTTGGAGACGGCTTTGTCCAGCTTGCGGGCGGCTTGGCTGTGAGCGGCCGCTGCGGCGTCCTTGTCGCCGGCGGCGACAGCGTTGCGGACCTTCTTCACGGCGGTCTTCAGCTCCGACTTCACGCCCTGGTTGCGCTGGCGGGCCTTCTCATTGGTGAGAATGCGCTTCTTCTGAGACTTGATGTTTGCCATCGTCGTTCTTCCTGTTCTGTGTGCGTCGTTGATGGGCTGCACATCCCTGGGGCACGACGGCGGAAGACTTCAGTGGTGTGGGGAACCATGGCGATAAGACCTGCAGCCCGTCGGGTAGAGGGGCCCTGAGCCGCAGGCGCTGATGCCGTCGCCGGGAATGCTCTTCGACCTTTTCAGGTCTTTGGACACTAGTGATCAATCGTAGCAGAGCCGGCCCGGCTTCTCAGCGTCCGGCCGCGGCCGCGATGGCCGCAACGGCTCGCTCCACGGAGTACTCGGGGGTCCGGGCAGCACCTTTGGCCTCGGCATCGGCGGCCGCAACGGCCTCCACGGCCTGAGCCGCGGCCCGCGGGGTCCACCCGCGGGCGACCTCTGCGGACTGCTTCAGCTGCCAAGGTGCCGCCCCGAGGGCCGAGGCGAGCTGGTCCGGCCGCCCTCGGTGGTCCACCAGAGCCGCGACCTGCCGGCCCTTGCGCGCGAGGGCGGCAGTGACAGCGATGGGCGAGACGCCGGTGGCGACAGCGTGCCGGTAGAGCCGGACCGCTGCCTCGCCCCGGCCCTCGAACGCGGCGTCGGCAACTTTGAAGGCGCTGGCCTCCACGCGGCCGCCGAAGTACTTGTCCACGTGCTCGGCGGTGATGTCCCCGGAGACGTCGCGCAGCAGCTGCTGTGAGGCTGAGCCGAGGTCGGACAGCGTTCCGCCGGCGGCGGCGACCAGGGCGCGGGCGGCATCGGGGTGGATGGTGCGGCGCGCGGCCCGGAACTCCTGGCGCAGAAAGTCCAGCTTGTCGCTGTCCGACTTCACGGGAGCACAGTCCACGACGACGGCGCGCTGGGCCAGTGCATCGAGAAGCTTCTTGCCCCGGTTGCCCCCAGTGTGCCGCAGCACCAGGGTGACCTCCTCATCGGCGGGCTGCTCCAGGTAGGACAGTGCATCAGTGAGGAAGGCGTCGCTGGTCCGGGCAAGGTCCTCGGCCAGGATCAGCCGGGGCTCGCCGAAGAGGGAGGGCGAAGCCAGGGCGGGGAGCTCGCCCGCAGCAGCGTCGGATACGTCCAGGCGCGTGTACTCGAGTTCGGCATGCTGCTCACGCAGGCCCTGCTTGATGCGGTCCAGGGCACGGGCGGCGAGGTAATCCTCGGAGCCTCGGAGCAGCACCAGCGGAGCCGGCTCCGCTGACCGGAAACTGACTCCGCTGGACTTCGAGGAGCTGCCCCTGGCAGCGCTGCGCGGCGGCATAAGGGCCTAGAACAGCGCGCGCGCCAGGTCGCGGCGCGACTTGGCGACGCGCGGGTCATCGTCGCCGACGATGCTGTAGAGCTCCACCAGGTGCTTTCGTGCGGTCTCCCGCTCCTCCCCCGGGTGGGTCTGGATGAAGCGGATGAGGCGGGCGAAGGCGTCCTCCACGTGACCGCCGAGCACGTCCATGTCAGCCACCGCGGTCTGGGCCTCGGCGCTGTCGGGCTGGTCTGCGGCCTGCTGGCGGACGGCCGCGAGGTCTGCGTCCTGGGTGCGCTGCATGAGCTTCACCTGCGCAATGCCGAGTTTGGCGTCCTCGTCGCCGGGGCTATCCTTCAGCGCCTGCTCGTAAGCGGAGACGGCGCCGTCGAGGTCGCCCTGCTCCAGAGCTTCGTGGGCCTTCTGGTGCAGCGGGGGGAGCTCCTGCTCCTGCCCCTCCTCGCCGTCGCTCTGGCGCGACTGGGCGGGAACCGTTCCCGTGATGCCGTTCTGGGTGGCCATCTGCAGGATCTGGTCCACCACCTGCGGCAGCTGCTCCGCTGGAGCGCTGGAGTCGAATTCGCCCATCGGCTGCCCGCCCAGGAACGCAGTCACCACTGGCAGCTGGCCAGCCTGCTGGGCAAGCTGCGGGTTGGCGGCGGCGTCGATGGTCGCGAGCACGGCCCGGCCCGCCTTGGAGTCGACCGCCCGGGTCAGCGCGTCGCGGAACTGCTGAGAGGTGGGGTCCTCACCATGGATGAGGACCAGCACCGGGGCCTGTGAGGAGAGCTGCAGCACCTGCTGAAGCTCCTGAGGCTGCACCGCGATGGCCCATGAGTCGCGGCCGGGGCCGCCGTCTGCGGACCGCTGAGCTGCGGGCTGCTGCTGTGCGGGGGCCTGCTGCCCGGAGAGGGCGGAGAGATCCACCGCTCCCCTGGCGTTCACACTGGCTCCGGCTGGGCCGGCGGGCTGGTTCGTCATTCGATCAGTCCTCGTCGTCGGTGTCTTCGTCCTCGTCGTCACCATTATCGCCGTTGTCGCTCTCAGAGTCCTCATCGTCCTCCGAGTCTTCGTCATCCGCGGACTCGTCGTCGTCCTCGTCAGCCGGCTCGTCGTCGTCCTCGGAGGCGTCCGCGTCAGCCTCTTCGTCCTCGCCCTCGGGCGGGAGAGCGCCGTCGTAGTCGTCGGCCCATTCGGGCACATCGATGTAGGCGGACTCCTCGACCTGCGAGATGCCGAGCAGGGTGATGCCCTGCTCATCGGTGTCCTCTTCGGGATCGAAGTCTGCGGGCACGTGCAGGAGCACAGAGTGGACCGTGGTCATCCGCGTAGGCCAGGTGGTCCAGTCAGTGCCGACGAAGGCTTCGATGAGGTCATTCTCGAGGTAGATCGTGTCACCCGACTCTTGGGGTGTGAACTCCATCGTCCGGGAGAAGTGCCCGGCGAGCAGCTGCGAGCCGTCCTGCAGCTCCAGGCCGGTCATCTCCTGGGAGACGTCCTCGAGGGAGAAGTCGATGTCAACGGCTTCAGCACCGTCGTTGATCTCTTCGTAGTACTCGTGCACGTCCTCGATGTAGATGCTCTCATCAACGTTCTGCCCGTAGTCGTGCTCAGCGTCTGAGAAGTACTCGGCCAGGCCGGACAGGAAGCCCTCGCCCTCCAGGGAGACAGAGCTGATGCCGCCCTCCTCCGGAGAGATCGCGGAGAACTCTGTGCCCGGCGCCATGGTGGTGCGGTGGATGAGGCGGTAGTTGTCCCGCACGTCGTCCTGCTCGAGGACGAGGATCTGGGGCAGCTCCTGGTCGGGGTGCTCGGTCATCACCACGGCCTGGCGGGGGAACTCCTGGTCGCTGGTGACCGCTGCGGAGACCACCTCGGTGCCGATCGGCTGCGGCATGTCCGTGTCAGCAATCTCGTTGTTGCGGTACGCGAGCTCTCGCATCTCCAGGGCGTGGTCGCCCACGCGCGGCTCAAGAAGCTCAGCGTCACCTTCCTCGTCGGCCTCCTCGACCACAGCGGCGAGGTCCTCAAGGATGCCGTCGAGCTGGGACTGCAGCAGAACGGAGTAGCCCTCCGAAGGCATCTCCCCCTCCACTTCAGCTTCGGCGTCCTCGTCCTCGGCGACGTCCTCGGCGTCCTCCTCAGAGGCATCGTCCTCGCCCGCTGCCTCGTCGTCCTCAGGCTGGTCCTCGTCAGGCTCGGCGGTCCCGTCGGCGTTCTCCTCCTCATCGGCGGATGCCGCGGGCTGGGAGGCGGGCAGGGCGTTCAGGCCCAGGGCCAGCGCCAAGGCCGCTGCGAGGGTTGTGGCAGCGCCGCCCCGGCCGGAGCCGGAACCCTCCTGCTGCTCTCCATCGGGGGCGTGGTCGATCTCGTAGCTGTCCATCTGGTCGTCCTTCCTGCGGCGGCGGGATCCCAGTGCCCAGTAGAAGAGAGCCACGGAGACGAGGAGCATCAGCCCGCCGCCGACGGTGAGCCAGATGGCCTGGCCGCGGGAGAAGAACTCAGTCTCGGTGGTGGTCACCGTGGCGGGGGCGGCCTCCTCGCCGTCGCGGAAGATCAGCAGCGCCCAGTCGCCGGAGTCATCGGGCGTGCTCCACCGGTACAGGAGCTCGCCCTCCTCCTCCTGGACTGCGACCCAGAGGTCAGAGTCGGCCGGGTTCTCAATGGTCTCCTCACCGTCGACGTATTCGGCCTCCACGTGGGAGTCCGCCTCGGGGTCCTCGGACTGGGCGACGCCCAGGATGCGGTTGTGGGCGACTCCGTCGAGCCAGGCGTCGATGTCGTAGGTGCGGCCGAGCGCCAGGGTGTACTCACCCTCCGCCTCGATGGTGAACTCTTCGCGGCCTTCCTCCTCGTCGATCAGCTCGTCGGTGACGACGGTGAAGGGGGCGTCCTCCACACCTTCGGGGTAGACGGTGTGGGACTCCTCGGCGGTGAAGCCGGTGAGCTCGTTGACGCCCATGGCCAGCAGCACGAGGCCGGCCAGGAACGCTGCGACAGCGGAGAGAAAACGCACTTTCAGGTGTCCTTGAGGTGGGAGGCGGGAGATGTTCAGCGCCTAAGAGTACCGAATATAACGAAATGGTTACAATCGGGCGCTGGGCGTGTCAGCCGATCCGCCAGCATTGGCTGTGCCAGTGCCTGCGCTCTTCCGCGGCGAACTGGTCGCCCAGGATGGAGTCGGCTCGCCAGGCGACGATATGCGGTGTTCCTGGTGGAATGCTTAACCGGCAGCCGGGGCATGTGTAGGGCTTCGACGCCTCGGTCCCGGGAATGTAGCGGACGTGATAGTCACCGTCTCGGCGGGAGACGCGGCCTGAGGAGATGCCGCCGGGGGCGAGGAACCCGGCGGACAGGGGACGGTGCTCCCGCTGCCACTTGCTGCTCCTGCGCTTGCCCATACCGATCATTTTCCCATGGCCTCGGGAGTGGCCCCTGGCCCTGCTCGCCGGCCGCAAGGCGGCCCTGGGCCTGTCAGGCGCCGCCGGAGCGGCTCAGAACAGCCGGGGCTCCCCAGCCTGTTCGCCCTTCATGTCCTCGTAGTCCAGTACGACGCACCGGATTCCCCGGTCCTCGGCGAGCGTGCGCGCCTGCGGCTTGATCTGCTGGGCTGCCAGCACTCCCGTCACGGGGGCGAGCAGGGGGTCCCGGTTGAGCAGGTCCAGGTAGCGGGTGAGCTGCTCGACACCATCGATGTCGCCGCGCCGCTTCAGCTCGACAGCCACGGTTCCGTCCGGTCCCTTGGCGAGGATGTCGACAGGGCCGATAGGTGTGACGTGCTCGCGGCGGATCAGGCTGTACCCGTTGCCGAGGCGGGTCATCTGCGCTGCCAGAAGCCGTTGGAGGTCTGCCTCCACACCGTCCTTGACGAGGCCAGGGTCGGTTCCCAGCTCGTGGGAGGAGTCGTGGTGGATCTCTTGGATGAGGATGCTGAGCGTGTCATCGGACTTCTCTGCGCTGACTGTCCACACTTCGGCGATACCGGCGTCGGCCTCGTCGCCGGCGGGCTCGCTGATCCGAAGGGCGGCCGGCGGCGACATCCAGTTCAAGGGCTTGTAGGAGCCGCCGTCGGAGTGGACCAGGACTGCGCCGTCGGCCTTGATCATCAGCAGGCGTGTGGCCAGCGGCAGGTGCGCATTGAGACGACCGGCGTAGGTGACGGAGCAGGTGGCAATGACGAGACGCACGGGCAGAGATCCTATCGGAGAGACCGAAGGGCCCCGGCAGCAGGTGGCTGACCGGGGCCCTTCGGGTGAGCGAGCGAAAAGTGAGGCTGGTGCTCAGGCTTCGGTGGTGAGGTCTGCGTCGTCGGCGACGATGGTGACTTTGTCGTCATCATCCACGGAGAAGAAGCCGCCGCTGGCGTGGGCCTTCACCGTGCCCGATTCGACCGACTTGATGACCACTTCGCCCTCGCCGAGCAGCGCAAGCATCGGGGTGTGCCCGGGGAGGATTCCCACCGCACCTTCGACGGTGCGTGCGGTGATCTCGTTGGCCTTCCCCTGCCACACGGCGTGGTCGCTGGCCACGATCTGGACGTCGAGCTCAGCCATGGCCGATCAGGACTCCTTCTGCATCTCGGCGTACTTGCGCTCGACGTCGTCGAGGCCGCCGATGTTGTAGAAGGCCTGCTCGGGGATGTGGTCGAGGTCACCGTCGGCGATGGCGTTGAAGCCTTCGATGGTGTCCTTGATCGGCACGGTGGAGCCCTCAACGCCGGTGAACTGCACAGCCGTGTAGGTGTTCTGCGAGAGGAACTGCTCGATCCGGCGTGCGCGGGACACGAGGATCTTGTCCTCCTCGGAGAGCTCATCGACGCCGAGGATGGCGATGATGTCCTGCAGCTCCTTGTTCTTCTGCAGGATCTGCTTCACGCGGGTGGCGCAGTCGTAGTGCTCCTGGCCGATGTACTGGGGGTCCAGAATGCGGCTGGTGGAGGTCAGCGGGTCCACGGCGGGATACAGGCCGCGGGAGGCGATCGCACGGTTCAGCTCGGTCGTCGCGTCCAGGTGTGCGAAGACGTTCGCCGGCGCGGGGTCGGTGTAGTCGTCGGCGGGCACATAGACGGCCTGCATCGAGGTGATGGAGCGGCCGCGCGTGGAGGTGATGCGCTCCTGAAGGACGCCCATCTCATCGGCGAGGTTGGGCTGGTAGCCCACTGCGGAGGGCATGCGCCCCAGCAGGGTGGACACCTCGGAGCCCGCCTGGGAGAAGCGGAAGATGTTGTCGATGAAGAGCAGCACGTCCTGCTCCTGCTCGTCACGGAAGTACTCCGCCATGGTCAGGGCCGAGAGGGCCACCCGGAGACGGGTTCCTGGGGGCTCATCCATCTGGCCGAACACCAGCGCGGTGTCCTTGAGGACGCCTGCCTCCTCCATCTCCACCCAGAGGTCGTTGCCCTCACGGGTACGCTCGCCGACGCCGGCGAACACGGAGGTGCCGCCGAAGTTGCGGGCCACACGGGTGATCATCTCCTGGATGAGCACGGTCTTGCCCACGCCGGCGCCCCCGAAGAGGCCGATCTTTCCGCCCTTGATGTAGGGGGTCAGCAGGTCGATGACCTTGATGCCGGTCTCCAGCATCTCGGTGGATCCCTCGAGCTGCGCAAAGTTGGGAGCCTTGCGGTGGATGCCCCAGCGGTCCTGGACGTCGAGCTCATCGATGTCCACGTCGAGGGTGTCTCCGAGAACGTTGAAGATGTGGCCCTTGACGACGTCGCCGACCGGAACGGTGATCGGAGAGCCGGTGTCCTGCACCGGGACGCCCCGGACCAGGCCGTCAGTGGCCTGGAGGGCGATGGCACGGACGATGTTGTCGCCCAGGTGGGCGGCCGTCTCGAAGGTGATCTTGCGGGTCTCGCCGCCGATGGTGAGCTCAGCGGTGAGGGCGCTGTACATGCCCGGGACCGCGTTGGCCGGGAACTCGATGTCCACGACCGGGCCGATCACGCGGGAGACGCGGCCGGTCGCACCGGGGGCCGGGGCCCCGGCGGGGCGCTGTTCTGCAGTAGTGGCAGTCATCACTTTCTCACTTCACTCGGTTGTGCTTGATGTCTTTGGTGCTGATCAGGAGGACAGTGCGTCGGCGCCGGCGATGAGCTCGGACAGCTCCTGGGTGATCTCGGCCTGACGGGCGTTGTTGCGCAGTCGGGTGTACTTCTCGATGAGGTCGCTGGCGTTGTCGCCCGCGGACTTCATGGCGCGCTGACGCGCTGCCAGCTCGGACGCGGAGGCCTCGAGCATGGAGGAGAAGATCCGGGACTCGATGTAGCGAGGCAGCAGCTCGTCGAGAACGTCGGCGGGGTTCGGCTCAAAGTCATACTGCGGAAGGTACCCGGCAGCCTGCTCATCGTCCTTGACCACGTTGAGCGGCAGGAGGCGGCGGACCGTCGGGTCCTGCTTCACCATGGACTCGAACTCCGTGTAGACCAGATAGATCTCGTCCACACCGCCCTCGTCGGTGTCCTCCGTGAATCGGTCAACAAGCGTCCTGCCGATCTCGCGGGAGCGTTCCACCTCAGGGCTGTCCGTGTTGCCGGACCAGACGGCGTCGTACTCGCGCTCACGGAAGTCGTAGAACTGCTGAACCTTCCGCCCGTAGAGGTAGGGGCGAGCTTCGATGCCGTCCTCCTTCAGGCGGGCCAGCAGCTGCTCGGACCGCTTGATGACGTTGGTGGAGTACGCGCCTGCCAGGCCGCGGTCGGAGCTCATGATCAGCACGGCTGCCCGCTTAGGCTCTTCGACCTTCTTGGTCAGGACGTGCTCGATCTCTTCCTGTCCGGCCACGGCCGCCACCGCACGGGTGATCGCCTCAGCGTAGGGCGTGGACGCCTGGGCGCGGTCACGGGCCTTCATGACCCGCGAGGTCGCGATCAGTTCCATCGCCTTGAAGATCTTCTTCATCGACGAGGTCGACTTGATCTTCTGGCGATAGACCCGGATCTGGGCTCCCATGTAAGTCCTTTCTCAGTCGGAGGAGGTCATGACGTCCCGGTTCAGGACGTCTTGATCTCTTCCTGGTCGATGTCCTGGTCGCTGAGGGCCTCGGCGGGCTCGTTGCCGACCACAGACTCCTTGCCATCGGCCTGGAACTGACGCTTGAAGTCCTCCATGCCCTGCTTCAGAGCGGAGACAGTGTCGTCCTCGAGCTTGCCGGTGGAGGCGATGTTGGTCAGCACGGAGGTCCTGCGCTTGAGATAGTCGATCCACTCGGTCTCGAAGCGCTTGATGTCGGCGGTGTCGACCTCATCCAGGTGACCCTGTGCGCCTGCCC
Organism: Nesterenkonia populi; assembly: GCF_007994735.1. NCBI lineage: Bacteria > Bacillati > Actinomycetota > Actinomycetes > Micrococcales > Micrococcaceae > Nesterenkonia > Nesterenkonia populi. Next base: position 1,583,574 of record NZ_VOIL01000001.1, on the reverse strand, counting down.
AGATGGAGGCGACCTGCTCCTCAACGGGGAAGGGGCTGTACTGGGCCTGCTTGAGCAGCTCGGTCTGGCGCTCACCCCGGGTCAGCTGCTTACGGGTCGCGGGGTCCAGGTCCGATGCGAACATCGCGAAGGCCTGCATGTCCCGGTACTGAGCGAGATCCAGCTTCAACGTGCCGGAGACCTTCTTCAGCGCCTTGGTCTGCGCAGCACCGCCGACGCGGGAGACCGAGATTCCGACATCCACCGCGGGACGCTGGTTGGCGTTGAAGAGGTCCGACTGCAGGAAGATCTGGCCGTCGGTGATGGAGATGACGTTGGTGGGGATGAATGCGCCCACGTCGTTGGCCTTGGTCTCGATGATGGGCAGACCCGTCATCGAACCGGCGCCCATCTCGTCGGAGAGCTTGGCGCAGCGCTCAAGCAGACGGGAGTGCAGGTAGAAGACATCGCCCGGGAACGCCTCGCGTCCCGGCGGGCGGCGCAGCAGCAGGGAGATCGCGCGGTAGGCCTCAGCCTGCTTGGAGAGGTCGTCGAAGATGATGAGGACGTGCTTGCCGCCATACATCCAGTGCTGGCCGATGGCCGAGCCCGCGAAGGGCGCCAGGTATTTGTAGCCCGAAGGGTCGGACGCGGGCGCTGCCACGATGGTGGTGTAGTCCAGCGCACCGTTCTCGGCAAGGGTCTGGCGGACACCAGCAATGGTGGACGCCTTCTGGCCGACAGCGACATAGATGCAGCGCACCTGCTTGTCGACGTCGCCGGACTCCCAGTTGTCCTTCTGGTTCAGGATCGCGTCGATGCCGATGGCGGTCTTGCCGGTCTGGCGGTCACCGATGATCAGCTGGCGCTGGCCGCGGCCGATCGGGATCATCGCGTCGATGGCCTTGATGCCGGTCTGCAGCGGCTCGCCGACTGACTGGCGCTGGGTCACGGTGGGGGCCTGGAGCTCCAGAGCACGGCGGCCCTCTGCTTCGATCTCGCCGAGGTCGTCGATGGGGTTGCCCAGCGGGTCCACCACGCGGCCGAGGAACTTGTCGCCCACCGGCACGGAGAGGACCTCACCCGTACGGGTCACCTCCTGCCCCTCTTCGATGCCGGAGAACTCGCCGAGGACGACGACGCCGATCTCGCGGGTGTCGAGGTTCTGGGCCAGGCCCAGGGTGCCGTCCTCGAAGCGCAGCAGCTCATTGGACATGGCCGAGGGAAGTCCCTCAACACGGGCGATGCCGTCGGCCGCCGAGATCACGCGTCCGACCTCGGTCTTCTCTGCGCTGCCGGGCTCGTAGGACGCGGCAAAATCGTTCAGTGCATTGCGGACGTCATCGGCGTTGATGGTCAAGTCGGCCATCTGCGTCTCCTGCTCTCCTGGTTCATCAGGCCTGGTCTCAGGCCTTGAGGTGGTCTGTAAGAAGTTCTGTTCGCTTCCCAGGCTAAACCCGGTCAGCTGGTGATGTTTCGGTTCAGGCTGTTGAGCCGTGAGGCCACAGTGGAGTCGACGACTTCGTCGCCCACCTCGACGCGAATTCCTCCGACGACGCTGGGGTCGACGGCGACGTCGAGCCGCAGCTCTCGGCCGAAGTACCGGTTGAGGCCTGCCGAGAGCTTCTCCAGGTAGGACGCATCGAGGTTCTTCGCCACAGTCACCTGAGCGATCCAGCGCTGCTGGCGCGCGGCGACCTGCTCTGCGAATTGCTCCAGCAAGGCTGCCGGACGCAGGCCACGAGGAGCGGCGACCGCCCGGTCGATGAGAAGCCGGGCCTCGGAGCTCGCCTCGGGGCTCAGCCGGGCGGCCAGCTTCTGCTTCGCCTCGGCTGGGGCCTGGCCGTCAGTCAGTGCATGCTGCAGCTCATGGGAGTCCGCAACAGTGCGGCGGAAGCCGAGCAGCTGGGACTCCAGCTCAGTGAGCCCCTCAAGCCCGTCGCGCTCAGCAACGGCGGACACCGCGGTCACGGCCAGCGACTCCACTGCATCGGCGAGATCTCGGTCCTTGCTCCACCGTCGGGAGGCGACTGCCTCCAGCACGGTGACTGTGGTCTCCGAGACCTTGTCGCCGAACAGCCTGCGCACCACGGCGGCCCGATCTGCGGGCTCACGTGCCGGGTCTGTCAGCGATCGGCGCAGCGATGCGGAGCCGTCGACGACATCCAAGCCTGCGAACAGCTCATCGGCCACCTTCAGGTCAGCCGTGCGGAGGGTCTCCGCCAGGTCTGACTGCAGGCTTGCGAAGGATTCGCTGGTCACCGCTGCCATTACTTGGCTGCTCCTGCCTGCTCGGCGTCGAGGTCAGCCAGGAAACGGTCCACCACGCGCTGGGAGCGAGCGTCATCCTCGAGGGCCTCGCCGATGACCTTGCCGGCGAGATCAGTCGCGAGCGCGCCGACATCAGCCCTCAGGGAGGACGCGGCAGCCGCACGCTCAGCCTCGATCTGGGCCTGTGCCTGCTCACGGATGCGAGCAGACTCGGAAGCCGCCTTCTCCTGCGCCTCAGCAACGATCTGAGCGGCCTCGGAACGAGCCTCCTCACGAATCTGGGATGCCTCAGTGCGGGAGTCTGCGAGATTCTTCTCGTACTTGGCCTTCAGGGCCTCAGCCTCAGCCTTGGCCTCCTCAGCCTCGTTGATGCCGCCCTCGATGGCAGCCACGCGCGCCTGGTAGGTCTCTTCGAACTTCGGCGCCACATACTTCACGATGATGAAGAGCAGCACCAGGAAGCAGACAGCCGCAGTGCCGGCCTCCCACCAGTTGGCCACCAGTGGATTGCCGCCGTTGTCCTCTGTGGCGCGCATCGCGTCTGCGCTGATCATGTCTACACCTTTTCTCTAAGGGATTGTCATGGAACGTCGTCGGGCGCTGCAGGCCCGACAGCGAGTGACAAAGGATCAGGCGATGAGGACCAGCACGAATCCGATGATGGCGAGGGCCTCAACAGCGGCGAAGCCGACGAACAGCATCGGCTGCAGGATGCGGGAGACCTCGGGCTGGCGAGCCACAGCCTGGAAGTAGGAGTAGAAGATCAGGGCCACGCCGATGGCGGAGCCAAGGGCTGCGATGCCGTAACCGATCAGGTTGAGTGAGCCTTCCATGTTCTCTCTTTCTGTGAGATAGCTGGCTCTGGAGCCAGCGGGACACTTGGTGGTTCTTGCTTATTCAGTTGGAAGTGCGGGGAGGGCCCGACGCCGTCAGTGGGCGTCGACCTCAATGGCCTGCTGGATGTACACCGACGTCAGCAGGGTGAAGACCAGAGCCTGGATGACCATCAGCAGGAGCTCGATGAAGTACATGGGGATGACGCCGACGATGGCAGCGATGCCTCCGATGGTCATCGCACCGCCCTGGTCGAACATGTACTCGGCACCGACCGCTGCGGTGAGCATGATCATGTGCCCGGCCAGCATCACGGCCATAATACGAAGGGAGTGGGTCAGCGGCCGGACGATGTAGTTCGAGACGATCTCCAGCGGGACCAGGATGATGTACATGATCTTCGGCACGCCCGAGGGCGCCACGGAGAGCCAGAAGAACTTGGGGCCGTGCTTCTGCAGGCCGACGCCGATCCAGGTCACGTACATGATCGCTGCCATGGCGTAGGCCACGCCTGCGTGGGAGAAGGTCGGCATCTGGATCAGCGGGATCGCTCCGGTGAGATTGTTCACCAGGACGAAGACGAAGACCGCGAACAGGAACGGGATCCAAGGCTTGAAGTGCTTCTCGCCGAGGACGTCCCGGGCGATGGTCTGGCGCACGAAGCCGTACACAGACTCTGCGATGAACTGGGTGCGGGTCGGCACCAGCGACTTCTTGCGGATCGCCGCGCTGAAGAACCACACGATGAAGACGACCGAAAGAATGAGGACGAGCATGGCCAGCCCGAAGAAGGTTCCCCATTCTGCTCCCCACGGAATCATGTCCGGCAGGTGAGTATCGTTGATCGTAGGCGGCTGGAACCCACCCTCATCGGCGGCTCTCAGGGCTAGCGATGACAAACGCTGGTCCTCTCGGTGGTCGTCGATGAGCCTGAGCAGATTCAGACCCATATATGTGATGCGAGGAAAGTCAGTGCGAGGAACGTTCCTCAGACCGTCCGTCAGCCTATCAAAGCTGACGTGGTCCAGGGCACGTCCGGCCGCTCCGCAAACATTACTACACGTTGTAGAAGATCTGCATCACCGCACCCGGCATGCCCGTGCCTACTCCACCGGAACGCGCATCCGCCAGACGCCGCGCACCAGCATCGCCTGCCAGACGAACAGCACCACCACTACGGCCACGGCGGTCCACGCTGTGTCCAGCCACTGCGGGATGGGCACAGTCAGGAGCAGCCCTCCGATCAGCAGCACTTTGACCAGCAGACTGGCCAGAAGCACTGCCGGCCCCCATTCCGGCCTGCGGTGCTGCGTCAGGGCAAAGAGGCCCAGAGAGATGAGGAAGAGCACCAGGACAGCTCCGCCCACCATCCCGGCCGAACCTGCCGCCGCTCCTCCCCCGATCAGCGCAGCAAGCGCCACCACCGCCGCCAGGGAGATCGCTCCTACGAGCGATGTGCTGATCACAATGCTTCTCCAGCTGGTTCTCATGGGGCACCTCTCATACGCATCAGACTGCGGAAATGGGGGATGAACGTCAGAACAGCCGCAGCCACCAGGGCCGTCCCCATGCCGAGGACCACCCATCTCCACGGAAAGAAGTTGAACGAGACGCCCCCGAAGGCGACGATCGCCGCCCACAGGTAGAGCAGCAGGACTGCCTGCGGATGCGAGTAGCCGGCGTCGAGCAGCTTGTGATGCAGGTGCCCTCGGTCCGGGGAGAACGGGGAGGCGCCCCGGGCCGCCCGACGGATGACGGCGAGAACGAGGTCCAGCATCGGCAGGATCATCACCGCCAGCGGCAGCAGCATCGGCATGTAGGCAGGGACGTTCATGAACCGGAAGCTGTCTTCGTAGAGCTCGATAGAAGCTGTCACGACCAAGGCGCCTGCCGCCATCACGGTGCCCAGCAGCATCGCGCCGGTGTCGCCCATGATGACTGAGGAAGGGTGAAAATTGTGCGGCAGGAAGCCCAGACAGGATCCCACCAGCACCGCCATCAGCAGCGTGGTGAGGTTCGAAGCGGTGAACTCATGCAGCTGCAGAGTCAGCATGTAGCTGTAGAGGAAGAAGGCCGCCCCCCCGATGCCGGCCACCCCTGCCGCGAGCCCGTCCAGACCATCGATGAAGTTGAAGGCGTTGATGGTCGCCACCACCACAAAGACAGTCAGCACCGCCTGAAGCAGCGTGTTGTCCAGCTCGAAGCGCCCCATCGGGGCCACCTCCAGCCGGGTTCCCGAGACCACAAGAATCACACCTGCGCCGATCTGGGCGACAAGCTTGGTGACCCAGTGGATGTCCCAGGCATCATCCGCCAATCCGGTGAAGAGGATGAGCGTCATCGCGGCGATGATTCCGACCACCCTCGCCGGCTCCTCGAAAAGTCCGGACAGGTAGGGGATCATCGCCGCAACACCGAGGGCCGCGATCATCCCGAAGTACATGGCCAGCCCGCCCCACCGCGGTTTGACCTGCGTATGGATGTCCCGGGCGCGGATCGGAGTGTAGATGCCCAGGCGCAGCCCCAGCCTGCGCACAGGCGGAGTCAGCAGAAAGGTCACGACGGCGGAGACCGCCAGCACGATGAGGAAGTAGATCATGAAGCCGGGGCAGGCTCCTCATCGATGCCGAGCACCTCAGGGACCACCGCGCGCAGCTCAGCCAGGGGGATCGCTCCCTCGCGCACGACCTTCGGCCGCTCCCGGGTGCAGTCCACGATGGTTGATGCCGGGGTGCTCACCCGCTCACCGTCCTCCAGGTACACGGCGACGGACTGAGCGAGCATCTCCTCTGCCTCCATGGCGCTGGCGGCTGCCGGCATGCCGGTGCGGTTGGCGGAGGAGACAGCCATGGGGCCGACGGTTCCGAGCAGCTCAAGGGCCACCTCATCCGCGGGCATCCGCAGGGCCACGGTTCCGCGGGTCTCCCCCAGGTCCCAGGCGAGGGAGGGCTGGGACCGCAGGATCAGGGTGAGGCCGCCGGGCCAGAAGCTCTCTGCAAGGCTCCGGGCCTCCTCAGGTATGTCTGCGGCCAGCGCGTCCATCACCTCCGGGCGTGCGAGGAGCACAGGCGGCGGCATCGAGCGGTTGCGGCCCTTCGCCGCCAGCAGCACGGCCACCGCCTGGGGCGAGAAGGCGTCGGCACCGATGCCGTACACCGTGTCCGTGGGGAGCACCACGGCCTCCCCGCGCTGGACGGCCTCTTTGGCGGCGGCGATCCCCTCTGCTCGGGTCTGCGGGTCAGCGGCGTCGAAGGTCTGGCTCACGCGCGGTATTCTTCCATGCCGTCGCCGGGCTCCTGGGCATTCGCCCCAGGCCTGTGGCGCGCAGAGGTGGCCCGGGGCCGCCCGGTGAAGTCCTCATGGGTGCAAACGTCATCCAGATCTGGGGCCGCCGAGCATATTCGGCGCAGCTCCTCGGCCTGCACCTCCGCATGCTCCAGGATGAGCAGTCCGCCGGGAACCAGCACGCGCTCAGCGGTGCTGATCACCGCGCGGGGAAGCTCCAGACCGTCCTCTCCCCCGCCGTAGAGCGCCGTCTCGGGGTCGTAGGCGTGCACCTCCGGGTCAGCCGGCACCATCGAGGAGGGGATGTACGGAGGATTGGAGACGACGACGTCGAACCCGCCCTCCGCGAAGTCCCGCAGGTCCTGCTGATGCAGGGTCACTCCTGCCGAGCCCTCCGGCAGGCGGGCGAAGTTCAGCTCCGCCCAGGCCGCAGCGTCCGCGGAGACCTCCACGGCGTGGACTTCGCACTGGGGCCGCTCCGCGGCGACTGCTGCCGCGATGGCGCCGGTGCCGGTGCCGAGATCCACTATGCGCGCAGAGGCGGCGCCCTGGGAGACGATCCGGTCGATCTCGGCCAAGACGACGTCGACCACCGTCTCGGTCTCCGGGCGCGGGATGAACGCCCCTGGCCCCACTCTCAGCTCCAAAGTGCGGAAGGGCGCCGTGCCTGTGAGGTGCTGCAGCGGCACGCGCCGGGCTCGCTCCGCGACGAGGACCTCCAGCTCTCCAGCCGCAGCCTCGTCGATGATGGATCCGGTCAGTCCCTTGATCTGCACCTCTCCCCTGCTGAGGCTCAGCACATGGCCGGCCAGCAGCTCGGCGTCCACGCGTGGAGTCGGCACGCCGGCCTGAGCAAGCTGGGCCGCAGCATCGCGCAGCAGGGTGTGAAGGTCAGTCGTCATGCTCGGAGAGGGCCGCCAGCCGCTCAGCCTCGTCCATCTGTATGCAGGATTGGATGACGGCCTCCAGATCTCCGTTGATGACGGCGTCGAGGTTGTAGGCCTTGTATCCGGTGCGGTGATCGGCGATCCGGCTCTCCGGGAAGTTGTAGGTGCGGATGCGCTCAGAGCGGTCCATGGTCCGCACCTGGGATTTGCGGGCCTCGGCGTTCTCAGCGTCGATCTGCTCCTGCTGGTGCGCGAGCAGACGGGAGCGCAGCACGCGCATCGCTGCCTCACGGTTCTGCAGCTGAGACTTCTCGTTCTGCATGGAGACCACAATGCCGGTGGGCTCATGGGTGAGGCGGACCGCAGAGTCCGTGGTGTTCACGCTCTGTCCGCCGGGGCCGGAGGAGCGGAAGTAGTCGATGCGCAGGTCGTTCTGGCTGATCTCGACCTCCTCCGGCTCATCCACCTCAGGCATGACGAGCACCCCCGCGGCTGAGGTGTGGATGCGACCCTGCGACTCGGTCTCCGGCACACGCTGAACCCTGTGCACCCCGCCCTCGAACTTCAGGTGGGCGAAGACACCCTCGGCGGGGTCGTTGGAGCTGCCCTTGACAGCAATCTGCACGTCTTTGTACCCGCCGGCCTCAGAGGGCGTGGCGGCGAGCAGCTCGGTCTTCCAGCCTTTCGCGTCCGCGTACCGGGTGTACATCCGCAGCAGGTCTCCGGCAAAGATGGCCGCCTCGTCGCCGCCGGCGCCGCCCTTGATCTCCACGATCGCGTTGCGGGCGTCGTTCTCGTCACGCGGGATGAGCATCCGCAGCAGCCGCTCGGAGGCCTCCTCCAGGTCACCCTTCAGCTGGGGCACCTCAGCGGCCAGCTCGGAGTCCTCATCCGCCATCTCTTCCGCCGCGGCCAGGTCCTCCTGCAGGCCCTTCCAGCGCCTGTGGGCCTCCACCACACCGTTGAGCCGTGCGTAGCGGCGGCCCAGCCGGCGGGCCAGCGCCTGATCATTGTGGGTCTCGGGGTCGGCCATCTGCTGCTGGATCTCAGCGTGCTCCTCCAGCATCGAGTCGACCGAGTCGAACATGCGCGGATTGATCTCTAGGCTCATCGTGACTTTCTGGGTGGTGCGGCGTGGGGCGGGTCCAGATCCGAAAAGACCCCGCCGGCGCTTCTGATGCCGACGGGGTCTTCTCCGGGACGCTACTTGCCGTTGTCGCCCAGGGTGGTCTTCTGGGTGAGCATGAGGAACTCAGCGTTGGACTGGGTCTCCTTCAGCTTGGACATCAGCAGCTCGAGGCCCTGCTGCTGGTCAAGGCCGGAAAGGACCCTGCGCAGCTTCCACATGATCTTGACCTCGTCGGGGCTGAGCAGGGCCTCCTCCCGACGGGTGGAGGAGGCGGTGACGTCCACGGCAGGGAAGATGCGCTTGTCGGCCAGCTGGCGGGACAGGCGCAGCTCCATGTTGCCGGTGCCCTTGAACTCCTCGAAGATGACCTCGTCCATCTTGGATCCGGTCTCCACCAGTGCGGTGGCGAGGATGGTCAGGGAGCCGCCGTTCTCGATGTTGCGGGCGGCGCCGAAGAACCGCTTGGGCGGGTAGAGGGCGGAGGCGTCCACACCGCCGGAGAGGATCCTGCCGGAGGCGGGGGCCGCCTGGTTGTAGGCGCGGCCCAGGCGGGTCATGGAGTCCAGCAGCACGACGACGTCCTTGCCGAGCTCCACCAGTCGCTTGGCCCGCTCGATGGCGAGCTCGGCGACGGTGGTGTGGTCGTCGGCGGGCCGGTCGAAGGTGGAGGCGATGACCTCACCGTCGACAGTGCGCTGCATGTCGGTGACCTCTTCAGGGCGCTCGTCGACGAGCACCATCATCAGGTGCACCTCAGGGTTGTTCTGCTTGACGGCGTTGGCCACCGCCTGCAGGATCATCGTCTTGCCGGCCTTCGGCGGCGAGACGATGAGACCGCGCTGGCCCTTGCCGATGGGCGAGATCAGGTCGATCACACGGGGGCCGACAGCCTTGGGGTCGTTGGACTCCAGGCGCAGGCGCTCCTGCGGGTAGAGCGGGGTGAGCTTGCTGAAGTCGACCCGCTCGCCATTGGACTCGACCGGGCGGCCGTTGACCTTCTCAACCTTCACCAGAGCGTTGAACTTCTGGCGGTTCTTGCCGCCCTTCTGGTTGCGGCCGCCGCCCTGGGGCTGCTCGGTGCCGCCGCCCTCGCCAGGGGCCTTGATGAACCCGGTGATGACGTCGCCCTTGCGCAGGCCGCTCTTCTTCACCTGCTGCATGGAGACGTAGACGTCATTCTGGCCGGGCAGGTAGCCGGAGGTGCGGACGAACGCGTAGTTGTCCAGCACGTCGAGGATGCCGGCGATCGGAATCAGCTGGTCGCTGTCGGTCACCTGCTCATCGCCGTCGTGCTCCGGGCCGCGGCCGCGCTTGTTCCGGTCCTTGCGGTTGCGGTTGCGGCGGTTGCGGCCGCGTCCGCCGCCCTCGCCGTCGCCCTGACCGTCCTGGTCGTTTCCGCGGCGCTCGTCCTGCCGGCCGCCGTCCTGCTGGGGCTGCTGGTCAGCGCTGCTGCGGTCCTCAGCGCCGGCCTGGCCACCGTCATCGCTCTTCGAGGGCTGCTCATTGCCGCCCTCAGCGCTGTCCTGGCCTTCGCCGCCGCGGTTCCGGTTGCGACGGTTCCGGTTGCGGCTGCGTCCGCCGCCCTGCTGCTCACCGTCGTTCGGCGAGGCCTGCTGGCCAGTGCCCGGGGAGGACTGCTCAGTCTGCTCCTCGTTCTGCCCGCCGATCTTCTCAGCGCTGCGCTCGGCAGCACCGTTCTTCTCCGCGGACTGGGCGGGCTCGGATGCGGCGTCGTCCTGCGCCGGCTTCTCGTCCTGGGACTTCTTCTCTGCGAAGCTGCCGCCGCGCTGGTGGGCGGAGATGGCCTGCACCAGGTCAGACTTGCGCATCCGGGAGGCCCCGGGGATGCCGAGCTGGGAGGCGAGAGTCTTCAGCTGCGGAAGCTTGAGGCCGGCGAGTCCTCCGCCGGCGGCCGAGCTGCTTCCGTTCTGCTCAGCGCTGTCGACCTCGGTGGTCGCAATGGTGCTTTCTGTCACGAAGGTTTCCTTCTCCCTCGTCGGGCAGGCTCAATGAGCGTCGTGGCGTGTATTGGCCTGCGGTCTCATCAACGGCGCATCAGAAGTCACCGTCGGAATTGCACGACCAGCTCTCCATAAGAATTGATGCACTCTGCATGGGAGAGCTGTGATGATCCCCGGTGCAGCGGAATCTGCGCAGACCTATGATCTGATCGCATCACTGCGGGGTTGGCTCCACTGTAACACCTGTATCGGTGATAGGCAGGATCTGAGGGCTGAAGCGGTGCGAGCCCGCCTGTTCGGCGTCCCAGGCCGCGATCCGCTCGGCCACGTGCCGGGCCTCGTTCTTCCGGGTCAGCACAAGCACCGTGGGACCTGCCCCGGAGATCACTGTCGCCCGCCCCTCAGCCCGGAGAGCGTCCACCAGGCTCATCGAGGCGGGGAAGGCCGAGCGCCGGTACTCCTGGTGCAGGGAATCCTCGGTAGCCTCCAGCAGCAGGTCCGGGTCCCGGGTAAGGGCATGCACCAGCAGGGCCGAGCGGGATGAGTTCCGAGCCGCCTCGGCGTGCGGCACCTCCGCCGGCAGGAGCCCGCGGGCAGCTTGGGTGGACTGCACGAAATCAGGGACTGCCGCCACGCAGGTCAGATCCGGGTGCAGCTCAAGCCGGGCCGTCCCGAAGATCCGTGTGCCGCCCTCCGCGGGGCTGCGCTCCCAGGAGACGGCCGCTCCTCCGCGCAGCGCGGGGACGTAGTTGTCCGGATGCCCTTCAAGGCGGGATCCGATCTGCAGACGCTCATCCTCGCTGAGCTCACCCTCCGGGGTCTCGGCCAGCAGCTGGGAGGCAAGCTCCACGGCGGTGGCGATCGCCGCGGCTGAGGACCCCAGGCCGCGGGAGTGCGGGATCACGTTCTGCGCCCGGACGTGCAGGTCCGGCAGGCGGCAGCCGCGCTGGGCGAGGATCTTCTCGACGACGGCGATCACCAGGTGGGAAGCATCCTGCGGCAGGTCTGCGGCACCCTCGCCGGTGATGGCCACGCTGACCCGCGCAGCCTCGGAGCGGCTCCGCGGCGCTGCGGTCACCTCGATGGTGTCGCGCAGCTCCAGGGCGAGCCCCATGCTGTCATAGCCCGGACCCAGATTGGCGCTGGTCGCGGGGACGGTGAGGGCAAAGCGGCGCGTGCGGCGCAGCGGCTCGGCCAGTTCGGCAGACATCGTCTCAGCTCAGAGGCCCAGGGTGCGGGCGACGGTCTCAACGTCTGCGGGCACCTGGGTCGTGAAGTCGCGGGCCCCGTCGGCTCCGAGAACCTCGGGGTTGTTCACCGCCCAGTCGGCATCCTTCAGCCCGTGGCCGGTCACCGTGATCACCCAGCTCCTGCCGGCGGGAACCTGGCCGGCCGCATGCTTGGCCAGCAGGCCGGCTACGCCGGATGCCGATGCTGGCTCCACGAAGACTCCCTCCTTGGCGGAGAGCCACCGATGGGCGTGGAGGATCTGCTCGTCCGTGACGGCCTCGATCAGACCGCCTGATTCGTCCCTCGCTGCTTCGGCAGACTCCCAGGAGGCAGGCTTGCCGATGCGGATGGCGGTGGCCACCGTGTCCGGCTCGGTGATGGGATGGCCGGCGACGATCGGCGCCGCACCCGCAGCCTGGAAGCCCCACATGGTGGGCGTCTGGGTGGCCGGGCCGTCCTCGTGATACTCCCGGTAGCCCTTCCAGTAGGCAGTGATGTTGCCGGCGTTGCCGACGGGCAGCAGGTGGTAGTCAGGTGCGTCTCCGAGGGCGTCCACCACCTCGAAGGCTGCCGTCTTCTGTCCTTCGATGCGGTTGGGGTTCACGGAGTTCACCAGGAAGACCGGGTAGGACTCGGAGAGCTTGCGGGCGATCTCCAGGCCGTCGTCGAAGTTTCCGTCGATCTGAATGATCTCCGCGCCGTGGGCGACCGCCTGGGAGAGCTTGCCGACGGCGATGTTCCCGGCGGGCACCAGCACGGCGCAGGTCAGCCCCGCCTGGGTGGCGTAGGCCGCTGCGGAGGCTGAGGTGTTGCCGGTGGAAGCGCACACCACCGCTTTGGCCCCCTCTGCCACGGCGGCGGTGATAGCCATGGTCATACCGCGGTCCTTGAAGGATCCGGTGGGGTTCATCCCCTCGACCTTCAGATGGACCTCGCCCTCGACCAGCTTGGAGAGGTGGGGGGCGTGCACCAGAGGTGTCCCGCCCTCCCCCAGGGTGATGACCCGGGTGTCCTCGGTGACCGGGAGGCGGTCGGCGTACTCGTTGATGACTCCGCGCCACAGATGGGCCATGGGGTCTCTCCTTCTTGTGTGCGGCTGAGGGCTACTGCTCGACTTCGACCCGGAGCACGGAGCTGATGGACTTCACCACGTCCAGGGACTCCAGCGTCTCCACAGTGGCCCGGAGGTGCTCCTCCTTGGCCTGGTGAGTGACGATCTGGACCTGGGCGCCGGCGTCGCCGCGGCCGGCCTCCTCCACCTCGCCCTCGGGGCTGACGGAGCCGGGCTGACGCATCGACTCAATGGAGACTCGATGATCTGCCAGGACCCGGGCGATCTCTGCGATCACGCCCTCCTGGTCGGCAACTTGCATATCGATGTAGTACTGGGTCTCCGCGGCATCGATGGTCAGCGCGTGCAGGTCCTCAGCATCGGAGAGAAGCGGGGTCTCCGGGACCGCCGACCGGATGCGGCGGGCCACTGCCACCACATCGCCCATGATGGCGCTGGAGGTGGGAACCCCGCCGGCGCCCTGGCCGTAGAACATCAGCTCACCGGCGCTCTCGGCAACCACAAAGACCGCGTTGAACGCGCCCCGGACGGTGGCCAGCGGGTGGGTGCGGGCCAGCAGGGTGGGGTGCACGCGCAGCACCGCTCCGCCGTTCTGCCGCTCAACGATGGCGAGCAGCTTGATGACGTAGCCGGAGGAGGCCGCGGCCTCGATGTCTTCCTGAGTGACCTCACGGATGCCCTGGCAGTAGACGTCCTCCAGGGTGAAGGGAGCGTGGAAGGCGAGCGTGCCGAGGATGGCCGCCTTTGCCGCGGCGTCGTGCCCGTCCACATCGGCGCTGGGGTCAGCCTCCGCGTAGCCGAGCTTCTGGGCTTCGGCCAAAGCGTCGTCGAAGGCGGCGCCGGTGGTGTCCATCTGGTCGAGGATGTAGTTGGTGGTGCCGTTGACGATGCCCATCACCTTGGTGATGCGGTCTCCCGAGAGAGAATCCTCGATGGGCCGCAGAATGGGGATGGCCCCGCCCACGGAGGCCTCGTACCGCAGCAGGGCACCGGTCTCGGCCGCCAACGCGTGCAGCTCGTCCCCGCGTGCTGCCAGCAGCGCCTTGTTGCCTGTGACTACGGCGGTTCCCTGCCGAAGCGCCCGCTCCACCAGCGCCCCGGCCGGCTCGAAGCCGCCGATCAGTTCGATGACGAGATCCGCCTCGTCCACCAGCGCCTCGGCGTCGGTGGTGAGCAGCTCCTTGGGGATGCGCCAGTCACGGGGGGTCTCCACGTCGCGGACGGCGACGCCGGCGACGCGCACAGGGGCTCCGACGCGGGCAGAGATCAGCTCCCGCTCCTCGACCAGTGTGCGGGCGACCTGCGCCCCGACGCTTCCTGCGCCGAGCAGGCCGATAGTGATGGGCTCTGCCACGTTCACCCCTTCATCAGTTGCGGTGTGCATGCGGTCAGCGGGAGCCGGCGGCGTAGCCGGTGTCCCGGGCGAGCATCGTGTCAACAGTCTCGCGGCGGATCAGCACCTGAGACTCACCCCCTGTGACGCCGACGACAGCCGGACGGGTGAGGTAGTTGTAGTTGCTCGACAGTGAGTGGCAGTAGGCCCCGGTGGCAGGCACAGCGAGGATGTCCCCCCGGCCCACAGCCGTCGGCAAGTATACGTTTCGGACCACGATGTCACCGGACTCGCAGTGTTTGCCCACGATGCGAGACAGGGCGTGCTCACCCTCCTGGGAACGGGACGCAAGCACCGCAGAATAGTCAGCGTCGTAGAGCACCGGACGCGGGTTGTCCCCCATGCCGCCGTCGACAGCGACGTACCGACGGGTCAGGCCTTCCTCAACGACCACGTCCTTGGTCACACCAGCGGTGTAGAGGGTCACCCCCGCGGGGCCGGCGATCGCCCGGCCCGGCTCGATGCTGATGCGCGGGATGTCAAGGCCATTCTCGAGACAGGCCGTCTTCACAGTGCCGGCCAGAGCCTCCGCGATCTCCTGCGGGCCCCGCGGAGTGTCGGCCTCGGTGTAGGCGATTCCGTGCCCGCCTCCCAGATCCAGCTCGGCCAGCTCCACGCCGTGGGCATCGCGAACGGCGGCGAGGAAGCCGATGAGTCTGCGTGCGGCGAGCTCGAAGCCGTCCGGCTCGAAGATCTGAGAGCCGATGTGACAGTGCAGCCCCAGCAGCTCCACGCCGGAGAGGTTCAGCGCCGTCTGCACGGCGGACCATGCCGGAGAGCCGCGGTGCTCGCCGCCGTTCTGCACGGCAGCGTCGGCCGCACCCCCCGCTGTGAGGGCGGAGTCCTCTGCGGCGGCCGGAGTGAGAGAGAGCCCGAATTTCTGGTCCTCATGAGCGGTGGCGATGTGCTCGTGGGTGGAGGCGTGCACCCCCGGGGTCAGCCGCAGCATCACCGGGGCGGTGACTCCGAGGCCGGTTGCGAGATCAGAGATGCGGAAGAGCTCATCGAGGGAGTCAGCGATGACCCGCCCCACACCGGTCCGCAGCGCTTGGACGATCTCAGCGTCGGACTTGTTGTTGCCGTGCAGACCGATGCGCCGCGGCTCGATCCCGGCCGCGAGGGCGAGGCTCAGCTCCCCGCCGCTGGCGGTGTCGATGTTCAGCCCCTCCTCCGCGGCCCACCGTGCCGCGTGGGTGGTGAGAAAAGCCTTGCCTGCGTAGAAGACATCCACCTCAGTCTCGGGGGCGAACGCTTCGGCAAATGCTTCGCGGAAGGCCCGGGCCCGACGGCGGAAGTCGGCCTCGGAGACTACGTAGAGCGGGGTGCCGTGCTCGGCTGCGAGCTGAGAGACAGGGATGCCGCCGAGAGTGAGCTCGCCCTCGGCGGTGCGGCCGGCATCGGAGGGGAAGAGCTTCTGCTCCAGGTCCTCGGAGGACTCACGCGGAGTGAGCCATGCGGGAGCGAGCGGGTGCGGGGGCGTCGTCATGCTGCTCACATCTTCTCCGGTGCGCTGACTCCGAGGAGGGCCAGCCCGTTGCGGAGCACCTGGACTGCGGCGTCGTTGAGCCAGAGGCGGGTGCGGTTGAGGTCGGTCACCGGCTCCACGGTGCCGTCCTGGTGAGTCGACGGCGCTACCCGGCACTTGGCGTACCAGCCGTGGTAGGCCGCGGCGAGGCCCTCAAGGTAACGAGCCACCCGGTGCGGCTCACGGAGCTCGGCGGCGGAGGCCACCACGGAGGGGAAGCTGCCGAGGTGGGCCAGCAGCTCCTCCTCCGTCTGGTGGGTGAGCAGAGCGGCGTCGAAGCTGCTGCGGTCCACACCGTGAGCCTCCGCGTTGCGGGCTGCGTTGCAGGCACGCGCGTGGGCGTACTGCACGTAGAAGACGGGGTTCTCGTTGGTGCGCGACTGCAGCAGGTCCGGGTCCACATCGATGGGCGAGTCCGCGGGGTAGCGAGCCAAGGTGTAGCGCAGAGCGTCCGCGCCGAGCCATTCGATGAGGTCATCGAGGGCGATGATGTTGCCCTTGCGCTTCGAGAGCCTCGCCCCCCTGACGCTCATCAGCTGGCCGATGAGAATCTCGATGTTCTGCTGAGGGTCGTCGCCGGCGCAGGCGGCTATGGCCTTGAGCCGGCCCACGTAGCCGTGATGATCGGCGCCGAGAAGGTAGATCTTCTCCTCGAAGCCACGGTCGCGCTTGGAGAGGTAGTAGGCGGCGTCGGCGGCGAAGTAGGTGGGCTCGCCGTCGTCTTTGACGAGGACACGGTCCTTGTCGTCGCCGAAATCAGTGGTGCGCAGCCAGATGGCGCCGTCGCGGTCATCGACGTGGCCCTGCTCGCGCAGGGCGGCGATGGCGTCGTCGATCTTCCCGCCTTCGTGCAGGGTCCGCTCGGAGAACCACTGGTCGAAGTGGACGCCGAAGTTCTCCAGGGTCCGGCGCAGCAGCTTCATCTGCTCCTGGTAGGCGGCCTCCCGGACGATGGGCAGGGCCTCATCACGGCCCAGCTCACGGATGTCAGGGTGCTGGGCCGCAGCTGCTTCGGCGAGCTCGGCGACGTACTCGCCGGGGTAGCCGCCCTCCGGAACCTCCTCGCCGTGAAGCCGGGCCAGCACGCTGGAGGCGAAGACGTTCATCTGGTTGCCGGCGTCGTTGATGTAGTACTCAGTGGTGACCTGCGCCCCGGAGGCCCGCAGGAGCCGGCCGACCGCGTCGCCGAGCGCCGCCCAGCGGGTGTGGCCGATGTGCAGCGGACCGGTCGGGTTCGCGGAGACGTACTCCAGGTTGATGATGTGCCCGGTGAGGGCCTCGTTGTGCCCGAAGATCTCGCCGGCCTCCACGATGGTGCGGGCAAGCTCACCGGCAGCGGCGGCGTCGAGGGTGATGTTGATGAAGCCTGGGCCGGCGACCTCCACCTGCGAAATGCCGGAGGCCTCCCCCAGGCGTGCGGCGAGGATGTCGGCGAGCGCGCGGGGGCTCATTCCAGCGGGCTTGGCCAGCTGCAGGGCAATGTTGGTGGCCCAGTCGCCGTGGTCTCGGCTCTTGGGCCGCTCGACTCGGACCTCGTCCGGCACCTCGAGGCTCAGCTCGCCGGCCTCAACGGCCTGGGCGAGCACGGTCTTCACGGCTGCGGAGAGTTCTTCAGGAGTCACCAGAACATCCTAAATGCTGTGCCGCCGGCGCAGGACAGAGTGTCAGAGCAGAAGGCCGAGGACCCCGGAGGTGAGCATGTAGATGCCGAGGCCCAGCAGGATCAGGCCGCTGACCATCTCGATCCGGCCGGTGACCCTCGGGCTGGAGAGCCACCTGTTGGCTGCGTCCACCAGGAAGACGACGGCCAATAGGTAGGCGTACATGGTGCCGGCAACAGTTCCGCCCATCACGACGACGGCGAAGATCAGGCTGCCGTCCTCCGGCATGAACTGGGGAAAGATGGCCAGGAAGAACAGTGCCACTTTGGGGTTGGTCATGCATGTGGCAAGGCCCGCGAGGAATCCGGAGCGCAGGGTGGGCACCTTGGCGGCGCACTGATCATGGGTGCGAGGAGCCTCGGAAGCCAGGCCTGAGCCGCTGGCGCTGAGCGTGACGAGCAGCGGCGCGTTCATCCGCCGCCGGGCGGTGACGATGGTCCGGGCGGCCAGGAACAGGAGGTACATGCCGCCCACGGTGCTGAGGATCTCGTAGGCCACGGGCGAGGCGTCGAAGATCGCTGCGAGCCCTGAGGCGGTGAGGGCCGCCCAGACGAAGACTGCCGTGCATGAGCCGGTGGCGGCCCCGAGGCCCGCCCTGCGGGAGGAGAGCGCGCAGCGCAGCGACAGCATAGTGTCCGGCCCTGGGGTCACGGCGACGACGGCCGCGGCGGCGAGCAGTCCGAGGTAGCTGGCAAAAGTCACCTGGTCATCCTCAGCCGGCCAATGCGAAGCCACAAGCTGTCTTTTCTGTATGATTGTTCGGCATTGCCTGATAATGGATCGATGCTCAACCCTCAGCGGCTCCGCGTCCTGCAGGCGGTGATTGCGGCCGGCTCTCTGCAGGCCGCGGCCCGAAGCCTGCACTACTCCCCCGCCACTGTCAGTCAGCACATGGCGGAGCTTGCCAGGGAGACCGGCCTGAAACTGTTCGTCCGCCGCGGCCGCGGCCTGGAGGCCACCCCGGCGGCGCTGCAGCTGGCCGAGCAGGCCGAGGACGCGCTGGCCGCCCTCGATCGGCTGGCGCGCAGCGCAGAAGACATGCGCCGCGGGCACAGTCAGCAGCTGACCCTGGCCTCCTTCTCCTCAGCGGCGAAGGAATGGCTTCCCCATGTGGTCGCTGCGGTGCGGCAGGACTCCCCGGAGGTCATCGTGGAGATCAGCCTCAACGAGACTCCCGCGGGCAGGGCGCCCCGTCCGGCGGATCTGGACGTGCGCCAGGAGAGCCTCGAAGCGCCGCAGGAGCACATCGACGGGTATCTGCGCTATTCGCTGGGCGTGGAGGAGTTCGACGTCGCGCTTCCGGCTGGGCACCGGCTCGAGAACGTGGAGAAGGTGGCGGTGCATGAGCTCTCCGAGGAGCTGTGGATCGACCACGACATCTTTGACACCCCCGCCACCCGGATCATCCGGTCGGCCTGCCGGGCCGCCGGGTTCGCCCCGAACGTGGTGGCCCGGCTCGATGACCACTATGCGGCTCTGAGCCTGGTGGAGGCCGGCGTCGGGGTCACAGTCCTCACCCGGCTGGCACTGCAGGATGCGCCGCCGAATGTGAGCATCCGCCCGCTGCACAGACCGCAGGTGCAGCGCCGGGTGGTGGCGCATGTGCGGCAGGACCGGGGCAGCAGCCGACCGGTCGCCGTCGCACTGGAGACCCTCCAGCACTTGGCCGCGGAAGCCGGCCTCCGCCCGGAGAGCTGAATCCAGCAGACGCGCGGAGGGCCCCACCCGAGCGGGTGAGGCCCTCCGTGAAGAGTCAGTCAGAGGTGACTGATCAGACGCTGAAGTACAGCTCGAACTCAGCGGGAGTGGTGCGCATGCGGATCGGGTCGATCTCCTCCTCATGCTTGTACTCGATCCAGGCCTGGATCAGCTCCTCGGTGAAGACGCCGCCCTCGAGCAGGAAGTCGTGGTCGGCCTCCAGGGCTGCCAGGGCCTCCTCGAGGCTGCCGGGAGCCTGCGGGATGTCCTTGAGCTCCTCAGCGGGCAGCTCGTAGAGGTCCTTGTCGACGGGCTCGTGGGGCTCGATGCGGTTCTTGATCCCGTCCAGGCCGGCCATCATCATGGCGGCGAAGGCCAGGTAGGGGTTGCCCGAGGCGTCAGGGGCGCGGAACTCGAGGCGCTTGGCCTTGGGGTTGGAGCCGGTGATCGGGATACGGACCGCGGCGGAGCGGTTGCCCTGGGAGTAGACCAGGGAGACGGGCGCCTCGTAGCCCTTCACCAGTCGCTTGTAGGAGTTCACCGTCGGGTTGGAGAAGGCCAGCACGGCGGCTGCGTGCTTCAGCAGGCCGCCGATGTACCAGCGAGCGGTGTCGGAGAGGTTGGCGTAGCCGGCCTCGTCGTAGAAGAGGGGCTCGCCGCCGCTCCACAGGGACTGGTGGCAGTGCATGCCGGAGCCGTTCTCCTCGAAGACAGGCTTGGGCATGAAGGTGGCTGCCAGGCCGTACTTGGCGGCGGTGTTCTTCACCACGTACTTGAACTTCTGGATGTCGTCGGCAGCCAGAGTCAGGGTGTTGAACTTGTAGTTGATCTCCTGCTGGCCGGGGCCGGCGACCTCGTGGTGGGCGCGCTCCACGGACAGGCCGGCGCGCTCCAGGGCGAGGACGATCTCGTCACGGACCTCAGCGGACTTGTCCTGCGGAGTCACGGGGTAGTAGCCGCCCTTGGTGGCGAGCTTGTGCGCGTCCGGGACGCCGTCGAACTCGCCGCTCTTGCCGGAGCCCCAGTTGGCCTCCTTGGCGTTGACCTTGAAGAAGGACTCGTTCGGGGAGTTGCTGTAGGAGACCTCGTCGAACAGGAAGAACTCAGCCTCGGGGCCGAAGAAGGCGGTGTCGGCGATGCCGGAGGAGGCGAGGTACTCCTCGGCCTTCCGGGCGATGCCGCGGGGGTCGCGGGCGTAGGGCTCGCCGGTGCGGGGGTTGATGATGGAGAAGGTCATCACGAGGGTCTTGGCCTCGCGGTACTCGTCGAGGAACGCGGTGGTGGGGTCCGGGATGAGCTGCATGTCAGACTCCTGGATGCCCTGGAATCCGCGGATGGAGGAGCCGTCGAAGAGCTGGCCGTTCTCGAAGAAGTCGAGGTCGACGGTGTGGGCCGGAACATTGAAGTGGTGCTGCAGGCCGGGCAGGTCGGTGAAGCGAATGTCGACGAACTTCACGTCCTCATTCTTGATGAAGTCGAGAACTTCCTGGGGGCTGGAGAACATGCGGTACTGCTCCTCATCGTGTGAGTCGGTCATCGGACTCCTGAGCTCCGGTTCAGCAACTCGGCCTCAGGCAGACATCTGACACACTACCGACCCTTGGGTTTCCCGCCGGTCACGCAAATGTTTCCAAGATGTTAACGGGGACTCTCATCCGTACACTGGTCGCTTGTGACTGCAGAGCACGACGACGAATACCCCGGCGATCTCCTGGGGCTCCCCCCTGATGGCCCAGGCGCTTTGGCCCCCTTCGGCAGACGGGTGCTGGCCCTGTTCATCGACTGGGGCATCGCCTCGCTGATCTCCTTCGCGTTCTTCGGCTTCGACGAACTGGTCACACTGGGAATCTTCGTGCTCATGCACGTGCTGCTGGGCGGCCTGCTGGGCGTCACGATCGGCAAACGTCTGATGCGCATCCAGGTGGTGCGGCTGGGCAACGGCGGGCCCGCCTCGATCCCCGGCCCGGCGTGGTCGAGCCTGCGAACGGCGATGCTGCTCCTGATCATTCCCGTACTGCTGATCTCCCCGGACGGCCGCGGCGCCCATGACAGAATTGCTGGGACCGTTCAGCTCCAGATGTGAGGAACACCCATGACTGAGCCCCGCACCGTCCCCCTGCGCCTGGCTGCCCTTTCGCTGAGCGCTGCCGTGCTGCTGACGGCCTGCGGTGGCGACGGCGAGGAGCAGTCGGCTGAGGATGAGCAGGAGAGCATCCCCAGCCCCACGCTTGAAGGCGGCGAGGATCAGGCTGAGGGCGGTGACTCCGGGGATGACGAGGAGGGCGGCAGCGCCGTCCCGGATGAGGACGAGATCCCGGACCGGCCGGCGTCGAACACCACTGGGTTCTCATATGCGGAGTCCATCACCGAGCCTTCTATCTTTCCGAAGTCTGTGGTCTCCAACGGGCGGGGCCTCGCGATCGCGAACAACATGATCTACCGGAACAGCTCCACGCTGTACGACACCGAGGAGCGGGAGCTGGTCCAGGAGCTGGATGCGACGCTGAGCCCCGCTGACTTCGGCGTGGACGGCTACCCGGATGAGGTGACCGGCGCGCCCGTGGAGGCGGTGTGGACTGAGGACGGCGAGTACGCGTACGTCTCCCAGTACCGCTTCCGGGACTACGGCGCGGACGCCTACGACGACTGCCGCAACGGGGATGCCGTCGAGCCCACCGCCCTGTTCCGCTACAGCGTGGAGGAAGGCGACTGGGACGACTTCATCGAGGTGGGCCGCGTCCCCAAGTACCTCGCAGTGACCCCGGATGCCTCCACCCTGCTGGTCTCCAACTGGTGCGACCACGACCTCTCCGTGGTGGATGCCGAGTCCGGGGAGACCACGGAGCGCATCCGGCTGAACTCGCAGCCCCGCGGCATCGCCCCTATGCCGGACAACCAGACCGTGTACGTCACTGCCATGTACGCCGATGAGATATACGAGGTGGACCTGGAGACCGGCGAGGCGGAGATGTTCTACAACCAGGGCGAGCGCCCCCGGCACCTGGTCCTCTCCCCCGAGGGCGACGTCCTGTATGCGACGTTCTCGGGCTCGGACCAGATCGTCGCGTTCGACACGGAGACCAACGAGGTGATCGATTCCACCCCGACGGGCCGGGAACCGCGGACCATGGACATCTCCGCAGACGGCACCGCCCTGTTCGCCGCGAACTACTACGACAACACGATCTCCAAATTCGACGCTGAGACCTTGGACGAGATCGAGACGCTGCCTGCGGGCGAGTATCCCATCGGGGTCACCTATGACGAGCTCTCCGGCACGGTGTGGGTCTCCAACTACCACGACGGCGGTGCCCTGATGATCTTCGACGACACTGTCGAGCAGTAGCGGCTCGGGACACCGCGCAATCAGCTGCCGGTGCAGAGAGCGACGCAAGGCCTTTGCGACAGCCCCTGCTCCTGCGAGTGCGAAGCCTGCTGCTATGCCTCGGGAACTGTCCGCTCGTGGACGCTGCTGAGCCACGCGCAGCCATAGACGTGGACTCGAATATATGTTCGAATATCGTCCATGCGGTGGGAGAACCAGAAGATCCACGATGACGCCGGCACACCGGCCGCGGCGCCCCTCATCCCGATGCAGGGACTCCTGCGCAGCGTCCGCACACCTGAGTTCGACGGCATCACGTTCCATGAGGTTGCGGCCAAGACTGCTCTCAACAAAGTGCCCGGCCAGTCCAATATGCCGTTCAAGTGGACCGTTAACCCAACGCGTGGATGCAGCCATTCCTGTAAATATTGCTTCGCGAGAAATACGCATAGTTATTTGGATATGGGGACGGGCGAGGACTTCGACACGCAGATCGTTGTGAAGACGAATGTGGCTGAGGTGCTGAGGGCGGAGCTGGCTAAGGCGTCATGGAAGCGCGAGCACGTTGCCTTGGGCACCAACACGGACCCGTATCAGCGGTTGGAGGGCCGGTATCAGCTCATGCCCGGCATCATCCGGGCGTTGGCGGACTCGGAGACGCCGTTCTCCATCCTCACCAAAGGGCCCCTGCTGAAAAGGGACCTGCCCCTGCTGGTCGAGGCGTCCAAGAGGGTGGATGTTTCTGTGGCCGTGTCCCTGGCCATCATGGACCCTCCTCTGCAGCAGGCCGTGGAGCCCGGCACCCCCAATCCCACGGCCCGGCTCAACCTGGTCCGCACTGTCGCCGACGCAGGCTTGAACGTGAATGTTCTGGCGATGCCGATTCTGCCCTGGCTGACCGACTCTGAGGATCATCTCGACTGGCTGCACGGCTCCCTGAAGGAGGCTGGCGCCAGCTGGGTGAGCACGGGGGCTCTTCACCTGCGGCCCGGCGCCCGCGAATGGTTCATGCAGTGGCTGCAGCAGGAGCACCCCGCCCTGGTGCCCAGATACAGGCGGCTCTACAGCGGCAAGCACGGCTTCGGAAGCTATGCCTCCAAGGAGTACAAGCAGTGGCTGGGAGCCAGGGCGGCGGAAGCACGACGCCGGCATGGCTTCGAACGGGACAGCGATCTGCGCTGGCGAGGCCGCACCTCCCCCGAGGAGTCCGCCCCGCAGCAGCGCGCCGATGACCCGCAGCTGCAGCTTCCCGGGCTGGAGCTCTCCGGACAGGCGCAGGGCGCCCTGTGGTGAGATAGCAGGCATGACGTTCACCCACGCCGCCGACTTCACCACTCGCCCCACCCTCGAAGGGCACTTTGGGATGAGCGCCTCCACCCACTGGCTGGCCACCGCCTCAGCACAGTCCGTCCTGGAGCGCGGCGGCAACGCTTTCGACGCCGCAGCCGCGGGGGCGTTTGTCCTGCATGTGGTGGAGCCGCACCTCAACGGCCCCGGCGGCGACATGACGGGAGTCTTCGCCGCCGCAGATGACCCCACGCCCATCGTCCTGAACGGACAGGGCCCCGCGCCGGCGGCCGCCACCCTGGAGCACTGCGCAAGTCTGGGCCTGGACCGGGTTCCAGGAGCGGGCGCGCTGGCCGCCGCCGTGCCGGCGGCCGTCGACGCGTGGCTGCTGCTCCTGCGCGACCACGGCACCTGGGAGCTGGCCCGTGTCCTGGATTTCGCCATCGACTACGCGGAGAACGGGCATCGGGCCGTGCCCGCCATCAGCGGCATCATCCGCACCGTTCAGGAGCTCTTCACCGAGCATTGGCCCACCTCTGCTGCGCAGTGGATGCCAGGGGGCCGTGTCCCTGAGCCGGGTGAGACGCTCACCAACCCGGTCTATGCGAAGGTGCTGCGCGGCCTGGTGGAGGCTGGTGCGGAGGCAGCTGACCGCCAGGGTCGCATCGATGCCGCGCGTACTGAGTGGAAGACCGGCAAAGTCGCCGCGGCCGCCGCAGAGTATGTGAAGACGCCTCACCGGCATTCCGACGGCGGGGACTACGCCGGAGTGATCACCCAGGAGGACTTCGCGGACCACTCTGCCGGCTACGAGGACGCTGTCACCATCGAGTTCCGCGGACACACCATCGCCAAGACGGGTCCCTGGGGTCAGGGTCCTGTGCTGCTGCAGGCCCTGAAGATTCTCGACGGCTTCGACGACGTTCGTCTGGACCCCGGCACGGAGCTCGGGGCCCACACCATCCTGGAGGCGCTCAAGCTCGCCATGGCCGACCGGGACACCTACTACGCAGACGGTGAGGTGCCGCTTAATCACCTGCTCAGTGACGAGTACGCCGCCGCCCGCCGCCAGCTGATCACCGAGGAGGCCTCGCACGAGTTCAGCCCCGGTGACATCCCCGGGGCCGCCAAGACGCTTCCCCGCCTCGAACGCGCAGGCACAGGCCTCAGCGGCGGAGCGGCGGGCGGCGGCGAGCCGACGGTCAGCAGGGCCGGCGAGACGAAGGGCGACACGTGCCATATCGACGTCGTGGACCGCTGGGGCAACATGATCTCGGCCACCCCATCGGGCGGGTGGCTGCAGTCCTCACCGACCATCCCCGAGCTGGGATTCCCCCTCGGCACCCGGCTGCAGATGAACTGGCTTGATCCGGGCTCTCCGAGCGCCCTGAAGCCGGGGAAGCGGCCGCGCACAACTCTCACGCCCACCCTGGTCCTCAAAGACGGTGCGCCTTTCATGGCGCTGGGGACCCCTGGCGGCGACCAGCAGGACCAGTGGCAGCTGCTGTTCCTGCTGCGCACCCTGGTGGGAGGCCACACCCCGCAGCAGGCCATCGACGCACCGGCGCTGCACACCACCTCCCTGCCGTCATCGTTCTGGCCGCGTCAGTGGGAGCCCGGCGGCGCCGTGGTCGAAGACCGGCTCGGCGACGATGTCATCGCCGGCCTGGAACGGCGAGGCCACGCCATCACCCGCGCGGGAGAATGGAAGCTCGGACGCCTCTCCTGCGTGGTCCGCGACCCTGCCTCCGGCCGGCTTCAAGCTGCTGCGAACCCGCGGGCCGCGCAAGGGTATGCGGCAGGCCGTTAGACTCGAACCATGGCCAACTCCCCCGTGATCAAGATCAACGCCATCACCGTCCCCGAAGGCTCCGGCGACGAGCTCGGCAAACGGTTCGCCGCCCGCCAGAGCTCTATGGAGGGGACCTCCGGATTCCAGGGATTCGAGCTCCTCAAGCCCACCGACGAGCGGACTACCTGGCTGGTGGTGACCCGCTGGGACTCCGAGGAGGACTACGAGAGCTGGCGGAGCTCCGAGCAGTTTGCCGCGTCGCACAGCGATAAGGAGGAGGGCGAGGAGCCCAAGCAGAAGCCGGTCGGCATGTCCGCTGAGCTGTGGAGCTACGAGGTCTCGGTCACCGGCTGATTCTGGTAGCCTAGATCGGTCGCTGAAAGCGACCCCCGCCTCCATAGCTCAGGGGATAGAGCGTCGGTTTCCGGTACCGAAGGTCTGAGGTTCGAATCCTCATGGGGGCACCAATTCAGCCGGGCATCAGGCCGAGCTTGCTCCAGCATGTCAGAGGCGATCAGGGTGTCTGAGCCTGTGCCAGCCGTCGAATCAACGGGTGGCCCTTGTTCAACCTGCGACAAGCGCAGTCTGGTATCCACTATGACCTTCGCCGCAGGTCTCAGGAGAGGGAGAGGAACAGTTTTTCGAGTTCCTCGATGGTCAGGCCATCCTCTTCTTCGGCTGCCGCCTCGGGCTCCGTGACGCAGTGCTGCATAGCACCCGAGACAATGATGAACCCAGCCCGATCCAGGGCGGTGGATACCGCGGCCAGCTGAGTGACAACCTCCCTGCACGAACCGCCGTTCTCCACCGCGCTGATCACGGAGTCAAGCTGGCCGCGGGCACGCTTGAGCCTGTTGATGATCCTGCGCTGAGTTTCGGGATCTGCGTTGCGCATGAGGCGTCCTTCCGGTGCCTGAAGACCAGTGAGCAGAGAATCTAAAGCGGGCTCACAGCCTGCCGGACGCATCAGAGATATCCCGCAGCGCAGATTCCAAGGTGGGCTCTGCTGCCGTCCTGTTCCACGGCATCCGACTCAGCACATACGACATCCCACACGTGTTGGTCGAGGCAGCGAAGATCAGCCCAGAGCCTACGCCGAAGGAGAGCCACTTCAATTTCGGATGGATGAAATGGCTGGCGAGAATGCCAGTCGTCACCAAGGCCCCGGCCCCCATGCGCACCTGGCGCTCCATCGCCCAGCGCTGTGTTCCCCGCAGCAGCTCCCCGCCTGCTTGCACGTAGGCGTCAATACCCCCGTTGAGCGTTCGAAGACGATCCGCCCCGGCTTTGGACAGAATCTGTGCGGCCTGCTGGCTGCGTACACCGGCTTGGCAGAGCAGCACCGCGTTCTCCGGCAAAGAGGACGCGACGGCAGAAGGGTTCTTCTCAAGCAGATCCAGCGGCAGACTGCGCGATCCCCTGATGTGAGCAAACTCGAACTCAACCGGTGTCCGGACATCGATCAGTACGGTCTGGGACGAAGAACCAACGTTCTGGAGCAGCTCTTCGGGAGCGCAATATGCGGCGGTCATAGGGAACCTTTCGTCAATGAAGCGGGAGGTCAGCCCCGAGGGAATCCCTACTATATACCCCTGGGGGTATATTATGTGGGTTCTCCGGCGATCTCGCCAGAGCTAATGCCTCAATCAGCGCACTGCCGCAGGCAGCTCATGACCGACGCAACAGATCACAGGCTGACCTCCGAGTCGCCGCGAAGGTCTAGCGTGTAGCCATGTTCACATCTTCCTCCTGTGCGGCTCCGCTGCAAGAGCTCCGCCTGATGCTCGCCGGGAGGATTCATGTCCTGGGCTGAACGGCTTCAGAGCGTCTTCGTCGCTGCAGCCGCACTGGCCGGCCTCAGTCTGGGGCTGGCCACCCCGCTGGGTGAGTACGGCGAGCCTGTGGTCATCCCGGCGCTTCTGGCGATGCTCACCGCGATCTTCGTGCAGATGAGCGCCGCCCACGTCGGTGAGGTCCGCCGAGCAAAATCACTGGTGGCCGCCAGCCTCGTCCTGAACTACGTCTTTACCCCTGCGCTGGCCTGGGCCCTCGGCGCTGGCCTGCTCGGGGATCAGCCGGACCTGCGGATCGGGCTCCTGCTGCTCCTTGTGACCCCCTGCACGGACTGGTACCTGGTCTTCACCGCTGTGGCCAAAGGGCACACCGGCATCGCCGCCTCTCTGCTTCCGGTGAACCTCGTACTGCAGCTTCTGCTGCTGCCGGTCTACGTGCTGCTGCTCGGCGGTGATGCTGCAATGGTCGATGCCGCTGTGCTGGCTGAGGCAGTGCTTCTGATGCTGCTGGCCCCACTGGTGGCCGCATTCGTCATCCGCTGGCTGTCACAACGGCTCAAGGGCGAGCGGTGGCGGGAGAATACCTTGAACCCTTGGGCGGGGAAGCTGGTCATGCCGCTGCTGTGCGTGGCCGTGCTGGCGATGTTCGCGTGGCAAGCCCCCGTCGTGGCGGACCACGGCACCGAGCTGATTCTGCTGCTGCCAGCCCTTGCCGGGTTCTTCGTCATCCTGCCGCTGGCAGCCACCTTGAGCTCGAGGCTCCTGCAGCTGCCGGGCCCGCAGCGGGTGACCCTGACCATGGTCACCACTGCCCGAAACTCACCCATCGCGCTGGGGATCGCAGTGGCCGCGTTCCCCGACCGGCCGCTGATCGCCGTGGCCCTAGTGATCGGTCCGCTCATCGAGCTCCCGGTGCTGGCGATCCTTGCCCAGCTCATCCGCCACAGAGCACCCGGCCGGGGAGAGCCGGCCGGCTGAGAGCCCAAGGATGAAGATTTCGAACGCCCCTGCACGAAGGCAGGATGGTGGTTGACCCATGAACCACGTGCACTGCTGTGCGAGGCGCGCTTCGGGCTGAACTATTGCCTTCTACACTGGCAGCAGCAGCCGCAACACAGCAGGAAGGCACAATGAACAGGGAAGATTCCCGCAAGGAGCAGGCCAAGGACGCCGCTGGGGAGCTGACTGAGCCCTTCCGCAACGAGGGGATATCCCAGGACCGGGCCGAGGAGCTCAACGAGCGCTGGGAGCGCCGGCTCGCATGGCCGGTGCTGATCGCCGCCATCGTCTCCGTGCCCGCCACCTTCCTCACCCTCCTCGACGAGCCCTGGGAGATGATCGGGCACATCGGCCTCTACGCCACCTCCGTAGTGCTCGTCGCCGAAGTTCTCATCTTCTTCCTCATCTCCCCCAAGAAGATCGAATGGGTCAGAGAGAACAAATGGCTCATCGGGCTGACCATCCTCACGATCATCGCCGTCGTGTTCAGCATCGGACCCATGCAGATCCTCCGCGTAGTGCGCAGCGTCGGAGCCCTGCGCGTGCTGCGCGCCAAACAGGTCGCCACCGCCGGGGAGAAGCTCGGCAAAGACGGGCGCAGCAAGTGGCGCCGGATCTTCGGAAAAGTGCTCGCGACCGTGATCGTCGCGGTCTTCGTGTTCATCGCATTCGTCGACCCCGACTCGGAGGCACGCCAGTTCATCGAAGGCTTCGTCGGAGAGGAAGGGGCCACCATCGGCGCCTTCATCGCAGGATTCCTCACCCTCGGCGGCATGTACCTGCTCGTCCGCGACCCCAAGAGCAAAGACGACGAGGAGGAGGAAAGCAAAGAGGGCTCAGACTCCCAGCAGGAGTCCGAGCCCTCTCAGTAATGCTGCTCCGACAGGTCAGCTGGCAGTGACGCCGCGAGAGACGCTGACCATCTCCTCGCGCTCCACCACCTTGATGCGCTCCCGGGCCTCGCCGCCGGGCAGAGTGAAGGTCTCCCCCAGCTTGCGCTCGTGCTCGTCCAGGGACAGCCAGCCCTCCCAGGAGGTGGTCTGCACGCTGCGGGACTCCAGCAGCTCCACCACGTCGGAGTCGCGCTGCTCCGCCCCAGGAAGGTTCGGGAAGTCCTCAAGGAGATTGTTGATGGTCTCCAGGGCGTCGCCCTTGGTGTGGCCGATCAGGCCCACCGGGCCGCGCTTGATCCAGCCGGTGGCGTAGATGCCCTCCACCTGGGAGCCGGTCTCGTCCAGGACACGGCCCCCATCGTTGGGGATGACGCCCTTCTCGGAGTCGAACGGGACATCGGCCAGCGGGGAGCCGAAGTAGCCGACGGCACGGTAGACCGCCTGGACCGGGTACTCCACGTACTCGCCGGTGCTCTTGGCACGGGCGTTGCCGTCCAGCTCCATGCGCTCGAACCTGATGCCCGCCACCTTGCCGGTGCCGGAGCCGTCCTCGTTCCTGCCCTCAATGATCTCCACCGGCTGGTGCAGGAAATGCAGGTGAAGCTTCCGGGACGCCTCCTCGGTGCGCTCCTCCTGCTCCACCAGCCAGTTCGCCAGGGTGTTGACCATCGTCTTCACCTGGTTGTTGGTCTTGATGGACTCATCCGAGGCCTCATCGAACTCGAAGTCCTCCTCGTAGAGGACGATGTCGACGTCCTTGCTGTGTGAGAGCTCGCGCAGCTCCAGGGGAGTGAACTTCACCTGGGCAGGACCGCGACGCCCGAAGACGTGCACGTCCTTGACCGGGGACGCTTTCAGACCCTCGTACACGTTGTCCGGGATCTCGGTCTCCAGCAGGTCGTCAGCGTGCTTGGAGACCACGCGAGCCACGTCGAGGGCCACGTTGCCGTTGCCGAGCACAGCGACCTGCTCGGCCTCCAGAGGCCACTCACGAGGGTAGTCCGGGTGACCGTCGTACCAGGACACGAAATCGGCCGCCCCGTAGGAGCCCTCGAGGTCGATGCCAGGAATGTTCAGGGCAGCGTCGTCGATCGCGCCGGTGGCGAAGATCACGGCGTCGTAGTGCTTCTTCAGCTCCTCCAGCGTGACGTCCCGGCCGTAGTCCACATTGCCGATGAACCGGATGCCGCCGCGCTCCATCACCTTGTGCAGCGCCTTGATGATGCCCTTGATGCGCGGGTGATCCGGGGCCACGCCGTAGCGGATCAGCCCAAAGGGCGCCGGATAGCGGTCAAACAGGTCGATGGCAATGTTCTCGCCCTGCTCGGAGCGCTGCAGGATGTCTGAGGCGTAGACACCGGCGGGGCCGGCGCCGATGACGGCGACACGGCGGAAGGGAGCGGAGGTGGTCTCGGTCATCTGGGTTCTGGTCCTTGTCCTTACGTGGTGGGTGAGGTGCCTGTCTAGGAGGACAGCCAGTCCTCGTCGGAGCCGGCGTCCTGCCCCTCGGCAGCCTCGGGCAGGCTGATCAGTCCGGCAGCCAGTGTATTGCCGTCAGCTGGGTCGATCAGCAGCGAGGCTCCTGTGCGCTTGGATGCGACGTAGTCATCCACGGGCAGCGCCGCGGCAAGCTTGATGGTGGCGGTTCCGATGTCGTTGAGCTGAAGCTGCTCAGCATTGTCCGCGCTCAAGGTGGTCAGGTCCAGCCGGCTGTCCACTTCAGTCACGAGTGCCTTGACCGTGGCGGTGCCGTGCTTGAACAGGACCCGGTCTCCCGGCACGAGCGGCTTCTCGTTCAGCCAGGCCAGGCGCACCGTGAGCTCGTCCAGCTCCTGGGCAGGGGCGGCCTCCGCGGTCAGCACACTGCCGCGCGCGACGTCGTACTGCCCGGCCAGCTCGACCACCACCGATTCGCCTGCGGAGGCCGCCTCCCCGGGAACAAGGTCCTGCTGCAGGCCGGTGCGCCGCACTGCGGTGACCTCAGTGGCATGCCCGCCCGGCTGGATACGCACGGTGTCCCCCGGGGACAGCCGACCTGCAGCGACCTGACCGGCATAGCCGCGGAAGTCGGTGAACGCCTCGGCGTCCACCTCCGGGGCCAGTCCGCCCTGGGGGCGGATCACCGTCTGCACCGGCAGGCGCATCGGCTCCTCGAGGCGGTGCTCGGCGTCAGCGTCGGGAAGCTGCTCGAGGACGGGCAGCAGCGCCTCCCCCGTGTACCAGGGCGTGTTCTCGGAGACCTTCACCACGTTGTCGCCGCGCAGGGCAGAGACCGGAACGACGATGGGCTCGGCCTGGGCGCGCTCAGCGCCGGCGTTCTGAGCGCGCAGGTCACGGGAGACCTGACGGATCTCAGTCTCCACAGCACGGAAGGCATCCTCGCTGTAGGAGAGGGCGTCGATCTTGTTCACCGCCACGATGATGTGCTCGACCCGCAGCAGGGTCGCCACTGCGAGATGGCGCCGGGTCTGCTCCACCACGCCGTTGCGCACATCCACCAGCAGCACCACGGCGTCGGCGGTGGAGGTGCCCGTGACTGTGTTCCGGGTGTACTGGACGTGTCCGGGGCAGTCGGCGAGCACAAAGCTGCGCTTGTCGGTGGCGAAGTATCGGTAGGCGACGTCGATGGTGATGCCCTGCTCGCGCTCCGAGCGCAGACCATCGGTCAGCAGCGCAAGGTCCAGCGGCTGTCCCTCCTCGTCGAAGGACTCCCCGAAGCCGCGCTCAGCCGAGGTGCGCGCGACGGCGGCCAGCTGATCGGTCAGGATCGCCTGGGCGTCGTGCAGCAGGCGGCCCACCAGGGTGGACTTGCCGTCGTCGACGCTGCCAGCGGTGGCCAGGCGGAACAGGGTGCCCGAGGATCTCATGCTCTTTTCCGGGGCCTCAGCGGTGATAGTCATTAGAAGTACCCGTCCTTCTTCCGGTCCTCCATGGCGGCCTCGGAGAGGCGGTCGTCGGCGCGGGTGGCTCCCCGCTCGGTGACGGTCGCCTCGGCGACCTCGCGCAGGACCAGCTCGTTGTTCACGGCACCGGAGCGCACCGCACCGGTGCAGGACATGTCCCCCACGGTGCGGTAACGGACCTGCATGGTCTCAGTGCTCTCCTCGGGGGTGGGCTGACTGAAGGGCCCCACTGCCCGGATCATCCCGTCGCGGTGGAAGACCTCCCGCTCGTGGGCGTAGTACAGCGGGGGCAGTTCGATGTTCTCGTAGGCGATGTAGCGCCACACATCCAGCTCGGTCCAGTTGCTGATGGGGAACGCCCGCACGTGCTGGCCGGGCTTGTGACGGCCGTTGTACAGGTTCCACAGCTCGGGCCGCTGCGAGCGGGGGTCCCATTGGCCGAACTCGTCGCGCAGGGACAGGATGCGCTCCTTGGCCCGCGCGCGGTCCTCATCGCGGCGGGCCCCGCCGAAGACGGCGTCGAACCTGTTGTCCGCGATGGTGCGCAGCAGCGGCACAGTCTGCAGGGGGTTGCGCGTGCCGTCTGCTCGCTCCTGCAGCTCGCCGGAGTCGATGAGCTCCTGCACGGACCCGACCACCAGGCGCAGGCCCAACCGCTCCACGGTGCGGTCGCGGAAGTCGATGACCTCCGGGAAATTGTGGCCGGTGTCGATGTGCACCACAGGGAAGGGCACCTTGCCGGGCCAGAAGGCCTTGGCGGCCAGGTGCAGCATCACCACGGAGTCCTTGCCGCCGGAGAAGAGCATGGCGGGCCGGTCGAACTCGGCGACGACCTCCCGGATGATGTGGATGGCCTCAGCCTCCAGGCGGGCCAGCGCCGTGGTGCCGGCGGCGGAGAGAACGCCGTTCTCGGCCAGCTGCCGGGCGGTGCGCTCCGCGGCGGGTGCGGTGGTGGTGGTCATGGGCGTCCTTGGGGTGCGTATCTGGGTGGGTGCGCGGTCAGGAGGTGGAGTCGGTGGTGTGGATGCCGCACTCCACCTTGCCGGTCCCGGCCCAGCGGCCGGACCGAGGGTCCTCACCGGGGGCCACCGGACGGGTGCAGGGCTTGCATCCGATGGAGGGGTAGCCGTGCTGCAGCAGCATGTTCACCGGGACCGAGTGATCGGTGGCGTAGCCGACGAGATCGTCGAAGCTCCAAGTGGCCAGCGGGTTGACCTTGACCAGCCCGTGCATCTCGTCCCAGGTGATCAGCGGCGTGCTGGCCCGGGTGGGGGCCTCGTCGCGGCGGACGCCGGTGAACCAGAGCTTGTACCCGGACAGGGCCTCGCCGAGGGGCTCCATCTTGCGCATGCGGCAGCAGGCGGCAGGGTCCCTGCTGAACAGGTCTTTGCCGTACTGCTCGTCCTGCTCAGCCACGGAGAGCTTCGGCTTCACGTCAACGACGTTCACGTCGAGGCTGTGCTCCACCTCGTTGCGCGCGGCGATGGTCTCGGCGAAGTGGTAGCCGGTCTCCAGGAAGAGGACGTCGACGCCGGGGATCTGGTCGGCGACCATGGCAGGCAGCACGGCGTCCTGCATGGAGCAGGCGACCGCCACCTCACGGAGGTCGA
Organism: Nesterenkonia populi; assembly: GCF_007994735.1. Taxonomy (NCBI): domain Bacteria; kingdom Bacillati; phylum Actinomycetota; class Actinomycetes; order Micrococcales; family Micrococcaceae; genus Nesterenkonia; species Nesterenkonia populi. Next base: position 1,550,047 of record NZ_VOIL01000001.1, on the reverse strand, counting down.
AGTTCTCCGCCGCCCAGGCGATGACCTGTTCGGCGGTGGCGTCCCAGTCGAGCTGCTCGGCGCCGGACTCGGCGAGCTCCTTGAGCTGCTCGAGGCTCATTGCGGTGGCTGTGCTCATGCTGCGGCTCCTTCCCACTCGTGCTGCAGGACTTCGTCCTCGACGCGGTGGGCCCACGCGGCGAAGGTCTCCGAGGCGGACTCCCGGGTGCCGAGATAGCGGCGGATCAGCTTCTCCACGTAGACGGCAACCCCATCACGGGTGACCTTCAGGCCGCGGACGGTGCGGCCCAGACCGGCTTCCTCATCACGGTCGGAGGAGGCGAGCCCGCCGCCGAGGTGCACCTGGTAGCCGGGGGTCTGCTCGCCGTCCTCGCCGGTCATCAGCTGACCCTTCAGCCCGATGTCTGCGACCTGGATGCGGGCGCAGGAGTTGGGGCAGCCGTTGATGTTCAGGGTGAGGCGCTCGGGCAGCTGGTCAGCGACGTCGGCCAATGCGCGTTCGAGCTGGTTGATGACCTTCACGCCGGTGGACTTGGTCTCCACGAAGGAGAGCTTGCAGTACTCGATGCCGGTGCAGGCCATGGTGGAGCGCCGGAAGACGCTGGGATCCGGATCCAGGCCGAGCTTCTTCAGCCCCCTCTTCAGGGAGTCGATGTGCTCCTCGGCGATGTCCAGCACCACAACCTTCTGGTGCGGGGTCGTGCGCAGCCGGGTGGAGCCGTGGGCTTCGATCAGATCAGCGAGCTTCAGCAGCAGCGCGCCGTTGACCCGGCCGACGGCGGGCGCCGCCCCGACGTAGAACTTCCCGTCCTTCTGAGCGTGCGTGCCGACATGATCGCCAGGGCTGGTGGGCGCCGGCGGCGCGGGTCCGTCGGTCAGCCTGCGGCCGAGGTACTCATCCTCGATGACCTGCCGGAACTTCTCCGGGCCCCAGTCGGCCAGCAGGAACTTCAGACGCGCCTTGTTGCGCAGACGCCGGTAGCCGTAGTCGCGGAAGCACTGGGTCACCGCGTACCAGACGTCCGGGGCCTCATCCTCGGTGAGGAAGACGCCGAGCCGCTCGGCCAGGCGCGGGTTGGTGGAGAGCCCGCCGCCGACCCACAGGTCGAACCCGGGCCCGTGCTCGGGATGGTTCACACCCACCAGAGCGAAGTCGTTGATCTCATGGACGACATCCTGACTGGGGTGCCCGGTGATCGCGGACTTGTACTTCCGCGGGAGGTTGGAGAGCTCCGGGTCACCGATGTAGCGCCGGGAGATCTCCTTGATCACGGGGGTGGGATCGATGATCTCCGCCGCGGATATCCCTGCCACCGGGGAGCCGAGGATGACGCGCGGGGTGTCGCCGCAGGCCTCGGTGGTGCCCAGGCCTACGGATTCCAGGCGCCGCCAGATCTCCGGCATGTCCTCGACCCGGACCCAGTGCAGCTGAATGTTCTGGCGGTCGGTGATGTCTGCGGTGCTGCGCGCGAAGTCACGGGAGAGCTCTCCGACGACACGCAGCTGCTCGGTGGTCAGCGCCCCTCCGTCCATGCGGATGCGCAGCATGAAGTACTCGTCGTCGACCTCTTCGGGAGGCAGCGAGTTGTGCGCGCCGGCGGGAACCCCTGGGCGGCGCTGCGTGTAGAGGCCCCACCAGCGGAAGCGGCCGCGGAGGTCGTCAGGGTCGATGGAGGCGAAGCCCTGCTTGGAGTAGATCTGCTCGATCCGCTCCCGGACGTTGAGGCCGTTGTCCGCCTGCTTGAACTCTTCGTTGTGGTTCAGCGGCTCCTGGCCGTCGACCTTCCATTGACCGTTGGGCTTCTTCTGCCGTGCGGGCCGTGCCGAGCGCGCGGGGGTCTCAGTGGACATAATTCAAAGGTACGCCTCTGTCCTGCCCTGAAAAGAACCGGACGTAAGTTTTGTTCACATTCTCGATCAGCGGGTCATGGGTGCGTGCCGACGACGACGCGGCGCGCCTCGTCACGCGTCCACTGGCTGAACCCGGCGGGGTAGAGCAGCGCCTGGAAGCCAGCCAGCTGCAGCGCGATGACGGAGTGGGCCGAATGCAGCCCAGAGGTGCAGTAGGCAGCCACCGGTCTCTCCGGGTCCACGCCCAGACGCAGGTACCGCTCACGCAGCTGCTGGGGCGGCAGGAACCGGCCGCTGCTGTCCAGGCTTCCGACTGCTGGGGCGCTGATGGCCCCGGGGATGTGCCCAGGGCGAGGGCTCAGCGGGTCATACTCGCCGGTGTAGCGGTCGGCGGGGCGAGCGTCGAGCAGCGTGGCGCGCTGGGCGAAGCCGACGACGTCGTCCGCCTCCAGCAGAGGCATCTGCTGCGGGGTGATGTGAGCGTCCCCGAAGTCCGGCATCTCCAGGCCGTCGGCGACCGCGCGGCCGGTGCCGGTCCAGGCTCTCAGGGAGCCGTCGAGGATCCGGACGTCGCCGAAGCCTGCCCATCTCAGCAGCCACCAGGCGCGGGCCGAGGAGAGGTTCTTGAGGTCGTCGTAGACGATGATCGTGTCGCCGTTGTTGACTCCCCAGCGCTGGACAGTGGCCTGGAACTCCTCGAGGACGGGCAGGGGGTGGCGCCCGTGCCCGTTGTTGGCGGCTTCGGGGTCGGCGAGCTCGTAGTCGAGGTCGACGAACACTGCGCCGGGGATGTGGCCCTGGAGGTATTCGGGCATGCCTTCGGGGCGGTCCTGGCGCCAGCGGACGTCGAGGATCTTCACCTGGGGGTCGCCCAGCCGGGCGTCGAGCTCTTCGGCGGAGATCAGAGGGCTGGTAGGGGTATTCTGGGGAGCCATAGCGTGGTCCACTGTAAGCGAGCTTTTTGAACATATCTGCTGTGTGTCGCCGTGTATCGCAACCTGAGACGGCAGATGAGCACAACGTTGCGCTGGGATCCAGGTGACCTGAAGTTTTCCTGGAGACTGCCCGGGTACTTTCCGATCCATGCCTGAGAACCAGAAGCACGCCGTCGTCGTCGGAGCGGGGCTGGCCGGCCTGGCCGCCGCCGTGGACCTGGTGGATGCGGGGCACCGCGTCACGGTGCTGGAGGCAGCGCCGCAGGTGGGCGGGCGGACCTCCAGCTGGGACGCGGACGGGATGACCATCGAATCAGGCCTGCACCGTTACCTGGGGTTCTACTCGGCGATGCCGGACCTGATCCGCCACGTGGGCAAGTCCCTGAACGAGGTGGTGGTCTGGGAGGACGAGATCGAGATCATCGCGCCCGACGGCGGGCCGCGGGCCGAATTCGGCGCTTCGATGGTTCACAAGCCGCTGAAGTCGGTGGCCGAGGCGCTGGGCAACAGTGATTTCCTGCCGATGGCGGAGAAGGCGAAGCTGGGCAGGATGCTGGCAGCCGGCGCCAAGCAGCACCTGGATGACCCTGCCTCCTTGGATGCGATCACGGTCAGCGACTATGCCCGGCAGCACGGGATCTCAGAGACCACGATCTTCCGGATTCTGGTGCCGCTGACCGAGGGACTGTTCTTTGTGCCGCCGGAGCGCTACTCGATGCACAATTTCATGGGGCTGATGGTCCCCTACTGGGACACGGCGGCCCTGGCCCGCGTGGGCGCGTTCTCCGGTCCGATGACCGAGGTGCTGGCGGAGCCGATTGCCGAGTACATCCGGTCCAGAGGCGGAACGGTGCGGACCTCCGCACCGGCGGAGCAGCTGATCACCGACGCCGGGGAAGTCACCGGTGTGCGGGTGGACGGTGAGCCGCTGGTGGCTGATGCTGTGGTGCTCGCCGCCTCGGTCGGACCTGCCCAGGAACTGGTGCAGGAGCAGCTGTCCGGCGTTGACTGGTTCGACGATTTCCTGAGCCTGGAGTCCACACCGAGCGTGGGCCTGCAGCTGGAGCTGTCTGAGCCGCTGATGCCCAAGGACCGTGCCACGTTCGGCCCCGGCACGGTGTTAGCCTCCTTCTCGGAACAGTCCCGCACTGCTTTCCGGGATTCCCGCGGCCGGGTCAGCATCATCTGCTCAGACCCGCACACCCATCGGGAGACCGACGCCTGGGAGCTGGTGAAGCTGGCGTTCGCCGACGCAGACCGTCTCGGGCTGGACCTGCGGAACAGGATGCTCGACTTCCGGAAGGTCGTGATCCCCTCGGACTTCTACTCGCTGGCCCCGGGAAACGAGGCGAAGCGTCCTGCGCAGCGGACACCGGTGAACGGCCTGGTGCTCGCCGGCGACTACACCAAGCAGAAGCACCTGGCGACGATGGAGGGAGCGGTGATCTCCGGACAGCTGGCCGCGCGGGCGGCGCTGGAGAGTGAGCTGGCCGGCTGAACTCGCTGGCCCACGGTTACTCGTGTAGACTTTCGGGGTGCTTCCGGCGGGGTTCGCTCCGCCGCAGAGCACGTCAACGGGCTATAGCGCAGCTTGGTAGCGCGTCCGTCTGGGGGACGGAAGGTCGTGGGTTCAAATCCCGCTAGCCCGACCACGGAGTGGTTACTCGAACAGGCGACTGAAAGGTCGCGAGTAACAGGGGTCAACAAGTGATTTTTCACACTGCGAGACCCGCCAGGTCTATTGGATCCGGCAGGCGCAGGGCCTCGATTTTCTTCGCGGGGGAACTCCATCCCCGCAGCCGCTGATCCTGGCGTTCATTGAGGAACTCAGGGGCCAAGGTTTCGCTGTCGAGTCGATCTGTCAGATCCTTTCTGCCGAGGGCATGAAGATCGCAGCGGGGACCTATCGGGCCTGGGCCCGCAAGAACCAACACGTCGCATCCCGCACGATCACTGATGCATCGGTGGAGGGCCAGATTCGGAAGCTGGCCTTCACGACCGATCGCCACGACAACACCAAGCTCGCTCCGGAGGGCCTCTACGGGCGCAGGAAGATGACCGCGCTGACCCGCCGCAGTATCCCGGGTGCCTCCCGGGGCGGAGTCGACCGGGCGATGCGCAGCCTGGGGCCGGTCGGCGTGCGCCGAGGCAAGGGCATCCGCACCACGATCCCGGCCAAGGACGGGGTCCGCGCCGAGGACCTGCTGAACCGGGACTTCACCGCAGAAGCGCCGAATCGTGTCTGGGTCGCGGATTTCACGTACGTGCGCACCTGGGCGGGGTGGTCCTATGTGGCCTTCATCGTCGATGTCTACGCCCAACAGATCATCGACTGAACGCGGCCATCACCAGAGAGACCGAACTGGTGGATATCCCGCTGCGTATGGCGATCTGGCAGCGTGATCGCGAAGACAACCCGGTGGAGCCAGGTCAGCTGATCAGCCACTCGGCCGCCGGTTCTCAGTACACCTCGGTGCGCTTCACCGAGCATCTGGAGATCGAGGGCATCCGCCCTTCAATCGGCACCGTCGGCGACACTTATGACAACAGCCTCATGGAGTCCCTCATTGGGCTGTTCAAGACCGAGTGCATCCGCACCGATGTCTTCCACGAGGGCCCCTACCGGCAGCTGGCAGACCTCGAGTTCGCCACCGCGGGCTGGGTCGGTTGGTGGAACAACCGCCGCCTCCACGGGACGCGGGGAAACCTGACCCCGGTAGAGTACGAACGCGCTTACTACGCAGCTAACGTGAGTGAGCCGCAGCCCGTATGACAGCGGCAGAGAACCTGGGGCGCTTCATCTCGCGTCACAAGACCCAATAGAACTCTAGAGAAATTCAGGGAGACGTTGCTTCCGGGACGTCGCAAGAACTTGCCCAAGTCCCCGTACAACACCGATCTCCCAAAATGTCGAGCGCTGAGGCTGGGGCTCGTTACTCGGCATCTCTCGCTGCCAAAGTATTCAGCGACAAGCAGATGAAGATCGTGGCAAATTCAGACATCGTTGGCGCTGAGAGTCTCGAAGAAGTACGAAGTGAACTGGCAAAACTTCCTCCTGATGAAATCGCTAGCTTGCTCAAGATGATGGCGACGGATCCACCAATGCTTAGCGAGGAGACCTTGGCAGGACTCGCCAGTATTCCTCGTCGACAAAGAAACTCAAGCTCCAGGGAGTTGCGTCATCTTCGACGAAAGGGTGAGTCATGAGTTCGATCGTGTGCAGTCGGTGATCACGGCGGAGGCATTTGTGTTGTGGCGCATACTGTCGCAAAGTCCACAGAGATAGATCCTCCGGGGGTCTCTATACCCCTATGCCATACTTCAACCGTGCCCAACCTCCCGGATCTGCGTGCGGCAATGAATTTCCCCGGCTACATCCCTGACGCGTGGACGCGCGTTGGCCTGGAAGGCGCCGGATACGAGGGGTTTCTACCCTTTGACGAACTTCGCTCCACCCGCCCCACGACAGACCCAGGCGTGTATGTGGTACTGCGCGAGTCCAACAAGCCGCCGAAGTTCCTCGAACGCAGCCCAGCCGGTAAGACGCGCGATTTCACGGCACCGATCGCCACGCTGGAGCAGGCTTGGGTGCCAGGCTCGGAGGTCCTGTATATCGGTAAGGCAACCTGGGGTGCTCGACAGGACGGTATCCATCGGCGGCTGAAGCAGTACCGACGAACCGGAGCCGGCACCGCCGACAACCATGATGGCGGTGTCTGGATCTTCCAGCTCGAGGACGCTGCCTCGCTCAGCGTCTGCTGGCGACCGGCACACGATCCTTCGGACAAGTTCGTGGACGCTCTCGAAACCCGACTCATCGCAGACTTCGCTTCACGGCGCGAACACGGCAAACGGCCCTTTGCCAATCGGACAGTTTGAGAGATGCCAGAAAGTCGCTCGGGTTGTTGACGTAACTGCTGCCCACTAAAGCTACCGGGAACCGCGTATATCCGTGGCGTCGGGACGAAAATCCTCTCAGAATATCCCCGTGTGCGACAACAGTTCGCAGGTAGCGGTTCTGAGCTTGTCAGTTCCGGTCTGCGAGGATCCAACGTCCCGCGCGGTCGCTTTCGCGTAGATTCGGGTGCAACCAGGGGGGCAGGCAAAACCTCGTCAAGCAAGGCATCTACTTCTTTTGCCAGCTTGTCCATTTTGTTGGCTTGTGCATCCGATAGCCCGTCCCGAATGAGGAGACCCTCTGCAGACCGTGTGCGCGCGGTCCGCAGAGGGCTTTTTCGTTCCCTCTGAGCAGCAGGCCTAGGCAGGCACCATCCCGTGCGGGTCGATCACGAACTTCCGTGCCACGCCTGAATCGAACTGCTGGTAGGCATCCGGCGCCTCATCGAGCGTCACCGCAGTGGCGCTGACCACCTCGGCGATCTTCGCCTTGTCATAGATGATCGCCTTCATCAGCTGCCGGTTGTACTGCTTCACCGGGCACTGGCCGGTCGCGAACGAGTGCGACTTCGCCCAGCCCAGGCCCAGCCGCACGCCCAAGGTGCCTTCCTTCGCGCTGGCATCCGCTGCGCCGGGGTCACCCGTGACGTACAGGCCGGGGATGCCGATGCCGGCACCGGCTCGGGCCACCTCCATACAGTCATTGAGCACCGTGGCCGGGGCCTCGTCAGCATCCCTGCCGTGGCCGCGCGCCTCAAAGCCCACCGCATCCACTGCAGCGTCTACCTCCGGCTCCCCCAGCACCTGCTCGATCTTCTCCGGCAGAGTGCCGTCCTCGGTGAGGTCGATCCCTACGCAGCCGAAGCTCTCGGCCTTGGCGAGCCGCTCCTTGTTCATATCGCCGACGAGCACTGCGCCCGCACCCAGCAGCTGCGCCGAATGCGCCGCTGCCAGGCCCACCGGGCCCGCGCCGGCGATGTAGACGGTGGAGCCGGTGGTCACGCCCGCGGTGTAGGCGCCGTGATATCCAGTCGGGAAGATGTCAGAGAGCATCGTAAGGTCCAGGATCTTCTCCAGCGCCTGGTCCCGGTCCGGGAACTTCAGCAGATTGAAGTCCGCGTACGGCACCAGGACGTACTCGGCCTGACCGCCGATCCAGCCGCCCATATCCACGTACCCGTAGGCGGCCCCCGCCCTGGCCGGGTTGACGTTCAGGCAGATGCCGGTCTTGCCCACGTTGCACATCCGGCAGCGGCCGCAGGCAATGTTGAACGGGACCGAGCAGATGTCGCCCGGCTTGGCGAAGAGGACATCGTCGCCCGTCTCCACCACCTCGCCGGTGATCTCGTGGCCGAGGCTCTGGCCCACCGGGGCGGTGGTGCGGCCACGGACCATGTGCTGGTCCGAACCGCAGATATTGGTGGTGACCACCTTCAGGATCGCCGCATGCGGCGCCTTCTGAGAGATGCCGAAATGGTCGGCGACCTCCCTGGGGATCTCCAGCTTGGGGTAGTCGACGGATTCGACCGCAACCTCACCCGGGCCCTTATAGACGACAACACGATTCGAACTCACGACGGACTCCTTTGTCGGTCAACTTCGCCGTGACGGACATCACGGCTCCCAGTTCCTACGCTAGCGCGAAGAACTTCAAAGGTGAAGGACCATTCCGCCATTCACGAGATCGAATAAACTAAAAGATAACAAGAATCACTTGCGGCGGCCGCGCTTCTCGCGCACGCGCATCTGCACCTCGATCGGGGTGCCGGTGAAGTCGAAAGTCTCGCGCAGCCGGCGGATGATGAACCGGCGGTAGCCCGGGTCCAGGAACCCAGTGGTGAACAGCACGAACTTCGGTGGCCGGGTGCTCGGCTGCGTGCCGAAGAGAATCCGGGGCTGTTTGCCGCCGCGGACCGGGTGGGGGTGAGCCGCCACCAGCTCGCCGAGGAACGCATTGAGCCGGCCGGTCGGGATCCGCTGCTCCCAGTTGGTCAGCGCTGTCCCCAACGCCGGGGCGAGCCTGTCCTTGTGCCAGCCGGTGCGCGCCGAGACGTTCACCCGCGGAGCCCACGCCGCATGCGCCAGATCCCTGCTGATCTCACGCTCCAGGTAGTAGCGGCGCTCATCATCCAGCAGGTCCCACTTGTTGTAGGCCAGAACCAGGGCTCGGCCGGCGTCGAGAACCATCTGAATGATACGAACGTCCTGCTCACTGATCGGCTCGTCCACCGACAGCAGCACGACGGCGACCTCGGCCTTGTCCAGGGCCCGCTGGGTGCGCAGCATCGCGTAGTACTCGGAGCCGGCGGCCATGTGCTGACGACGCCGAATCCCTGCGGTGTCGACGAACCGCCACTGCTCGCCGCCCAGTGCGATGAACTCATCCACCGGATCCCGGGTTGTGCCGGCCACATCGTCCACCACGACGCGCTCGGATCCGGCCAGCTTATTGAGCAGGGAGGACTTGCCCACGTTGGGCCGCCCCACCAGCGCCACCCGGCGGGGCCCGCCCAGCGGAATCATCCCGCCGTGCTGCGCGGTCTCCGGAAGGGCCTTCATGGCGGCGTCGAGCAGGTCACCGGTGCCGGTTCCGTGCAGCGACGAGATCGGGTACGGCTGCCCCAGGCCAAGGTTCCAGAGCGCGTAGACCTCCGCCATCTGCGCGGAGCCCTCGTGGGTGCTGTCGATCTTATTGGCCGCGAGCATCACCGGCTTTCGCTTCCGGCGCAGCATCTTCACCACAGCCTCATCCACTGCGGTGGCGCCCACCAGGCCGTCGACCACGAACACAACAGCATCCGCCTCGTCGACGGCGATCTCCGCCTGATCGGCAACCTGCTTGTCCATCCCGCGGGCGTCAGCCTCCCAGCCCCCTGTGTCCATGAGGGTGAAGTCCTTGCCGTTCCACTCGGCGTCATAGGAGACGCGGTCCCGCGTGACGCCGGGGAGGTCCTCCACGACAGCCTCGCGGGAACGGATGATTCGGTTGACCAGGGTGGACTTGCCCACATTGGGCCGCCCGATGACCGCCAGAACCGGGGGCGCCGGCACATAGGGCCGCTCCCCCTCGTCCTCAAAGTCCTCGGCGAGGAGGTAGGCGTCCTCCTCCTCAAGGTCATAGTCCTCCAGCCCCGCGCGCAGGGCTGCGGCACGCGCCTCAGCCTCATCCTCGCTGAGCGACGCAAGACGCTCCTCGATGCGGTCCTCCCCTTCGGGAAGGTACTCGTCCTCCATACGCTCACTCATCAGGCAGCCTCCTGGAGGGCCTCGACCCGTCCGATCAGGGAATCAACGGTCTCCTCGAAGGTCAGCTCGGAGCTGTCGAGCACCGCGACGCCGTCAGCGGCCTCCGTGAAGTTCGACGCCGCCGAGTCCTTGCGGTCCCGCTCAAGCACCTGCCGCTTCAGCGCGGCCTCGTCCTGCTCGGCGCCGGACTCCACGCTCAGCTGCAGTCCGCGGCGGCGCAGCCGGGCCTCCGCGGAGGCGGTCAGCAGCACGCGCACCTGAGCGTCCGGAGCCACCACCGTGGTGATGTCACGACCCTCCGCGACGATGAAGCCGGAGTCATCAATGATGCGGCGCTGAGCATCGATCAGCAGGGACCTGGCCGGCCGGTTGGTGGCCACCTGAGACACCACCTCGGAGATCCGGGGCTCACGGATCGCCGAGGTCACGTCAGCCTGGCCCACCGTGATGGTCTGGTGCTCCGGGTCAGTGGAGATGTGCAGGGGCAGCTCCTCCACCGCGACTGCGACCGCCGTCTCATCGTCCAGGTCCACCTGCTGGTCCAAGCAGTACCAGGCGGCAGCGCGGTACATCGCGCCGGTGTCGAGGTAGTCCGCGCCCAGCTGGGCGGCAGCCGCACGGCAGACACTGGACTTCCCGGAGCCCGACGGCCCGTCAACGGCGATGATCATCCGCGAGTGTGGTTCAGCCATAACTATGTCAGCACTACCTTCCATCCGATGTGCGTCAGCGCCTGGGCCAGCTCCTCTGCCCGGCCGGGCAGAACAGAAAGCTCCACCATACCGACCTGGTGGCCGGCGGAGTGATCCATCCTCATGTCCTCGACGTTGACCCCGGCCTCAGCGACATCGTTGAGGACCGCGGCAATCTGGCCGGGCCTGTCATCAACGATGACCGTGACCACGGTGAAGGACTGCGGCGGTGTGCCGTGCTTGCCGGGAATCCGTGCCACCCCCGCGTTGCCCTCAGCGATCAGCTGGGCGATGTCAGCCTGCCCGCCCGGGGCGCGCGGGGACTCCAGCGTGCCGATGAGGCGGCTCACGTCCTCGCTCAGCCCGTAGAGGATCTCAAGGACCGCGGAGGCGTTGTGGGTGAGGATCTGGACCCACAGGTTCGGATCAGAGGCGGCGATCCGGGTGACGTCCCGCAGCCCGTTGCCGGAGAGCTCCAGAGCGTTCCCCGGCGCGTCCTGCAGCCGGGATGCCACCAGCGAGGCGGCCACCTGCGGCAGATGGCTGATCAGTGCCACCGACTCGTCATGCTCGGCAGGGCCCATCCGGTGCAGACTGGCGCCGAGCAGCCGGGCGAGCTCCTCAGCCTCGGCCACCGCGGAGGCCTCAGCGGTCTCGTGCGGGCAGATCACCCAGGGCATCGAGGTGAACAGGGCCCCGCGGGCGGCCACCGGCCCCGAGCGCTCCCTGCCCGCCATGGGGTGGGTTCCCACGTAGCGGGACAGGTCGAGACCCTCCTGGATCTGGTGCAGCTCCTCAAGGATGGAGCCCTTGACCGAGGCGATGTCCACGACGATCGCTTCGGGGTGCTGGACCAGCGCCAGATGGACCTCCTCCGCAGTGGCCTCCGGGGGTGCGGCGACGACGACCAGATCGGGGTGCTCGTCAGCCGGCCAGGGACTGCCGGCTCCGATGTCCTCGGCGATCCGCATCGCGGTGCCGGAAGGATCGGAGAGCCACACCGCCTTGCCCGCGGCACGCAGCCCGAGCCCGATGCTGGCGCCGAGCAGGCCGGTGCCCCGGATCAGAACCGTCTGGAAGCTCATGCCTCGCTCCCCTCCGGCTGCCGGGGCCCGCTGACGAGGTCCTGCAGGTAGCCGACCTCCCGGCCCGTCAGCTCGCGGACGGTGCCCTGGGGCTGGTCGCCGATGGTGATGCCGCCGATGGCGGTGCGCACCAGCCGAGTCACCGGGTGGCCCAGATGCTCGAAGATGCGGCGGACGATCCTGTTGCGCCCGGAGTGGATGGTCAGCTCGACCATGCTCTTCCCGCCGCTGGAGCCCATGTGGGTGAAGGCGTCCGCCGCGACGGGCCCATCCTCCAGCTCGATGCCCGCCTTCAGCTGGGCGCCGGCTCTCTTGGGCAGACTGCCGCGCAGCTCCGCCATGTAGGTCTTGGGCACCTCGTAGGACGGGTGGGTGAGCTGGTGGGTGAGGTCACCGTCGTTGGTGAGCAGCAGCAGACCCTCGGTCTCATAGTCGAGGCGGCCGACGTGAACCAGCCGCGCCGCCTGCTGCTCGTCGGTGAGGAAGTCCCCGACGCAGCGGCGGCCCTCCGGATCAGACATGGTGGTCATGACTCCGGCAGGCTTGTTGAGCATCACGTACTGGTGCTCCACGTCCAGGTTCAGCCGGACCCCGTCCACATGGATGATGACCTGCTCCGGGACCACACGGACGCCCGGCTCGATGACGGTGAGCCCGTCCACCATGACGCGGCCCTCTGCGATGAGGTTCTCGCTGACCCGGCGAGAGGCGACCCCCGCGGAGGCGAGCACCTTCTGCAGGCGGGTGCCGTCGTCGTCATGGACTGCCCGGAAGTTCTCCTCGGCCTCGTCGGCGCGCAGCTTGACCGGCTTGGACTCGGCAGAGATCAGCCGGTGCTTGGCCTGGTCGGAGAACGGCCCGCCGGATGTGCCGGGCTTAGGGGTGCGCGCAGCACGTGATGCTCTGGGCGCGCGACGGCCCGGACCCCTCGAAGACATGCCTGCCAGTCTACCGGCCAGCAGGCCCTTCCCTGTCCGCGGCTGGGGGGCCGCTCACGTGCCCGCCGGACCCGTCCTCGTCCAGGTCCGTATCGGTGAGGTCTCCGACGCCGGGCAGGTGCGGGCTCAGCTGCGGCAGCTCCTCCAGGGAGTCCAGTCCGAGCCTCTCCAGAAACTCCCCGGTGGTGGTGTAGAGCGTGGCGCCGGTGGCCGGGTCGGTGCCCGCGGTGTCCAGCAGGCCCCGGGTGACCAGGGTGCGCACCACGCCGTCCACATTCACCCCGCGGATCGCGGCCACGGCCGAGCGGGACACCGGCTGCCGGTAGGCGACCACCGCGAGGGTCTCCAATGCCGCCTGGGACAGCCGTGACGTCTGCCCGCCCAGCACGAACGCGGAGACCTGATCGGCGTACCGCGGCCTGGAGTAGCACCGCCAGCCTCCTGCGACCTCCCGCAGCTCGAACCCGCGCTGACGTCCTCCGCCGCTGCCGTCCGCCTCCGCCTTCAGCTCATCCAGCAGGGCCTGGACCTGATGCTCGGAGAGCTCGACGGCGACGGCCAGCTCCGCGGCGGTGACCGGGTGCTCGGTGACCATCAGCACCGCCTCCACCGCCCCGAGGAAGTCCTCGTGGGAGACCAGGTGACCGGTGTCCAGCTCCTCCAGAGCCGGTCCCGGCTCAGGCGTCTCGCTCATGCCTGCTCCTCCCCCGCCGCACTGCCCTGCACGGCGCTCTCCTCTGCCGCCCAGGCGACGGTGAGCTCACCCAGCGGGGCGGGCTGGTCCAGGTTCACCTGCCGGTCCCGGAACAGCTCCAGCAGCCCCAGAAAACGCACGACGACGACCAGCTGAGACTCAGCGTCGGCAATCAGCTCCGCGAAGCTCGCCTGCCCCGTCGCCCGCAGCAGCTCAGCCATATGCTGCTTCTCCGCGGCGGAGTCCACCGTCGCGTGCAGGTGCCCCAGGCGCACATCGTCCGGCTCAGCCGCTCGACGCGCGAACGCCTTCTCCGCCAGGGCACGAAGATCCCCGGCGGTGGTGGTGAGCTTCAGCTCCGGCATCAGCCCGGCCAGCTGCGGGTCCTCCCCCGGCCGACGCGGGAAGCGGCCCGCGTTGCCGCCCACCGCCTGGCCGATGTGCCCGGCGATCCGCTTGAACGCCCGGTACTGCAGCAGACGGGCGAAGAGCAGGTCCCGGGCCTCCAGCGCGGCGAGATCCTCCTCTGACTCCGGCTCGGCGCCGGGCAGAAGCTGAACGAGCTTCATATCCAGCAGCGTGGCCGCCACGAAGACGAAGTTCGATGACTCGTCCAGAGCCTTCCGTGCGTCCAAGGTGCGCACATAGGCGAGGAACTCGTCTGTGACCTCGGCGAGCGCGACGGCGGTGACGTCCATCCTTCGCTTGGCGATCAGGCCCAGCAGCAGGTCGAAGGGCCCGTCGAAGTTATCCAGGGTGAGCCGGAAGCCGGTCGGCTCTGCGGCGTCGGCGTCCAGGACTTCGGTGGTCATCGGCGGATCATGGGGCGGCGCCGCGGCCGATGAGCTCGCGGGCCAGCTGGCGGTAGGCCTTGGCGCCGTCGTGCTTGTGGGCGTAGGCGGTGATGGGCTCGGCGGCGACGGTCGCGTCGGGGAACTTGATCGACCGTTTGATCACGGTCTCGAAGACCTTCTCGCCGAAGGCCTCGACGATCCGCTGGATGACCTCTTTGGCGTGGGTGGTGCGCAGATCCACCATGGTGACCAGCACGCCGTCGACCTCCAGGTCCGGGTTGATGCGGTCCTGGACCTTCTCGATGGTCTCCTTCAGCAGGGCGACCGCCCGCAGGGCGAAGAACTCGGCGACCAGGGGAATGATGACGCCGTGGGCGGCGGTCAGCGCATTGACGGTCAGCAGCCCCAGGGAAGGCTGGCAGTCAATGATGATGACGTCGTAGTCGTCGCGGACCTCCCGCAGGGCCCGCTGCAGCACCTGCTCACGGCCGACCTCGGTGACCAGCTGGACCTCGGCGGCGGAGAGGTCGATGTTGGCCGGAAGCAGGTCGATCCCGGGGATGTGGGTGGAGAGCAGGGCGTCGCGGGTGCTGACATCCTTCTCCATCAGGACGTTGTAGACGCTGACCTCGAGGTCATGGGGGGCAGCGCCCAAGCCTGCGGTGAGCGCTCCCTGGGGGTCGAAGTCCACCATGAGGACCCTCCGCCCGTACTCGGCGAGCGCCGCGCCCAGGTTGATGGCGGAGGTGGTCTTGCCCACGCCGCCCTTCTGGTTGACCACGGCGATGGTGCGGGCCGGTCCGTGGGAGTCGAGAGCGTCAGGGATGGGGAACTCGTGCTTGGGCCTGCCGGTGGGGCCGATGATGGCGTCCCCGTGGATGGTGACAAGCTCGGTGGGTTCCTGGTCCGTCATGGCTCCTTACCCTACAAGGCTCGCGGATGGGCCGATACGTAGGTTTCGCGGAGGGAGTCTGCGGTGACGCTGGTGTAGATCTGGGTGGTGGTCACTGAGGCGTGGCCGAGGAGCTCCTGGACGGTGCGGACATCGGCGCCGCCTTCCAACAGGTGGGTCGCGCAGCTGTGCCGCAGGGTGTGCGGGGAGACCTCCGCCTCGATCCCAGCAGCTTGGGCGGCCTTGCGCAGCACGGTCCAGGCGGATTGGCGTGAGAGCCGGCCGCCGAGCCTGTTCAGGAACAGGGCGGGCGAGGCGCGGCGCCGTGCGGGGCTGGAGGACTTTGCCGCGGCTTCGGCGAGAGCCGGGCGCCCCGCGGTGAGGTAGTCGCCGACGGCGCGCTGAGCGTACTGCCCCAGGGGAACAAGCCGCTGCTTGTCCCCCTTGCCGGTGACCCGCACCAGCTGCTGCTGCGTTTCGCCGGCCTGCTGGGGGGCCGTTCCTTCGCTGCCCGAAAGGTCCTGCGGATCCTCCCGGTCCCTGCTCGCCCTGCGGGAGATGATGTGCACGTCGTCTGCGTCCAAGGCGACCGCTTCGCTGATGCGGGCGCCGGTGGCGTAGAGAAACTCCAGGAGCGCCTTGTCGCGCAGGCCCAGCGGCGCAGCGGTGCTGGGGGCCTCCAGCAGGGCCTCGACCTGCTGGACCGTCAGCGCCTTGGGCAGGGTCTCGGGCAGTTTGGGCGCGGCGACCTGCTTGGCCGGGTCATGGGGGGCGGCTCCCTCCAGCGCCCAGTACCGGTGGGCGCCTCGGACAGAGGCCAGGGCGCGGGCCGCTGACCGCTCCGAGAGAGGGCTGCCGCCGTCGGCCCCGGTGGAGAGAGCCTGCAGGAACTCCGCGATGTGGCCCTCGTCCGTCTCCGCCGGCGAGCCCACGCCCCGGCTGGCCAGGTAGGCGGTGTACCTGCGGAGGTCACGCCGGTAGGAGGCGAAGGTGTTCTCTGAGACGCCGCGCTCGATGCGCAGGTGGCTCAGATACTCGTCCACCGCCTCCGGAAGGCTCAACGGCGCCGGCTCACCAGGTCTCGCGGCGCTGCAGCCCGGCCCGGATCAGCCCGGCGAACAGCGGGTGCGGGCTGGTGGGGCGGGACTTCAGCTCAGGGTGCGCCTGGGTGGAGACATAGTAGGGATGAACATCCCGGGCCAGCTCCACGAACTCGACCAGCGTGCCGTCCGGGCTGGTCCCGGAGAACACCAGCCCAGCCTCGGAGAGCTGCTCCCGGTAGGCGTTGTTCACCTCGTAGCGGTGCCGGTGGCGCTCGGATATCTCCGTGGTGCCGTAGGCCTCAGCCACCACTGAGCTCTCCAGCAGGGACGCGTCATAGGCGCCCAGGCGCATGGTGCCGCCGAGGTCGCCCTCACCGGAGACGATGTCCTTCTGCTCGGCCATGGTGGCGATGACGGGGAATTTGGTGTCCGGGTCGAACTCGGTGGAGTTCGCCTCGGACAGGCCCAGCACGTTGCGGGCGTACTCCATCACCATCGTCTGCAGACCCAGGCAGAGGCCGAGGGCAGGCACGCCGTTCTCCCGGGCGTAGCGCAGCGCGCCGATCTTGCCGTCCAGGCCGCGGACGCCGAACCCTCCGGGCACGCAGATCGCGTCCGCCCCGGCGAGGGCCTTGGCCGCTCCCTCCTGGTCGGCGCACAGGTCGGAGGGGACCCAGCGGATCTTGGTCTTGGCACTGTTGGCGAAGCCTCCGGCGCGCAGCGCCTCGGTGACGGAGAGATAGGCGTCGGGCAGGTCGATGTACTTGCCGACGAGGGCGACCTCCACCTCGTGGTCGGGGTGGTGGACCACGTTGAGCAGACTGTTCCACTTGGACCAGTCGACGTCCTTGAACTTCAGGTCCAGGGCCTGAACCACGTAGGCGTCCATCGCCTGCTTGTGCAGGATGCGGGGGATGTCATAGATGCTCGGGGCGTCGGCGCAGTTGATGACGGCGTCAGCATCGACGTCGCACATCCGGGAGATCTTGCCGCGGATGTCGGCGGGCAGCTCCCGGTCGCTGCGCAGCACGATCCCGTCCGGCTGGATGCCCAGGGAGCGCAGAGCAGCCACGGAGTGCTGGGTGGGCTTGGTCTTCAGCTCCTGGGAGGGGCCGATGTAGGGCACCAGGGAGACGTGCAGGAAGAACACGTTCTCCCGGCCGACGTCCTGGCGCAGCTGGCGGGCGGCCTCGAGGAAGGGCTGGGACTCGATGTCGCCGACGGTGCCGCCGATCTCGGTGATGATGATGTCCGGCGCTCCGCGCTCCCCCGCCTCATCGGCGGGCAGTCGCATGCGGCGCTTGATCTCATCAGTGATGTGAGGGATGACTTGGACAGTGTCGCCGAGGTAGTCGCCGCGGCGCTCCTTCTCGATCACCGAGGAGTAGACCTGTCCGGTGGTGACGTTGTTGATGCCGTCGAGGTTCTCGTCGAGGAACCGCTCGTAGTGGCCGATGTCCAGGTCGGTCTCGGCGCCGTCCTCGGTGACGAAGACCTCACCGTGCTGGAAGGGGTTCATGGTGCCGGGATCCACGTTGAGATAGGGATCCAGCTTCTGCATCACCACGGAAAGGCCGCGGGCTCGGAGCAGATGGCCCAGGGATGAAGCGGTCAGGCCCTTGCCGAGGGATGAGACCACACCCCCTGTGACGAAGATCTGCCGTGTTGGGCTGGGGGTGTTCTGGTTTCTGGAAGACGCGCGGTTGACCACGGGGTTCTAGCCTATCAGCGTTCGGGGGCGGGACGGGATGAGCCGTCAGGGGCGGAGGGGCGCTCCCTGGCGGCCTGGGCGAGCAGCTCATCGGCGTGGGCGCGGGCCGAGGCGGAGTCCTCCTGGCCGGCGAGCATGCGGGCCAGCTCCCCCACCCGCTCCTGGGAGGTGAGGGATCGCACATCCGATGCGGTCACACCGTCGGACTGGCCGGCGGCCTCCGGGTCCTTGAAGACCCGGATGTGGTGATCGGCGTAGGCGGCCACCTGCGGCAGGTGGGTCACGCAGATGACCTGGGCGTGCCGGGCGAGCTTGGCCAGGCGGCGGCCGATCTGCACCGCCGCCTTGCCTCCTACCCCGGCGTCGACCTCGTCGAAGATGAACGTGGAGGCCGGGGCGTGCTCGGAGAGCACCACCTCCAGGGCCAGCATCACCCGGGAGAGCTCGCCTCCGGAGGCGCCCCGCCCCAGGGGGGCCGGGTCCGCGCCGGCGTGGGGAGCCAGCAGAATGGCCACCTGATCCGCCCCGTGACGGGTCAGAGCCTCCGTGGTAGTGACGTCGACGGCCAGCCGGGCATTGGGCATCGCCAGGGCGGCGAGCTCCTCGCCCACGGCCTCGGCGAGCGCGGCCCCGGCCTGCTGGCGCTGGGTGCGCAGGGCCTCAGCCTGCTGCCAGAGGGAGGATCCGAGCGCCTGGACCTCCTCAGTGAGCTGTTCGATGCGGCTCTCGTCCCCCTGCAGCGATTCCAGGCGGGCCCGGGAGGCTGCGGCCCATTCGAGAACGTCGGTGATCTCTGGGCCGTAGAGGCGCATCAGGCGGTCCAGCTCAGCGCGGCGGGCGTGGACCTGGGTCAGCCGCTCGGGGCCGGAATCGTCCAGGCCTGCGGCGTAGATGCCCATCTGGTTGCCGGCGTCGGTCAGCAGTGAGGAGACATCGGAGAGCTGCCCGAGGATCTCCTCAAGCTCAGCGTCCTGGTCCGCCAGGGGCGCCAGCGCCTGGACTGCATCCTCCACCAGGCCGACGGCGCTGGGGGTGTTCTCGGCGGCGTCGACGTCCGCTCCGGCCACCGCGGTCTGGGCGGTGCGCGCGGCGTCCCGGAGAGACTCGAGATTCCCCAGACGCACGGACTCGGATTTGAGCCGCTCGTCCTCGCCCGGCTGGGGCTCGGCCTCGTCGATCTGTTCGAGGGCCTGCTGCAGATGCTCCGCCTCCCGGCGGCGCTCCAGCTCGTGGGCGGTGATCTCCTCCAGCTCGGCGCAGAGCTGCTGGTACCGGGCGAAGCCTTCCTGATAGGCCCTCAGCGCCTCAGCGAACTCCGCTCCCGCGTAGGCGTCCAGCGCCTCGCGCTGGGCGGCCGGGGATTTCAGGCGCAGCTGATCGGCCTGCCCGTGGACGGTGACCAGCTGCTCCCCGATCTCTCCGAGCACCCCCACCGGCACGGCTCGGCCGACGGCGGAGGCGCGGCTTCTTCCCTTGGCGGTGACAGCTCGTCCCAGCAGGAAGGGCTCTGCCGCGGCAGCGTCGTCGGCGGCGTCCTCGTCCAGCACTCCGGCCTCAGCAGCCCGGCTCCGAGCGGGATGGCCGGCCGGGACCTCGAGCTCAGCGTCCACGCTGGCACGCTCGGCGCCCTTGCGCACGGCCGTGGGTGAGGCCCGGTGGCCCAGCAGCAGCCCGAAGGCGGTCACCACCATGGTCTTGCCGGCGCCGGTCTCACCGGTGACGACGTTGAAGCCTCCGGTCAGGTCCAGCTCGGCGTGGTCGATCACACCCAGGCCGCTGATGCTCAGGTGTTCGATCATCCCTGCTTCTTCTCCTGCCCCGGGTCCGCCGCCGGGCCCCGCCAGCCGGTGATGGGAAGGTTGAACTTCTCCACCAGCCGCTGGGAGAACGGGGTCTGGTGCACCCGGGCCAGCAGCACGGGCCTCTCAGATCGCGTGACCTCCACCCGCGCCCCGCCGGGCAGGTTCATGGCTCGCCGCCCGTCGCACCACAGCACCCCTTCCTCATCTTCACGCTGGAGAATCTCCACCGCCATGGTCGAGTCAGGGTCGACCACCAGGGGGCGGGCGAAGAGGGCGTGCGCGGAGATCGGGGCGAGCACCAGGGCCTGGACCTCCGGCCACACCACGGGTCCGCCCGCGGAGAACGCGTAGGCGGTGGAGCCGGTGGGCGTCGCCATGACGATGCCGTCGCAGCCGAACGTGGAGACCGGGGCGCCGTCGATCTCCACCACCAGCTCAATCATCCGTTGGCGAGAGGCTTTCTCGATGCTTGCCTCGTTCAGCGCCCAGGAGGAGGCCAGGTGGGCGCTGCCCTGCCAGACCTGCACGTCCAGAGCCATCCGCGGCTCCACCACATAGTTCTGCTCGGCGACCCACCGCACGGAATCGTCCAGCTGGGTCCGCTCAGACTCGGCGAGGAAGCCGACGTGCCCGAGGTTCACCCCCATCAGCGGCAGCTCAGCTTCGCGGACCAGGTCAGCGGCCCGCAGGATGGAGCCGTCCCCGCCGAGAACCATGCCGACCTCACACTCGTCCAGCGGAATGTCCTGGTCGGCGACCGCCAGCGGGGTAGCGGCCAGCCGCTTCCCCATCTGGGTGGAGAGCGCCTCGATGTCGCGGGCGAGCATCACCGGGGTCAGTCCGGCCTCATGCAGCTGCTCGGCGACGGCGACGCCGGCCTCCACTGCTTCCAGGCGCCCCGTGTGAGCAAGCACGAGCACGGCCCGCTGCTGCGCTGCGGCCATCCGGTCTCCTTCCGCTTCGGCTTTGAGGCTTACGGATCTGCGTAGTCGATCGCACCCAGCCTATCGGCTGGGCTGACCAGTTCCTGGGCGTCTGCGGCGCTCGGGCTGCGCAGGTGCAGGAAGAACTCTCTGTTGCCGTCCTGGCCCGGCAGCGGCGAGGGGGCGGCGCCTGCGAGCTGCAGGCCCTCTTCAAGGGCGGCCGTCACCACACCCTCCACTGCGTCGCGCCGCTGCTGGGGACTGGTGACCACCCCGGTGCGGCCGATGCGCTCACGGCCCACCTCGAACTGCGGCTTGACCATCAGCAGCAGATCAGCACCGGATGCTGCCTGCTGGGCCAGGGCCGGCAGGACGAGCCGCAGTGAGATGAAGGAGAGGTCCGCCACGATCAGCCCGAACCGGTCTCCCAGCTGGCCCGGCCGCACGTATCGCAGATTGGTGCCTTCAACATTGGTGATCCGCGGGTCCTCCCGCAGCGCCGGTGCGAGCTGGTCATGCCCGACGTCGACGGCGACCACGTGCTCGGCGCCCCGGGAGAGCATGACCTGGGTGAAGCCGCCGGTGGAAGCGCCCGCGTCCAGGCACCGGCGGCGGGCGGGGGCCGCCTCGGGGAAGGCCTCCAGGGCGCCGAGCAGCTTATGCGCCGCGCGGCTGACCCATCGGTCAGTCTCGGCGAGTTCGATGGTGGCGCCGGCGTCGGCCGCGGCGGACGGCTTGGCGGCCCTGCGTCCGTTGAGCCGCACAGCTCCCTCGGCGATGAGCTGGCCTGCACGGGTGCGGCTGGGCGCGAGTCCGCGCGCCACCATCTCCTTGTCCAGACGCGGCATGGGGACTCAGCTGCGGCCGATGGTCTCTAGTCGGGCCAGGAGCTCCTGATGCTTCTGCTGGGCCTGCTGGAGCTGCTCCTGGAGCTGCTCGGGGCTCAGCCGGGGCTCAGCCGTCCCGGACTCCGTGTGGGAAGCCTCGTCTTCGGCGAGGGGATCCTCGCTCATGCTGCGGAGTGGCCTTCCCCGGGTGTGCGGTGCGCACCGGTGAAGAGGCTCTCCAGGCTGTCGATGATCCAGTCGGGGCGCTCCTGCCCGGCGGAGGCGTGCGCCTGGTCCTCGCCGGTCGCCCCGGTCAGGACCAGCGCCGTGGTGTAGCCGGCTCTGTTGCCGCCGAGGATGTCGGTGTCCAGGCGGTCCCCCACCACCAGCGGGTCACTCAGGCGGAGGGTCTCCCCCGCCTGGGTGAACATCACTGATTCAGGCTTGCCGGCAGCCTGGGGCCGGCGGTCGGTGCCGAAGCTGACGGCCTCGACCAGGGCGCCGTTGGCGGGGGCGATTCCACGCTCCCGGGGGACGCTGCGGTCCAGGTTGGTGGCGAACCATTGGGCGCCGGCGTTGACGGCGTAGGAGGCTTCGGCGAGCTGGGACCAGCCGAGACTGGGGTCGAATCCCTGGATGACGGCCTCAGGATCCTCCTCAGCGGAGTCGACAGTCTGATAGCCGGCCTGCTGAACGAGGCCCCGCAGGGATTCGGAGCCCACCACGAGGACTTTCGCCGGTGCGGGCACGTGGCTGCTCATCAGCCGGATGCCTGCCGGTGCGGAGCCGTAGACCTCGTGGGGCTCGGCGGGGATGCCCAGCTCCCGCAGGTGGCTGGCGATCTGCTCAGCGGAGCGGGACGCGTTGTTGGTGACGAAGGCGCACTTCAGTCCCTGCTCCTTGAGCTGCGCGAGGGCCTCAGGGGCCCCGGGGACAGCCTCAGGCCCTCGGTAGAGGACGCCGTCGAGGTCGAAGAGGACACCGTCGTGCTGCTCGGCCAGGGGTGCGGGACTCATGCGTGGGGGGTCTCCTTCGCTCCGGCGTCGCCGAGAAGGTCGCTGATCTTGGGCAGCGCCGCGGCGTCCTCGTCCTCGTCGTCAAAGTCCAGAATGTCCGGCTCCTCGAAGGCGCCGGCCCCCAGGGCCCGCTCGGCGACGGGAATCTGCTCACGCCAGCGCCGGGCCTCATCGTAGCGCCCCACTGCTTC
This sequence comes from Nesterenkonia populi, assembly GCF_007994735.1. Taxonomy (NCBI): domain Bacteria; kingdom Bacillati; phylum Actinomycetota; class Actinomycetes; order Micrococcales; family Micrococcaceae; genus Nesterenkonia; species Nesterenkonia populi. Next base: position 1,527,510 of record NZ_VOIL01000001.1, on the reverse strand, counting down.
GAGGGCCTCCGCGTAGGCGGCGAAAAGTCTCGGGGAGAAGCTGAAGGCCCTGTTGCGGTCCAGCTCCGGCACCTGCAGGGCCAGGAGGGCCGCCTCTTCGTCTCGGAGGTCCTGGTGGGCCCCGGCCACGACCATGGCCAGCTCTGCCCGGGGCGCGCCGGTCAGCTTCTTGGAGGGGTCCTCCTCGGCCAGGTCGATGGCTTTCTGGGGGCGGCCGAGTGCGCGCAGGCAGTCGGCGATGACGGGCAGGTGGGTGTGGTCTCCGCTGATGCGGCGGTAGGTGCGCAGCTCGCGCAGAGCCTCCTCGAAGTCTCCGGCGGCGTAGGCGGCGAGGCCGACGGCCTCGCGGACGACGGCGAGGCGCCCGGCGCGCCGGGAGGCTGCCAGTGCGTGCTCCAGGGCGAGGGCCGGATCGATGTCGATGAGCCGGCCGGCCATGACGAGGTGCTTGGAGACCCAGCCTCGGTTGGTGTCGTTGAGGGTGCCCAGCTGCCGGGAGGCTTCACGGTCAAGCTCTCTGCCGGTGATGTCTTCGTCGACCTCCGGGGACCGGGGGCGGTCCTCACGGTTCGATCGGCGGTGGTCCTGGGGGGCGCGGGAGGAACGTCCGCTCGGGTCTGCTGGTGATGCTCGGTCTGCCACCGGAACAGGATACCGGGCATGGTGACTACCATGGGCCTATGAATCACCTGGACGAGCACCTTCCTGCAACCACGCGGCTGTCCTCGGCGCTGAACACGCTGCTGCCCAGTGAGACCAAGGTGGCCCGGGAGGTTCTGCAGGATGCTGCCGCGGCGGTGGACTCGACGGCGCAGCAGCTGGCGGACCGGGTGGGGGTGGCCCGTTCCACCGTGGTGCGGACCTGCCGCAAGCTCGGCTATGAGGGCTACCCGCAGTTCCGGGTGGCTCTGGCCAGGGAGACGCCTACCGGCCATGACGCGGTGGAGTCAGCCGCGGAGGACGGTGCCGACATGGCTCCGTGGCCGGCTGAGGCCCGGCGGCTGACTCCGGGCCTGGAGCGTGCGATGGACGCGGTCTCTCGGGAGCAGGCTGACCGGGTGGTGGAGCTGATCTGCAGCGCGGAGAGCATTTTTGTGGCGGCCAATGGGCAGTCTGCGCCCACTGCGATGGATTTGGCGTATCGCCTGCTGTCTGAGGGGCATCGGGTGAGCACGATGACGGACGTCCTCAGTCAGCAGATCGCTGCCAGGCAGCTGGGCGGTGAGGATGTATGCATAGTGATCAGCCCGAGCGGCCTGAATGAGCTCTCCGTGAGGGTGGCTCAGGCGGCGGCCAGCTCGGAGGCGACGTTGGTGGTGATGACCTCGAACACTGACTCGCCTGCTGCGAAGCTGGCTGATGAGGTGCTGAATATTGTGCCTCCGCTGAACACGTTCTGGAACGAGCTGGAGTTTGTCTCACGTCTGCACTACGCAGTGGCGGCAGAGGTTCTGGGGCGGCAGGTTCGTATGCGCGGGGAGGGAGAGAGTCAGCGCAGGCGGATTCTGGATGTTGTCACTGAGAATCTTGTGGAGTAGCGGCTGAGCGCACAGTGCTTGGAGGAATCTGTTGGCGGCGGCAGAAAGGCCCCTGATCTGCTTCTTCGCAGTTCAGGGGCCTTTCTGTGAAAGTGTGTCCGGCGGTGACCTACTCTCCCACACTGTTTCCGGTGCAGTACCATCGGCGCTGTGGGTCTTAGCTTCCGGGTTCGGGATGGGACCGGGCGTTTCCCCCACGCTATGACCGCCGTAACCCTAGACCACACCCCACCAACCACCAAAGAAGAGGGGGGGCGTGGAAATCTATGGGCCACGAACAACAAGGATCGTGACGAACAATATTGACTTGGACAAAGGTCTGCTTCCATCAAACACAGGGTTTGTTGAAAGAGGACCGCAGAGTGGACGCAGCACAGAGTTCACAACATATTGAGCATATGCGTTGTGGTGGTGGTGTAAGTGGTCGGCTTATTAGTACCAGTCAGCTTCACGCATTGCTGCGCTTCCACATCTGGCCTATCAACCCCATCATCTATAGGGAGCCTTCACACCAATGGTGTCGGAGATCTTATCTTGAAGCCGGCTTCCCGCTTAGATGCTTTCAGCGGTTATCCATCCCGAACGTAGCTAACCAGCGGTGCACTTGGCAGTACAACTGGCACACCAGAGGTTCGTCCGTCCCGGTCCTCTCGTACTAAGGACAGACCTTCTCAAATCTCCTACGCGCGCAGCGGATAGGGACCGAACTGTCTCACGACGTTCTAAACCCAGCTCGCGTGCCTCTTTAATGGGCGAACAGCCCAACCCTTGGGACCAACTCCAGCCCCAGGATGAGACGAGCCGACATCGAGGTGCCAAACCATCCCGTCGATATGAACTCTTGGGGAGGATCAGCCTGTTATCCCCGAGGTACCTTTTATCCGTTGAGCGACGGCCCTTCCACAAGGTGCCGCCGGATCACTAGTCCCAACTTTCGTTCCTGCTCGACATGCCTGTCTCACAGTCAAGCTCCCTTGTGCACTTACACTCGACACCTGATTGCCAACCAGGCTGAGGGAACCTTTGGGCGCCTCCGTTACTCTTTGGGAGGCAACCGCCCCAGTTAAACTACCCACCAGGCACTGTCCCTGGACCCGATCAGGGCCCGAAGTTAGATGATCCACAACACCAGAGTGGTATTTCAACGATGACTCCACCAACACTGGCGTGCTGGCTTCACAGTCTCCCACCTATCCTACACAAGTGATGCGAATCACCAATACCAAGCTATAGTAAAGGTCTCGGGGTCTTTCCGTCCTGCTGCGCGTAACGAGCATCTTTACTCGTAGTGCAATTTCGCCGAGTTCACGGTTGAGACAGCGGGGGTCTCGTTACTCCATTCGTGCAGGTCGGAACTTACCCGACAAGGAATTTCGCTACCTTAGGATGGTTATAGTTACCACCGCCGTTTACTGGGGCTTAAATTCTCCGCTTCGACTCCGAAGAGCCTAACGGGTCCTCTTAACCTTCCAGCACCGGGCAGGAGTCAGTCCGTATACATCGTCTTACGACTTCGCACGGACCTGTGTTTTTAGTAAACAGTCGGACCCCCCTGGTCTCTGCGGCCACCACACCCTCACAGCCGCGCAGGCTGATCAAGCGGATGGCCCCCCTTCTCCCGAAGTTACGGGGGTATTTTGCCGAGTTCCTTAACCGTGATTATCTCGATCGCCTTGGTATTCTCTACCTGACTACCTGTGTCGGTTTCGGGTACGGGCGGCTAGAACCTCGCGTCGATGCTTTTCTCGGCAGCATAGGATCACCGGATCCCCCACCCGAAGTGGGGGCCCATCAAATCTCAGCCATCACGGCTCCCGGATTTGCCTAGGAGCCAGCCTACATTCTTAGACCCAGACAACCATCGCTGGGCCCGGCTACCTTCCTGCGTCACACCTGTTAATACGCTCGCTAGACCGCTTCAGGTCCCACGCTACTACCTGCCAACGCACCCCCGAAGGGGCACTATGGCAGGGTTCAGGCGGTTAGTATCAGCGGGTTCGCGTGGGCGGTTCTTCGCCGGTACGGGAATATCAACCCGTTGTCCATCGACTACGCCTGTCGGCCTCGCCTTAGGTCCCGACTAACCCAGGGCAGATTAGCTTGACCCTGGAACCCTTAGTCATTCGGCGGACACGTTTCTCACGCGTCTTTCGCTACTCATGCCTGCATTCTCACTCGAACAACCTCCACCACTAGCTTCCGCTGCGGCTTCACCGGTTTGCTCGACGCTCCCCTACCCATCCAGACAAAAGCCTGAATGCCACGGTTTCGGCGGTGTGCTTGAGCCCCGCTACATTGTCGGCGCGGAATCACTTGACCAGTGAGCTATTACGCACTCTTTCAAGGATGGCTGCTTCTAAGCCAACCTCCTGGTTGTCTGAGCAACTCCACATCCTTTCCCACTTAGCACACGCTTAGGGGCCTTAACCGGTGGTCTGGGCTGTTTCCCTCTCGACGATGAAGCTTATCCCCCACCGTCTCACTGCCGCGCTCTCACGTCTCGGGCATTCGGAGTTTAGCTGACGTCAGTAACCTTGTAGGGCCCATCGGCCATCCAGTAGCTCTACCTCCCGGACGAAACACGCGACGCTGCACCTAAATGCATTTCGGGGAGAACCAGCTATCACAGAGTTTGATTGGCCTTTCACCCCTACCCACAGCTCATCCCCCCAGTTTTCAACCTAGGTGGGTTCGGTCCTCCACGCGCTCTTACACGCGCTTCAACCTGGCCATGGGTAGATCACTCCGCTTCGGGTCTAGACCCAGCAACTACATCGCCCTATTCAGACTCGCTTTCGCTGCGGCTTCCCCACACGGGTTAACCTCGCTACTGAGCACTAACTCGCAGGCTCATTCTTCAAAAGGCACGCCATCACACCAACAAGGATGCTCTGACGGATTGTAGGCACATGGTTTCAGGTACTCTTTCACTCCCCTCCCGGGGTACTTTTCACCATTCCCTCACGGTACTGATTCACTATCGGTCAGCAGGATGTATTCAGGCTTACCAGGTGGTCCTGGCAGATTCACACACGATTCCTCGAGCCGCGTGCTACTCGAGAACCCAGCACAGCCGGCGGAACGCATTACAACTACGGGACTCACACCCTCTACGGTGAAGGACTCAACCTTCTTCGTCTATACGCCCGCACCTCAACCGCCAAGACTGGTAGATCCTGGACACTGGGCCTCACAACCCCCACCACGCAACGCCTACCAGCTATCACACATGATGGGTTTAGCCCCATCGGCTTTCGCTCGCCACTACTCACCGAATCACTCTTGTTTTCTCTTCCTGCCGGTACTGAGATGTTTCACTTCCCGGCGTTCCCCCCAAACCGCCTATACATTCAGCGGCTGGTCGCGCACCATAACAGTGCACGGGGTTTCCCCATTCGGACATCCTGGCCTCAACACTCGGTTATCAGCTCCACCAGGCTTATCGCAGATTCCCACGTCCTTCATCGGCACCTGCTGCCAAGGCATCCACACATGCGCCCTTAAACACTTACACCCACTACACATAGCGATGTAAGCCACCAAACGACACATCACACACCAACCCCACAAAGAGGCCAGCGCACGATGACACTCAACAAAAAAATTGCAAACAAAGATGCTCGCGTCCACTATGCAGTTCCCAAACAACAACCCCCACCCCCACCACCACACACCAAACAGTGCGCAGCGTTCTGGAGCAGAAGCAACAATCCAGAGCACACCAACCAAACGGCTGCTGCCTCAGGACCCAACAGTGCACCAAAAACCAGACTCACAACCAACCCCACACCCGTTCCAGCAGCCACAAAGACCACGTACTAAAGCATGAAAGCATCACGCCGCAAGCCAAGCCCACACCACAACAGTGTGATTCGCTGATATTCCACCCATGAGCAAACCCCGGGACACCACACTCGGATGCCACAACGGGGCGGCCACAACTCGCAGCCAGCTCCTTAGAAAGGAGGTGATCCAGCCGCACCTTCCGGTACGGCTACCTTGTTACGACTTAGTCCCAATCGCCGGTCCCACCTTCGACCACTCCCCCCACAAGGGTTAGGCCGTGGGCTTCGGGTGTTACCAACTTTCGTGACTTGACGGGCGGTGTGTACAAGGCCCGGGAACGTATTCACCGCAGCATTGCTGATCTGCGATTACTAGCGACTCCAACTTCACGGAGTCGAGTTGCAGACTCCGATCCGAACTGAGACCGGCTTTTAGGGATTAGCTCCGCCTCACGGCATCGCAACCCACTGTACCGGCCATTGTAGCATGCGTGAAGCCCAAGACATAAGGGGCATGATGATTTGACGTCATCCCCACCTTCCTCCGAGTTGACCCCGGCAGTCTCCCATGAGTCCCCGGCATAACCCGCTGGCAACATAGGACAAGGGTTGCGCTCGTTGCGGGACTTAACCCAACATCTCACGACACGAGCTGACGACAACCATGCACCACCTGTGAACCAGCCCCGAAGGGAAACTGCATCTCTGCAGCGATCCGGTCCATGTCAAGCCTTGGTAAGGTTCTTCGCGTTGCATCGAATTAATCCGCATGCTCCGCCGCTTGTGCGGGCCCCCGTCAATTCCTTTGAGTTTTAGCCTTGCGGCCGTACTCCCCAGGCGGGGCACTTAATGCGTTAGCTACGGCGCGGAAAACGTGGAATGTCCCCCACACCTAGTGCCCAACGTTTACGGCATGGACTACCAGGGTATCTAATCCTGTTCGCTCCCCATGCTTTCGCTCCTCAGCGTCAGTAACAGCCCAGAGACCTGCCTTCGCCATCGGTGTTCCTCCTGATATCTGCGCATTTCACCGCTACACCAGGAATTCCGGTCTCCCCTACTGCACTCTAGCCTGCCCGTACCCACCGCACGATCCGAGTTAAGCCCGGATTTTTCACGGCAGACGCGGCAAACCGCCTACGAGCTCTTTACGCCCAATAATTCCGGATAACGCTCGCGCCCTACGTATTACCGCGGCTGCTGGCACGTAGTTAGCCGGCGCTTCTTCTGCAGGTACCGTCACAAAAAGCTTCTTCCCTGCTGAAAGCGGTTTACAACCCGAAGGCCGTCATCCCGCACGCGGCGTCGCTGCATCAGGCTTTCGCCCATTGTGCAATATTCCCCACTGCTGCCTCCCGTAGGAGTCTGGGCCGTGTCTCAGTCCCAGTGTGGCCGGTCACCCTCTCAGGCCGGCTACCCGTCAAAGCCACGGTGAGCCACTACCCCACCGTCAAGCTGATAGGCCGCGAGCCCATCCAAGACCGCAAAAGCTTTCCACCACACCCCATGCGGGACGTAGTCATATCCGGTATTAGACCCAGTTTCCCAGGCTTATCCCAGAGTCAAGGGCAGGTTGCTCACGTGATACTCACCCGTTCGCCACTAATCCACCACCAGCAAGCTGGAAGCTTCATCGTTCGACTTGCATGTGTTAAGCACGCCGCCAGCGTTCATCCTGAGCCAGGATCAAACTCTCCATTAGATAACTAAATAGAGAATGCAACAGCCAGTCAATCTGATTCCACCCTGCCGGAAAACAGAGCCTCACGGAATCACATTGGCTGATCTGCTGATCAATCCAGGCATGTCACAGTCACCCGCACGGGGGTGCAAGCGCTGTGACTACCAATTTATAATTTGGTATCAACAAACTTGGCACACTATTGAGTTCTCAAGCAGCAATCGCTGTCAGCACCACCGGAAGGAAACCCTCCCGGGTCGCTCTGAAGCAACTTCTCTATGTTACCGCTTCGTTTCTTGCTCGTCAACTCGACGTTTCCGCCGAACTTTCGGGCACACCGAACGAAGTCGGAACTTCGAAAAAGTGTCGTGGAGATAATCTCTCCGAAGCGCTTCGGGCTTTTGAGCTTTTCGCTCCGGCCCCCGGCGCGATCGTTAACTCTACACACCGTCGCGGGGGCACGCAACTCCATGTCCAGAGCCCCGAGATTCCGGGGAAAAGGCGGCCTTAGGGCCGGATGGCGAGGGCGAGGCTCTTCTTGCCGCGACGCACCACCAGGTATTTCCCGTGCAGCCACTCGTCCTCTGCGACCAGCGCCTCCGCATCCTCAAGCTTGGTGTTGTTGATGTAAGCGCCGCCCTGCTGCACCGCCCGCCGAGCTTCACCATTGCCTCTGACCAGGCCGGTGTCCACCAACGCCCTGACCGGAGTCGCCTCCGCTGGCGGAACCGTCGCTGTCGGGACCTCAGAGGCGATCGCCTCAAGGGTCCGCTCGTCGACCTCAGCGATGTCGCCTTTGCCGAAAAGAGCCTCTGCCGCGGCGATCACCTTGCGCGCGGCGTCCTCACCATGAACCAGGCTCGTCGCGTCCCAGGCGAGAGTCCGCTGAGCGTGGCGCTTGAACGGCTCGTCCCTCACCGCCTGCTCCAGCTCGTCGATCTCCTCCCGGCTGCGGAAGGTGAAGACCTTCAGCCGGTCGATCACATCAGCATCAGCCTGGTTCAGCCAGAACTGGTAGAAGGTGTACGGCGAGGTGAGCTCGGCGTCGATCCAGATCGCGTTGCCCTCGGACTTGCCGAACTTAGTGCCGTCGGAGTTTGTGATGAGCGGGGTCGACAGCGCGTGAACGTGCGCGTTCTCCGCCTTGCGGACCAGCTCCGTGCCGGAGGTGAGGTTCCCCCACTGGTCCGAGCCGCCGAACTGCAGGCTGCAGCCGTAGTCGCGGTAGAGCTGCAGGAAGTCGTAGCCCTGAAGGATCTGGTAGCTGAACTCGGTGTAGGAGATGCCCTCCTCGGAGTTCAGGCGCTTCGCCACGATGTCCTTCTTGATCATCGTGCCCACCCGGAAGTGCTTGCCGATGTCCCGCAGGAACTCGATGGCGCTGATCCCCTCAGTCCAGTCGAGGTTGTTCACCATCTGCGCGGCGTCCTGCCCCTCGAAGTCCACATAGTGGCGGATCTGGCGCTTGAGGCTCTCCACCCACCCGGCGACAGTCTCAGGGGTGTTCAGCGTCCGCTCACTGGTGGGCCGCGGGTCCCCGATGAGACCCGTGGAACCGCCCACCAGCGCCAGCGGCCGGTGGCCCGCCAGCTGCAGGCGGCGCATGGTCAGCAGCTGCACCAGGTGACCCAGGTGCAGAGAGGCAGCCGTGGGGTCGAAGCCGGCGTAGAAGGTCAGCCGCTCCCCCGCCAGGGACTCCTCCAGGGCCTCAGCATCCGTGGAGTGCTGGATGAGGCCTCGCCACTGCAGCTCCTGATAGACATTCGCGAAGCTGGGGTCGTTCTGCTGGGTCTCGAGGGCGGGGTTCTTCGTCGCGGTCACAGCGCTCACCGTATCTCAGAATCCGTCCGGGAGCGGCTGGGACGAGACGACCCGCAGCGCGCGCGTCGAGCGGGTCAGCGCCACGTACAGCGGACCGACCTTGCCGCCGGCCTGCTCGATCAGCTCAGCCGGCTCGGCAACGACGACGGCGTCGAACTCAAGGCCCTTGGCCTCGTCCGCGGTCATCGCCAATACATCCTGGGCCAGGGACCCCGCACCGCGGCCAACACGACTGCCGAACTTCTCGGTCAGCCGCTCCCGAACGCGGGTGATGAGCCGGTTCGGGACCACCGTGGCCACCAATCCCTCGCCGATCCGGTCATGCTCGGCGCTGACAGCCTCGACCACAGATTCGAGCAGCTTCTTCTCGGAGACCTCGCTGACCTCCGGGGAGCAGTCGCCCTCGCGGACCGTACGCAGCGCCGTCGTCTGCAGACCGTTCGCCTCAGCGACCCGCTCCGCGAGCCCCACAATGCGGCCAGGGGTCCGATAGTTGACGGTCAGCTCCTCGATGCGGAGGCGGTCGTCGTCCACGAACGGCTCGAAAGCCTGCCTCCACTGGGGCGACGCTGAGGGCGAGGATCCCTGAGCAGTGTCCCCCACAGCTGTCACCGACTTCAGCGGGCAGCGGCGGAACAGCACGTGCCACTGCATGGGCGAGAGCTCCTGCGCCTCGTCCACCACGATGTGGCCGTAGGTCCATGCGCGGTCCAGCGTGGCGCGCTCGGCAGCGCTCATCGCAGGACCAGATTCGCTGTTCATCGCGGCGACCGCCTCGGCGTCGAGGAAGCCCTCGATGCCCATCTCCTCCAGCTGCGGAGCAGCATTCTCGACGGCCTTCTGGGCGTTCTCCAGGTCCTTCTCCCGCGAGGCCTTCCGGCGGGCCTCCTCCCGGCCGGCAGTCTCATCAAGCTCGCCGAGCAGCTCGGCCGCCTCATCGAGCAGCGGGACATCCGCAGTGGTGAAGGCACTGCCGGGACTGCGCTGCAGCAGCTCTCTCTCGGAGGCGCTGAGCTGAGGCGCGACATCGGCCAGATAGTTCGGCTTGGAGAACAGGTCCTCCACCAGGTTCTGCGGGGTGCGCGGCAGCCAGCAGAGGTTCAGCAGCACTCGCACCTCATGGGATGTGCGGACGTCCTCTGCAAGGTAGGTTCGGTCTGCCTCATTGCCCTGTGAGCGCTTCTCAAGGATCCGCTCGAGCTTCTCCGCGATCTCCCTGACCATCACCTTCACAAAAGTGGCGCGAGCCTCGTTGTAGGCCTTGCCGGTGGCCCGGGCACGCTCGATGCCGCGTCGGATCATCTTCGGCGTCACCGTCACCGAGGTGCCTTCGATCACTATGTCCCTGGGGGCGGGAATGCTCCGCTGACGGTGATCCACCGCGGCCGCGATGATGCTCACCCAGTCCAGCCTGCCCTTGATCTCCGCGACCCGGGCATCAGGCTCCTCGACTCCGCGCACCCCCGGATAGAGGTCGGCCAGCGACGACATGACCACACCGGTCTCCCCCAGCGAGGGCAGGACCCGTTCAATATAGGACATGAACGTGGAGTTGGGGCCTACGATCAGCACACCGGCGCTCTTCAGGCGCTCCCGGTGCGCGTAGAGCAGGTAGGCGGCGCGATGCAGCGCCACGGCCGTCTTGCCGGTGCCGGGCCCGCCCTGGACCACCAGCACACCGGAGCGGTCGGCGCGGATGATCCGGTCCTGCTCGGCCTGGATGGTGGCGACGATATCGCCCATCTGACCGGTGCGACGCGCCTTCAGCGCAGCCAGCAGGGCGCCGTCGCCGTGGTTCTCCACGTCCTCGTCCAGCACGCTGGCGTCCAGCACCTCGTCCTCCAGGCCCTGCACCTGCCGGTTCTTCAGCATCAGGTGACGCCGCCGCCGCACACCCTGCCGGTCAAAGGCGGTGGCCTGGTAGAAGACCCCGGCTTCCGGCGCGCGCCAGTCCAGCATGAGCCGCTGGCGCGCCTCGGAGGTCAGGCCGATGCGGCCGATGTAGCGGGTCTCCCCCGAGTCCAGGTCCAGGCGCCCGAAGACGAGGCGGTCGTCCACTGCGTTGAGCTGGGCCAACCGGTCCTCGTAGAGGGTTGCGAAGGCGTCGCGCTCGGAGATGTTCTGCATCGTGCCCACCGCACCGGCGGAACGGACTTTGGCGAGCTGGGCCTCCTTCTCCTCGCGCAGCTCATCGAGGCGGCGATAAAGGGCAGCCACGTACTGGCGCTCCTGATCAACCCCACCCTCCAGCGGCGGAACGGCGACCATTTCGGCGGTCTCAGTCATCAAGCAGTGCTGCTTTCCCTCGGAGACGGAAAAAGATCGGTCAATCTTACAGCGCCCATGGTTAACGGAAAGTGACGCGGGCCTCAGCGGTCCTTGACAGGGCGTCGGCGGGGCGCGGAAGGCCTGTAGGGCGAGACTGACCTCTCTGCGGCGACCCAGAACCGCCACGGGTAGGACGCGGTGCCGCCTTCCCCGGAGACTCCCACCCTCGGGCCTGCGCTGATCTCTTCAGCCTGCAGCGGCTGCTCGGAGGGGGCAAGAGTGAAGCGCGCACCGGCCGAGGGAACAGGCAGCGGAGCGGGGATCTCATCAAGGATCTCCACGGGGGACCCATCCATGCTGAGGTCCACGCCGAGCCCCTGGCCAAGACGGCCGGGCCCAGAAAGCAGCTTGACGCCGGTGTCCTTTCCGCCGCGCCTGGCCACGGCCAGCTCCCGGCCTTCGAGCGTCTCACCGGCACGGAGCAGCACTCCCCCGGCCCCAGCTGCGTGCGAGACCAGGTTGAGGCAGAAGTGGATCCCGTAGCTGCGGTACACATAGGCGTGACGAGGCGGGCCGAAGAGTGAGGCGTTCCGCGGGGTCTGGCCGTTGTAGCCGTGGGCCCCAGGATCCTCTCCCTGATCCCCGTAGGCCTCAACCTCGGTGATCCGCACGGTGACTGTGCCTTCGTCCGTGGTCACCGACAGCCTGCTCCCCAGCAGGCGCGGAGCGAGCTCGAGGGCATGAGCATCGAACAGCTCGGTGAGGGCCTCAGCGTTCAGGGCATCAAACGCTGCGTCACTGCTCATCCTCGTCCTCCTGCACTGACTCGGCGTATTCGAGGGCATAGCCGGCCACGTTGTTCGCGTACTCCACCGACTGGTTGTAGGCGGTCACCGCATCGTTCCATCCGAAGTCTCCGGTGAGGTCCTCCCCGTTTTCGCAGAGGTAGATTCCGGCGGTCAGTGCGGCGTCGTCGTACTGGTGGACATCGGCTTGGCCGTCCTGGTTGGCGTCGTGCCCGTACTGCTCCCAGGTGGTCGGGATGAACTGCATCGGGCCCACGGCCCTGTCCCACTCGGTGTCGCCGTCAAGCTCGCCGTCATCGGTGTCAGGGATGGCCATGAGCCCCTCACTGCCGTCCAGGGCCACACCGATCACGGGAGGGTCGACGACCCCGTCCTCCCCGATGCTGGCCCCGCCGTAGTGGCCGTGGACGGACTCCACCTGTCCGATTCCCGCCAGGGTGTTCCAGCCGAGCCCGCATTCGGGCCGGGTCTCCGCCAGGCGCAGCGCGGCACCCGCGTAGGCGGTCAGCGCTCGCTGCGGAATCTGGGCGGCCTCGCTGGTCTCAGCCACCCAGTCCGGGTCCGGAAGCTCTGCCAGGGGAACTGCGGTGATGTCCTCGGTCAGGTCTGCCGCCGCCGGAGCCTCAGACTGCTCGGGGGCGGAGGGGTAGCCCAGCTCGGTGGGGTGCGGGCGCTCAGGCTCCTGGGCGACGCACTGCTGAAGCACCAGGACGACCACCAGCAGAAGGAGCGCCGCACCGATCCCGACGAGGGCAGCACGGCGCCGTCGCACCTGGGCGGAGGTCCCCGTGCTGCGGGGCGAACTGCTGCGGCCTGATGTCACGCGGGCGAGAAGCTCCTCAGCTGACGCTGTCCGGGCCGACGCTGCTGCCCGGTCCGACGACGAAGTCGCGGACCGGCCCCAGCTGGCGCTTCAGCTCAGCCAGCTGCTCGGCCACCGCCGCCGGCGCGGTTCCGCCCCGGGAGGAGCGGGAGCTCAGCGATCCGAAGGTGGTCAGCACCGCGCGGACCTCGGGAGTGAGATGCTCAGAGATTCCTGCGAACTCCTCGTCCGTGAGGTCCCAGAGCTCTGCGTCGCGAGCCTCGGCAGTCTGCACGCACTCGCCCGCCAACTCATGGGCAACACGGAAGGGAACCCCCTGTCGGACCAGCCATTCAGCAATGTCGGTGGCGAGGGCGAAGCCGCGCGGAGCCAGCTCCGCCATCCGCTCGGTGTGGAACTGCAGCGTGCCGATCATGCCGGAGACCGCCGGGAGCAGCAGCTCCAGGGTGTCCACAGCGTCGAAGAGCGGCTCCTTGTCCTCCTGCAGGTCTCGGTTGTACGCCAGGGGCAGACCCTTCAGCGTCGTCATCAGGCCGGTGAGGTCACCGATGAGGCGTCCGGCCTTGCCGCGGGCCAGCTCGGCGACGTCGGGGTTCTTCTTCTGCGGCATGATGGAGGAACCGGTGGAGAAGGCATCGTCCAGGGTGACGAAGGAGACTTCCTTGGTGGCCCAGAAGATGGTCTCCTCGCTGATCCGGGAGAGGTCGACGCCGATCATGGCAGCCACCCAGGCAAACTCCGCGTAGACGTCCCGGGAGGCGGTCCCGTCGATGGAGTTCCAGGCGGCCTCGGCGAAGCCGAGCTCCTCAGCGACCCGCTGGGGATCCAGGCCCAGCGAGGAGCCTGCCAGGGCTCCGTGTCCGTAGGGCGATGCCGCGGCGCGGACGTCCCAGTCCATCAGCCGCTGCAGGTCGCGCAGGAAAGCCCAGGCGTGTGCGAGCAGGTGATGGCTCAGCAGCACCGGCTGAGCGTGCTGCAGATGGGTCCGTCCCGGCATGGGCGCCTCAGGGTGGGCCTCCGCCTGAGCAATCAGGGCCTCGATGGTCTCGACCACCCCGCCGGCGACGACACGGGCATGGTCCCGCAGGAACATCCGTCCCATTGTGGCGATCTGGTCATTTCGGGACCGGCCGGCGCGCAGCTTGCCGCCCAGCTCCTCCCCCGCACGCTCCAGCAGGCCCCGCTCCAGGGCGCCGTGGACGTCCTCGTCAGACTCTGCGGGGACGAAGGCTCCGGAGAGAACGTCGTCCTCCAGGCGATCCAGCGCGGAGAGCATCCCTGCCGCCTCGGAGTCATCCAGCAGTCCGGTGCGTCGCAGCACGCGGGCGTGGGCCCGCGAGCCGGCGATGTCATAGCGAGCCAGCCGGAAGTCGAAATGGGTGGACTTGCTCAGCGCGGCCAGGGCATCTGCAGGGCCGGAGGCAAAACGGCCGCCCCACAGCGACCCTTCGTGGGTCTTCTCCGCCACGGCGCCTACTTCCCGACGCCGGCGCCGGAGAGATCCGGCTTGCCGTGAAGCCGCTCCTCACGCTGGGAGGCGACTTTGGACGAGAGGCCGTAGATGTCGATGAACCCGGGCGCGGAGGACTGGTCGAAGGCATCGCCCTCGTCGTAGGTGGCCAGGTTGAAGTCGTAGAGGGAAGTCTCGGACTTGCGGCCCTGCACAGTGGCGCGGCCGCCGTGCAGCTCCAGACGGACCTCGCCGGTGACGTACTTCTGAGACTCGTCGATGAAGACGTCCAGGTTCTTCTTCAGCGGGGAATACCACTGGCCGTCATAGACCAGCTCGGTCCAGCGCTGGTCCACGGTCTTCTTGAAGCGGGCCTGCTCGCGCTCCAGGGTGATGTTCTCCAGCTCGCGGTGAGCGGCCATCAGCGCCATGGCGCCGGGCGCCTCGTAGATCTCGCGGGACTTGATGCCCACCAGACGGTCCTCAACGATGTCGATCCGGCCGATGCCCTGAGCTCCGGCACGGCGGTTCATCTGCTCGATGATCTGCAGCGGGGTGAGGGTCTCGCCGTCGACGGCGACCGGCGCTCCGGCATCGAAGGTGATGTTCACGACGTCGGGAGCCGGCGGGAAGGCGGGGTCCTCGGTGTAGTCGTAGACGTCCTTGGTGGGGCCGTTCCAGATGTCCTCCAGGAAGCCGGTCTCCACGGCGCGGCCCCAGACGTTCTGGTCGATGGAGAAGGGGTTCTTCTTGGTGGTCTCGATGGGGAGCTCGTTGCGCTCGGCGTACTCGATCGCCTTCTCACGGGTCAGCGCCAGGTCTCGAACCGGAGCGATGCACTTCAGCTCGGGGCCCAGGGTCTGGATGGAGACCTCGAAGCGAACCTGGTCGTTGCCCTTGCCGGTGCAGCCGTGGGCCACGGTGGAGGCGCCGAACTGCTGGGCGGCGGCCACCAGGTGCTTGGAGATCACCGGGCGAGAGATCGCGGAGACCAGCGGGTAGGCGTCCATGTAGAGGCCGTTGGCCTTCAGGGTGGGCATGCAGTAGTGCTCAGCGAACTCGTCGCGAGCATCCGCCACATATGCCTCCACGGCGCCGCAGTCCAGGGCGCGCTGGCGGACGGTCTCCAGGGACTCGCCGCCCTGCCCGACGTCCACAGCTACGGCGATCACCTCAGCGCCGGTGGCCTCGGCGATCCAGCCGATCGCCACGGAGGTGTCCAGGCCGCCTGAATAGGCCAGTACGATGCGCTCGCTCACAGAAGTCTCCTCATCGGGTTGCAGGGCGTGACTGCCCGCAGTATACATAAATATTCGGAGCACTGCATACTTATCGATACGGTGCCGCTGCGAATCCCACTCTATGCGCGCAGAAGGGCATTAAGCACGACAACGGCGGCCCGCATCTGCTGGACAGGCTCGCTAAGCTTGTCCGCATGGCAGACGAGCAGCAGACCCCCGAACCCCCGGTCGACCTCACCGAGGAGCAGCTGGAGTTCCTGGCATCGATGTTCGACCTCGCACGCTCGGGGAAGGGTGACGAGCTGCTCGCCCTCGTCGACCAAGGCATCCCGCCCAACCTCACCAACTCCTCCGGCGACACACTGCTCATCCTCGCCGCCTACCACGACCAGGCGGACCTCGTCCGGGGCCTCCTCGAACGGGGCGCCGAAACGGACCGGGAGAACGACCGCGGCCAGACCGCCGTCGGCTGCGCGGTCTTCCGCCAGAACGAGGAGATCACCCGCCTGCTGCTGGATGCCGGCGCAGACCCCCACCAGGGCCGGCAGAACCCCTACGCGGTCATTGAGGTCTTCGGCATCGAGAAGATGAAGCCGCTGCTCGACGAGTATGCCGCCTCCTGATGTAACGTGGGCCACGACCGAGGGGCGTCCCGCCGAAGGGACTGAGACGCCGCTGGCCCGCACACCGGGCGGTGCGGCAACCCTTTGAACCTGATCCGGCTGATACCGGCGAAGGGACTGGCGAGCCGCCGCAGCACCGGCACACCCTCTCCCCTCCGCTGACACCGGATCAGCCGGAGCATAAGGAGAGAGTATGGCTCAGCGATTCAGCACCCAGCTCAGAGAGCAGACTCAGCCCGCCTGGGATCAGGCGGTGGGCCACCGGTTCGTGGATGAGCTGATCAGCGGCACCGTCAAGGATGCGCACATGGCCGCCTATCTCATCCAGGACCACCGATTCCTCGACGCGTTCCTCACCCTCCTCGGCGGGGCCATGACAGCCGCGGACACTATGGAGGCCAGGCTGCGGTTCAGCCAGTTCGCCGGAATGATCTCCAGCGAGGAGAACACCTACTTCCTCCGCTCCTTCGAGGCGCTGGGCGTCACCGAGCAGCAGCGCCGTGAGACCCCGGAGACCGTGCCCTGCGCAGAATTCCAATCGATCATGCGCGAAGCCGCGCGCACGCAGGACTACGCCGCCATCCTCGCCGTCCTCACCGTCGCCGAATGGCTCTACGGCGACTGGGCCGGCCGCGCCGGCGACGACCGCCCAGAGAGCTTTGTGCACGCCGAATGGATCGACCTGCACCACAGCCCTGAGTTCGACGCCTGGGTCGAGTTCCTCCGCTGCGAGCTTGACCGGGTGGGACCTGACGCTGAGGCCACCGCCCGGGACTTCTTCTCCCGCTCCGTGGACCTGGAGCTGGAGTTCTTCAACGCTGTCTACGAGAACGGAGAGAACCTATGAGCACCCTGTTCGACCGCCTGAAGTCCGCCGCCTCGGAGGAGTGGGTTTCCTACACCGATCACGCCTTCATCCAGCAGATGGAGGCCGGCACTCTGCCCCCCGCCGCATTCCGGGAGTACCTGATCCAGGACTACCACTTCCTGGTGCACTTCGCCCGGGCCTACGCACTCATCGGCTACAAGGCTCGATCTTTGGAGGACCTGCGCTACGCCCAGGAAGGCATCGGCAATATCCTCCACGAGACCAGTCAACATGTGAAGCGCCTCGGTGAGCTCTACGGGCTGACCCCGGAGGACATCGAGGACACACCGGAGGACCCAGCAAACATCGCCTACACCCGGTTCGTCCTCGACGCCGGCGCCACGGGCGATCTCCTCGACCTGCACGTGGCCCTCTCCCCCTGCGTCATCGGATACGCAGAGATCGGCCAGCGCCTGAAGCCTGCCGTGGACGGGGATCCGGAACACCCCTACGCCGAATGGATCAGCGAGTACTCCTCCGACTGGTATCAGGAGACCGCGCGGTCAGCTGTTGAGCACATCGACGCACTGGCCGCCCGCGGAGGCAGCGACGCGCGCTTCGGAGAGATCGTGAAGACCTTCACCACCGCCACTCGTGCCGAGGCCGCGTTCTGGCAGATGGGCCTGGACCGGGCCGAGAACGCCTGAGCTCAGGCCACCATCTCGTTGAACCGGGCGACCAGAGCCTCCCCGCCCTGGGGGTCGCGAGCGATGAGCATGATGGTGTCGTCGCCGGCGATCGTGCCCAGCACCTCATTCAAACCGGCGTGGTCCACCGCGCTGGCGAGGAACTGAGCAGCCCCCGGCGGGGTGCGTAGGACCACCAGGTTGGCGCTGGCCTCCGCGGAGACCAGCAGATCCCGGCACAGGGAGGCCAGACGAGCGGTGGTGGCAGCCTCCGTCTGGTCGGACTGCAGCTCGCCGGCGGGGCCCTCCGCGGGCACCGCGTAGACGAGCGCGCCGTCGCCGCCGCGGACACGAGCGGCACCGATCTCCACCAAGTCCCGAGAGAGCGTGCCCTGGGTGACCCGGACCCCCTCGTCCACGAGCCGGCCGGCCAGGTCGGCCTGCGAGCGGATCGTGCCGCGGGTGATCAGGTCACGGATCTTCGCGTGGCGGGCAGCTTTGGTGGCCGGGACGCTGCGGGATCGGGCAGGCTCCTGCGTCATGCCGCCCCAGCCTCCGCCTCACGCACCAGGCGCGCCGTCTCGCCGTCGGCCAGCCTGGACTCGACGAGCAGCCAGGCCATCAGCGCCTTCTGGGCGTGGAGCCTGTTCTCCGCCTCGTCCCAGATGATCGACTGCTCACCGTCGAGCACCTCCGCGGTGATCTCCGCACCCCGGTAGGCGGGCAGGCAGTGGAGCACGACGGCGCCTTCTGCGGCTTTGCCCATCGCCTCCGCGCTGACCTGGTAGTCGCCGAAGAGCCGCATGCGCTGCTCCTTCTCCTCCTCCTGCCCCATGGACACCCAGGTGTCGGTGGCGACGACCTCGGCGCCCTGCAGAGCAGCGCCCGGGTCTGTGGTGATGGTGACCTTGGCTCCGGTCTGGGCGGCCCGCTCCTCAGCGGCCAGGATGATGTCCTGGGAGGGCAGGTAGCCGCCGGGCCCGGCGATCCGTACGTCCATTCCGGCGTTGACCCCGGCCAGCAGGTAGGAGTTGGCCATATTGTTGGCGGCATCGCCCAGATAGGCCAGAGATCTGCCGGCGAGGCTGCCGAGCTTCTCCCGCGCGGCCTGCAGGTCCGCGAGCAGCTGGCAGGGGTGGTAGTCATCGGAGAGGGCGTTGATGACCGGGGCTCTGCTGTGCTCGGCCATCTCCTCAAGGCCCGTCTGCGCGTAGGTCCGCCAGACGATCAGACTGACCTGCCGCTCCAGCACCCGCGCTGTGTCCGCGATCGACTCCTTGTGACCGAGCTGAGACTCCCCAGGGTTGATGATCAGCGGACTGCCGCCCAGGGCAGCGATGCCGGAGGCGAAGCTGATGCGGGTCCGGGTTGAGGTCTTGTCGAAGAACACCGCCGCGGTCTGCGGGCCGGCCAGCGGCTTGATCGCGTAGGGATTCGCCTTCATCCAATCGGCGAGGTTGAGGACTCGGGTGAGCTCCTCAGGGCTGAGGTCCAGGTCAGTCAGAAAGTGGCGGGTGGTCATGCAGGCTCCTTGGTCAGGACGAGGAAGACGTCAGACTGGTGAGGGCGGCGCTGAGCCGGGTCACGGCCTCGTCGGCCTCCTCCTGGGTCAGGTTCAGCGGCGGCGCCAGCCGCAGAGTGCCGTCCCCGGTGGCGTTGATGATCAGTGCGTGCTGCTCCCGGGCGAGGGTCACAAGGTCTCTCGCGGAGGCCGACGACGGCAGGGCGAGGTCCACACCGAGGTGCAGTCCGTACTGGCGCACCTGGGTGACCTGCGGCAGGGCGCGCAGCTTCTCAGCGATCTGGGCTCCGAGCCCGTCCGCATGCTCGAGGAGGCCTTCGCTCTCGATGACATGCAGGGTGGCAAGGGCTGCAGCAGTGGCTGCAGGATTACCGCCGAAAGTGGTGCCGTGCTGGCCCGCTCCCATCAGAGTGCTGGCCTTCTCGCCGAAGCTGATCAGCGCTCCGACCGGGAAGCCGGAGCCGAGGCCCTTAGCAAGGGTCATCAGATCAGGAGTCAGACCAGGCACTGCTTGGTGCCGGAACCAGGTGCCGGTCCGGCCGATGCCGGTCTGGACCTCGTCCAGGACCATGAGCGCATCGTGCTGGTCGGCCAGCTCGCGAGCCCGCAGAAGGTAGTCAGCGTCAAGGGGCTGCACCCCGGCCTCCCCCTGGATGGGCTCGAGGACGATGCCCGCGACGTCGTCGTCGAACCTGTGCTCCAGGGCGGCGAGATCATTGAAGGGCAGGAACTCGACTCCCTCGATCAGCTCACCGAAGGGCTCCCGGTAAGCCGGCTTATGAGTCAGGGAGAGTGCGCCGACCGTACGGCCGTGGAATGCTCCCTCCAACGCAAGAATCCTGGACTTGCTGGCCTCCTGCCGGTGCTTCAGCACAGCCTTCAGCGCAGCTTCGTTAGCCTCCGAGCCGGAGTTCGCGAAGAACACGCTGGAGCGTGCAGGAGCCTGAGCCAGCCGCAGCAGCATCTCCGCGCAGGCGATCTGGGTGGGCGAGGTGAACAGGTTGGAGATATGCCCCAGCGTGGACTGCTGGGAGGCGAGCACACTGCTGATCAGCGGGTGGGCATGGCCCAGCGCGTTGACCGCGATGCCGCCGAGCAGATCCAGGTACTCGTTGCCGTCAGCATCCCAGACGCGAGCCCCGGAACCGCGCACGAGCACCGCCTGCGGAGTCCCGAAGACGCCTGTGAGGGACGCCTGGTAGCGCTCCAGCAGCTGGTCGCCGCGTGACGCTCCGGCCACCGTCTGGGAGGTCAGCTGGGGGATCAGGTCCTCTGCGCTCATCTCTGCACCTCTGCATCCGGAACGACCTGGGTGCCGACACCCTCTGAGGTGACGATCTCCAGCAGCATCGAATGGGAACGACGGCCGTCCACAATGTGTGCCCGCGGCACACCGGCGTCGACGGCAGCCAGCGCGGCGCTCATCTTGGGGATCATTCCCGACTGCAGGCTCGGCAGCAGGGCCCGCAGGTCCGAGGCGGTCAGGGATGAGATCAGCGAAGACTTGTCCGGCCAGTCGGCGTAGAGGCCCTCCACATCGGTGAGCATCACCAGCTTGGCGGCCTCCAGCGCGGCGGCGACCGCCCCGGCCGCGGTGTCGGCGTTGACGTTGAGCACCTCCCCCGTGGGCTCACCCCCGGAGAATTCCGGGGCAATGGTGGAGATGACCGGGATGCGCCCGGCCGCAATGAGGTCCTGGATGGCGGCAGGGTTGACCCCGGTGACCTCCCCGACCAGGCCGAGATCCACAGGCTCACCGTCGACTTCTGCCTTCTTCCGCTCAGCCCGCAGCAGGGCGGCATCCTCTCCGGAGAGCCCCACCGCGTACGGGCCGTGGGAGTTGATCAGGCCGATCAGCTCCCGGCCCACCTGGCCAGTGAGCACCATCCGCACCACGTCCATCGCCTCCGGGGTGGTGACCCGGTAGCCGGCGCGGAACTCGGATTCGATGCCCACGAGGTCGAGCATCGTGCTGATCTGAGGGCCTCCGCCATGGACCACCACGGGGTTGACCCCCACATGCTTGAGGAAGACGACATCCTGGGCGAAGGCCCGGCGGAGGTCGTCGTCGACCATCGCGTTGCCGCCGTACTTGATGACGATGGTCTGCCCGGCGAACTTCTGGATCCAGGGCAGCGCCTCGACGAGGACGGCGGCCTTGTCCCCGGCGGAGGCGAGGCTGCCGGCGTCGCGGGGCAGCACAGTCAGGGATTCTGCGGGATTCTCAGGCATGGTGGCTCAATCAGGTCGAGTAAGCGTCTTCAGGAGGAATAGGCACTGTTCTCATGCACGTAGTCGTGCGTGAGGTCGTTGGTGAGGATGGTGGCCTCGGCCGCGCCGGCCTTCAGGTCGATGGTGACGTCCACCTTCCGGCCGGTCAGGTCCACGAGCGCGCGGTCCTCCCCGATGCCTCCGGCCCGGCAGACCCAGATTCCGTTGACGGCGACGTCGATGGCGCTCGGGTCGAACTCAACGTCAGTAGTGCCGACCGCGGAGAGCACCCGCCCCCAGTTGGGGTCCTGGCCGAAGATGGCGGTCTTGAACAGGTTGGAGCGGGCAACGGCGCGGCCGGCGGTCTCGGCCTGCTCCTCATCGACGGCGTTGGCGGTGCGGATGGCGATCTCATGGTGGGCACCCTCGGCGTCAGCGATGAGCTGGGCGGCCAGGGACTGGCAGACCTCGGTGAGCGCCGCCTGGAACTCGCTGAGGTCCGCACCGGAGGGGTCGGCCTCAGGGTGTGCGCCGGAGGCCATCGCAATCACTGTGTCGTTGGTGGACATGCAGCCGTCGGAATCGGCCCGGTTGAAGCTGACCCGCACCGCCTCCCGCAGGGCGGCATCAAGATGCTCCTGACTGATCACGGCGTCGGTGGTGATCACCGAGAGCATGGTGGCCATCCCGGGGGCGAGCATCCCCGCTCCCTTGGCCATCCCGCCGATGGTGAACCCGTTCCCGGCGCGGACCTCGGTCTTGGAGACAGTGTCGGTGGTGCGGATGGCGTCGGCCGCCGCAGCCCCGGCCTCGACGTCCCCCGACAGAGCGCTGGCCGTCCGGTCCACGCCGCCCAGCAGGGCGGGCATGTTCAAACGGACGCCGATCAGCCCGGTGGAGCAGACCAGCACATCCCCGGCGGAGACATCATGGCCGCCCGCCGTCAGCTTCTCCGCCACCGTCTCCGCGGTGGTGTGGGTGTCCGCGAAGCCGGGCGCCCCGGTGCAGGCATTCGCCCCGCCGGAGTTGAGAATCACGGCGTCTGCGCGGCCGTCTGCGATGACCTGGCGTGACCACAGCACCGGCGCTGCGGCCACCCGGTTGGTGGTGAAGACGGCGGCTGCGTGCTTGTCCGGGCCGGTATTGACCACCAGTGCGACGTCGCGGCCCTCAGACTTCAGCCCCGCGACCGCTCCTGCGGCGAGGAATCCGGCGGGTGCGGTGATTCCGGCGGCGTTCTCTGTGCTCACGGGGCGACTCCCAGCAGGTTCAGGCCGAGGGTCTCCTCGAGGCCCAGGGCGAGGTTCATGGATTGGACGGCACCGCCGGCGGTGCCTTTGGCGAGGTTGTCCGAGGCGGAGCAGATGATCGCCCGGCCGGCATGCTCATCCAGGGCGACCTGGATCGTGACGTGGTTGGAGCCCACCACCTGTTTGGTGGCCGGCCACTGCCCCTCGGGCAGCAGGTGGACGAAGGGCTCCTCGTCGTAGTGGGAGCGGTAGGCCTCGCGGAGTGACTGCTCCGTGGCTCCGGGCCGGACCTTAGCGGTGGAGGTCGCCAGGATGCCGCGGGACATCGGCGCCAGGGTGGGGGTGAAGGAGACCTGGACCTCCTCGCCGGCCACCCAGCTGAGGCCCTGCTCCAGCTCGGGGGTGTGGCGGTGGCCCCCTCCCACGCCGTAGGGGCTCATCCCACCCATCACCTCGGAGCCCAGCAGGTGCGGCTTCATCGATTTGCCGGCCCCGGAGGCACCTGTGGCGGCGACGACGACGACGTCGCGCGGCTCCACCAGGTTCTCGGCGAATGCGGGGGCCATGCCGAGCAGCGCGGTGGTCGGGTAGCAGCCGGGGACGGCGATCCGCCGGGCGCCCAGCAGCTTGGGGCGCTGGCCGGGAAGCTCGGGCAGCCCATAGGGCCAGGTGCCCTGGTGCTCGGAGCCGTAGAACTTCTGCCAGGCCTCAGGGGACTCGAGCCGGTGGTCGGCGGCGGCGTCGATCACCACAGTGTCCTCTCCCAGCTGCGCGGCGATCTCACCGGAGGCGCCGTGCGGCAGTGCCAGGAACACGACATCGTGCCCAGCCAGGTTCTCGGCAGTGGTCTCGGTGAGGATCTTGTCAGCCAGGGTCAGCAGGTGCGGCTGGAGGGCGCCGAGCCGCTCCCCCGCATTGGAGTGGGCGGTGACGGTGGTGACCTCGACCTCGGGGTGGCCGGCGAGCAGGCGCAGAACCTCACCGCCGGCGTAGCCGGAGGCTCCGGAGACAGCAGCTTTGAGCATGCGATCCATCGTTGCACAAATATGCAGCATCCTCAATATTTATGCATTACAGGTCCAGATCTCCTCTCTTCGACCTGATACACGTGTTCGGTACCCTGAACCCATGAGCGAGCCGACCGTCTATCCCGAGGACCTCCCCGACTACGCCACTGTGGTCCGGGCCCGTGAGGCCGGAGGCCCCGAAGTCTTCGAGGTCGCCGATGTCACCGCACCGGAGCCGGGTCCGGGCCAGCTGCTGGTCCGGACCGCCTCCGCCGGGGTCAACTTCATCGAGACCTACCAGCGCAGCGGCGTCTACCCCGTCGAATACCCCTTTACCCCTGGCGCTGAAGGCGCAGGAGAGATCCTGGCTGCCGGCGATGACGTGGAGACCTTTCACATCGGCCAGCGGGTCACCACCTGCGAGGCCGCCACCGGCACCTACGCCTCCCACTTCCTGGTCGACGCCGAGAAGGCCGTGGCGGTCCCGGATGAGATCTCCGATGAGCAGGCGGCAGCATTGCCGCTGCAGGGCATCACCGCCCATTACCTGATCAGCTCCACCTACCGCGTGTCCCCCGGTGAGACTGTCCTCACCCATGCCGGGGCCGGCGGGGTCGGGCAGATCCTCACCCAGCTGCTCAAGGCCCGAGGCGCTCGGGTCATCACCACCACCTCCACCCCGGAGAAGGCCAAGATCGCTGAGGACGCCGGCGCTGACCATGTCATCCCCTACGAGGACTTCCCGGCGAAGGTCCGCCAGATCACCAACAGCGAGGGCGTCTCTGCGGTCTACGACGGAGTGGGCAAGGACACCTTCGAGGGCTCACTGGAATCCTTGGCGGTGCGCGGAGTGCTCGTGCTCTTCGGCGGGGCATCCGGGCAGGTGCCTCCCTACGATCTGCAGGACCTCAACAGGCGAGGCGGGCTCTACGTCACCCGGCCAGCAATCCACTGGTACCTGCAGAACGCGGAGGAGCGCACCTGGCGCTACACCGAACTGTTCCACCACCTCAGCGAAGGAACCCTGTCCCTGAGCATCGGGGAGACCTACCCGCTGGCAGAAGCCGGCCAGGCCCATGAGGACCTCGAGAGCCGCCGCACCACCGGCAAGCTGCTGCTGAAGCCCTGAGCGACTGCAGCCACAGCCATGGCCGCTCTTCAGCGCAGCAGGTCAGCGCTGCACGGCTCCGTGGCGCCGCTGGGCGAGGGCGACGGCGGCTGAGCGAGCCTCGGAGGCTTCCTCGGCGGTGAGGGTGCGGTCCCCAGCACGGAAGCGCATGGCGTAGGCCATGGACTTCTTACCGTCCTCAATGCCGGTTCCGGAGTACACGTCGAACAGCTCGATGTGCTCCAGCAGCTCGCCGGCGCCCTCGTTCAGTGCGGCCTGCAGATCCGCGGCGGGCAGACCGGCATCAACGATGAGCGCCACGTCCTGGGTGGTGGCCGGGTAGGTGGAGAGCGGCTCAGCGAGGACCTTCTCCGGTGCCGCGTCGAGGAGTGCGCTGAGGTTCAGCTCCATCACGCTGGTGCGCTCGGGCAGGTCCCAGGCCTCGACCACTCTGGGGTGCAGCTCACCGGCATAGCCGACCGTCGCCTCCCCCAGCTTCAGCTCGGCGGTGCGGCCCGGGTGGAACGCCTGGTGCTGACCCTGAACCACGATGAGCTCCACGTGCAGAAGGTCAGCCGCCTTCCGGGCAGCCTCCACGGCGTCCGCCCAGTCACGGGCGCGCCCCTGCTCACCAGGGGCGTCAGCGGGCTCACGGCCGGACAGCGCGACGGCCAGATGCTGCGGCTGATCAGGGATGCCGGCGTTGAGCTGGGCAATCACCTCATCGCCCGGGTAGGTGCCCAAACCCGGGATCTCCGTGCTTCCGAACTGCTCCCTGGGCAGGAAGACGCCGCCGGTCTCATACAGCGCAAGATCACGCAGGCCCCGGGAGACGTTGCGGCGCAGCGCCTCCAGCAGACCCGGGAGCACGGTGCGGCGCAGCGTCGGGTACTGGCTGGCGATCGGATTCGCCAGGCGAACCATCGGCAGCGTCCGCTCAGAGCCGTCTGCCTTCCCGAAGAGAGTGTTGGCCTCCTCGGAGTAGAACGGGTAGCTGAGCACCTCGGTGTACCCGGCGGACGCCAGCGCGGAGCTGACCCGGCGACGACGGCGCTGGGCGGCGGTGAGGCCGCGCCCGGCCGGCGCTGCGGGCAGCCGGGAAGGGATCTGGTCATAGCCGGCGAGCCGGGCGATCTCCTCCACCAGGGCTTCCGGGATGGTGATGTCCGGCCGCCAGGTGGGCGGGGTGACCAGCAGCTGCTTCTCGCCGACCTCCTCGACCTGGGCTCCGATCTGCTGGAGCAGGTCGATGACCTGCTCGCGGCTGTAGTCCACGCCGGTCAGCTGGGCGGGCAGTGCCGCATCCAGATGGATGGCGCCCGGGAGCTGGGGCTCGCCGACCTGAGTGGCCTCACCGGTGTCGGTTCCTCCGGCCAGTGCCACGAGCAGATCAGCGACGCGCTGGGCGGCGATGGCTGGAAGCTGAGGGTCAGTGCCCCGCTCGAAGCGCTTGGACGCCTCGGAGGGCAGCTTGTGGCGACGCTTGGACCGGCTGACCGTGATGGGGTCGAAGTGGGCGGCCTCGATGATCACCTCCGCGGTGTCATCGCTGACCTCCGTGCGGACACCGCCCATCACCCCGGCGATGCCGATGGGTCCGGCGTCATCGGCGATGAGGAGGTCCTCGGTGTGGAGCTCACGCTCCTTCTCGTCCAGGGTGATGAGCTTCTCGTCGGGGAACGCCCGGCGAACGGTGATGGGCCCTTCGAGCGTGGCGGCGTCATAGCAGTGGTTGGGCTGGCCGAGCTCGAGCATCACGTAGTTGGAGATGTCCACCACCACGTTGATGGGTCGCATGCCGGCCAGACGCAGACGGGAGACCATCCAGCTGGGTGTGGGCACGGTCGCGTCGATCTCAGTGACTGTCCGGGCGTTGAAGACGCTGCATCCGGGGGTGCCGTAGATGGGCGCGAGATCATTGAGGACCACCTCGTGCCCGGGAGCCGCAGGCTCCTTCACCTGGACCTGCTCAGCCGGGTCAGTGAAGGGAGTGCCGGTGGCGTGAGCGTACTCGCGCGCTGCGCCGCGGATGCTGAAGGCATAGCCGCGGTCCGGGGTCACGTTGATCTCAGCGGCCGAGTCATACAGCTCCAGCAGCTCCATGGCGTCCGTGCCGGGCTCGGGGTCCAGCCCGAGCGCGGAGAGCACGAGGATGCCGGCGTGGTCCTCCCCGATGCCGAGCTCCTTGACGGAGGCGATCATGCCGGCGGAGAGGTGGCCGTAGGTGGTGCGGGCACTGATCCGGAAGCCGCCGGGCAGCACGGCGCCGGGCAGCGTCACCACGACTTTGTCGCCGACCTCGAAGTTGTGGGCGCCGCAGACGATGCCCTGCACCCCGGAGGGATCGATGCCCTCACCGGTGAGGGTCTGCTGCTCACCCTCGGGGACCACCCGGACCCGGCACCAGTTGATGGTCTTGCCGTTCTTCTGCGGCTCGGGCGTCTTCTCCAGCACCTGCCCGACCACGATGGGGCCAGTCAGCTCGGGGGCGTGGACGTCCTCCTCCTCAAGCCCGACCTTCACCAGCTCGGCCATGAGGTCCTCTGCCGTGCCGGAGGCCGGGAACTGCGTGTACTCACGGATCCATGAGAGCGGGATGCGCATGCTCAGACCTCCATTCCGAACTGGGCGCTGAAGCGGATGTCGCCCTCGATCATGTCTCGCATATCAGTGACGCCGTTGCGGAACATCAGGGTGCGCTCCACACCCATGCCGAAGGCGAAGCCTGTGTACTCGGGATCCTTGATCCCTGCCGCGGCCAGCACGTTGGGGTTGACCATGCCGCAGCCGCCCCATTCGACCCAGCGTGGGCCGCCCTTGGCGTTGATGTCCCAGACGTCCAGCTCAGCGGAGGGCTCGGTGAACGGGAAGAAGGAGGGGCGCAGCCGGATGGCGGCCTCAGGCCCGAACATCTGGCGGGCAAAGTGCTCCAGGGTCCCCTTCAGGTCCGCCATGGTGAGTCCCCTGTCCACGGCGAGGCCCTCGAACTGGTGGAAGACCGGGGTGTGGGTGGCGTCGAGCTCATCGGTGCGGAAGGTGCGCCCGGGGCAGAGCACGTAGACGGGCAGCTCCCGGCTCAGCAGCGAACGGACCTGCACCGGGGAGGTGTGGGTCCGCAGCACCAGGTGCGTCTCCTGGGGCTCCACGTAGAAGGTGTCCTGCATCTCCCGGGCAGGATGGTCCGGGGCGAAGTTCAGAGCGTCGAAGTTGAACCATTCGGACTCCACCTCGGGCCCCTCGGCGATCTCCCAGCCCATGGCGGTGAAGACGTCGGCCACGTCCTCCTGGAGCACGCTCAGCGGGTGCCGGGCACCCAGGGGACGACGGCGCGGCGCCGCGGTGACGTCCACGGTCTCCTCCACCAGAACGCGGGCGGCATGCTCGGCCTCAAGGACCTCGGTGCGGCCGGCGAGCGCCTTCTGGATGCGGCCCTTGGCTGCGCCGAGGAGCTTGCCGGCGTCCTTCTTCTGCGCATTGTCGAGGTCTTTGATCTGCCGGTTGGCCAGCGCGACCGGAGATTTCTCGCCGGTGTGCGCCAGGCGCGCAGACTTGAGCTGCTCGAGGTCAGAGGCGGCGTCGAATGCCGCCAGGGCGTTGGTGACGGCCCGCTCGACGGCGGCGTCGTCGAGCGGGTGAGGAACAGCGTCGTCGAGCGACTCTGGCGTAGACATTCGGCTCCCGGGGTCGGGGGGTCTGGAACAATCGCCGATAGTCTACGTGCCCGCGCGGACACCGTGGCGTCCGCATCAGGCTCACTGGATCGCGTCGATGTGGAGGTCCTTGTAGCCGAGGTAGCGCTCCCCGTTCTCGCGGATGTGGGCGATCTCCTCCTCGGTGAGCTCCCGGCGGACTTTGGCCGGCACCCCGGCGACCAGGGAGCGCGGCGGGACCTCGGTGCCTTCGAGCACGACGGCCCCGCCGGCGATGAGGCATTCCTCACCGATGACGGCTCCGTTGAGGACGGTGGCACTCATGCCGATGAGGCTGCGGTCCCCGACCCGGGCCCCGTGGACGACGGCGGAGTGGCCCACCGAGACGCCCTTGCCGAGGATGCAGGGGTCGCCGTGCTCAGTGTGCAGGACCACGTTGTCCTGCAGGTTGGTGCCTTCGCCGACGATGATCTGGTCGATGTCCCCGCGGGCGGAGACCCCGTAGAAGGCCGAGGAGTCCTTCTCCATGATCACGTCGCCGGTGATCGCGGCGGTGGGGGCCAGGAAGACCCTTTCGCCGATCTGCGGGGTTTTGCCGTTGACAGTCAGAACGTGAGCCATGTCTCAACTCTAGCGGTTCTGCTGGGCCGATTGGGTATGGAACTTGGCTCCGGCCTCGTTGAAGATGCTGATGATCTCCGCGTCCTCGGGCCCGACGGCGGTGAGCGCGTGCGGGGTGAGTGTGTCGAACTCGGCCGCCTCGCCCTTGTGGAGGATGATGTCCCGCTCCCCCAGCTGGATACGCATCCTTCCGCTGAGCACGTAGAGCCACTCGTAGCCGTCATGCATCTTCAGCTCGTCAGCTGAGACGGCCGGGGCAGGGCGCAAGCGGATCTTGTAGGTGTGGACCGGTGAGCTCTCCTGGGAGAGCGGGCAGACCTTCCTGCCCTCAGCCTCCCACCCTTCCCGGGTCACACGCGGGTCCTGGTGCACTGGTGCGATGAGGTCGTCCACGGCGATGCCGAGCTGGCGGGTCAGCGGCAGCAGCAGCTCGAGGCTGGCCTGCCGCTTGCCCGACTCCAGGCGGGACAGAGTGCTGGCGGAGAGCCCGGCCGCACGGGCCAGCCGCTCCAGGGTCCAGCCTTTGGCGGTGCGCGCGGCCCTCAGGCGCACCCCGACCTGCTCCAGCTCCTTCATGTGGACAGTGTCGTCATGTTTTGCTGATCCTGCAAATGGTCTTTCACGCTGACACGATTCGCCTCATGCTGGAGCCATGACTTCTTCTGATTTCACCATGCCGACCACTACCGCAGCCGGAGAGCTCTGGGATGCGGCCATCATCGGCGGCGGCTCCGCGGAGAATATGGCCCTGGTGGTCGAAGACTTCGATCTGGCCGAGGCTGAGGAGCAGACCATATGAGCGAGGGATTCGACCGAGAGTTCTGGAAGCACAAGTGGGGACACGAGGAGGCCGGACGCTCGCCGCGGCGCGCCCCGCACCCTTATCTGCTGGCTGAGACCGCGCACCTGGTCCCGGGGAGGGCCCTGGACGCAGGCTGCGGCCAGGGGGCCGAGGCCATCGCCCTGGCGCAGGCCGGCTGGCATGTCACCGGTGCCGACATCTCTGCCGAGGCGCTGGGCCGCGCAGCTCAGGCAGCCGCGGACCAGATGGACCCGGAGTCCGCCGACCGGCTTGAGTGGGTCGAGGCGGATCTGACCGCCTGGCGGCCCCAGGAGTCCTTTGACCTGGTGGCGACCTCCTATGCGCACAGCACTGTTCCGCAGACCGAGCTGTACCTGCGGATCGCAGACTGGGTCACCCCAGGGGGAACCCTGCTGATTGTGGGGCACACCCATGAGGACCACGGCCACCTGCACGGCGCCTCGGCGGCACTGGCAGAGGTCGCCGCACTCTTCAGGACGCCGGGGTGGAACGTCGAATCGGCCTACGAGACGAGCCGCACCGCCTCCGGGCGCGCTCTCTACGACGTCGTGCTCCGCGCGCGGCGGACACAGCCCGGCTAGAGGATCAGCAGCCAGACCACCGCGGCCGCGCAGCCCGTGCTGATGAGCAGGAAGAAGATCAGCCACAGCCATGCCGGAAGCGGCAGAGCGCCCCAGGCGCGAGCCGCCTGAGCGGCGTCGCTGCCTGCGGATGACTGCCGCCGAGACAGGTGGCTGCCCCACAGGTCCAAGGTCCCGCGGAGCCCCGCAATCCCATAGAACACGGCAAGAGCAACGACGGTGTAGACGATCAGCTCAGCGTCGTTGTGCCACCAGATCGCCCCGGTCACCAGCACTGACGTGAGACAGGAGGCAATGCCCACCAGGTTCCGCGACAGCAGCAGGGCCAGCAGCACCACCGCTTGGTAGACGGTGAGCGCAGCCCCTGCGTGCCCTGCCAAGGCAAGCCAGGCGAGAATCACAGCCAACAGCCCGGGGGCCGGGTAGCCGGCGAGGAAGGTGAGCAGCAGCCCAGGCCCTTGGGACTTCCCCCAGGTCAGAGTGGCGCCTGAGGTGTCGGAGTGCAGGCGGATGCCGGACACGCGGCGGCGGCTCACCAAGGCGGCGAAGACGTGTCCCATCTCATGGATGATCGTGGCGGCCTGCCGCAGGAGCCGCCAGGTGCGAGGGATCAGAGTGAGGAGTGCGACCACGCCGGTGATCGCAAGCACCATGGCGGGATCAGCTTCCGCTTGGCTGCTCCACCGTTCGGCGAGGAAGTCGAGGACCGATTGCATAGGCGCTGATTCTGCCTCATCCGGCGAGGAAGCCCTCCCAGAAATGGGGAGGCCCCCGTGAGAGCAGTGAGGAGCTCTCGCGGGGGCCGCGCTTCCCATCGCGCATCACTATTAGAACATGCCTTCTAGCGGTGCACAATACGCCGGTCGAAAATAGTTTCGAAGACTAGCGGGTTGCGTCGATGATGATCTTTCCGTTGGAGCCGTCGGCGTTGTGCTTCATGGCCTCGGCAGCCTGCTCGAGCGGGTATACGGTGTCGATGTCCACCTTCAGGCGGCCCTCGGCGACGCGCTGCAGCAGAGACTCCAGCCGGGCCGCGTCGGGACGCACCCAGATGATCCGGCCGCCGTGCTCGAGCACGTCGAAGTCAGCGACGGAGACCTGTCGGCTGCCGTCCACCAGCAGGGCGAGGGTCTGCTCCATCACTCCGCCGGCGAAGTCTGCTACCGCGGTCACACCGTGAGGCGCGATCTCACGGACCCGCTCTTCGAGGCCTTCGCCGTAGGCGACCGGCGTGATGCCGAGGTCGCGCAGCTTCTGATGGTTCTTCTCGGATGCGGTGCCGATCACGGTGGCCCCGGTCTCGGCGGCCAGCTGGGCGCCGAAGTGGCCGACGCCGCCGGAGGCCGCGTGGATCAGCAGGGTGTCCTCGGAGGTGAGGTTCAGCGCCTCGAGGGAGCGCAGGGCGGTCAGACCGGCCAGCGGCACTCCAGCAGCGGCGTCGAAGTCCACGCCGTCGGGGATGCGCGCCACGTCTGAGGCGCGCAGAGAGACGTACTCCGCGTAGGTGCCGCCGTGGACGAAGTCCTTCCGGGCGTAGGCGGCCACACGGTCACCGGGCGAGAGCTCGGGAACGTCCGGGCCGACCTCCTCGACCACACCGGCTGCGTCCCATCCGGGGACGACGGGGAAGACGACATCGATGAGCCCGTCGAGGTAGCCGGCCATCAGCTTCCAGTCCACGGGGTTGACCGAAGCCCGCTCCACCCGGATCAGCACCGCACCGGGCGCCACTTTGGGAGTGGGCTGGTCAGTCAGCTCGAGGGTGTCAGGCTCTCCGTACTGCGAATAGGTCATTGCGCGCATATCCGCCCCAACGACTGCAGCCGCTTGGAGATTCCTGGTGCACCCGACGCCGTGCGTATGACCGGTGCGTTCCTGAGGCGGCTGATTCCCGAGAGCGCTCAGGCTGTCCTGAACGCCTTTCTCGCCACATCGGAGGAGATTCAGTGCTTCCACTGCGCCCCCAGTCCCCTCGAATTGTGCGCGAGGCACCTGTCAGCAGGACGGAACGCAACCTTAGATGAGATGCAATGGCCGTGACTGGGAACCTCCGACCAAAAGCTGCCGCCATGGCTCTCAGCATCAAGGAACGCGCCGGTCCCTGCTGAGCTGTGTCCTCTTCCCGGCTCACCCCCGGTAGCGGCCGGGCCTGTGGTTGAACGCCAGGACAATGTTGAGGGTGACGGCGCCGAGCACTGACAGGGCCACGAACGGCGGGGCGATCACCATGAACGCCAGCAGCACCACGGTCACGTCCAAGCACATCTGCACGTACCCGGCGCGCAGCCCGAACTGCTCCTGGGCGATCAGCGCCACAATGTTGAAGCCGCCCAAGGAGGAGCCGTGCCTGAAGATCACGATCAGCGCCACTCCCAGCAGGAAGTTGCCGCCCACCGTCCCGTAGACCGGGTCGATGTCCCCCAACGGCATCAGCCGGGCGCTGATCTCCGTGAAAACGGCGAGCGCGGCCACCGAGACGATGGTCTTCACCGTGAACTTCCAGCCTTTCCTCCACCAGGCCAGCAGGTAGAACGGCAGGTTCACCAGGACGAACAGGGGGCCGACGCTCAGCGGGGTGGCGTAGGTGAGCAGCAGGGCCAGGCCGGCGGTGCCGCCTGTCACAGCTCCGGTGTGCTCAAGGATGTAGAGCCCGAGGCCCGCTATGTAGGTGCCCACGAGCACCCCGAGGATGTCCTCGGGGAGAGTGTGCTGGAGCTTCGGGTCGCTGGCGAGCGGCCGGGGGCTCCGCTCTCGCTCGCCGCTGGGTGGGTTCTGGTTCTCTGCGCCGCTCACAGGGTGAGACTCTACTCAGCAAACGTGACAGCAGTGTGATCCCTGGTTTACGCGCCGTGGGAGAGGATGTCCCCCATGACTTTTTCGCTCAGCGGGGAGACCCCGCGTCAGCTGGCCGATTCCTTCGTCCACGCGTTGGCCGGCCTGGATCCTGCAACGGCCGCGGAGCTGGGGCTCCATCTCAGCGATCCGCGCATGCCGGACTTCTCCCCGGAGGCGGCGGAGCGCCAGGCGGAGCTGTGCCGGCAGACGCTCGCCCGCCTGAACGAGCTTGAGGCCGAGGCGGGCAGCTTCGACGTCGCGGAGCAGCGGTGTGCGGTGCTGCTGCGGGATCGGCTGGGCGTGGAGCTTGAGGCTCACCTGGCGGGTGAGCACCTGCGGCCTCTTCGGAACATTGCCTCCCCGGTGGACGAGGCCCGAGGGGTCCTCCTGCTGGTTCCGTCGGAGACTGAGGCTGACTGGAGAGTGATCGGTCAGCGGCTGAGCGGTCTGACGGCGTCCTACTCCTCGCTGGTCCGCTCGCTGGAGGAGGGCCGGCGGCAGGGCCTGTTCGCGGCGCCTCTGCAGGTGCGCACCGTCATTGAGCAGCTCAATGCCTGGCTTGACGAGCACGAGGGCGCACCGACCTGGTTCCACGAGTTCGTCGCCGAAGCGCCCGGCTCTGTGCAGGAGGAGCTGACCGCCGCGGCGGACGCTGCGGCCGCCGCCGTCGCGGATCTGCGCGCGTATCTCTCCGAGACCTGCCTGCCCGCCTCGGAGGGCACCCCCGACGCGGTGGGCAGGGAGCGGTACCTGCTGAACGCGCGCCGCTGGGTGGGCTCCAGCATTGACCCGGAGGAGGTCTACGCCTGGGGCTGGGGCGAGTACCGCCGCATCCGTGCCGAGATGGAGGAGCTCGCTGAGCAGATCAAGCCGGGCTCCACCCCGGTGGAGGCGATGCGCTGGCTGGAGGACCACGGCCGCCGCGTGGAAGGTGTGGAGGAGGTGCGCGTCTGGCTCCAGGAAATGATGGACCGCGCCATCGCGGAGCTGGAGGGCACCCACTTCGACATCGCTGAGCCGATCAGGAGAGTGGAAGCGATGATCGCCCCGGCCGGCTCCGCGGCCGCCCCGTACTACACCACCCCCTCCCTTGACTTCTCCCGACCGGGCCGCACCTGGCTGCCCACCCTGGGGCGCACCGACTTTCCGATCTATGATCTGGTCTCCACCTGGTACCACGAGGGCGTGCCCGGGCACCATCTGCAGCTGGCCCAGTGGGTGTACGTGAAGGAGCAGCTCTCGGTGTTCCAGACCACCGTGGGCGCATCCTCCGGGACCATGGAGGGATGGGCGCTCTACGCCGAGCGACTCATGGATGAGCTCGGCCGGCTCGACGCAGAGGAGCGGATGGGCTACTTGGACGCCCAGATGCTGCGGGCCGTGCGGGTGGTCATCGACCTGGGCATGCACCTGGAGCTGACCATCCCCGAGGACTCCCCCGTGTCCCCTGGCGAGACCTGGACTCCGGAGCGGGCCGGGGAGCTCTTGGCGATGAACTCGGGCAGCCCCCAGGAGTTCATCGACTCAGAGATCATCCGCTACCTGGGCTGGCCGGCTCAGGCGATCAGCTACAAGCTCGGCGAACGCGCCTGGCTGTCCGGTCGGGCTGCCGCTCAGCACGCCCGTGGGGAGAGCTTCGACCTCAAGGACTGGCATATGAAGGCCCTGTCCCTGGGAGCTCTGGGCCTCGATGACCTGGAGGCGGAGCTGGCCCGCCTGTAGTCAGCGGAGGGATGCCGGCTCGGCGAGCGCCTCCCGAGAGGGGTCGAAGAGGCTGATGGGGTGCTCGGTGGTTCCGGCCAGGGCGAGGTCGGCAAGGATCTCCCCCACCACGGGCACGAACTTGAAGCCATGTCCGCTGAATCCGCAGGCGAGGGAGACCTGCTCGTGCTCCGGGTGCTGGCCGATGACGAAGTGCTTGTCCGGGGTGACCGAGTAGAGGCAGGTCTTGGCCATGACGCTCTCCCCGGACAGGTGCGGGAAGAGCTCCTGGGCCCGAGCCTGCATGCGATGGTTCTCCTCATCGGTGACGTGACGGTCGACGCTGTCGGCGCTGGTGGGGGTGCCGAGCCGGAAGAACCCGAGCTTGAATCCGCCGTCGGGGCCGTCGGTCATGGGAAACCCATAGATCTGGTGGTTGTCATAGGTCTGCTCGACGTAGACCGGGTGGCTCTCCTCGCTCCAGGACTCGTAGCGCACGGCGTCGAAGTCCGGGGCGAACCAGTGGAAGACCATGCGTTCGATGCTCAGCGGAAGGCTGAGGTCGCTCAGCAGCTCCGGGGCCCAAGCGCCGGGCGCTATGACCAGCCTGTCGGCGCCGTAGGTCCCGGCTGCGGTGGTGACCTCCGCTCCCCCGCCTGCGGCCGGCTTCCAGCCGAGCACCCGCTGCCCGAACCGCAGGTCCGCACCGTGGCCCTGGGCGACCTCCGCGTTGGCGATCACGGTCTCCTCAGGACGGACGTAGCCGGCCTGCTGCTCGAAGAGCCCCAATGCGTCCTCGTGGGGGTCCATGGTGGGGAACCGTGCGCGGATCCGGTCGGCGCTGAGGACCTCATGGTCGAGTCCGTGCAGCTGCGCGGCGGCGAGGGACCCGGCGAACGTCTGGGACTCGGGGTGCCCGATGTAGATCCCGCCGCAGAGGTTCATCAGGCCGCGCCCGGACTCATCCTCCAGCCTCCTGAACCCTTCGTAGGCCGAGAACAGCAGCGGAACGTAGGCAGGGTCCTCGAAGTAGGACTGCCGGATGATGCGGGTGCCGCCGTGGGCGGAGCCCTGGTCGTGCCCGGGCCGGTAGGTCTCCAGGCCGAGAACTTTGGCCCCGCGGCCTGCGAGCTCCTTGGCCGCAGCGGCCCCCATGGACCCCAGCCCGACGACGATGACGTCGAAGCTCTCCATGTCAGCTGCGCATCCTCTCTCCGGCGGGGTCGAAGCGGGGTTCGACGACGACGTGCGCCGGGCACCTCGCGCCGAAGCAGCCGACCTCCACGCCTGTGCCGGGCCCGGCGAGCGCGGCGGGCAGCCAGGCGTAGGCGATGGACTCCCCCACCGTGTAGCCGTGGTCAGCACTGGTGACGTAGCCGAGCACCTCGCTGCCCTGCCCTGCGGCCCATACGGGCTCGCCGCCCATGAGCACCTGGGCGGGGTCGTCGAGGGTGAGGCAGGCCAGCTTCCTCTGCGGCGGGGCGGCGTCGGCGAACCGCTCTGCGGCCGCGCCGCGGACCGCGAAGTCGACGCCGGCCTCGGAGGGGGTGTGCTCCCGGTGCATGTCGCGGCCCCAGAGTCGGAAGCCCTTCTCCAGGCGCATGGATTCGAAGGCTCGCCGCCCCACGGGAATGATGCCGTGCTCAGCACCGGCGCTCATGATCTCGTCCCAGAGGAAGCGGCCGAACTCGGCCGGTGCGTAGAGCTCCCAGCCGAGCTCGCCCACGTAGCTCAGCCGCAGGGCGAGCACCGGCACGCCGGCCACGCTCATCTCCCGGCCCCGGTAGAACCGGAAGCTCTCGTGGGCGAGATTCTCCTCGGTGAGCTGCTCCAGGACAGTGCGGGCCTGCGGACCCCACAGTCCCAGGCCGCAGGAGCCGCGGTCGGCGGCGCTGATCCGGAGGCCGTGGAATCCGAGGCGGCGGGACTGCTCGCCCAGCCAGGCTGCGTCCTGGCTTCCGTTGACGCCGAGGTGGTAACGCTCCTCGCCCAGCCGTGCGACGGTGATGTCAGAGAGCACCCCTCCGGCTTCGCTGAGCAGCAGCGCATAGACCACGGTGCCGGCCTTCCTCCCCACCGGACGGGAGAGCACCGACTCGAGGAACGACGTCGCCCCCTCGCCGGCAACGGTCAGCCGCGGCAGCGAAGACATGTCCACCAGCCCGACGGCCTCTCGCATGCCCCTGGCCTCCAGCGCGACGACGGGGCTCCAGTGGCGGGCGGCCCACTCCTCACGTTCGGGCAGCGGCCTGTCTCCGAGCATCGGGGTGCCCAGGGAGGCATTGGCCTCGTACCAGAGCGGCCGCTCCCAGCCGGATGCCGACTCGAACACTGCCCCGAGGGCCTGCTGCCGCTCGTAGAACGGTGAGGTGCGCAGCCCGCGCATCCGCAGGGTGGAGGCCTTCGGGTGGACGATGTCGTAGACCTCGTCATATGACTCCTCACCCTGCTCCCGGGCCCAGCGCCTGGAGACCACCGCGGGGTCGAAGCGCGCGAGGTCCAGCCCATGGGTGTCGATGCCGGGCTCGCCGGTGGTGATCCAGTCAGCCATGACCTGCCCGACGCCGGCGGACTGGGTGACCCATACTGCCTGGGCCATCCAGAGGCCTTCGATGTTCGGGACGGGACCCAGCAGGGGCCCGCCGTCGGGGGTGAAGGAGAAGATCCCGTTGAAGGACATCGCACGGTCCAGCTGAACCCCGGTGCCCTCACCGAGCATGCCGGGCAGCAGCCGCTGGGCCTCGGCCCAGGTGGGGGCGAAGTCCTCCTCGGTGAAGGGCTTGACAGCCGGGTGGACGCCGGTGCGCTCGAACTCCTCCGCGGTGGCGAGCTTCTGGTGCTCCACCGGCAGGGGCCGGTGCTCGTAGGCGCCGACGGCAATGCGCCGCCCCCATTCGCGCAGGTACATGGCGTGGTCCTGGTGACGCAGCATGGGCCTGACGGTCTCGGTGCGGTCATCCAGGCCGGCCAGTTGGGGCACGGATGTGCTGAAGCCGAATCCGTGCTCCACCGGCAGCATCGGAATCTCAAAGCCGAGCAGCTCTCTTGCCATGCCGGGTCCCCAGAGCCCTGCGGCAGCGATGACGATGTCTGCCTCA
The DNA here is from genome assembly GCF_007994735.1 of Nesterenkonia populi. Lineage (NCBI taxonomy): Bacteria > Bacillati > Actinomycetota > Actinomycetes > Micrococcales > Micrococcaceae > Nesterenkonia > Nesterenkonia populi. Next base: position 1,489,573 of record NZ_VOIL01000001.1, on the reverse strand, counting down.
ATGCGCTGCGGCTCGGCATCCGGCGCTGCACCGACAGGCACGACGTCCACCCCTGTGGTGCGGGAGCCGCGAACAGCGATGCCGACCACCTTGGTGTTCGGCAGGATCTGGGCCCCGCCGGCTTGGGCACGTCGGGCCTGGAGCTCGACGGCGCGCACTCCTTTGACGACGGCGTCGGTGGGAGTGTGCAGGGCGGAATGAATGCTGGAGGTGTCCAGGTCAGGCCAGAGAGCCTCGATCTCTCCGGGGCCGATGAGACGCGAGGGGATCCCCCAGGCGTCGGCGAAGCCGTGGCGGCGGCTCAGCTCCCGGTCGCGCTCGGCGGTAGTGGCGATCTCCAGGCCGCCGGTGCGCTTCATCACCCACTCTCCTCTGACCTCGAGTCCGTCGAGCTTGTCGAGGGTGCGCTGCGCGAGCTGGGACATGCTGCGGCTGGGGCTGGTCTGGAAGACGAACCCGGGAGCGTGGGAGCTGGAGCCCCCGGTGACGTAGAGGGGCCCCTGGTCCACCACGGTGACCTGATTCCACCCCCTGAGGACCAGTTCGTCGGCGAGGGCTGAGCCCACTACGCCGAGGCCGATGATGACGACTCGTGGTGCCATCTGCACCTCCCTCCATCGTGCGTTGCGTATTGTGCAACGCCGCGCTCATGATGCGACAAGACTAGAACGGCCGAGTCCGCGTACAAAGCTGATCCTAGGGTCAAGAAGAAAGTTTTACCTGCCAGAAATAAATGCCGCGGCCTCGCGGAGAACTCCCACATGAGCCTCGAAGCTGGACTCCGGAAGCCTGAACGCCGGCGCAGTGACGGAGAGCGCGGCCACTGTCTGCCCCACCGCATCCTGGATGGGGACGGCGACAGCGTTGATCCCCTCCTCCCACTCAGCCACCGCTGAGGCCCAGCCGCGCTCGAGGACCTTCTCCAGCTCAGCCTCAAGCCCAGCAGTCTCCACGACCGTCGAAGCGGTGTAGGCCGTCAGCGCAGAGCCGATGACTCGCCGCTGCTCGGCAGGGTCGCCGTGGGCCAGCAGCACCTTGCCGGTGGACGTGGCGTGCAGCGGCCCCCGCTGGCCTACGTACTGCTGGGCAACGCCAATCATCCGCTTGCCCTCGGTCTGGGTGATGGTCATCGCCGCTCCGGCGTCGAGGATCGCCGCATTGACGGTCTCATTGAGCTCCTCAGCCGCGGCGTCGCAGCACTGCTGAGCATCCCGGGCCAGATCGATGCGGCCGGTGACCGCCCCGGCCATCCGAAGCACTCCGAAGCCGAGCCGAAACCCGCCGCGGACCTGCTCCTGCTCCACCAGGTCATGCTCCTCCAAGGTGGCCAGCAGGCGGAAGGCGGTGGAGCGGTGGACCTGAAGCCGGCGGGCGATCTCGCTGATCGTCAGCCCGGACTCCCGGCGGAGCAGCTCGAGGATCTTTGCGGCCCGGTCCACCGACTGCACCGTGCCGCCCTCCTTGCCCGTATTCTCCGCCATTCAGAACACCTGACCTCTTTTTGTGTTTCTTTTTCGTAAAATTTTCCGCACATCACCCGTTCATGCTTGACGCTCCCAATATGCAGGACGCAATACTTCACCCAGCACTGTTGTTCATCATGAACGGTGTTGCATAATCCGCAACGTTAGACGAAATGTGTGGTGGTGGCAAGCATGAGCCTCCGAATCTGCTCCCTGGATGACCTGACCCCTGGCGAAGGGCTGCGCATCGACTCGGTCAGCCCTCCCCTCGCCGTCTTCCTCACCGAGGAGGGCACTGTTCACGCCCTGGACGACACCTGCACCCACCAGGATGCCTCTCTGGCGGCCGGCTGGGTGGAGGACTGCCGCGTGGAGTGCCCGCTGCACGAGTCCACCTTCTCCCTGACCACCGGGGACGTGGATCAGCCCCCCGCCAAGCGCGGCGTCCGGGCACACACCGCAGAGGTTCGCGACGGCGAGGTCTGGGTGGAGCTCTCCAGCGCGGAGCCGAACCTTCCCCCGGGGGTGAGGCTGGCATGAGTCTCCCCGCAGACGGGCACCTGATCATCGTCGGCGCCGGCCTCGCCGGCTACCACGCCGCCCGCGGCGTGCGGCACCACGGCCACCGCGGCCCCATCACCATATTCGGCGAGGAGACCCGCTCGGCCTACGACCGCCCCGCCCTCAGCAAGGCATACCTCACCGGCGCGGTCGCTGAGGAGGACCTGCTGCTGGACGACCCCGAGAACCCTCTGGAGGCTGACTGGGTCAGCGGCCTCGGCGTCGTCGGGCTCTCCGGGAGCCCGGACGGCACCGAGCCCCTCGGGGTGCACACCGCAGACGGTGCTTTCCACCCGGCCGACGCGGTGGTGATCACCACCGGCGCCTCAGCCAGGACTCTGCCCGCGGCCAGCGCCGAACCGACCGCAGCCGAGGAGACTGCCGCGGTGCGCCCCTATGTGCTGCGGAGCATGGACGATGCGCTCGCCCTCCGTGACGCGCCCCTGTCCGGGGCCAGCGTCGCTGTCCTGGGCGGAGGATTCCTCGCCCTGGAGGCTGCCGCGACCTGCACCCAGCGCGGCGCCGCCGCGGTCACCGTCGCCGCCGGCGAGGAGAACCCGGGCGCCAAACGCCTCGGCACACCGGTGGGCCGGGCGATCCGGGCCGCGCACGAGGCCCATGGGGTGCGGTTCGCTCCCCCGGCCCGGGCGCAGGCGGTCCGCAGCACCCTGAACGGGCACGAGGTGCTGCTGGCAGACGGATCCACAGTCGAGGCCCAGGTGGTGATCTGCGCGATCGGCGCAAGTCCCCGCACGGAGTGGCTGCTCGGATCCGGGGTGTCCCTCACCGAGGACACCTCCGCGGTGCTCTGCGATGACACCGGCGCCACCGCCGTTCCCGGCGTCTACGCAGCCGGGGACTGCGCCCAATGGGCATCCCACTCCTCAGGGCTGCGGCCGGTGGGCCACTGGCAGGAGGCCGTGGAGGAAGCCGCCGTCGTCGCCGCCGCTCTCACCGATGCTGAGCCCGCCTCCCTGCAGGAGCCCTACTTCTGGTCCGACCAGTTCGACCTGCGCATCCAGGGCGCCGGGCGGATCCACCTGGCCGACACCACCACCGTGCTCGAGGGGTCCGCGGCTGAGGGAAGCCTGCTGGTCAGCTGCACCCGGGACGGGGAGGAGATCGGCATCCTCGGCATCAACCGCCTGCGCGACGTCACCCGCTGGCGCAAGAAGCGTCGCATCCGCAGCACCGCACCCGCACTCGCCGCCTAGGAGAACCGCCATGATCATCGACCACCTGGATGAGCCCCTCCCCGGCTCCTCACTGCGTCCCACGCCCCCCGGGCACGCCTACACCGATGCCAGCATCTTCGCCTCGGAGCAGGCGGAGATCTTCGAAAAGATGTGGAACTGCGTGCTGCGAGCCGACGCCCTGCCCTCCGCCGGGCATTGGAAGACCGTGCGGATCGGCCGGGAGGAGGTCATCGTCGTGCGCACCCGCAAGGCCGGGGTCCAGGCCTACTTCAACGTCTGCGCCCACCGGGGCATGCGGGTCTGCACCGCCGCCGAGGGGAGGAGCAGGACCCTGCAGTGCGGCTACCACGCCTGGACCTACGCTCTGGAGGGCGATCTGGTGGCCGCACCGAACCTGACCTCCATGCCGGATGTCGACCGTCAGCAGTATGGGCTCAGGCGCGTTCAGGTGCGCGAATGGCTCGGCTACGTGTGGGTGTGCCTGGCCGAGGAGCCCCCAGACTTCGACGAGGCGGTCCTCGGCGAGGTCCGCACCCGGTTCGGGGAGATCGAGTCCATCGACAACTACGGCATCGAGAGCCTCAGATGCGGGGAGACGAAGACCTACGACGTCGCGGCGAACTGGAAGCTCATCATCGAGAACTTCATGGAGTGCTACCACTGCGCGACCATCCATCCGGAGCTGACAGAAGTGATCCCCGAGTTCGCCGACGGGCTGGCCTCCCAGCGCAAGAACGGCGAGGTCCACGGCTCCAACTTCGGCCAGGACGTCCACGGGTTCACGGTCGACGGCTCCGCGTCCGGGTTCGGAGAGCTGCCCTCGATCGCCCCGGGCCAGGATCGCAGGTACTACGCGATCACGGTCAAGCCCCAAGTGTTCATCAACACGGTGCCGGACCACGTCATCATCCACCGGATGTTCCCGGTCTCCGAGTCCCGCACCACCGTGGTGTGCGACTGGCTGTTCCTTCCCGAGGTGGTCGCGAAGGCGGAGGCCGGCGAACTGGACCTCACCAAATCGGTGGAGCTGTTCCACCGGGTGAACCGGCAGGACTTTGAGGCCTGCGAGCTCACCCAGCCTTCGATGAGCTCCAAGGCCTACGCCGGCGGGGGCGCCCTGGTCCCCAGTGAGCATCACATCGAAGAGTTCCACGCCTGGTGGTACCAGACCCTCGGCCTGAGGCGCGACGCCGACGCTGAGGATTCCGCCGCAGCGCCTCCAGCTCCGGCCCCGGCGGCCTAGGCGAAAACGCCCCATGTCCGCCATGCAGGTCAGTCTCTTCGATCTCTTCAGAGTGGGCATCGGCCCCTCCTCCTCCCACACAGTGGGGCCGATGCGCGCCGCCCGACGCTTTGTCGCCGAGGAGCTCGCTGCCTCCGGGACGGCGGGCCGAGCCGTCCGGTTGGAGGTGGACCTCTTCGGCTCGCTGGCTGCGACCGGCGCCGGACACGGAACCTTTCCCGCGGTGCTTCTCGGACTGGAGGGCTGGGACCCGGAGGAGCTGCTGCCCGCCCAGGCGGAGGAGCGGACAGCCGAGATGCAGGCCGCCGGGCTGATTCGGTTCGCCGAGCAGCTGGGCTTCGGACAGCCTGTGCCCCTGCGGGCCGAAGATTTCACACTGCGCCCGCTGACGGTCCTGGAGCGGCACACCAACGCGATGCGGATGAAGGCCTTCGACGCCGAGGACATGCTGCTGGCGGAGAACACCTACTACTCGGTGGGCGGAGGGTTCGTCGTCGCCGAGTCCGACGAAGCCGGCGTCTCCGCCGACGGGGAGGCTCCGGCCCCCTACCCGTTCTCCTCCCCGGAGGAGCTGATGGCGCACTGCGGCCAGACCGGTCTGCCCATCTCGCAGATCATGCTCGCCAACGAGGCCGTCCGACGGACTGAGGATGAGGTGCGCGAGGGGATCTGGCGGATCTGGACCGTGATGGAGGACTGCAGGAGCTCTGCGCTGTCACGGACCGGGCCGCTGCCTGGCGGGCTGAATGTCCGGCGTCGTGCGCCCGGCTGGCATGCCCGGCTCTCGGCGCAGGATTCCGAGCGCAGCTACGCGTACTGGCAGGAATGGGTGAACCTCACCGCCTTGGCGGTCAATGAGGAGAACGCCTCAGGCGGTCGGGTGGTGACTGCGCCCACCAACGGCGCGGCGGGAATCATTCCCGCGGTGGGGTTCTATGCCGCGCACTACGGTCCCGGCGCCAGCTTCGCCCGAGTGCAGGACCGCCGAGCGATCGTGACCGCCTACCTGCTGACCGCCGCTGCCGTGGGAGTCCTGTATAAGGAGCAGGCCTCGATCTCGGGGGCGGAGGTGGGCTGCCAGGGCGAGGTCGGCTCGGCATCCTCGATGGCGGCGGCCGGACTGTGCGAGGTGCTCGGCGGCACTGCCGCACAGGTCGAGAACGCCGCGGAGATCGCCATGGAGCACAGCCTGGGACTGACCTGCGACCCGATCGGCGGGCTGGTGCAGGTGCCCTGCATCGAACGCAACGCGATCGCCGCGGGCAAGGCGGTCAACGCGGCTCGGATGGCGCTGATGGGCGACGGCGAGCACCGGGTCTCGCTCTCCGAGGTGATCGCGACGATGCGCGAGACCGGCAAGGACATGTCCCACAAGTACAAGGAGACAGCCCTCGGCGGCCTCGCGGTCAACGTCGTCGAATGCTGACCGGCCCGTGCGGGCTCAGCCGGCCGGGGCGAACCGCTCCCAGACTCGGTGGGCGCCCATCAGCTCGAAGAGCTCCTCAAGCTGCGCGGGCGGGTCGCCGACCAGCACTCCGGGGGCTCCGGCCCGTATGCCGGCGGAGGTGAGCACCGCGGAGCCTTCGGCGAAGACGAGCGCCTTGGAGTGCCGGTAGGCCTCTGCCGCCATCAGAGTCAGGCGCGGGTCCACGTTGGAGACGCCGACCGGGTCGCCGAGCTTCTGGTCGCCGGCCGGGTCCGCGCCGGCGGCACCCCGGGAGGGTCCGGTGGCGAAGATGATCGCGTCGAACTCGACGGAGCGGGCCGTGAGATATGTGCGCTGCGGGTGCACGCCGGTGCTCAGCGGCGCGCCGGTGGGGGCCACCACCAGCGGCACCATCCCCTGGGCGTCGATGTCCTCCCGGACCTTCTGGATATCACCTGCGTCGGAGGACTCGTCCACGACGACGCCGACCAGCCGGCCCTCGGCCGGCCAGGTCTGCCCGATCTGGGAGAGGGCCGGGGAGGCGACCACGTCCTCAGCCGGAGGCTCGGTGGGCTCAGGCACCGGCTGGCCGAGACCTTCGGCAACGCCGGCCGCCAGCTCGGCGTCGATGTTGGCCAGGCACTGCAGCTGCCGCTTCTGGATGGTGAGGTCGTAGCACTTGCCGAGCTCGAAGGTGTACGCCTGGACGATGTGCTGTCGCTCCGTGTCGGTGAGGCTGCGGTAGAACATGGTGGCTTGGCTGTAATGATCATCGAAGCTGGCCGGCTTGCTGCGGATCTTCGGACCGGTGACCTGCTGGGGCACATCGATCAGGGCAGGAGGCTCCTCCCCGTGTGCGTCGTTGACCGGATGAGGGTTCCCGCCGTTCAGGCTGCTGGGATGATACGGGGCCACCCCGGTGTGGTCGGCGGTCTGGTGGAAGCCGTCCCGGTGGTTGTCGTTGACTGGGCTCTTGGGCCGGTTGATGGGAATCTGGGCGAAGTTGGGCCCGCCCAGACGGGTGATCTGGGTGTCCATGTAGCTGAACAGCCGGGCCTGCAGCAGGGCGTCGTCGGTGACGTCGATGCCCGGCGGCAGGTGGCCCGGGTGGTAGGCAACCTGCTCGGTCTCGGCGAAGTAGTTGGTGGGGTTGGCGTTCAGCGTCAGCCTGCCCAGGGGGTGCACCGGAGCGAGCTCCTCAGGCACGATCTTCGTGGGGTCGAGCAGGTCGATCCCCTCGAAGGTCTGCTCCTCGGTGTCCGGGAAGACCTGCACGCCGAACTCCCACTCGGGGCAGGCGCCCTTCTCGATGGCATCGGCGAGGTCCCTCCGGTGGTAGTCGGGGTCCAGGCCGTTGGTCATCAGGGCCTCCTCCCAGGTCAGGGAGTGCACCCCCAGCTTGGGCTTGAAGTGGAACTTCACCAGGCAGGTCTCGCCCTCAGCGCTGATCATCCGGAAGGTGTGGATGCCGAAGCCCTCCATCATTCGGTAGGAGCGCGGAATGCCGCGGTCCGACATGTTCCAGATGGTGTGGTGCTGCGCCTCAGTGTGCAGGGAGACGAAGTCCCAGAAGGTGTCGTGGGCGGACTGGGCCTGCGGGATCTCCCGGTCCGGGTGGGGCTTGGCGGCATGGATGACGTCCGGGAACTTGATGCCGTCCTGGATGAAGAAGACCGGGATGTTGTTGCCGACCAGGTCGAAGGTCCCCTCGTCGGTGTAGAACTTCACCGCGAAGCCGCGGGTGTCGCGCACCGTGTCGGCGGAGCCGCGGCTTCCGAGCACGGTGGAGAACCGCAGGAACACCGGCGTCGTCCTCTTCTCGGCGAGGAAGCCTGCCTGGGTGATGCTCCCGGCCGTTCCGTAGGACTCGAAGATGCCGTGGGCGCCTGCGCCGCGGGCGTGCACTGCACGCTCCGGGATCCGCTCGTGGTCGAAGTGCATAATCTTCTCCCGCAGGTGGTGGTCCTGCAGGAGGGTGGGACCGCGCTTGCCGGCCCGCAGGGAGTGGTCGGTGTCGCGGACACGGGCTCCCTGTGCGGTGGTGAGGTACTCGCCCTGCTGACGCCGGGCCTCGTTGGCTCCCTTCACAGGGGCTCCGCTGGGACTCACCTCCGGCGGGCCCTGCTGGTCGGGCTTCGGCTGTGCCGGGGCGGCGGGCGTGGTGGGCTGCTCCTCGGGAACAGGTTCTTCCTGGGGTGCGCCGGGAATGCGGATATCCTTCATCGCAGGATCCTTCCGGGAGGGGGTGCATCAGGGCACGCAGCCGGAGCGGATTCAGCGGTGCGGCAGCCTCCGGCCGCTTTCGTCACCGTAGGAAGGAACCCTGGAGCTCTGCGCCGCGCAGCCTGGACACCGGCTGGCAGATCCAGGCGGCCTGGGGGTGCTGGCCCGCCTACTTCAGACCGAGGCCCCGGGAGCGCAGAAAGTCGGCGAGCTTATGCCGCTGGGTGGCGAAGGTCGCTTTCTCCCCCAGCCTGCTGACCAGGCGGCGCCCCCAGGAGGGGTCCATGTCATAGTCCCGGTAATACTCGGCGAGGGTCGCCTCGTAGGCCGCGAGCTGCTCGGGAACAGCGTCGGCGTCATAGGTCTCGAAGTGCAGGAAGCTCTCCTGCGGCAGGCGCGGCTTGATCCCGGCCTCCTCCTGAGGGTCCGGGTGGCCGAGCTCCATCCCGACGAATGGGATCACATCCTCGGGCAGCTCGAGCACCTGCGCGAGCTGCCCGGAGTCGTTGCGGACCGAGCCGAGGAACACCCCGCCCAGCCCCAGCGACTCTGCGGCGACGAGCGCGTTCTGGGCGTGGATGCCGGCGTCGCAGGCTCCCACGAGCGCGATGTCGAGGTAGTCCAGGCCCACCGGCTCCCGGCCGGCGGCATCAGCGAGGTGGCGGGCGCGGCGGAAGTCGACCAGCCAGATGATCAGCGCGGGAGCGTGCCTGATGTGCTTCTGGAAAGGCCCTCCGATCTCCGCGACGGCGTCCTTCTTGTGCTGGTCCCGTATGACCAGAGCAGAGATGATCTGCTGGTTCGAGGAGGTGGAGGCGGACTGGGCGGCCGCGATCACGGTGCGGACCGTCTCGTCCGACACCTCCCGGTCCAGGTAGCGGCGCACGGAGCGATGGCGCAGCAGCACATCGAGGGTCTCGTTCCACTCCGGCGGCTGCCAGTCCGCCTCTCTGCCGTAGCGGGCGTGGAGCCGCTCGGCGGGGGTGCGCTGCTCCACGGCGGCGGCGGTCTCTCGTGGTGCCGGGGTGCCCTGGCATCGGCGGAGGGGCTGCTCAGTCATGCCCTCAACCTAGCAAGGGCAGGCCCGGCTCAGCGCTGAGGTGACGAACCGCGACGCCCGCGGGCGCCCCCGCGGGAGCTCCTGCCCTGGGCGCTGCCGCCGCGCACGCCGCCGGAGCGGCCTCCCCGGCTGCGACCACCGCCGCCGCGCCCTCCGCCTCCGCGACCGCCCTGCTGGGCGGGCTGAGCCGGAGCGGGCTCCACGTAGGCGGCCTGCTCGCCGACCAGGGCAGCCACCTCGGGCGACTCCGGGCTGACCGCGATGGGCCTCACCCTGATGTCGGCCTTGCGGAGCAGAGCCTCGGTATCTCTGCGCTGCTCCGGGAGCATCACGGTGACGACGTCGCCGGCGCTCCCGGCCCGAGCTGTGCGCCCGGAGCGGTGCAGGTAGGCCTTGTGCTCGGCCGGCGGGTCCACGTGGACCACCAGTTCGATCCCGTCGACGTGGACGCCGCGAGCGGCGACGTCGGTGGCCACCAGCACCCTCACTCCGCCGTCGCTGAAGGCAGCGAGGTTCTTGTCCCGCTTGGCCTGGGAGAGGTTGCCGTGCAGGTCCACGGCGGGAACGCCCTGGGCGGTGAGCTTCTTGGCGAGGTTCTTCGCCTGATACTTGGTGCGCGTGAAGAGCACCCGCCGCCCGGTCCCTGAGGCGAGCGCCTGGACCAGCTCCTTCTTCTGGTCCGGGTGGACCTCGAAGACGTGGTGGGTCATCGCAGAGACGTGGCTGGTGGCCTCGTCCACCGAGTGGTGCAGCGGGTCGGTCAGGAATCGTCTGACCAGTTTGTCGACCCCGTTGTCCAGGGTGGCCGAGAAGAAGAGCCGCTGGGCGTCCTCGGGGGTCTGGGCCAGGATGCGGGTCACCCCGGGAAGGAACCCGAGGTCTGCCATGTGGTCGGCCTCGTCGAGGACGGTGATGCCTGTGCTCTCAAGGCTGAGGACCCCCTGCTTCAGAAGGTCCTCCAGGCGGCCGGGGCAGGCGACGACGATGTCCACGCCCTTGTTCAGCGCCTTCTCCTGGTGCTTCTGGCTGACTCCGCCGAAGACGGTGGTCGTGGTCATCCCGTAGGCGTGGGCCATGGGCGCGATGACCGCGTCGATCTGGGTGGCGAGCTCACGGGTGGGAGCGAGCACCAGGGCCTTGGGCCTGCGCGGCCGGACGGAGGCCCGGTTCTCGCCGAGACGGGCCACCAGCGGCAGCGCGAAGGCGATGGTCTTTCCGGAGCCGGTCTTTCCCCGGCCCAGGACGTCACGCCCGTTGAGGGTGTCGGGCAGGGTAGCGGCTTGGATGGGGAAGGCGATGAACTTGCCCTCCTCCGCGAGCAGACGGGTCAGCGGGGCGGGGAGGCCGAGCTCGGCAAAGGTCCGCTGGTCTGCCTCGGCGGCTTCGTTCTGCTGGTCGGTGATGGTGGGAGTTGAGATGGCGTGGGCCTTTCAGCATGCGCCAGATCTTCCGCGGCGTACGACGCCGTCGTGCCTGGCATGGGTGGCGAACGCACCGGTCGGTGCACTCGGTTCGCCGCGAGAAGATCACTGCTTGAAGCGCGGATGCCGGCTCATGGCGGCCGCTCCGGCTGAATGAATGCGTTCCTACGACGCAGGTGCGCTGGGCACCAGATACCCCAGCCTACACCGTGAAGCCGCGTACATCCGTAGGATCGGTGCTATGCCCAGTGCGCCTGTCACCGATGCCGCCCTTCGCGCAAGCCTCCTCTTCGCCGTCGCGGAGAGGAGGAGTGCCCCATCCGCCGTCTCAGCGCTCGACGACGAGATGGTTTCGGAGGTCTCTGAGCTGCTTCGCCGACAGGGCAGCGCCGAGGTGATCGAGGGTGTCCTGTCAAGCATCGGCGCGGGGCGGCGATCTGTGCAGACCGACCCCTCGCTGAGCATCTCCGCTCAGAAGTACGACCGCATCCGGCGGGACTTCCTCGCTGAGCACGGGCTGGACGGCGCGAAGGGACGGTCAGTCTGGCCGGTGAGCAGCACGACGATCCTCAAACGCGCTGGGGGCTCCTGGAACCAGGCGCTGCGTCAGGTCGGCCTGGCCGTGTCGGAGCAGAGGGCGGAGGGGACGTTCGGCGCGGCAAAGTTCAGTCCCGGACATTTCCGCTCCGCGCTGCGAAAGTTCCAGCAGCATGCTTCGGAGAGCGGCTCCTCGACCAGCTATCAGAACTATCTCCGGTGGCGGAAGGCCCACGCAGCGGCGGGACGCGAGGACCTTCCATCGGGCGCGGCGATCCGCAACGCCTACGGCACCTGGAAGGCTGCTCTCGAGGCGGAGGCGCCTGAGCCTGGGGGGCGATGAGATGCCGTGCCGAGCGTGAGGTCAGCTCTCAAAGCTGCTCGACCTGGAAATCAATGCGATGGCGCCCGGTGGCCGCGTTAGGTATGGGGTCTCGACGATCACCGGTCTGCACCTCACCGTCGGCGGTGATTGCCCGCACCGCCGCCCAATGCCGACCGGGGTCCGCATCAGCGAGCACGTAGCGCCATTGGCGCCAGGTGTCCGCCGAGACATCGGAGCCCAGCTCTGCCGGTTCCCATTCGCCGCCGTCGACCTGGATCTCCACCCGATCGATTCCGACGGGCTGGGCCCACGCGCTGCCTGCGATCACCACGTCTCCCGCCGGCAGGGCCTGCAGCGGCCGCGGCACGTCGATCCGAGAGGAGACGAGGATGGGCGCCTGCTCATCCCAGCCCCGGTCAGTCCAGTACGCGGTCTGCCGGTCGAACCGGGTGACCTCCAAGTCCACGACCCACTTGGTGGCTGAGACGTACCCGTACAGGCCTGGAACCACCAGACGGGCGGGGAATCCGTGCTCGGCCGGCAGCGGCTGACCGTTCATGCCCACCGCCACCATGGCGTCACGCTCATCCGTCAGCACCTCGAGGGGCGTGGATGCGGTGAAGCCGTCTGCCGACTGCGAGAGCACCATGTCTGCCTCCGGCAGCGGCCGCGCCTGTGCCAGAAGCTCCCTGACCGGGTATCCGAGCCACGCTGCTGTGCCCAGAAGGTCCCCTCCCACTGGGTTCGACACGCACGCCAGGGTGATGTGGTGCTCCTCGAGCGGCATCGACAGCAGTTCGTGCATGTCGATCAGCACCTCGTTCTCCACCAGGCCGTGGATGCGCAGAGTCCATTCATCAGGATTCAGCTCAGGAACGGCCAGAGCGGTATCGATGCGGTAGAAGTCAGCATTGTCGGTGATGAAGGGAGCCACCCCGTCGACGCCCACCGATGCGGAGTCCGGGATCAGGGAGGCCCGAACCGCGGGTGAGGGCAGAGCCATCCGGGTGACAGCCTCTCCGGCCTCTCGGCCGAACGTCTGCACCGACCGCCCCAGGGCCAGCGATGCGGCCGCCGCGGCAGTGCCTGCTGCAGCCAGTCCCAAGAAGGCTCGGCGCGATGCGGCCTGCTGGCCTGCGCCGCTGGCATCGCCTCGGGCACCACGGCGGGCCGTGAGGATCAGTGCGGTCAGCGCAGCGAGGCCCAGGACGGCACCGGCCGCAGCAGGGATGGCGTCCGCAGCACCGGTGTCCGGGCGGACGAGAACCACCAGGATGAGCCCAGCAGCAACAGCGCCGAACATCACCGCTGCCAGCTCCAGCCTGTGCCGGGCGAGAACACCGAGAAGTGCGGCCAGAACGGCTCCTCCTCCAGCCATGCTGATGAACAGGACCGTCTTGTTGCTGCTGCCGAACGTGGAGATCACGAAATCCTGCAGCGCAGGGGGTGAGACCGCAATGATGGTGTTCCCCAACGCCACCAGCGGAGAGGACGAGGGGGCGAAGAACCGCGCCAGGACGTCTGCCAGCCCCAGGAATATCGCCGCTGCCACGAGACCCGCCGCGGCACAGCGGAAGGTGCTGGGAACTTCTCTGCGTGAGAGATCGCTGGAGCTCATGCCCGGTGTTCGGAGCCGCGGCACCGGACGGATGGGACCTCAGAGCTCGGCGACAATGATGGGGTCATCGGTGGGCTCGGCTGAGCCGCCGGAGGGCTCGACCGTCACGCCGAACGCAGCTCCCTCCTCGATCTCTACGGCGGAGAGCATCTCCGAGCTCTCAGCGCTCATCAGTCCCAGGCTGTGCGGACCGTCTTCGTCGATGAGCCACATCTGCATGGCTTCATCATCAGCAGGTGCGGGCAGATCATGGGGAACGATGTGGATCAGCTGAGCATCCGGCGAGTAGGTCACGCTGACGCTTCCCCCCACGGCGGACTCAGCATGGGCCGCGGTGAGATCGGGAGCAGCGAGCAGCAGCTCCATCTGTTCGCGCTCACGCTCTGCGGCCGTGAGCGACTCCTCGATCTGCTGCGCCTGCTGGACCTGGTTCCAGAGCATGGTTCCCAGTGCGGCGGCCACGATGATCAGCACTGATGCGACCAGTGCGAAGACCCCCCTGGTCAGGCGGTCGCGGTCGGAGCGTGCTGCTCTCGGGCCGGATGCGGCGGGCGTCGCCGCCGGCCCCGGCTGCTCCTCGCCTGGGACGTCCTGGTGAGGAATGCCGAGGATCGCGGCGTCGGTGTCCGAGCTGGGCGCGATCGGGTCGTCGGACTCTGAGAGCAGCGCCATGGTGTCTGAGAAGGATGCGACCTCCCTGCGGAACCGGGGGTCGGTCTCGTGGAGGGATCGCGCGGCCTCGTACTCTTCAGCCGTGAGGCCGCCGAGCGCATAGCCGGCTGCGAGATACTCGTGATCAGCGTGCATCATTCACCTCCAACTGGACTCGCAGACGTTTCATGCCGTCGCGTATTCGTGATTTCACCGTTCCCAGCGGAGTGTCCAACGCCGTCGCAATCTCGCTGTGGGACAAATCTTGATAGTAGGCCATGGCGATTGCCCTCGCCTGATCAGCGGGCAGCCGCCGCAGGGCGGTATTCAGCCGGACGGCCTCCACGTGGTTGAGCGCCTCTGCCTGAATGTCGGGCTCCACCTCAGGGGCCTGCTTGATGCCCTCTGCGAAGTCCCGGTTCTGCTGCGCCTGGACGGAGCGCACACGGTCGATGGCTCGGCGCCGGCACATCGTGGTCAGCCATGCTCTGCCGGTTCCCGCATCCGCCCGGAAGGTGTCAGCTCTGTTCCACACCTCGAAGAAGACATCCTGCAGCACCTCTTCTGCCAGGGACCTGTTGCGCACCAGACGCAGGATGGTCGCCAGTAAGATGCTGCCGTGCTCGCGGTACAGGATTTCGAACGCCTGTTCGTCTCGGCGCTGAATCCTGACAAGCAGTGCGCCGCAGGCGTCCACGGCCGCCTGGGACGTCGACGAGGGGCCGGGGCTCTCGTCTGCTGGGTGGGGTCCGGACATTTCTTAAGCTTGCCATGGAGACGGCCGGATCACGAGCTGACCGAGCCGGCCCCACGGTCCTTGATAGGGGATGGGATGGGACGACGGCGACGCCTCGACAGCCCTTCGGGCAGGTCGGGCGCCGCCGTCGTGTGCGCGCCGCAGGCAGCGGGGCACCGGGGCTCCTCCGAGAGACGGGAGGGGGCGGGGACTACTCCGCAGCCGCAGGCATCAGAACTCCGTCAATCATGTAGACCACGGCGTTGTCGGTCTGGACACCGCCGCAGACCAAGCCTGCCTCGTCGAACATGAGGTCTTCGCCTTCGCCGGTGATCGTCACCGTTTCGCCGTTGACCGTCTCGTGCTCGCCTTCGATCTCATCGGGGCTCATCTGTCCTGGGATGACGTGATAGGTCAGCACCTCGGAGAGGGCGTCAGCGTCCTCGGCCAGGGCGTTGAGGTCCTCTTCGGGCACTTCGGCGAATGCATCGTCGGTCGGGGCGAGAACCGTGAACTCGTCACCGTTGAGGGTGTCGACGAGGTCAACCTCGGGGTTCAGCTCGCCGGAGACAGCACTGGTCAGAGTCGTCAGCATCGGGTTGTTGGAGGCAGCAGCGGCCACCGGGTCCTGGGCCATGCCCTCGACGGAGCCGTCGCCCTCAGGCACCTGCTCCGCATAGTCCTCGCAGGCTGGGCCGACGAGCTGAGCGGCTGGGTCCATCTCCTCATCCATGCCCTCCTCGGAGCCTTCCTCCATGTCATCGTCTTCGGCGGTGCCCTCATCCTCGGTCTCGCCGTCGTCCATGGGCTCCTCCTGCCCCATGTCCTCCTCGGCCTCGGTCGCAGCGTCCTGGTCGTTCTCAGGCGTCTCGTCCTCGGCTCCGCCGCAGGCCGTCAGGCCCAGCAGCGCGACCGTGCCGATGCCCAGGAACCTGCTCGCCGTGCGCATGTGAATATTCATGGCTGAATCTCCTATAGAACTGTTGAGGAACAGGCCGTGATCTCCTCGTTGTGCTCGGCCTGCGTACCTACAGTTCGGCGCCGCCCAGGCATCGGATGGGATCAGCCCCAGACTTTTTCAACGGCTCGCACAGCTGGGGACCGATCGGCCGGATTCCAGCCGCCTACACGATTCCACCGGAGGCCAGCAGCCCTGCGGCAGCCTGTCCGGCACGGTCCCCGGAGACCAGCGCACCCTGAATGGACCCGTGCTCGCGATGGTCTCCGGCCATGAGCGTGCGGTCATTGATGCGCTGCCCCACCCGATCGGCCAGCGGCGGCGGCTGGGCCGGAAGGGCGTGCGGCACTACGTGGTGAGTGATGAGCTCCCAGTCCCGGGTCGAGGTGCGGTACAGCCTTTCCAGATCACGCCGGATGACACGTTCCTCGGCCCGACCATCCGGCTGGTCCAGCAGCGTGGTGGCCTGCACGAGATGCTCACCAGCGGGCGCATAGGAGGGCGCGACTTCGGAGATCGCAGCCGTGTTCCAGACCGGCCCGGCAGGGCCGCCGCCGGCACGGGCGGCGTCGAGCATCAGAAACCGCCCGGTTCCCGGCGGCTCGGAGGCCCGGAACCACCAGGTGGTCAGGCCGTGCGCAGCCGGCGCCGGAATGTCGGTGAGATCAGCTGCGTGCTGGGGACCGACTGCCACCACGGCAAGACGAGCATGGAGAGCACCGCTGTCCGTGGTGGCCCTGACTCGGCCGGCCGTGTCCTCCAGCTCTCTGACGGGCGTGCCGAGCCGGACAGGATCCGCCAGGGAGGCAGACATCTGCTCCGGCAGCGCCTGCATCCCCTCCTCGGGGAGTCCGGGCGCCCCCAGCGCGAACCAGCGCATCAGCAGACGCGCATAGTTCGCGGACTTCCCTCCGGAGCTGTCGGCCAGGACTCCGGCCAGAAAGGTGTCCAGCAGGTCACGGCGCAGGGGGCCGGTGAGGCCCGCTGCGTCAAGGGACGTTCGGAGGGTGCGGTCATCCGCGGCTCGCGAGGCGCGGCTCTCCCTGAGCAGGACGGGGCCCATCCAGCGCAGAAGGGCAAGGACGTCTGAGGCCTGCACGTGCCTGCTTCCGAGGGTGGCCGGGGCCAGGCGGGGATGCCGAAGCGGGTGAGCCACCAGGGACGCGCCTTCGTCCGTGCTCACCAGCGCGCCCACGCCGAACTTCTGCAGCTTCAAGGCGGAGACACTGATCCAATCGCGGACTGCCGGGTAGGCCGGGTTGAGCACCTGGAACCCCCGATCGCAGCGGAAGCCGTCGATCACGTCGGTGCGCACACGGCCGCCGACACGATCCTCCGCCTCCAGGACGGTCACACGGCATCCGCTGCGCTGAAGACGGCGAGCGCACTGCAGACCTGCGAGGCCGGCCCCGATCACGATCACGTCGGTGTCCATGTCACTCCCTTGCGATGGCGTGGTGCCAGTCTACGGCGGAGCGGGCGGCCGGTAGACTGATGCGTCGCCAGCGGATCGTTGGATCATGCCTGCTCAGCACTGCAACGAAGGAGTTTCCTGATGAGCCCGCACTCGCTCTTCCGCGCGATGGCTGTCGCAGAGGCTGTCTCGTGGACTCTGCTGCTGGGCGGTATGGTGCTGCGCGCTGCGGCCGACCTGGATATCGCGGTCACCGTCGGCGGCGGCATCCATGGGTTTGTGTTCCTTGCCTATGCGGTGACGGCTGTCCTGGTGACGAAGAATCAGCGCATGGGGCGCGGGCCGGCAGCCGCAGCCATCATCAGCGCCATCATTCCCTATGCCACCATTCCGGCTGACCTTTGGCTGAGCCGGTCCGGCCGGCTTCGGGGCGGCTGGAGACGCGGAGCGACTGACGATCCGCGGGATCAGCTGTGGCACGACCGTCTCTTCCGCGCCGTGGTGCGGCACCCTGTGCTCAGCTGCGTGGTGCTCTTCGGCGGCGTCGCGGCTGTATTCGTGGCGCTGCTGGCGCTGGGCTCGCCCCTTGACAGGCTCCCGGAGTCATGACGCAGCGCCTTCCGGCGTCTGCGGGCTCCGCGGACCGTGGAGGCGCATCCGGCGGCGTCGCGGCAGCGGCGTCGCCCCTTCTTGCTGTGATCGGCGCCGGAGGGCTGGCCGTGCTGGCTTCGGCCGGGCCTGCTGCGGGCGCGGTGGGTGCGGCGTCGTCCTTGGTGGTTCCTCTGATCGCGGCGTGGTCGGTCATCAGGCGACGGCGCCAAGCAGTCACTTCTGCGGATCGGGTCACGCTGCTGCGTGTGGCGCTGATCGGCATTCTCACCTCGGCATTGGTGCTGGCGATTGCCGGGGATCTTCCCTCCCGCACGTGGATCGTGCTCGGCCTGGCCTCGGCGGCGGCGCTGCTGGATGCCGTGGACGGATGGGCTGCGCGTCGAGCGGGGCGTGGAACCGACGCTGGAGCGCGCCTGGACGCTGAGTCCGACGCCGCGGCGCTGCTCGTCCTCTCGACACTGCTGGCCATGACGGTGGGCTGGTGGGTTCTGCTGATGGGCCTGATGCGCTATGTCTTCGCGGCAGGTTCGCTCCTGAGGCCTCACTGGAGCCGAGCCCTTCCCTACAGCAGCTTCCGCCGGGCCGTGGCGGCGCTCCAGGCGATGGCGGTGGTGATCGGGCTGGCCCCCATTGTGCCGGTGCCGGCGGCCGCCGCCCTGTCCGGTGCCGCGCTTGCGGCGCTGCTGGTGTCGTTCGGACGCGATGCTCTCCTGCTGGAGCGCATGAGGCACGGCAGCGATTCGAGGCATCCTGATGGGGCGGATGCGTCGTGAACGGCCCCGCCCCGGATCGCGCGTTCGTGGTGCCGGCCGAGCTGCCCGGTCCCAACGGGGGTTCGGTCTACAACGAGCGTGTTCTGAGCGTTTGGCGGGGGCAGGGTCTGGACGTCGCCGAGGAGGCTGTGGGCGGCACGTGGCCGCTGCCCGGGGCGGGCTCCCAGAAGGCTCTGGCTCGCCGCCTGCGCCGGTACCGGTCGGTGCTGATCGATGGGATCATCGCTTCAGCTGCCCCCGATGCGATCGCTGAGGCTCAGGCGGGCGGTGTCGAAGTGGCCGTCCTGGTGCATCTGCCGCTTCCGGCCGAGACGGGCCTGAGCCTGCAGCGGCGCTGCTGCGCGGAGGCCCAGGAGCGGCGCTCCCTGCAGATGGCCGACCATGTGATCTGCACCAGTCACTGGGCTGGCCGTGATGTGACGGCCCGCTACGGCCCGCTGCCGTATGAGGTCGCGCCTCCGGGCTGCGATGCGGCGCCTCTGGCTCAGGGATCCAGTCCTCCGGGCATCTTTTTTCTGGGCTCGATCTCCCCGCGCAAGAACCCGCTGCTTCTGATTAGGGCGCTGGAGCCGCTTCAGGATCTGGAATGGACCCTGCGGCTCACGGGACCGCAGGGCCCCGACCGGGAGTACGCCGATGCGGTCTCCACAGCTGCGCGCCGCCTGCACGGCCGGGTCGAGATGACCGGGCCGCTCTCAGGAGAAGATCTGGATCTGGCTTGGGACGCCGCTGACCTGCTGTCCCTGCCCTCGTTGGCGGAGACCTACGGCATGGTGGTCACCGAAGCTGCTGCTCGCGGGATCCCTGCCATGGTCGGCGAAGGCACGGGCGCCGAGGAGGCGCTGGCCGCGGCGGGCCATCAGCCGGGCGCTGCGCCGCTGCCGGGCTGCGCTGCGGACCCCACTGATGCGGGGGCGTGGACGGAGGCTCTCAGCCGGTGGCTGCGCCAGGAGGACCTTCGGAGCCTGTGGCGGACCCATGCTGTTCTGGGCCGGGATAGACTCCCGCCATGGAGCGAGACCGCGAAGAGCCTGCAGGCGGCTCTGCGTTGGTGACACGTCCCGTGGCAGCCGACTGGCTCACCCTGAGGCGTGCCGCCGACCATCAGGCCCGCGAGCCCACGGTCCCTGCGGTCGAGCGCATCGGCGCATGGCTGCGCGGCCGGCTCGCTGCTGATGAGGCAGCCCTGGTGATCGATCTGGGGGCGGGGACGGGCTCGAACCAGGCATGGTTGGCGCCGCGTCTGGCAGCGCCTCAGCGCTGGATCCTTCTGGACCACGACGCCGGGCTGCTGAATGTGAGCACCACAGACCTGTCGGAGCAGGCGGGCACGACGAGGGTCGTCGGCACGGTCGACAGGCTGCCCGAGCTCCTCGGGTCTGAGGTGCCGGCCCTGGTGACCTGTGCGGCACTGCTGGACCTGCTCTCAGCTCGTGAGGCGGCCCTGATCGCCGAGTCCGTGGCCTCCCGTGGTGCAGCTGCTCTGCTGAGCCTGACGGTGACCGGCGAGGTGTCGCTCACCCCCGAGGACGGGTCTGATGCGGTGATCGCCTCAGCATTCGACGCCCACCAGCGCCGCAAGGACCTCCTGGGGCCCGACGCTGCCGAGGCCTTTGCCAGCATGCTGCGCGAGGCGGGAGCTGCGGCCGAGGTGATTGAGACTGACTGGGTGCTGGATGCCTCCTGGCCGGAATTCGTCGGACGCTATCTCACCGACCGCGCCCAAGCCGCCGCGGAGCAGGATCCGGATCTGTCCGAAACAGCTCAGGAATGGGTGCGGCGTCGTTCTGAGCAGCTTCAGCGCGGTGAGCTCACGGTGCGGGTGGGGCACCTGGATGTGGTCAGCATCCCGGAGCCTCCGCCGGCTGCAGGCTGACTCGTGAGTCCCTGTGCGCAGGCCGGTTCGAGTCAGGCTGTGCCCCGGGGGCGGCGCACAGCAGCGGCCGGAACGGCTCAGGTGCTTGTCACCGCTGCCATCCTGTGGGTGATCGCGACGCTGTGGGGGCCCGAGGTTTTTTCCGAAGCAGCACGAGGGCTGCCCTGGTGGTCCTTTGCGGCCGCGGGTGCCTTGGGCGGTGCGGGCGTGGTGGCGCAGGCCCTGCGGTGGCGGATAGTCGCCCGTCATCACGATATCGATGTGTCCATCGGTGCGGCTGTCGCCCGGTGCTGGCAGGCAGCGTTCCTCAACAGCGTGCTTCCCGGCGGTGTCGCCGGCGATGCGCTGCGCGCAGCAGATGACAGCACGGATGCTTCAGCAGCATCACGCCGTCGGGCTTTGGCGAGGGGTTTCGCATCCATGGCGGCCGAGCGGCTGGTCGGGACTGCGGTGGTCTTCTGCGCCGCAGGCGCGGTGCTGCTTCCTCGTGCTCCGCTGCCGGCGGCAGGGTGTCTGCTGGCAGCGTTGGCCGCGGCGGGCATCGCCAGTCGATGGCTGCGGCGTGTGCCTGCCCGGCAGATCGTGCAGGTGGTGGCACTGTCAGTGCTGGGGTGGATGTGCTTCGCCGCTCTCTTCGTGCTGTCTGCCGCTGTGCTTGAGCCGGAGGCGCCGGCGTCGGTGCTCTCCAGCTCTGCGGCCGTGGCGCTGGCAGGCATGTCTGTTCCCTTAGGGGTGGGCGGCTGGGGCCTGCGGGAGGCAGCCGCCGCCTGGAGCTTCTCCATCAGCGGGCTCTCCGCCGCAGACGGCGTCAGAGTCTCAGTGGGCTACGGCGTGCTGGCTCTGGCGTCGACTCTTCCCGGCGCTGCCGTTCTGGCCCTCAGGGTCCTCCCGCGCCTGCGGCGGGCCCGCTCCGTCGCTGCAGGACGGGCGCAGCGAAGCTCACATCCGCCGCGGCAGTAGATCCCGTGGCCCGCATCGGCTCTGTGCACGATGCGGCATCAGGCCAGGCGCACCGTGGCCTGCACGGGCAGGTGGTCGGAGGCCCAGCCGCCAGCGGCATGGGCGGTGTTGATCGCGGCGTCGACCACTCGGAACGAGGGGGAGGTCAGAATCCAATCAACGCGACGGCCTGTCGCCCTGGGCTGCCGGTAATGGGCGTAGGTATCCCACTCTCTGCTGAGGCGGTGCTCTGCTGCAGTCCATGCGTCCGCCATCTGGCCAGCGGACTGCAGCTCCGCAAGGGGCCTGCTGCCGGCTCGAGCGTTGAAGTCTCCGGTGATCAGGGTGGGCGCTGAAGCGGCTTGGGCGCTTCTGCTCAGCGCCCGGGCCCCCATGAGCCGAGCCAGCGGGGAAAGGTGATCGAGGTGAGTGTTGATCGCCAGGAACTGCGAACCGGTGAGCCTGTCTCTGAAGATGGCCGAGACCATGATTCGCGGATAGATGCTGGCCCAGGACCTGGAGCCGGGCTTGTGCGGCCTGGTGGAGAGCGCGGCCTGCTCCCAGTGGAGCACCTTGAGCCGATCAGCATCGTAGAGGATGGGATTGCCTTCGCCGCCGCCTCGGGGGCCTCGGCCCTCGCCGAGGGACAGGTAGCCCTCCCCCAGGGCGGACTGCACGAAGGAGGCTTGGTCGGCAAGCGCTTCCTGCACGCCCAGCAGCGTGGGCTGCTCAGCTTCAAGGAGCGTCTGCAGACGCGGGGCGCGTTCCTCCCAGCGGTCTGCCGTCCGAAGGAACGGCGGGTCAGCACGCCGGCGAATATTCCAGCTCATGACGTGCAGGGCCGGCGCCGCGGCCGGGCCGATCAGCGGCTCGGCCTGCCCAGGTCGATGATGCGATGCGTCTGCCGGATCCATATCTGCCCCCTGGCCACGCACTCTACCGGCCCAGGCCGAATGAGCATGAGTGTCCCCTCAATCCCCCGGCACCACTGAGACGCCACCGATGTGACACGTATTACTCGGTGGTGAGCACGGTTTTCTCTCAGTAGCCACCACGGAAAACCAGCGAATACGGATATCCCGGACCGTTTCCGTCCCTAAGTTGGGCTCTGGTTCACCGCTCCCCTGGGGTCCTCCGGACGCTTTTACGGGGAGTCGGATGCCGCTTCGTTCAATCTCCAGAGGGAAAAGGAATCTGCCCATGACCGCCCACACCAGTGAGCTGCTCCCGGCCGCCCGACGTTCGCCTCAGCGCAGTGGCCTCACCATGATGCTCGCCGCGCTCGCCCACAGCCTCCGCAGCACTGTCCAGCGACCTCCCGGCACAGATCTCATCCGTCCCGTCGCACATGTCTCCTGCGTCATTCCCGCCTACAACGAAGAGGATTCCATCCGTTCCGTCCTCGAAGCTCTGCTCACCCAAACCCGGCCGCCCCAGACCATCCACGTGATCGCCAACAACGTCTCCGACGACACCGTCTGGGAGGCGGAGAAGCTCGCCGGATTCTATCGGAGCCGACACAAGAACACTCTCTATGAGACGCAGGTGGTGGTCCATGACATCGGCAATAATGCTGATAAGAAAGTGGGCGCCCTGAATTACGGGTGGGACATTGCAAAAGCCGAAGGCGCGAAATACATCCTCGGCGTTGACGGAGACACCACTCTGCATAAAAAATGTCTCGAATACCTGCTCGAAGAGATGGAAGGCGATACTCGCATCGGCGGGCTCTCTGCGATCTACAGCTTCGACCCGCCCACGTCCAGGAGCCCCGTTCGCCAGTTCCTCGTCGCGGCGCAGAAGGCCCAGTTCGCGGACTTCAACATGGACAACCTGCTGCGCAACCGAAATATGGCCGTGCTCGGCGGACAGGCCAGTCTCTTCCGCGCTGAGGCCCTGCAGACCGCCGCCACCCGATACCACCAGTCCCACCCCTGGACCACCGACAGCGAGGTGGAGGACTCCCTGCTGTCTCTGCAGATCCGTGACGCCGGGTACCTCACCAAAATCAGCAGCCGCGCCCGAGCCAGCGTCGGAGCGATGGAGACGCTCCGGTCCCTCTACGCCCAGCAGGTGAAGTGGACGACCGGCGGCATAGAGCTCATGAAGCATCGGCCTTTCCACCCCAATCTGCGGCTGAGGTGGAAGGAGACCACTTCTATGGTGTTCAACATCCTCTGCCGCCTGCTGTTCGTGGTCCTCCTGGTCACCTCCCTGTCCATCGGCGCGTTCATGTTCCATCCCGTGTGGCTCATCCCTCCGGTGGCCGCTTGGCTTTTGGCTGTGCGCGTCACCTGGTCGATGAAGAACAGGACCGTCTGGGACTGGCTCTACTCCGCGCTGCTCCTCCCCGCGGAGATGTACATGTGGCTGCGGGCCACCTACTTCATCTCTTCCTGGTGGCAGGTGCTCACCAAGGTCGAGCGTGACAACTGGGGCGCTCAGGCCAGCGCCGAATCGGGCCGAGGCGGATCCGGAATGCTGTGGCCCCTTGTGGTGATCACCGTCATCGGAGGCGTGATCGCCTATTCGTGGCAGCAGCTCACCGCAGAGCAGCAGGCAGGAGTCATCTCGATGGGATGGCCGATCCTGATGGTGATCACCATCGCGCTGACCATCGGAATGCTCACCAAGGTGCTCCGTCGTCACCGCGGGTTCAGGGTCTAACAATTCTGAAGAAATGACACATCGCAACAGTATCTTTACGGCAAGAAAGGACTTACTATAATCCCAATAGGAGCATCACTCGGGAGACCTCCATTATGGCGACGCTGCATGACTTTGTTGGCCGCACGGCTGAACTGGCTGCTCTGAGCCGTGCGGCCAGCGAAGTGGAAGCCCAGGGAGAGCCTCGGTTCATCCTCATTGAGGGACCTCCGGGGATCGGGAAGTCGGCGTTGGTCAACGAAGCCGCGAAGGAGACCGGGTGGTGGCGGGCCAACGTATATCTTGATCCCAGCGATCAGCACAAGCCGCTCTACGGAGCCAAACACCTGCTGCGCAAGGAGATGAGAGGAAAAGCCCCCGATGAGCCGGAGGAGCTGGGCCGCTGGCTGCTGGCTTCCCTCGATGCCGCCGCGGAAGCCATGGTGGTCGTCTTCGAAGATCTGCAGTGGGTGGATGAGCCCTCCAGTGACGTGATCTATCAGGTGGTGCGCGAGACCGAGGCTGTCCCCATGTACAACCTGGTCACACTGCGCTCCTCACGGCGCAGGGACCTCCAACGATTCAAGCGCCTGGCCCAGACCCAGGGCGAAGCACTGCACCTTGAGCTGGGCCCGCTCAGCGCCTCGGAGATCCGGGAGATCATCGTGGGCCACACCGGCATGCCGATCAGCGACAGCATTGCCGAGCACATTCTCAGGGCCACCAGCGGCTTCCCGCGGTTTGTGGCGCACATCGCCCAGTGGCTGGCCTCGGCGCCGCCCGGATGGGGCAGGAGAATCGACGATGCGATCTCCGCGACGCATCACGACATCAGCGGGCCTGCCGAGCAGATGCGCGGCATCATGGCCCAGCAGCTGTCCCTCTACAGCCAGCCGGTCCGGAAAGCTGTAGAGCTCATCGCCCTGGCCGGCAAAGGCCTGACTCGAGCCGAGCTGAGCAGAGCAATCGGGGCGCCGACGCCCGCGGAGGAGCTCAATGACATCTGTCTGGTGGTCGTTCACCGTGTGACCGGACGCAAGCAGATCCAGTACCACGTGATCGCAGAGGGCATCGTCGCGCAGCTGGATCCGCTGCACCGAGCGGATCTGCACCGGTGCCTGGCCGAGGTGCTGCCTGCTGACCAGGGGCTGCTGCACCGGGCTCGGGCCGCCGAGCAGGACCTCATCGCAGGAGAGAGCGTCATCGGCCTGGATCAGCTGGTCGAAGAGCTGATGAGCCGCAGCGCTGCGACCGGAGAGATGGGCGATCTGCAGGGCGCATTGGAGTTCAGCCGGGCCGCGGTCAGGATCAGCACCGATGAGCATGTGGTCCAGACCTTTGTCCGTGCAGCCCTCCGGGCCAGGAGCGTGCCGGATCTGCGTTCGGTCAAATGTCTCACCGACAGGCTGGACCGAGGGGTCCTGCGCTCGGGCCTGCGAGCGCTGCTGGCCTTCGACTCGGGGCAGCATGACCGCGGATACGCGGAGCTGGAAAGCGTTGAGCGCCTCGATGGGGCCAGCACCGATGCCCTGCTCATCTTTGCCGAAGCAGTCTGCGCCGCCGGTCGGCGCAATGCCGCCTTCGGCACATACGGCCGTAGCCATGCTCTCCACGCCCGAACCCTGGGTGCTCTCCGACGGGCAGAGGCCCATCTCGCCGAGGCCGATGGCCGAACCCCCTGTCCACAGGCGCGGCTCCGCGCCGATCTGCATGATCTGCGGCTGATCGTCCAGATGTGGCATGTCATCGAAGCCAGAGACTGGCCGGCCGCATTGGCGCGGATCGCCGAGCTGCTCGACGAGGCGCGGGACGCTCGCGGCACCCGGCACGCTCATGCGGTGCTGCACAATGCCCGGGGCGCCCTGATGCGCCAGGCCGGGCTGCGGCCGCTGGCTTGGCAAGAGCTGACCTGGGCTGTGAACCATGCCCAGCACCAAGACGAGGGCGGATCCATCTACGCCAAGGTGCAGCTGACGCTGCTGTATTTTGACGCTGGGCTCTGGGACGAGGCGGAGGCTCTGGCCGCTCAGGCATCCTCCGAGGTGCTGGCCGAATCCGAGGATATGCTCTCGATGATCGCGTACTCTTTGGGCGCACTTGTGCCCCATATGCGGGGCGACGGTGGAGCTTGGAGCCGGGTGCTGGACTCGGTGCGGCAGGCTGGCCGCGAATATGGACCCACCATTCAAGCCGCCAGGCACATGGTCCTCGGCTACGGCGCTGCCGCTGCCGGGGACCACGCTCAGGCGGCCGAGTTCCTGCTGCGCCTGCACGCATCCGCATGGCAGGAAAGCTCAGGCCTGATCAGCACCGTGATGCTGGCTCGCGCCCGGTGCTATCTCGGCCGGACGAGCGCGGTCGAACCGCTGCTCCGAGAGGTCCAACGGGCCCCGCCGGGCTCGCCCCTGACCCGCGAGTATGCTGAGCGGCATATCTCTGGCTTACTGCATTGGGGGCGCGGCCGGCCTGCGGAGGCGGCGGCCGATCTGATCGCCGCAGAAGAGACCGTGGCAGCAGAGCCTCCGCTGCGTCCCGGAATGGTTCCCGATGAGGGAGGCGGGCTGCGCATCTATCGCGCGCTGCTGGCCATGGACCTGGCCCGCCTCGTCCTGGACCACCCAGCTGAGCTGGACAGCTATGCAGAACACGCAGAACAGCTGACGGCCTGGGCGGACGGGCTGTGGCGCAGCTGCGGGGCGGCGCCGCTGCAGCTGCAGACGGAGGAGCTGCTCGCTCAGCTGAGCAGCTCGGAGGACTCACCCGCGCAGACACCGGAGGATGCGCGGTTCGTCCCGGCCTTATCGGCAGTACGGGCTCAGCCTGTCCAGCTGGGCCCGGCAGGCATGCCCTCCTGGGTCAGCGATGAGGCTCATGCCGCCTTGAGCCTGCTCACCTCCCGTGAGCGGGACATCGCACTGCTGGCGGGCGAGGGCCTGGCCAATGCGGAGATTGCAGAGCGGCTGGTGCTCTCTGTGCGGACCGTGGAGACGCATATGAGCAATATCCTGGCCAAGCTCCAGCTCACCTCACGCCGGGCGCTCTACAAGATCCTGCTGCCGCAGCCATACGCAGGGGAAGCACCCCGAGGGGCGTCGCCGGCCGACGGAGCGCCCCTCAGGAGGCAGCAGACGAGACCATTCGGCGCGGGCAAGCCTCACGGGGCACGCCGCAGGAGAAGAGCGTGAGCCCTGGACGGGTCAGGGCTTGTCGCTGAAGAAGGGGATGATCGTCTTCAGCGCCTCTCCGGCGCCGCGGAAGCTCTAGCTGCTCTCAGCTCAGCATCACGGCACAGAGGACACTAGAATCCTCCGGGAGAGCATGGCCGTACGGACAGGAGCAAGGGTATGGGTGATGGGTTCAGCGCTGCAGAAATTGTGATGCTGGTGTTCGGCTGCGTGCTGGCTCTGCTCCTGCTGGTCGGCGGATTCTCCCTGCTCGACAACCTGGACTCAGGAAAGAAGGGGCTGGACAAGCAGGGCCAGCTGCAGCTGCTGGCCGAAGTGACTGCGGAAGCGCACTCCCAGGGAGCGGAGGCCCAGCGCGCTATCGAAGAGCTGCGCGCTTTGGCCCCGCAACTGAAGAAGAAGGACTGGACGGCCTTCGAGAAGCAGTACAAGGAGACCCTCGAGGCGTTCTCCTCGGGGAAAGGGCAGGTGGATGCTCAGATGAAGCACCTGGAGCTGCTGTTCCGCCGCGACCGCGTCATCGGCCAGGCCCGCCGCGAGCTCCGGGGGAAATAGACCTGCCCCAGGGACCTAAGAGAGCGGAAGTGCCCAGGCCTACTTCTTCCCGCCCGAGGCCAGTCCGCTCTTGAAGTCGACCACGTCTCCATCCTTCATGATGTATTCCTTGCCCTCGAGCCGGACCTTGCCCGCGGCCTTCGCACTATTCATGGAACCGGCCGCCACGAGGTCTTCGAAGCTGACTATTTCGGCCTTGATGAAGCCCTTCTGGAAGTCCGTGTGGATCACACCGGCCGCTTCAGGGGCGGTGTCGCCCTTGTTGATGGTCCAGGCCCGGGCCTCCTTGGGCCCTGCTGTCAGATACGTCTGCAGGCCCAGGGTGTCGAAGCCCACTCGGGCGAGCTGGTCCAGACCGGACTCGTCCTGTCCGTTCATCTCCAGCATCTCGGCGGCCTCCTCCGCGGACATGTCCACGAGGTCGGACTCGAACTTGGCGTCCAGGAACACTGCCTGGGCGGGAGCCACGGACTTCCGGAGCTCTGCCTGCTTCTCCTCCGAGCCGAGCACTGACTCGTCTGCGTTGAACACGTAGATCTGCGGCTTGGCCGTCAGCAGGCTGAGCTGCTTCAGCTCTCCCATATCCAGAGAGGAAGACGCTGAGAAGATGGTCTGCCCGCCCTCAAGCACCTTCTGAGCTGCAAGGTAGGCGTCCAGGGTGGACTTCTCGGCCTTCTTGCCCGAGACCTGCTTCTCGAGCTTGGGTATGGCGTTCTCGAGGGTCTGCATGTCAGCGAGGATCAGCTCAGTGTTGATCGTCTCCATGTCGGAGGTGGGGTCCACTCTGCCGTCCACATGAGTGACGTTCTCATCCTCAAAGACGCGCACCACCTGGGCGATCGCGTGGGCCTCACGAATGGTCGCGAGGAACTGGTTGCCCAGCCCCTCCCCCTCGGAGGCGCCCTTGACGATGCCCGCGATGTCTACGAACGAG
Source organism: Nesterenkonia populi (assembly GCF_007994735.1). NCBI lineage: Bacteria > Bacillati > Actinomycetota > Actinomycetes > Micrococcales > Micrococcaceae > Nesterenkonia > Nesterenkonia populi. The sequence continues at coordinate 1,461,221 of NZ_VOIL01000001.1, read as the reverse complement.
ACCGTGGCCGGGATGATCTTCTGGCTGCCGAAGATCTCCGCGAGCTTGTTCAGCCGTTCGTCGGGCAGGTCGACGATGCCGACGTTCGGCTCAATGGTCGCGAAGGGGTAGTTCGCCGCGAGGATCGTCTGCTTGGTCAGTGCGTTGAAGAGGGTCGACTTGCCCACATTGGGAAGCCCCACGATGCCGATAGTCAGTGCCACGGTCATCCACCCTATCGCGCGGGGAAGAACGTCACGCAGGCGACACTTGCTGAGCACAAGCTCGTAACGCGCTCAAAAGATACTCAGAATTGTTCTAACCTGATACGCACTTCGATTGCTGAAATCACTGGAACCGCCGTGCACTCACCCTGAGGGGGAGAGCTGTGCACACCGATGAGGTAGACAACTGAAAGGAACAGCTTCATGGCGTCCGCGCCCGCAGATACTGATACGTCGGAGGCGAAGCCGGCCGAGCCTGCCGCCTCCCAAGTCCACTGGCCGGTCTTCATCACCTCCGCGGTGATCATCGTTGCCTTCACCGCGATCGCCGCCATTTGGCCCGACGCCACCTACGGCGCCATGGAGAGCGCATTCGTGTGGCTCTCCCAGTACCTGGGCTGGTACTTCGTTCTGACCGCGGCGATCATCGTCGTCTTCGTGCTGATCATTGCGTTCACCCGAGTCGGCAAGACCCGTCTGGGCCCGGACCACTCCAAGCCGAAGTTCAGCCTGTTCACATGGGCATCAATGCTCTTCGCCGCCGGCATCGGCGTGGACCTCATGTTCTTCTCGGTGGTCGGCCCGGCCACCAACTATCTGGCGGGCCCCGGGGGCGCTGAGCCGGAGTCGGTGCAGGCCGCCGAGGAGGCCGCCCTGTGGACGATGTTCCACTACGGCATCCCCGGCTGGGCCATGTACGCCCTGACCGGAATGACCTTCGGCCTCTTCGCCTACCGCTACCACCTGCCGCTGGCGATCCGCAGCGCCCTCTACCCGATCATCGGCAAGCGCGCCCAGGGCGCAGCCGGCGACGCCGTGGAGATCGCCGCGGTGCTGGGCACCATCTTCGGCATCGCCACCAGCCTCGGCATCGGAGTGGTCTTCCTCTCCTTCGGCCTGAACTTCATGTTCGGCATCGAGACGACGACGGCGGTGCAGGCCTCCCTGATCGTGCTGGCGGCCATCGTGGTGACCTTCTCCACCTACTCCGGCGTGGAGAAGGGCATCCGCCGCCTCTCTGAGCTCAACGTGCTGGCCGCCGTCGCCCTGATGCTCTACGTGCTCATCGCCGGCGAGACCATGGCCCTGCTGAACATGCTGGTGAAGAACATCGGCGACTTCTTCGCCATGTTCCCCGGCATGCTCACCGAGACGTTCGCCTTCGAGACCTCTGAGGACTGGCTGTCCTGGGAGTGGATGGAATGGTGGACCATCTTCTTCTGGACCTGGTGGATGGCCTGGTCCCTTTTCGTGGGTCTCTTCCTGGCCCGCATCTCCCGAGGCCGCACCCTGCGCCAGTTCATCATCGGCGTTCTGCTGGTTCCCTTCGCGTTCAACGCCCTGTGGATCTCCATCTTCGGCAACGCGACCGTCACCCGGATGATGGGCGGCGACGCTGACTTCGCCGACGCAGCCTTGGACGCGGAGGGCTCGGGCTACTTCGCGCTGATCGCCGAGTACCCCGGTGCCACCTTCGCCGTGGGCGTCTCGGTGCTGGTCGGCCTGCTGTTCTACGTCACCTCCGCCGACTCGGGCGCCCTGATCCTGGCGAACTTCACCTCCCGAACCAGCGTGGGCAGCGGCGACGGCCCGCCGTGGCTGCGTGTCCTCTGGTCAGTCATCATCGGTGCGCTCACCCTGGTGATGCTGACCCTGGACGGCATCTATACCCTGCAGATGGCCGCGGTGATCCTGGGCCTGCCGCTCTCGCTGGTGCTGTACATGCTCATGCTCAGCGTCTGGCGCGCCCTGCGCATGGAGACCTACGCCCAGGACTCCAAGGAGGCCCAGCTTCCCTCTGCGCTGTCGGAGCGCATCGCCGAGGCCGGGGAGCCCGGGCAGGGCCGGTGGAAGCGGCGCCTGCGCCGCCACATGCACTACCCCACGCCTGATGAGGTGGATGAGTACCTGACCAGCACCGCCATCCCTGCCATCGAAGAGGTGGCCGAGGCGATGACAGCCGCCGGCGCGGATGTCATCTGTGAGCGCGGCACCGTCCCAGAGTCCGGCCTGCAGCAGATCGACCTGCGCGTGGACTTCGGCGATGAGACGGTCTTCAAGTACCAGGCCTACCCGGTGGAGTACGCGGTGCCCAGCTTCGCGCTGAACTTCCGCAATGCCGAGGACACCTACCACCGGGTGGAGATCTTCTCCGCCACCGGCTCCTCCGGGCATGACATCTTCGGCTACTCCAAGGAGCAGCTGATCACCGATGTGCTCGACTCCTACGAGCGGCACCTGACCGTGCTGACCATGAACGAACAGGCGCCCGGTCCCTCTGTGACCCTGGACACTGGAACGATTCCCACCGACTGGGACTCCTCCCGCGTCCGCCCGTCGGACTAGGCGAACCTCCCCCAGCCGCAGTTCCGGCGTCGTGCCCCCTGGTTAGAGTGGAGCACGACGCCGGAAACGCGTCAGACCCGCTTTCCGCGCACCTTTTCACCGAAGCCCCAACCCCAGGAGCATTCCCATGACCGCCACCCTGTTCATCGACGGACAGTGGGTCCCAGCCGCCTCTGGCGAGACCCGCACCATCTCCTGCCCCGCGGACGGCTCCGAGGTGGGCATCGTCTCGGAGGCCGGCACCGCCGACGCCGAAGCCGCGATCGCAGCGGCCAAGAAGGCATTCGACTCCCGAGTCTGGGCAGACACCCCCGCCGCTGAGCGCGGCGACTTCCTGTTCAAGGTCGCCGAGCAGCTCACCGAGCGCAAGGACGAGTTCGCACGCGCTGAGGCCCTCGACACCGGCAAGCGGCTGGTCGAGGCCGAGATCGACATGGACGACATCATCGCCTGCTTCAAGCACTTCGCGAAGCTGGCAGACCAGGACGCCGGCCGCGTGGTCGACGCCGGTGACCCCTCGGTGGTCTCCAAGGTCGTCTACGAGCCCGTCGGCGTCTGCGGAATGATCACCCCCTGGAACTTCCCGCTGCTGCAGGCCGCCTGGAAGCTGGCCCCGGCCCTGGCCGCCGGCAACAGCCTGATCCTTAAGCCCGCCGAGCTGACTCCGCACACCGGCATCCTCATCATGGACGTCTTCGACAAGCTGGGCCTGCCCGCCGGTGCGGCCAACCTGGTCACCGGCCCCGGGGCCACTGCAGGCGCCCCCCTGTCCACTCACCCGGACGTGGACCTCATCTCCTTCACCGGCGGCCTGGTGACCGGCCGCAAGATCATGTCCTCAGCCTCCGAGACGGTGAAGAAGATCGCTCTGGAGCTGGGCGGCAAGAACCCCAACGTGGTCTTCGCCGACGCAGACTTCGACGCTGCGGTGGACAACGCCCTCAACGCCGGCTTCGTCGACTCCGGGCAGGTCTGCTCGGCCGGCGTGCGGCTGATCGTCGAGGAGTCCATCAAGGAGAAGTTCGTCGACGAGCTGGTCCGCCGTGCCGAGAGCATCAGGATGGGCGGCCCGTTCGACGAGAACGCCGAGACCGGCCCGCTGATCAGCGCCGAGCACCGTGAGAAGGTCCACGCCTACGTGCAGAAGGGCATCGGGGAGGGCAACGTGCTGCGCACCGGCGGCCACTTCGGCGGTGAGGAGCACAAGGACGGGTGCTTCTACGCCCCCACCGTGCTCGACAACGTCAAGCGCGGCGACTACGTGGTCACCGAGGAGTCCTTCGGCCCGGTCATCACCGTGGAGACCTTCACCACCGAGGAGGAAGCCGTCGAGACCGCCAACGACACCGTCTACGGCCTCGCCGGGGCCGTATGGACCTCCGCCTCCGGCACCGCCCACCGGGTCTCCTCCCGCCTGCGCCACGGCACCATTTGGATCAACGACTACCACCCCTACCTGCCGCAGGCCGAGTGGGGCGGCTTCAAGCAGTCCGGCGTGGGCCGCGAGCTCGGCATCGCCGGCTTCGAGGAGTACCGCGAGGCCAAGCACATCTACGAGAACACTGCACCGGCCGTCACCGGCTGGTTCCGCATGCCCAACCAGTGAACCTGAAGGAGCACATTCATGGCTGAAGACAAGACTTTCGACTACGTGGTGGTCGGCGGCGGCTCCGCCGGCGCCGCCGTGGCCGCCCGCCTCTCCGAGGATCCCAGCGTTCAGGTGGCCCTGCTGGAGGCCGGCCCCACCGACCAGGGCAAGGACGTCATCCTGCAGCTGAACCGCTGGATGGAGCTGCTGGAGTCCGGATACGACTGGGACTACCCGATCGAGGAGCAGTCGACCGGTAACAGCTTCATGCGCCACGCCCGCGCCAAAGTGCTCGGCGGCTGCTCAAGCCACAACTCCTGCATCGCCTTCTGGGCGCCCAAGGAGGACATGGACGACTGGGAGGCCATGGGCGCCGAGGGCTGGAACGCGGGCACCACCTGGCCGCTGTTCAAGCGTCTCGAGACCAACGAGAACGACGGCGAGCACCACGGCAAGGAAGGCCCCGTGGAGCTGATGAACATCCCCCCGCACGACCCCTGCGGCGTGGCCGTCCTGGACGCCTGCGAGCAGCTCGGCATTCCGCGCGTGGAGTTCAACAGCGGTGAGACCGTCGTCAAGGGCGCGAACTTCTTCCAGATCAACAGGAAGCAGGACGGAACCCGCGCCTCCTCCTCCGTCTCCTACATTCACCCGATCCTGGACCGGGAGAACTTCCACCTGCTGACCGACACCTGGGTCAAGGAGATCACCTTCGAGGGCGAGCGGGCCACCGGTGTGAAGGTGGTGGGCAATGCCTTCGGCAAGACCCAGCAGATCTTCGCCGACAAGGAGGTCGTGCTCTCTGCGGGCGCCATCGACTCCCCCAAGCTGCTGATGCTCTCCGGCATCGGTGACAAGGAGCACCTGGCAGAGCACGGCATCGAGACCAGGTTCCACTCCCCCGGCGTGGGCGCGAACCTGCAGGACCACCCGGAGGTGGTCATCGGCTGGGACGCGGAGAAGCCCATGGTCGAGGAGGGATACCAGTTCTGGGAGATCGGCATCTTCGCAGACACCCTGGAGGGGACCGGCACACCCGACAAGCCGGGCCGCCCCGACCTGATGATGCACTACGGCTCCGTGCCCTTCGACATGCACACGCTGCGTCAGGGCTACCCCACCAGTGAGAACTCCTTCGTCCTGACCCCCAACATCACCCACTCGAAGTCCCGCGGCACCGTGAAGCTGCGCTCCAAGGACCACCGCGACAAGCCGATGGTGGACCCGCGCTACTTCAGCGACGCGGAGGGCCACGACATGCGCGTCGCCATCGCCGGCATCCGGCTGGCCCGCGAGATCGTCGCCCAGCCGGCGATGACCGAGTGGACCGGGCAGGAGCTCTACCCCGGCCAGGACGCTCAGACGGACGATGAGCTGACCGACTACATCCACCGCACTCACAACACCGTCTATCACCCGGCCGGCACTGTCCGGATGGGCGCTGCCGACGATGACATGTCCCCGCTGACCCCGGACCTGAAGGTCAAGGGCGTGGAGGGCCTGCGCGTGGCGGACGCCTCGGTGATGCCGGAGCTGACGACCGTCAACCCGAACATCACCACCATGATGATCGGCGAGCGGTGCGCAGACCTGATCAGGGGCCTGGCATGAGCCGCAGAGCCTGACCCTCTGAGCAGACGAAAGGGGCGTGACCATGAAGGTCACGCCCCTTTCGCGTCTGGGCCTCCGACGCTCGGCCGGGCTCAGTAGATCGCGGCGTCCTCTGCAGCCGCAGGGCTGAGAAGCTCCGGTGAGAGATTGAAGACCCGCAGCAGGGACTGTGCGACGATCTGCTCATCAGTGAGGCTGCGGATGATGCCGGCAGTCTCAGCGTCATCGTCGAACCCGCCCTTGGGCAGGGTGGATGAGACCGGCCCGGCGTGCAGCGGAATGTCCACCACCGAGACTGCACCATTGGTCAGCGGAGCGGTCTGCACGGTCTGCACGAGGCCGAGGCCCTGCAGCAGCACCCGGAGGGAGGCTCCGTGGGAGACGACGACGGCGGTCCGCACCGGGAAGCTGAGGTCCACCGACTCGGTCGGCTCCGCGTCGGCGGCCCTGCGGACAATGTCGAAGAACGCGCCGGTGACCCGCTCCAGCAGCTCCTGGTGGCTCTCCCCGTTCTCCGGGGTGAAATCGCCGCGGCGCCAGGCCGCGAACTCATCAGGGGCCTCTGCCCGCACGTCCTTGCCGCGCCGGCCCTCCCAGACCCCGAGGTTGCGTTCGATCAGATCCGCCCGGATCTCCGGCTGCAGGGACAGGCGGAACTCCTCGTAGGTCTGCTGCGTGCGCTGCAGCGTGGAGACATACGCCTGTGCGGGGTTCTGCTGGCGGATGAAGCCGCCGGCGATCCGCCCCTGGGTCCGCCCCTCCTCGTTGAGGGCGATGTCAGTGCTGCCCTGCATCCGCCCGTCGTTGTTCCAATCGGTCTGCCCGTGGCGGACCAGCAGGATCCTGATCATGGAGCTCCTCGCTGCTGCGGTCGATATGTTGCCGGGACAACCCTACGCGAGCCGGTCATGGGCCGTGTCACAGCCGCGTGGCACTGTAGGTGCCATGGAATGGAGCTCTCTTCTGACCGGACTGATCCTGGGCCTGCTCGTGGGGGCCGTCGCCGCCGCGGCGGCGGTGTTCGTGATGCTGCGCGGCAGGCACGACGCCCACGGGGCAGCGCTGCGGCAGGAGGCGCGGCAGGCGGAGCTGCAGCGTGCCGAGGCCGAGCAGCGTGCCGCCTCTGCTGAGGGCCGGCTCTCCGAGGTGGAGCGGCAACGATCAGCAGAGGCCGAGTCCGCCCGTGAGCGGGAGTCGCTGCTGGAGATGCTCCACCCGGTCCGTCAGGGGGTCACGGAGGTGCAGCGGAAAGTGGCGGAGCTGGAGAGGGAGCGGTCCGCCCAGCATTCCAAGCTGTCCGAGCAGCTGGCCTCTGCGGCGCAGAACGACGCCCGGCTCCTGGAGTCTACGCAGGCGCTTCTCGGCTCCCTGCATTCCACTACGGCACGCGGGCACTGGGGCGAGGTGCAGCTGCGCCGAGTGGTGGAGGCCTCCGGGATGCTCCCTCATGTGGACTTCGCCGAGCAGCCCAGCGCCGCCAACCGGGATGGCGAGACGCTGCGCCCGGATCTGTTCGTGAAGCTGCCGGGCGGCCGCACACTGGTGATCGACGCGAAGGCGCCGTTGAGCGGCGCCGATCCGCAGGCCCAGGCCAAGGCGCTGCGCTCCCGGGTCGAGGAGCTTGCGGGCAAACGGTATTGGGAGGCGGCGGATCTCTCCCCCGAGGTCGTGTTCTGCTTCCTTCCCGCGGAGTCGCTGCTGTCCTCCGCCCTGGAGACAGACCCGGGCCTGCTGGACCATGCGGTGGCCCGTGGGGTCACCCTTGTCTCCCCCGCGTCCCTTCTGGCCGCGCTCAAGGCGGTGGAGGCTGCTTGGCGTCAGGAGCGCCTGGCGGCCAACATCGCTGAGGTCATCGACCATTCACGGGAGCTCCACCGGCGGCTTGAGAGCATGGGGCAGCATCTGAGCACCACCGGGAACCGACTGCGGCAGGCGGTGGAGGCCTACAACTCCCTGATCGGCAACATCGAACGCCGCGTCCTCCCCCAGGTGGAGGCGATGGGCCAGCTGGAGGCCGCAGAGAACGAGCCCCAAACAGCTCTGACCCCGGCGGAGGTCACCGCCGAGGTCAGAGAGCCGGGTCCCAGGCTTCAGCCGTGAAGCAGGCCGGCGCGTCGCCGGGAGGCTACAGGCTCAGGCCGAACACCCAGAGGAGCAGGGTCATGGAGACCAGGGTGATCAGCACGACGCCGATCAGGTTGAGGATGATGCCGCCCTTCACCATCTGGCCGATGGTGACGTAGCCGGAGCCGAACGCGATGGCGTTGGGCGGGGTGGCCACCGGCAGCATGAACGCGCAGGTGGCCGCAAGAGCCACAGGGGCTGCCAGCACCAGAACGTCCACGTTGGTGCCCATCGCAACACCGGCGATGACGGGGATGAACGTGGCCGCGGTGGCGGTGTTCGAGGTCATCTCGGTCAGCAGCAGGACGCCGCCCGCGGCCACCAGTACCAGCAGCCACACGGGGACGCCGGCGAGTCCGCCCATCTGGTCGCCGATCCAGTCGGAGAGCCCGGAGGCGGAGAACTGGCCGGAGAGCGCCAGGCCACCGCCGAAGAGCAGCAGCACGCCCCAGGGCAGCTTGGCGGCGTACTCCCAGTCCAGCAGCCGCACACCGGCCTCGGCGCCGGCCGGCATCAGGAAGAGGATCAGGCCGATGCACATCGCGATGCCGGCATCGGAGATGAACGGGTCGTCGGAGCCGATCATGTCCTGCGCGTAGAGGACATCGGTGATCATCGGGATGAACACCCAGGAGGCGGCGGCGAGGATGAAGATGAGCAGGACGCGGATCTCTGCGGGGCTCATCCTGCCCAGCTTCTGCAGCTCATCACGGATCAGCTCCTTGCCGCCGGGGATCTCGTCGATCTCGGGGCGGAAGATGACCTGCGTGATCAGCGCCCAGGCGATGATGAGCATGATCACCGACAGAGGCACCCCGACCAGCATCCACTGGCCGAAGCCGATGTTCATCGGCTGCTCCGGGTGATCAGCCATGAAGCCGACGAGGAAGGTGTTCGGCGGGGTTCCGATGATGGTGCCCAGGGAGCCGATGGAGGCGGCGTAGGCGATGCCGAGCATCAGGGCGGTCCCGAAGTTCGACTTGATGACCTGGGCCTTCGCCTCCTCCTCGTCGTCCTCGGCGGCGGCTGCGGCCTCCGGGTCCATGACCTTCTGGACCAGCATGAGGATGGAGATGCCGATGGGCAGCATCATCACCGCGGTAGCAGTGTTGGAGACCCACATGGAGAGGAACCCGGTGGCGACCATGAACCCGGCGATGAGCATCACCGGCCTGGCGCCCATGATGTTCAGGGTGACCAGCGCGATGCGTCGGTGCAGGTTCCATCGCTGCATCGCCAGGGCGAGCATGAACCCGCCCATGAAGAGGAAGATGATGTTGTTGCCGTAGCTGGCCCCGACGTCGTCGAAGCCGACGCCGCCGGCCGGCTCCTCATCGGCGCCGTAGTCACCCTCAGGCACCAGCATGGGGAAGATGATCAGCGGCAGCAGTGCGGTCGCCGGGATCGGGATCGCCTCGGTCATCCACCAGATGCCCATCAGCACGGCGGAGGCCGCCACGATGCGCGGCCATGCCTCCATCTCTCCGTCCATCGACATCAGCCCGTAGACGGCGGCTGCGGCAATGATGCCGCCGAAGAGGCCGAGGATGCGGCGCATCCGGGTGCGCTTGTCCTCCCCGGCAGACCGTGCGCCGGCAGAGAGCTCCGAGGCCTCCACCTTGGACTGCTCGGTGGGGTCGAATTTCTGCAGGTGGGCGCCGGTCACACGGGAGCGCGGGGGCGTCATCATTGAAGGCATGCTCCTGGTTTTCGAGGTCAGTGAGGTAATGGCTCCGCCACACCGTCACGCGACGCCATTGTCGCGTGACGGGAGTCATATGGCGAGCGTCACAGGATTTTACACGATGTGCTCAGTTTCGGAGCATCAGTCACGCGGCAGCACCATTGCTGCCGCCGCAGTGGCCAGTGCGGCGAGGCCCAGCACCATCCCCACCGTCCCCGGCCAGCCGGCCAGATGAAGGAAGCTGCCGCCCACGAACCCGAAGACCGAGGACCCGGCGTAGTACCCCAGATTGTAGAGGGAGGCTGACTGCGCCCGCCCTGCCGCCGCGGCAGATCCTGCCCACCCGGAGGCCACCGCATGGGCGGCGAAGAACCCGCCGGTCAGCAGCACCATCCCGGCGAGGATCGTACTGATGTGCGGGATGAGGGTGAGCGCCACGCCCAGCATCATCACCAGGTTTCCGGTCAGCAGCACCGGCTTCCGACCCCACCGGGAGGCGATCCGTCCCGCCCGGGGCGAGGAGAACGTTCCGGCGAGGTAGGCCAGAAAGATGAGGGAGATCAGCCACAGCGGCATATGGAACGGGGCGCCGGCCAGGTGGAAGGTCACATAGTTGTACATTGCGACGAACCCGCCCATGGTCAGGAAGCCCTGGATGTAGAGGACCCACAGCACCCGGGAGCGCAGGTTGCCGGTCAGCGCGCTCACCGCCTGCCCGAAGGTGGTGCGCTTGGGGGCGAACTCGCGGGCGGAGGGGGCCAGCCACAGGAACAGTGCCACGCAGGCGACGGCGATCGCCGCGACCACCAGCATGCCGGGCTTCCAGCCCCACTGCTCCCCCACCGGTGCGGCAATGATGCGCCCGGCCAGGCCGCCCAAGGTCGTTCCGGAGACGTAGGTTCCCGCGGCAGCAGCCGCGGCACCCCGGCTGACCTCCTCATTCAGGTAGGCGATCGCCAGAGCAGGCACCCCGCCGAGCATGAATCCCTCAAAGAAGCGGACGATCAGAGCCGGCCACAGCCCCGGCATGAGCACCACCACCACCGCGAGCACGCAGGCCAGGCTGATCGCCAGGCCCATCGCCGGCTTCCGTCCGATCCGGTCCCCCACATAGGACCAGGGGATGACGCCGAGGGCCAGTCCCAGTGTGGCCGCGGAGACCATCAGGGCGGCCTGGTCCGCGGTGACCTGCTGCTCCTCGGCGATCAGCGGCAGCAGTCCCTGCGGAGAGTAAAGCTGGGCAAAGGTCGCGACACCGATGAAGAACAGCGCCGCCAGCAGCCGGCGATACCCCTTGGACCCGGGCGCGTGCCCTGCCGAAGCGGCGTCGTCGTACGTCACAGTGAGCCAGGTTACAGCTAAGTGTCAGCCCAGCACGTCGAGCACGCCCCGGACGATGGCGCCGACGCCGCCGAGGCCCGCGAGCACCATGGCAGCGGTGCGCGCCCACGGGGCGGGCACGAACCGGGCCAGACGGGTGCCGATGTAGATGCCGACGAGCACGAAGCAGACGATCCCGAGGAAGAGGTGCGGCAGCTCAGGCAGCCCGTCGGTGGGTGTGGTGTCCACCGACCCCATCAGGATCTTCGACAGCGCGGAGACCGCCCCCATGGTCATGAAGATCGGCTGGAGGGTGGCTGCGAAGGATCTGTGATCCCAGCGGGCAAGCCGGGAATGGATCACCATCACCGGCGCGGCGACGCCGGAGGTGGTGTTGAAGAAGCCGCCGATTCCCCCGGCCAGCATCGTGGGGATGGGACCGGGCCACTCGGGGAGGGCCTTCAGCGTGAAGGTCACCAGCAGGGCGAACACCACGATGCTGCCGAGGATGATGGAGAGCCAGCCGGCGGAGAGCTGCCCGACCAGCCAGGCGCCGGGGATCGCTCCGAGGATGATGGGGACCAGCATGAGGAAGAAGCGTCGCCAGTGAATGGCGCCCCACACTGAGAGCATGATGAGGAACCCGGAGACCGTAGTGGTCAGGTTGGTGACGAGCACGCCGAAGCCGGGTCCCAGGAGGATCGAGAGAACGGGTGCGACGACGAGCCCCACGCCCGTTCCTGACATCCGCTGCAGCACGGTGCCGATCAGCACCGCAGCGGCGATGATGCCGACCGCACCTGTTTCCATCATGCGGTCATCCTATGCTGGCCTGCCGGGCTTCAGGCATGCAGGCCGGCGCCTCCGCAGCCGGCCGAGAGGCGTGCGCGAGGATGCGCGCCGCCGGGGCTAATCAGAGCAGGCGGTGCGCTTGCGGCCGCCGCGGCCGACGTCGTCGTGGCCGGCGTCGGCGAGTGCCTTGCGGATCTCTTTGGGCAGGGAGAAGACGATGTCCTCCTCAGCGGTGACGACTTCCTCGGGCTCGCCGTAGCCGTACTCTGCGAGCAGCTGGGTCACCTCCTGCACGAGGACCTCAGGCACGGAGGCGCCGGAGGTGACGCCGACGGTCTGGGCGTCGGCGAACCAGGACTCGTCGATCTGGTTGGCGAAGTCGACCCGCTCGGCACGCTCGGCACCGTACTCGAGAGCGACTTCCTTCAGCCGCACCGAGTTCGATGAGTTCGCGGAGCCGACCACGATCACCAGGTCAGACTCGGGGGCGACCTTCTTGATGGCGGCCTGCCGGTTGGAGGTGGCGTAGCAGATGTCATCGCTGGGCGGGTCCTGCAGGTTGGGGAACCGCTCGCGCAGCCTGTTGACGGTCTCCATGGCCTCGTCCACGGACAGTGTGGTCTGGGAGAGCCAGATCAGCTTGTCAGGGTCGGGGACCTCGATCTGGTCGACCTCTTCAGGGCCGTTGACGATGGTGGTGCGCTCAGGGGCGTGGCCGAAGGTGCCCTCGACCTCCTCGTGCCCGTCGTGACCGATGAGCAGGATGTGGAAGTCATCCTTCGTGGTGAAGCGCACGGCCTCACGGTGGACCTTGGTGACCAGGGGGCAGGTGGCGTCGATGGTCTCGAGGCCGCGGTCGGAGGCCATCTGCTTCACCGCTGGGGAGACGCCGTGGGCGGAGAAGACGAGCAGCTCGCCGGCGGGGACCTCGTCAGCCTCCTCCACAAAGATGACGCCCTTCTCGGTGAGGGTGTCGACCACGTGGCGGTTGTGCACGATCTCCTTGCGCACGTAGACGGGGGCGCCGTGCTGCTCCAGGGCCTTCTCCACGGCGACGACAGCGCGGTCCACACCGGCGCAGTACCCGCGGGGGGCGGCGAGCAGCATGCGCCGCTCGCCCTCAAAGGTGGACTCGGCGGCGATCTCCTTCGGGCTGCGCCGCTGGCGCGGTACCTGCGGGGTCGGGACGGAGATGTGACGACGGCGGTCGGGCGCTTCGGGTGCGATGGTCATCGCGCACCAGTCTACGCGCGAGCTTCAACCCGGCGGTAGCTGGGCGCCACGATCGCCCCGAGCACCCCGATGAGGAGCAGCACGCCGGCCACGCCCAGGAAGACCCACCAGGCCGGCTGGGCCCATTCGGCGTAGCTGGTCTCCACGTGCTCGAGGACGGCGAGCATGGCCGGGTCAGCGTCGGCGGGCCGGTCGAAGCTGGGGGAGGCTGCCGTGAGCGCCAGCCACAGGCCCAGCGCTCCGGCGGTGCCGGCTCCAAGGGCCAGGGCGACCCATCGGGACTTCCCGGGACCGAGCGCCACGCCAAGGATCAGCAGCAGCCCCGCGCCGACGGCGAACCACATCCAGTGCTCACTGCCGGCCACCACGGTGGCCACCGCGTAGGGGTCGGTCTCCTGGGTCTCGTCCGCGGCGGCGTCGACGTCGACCACCACCTCCGGGGCGAGGAAGTCGAAGCTGTCAGTGTCCAAGCCGGGGATCCAGCCCAGGTAGTCCTCGAGGCCTTCGCGCAGCGGCTCGGTCATCGCGGAGGCCACCGGAGAGAGGTCCAGCTCCACGTCCAGCTCATCCGGGCTGCCGGAGGAGCCGTCCTCGAAGAGCTGCTCCATCTGGGCTGTCCAGTCAGTCCGGGTGGTCTGGAGGGTCTCATCCCAGGCCTCTCGGGTGCGCTCGTTCTCCAGCAGGGAGGCGACGATGTCGGAGACCATCCCCTCCACCTGCGCCTCCGCTCCGGAGCCGAGCAGCTGGGCGGCCTGCTCAGGGATGCTTTCTGAGAGCTCGCTGACCATGGTGGCGGCCACCGCGTCGGAGAATTCGGGCTGCTCGGGCAGCTCGCCTGCGATCTCCCGGATGGGCTCCTCCTCCCGCAGCAGCTGGTCGGCCTGGTAGCCGGCGAGCGCCGCCACGGACAGCAGGCCTGCCAGCAGCAGGCTCAGGACGCTGAAAAGCTGGCGCACGGGATGCTCTCCTCAATGTCATACCCAGCCGCTACGCTGGTCCGAACCAGAATGAATACAGCCCACAGGGTACTTGGTGCATAACCCGGTCTGAGAAGACCCGCTGATCAGAAAAGAGTCCTTTGTCCTACTCCGAGAAGCTCTCCCCGCATGGCAAGCCGCCGCTGGCCGCACTGCCGGCGCAGTCCGCTGACACGAGTGCGGAGACCCCCTGGCCGCTGAGCCATTTCTCCGGGAAGCTGCGCGCCCATATCGACAAGGTGACTCCCACCTGGGTGGAGGGCCAGCTGGTCGAGTTCAACATGCGCAACGGAACTGCCTGGATGACCCTGCGTGATCTGGAGCAGGAGGTCTCCTTCAACGCGGTGGCGTGGCGGAACGTGGCCGGCACGCTCGACGGCGTGGTCTCGCCCGGGTCCCGGGTGGTCGCACTGGTGAAGCCGAGCCTGTATGAGAAGTCGGGCCGGCTGAGCCTGGTCACTCACCGGATGCAGCCGGTCGGACTGGGGGACCTGCTGACTCGGATCGAGCAGCTTCGGAAGGCGCTCTCCGCGGAGGGCCTGTTCGACGCGGCCCGGAAGAGGCCGCTGCCCCTGCTTCCGGCCCGGATCGGCGTGATCACGGGGCGGGACTCGGACGCGAAGAAGGACATCCTCCGCAACGTGCATGCCCGGTGGGCGGCCGCCCAGTTCGAGATCCGTGAAGTCTCCACCCAGGGGCCCATGGCCGCCATGGAGGTCGCCGCGGCCCTCGGAGACCTCGACGCCCACCCCGAGGTGGACGTCATCGTGATCGCTCGCGGCGGCGGCTCCCTGGAGGAGGTCATCCTTCCGTTCTCCGACGAGCGGCTGGTCCGGGCCGTGGCTGAGGCCACCACCCCGGTGGTCTCAGCGATCGGGCACGAGGCCGACCGCCCTCTGCTCGACGAGGCCGCGGATGTGCGCGCATCCACTCCCACCGGCTCCGCCAAAATGCTGGTGCCGGAGGAGGAGGTGGAGCGCGAGAACATCGCTCAGGCTCGGGCTCGCATGTCCAGCGGTGTGCAGCGCATGATCCAGCGGGAGATGGAATGGATCCGAGCAGTCCGGTCTCGGCCGGCTCTGGCCCAGCCGAAGACCATGATCGAGGTGCGCCGGGACGAGATCACCGGCCTGCGGCGTCGCGGCCTCTTCTCCATGGAGGCCGGAGTCACCCGTGCCCGCGACTGGGTGGAGAGCACCCGCGCCAGGGTGACTGCGCTGTCCCCACAGTCCACCCTGGACCGCGGCTACGCGGTGGTGCAGACACCCGAGGGCATCGTCCGCGACGCTGCCCTCCTCTCCTCCGGCCAGGACGTCCAGATCATGGTGGCCGCCGGAGAGTTCCAGGCAGAAGTGAAGAACATACAGACCCACAAGAGCGGAGAAGCAGCATGAGCAAAGAGACCCCCGAGGCCGTTCCAGCCGAAGAGTCCTTCAGCACCGCCAAAACTGACGACATCGACCAGATGACCTACGAGCAGGCCCGCGACGAGCTCGTCGCCGTCGTCACCAAGCTCGAGACCGGCGGCGCGCCCTTGGAGGAGTCGTTGGCGCTCTGGCAGCGCGGCGAAGCCCTGGCCGACCGGTGCGAACGCTGGCTCTCCGGGGCCCAGGAGCGCCTGGAGCAGGTCCGCGAGGAGCTCGAGCAGGAGGGCTGAGAACGTATGGAAGCCAACGTGTTCAACTTCGTGATTGCCGCGCTCGGAGCGGTCGTCGTCATCGCCCTGATCGTGCGGATTCTCTCAGCACGACGCCGTGGGCGAAGCGTCAAAGAGGCGTTCCGGCCACTGACAGGTGCGATGGCCGAAGCCTCTCGCTCCGATGGTCTGGACCCCCAAGAGCACAGGATGCCGCAGCTGAGACACCACCAGCCCCCGAATCATCCCCCGCAGAACTCTCAGGATCGCTGATCGCTCAGACGCGGGGGATGACGCCTGAGCGGTAGTCGCTGAGGAAGTCGGCGATCCCGGCGATGGCGTCCTCGAGGTCCTCCACGCTGGGCAGGGCCACCAGCCGGAAGTGCTGGGAGTCCGTCCAGTTGAAGGCACGCCCGTGGGAGACCAGGATCTTCTTGGCCCGCAGCAGTTCGATGACGAACGCCTCGTCGTTCTCGATGGGGTACAGCTCAGGGTCCAGGCGCGGGAACAGGTAAAGGGCGCCGTCGGCCCTATGCACATCCACCCCAGGGATCTCGTTGAGCAGGCGGTGGGCGGTGCTGCGCTGCTCATAGAGCCTGCCGCCGGGGACGATGAGCTCCTCGATCGACTGGTACCCGCCCAGGGCCGCCTGCAGGGCGTGCTGAGCCGGGACATTGGCGCACATGCGCATGTTCATCAGCAGCTCGAGACCCTCCAGGTAGCTGGAGGCCCGCTGCTTGGGCCCGGACACGTAGATCCACCCGGACCGGAACCCCGCCACCCGCCAGGTCTTCGACAGCCCGGAGAAAGTCAGGGTGACGACGTCCTCGGACAGTGCGGCCGCGTTGACCATCTCCGCGTCGTCGAAAGTGATGTTCTCGTAGATCTCATCCGCCAGCAGCATCAGATGGTGACGCCGGGCGATGTCCACCATCTGCTCAAGGATGCGGCGAGGGTAGACCGCACCGGTGGGGTTGTTCGGGTTGATCAGGACCAAGGCCTTCGTGTTCTGCGTGACCTTGGACTCGATCTCCTCCGGGTCCGGCCACCAGCAGTTGTCCTCGTTGCAGATGTAGTGCACCGGAGTGCCGCCGCAGAGCTTCGTGGCACCGGTCCACAGCGGGTAGTCCGGAGCCGGAATGAGGACCTCGTCACCAGGGGCAAGGAGGGCCTGCAGCACCATAGTGATCAGCTCGGAGACACCGTTGCCCAGGTAGATGTCGTCCGGGTCGGCCCCGGCGATGCCGCGGGCCTGGTAGTACTGGGCGACCGCCTGTCGGGCCGAGTAGATTCCCCGGGAGTCCGAGTAGCCCTGCGCGGTGGGAAGCTCGGCGATCATGTGCTGCAGGATCGCGTCCGGCGCCTCGAACCCGAACGGGGCCGGGTTGCCGATGTTCAGACGCGTGATCCGGTGCCCGGCCCGCTCCAGACGTGACGCCTCCGTCGCGATCGGGCCACGGACGTCGTAGCGGACCTCGGCGAGCTTAGGCGACTGGGTGAACTCCTGGAATTCCTGCACCCGACCATCCTGCCTCAGAGCACAGCCCCGGTGCCGAAGGCGTCCCGGTATGCGGACAGGAAGTCAGAGATCCCGTCCACTGCCTCCTCCAGCTCGTCCACCGCAGGCAGCGTCACCAGACGGAAATGCTGATCATCGATCCAGTTGAACGCCCGGCCGTGGGAGACCAGAATCTTCTGCTGCCGCAGCAGCTCGATGACGAACGCCTCATCCGACTCGATCGGGTAGATCTCCGGGTCCAAGCGCGGGAACAGGTACATCGCCCCGTCCATCTGCTCCAACTCCACACCCT
The DNA here is from genome assembly GCF_007994735.1 of Nesterenkonia populi. NCBI lineage: Bacteria > Bacillati > Actinomycetota > Actinomycetes > Micrococcales > Micrococcaceae > Nesterenkonia > Nesterenkonia populi. Next base: position 1,443,896 of record NZ_VOIL01000001.1, on the reverse strand, counting down.
CGATCTGGCTGAGCTTCTCGTGCGCCACGCGCCGCTGCTCGTACAGGCGCCCGCCGGGGACGGTCAGCTCATCGATCGACTGGTAGCCGCCCAAGGCAGTCTGGATGGCGTGCTGGCCCGGCACGTTCGGGCACATCCGCAGGTTCGACATCAGCTGCAGGCCCTCAAGATAGTTCTGGGCCCGGTGCTTCGGCCCAGAGATGTAGCACCAGCCGGAGCGGAAGCCGGCCGCCATCCACGTCTTCGAGAGGCCCGAATACGTGATGGTGAAGACATCGTCGGCCAACGTGCACATATTGACCGTCTCGGCGTCGTCGTATGTGATCTTCTCGTAGATCTCATCCGCCATCAGGATCAGGTTGTGGCGGCGGGCGATGTCCACCAGCGCCTCAAGGATCTCCTTGGGGTAGACCGCGCCCGTCGGGTTGTTCGGGTTGATGACCACCAGGGCCTTGGTCCGGTCGGTCACCTTCGACTCGACCTCCTCAGGGTCCGGCCACCAATGATTGCTCTCATCACAGATGTAATGCACCGGGACACCCTGATACAGGGCAGTCAGCCCCGTCCACAGCGGGTAGTCAGGGGCCGGGATCAGGATCTCGTCCAGGGGGTTGATCAGCGCCTGCAGGGTGATGGTGATCAGCTCCGCCACACCATTGCCCAAGTAGATGTCATCAGGCACGGCACTCTTCATGCCCCGGTCCTGGTAGTACTGGGCGACGGCGGTCCGGGCCGAATAGATTCCAGCAGACTCCGAGTAGCCCTGAGAATCAGGCAGGTGCCGGATCATGTCCTGCATGATGGACTCCGGGGCCTGAAACCCGAAAGGCGCCAGGTTGCCGATGTTCAGCTTGGTGATGCGGTGCCCGGCACGCTCCAGACGGGCGGCCTCCTCGGCGATCGGGCCACGCACGTCATACCGCACGCTGCGCAGCTTGTTCGCCTGCACGAAGTCCTGAAATTCCTCCATAGGCAGATTCTGCCTCATAGCGTCAAATTTATCTCGGCGGCGCGTACGCGCCGCGCACGCCCCTCGCCCGGCTCCGGAGACGCCGGCCTTGGCGCCCCAGGAAGCGACGGTCGGGCTCAGCCCCAGGTGTCAGGCTCGGCGATGAAATCCTCCTCGACCATCCAGTACTGTGCGGCCTCCTCCGGGGCGAGCCCGTCCTCGCCGTGCAGCAGACGGCGCAGCATGGCGATCGAGTCACCATCGAGGGCCTCCGAGATCTCGTCCGCCACCTCGTAGGAATCCTCGGCCAGGCCGGCGGTGATCACCGGGACATACTGGTCCCGCGGGAAGGCCCGGCCGGTGTCCTCCAGCTCCACCAGAGCGTTCTCCTGCGCTCCCGGGTGGGACGAGGTCACCAGCACGACGTCGGCCTGCGCGGTGATCAGCTGCTCGATCAGCGTGTCCTCCTCCGCCTCCGACATCTCTTCCGGCTCGCAGCCGTAGATCTCGTCGAGGGCCTCCTGGAGCTGCGGGAGACCCTCCCTGTGGGCAAAGACAAGGTCCTGACAGTGCTCCTCGAGGCCCGCCATCCCTTCGGGCTCCTCCTCGTCCAGCTCGAGGGCGGCGGCCGAGGCCGTGGTGGTCATCGCAGAAGTGGACAGCACGGCGGCCCCGGGGGTGAGCATGTGCGCCTGAGGGTCGCCGTCGCCCTCCAGGGCCTCGGCGATCAGATCGGTGAGGCCCTCGGCCGCAGCTGCCGGCGCGGCACCTGAACCTTCCTCAGGGGTGGTCAGCTCTGAGTACCCCTCCGGGTCCAGAGTCTCCGCCAGCGGCATCGTGCGAGCCAGCACGATCTCATACTCGCCCGCATCGGAGCCTCCATGCTCCTCCTGCGGATCCTCGGGGGGCCCATCGGTGCCCTCCTCGTCCTCCGCGGGGGACGAGGCGAGCCGGGCGGCAGCCTCGTGGGTGGGCTGCTCGGCCTCCACCACCATAGTGGGCTGATCGCGGGAGTTCAGCGCCAGCGAATAGATGTGCGCCACGGTGCGGTCCAGCGGGTCCTCCCCGACGGCGATCCGCCAGGCGCGGTCCAGCTCATCGCCGGTGGGCTCCTCCGCGGCCGGGGGCTCCGAGCAGGCGCTGAGCAGCAGCGCGGCCCCCGCTGCGAGGGCGCACAGCTGTGAGCCCGCCCGTGCCGAACAATGCATGGCGACCAGTGTACTGAAGCGCCTCAGCTGACCGCGCTACCCTGGGGAGAATGAGCAGCGAGGATGACCTGACGCCTGAGATTCCCGGGGCTGCCCGGCTGGAGACTCGCCTGCAGGCGCTGCTGCTCGCCCCCGGCTCCGAGATGCCGGAGGCGGAGACCGCCCGCGGGTGGCTCGACCTTGCCTATGAGGCTGCCTACGGCGAGCGCCATGCCGCCGCCGTTGAGGCGGGCCTGCGCGGCCTGGAGGCCCCCGGAGGCGAGGATCCGGAGAACCGGCTCCTGCTGCTGCGGCTGCTGACCGGGGTCTATGAGATGCGCGGGGATCCCGAGTCTGCGCGCCCGTACCAGCAGAAGCGCATCCGTCTGATGCACGAGCTGGGGCGGACCCGGCAGGCCCAGGTGGAGTCCGAGCTGGGCGGGATGCTGCTGCGTGAGCCGGACCGGGTGGAGGGCGACATCCTGGCCCGGGTGGCCGAGGAGCTGGCCGAGGAGGCTGACGCCGGGCCCCAGGAGCAGTCCGGAGGCGTGAAGACTGTGCGGGCCGATGTCCTGTCCTCCTTGGCGGTGCGTCGGATGCAGGACGAGGGGCCGCAGGCCGCGCTGCCTCTGGTGGAGGAGGTCACCGCGATCCTCGAGTCCCTCCCCGACGAGGGTGCGGGAGCTCATCGGCCGCAGGCACTGGCGGGCGCACGGATGTTCCTCGCCCACGCCCAGCTGCTCTGTGACGACTCTGAGGCTGCCGCTGAGACGGCGTCGAAGGTGCTCTCCTCCCCTGCCAACCGGGCAGTGCGCGGGGCGATGGCGATGCTTCGGGCCACCATCCACCATCAGGCCGAAGAGGTTCAGGAGGCGGTCGAGCGCGCCGTGCAGTCCGCTGAGCTCTACGCCGCCTGCGGGGTGCGCCGCGGCGCCGCCTCCGCGGCGGCCCTGCTGGCCGGGATCACCTCCGAGATCGGCCGCCCCCAGCTGGCCGTGCTGGCCTGGCGGGCGGCAGTGCAGCAGGCAGAGCTGGGCGAGTTCGACGAGTCCCGGATGCTGTCCCTGGCACTGGGCCAGCAGCTGCTGGAGATGAACGAGCACGAGGAGGCGGAGCTGATCCTCGACTCGCTGAGCCTCCGGCTGGCCTCCGGCGGGGAAGACCACTCCACCCGTGGTCGGGCACTCATGGGCCTGGGCCACGCGGTGACCCAGCAGAAGCGCCCCCTGGAGGCTATGAGCCACTGGGCGGAGGCCGCGGGACAGTTCATCGCCGCCGACGAGACCGACGAGGCCGCCCGGGCCCATCTGGCCGCCGGGGCCCTGGCCGCCTCCCTGGAGCGGGTCGACGCAGCCCGGGAGCACTATGAGCGGGGGCTGCGCCTGGCCGATCAGGGCACCGAGACTGACCCGATGATGCTGCTGCAGGCACTGCACTCCCTGGGGCACCTGCTGTGCCGGCACGAGGACGATGCCGGACTGGCCCACCTGGATCGGGCGCTGCGCATCGCGGAGGAGCACGGCACTGATTGGCAGCAGGCCGACATCATCGACACCCGCGCCCGCGGCCTCACCGCCCTGGGGCGTGGCACGGAGGCGGTGGCGGCCGCGCTGGAGGCCGCGGACCTCTTCACCGAGGCCGGGGACGAGGAGGCGGGGGCCGACGCTGAGCTCTTCGCCGCCGCGGTGCTGCGGCAGGTCGGCCAGTCGGCTGAGGCTGAGACGATCTTCAGGATGACGATGACAGAGCGCTCCATCAGCGACGAGCTGATGGAGACGGCGCTGGAGGGCCGGGTGGAGGCGCTGCGGGACATGTCCCGGTTCGAGGACGCCTACGAGGCCGAGCGTCAGCTCGAGGATCTGCGCCAGCGTCTCTCCGGCGCAGAGGATTACTGACTAGGGCTTCGGCCACTCGGGGAGGGCCCCGGAGGGCGAGGCGAGGCCCACGAGCGCTTCGGCGCAGCGCAGCCGATGGTCGGCCTGGGCCTCCCAGCCGCTGCGGCGGGCGTCCCGGGCTCCCGCCACCAGGGAGAGCGCCACGGAGGCGGAGCGGATCTGCAGGCTGCGAGGGTCGACGCTCTCTGCGAAGGCCCGGGCGAACCGGTCGAAGGCGGCCGGCGCGTGGATATACCGGGGATCGACGGCGGGCAGCACGGCGAGGTGGCCGAGGAAGCAGGCGAGGTCGTCCACCCGGTGGCCGGGACCGAGGGAGTCGACGTCGAGGAGGCAGGAGATCTCGCCGCCGGCCATCAGCACATTGCCCTCATAGAAGTCGCCGTGCGTGGGGACGAGCGGACCCCGGTCAGTGACGGCAAGGTCGGCGAGGATCAGGTCCTTCAGCGCGGCGATCCGATCTGCGGCCTCGGGGAGGGCCGCCTCCGCGGCAGAGGCGTATGCCGGCAGCCTGTCGGTCCAGGCCTCCCGGGCGGGCAGCTCCATCACCTCGGCGGGCAGGGCGTCGAGGAGCTGCACGAAGTCGTGGGGGCGTATGCGCGCGGCACCGTCGGAGAGGAAGTGCTCCGCCAGGGAGATCCCCTCCCCCTGGCGGAGAGCGACGACGTCGTCGATGGGCTCGCGAACCGGTGCGGGGGCAGGGATGCCCGCGTCGAGAAGCATGCGGTGCCGGTGCTCAAGGTCCTCGGCCCGGCCTGCCCTGAGCACCTTGAGATAGATGCGGGGGCCCTCGGCGAAGTCGGCGGCGATCACCGCGCGGCGCAGAGGCCTGTAGCTGATGGTCTCCAGGGCGGTGAGAGGAAAGCCGCTTCCCCAGTGCTCGGCGACGGCGGCCGGGTCGGTGGCCAGGGGCAGCCCCTCCAGGGCAGGGTCGCAGGGATGCTGCCAGATGGTCAGCCGGCCGGCGGGGCTCTGGGCGGTCACCGTCCCGTCTGCCGCAGCATTCGTCCGCTCGGTCGTCACTCCTGCATAGAGCTCGTGCATGTGGTCCCCGGCCATGGGATACACCTGGGAACGGGAGCGGCCGGCCTCAGCCCCCGACAGGCGCGGAGGCTCAGAGATGACGACCCGGTAGATCCCGGTGACCCCGGCGCCGGGCCGGTGCTGCAGGCTTTCGAGGTGGACCGAGGTGGCGTAGATGCCCTCCTGCTGCAGGGCGGAGATGATCACCGGGTGCACGTCCGAGGATCCCAGGTACTCCAGCTGCGCGGGCTCATCCCGGCCCCGCAGCCGTTCCGCCCCGGAGCTCTCAGTGCGAGGAGTGCTGGGCCGGCCCTGCCGAGCAGGCCCGTCCACGGGCACAGTGTCAGGCACGGCGCCGGGCCAGCACCTTGTCCAGGTCCATGGAGGGCTGCGCGGGGGCGGGAGCGTCTTCCCGGGGGGCGGCGTCGGCGCTGGTGGTCCGCGGCGCGGGGGCGGCTGCGCCGGACTTCAGCTTGGTGTCAGCCTTCGGCTCGGGCTCCGCAGGCTTGGCCAGCGGCTCGGGGGTGGTTCGCTCAGCCTTCTCCGCGACCACGTACTTGGGCTTGGGCACCTCGCGCGGCTCCCAGGCCTGGCCGGGCTGGGCTGGGGTGTATGCGGGAACAGGCTCCTGCTTCTGCTCGGCGGCGGCCTCGGCCGCCTGCTGCTCACCCTCACGGAGGTTGAAGGGCGCCTGCTTCTCCTGGGCGACGCCGGCCTGCTGCGCGGACTGCTGGGCCTGGCGGCGACGCTGCTCGAGCTGGGGGTCCGTCACAGGGTCCATCGCGGCGTCGAAGGCCCGCTGAACCCGGGCCCGGCGACTGGCCCGGCGACGAACCGCCGCGGTGACCTGCAGGCCGGCCAGGGAGACGAGGACGACTGCGCCGCCGAGAGCCGGGAGGGTCCAGCTCACCGCGCCGAAGCCTGCCATCCCCGCGGTGACCAGGCCGCCGAGGAGCCCGGCCAGCAGGGCCAGGGCAAGAATGGTGCGGCCCCAGTAGATCCTGAAGCCTCCGGCCTGCGCCCCGGAGGGCGATGCCGCAGCGGAGCGGGGAGCCGGGGCGCTCGGGCTCGGCTCTGCCGCTGGGCCGGTATTCTCGGTGGTGCTCATTTCGTTCCTTTGTGCATGGACGACATCGGTCAGCCGTTTCCTCCGCTGCTCCACTACCCTACGCGCCGCACGTGCGCGGCGTGCACTGGGACCTTGCCGCTGAGGTTCAGGACTGGCCGCGGCCTGCTTGGCCCGCATCACCAATGCCGTCACAAAGAGGACCGCGGTCAGCGCGATGAGCGCCGAAGAGTGGATCGGCAGGTCGGTGAGGGCTTCGAACAGTCCCATGCGCCTCAGGGTATCCCCGGGACACAAAGCTGGCGGCTTATGACACACGGCACATATATAGGCAGAATGGGGCCGTGACTTCAGAGACTCTTGGCAAGCGCTTCGCCCCTGACCGTGTTGCGATCCTGGGAGGAGGTCCCGGCGGCTATGAGGCTGCCATGGTGGCGGCCGACGCCGGCGCCCAGGTCACCATCATCGAGGAGAAGGGCCTCGGCGGCTCGGCGGTGCTGACCGACGTCGTTCCGTCCAAGACTCTGATCGCCACCGCGGATGCGATGCGTCGGGTCAATGCCTCCACCGCGTTCGGCGTCCGGTTCGGCGAGGGCGGCGGCGGAGGCGACCAGTACGAGACCGAGGCCTGGGCGGACTTCTCCCAGGTGAACCGGCGTCTGCTGAAGCTGGCTGAGACCCAGTCCAAGGACATCCATGCCTCCTTGGAGGCTTTCGGCGTGCAGATCCTGGCCGGCCGCGGCCGTCTCGCCGGCGAGGCGCAGAACGGCGTTCACACCCTGGAGGTCACCGACTCCTCCGGCGAGACCTCTGAGGTGGTGGCCGACGCTGTCATCGTCGCCACCGGCGCCACTCCCCGGGAGCTGCCCACCGCCGTGCCCGACGGCGAGCGCATCCTGAACTGGACCCAGGCCTACAACCTCGAGGAGCCGCCGGAGCACATGATCGTGGTGGGCTCGGGCGTGACCGGCGCGGAGTTCGCCTCGGCGTACCGTCGTCTGGGTGCTGACGTGACCCTGGTGTCCTCCCGGGAGCAGGTGCTGCCGGGAGAGGATGCCGACGCGGCCACGGTGCTGGAGAACTCCTTCGCCCGGGTGGGGGTTAAGGTGGCTTCGAAGACCCGCGCTCAGTCGGTGAAGCGCACCGACGGCGGTGTGGAGGTCACCCTTTCCAACGGTGAGGTGCTGGAGGGCTCCCACTGCCTGATGGCGGTCGGCGGGGTGCCCAGCACGTCCGGGATAGGTCTGGAGGAGGCCGGGGTGGAGCTGACCTCCTCCGGCCACATCCGAGTGGACACTGTCTCCCGAACCACCGCGACCAACATCTATGCCGCCGGCGACTGCACCGGGATGCTGCCGCTGGCCTCCGTGGCCGCGATGCAGGGCCGCATCGCGGTGGCGCACATGCAGGGCGGCGCGGTGAAGCCGCTGAAGATGCACCTGGTGGCCTCCAACGTGTTCACCTCCCCGGAGATCGCGACCGTGGGCGTGACCCAGGAGCAGGTCGACTCCGGGAAGTATCAGGCCGACGTGGTGAAGCTGGACCTCTCCACCAATCCGCGGGCCAAGATGATGAACATCCGGGAGGGGTTCGTGAAGATCTTCTCGCGGAAGGGGTCGGGTACTGTGATCGGCGCCGTCATCGTCGCACCGCGCGCCTCCGAGCTCATCTACTCGCTGGCGCTGGCGGTGACCCACAAGCTGCACGTGGATGACATCGCCTCCACCTTCACGGTGTACCCGTCGCTGACGGGTTCGCTGTCCGAGGCGGCCCGGCGCCTGCACTACAAGATCACCGACCCCGCGGACCACTGAGAACGGACAAGGACATAATCCATGGATCACGATGTCGCCCCTGCAGGCCACGGCCAGGTCAGCCCTGCCCCGGGCCTGATACCCACCAATGACCCCACTGCCCCGGTGATGCGGCGGGCGGAGGAGGCCGCTGAGGCGATCCTCTCGGCCGCGGGCATTGAGCGGGTGGACCTGGCCTGCACGCTGGGCTCGGGCTGGGGCGAGGCGGCGGCCAGGCTCGGGGAGACGGTGGTCAAGCTGGACGCCCACCAGATCCCCGGCTTCGCGAAGTCTGAGGTGCCGGGGCACAGCGGCACTCTGACCGTGATCCGCACCCCCGCAGGCCAGCATGTGCTGGTGATCGGGGCCCGCACCCACTTCTATGAGGGGCGCGACGTCGACGCCGTCGCCCACGGCGTGCGCACTGCGGCCTCCGCCGGTGCCTCCACCATGGTGCTGACCAACGGCTGCGGCGGGCTGAACCCGACGTGGAGCCCCGGCACCCCGGTGCTGATCCGGGATCACATCAACCTCACCGCAGCCTCCCCGCTGCGGGGCGCGCACTTTGTGGACATGACAGACCTCTACTCCCCGCGGATCCGGGAGCTCGCACAGCAGGTGGACCCGTCCCTGGAGGAGGGCGTGTATGCCCAGCTCTCCGGGCCCCACTATGAGACTCCGGCGGAGATCTCCTACCTGCGCAGCATCGGCGCAGACCTGGTGGGGATGTCCACCGCCCTGGAGGCTGTGGCGGCCCGGGCCGCGGGCCTGGAGGTCTTCGGGATCTCACTGGTGACCAACCTGGCCGCGGGAATCTCGGATGAGCCGCTGAGCCACGAGGAGGTCATCGAGGCGGGGCAGGCAGCCGGGCCTCGGATCGCCGCACTGCTGGCAGACATCATTGCCCGCGCCCTTGAGACCGGATGAGCAGCCTCGCCGTCCTTCCTTCCTCTGCACCACCTGAGCCGAACGGAGCCCCGTTGAATGTCTGATGAGCTGCTGACCACCGTCACCCGCTGGATCGAGCTGGATCCGGACCCGCGCACGCGCGCCGAGCTGCAGGAGCTTCTTGACGAGGCCCGCGCCGAGGACGCCGAGGCGCGCGCCGCCTTGAGCAGCCTGTTCGCCGGGCGCCTGGCCTTCGGCACCGCCGGGCTGCGCGCCGAGCTGGGGGCCGGGCCGCTGCGGATGAACCGGCTGGTGGTCCGCCAGACCGCCGCCGGGCTGCTGAAGTATGCCGAGGGCAAGCTCGCCGCCGCCCGTCCCGCAGTGGACAACCCGCATGATGTGGACGGTCAGGCCGCCCACCGGATCGTCATCGGGTACGACGCCCGGCACCAGTCGGACGAGTTCGCCTATGACACCGCGGCGATCTTCCGCGACGCAGGCTGGGAGGCTCACCTGTTCGAGGCTCCCGGGCCCACTCCCCTGCTGGCCCGGCAGGTGCTCGTCCGCGATGCGGAGGTCGGGGTCATGGTCACCGCCAGCCACAACCCGCCCCGCGACAACGGCTACAAGGTGTACCTGGGCGGCGAGCTCTCCCGGTTCCTGGAGCCGGACGGCCTGGGCGTCGGCGCGCAGATCGTCTCCCCGGCGGACAAGGACATCGCCGCGACCATCGCTGAGGTGGTCAGCGCTGACTTCGCTGCCGACTCCCCCGCCCCCGCCGTCATCCCGTCCGAGGAGGTCACCCGACCCAGCGGTGTCAGCGTCCTCGGCCAGGAGGTCCGCGACTCCTATCAGCAGGAGGCGCTCGAGCTGCTGGACCCGGAGGGCTTCCCGCACCGGGACCTGAGGATCGTCTACACCGCGATGCACGGCGTGGGGGGCCAGATGGTGGTGGACCTGCTGAGGGCCGGAGGATTCAGCCAGACCATCGCCGTCGAGGAGCAGTTCGCCCCGGACCCGGACTTCCCCACCGCCGAGTTCCCCAACCCGGAGGAGGCCGGCGCCCTGGACCTGGCACTGGGGACCGCCGCGGAGCGCAGCGCGGACCTCGTGCTCGCCAACGACCCCGACGCCGACCGTCTCTCAGCGGCTGTCTATGACGAGCACACCGACAGGTGGCGGCAGCTCTCCGGGGACGAGATCGGCGCCCTGCTGGGCCGCCACATCCTCCGCCGCGGGCCGCTGCGCCCCGGCTGGCAGACCGAGGCCGGCAACGACTCCCCGGCAATCGGCAACTCGTTGGTCTCCTCCCGCCAGCTGGGCGCTCTGTGCGCCCAGCGCGGCTTCGCCCACGAGGAGACCCTCACCGGGTTCAAGTGGCTGGCCCGGGTGCCCAACCTGGTCTTCGGCTATGAGGAGGCCATCGGCTTCGACGTGGACCCGGTCCACGTGCGCGACAAGGACGGCGTCTCCGCCGCACTGATCTTCGCCGAGCTGGTCGCTGACCTGAAGGCGCGGGGCATCACCGTGGTGGACGCCCTGGATGAGATCGCCGCCGAGGCGGGGCTTTTCCTCACCGGGCAGGTCACGGTGAAGGTGGACGACCTCAGCCGGCTGGGCGCCGTCACTGCGGCGCTGCGCCAGCAGGCCCCGGCAGAGATCGCCGGCTCCCCGGTGACTGAGACTCTGGACCTCTCCCGTCAGCCGCTGCCCGGTGCTGAGTTCACCGAGGACAAGGCCTCCGACGTCCTCATCTACTACACCGAGGCCGGCGACCGGGTGATCGTACGTCCCTCCGGCACCGAGCCGAAGGTCAAGTGCTACCTGGAGACCGTGGCGGAGGCATCCTCCGACGCCGCCGATGCCGTCTCCGCAGCACGCGCCTCAGCTGCTGAGCGCCTGGAGGCCCTGCGCACTGCCATGACCCAACTGCTGGGAGCCTGACCCGATGACTGATACCCCCCTTTCCCCCGCCGCCGTCGCCGGCCTGATCGACCACACGCTGCTGAAGGCCGACGCCTCCGAGGAGACGGTCCGCCGCACGGCCCAGGAAGCCCTGGACCATCAGTTCGCCTCCGCATGCATCAACCCCCGGTGGGTGCGGATGGTCGCCGAGCTCCTCAGGGGCAGCCGGGTCAGAACCTGCACCGTCGTCGGCTTTCCCCTGGGGGCGACCACCACCGCCGCAAAGGTCGCCGAGACGGATGAGGCGGTCTTCAACGGCGCCTCGGAGATCGACATGGTCGTCGACGTCGCCGACGCCAATGCCGGCCTGGAGACCGAAGTCCAGGCGCAGATCGATGCGGTCGCCCGTGCCGCCCATGACGGCGGCGCCATCCTCAAGGTCATCCTGGAGACAGCCCTGCTCACCGAGAACGCCAAGCGCCTGGTGTGCCGCGCCGCTGAGGCCGCTGGGGCTGATTTCGTCAAGACCTCCACCGGGTTCGCCGGCGGCGGCGCCGCCGTGGAGGATATCGTCCTGATGCACCAGGAGGTCGGAGGCCGACTGGGAATCAAGGCCTCCGGCGGGGTCCGCACCTATGAGGACGCTGCGAAGATGCTCGCTGCCGGCGCCACCAGGCTCGGGGCGAGCGCATCGCTTGATATTGTGGGTGCCGAGAATAACGGCTCCGCCGAGAACGCCTACTGAAGGAGAGCAGATGATCAGCAACGGCCAGGTCAAGGCCTTTTCCGGCCAAGGACGCTTCCTCGGCAACTTCGCCGCGTTCCTCTTCGTGCTCCTCCTGCTGGTGGGCTCCGCCGTTGCGCTGAACTTCTGGGACCTGGACCAGGTCTGGCTGCCCGGCCTGATCTTCCTGGGCCTCTACGCCGGCGCATTCTTCGTGGCCAAGGAGGTCATCGGCCGGTCCGACACGCTTGATGAGCAGGACCTCCACGGTGAGCATGGCGAGCCGCTGGACGCCATGGCCTCCCGCGCCGCCGAGTCCAACGCCCCGGTCGGCGAGCGCCAGCCTTCCTCCCAGTACTGAGCTGGGCGCGCTGAGCGCACACAGCTTCATATTCAGACATGACCCGCAACGTCGGCATTGACCTGTTGCGGGTCATTTCTGTCGTCGCGGTGGTGCTCGGGCATGCCTGGCCGTTCATGCCGGGCGAGGAGTACCTGCAGATATGGCGGATGCCGCTGTTCTTCTTCCTGGCGGGGTTCTTTCTCTCCTCCAGCCGCGGGTTCAGCCGTGAGGCGTCGGTGCGCTGGCGGACGCTGGGCGTCCCGTATGTGACATGGTTCCTGGTGCTCTCGGCTCTGGTGGTGATCCATGGCTTCACCCCGAGGCCCTTCGACCAGGACGGCCCCTGGGAGCTGATTGCCGGGGCCGCCTACGGGGGCGGGCTGACGCACAGCCCGTATCTGGCGTTCTGGTTCATCTCGGTGCTCTTCTTCGCGGTGCTGCTGGTGCGGGGGCTGCTGCATCTGCCGTGGTGGATCCACCCGCCGGCGGCCGCGGCGGGGCTGGCGCTGGCGCAGATCCCGGACTCGCTGATGTCCTACACCCCGCTGGGCGTCGGCCTGGCTCCGGCGTGCGCGGCCTATATTCTTGCCGGCTTCTGGGTGCGCCGCCTGCTGACGGCCCCATGGGCGGAGGCCGCAGCCCGGTCCCCGTTTGCGGGGGCGGTGGGCATGGGCCTGATCTTTGCGGGACTGTATGGGGTCTCTTCGGGGTACCGGACGATGAACATGAAGTGGTCCGGGTTCGGGGACTACCTGGTCTCACCCGCGCTGGCGGTGCTGATCTGCATCGGCCTGGTGCTGATCTTCTCCACCTGGGCGGACTCGCTGCTGAAAGCCGTTCCGGGGATCGGCGGCGGCGTCTCCCAGCTGGTGGCCACGGGCACACTGGTGGTGTTCCTGCACCCCTACGTCCTCTTCCTCGTCAGCGATGCGGCGGAGTTCCCGCCGGCGCGCGCGGCCATCGCGCTGGCGATCTGCTGGCCTCTGGGCCTGCTGGTCAATCGCACCCGGCTCAGCCCCTGGCTGACCGGACTCGGCGCGAAGAAAGCTCCCCCGCTGACTGCTGCACAGTCTCCCAGAGAGTGACGATGCTGCCTTAGGGTTCATCATGCACCGACTTTCTCCTGCAGGTCACCCAGACTGACACGGACTGGCCTCTCTTGATGGGAGCAGTCGGCGACCCCACCGCCGAGCAGTCCCGACAGGCGGTATTCTGGCCTGCGGTCGAATCCGTCCACTCAAGCGAGGCTCTCTCACCCTTATGGCTCTCTCCGGTCTGCGCACGGCCCTGTCCTCAGACTCCTCCTACTCGCGGGTTGCCTCCGCCGCCCAGCACCCGGCGGGGCAGCGGACCGAGGAGCTGCAGATCGCCGCGGCCTCGGGCCTGCGCCCGGCGCTGATCGCCGAGGCCGCCCACAGCCTGCGGACCGCGCACAGCGGGGCCGTGGTCCTTGCGGTCACCGCCACCGAGCGTGAGGCAGAGGAGCTGGTCAGCTCCCTGGGCGCATTCGCGCCGGAGGCCGCCGTCGCACACTTCCCCTCCTGGGAGACCCTGCCGCACGAGCGTCTCTCGCCGCGCTCCGACACCGTCGGCCGCAGGCTCGGGGTGCTGCGCCGGCTCAGCCGCCCGCAGGAGGCAGGGAGGCTCGACGTCGTCGTCGCGCCGGTCCGCGCCGTGATCCAGCCGATCATCGCCGGGCTCGGAGACCTGGCCCCGGTCACCCTGAAGTCCGGGGAGCTCTACGAGTTCGACGACGTCGTCACCCGGCTGGGCGCGGCCGCCTACTCCCGGGTGGACATGGTCACCCGCCGTGGGGAGTTCGCCGTCCGAGGCGGCATCCTCGACATCTTCCCTCCGAACGAGACCCACCCGGTGCGCGTGGAGTTCTTCGGCGACGAGGCTGAGCAGATGCGGTACTTCTCCATCGCCGACCAGCGCTCCCTCGACGCCGACGAGTCGCCCGCCCGGGTGGACGCTGTGCCCTGCCGCGAGCTGCTGATCACCGATGATGTCGCCGCCCGCGCCAAGTCCCTGATGGCTGAGATGCCGCACGCCGTCGACATGCTCCAGAAGATCTCGGAAGGCATCGCCGTCGAAGGCATGGAGTCCCTCACCCCCGTGCTGGCCGAGAAGCTGGTGCCGCTGGTCGCCGAGCTGCCCGAAGGCTCCCTGACCGTGGTGGTGGAGCCGGAGAAGGTCCGCACCCGGGCCCACGACCTCGCCGCCACCAATGAGGAGTTCCTCGCCGCCGCCTGGCAGGCCTCCGCTGACGGCGCAGCCTCCCCGCTGGCGGTCACCGACCGCGAGGAGGGCTCCCTGTCCACCGGGGCCTTCGCCAGCCTCACAGAGACCCGCGAGCACGCCCTGGAGCAGGGCCGCGGCTGGTGGAGCATCACCTCCTTCGGGCTCGACGCCGAGCTGGAGCAGGACGCTGACATCGTCTCCATCGCCTCACGGGAGCCCATCGGCTACCGCGGATCCGTGGAGCAGGTCATGGAGTTCCTCGCCGGCCGCGCCGAGGACGACTGGAAAGTTGTGGTCACCACCGCCGGCTCCGGCTCGGCGGCGCGCGTGGCTGAGCTGCTGGAGGAGCACCGGGTGCCCCACCAGCGCACCGAGTCCCTCGATGATGCTCCCGCTGCGGGGAGGATCACCGTGACCACCGCGAACGTGGCCGAAGGATTCGCGCTGGACGAGCTTCAGCTCGCCCTGCTCACCGAGTCCGAGATGCTGGGCCGGTCCATCCGGCAGGAGGGCCGGCGCGACGGCAGGACCCGGGCCCGGCGACGCAAGAACGCCGTCGACCCGCTCGCCCTGACCCAGGGCGACTACGTGGTCCACGAGCAGCACGGCATCGGCCAGTTCGTGGAGCTGGTGCAGCGCCCTGTGGGCTCGCCGCAGGCCATCCGGGCCGGCACCGCCGGCATGCGCGAGTACATGGTGCTCGAATACGCCTCCTCCAAGCGCGGCGCGCCCAAGGACCGGCTGATGGTCCCCACCGACCAGCTGGACCAGGTCAGCCAGTACGTGGGCGGCGACGAGCCCAGCCTCTCCAAGATGGGCGGCTCCGACTGGGCGGCCACCAAGCGGAAGGCGAAGAAGGCGGTCAAGGAGATCGCCGCGGAGCTGATCCGGCTCTACGCGGCTCGCATGGCCTCCCGCGGGCATGCCTACGGCCCCGACACCCCGTGGCAGAACGAGCTCGAGGACGCCTTCCCCTACGTGGAGACCCCCGACCAGCTCTCCGCCATGGAGGAGGTCAAGCAGGACATGGAGTCCGAGGTCCCCATGGACCGGCTGATCTCCGGCGACGTCGGCTTCGGCAAGACAGAGATCGCCATCCGGGCCGCCTTCAAAGCTGTGCAGGACGGCAAGCAGGCGGCAGTGCTGGTGCCCACCACTCTGCTGGTCTCCCAGCACTACGAGACCTTCACCGAACGCTACGCCGGCTTCCCTGTGAAGGTCCGGGCCCTCTCCCGCTTCCAGACCGTCAAGGAATCCCGGGAGGTCCTCAGCGGGCTGCGCGACGGCAGCATCGACGTCGTCATCGGCACCCATCGCCTGCTCGGCGGAGAGATCAAGTTCAAGGACCTCGGCCTGGTGGTCATCGATGAGGAGCAGCGCTTCGGCGTCGAGCACAAGGAGCAGCTGAAGAAGCTGCGCACCAATGTGGATGTCCTCGCGATGACCGCCACGCCCATCCCGCGCACCCTGGAGATGTCCTTGGCCGGCATCCGGGAGACCTCTGAGCTGAACACCCCGCCCGAGGAGCGCCATCCCGTGCTCACCTATGTGGGCCCCTACACGGACAAGCAGGTCTCCGCGGCGGTCCGGCGTGAGCTGATGCGCGAGGGCCAGGTGTTCTACGTGCACAACCGGGTGTCAGACATCGACCGCGTCGCCGCACGGATCCGGGAGCTGGTGCCCGAGGCGCGGGTGGAGGTCGCCCACGGGCAGATGGGCGAGGCCCGGCTGGAGCAGATCGTCAACGACTTCTGGGAGCGGCGCTTCGACGTGCTGGTGTCCACCACCATCATCGAGACCGGCCTGGACATCTCCAACGCCAACACCCTGATCGTCGACAAGGCCTCCGCGTTCGGCCTTTCCCAGCTGCATCAGCTGCGCGGGCGTGTGGGCCGCTCCCGGGAGCGCGCCTACGCCTACTTCCTCTATCCGGCGGAGAAGCCCCTCGGCGAGGACGCCCTGGAGCGGCTGAAGGCCGTGGCCGCGCACAACGAGCTGGGCGCGGGGTTCCAGCTCGCCAAGAAGGACCTGCAGCTGCGCGGTGCCGGAAACCTGCTCGGGGGCCAGCAGTCCGGGCACATCGAGGGCGTCGGCTTCGACCTCTACCTGCGCATGGTCGGGGAGGCGGTCGCAGACTACCGCGGGGAGGAGGACACACACCCCGCCGAGGTGAAGATCGAACTGCCGATCAACGCCCACCTGCCCAACGAGTACGTCCCCTCCGAGCCCCTGCGCCTTGAGGGCTACAGGCGCCTGGCGGCGGCCGACACCGAGGAGAACGTCGATGCCGTCGTCCAGGAGTGGCAGGACAGGTACGGCGAGCTGCCCGAGCCCGCCCAGAACCTGGTCGACGTGGCACGCTTCCGCAACCGGGTGCGTGCCGTCGGGGTCACCGACGTGGGAGTGCAGGGCAGGTTCGTCCGGTTCGCCCCCGTGCAGGAGCTCGCCGAGTCTCGTCAGCTGCGCATGGAGCGCATGTACCGCGGCGCCCAGCACAAGGCCTCGATGAACCATCTGCTGCTCCCGAAGCCGACCACCAAGGCCATCGGCGGAGGCGACGTCGTGGACTCGGACCTGCTGGAATGGCTCAACCAGGTCTACGAGGCTCTGCTCCGGCCCGCAGAGACGACCTAGTCCTCAGCCGAGCACCGACAGGAGCACGATGGTGATGAGGATCATCATCGCGGCGAGCACGATGAGGGCCGGCACCCAGATCGCCGCGGCTCTCGCCTGGTTGGAGGAGCTCTGGGAGCTCTCGACGAGACCCCCGAAGACCTTCACGATGCCGTAGACGGTCATAGTGCCCAGGGAGACGGCCACGATGAACCACCACATCAGAGCCAGCATGGATCCCACCGTACAGGTGACGGAATGTGAACGGGAGATTTCAGAAAGTTCACAACCGTGGGTAAATTGGCCAGGCTATGATCACCCTGTTCGACGTCAGCAAGGTCTACCCCGGCGGAGTCACTGCGCTGGATGACGTCTCATTGAGCATCGGCGCCGGAGAGATCCATGGGATCGTGGGCCGCTCCGGCGCCGGCAAGTCCACCCTGATCCGCTGCCTCACGGGCCTGGAGCGGGTCACTGAGGGCGCCATCACCATCGGCGAGACAGACATCGGCGCCGCCCACGGCCGTCAGCTGCGCCGGGCGCGCCGCAGCATCGGAATGGTCTTTCAGCACGTGAACCTGCTGGACTCCCGCACCGCGGAGCAGAACATCGCCCACCCCCTTGAGGTGGCCGGCGTCGGCCGCGCCGAACGACGGAGCCGGACCGCTGAGCTGCTGGATCTGGTGGGCCTCTCCGACCGGGCTCGCAACTACCCCGCCCAGCTCTCCGGCGGGCAGAAGCAGCGCGTCGGCATCGCCCGCGCCCTGGCAGCTGACCCGCAGGTGCTGATCTGCGACGAGCCGACCTCGGCCCTGGACTCCGCCACCACTCGTCAGATCCTGCAGCTGATACGCCGGCTGCGCGACCGGCTGGGCATCACTGTGGTGATCATCACCCACGAAATGTCTGTGGTCCGCGAGGTATGCGACTCCGTCTCCCTGCTCGAGGAGGGCCGCATTGCTCGGACGGGCCGACTGCTGGACGTCATCTCTGACACCGGCTCCCCGCTGTCCAAGGAGCTTATCTCGCTTCCGCCCACCGCGGGGCTGAGCCCCGGCGAGCAGCTGGTGGAGGTCCTGCTCACTGAGACGCACCGGATCCGCAGCGTCGGCGACCTGTTCGCCCTGCTCTCCGAGCAGGGGCTGCCTGCCCGCGTGGAGGCCGGCACGATCGAAACGATCGCCGGAACGCAGGTCGGCAGGCTCCATCTGCGTCCCGGCGACCCGGAAACGGCCCGCCGCACCGCGGAGGCGCTGACGACTGCCGGGCTGCACGCTGAGCTGACCACCGCAGAGCGGATCGCCGCCGATGCTGCTGCCCACGAAGACAACGACCCCGACGAGGAGGCACGGCGATGATGCTTGCTGCCGGTGGGGACCTCTGGCTGGACAACCCCGTTTTCAGGAACCAGCTGCCCGGGGCTATCCTCGAGACCCTGTGGATGACCGGCACCACCGTGCTCTTCACCGTGCTGATCGGCCTTCCGCTGGGACTGCTGCTGCACAATATCGGCCCCAAGGGACTGCGGCCTGCCGCGGTGCTCTACCGGCTGCTCTCGCTGGTGGTGGACTTCGGGCGCTCGGTGCCCTTCATCGTGCTGATGGTGTGGATGATCCCCGTAACCCGCATGATCGTCGGCACAGCCGTCGGCTGGGAGGCCGCCGTCGTGCCCCTGACTGTGGGCGCCATCCCGTTCTTCGCCCGCATGGTGGAGAACTCGCTGCGTGAGGTCGCCTGGGGCAAGGTCGAGGCCGTCCGGATGATGGGCGCCTCCAACTTCCGGGTCACCACCAATGTGCTGCTGCGAGAGGCCCTGCCGGGGATCGTCGGGGGCCTGACCATCACCTCGGTCACGCTGATCAGCTTCACCGCCATGGCCGGAGCCGTGGGCGGCGGCGGGCTCGGCCAGCTCGCCATCAACTACGGCTACCAGCGGTACCAGGGCGACGTCATGCTCGTCTGCGTGCTGCTGCTGGTCCTCATCGTCAGTGCAGTGCAGTACAGCGGCAACTTTGCCGCCCGCCGCCTCGACCGGCGCTGAGCGGCAGCCTGCCGGATCCTTCCGCTCCCCGGAGCAACCCCCATCAAGAATGCATCACCCACGAAAGGAAAGCCCATGAAGCACACCAAGCTCAGCCTGTCCGCAGGAGCCGCCGCGGCGGCCGCCCTGGTGCTCTCTGCCTGCGGCGACGGCGAGGACGATGCCGGCCCGGCCGGCGAGGAGCTCGAGGGCGGCATTGTCGAGCTGACTGTCGGCGCCTCCCCGGCCCCCCACGCCGACATCCTGCAGTTCATCGATGACGAGCTCGCCGAGGACGCCGGCATCTCCATTCAGATCCAGGAGTTCGACGACTACAACCTCCCCAACGAGGCCCTGGACGACGGTGACCTGGATGCCAACTACTTCCAGCACGAGCCGTGGTTCAACAGTGAGGTGGAGGAGAACGGCTACGACATCGTCCACTTCGAAGGCGTGCACATCGAGCCCTTCGCCCTCTACTCCAGCCAGCACGAAGAGGTCGGCGCCCTGCCCGAGGGCGCCACCATCGCACTGAACAACGACCCCTCCAACCAGGCTCGCGGCTTGGTCCTGCTCGCCGAGGAGGGGCTGATCGAGATCGATGAGGACGTTGACCAGCAGGCACTGACCATCAACGACGTCACCGAGAACCCGAACGACTTCGAGTTCCTCGAGGCAGACGCCGCTGCGCTCACCCGCACCCTGGATGACGTGGACGCCGCCGTCATCAACGGCAACTACGCCCTTGAGGCCGGGCTCTCTCCCACCGATGACGGTCTGCTGGTCGAAGACGCCGATGACAACCCGCACGCCAACTTCCTGGCCGTGCGCGCCGAGCACGAGGACGACGAGCACATCCAGTCCCTGCAGGACCTGCTGACCTCCGACGAGGTCCGTGAGCACATCGAGGAGACCTGGGACGACGGGGAGATCCTCCCCGCGTTCTGATCAGCACGCTGATCATCCTTCGGAGGGCAGAAGAGGGGCCGCCGGGAACGATTCCCGGCGGCCCCTCTTCTGCAGCTCCTGCGGGAGGAGGCTTCTAGCGCGTGGCGCGATCCTCGGCCGGCTCCGCCTCCGGCGGCGGGATGACGAGCATCGGTGAGGTGTAGAAGTCCTCCTCATACTCCTGGGTCTCGTCATACTTCTCCCGGTGGCGGGCCCCCACCTCGTAGGCGGCTACGGAGAGCACCCAGAGCGCGGTGATCGGCAGGACGAACCACAGCATGGTCGCGCTGAACGGCTCCAGGGCTGTGTGCTCTGAGGCCGAGAGCACCAGGTAGACCACGTAGGCCACGTACATGAAGAACAGCAGGAGACCCTCCCACTGCACGATCGCCCCAGAGGTGAACGCCAGAGGGATCAGCACCAGGGCCGCGGCCAGCATCACCGGCATGTCGAAGTGGATGGCCGCAGGGTCCACCCGGACCTCTGTCGGGGAGACCAAGGCGGTCAGGCCCAGCACCGCGCCGATGTTGAAGATGTTGGAGCCCACCAGGTTGCCGACCGCCATGTCCCGCTCGCCACGGATGGCGGCGATGACGCTGGTGGCGAGCTCCGGAAGAGAGGTGCCGATGGCAACGATCGTCAGTCCGATGATCAGATCGGAGACGCCCAGGGTGGCGGCAATATCAGTGGCCGCGGTGACGAGAAGCTGAGCCCCGCCGACCAGCAGCGCCACACCGATGCCCACCAGGAGCATATCCACAGTGGTGGAGCGCAGGGGCGTCGCCCGCAGCCACGCGGTCATGCGCCCTGCGCTGCCCTCATTGAGGACTTCCTCCACGCCCATCTCCTCGGCGGAGGCGCTGCTGCGTCGGGCGAAGACGATCGTGGCCACCAGATAGATGAGCAGTCCGGCGAGGAGGATCAGGCCGTCGAGGAAGCTGAACCCGCCGTCGAGAGCGAGCACCAGCGCCAGCACCGAGAAGCCGATCATCACAGGGATGTCGGCCTTGATCAGCTGGATCTTCACGAACAGGGCGCCGAAGACGGCGGTGAGCCCCATGACGAAGAGAATGTTGGCGATATTGCTGCCCACCACGTTGCCCACGGCCAGGCCGGGCGAGCCCGAGACCGCAGAGCTGAGGCTGACGGCCAGCTCAGGCGCCGATGTGGCGAAGGCGACAATGGTCAGGCCGATGATCAGCGAGGAGAGCCCGAACCTCTTCCCGAGGGAGGCCGCGCCGCGCACCAGAGCTTCGCCGCCCGCCACCAGCAGGACGAAGCCGCAGACAAGGAGGAATAGGCTCAGCGCGCTCACTATGTCCATCCTACGTTGCTAGACTAAAGTTGTACACTGACTGCATCGGGGCTCGTCACCGGACTCCTCAGCTCCGGCCCTGGTTAGGATGTGGGCATGGCCATCGAAGCTGAGAAGATCATCCCGCACTCCGCCTCCGAGATCGTCGGCGCCTACGCAAGCCGAGCCTTCCACGAGCACCTCTCCCATAAGGTCGGCTCCGAGCTGAAGTCCTTCGAAGTGAATGGAACCCCCGAGTCCGGCTTCACCGTGGTCACCCAGCAGGCCATGAGCACCGACAGGCTGCCCGAGGTAGCGAAGAAGGTCGTGCGCGGCGGCACCATCAGCGTCACCGTGACCGACAAGTGGGGCGCCCCCGACGAGGCCGGCTCCCGCCGCGCTGACACCACCGTGGAGATCGCCGGCGTCCCCGTCTCCGGAACCGCCGCGCAGACGCTCCATGCCCGCAGCGACGCCGAGACCAAGTCCGTGGTCCGAGGCGATGTGAGCGTGAAGATCCCGCTGATCGGCGGAAAGGTGAAATCTGCAGCAGAGCCCTACATCGGCCGGTTCGTGGAGATTCAGGCCAAGGAAGTCTCCACGTTCATCGACTCCCGGAAGTAGCACCGGGGCTCGTCCCGATGAGGCCGGGCCGCCTAGTGGAACGTGTTCTGGGCGGCAGCGAGGCCTTCGGTGAGGACCGATTCCACGGCGTCGGCGGTGCGGGAGACGAACTCAGGAAGGTCCTTCTCCTCGTCCTTGGAGAAGGGCTGGAGCACGTACTGGGCAGCGTTGATCTGTCCGGGCGGGCGGCCGATGCCGGCGCGGACTCGAATGTAGTCCTTATTTCCGCCGAGGTGCTGGGTGATGGACTTCAGTCCGTTGTGCCCGCCCTCTGAGCCGCCTCGTCTGAGCTTGAGCCGGCCGTAGTCGATGTCGAGCTCATCGTGGACGACCACCAGTCGGGCCGGGTCCACGCCGAAGTAGTCCATGAGTCCGCGGACGGGCTTGCCGGACTCGTTCATGTACCCCTCGCTGACAGCGAAGACCAGCTTCGGCCCGCCGGGAAGCTGCGCCCCTACAGCTTTCGCGCCCACCTTGGTGCGGCTGTACGTGGCGCCGAGCCGGCTGAGCAGCTCGTCGAGGACCATGTGGCCGATATTGTGCCGGGTGCGCTGATAGCGGGCCCCGGGATTCCCGAGACCCGCTATCAGCCAGGTTTCTGAAGCCATAAGCGTCAGTCTGCCGAAGATTCAGTCACTCGTCGTCGGAGGACTCTTCCCCGCCGGACTCCTCGGCGTCGCCGCCGGAGGACTCTTCGCCCTCTGCAGGCTCCTCGCCGGTGGTCTCGGCGTCGGACTCGACGTCCTGCTCCTGCGGCTCGTAGATGGTGACGATGGGGGACTCCATGTCATCGAGCTGCAGCTCGGAGCCGGCCGGCAGGATGATGTGCTCAGGCAGCGCGTTCTCGTCACGGTCGGTGATGTCGATGGTGACGGACTCGGGCAGTGCGGTGGCGTCCGCCTCGACCGGCACGGTGACCTGGTCGAGCATGTGCTCGAAGCCGTTGGCGGGCTCGCCGATGACCTCCACGGGAACGTCGACGACGATCTTCTCGCCCTTGCGGACGGCCAGCAGGTCCAGGTGAACGATGAAGGGGCGCAGGGCCTCGCGCTGGATGTCCTTGGGAACCACCATCTGCTCCTCGCCCTCGATGTCGAGAGTGATCAGAGCGTTGGGGTTGCGGACGGCCAGCATGGTCGCGTGGCCCTCCAGCAGGACGTGGCGCGGGTCGTCCCCGTGGCCGTAGATGACGGCGGGGATCTTGTCCTCGCGGCGGGCACGGCGGGCAGCGCCCTTGCCGAACTCGGTGCGCACTTCGGCGCGCAGAAGCAGCTTGTCAGCCATAGTTGATCCTTATGGTTCGTCGATGACGGAGCGCCACGACGTCGTCGGACGCTCCCTCGCCTACATGTATTGAGAATGTGCCGGTGGCACAGCGAACAACTGTACCTGAGCCCGGCCGGGCCCTGCGAGCTCAGAGGGCGACCGCGGCGTTCCCTGAGCTCACAGGCCCCATGACGAGGACGCCCTCCGCCCCGACCGCTCCGCCCATCGCACAGCGGAGGTTTGGGAGATTCGGATCAGGGCGCCGGCGAGGCGAGCAGAGCCCTGCTGATGCCGCGGGAGGCGGTCTGCATCGCCATCAGCGCCTGCGGCAGACGGTCCCAGTCGATGGGGATCACGATCGTCAGCACGGCGACCGCATACCCCCGGGAGTCAAGGATCGGCACCGAGGCCCCTGCGGTATCGGTGTTGATCAGGCCGCCCAGGCGGACGTACCCACGAGACCTGGCCTCATTCAGCTCCCGAGACAGATCGGGCCGCTCCCGGCGGATGCGCTCGCCGTGGACGCTCGTCACATGATCCAACTGCCCGGGGGCGGAGAACGCCAGGAGAGCGTGCCCCATGGACGTCAGGTGCACCGGCATGCGGCTGGCCACCTCAGCGGGGTTGGAAACTGCCCCCTGGCGTGAGAGCCGTTCCACGATGAGCACGTCGGCCCCGTCGAGAACCGCCAGCTGAGTGGTCTGCCGCACCACAAAGTTGACGTCCTGCATGAACGGAAGGGCGGCGTGACGCAGTGTGCGGGAGAGGGTGTTGTGCTGGGCGATCTCCCAGAGCCGCTGCCCGAGCTCGACATCACCGGCGGGCGTCCGGGCGAGCATTCCTCGCTCCGTCAGGGCGGCGATCAGCCGATAGGCCGTCGTGCGCGGCAGCCCGGCAGCCTCAGCGAGCTCCCCGGGCGAGAGGACTGGGTCACGCTCCAGCGCACCCAGAATGCGCATGACGCGGTCAAGCAGCGCGTCGCCGGAGCGCGAATTCGCCATGGACGTCCCGAGCCTCCTCCTTGATCGCTGAATTATGTGGTTCGCATCACAGTATGCGGGTTGGAGGGTCAACCCTGAATACTCCGGTCCCATTCAATGGCTGCACCATGGGACACCTTTTGTGGTGCGGACCACACACTGAGTAGCGTCGCGGCATGCTGTGACACACAGCACACCTCCACCCGCCGACGAAGGAAAATGGGCATGAACTCAATGCGCGAGCAGCTCGACGCCCGGCCCATGAGCCGGTATCAGTGGCTGATTGTCGCCCTCGCGACCTTTCTGATGGGCCTGGACGGCTATGACGTCCAGGCCATGGCCTTCACCGCCAACGCCGTCTCACATGACATGGGGCTCACCAGCACGGAGCTGGGTCTGCTGCTCTCCGGCGGCCTGATCGGCATGGCCCTCGGTGCGATGTTCGTAGGCCCCTTCGCGGATCGCTTCGGACGTCGCAAGATGCTGCTGGCAGCACTGATCATCAACTGCGCGGGATTGTTCCTCTCTGCCACGGCCACTTCGATGCCGGAACTGATGACATGGCGGATCATCACCGGCCTGGGCGTAGGGGGCATCCTGGCCTCTGGGACCGTGCTCGTGTCGGAATACTCGAATGCGAAGTACCGCGGCCTCTCCCTGAGCATCTATGCAGCCGGCTACCCGGTGATCGCCACTGTCGGCGGCCTGCTGGCGGTTCCGCTGATCCAGAACTTCGGCTGGCAGTCCGTCTTCCTGCTCGGAGGCATCCTGACCGTGGCAGCGATTGCGCTGGTGGCCGCTGCCATGCCCGAATCCCTCGAGTTCCTCGCGGTGCAGAGCAGGCGCGGGGCCGGCTCGGCCGACCAGACCGCCGCTCGTATTGCTGAGCGTCTCGGCCTGCGGGCAGACCTGGCTGACTCCCCCGCCGCCCAGGAGGAGGAGCAGGCGCAGCCGCAGAATTCCTACGCCGCCCTCTTCTCCTCCCAGAACCTCCGCAACACGCTCTTCCTCTGGGCGGTCTTCTTCATCGTCATGTTCGCGTTCTACTTCGCCAACACGTGGACGCCGCAGCTGCTCACTGAGGTCGGCTTCACAGCGGAGGAGGGCATCATGGGCGGCGTGATGCTGATGCTGGGCGGTGCCGTAGGCGCGGTGCTCTACGGCGTCTTCACGGCCAAGTGGGACCCACGGGCGGTCCTTGCAGTCTTCGCCACGCTGTCCGGGGTGATGTTCATCGTGTTCATCAGCTCAACCAACGTGTACGCGCTGGCTCTCATCACCGGCGTGGGCCTGGGAATGATCGTCAACGGCTGCATCTCCGGGCTCTACACGCTGGCGCCGATGACATACTCCCCCAAACTGCGGTCCACCGGAGTGGGCGCGGCCTTGGGCGTGGGACGCTGCGGCGCCATTCTCGCCCCCATCATCGTGGGCACCCTGCTCGACTCCGGGTGGACGCCGACGGCCCTCTACACCGGCGCCGGCCTCCTCATCCTGCTGGCGGCCGGCGCGGGGCTGATGCTGCGCCTGAAGATGCCCCGGAAGGCGCCGAACGCCGAAGCCCCCGCCGCCCAGAAGCCGGAACAGCCCGCACCCACCGTGAGCAGCCGAAGCTGAGCCCCTCAGCCCGCCGGAGGATCTGTCCCCGTGGATTTCATTCAATGGAATGCATGTGGTGCAGGACACGTGCGGTATTGAGACTGAGAGAGTCAGCGCACCCGTTCGATGAGGAGCCCCATGCCCGCTGTGAGCCCAGAGAATGTCAGCACCGTCGACGTGGGAATCGTCGGCGGCGGACCTGCCGGACTCATGTCTGCGATCCTGCTGGCTCGCCGAGGCATCAGCGCCGCCGTCGTGGAGCAGCGCAGCCAGGATGAGATTCGCACCACGCACCGTGCCGGCATTCTGGAGGCCGGCACGGTGAACATGCTCGTGGAGGCGGAGATCGGCTCCCGGGTCCTGTCCGAAGGGCATGAGCACACGGGCACGATCCTCAGCTTTGAGGGTGAGCAGGTCCGCATTCCGCTGAAGGACTCGGTGGGCAGGTCGGTGTGGCTCTACCCGCAGAACGAGGTCTTCACGGATCTGGCCGCCGCCTGGCAGCGGGAGGACGGAGAGATTCACTGGTCGGTCCGCGAGACCTCGGTCAGCGGTCTTGAGAGTGCGACGCCGACCATCGGCTTCACGGACGAGCAGGGCCGGGACCGCCGCATCAGGGCGAAGCTCATCATCGGCGCTGACGGGTCGCGCTCCATGTGCCGCAGGCTCATTCCTGACGAGGTGCGCACCGACTACTTCACCGAGTACCCGTATGCCTGGTTCGGGATCCTGTGTCAGGCCCCGCCCACCTCGCCCGAGCTGATCTACGCGAACTCCCCGGACGGCTTCGCTCTCATCTCCCAGCGCAGCGCGACGGTGCAGCGCATGTACTTCCAGTGCGAGCCGGGCACCGACCCTGAGGACTGGGAGGACGACGCCATCTTTGACCGCATCCAGAGGGTCCTCGGCCCAGCCACGGAGCTGAAGCGCGGCCCGATCATCAGCAGAACGGTCCTGCCCTTCCGCTCCTACGTGTGTGAGCCGCTGACCTATGGCCGCCTGGCCCTGGCGGGCGACGCCGGGCACACCGTGCCCCCGACGGGCGCGAAGGGCCTGAACCTGGCCTTTACCGATGTGAAGGCGCTCATCCCTCGCATCGAGGAGTTCCTCGCCGCCCCGGAATCAGGCACCGCCCCGCTGGAGAAGTACTCGAAGACGGCTCTGGACCGGGTGTGGAAGGCTCAGAACTTCTCCTACTGGGCGACCTCCTTGATGCACAACCGGCCAGACGACGATGCCTTCGCCTACCGGCGCCGGCGGGGGGAGTTCGACGCGATCACCGGCTCCCCGCAGGGCCGGGCGTACTTCGCCGACGCCTACACCGGGTGGGCGTAGGCCCCTCAAGCACCGATGCTCAGCGTGGGCGAATGCCGGCTCCCGGGCTGGCGGGAGCGCCCGCCGTGCACGAGAGGCTGCCTGAGCGGCGCTGAGCGCCGATGCGCCTATGCCTGGCCGTCGAAGAGGGTGGTCACTGAGCCGTCGGTGAAGACTTCCTTGATGGCGCGGGCGAGGATGGGGGCGATGGACAGGACCGTAAGGCTCTCGAACCGCTTCTCATCCGGGATAGGCAGAGTATTGGTGACCACGACTTCGCGGGCGCCGGAGTTCGCGAGACGCTCGGCGGCCGAGCCGGAGAGGATCGCGTGGGTGGCGGCGATGATGACGTCCTTGGCGCCGGCGTCCTTGAGGATCTTCACCGCGCCGGAGATGGTGCCTCCGGTGTCGATCATGTCGTCGATGAGCACGCAGGTACGGCCTTCGATGTCACCGACCACGCGCTTGGACTCGGCCATGTTCGGCTGGGTGAGGTCACGGGTCTTGTGCACGAACGCCAGCGGTGCGCCGCCGAGGCGGTCGGCCCACTGCTCGGCGACACGCACCCGGCCGGTGTCCGGGGAGACCACGGTGACCTCGTCCTCGGAGACCTGCTCACGGATGTAGTCGGCCAGCAGCGGGATGCCGAAGAGATGGTCGACCGGCCCGTCGAAGAAGCCCTGGATCTGGGCGGTGTGCAGATCCACGGTCATGATCCGGTCAGCGCCTGCGGTCTGGTACATGTCGGCGACGAGGCGTGCGGAGATCGGCTCGCGGCCGCGGCCCTTCTTGTCCTGCCTGGAGTAGGGGTAGAAGGGGCTGACCACGGTGATGCGTTTGGCGGATGCACGCTTCATGGAGTCGATCATGATGAGCTGCTCCATGAGCCACTGGTTCAGCGGCGCGGGGTGGGACTGGATGAGGAAGACGTCTTTGCCCCGCACCGATTCGCCGGAGCGGACGTAGATCTCCCCGTTGGCGAACTCGTAGGCGTCCAGCGGGAGCAGCTCGGTGCCGAGCTCCGCGGCGATCTCCTCCCCCAGCTGCGGATGGGCCCGCCCGCTGGCGACGACCATGGTCTTCTCGGTGCTGAGCCTGATCTCATCCATGCTGCGCTATTCCCCTGCCCCTTCGGTGTTTCCGGTGTGACCGTCCTGCTGGCCGGCCTGTTCTGCTGCGCGTGCCGAGCTGGAGCCGGGCCGCCTGCGACCGACCCAGCCCTCCAGGTTTCGCTGCTGGGCGACGCTGATGGCCAGCGCTCCCGGCTGCACGTCTTTGCGGACGATGGCGCCGGCCCCAGTGTATGCGCCGTCGCCGAGCTCCACCGGGGCGACGAACACGGTGCTGGAGCTGGTGCGCACGTGGCTGCCGATGACGGTGCGATGCTTGTTCTCGCCGTCGTAGTTGGCGGTGATGTTGCCGCAGCCGATGTTGGAGTCTTCGCCGATCTCGGCGTCGCCGGCGTAGCCGAGGTGGCTGAGCTTGCTGCGAGCGCCGACCTGCACGTTCTTGGTCTCGTAGAAGGCGCCGATCTTGCCGTCCTCGCCCAGGACGGTGCCGGGGCGCAGATAGGTGAAGGGGCCCACCTTGCCGCCTGCTTCGATGACGGCGCCGGAGCCGTGGGTGCGGGTGACCTGGGCGCCGGGCCCGACGGTGACGTCGGTGAGGGTGGTGTCAGGCCCGATGACGGCCCCCTCGGCGATGTGGGTCGCGCCGTGCAGCTGGGTGCCGGGGAGGACGGTGGTGTCCTGCTCGAGAGCCACGGTGGGCTCGATCCAGGTGGTCGCGGGGTCGATCACGGTGGTGCCGGCCCGCATGGCGGCCTCCACGGTGCGGCGGTTCAGCTCAGCGCCGAGGGCCTGGAGCTGGACGCGGTCATTGGCGCCCTCGACCTGCCACCGGTCCTCGGTGACGACGGCGGAGACCCGGCCGCCCTCGCCGCGGGCGATGGAGAGCACATCGGTGAGGTACTTCTCGCCCTGCGCGTTCTCGACGGAGACCTGGGCGAGCGCGCGGGCCAGGACTTCGGCGTCGAAGGCGTAGATGCCGGAGTTGATCTCACGGATGGCCCGCTGGGACTCGTCGGCGTCCTTGTGCTCCACGATACCGATGACCTCGTCGCCCTGGCGGAGGATGCGTCCGTATCCGGCGGGGTCGGACACTTCGGCGGAGAGGACGGTGACGGCGTTGCCCTTGCCCTCGTGCTCGAAGATCAGGTCGGTCAGCAGCGCGGGGGTCAGCAGCGGCACATCCCCATAGGTGACCACGACGGTGCCGGTGAGGGTGTGGCCGGCGAGCGCTTCGAGGCCGCATTCGACGGCGCGCCCGGTGCCGGGTATCTCGTCCTGGTCGGCGAGCTTCGCGGCGTCGTCGTGCTGGGCGATGTGGGCGGCGACTCTGTCCCGCTGGTGGCGGACGACCGCGACGAGGTGCTCAGGCTCAACGGCACGAGCGGTGTTGAGCGCGTGGCCGATCATGCTGGTCCCGCCGAGAGTGTGGAGGATCTTCGGGACGGAGGATTTCATACGGGTGCCGGCACCCGCGGCGAGCACGATCACGGCGGCGGGACGCACTGGTGTAGTCACGTTCCGCCACTAGGATTCGAACCTAGACTCTCGGTACCAAAAACCGGTGTGCTGCCCTTACACCATGGCGGATCAGATTCATTTGGCTCAACCATCTTAGACGCCAGGATTCTCGGCGCACCGCTGAGAGAAGCCCGGCCTAGGATCCGCACCTGCGTGAGCAGGTGTGGGCCGGGCTGAACGGGCTGCCCTTACACCATGGCGGATGGATGAAGCCCGTCAAGACTACCAAGGGGCGGCGTCCTAGGCGGGGCTCAGTGTGGCCAGAAGCCCGGCGCCTGCCGAGAGAAAGAGCATGAGGGCGAGCAGGGCGGCGACGAGCCGCTTGGCTGGGGTGATGTTCATGTGTTCCTCCGAGGATGTGCGGCGGCTGTGACTGCCGTTCCGGTCAGGATCAGACCGAAGGCGATGAGAGCCAGCGTAAGGGCGTGCACACCTCCGATGGCAAGGCGCAGGCTCCTCGGCACCAGATTCCGCGGCGGGCGGCACCGTCCAGGAGGCGCAGCCTCAGCCCTCCGCGGCCTCAGACGCTTCCAGCCACGCCAGCTCCGCCTCCTCCAGCTCGGTGCTGACCTCATCCAGCTGCGGCTGCAGCGTGCGGAGCCTGTCGAGGTCCACGTCCTCGGAGGCGCGGGCCATTCTGGCGTGGAGCTCCTCCCGCTGAGCCTGCAGCTTCTCCATCTGCTTGTCGATGCGCTGCATGTCCTTGCGGGCCTGGCGCTTGTCCGCCTCCGAGGCGCCCGAGCCGCCCTGCCCGGCTGGGGCTGTGCTCTGCATGCTCGGGTTGGCGCCCGCGGGCATGGTGCTTCCCGGGATTTCGCTGGCCCTCACGCTGGACTGCCCCCGGTAGGTGTCGCTGAGCCCGGGCGGGGGCTCCTGGCCCTGGCGGATCCGCAGATACTGCTCCACCCCGCCGGGCAGCATGCGGATCTGACCATCGCCGAGCAGGGCGACCTGATGATCGGTCACCCGCTCCAGCAGGTAGCGGTCATGGCTCACCACAATCAGCGTGCCCGGCCAGCTGTCCAGCAGGTCCTCCATGGCCGCCAGAGTGTCCGTGTCCAGATCATTGGTGGGCTCATCCAGCATGAGCACGTTCGGCTCCCCGGTCAGCAGCTTCAGCAGCTGCAGACGACGCCGCTCGCCGCCGGAGAGGTCCCCGACGGGAGTCCACTGGCGGCTGCGGCTGAACCCGAGGGTCTCCAGCAGCTGCGCCCCGGAGAGCTCCCTGCCGCCCACTTCGAAGACGCTCTTCTCCTCAGTCATCACTTCGTGCACCCGCATGCCGGCCTTGGCGCGAAGCTCCTCCACCTCTTGGGTGAGGATCGCCGTCTGCACCGTCTTCCCCCGCCTGACCCGTCCGGCGTCGGGCTCCACGGTGCCCTCCAGCATCCGGAGCAGGGTCGACTTTCCGGCGCCGTTCACGCCTACGAGGCCGACCCGCTCCCCCGGGCCCAAGCGCCACGTCACATCGCTGAAGAGCTGATGCTCGACCTCTGGCGCCGCGTCTGAGGCGCCGAAGCCCCTCGCCTTCCTCACCGTGAAGGACATCTCCTCCACGTCCAGCACGTCCTTGCCCAGCCGGGCCGTGGCCATCTTCCTCAGCTGCACCTCGTCCCGGTGCTCCGGGACGTCGTTGATCAGCGCGTTCGCCGCATCCACCCGGAATTTCGCCTTGGTGGTCCGGGCAGGGGCGCCGCGCCTGAGCCAGGCCAGCTCCTTCTTGACCAGCTGCTGGCGCTTCTGCTCCTCCACCGCCGCGGCCCGGTCACGCTCCGCCCGGGCCAAGGTGTACGCCGCATAGCCGCCCTCAAAGTGATCCACCGCTGCGTCATGGACCTCCCAGGTCAGGGTGCACACCTCGTCCAGGAACCAGCGGTCGTGGGTGACCACGAGGAACGCGCCCTCATTCGGCTTCCAGCGGGTCTTCAGGTGGTTCGCCAGCCAGGCGACCCCCTCCACATCCAGATGGTTGGTGGGCTCATCCAGCATGATCACGTCATGCTCGCCCATCAGCAGCTCGGCGAGCGCCACCCGTCGCCGCTGCCCGCCGGAGAGCGCGCCCACCGGGCTGTCCCAGTCCAGCTCGGAGAGCAGCCCCTCCACGACGTCGCGCTTGGCCGGGTCCGTCGCCCATTCATGCTCGGGGGCATCGCCCACCACCGCCTGCCCGACGCTCAGACTGTGGTCCAGCACATCCTGCTGGTCCAGGAGCCCCACCGACACTCCGCCGCGCCACGTGACACGGCCCTCGTCAGGCTCCTGCGCACGCCCCAGAATCCGCATCAGCGTCGATTTGCCGTCGCCGTTGCGGCCCACAATGCCGATCCGGTCCCCCTCATCGATGCCCAGAGTCAGAGAGTCCAGCACCGTGCGGGTGCCGAAAGTGATCGAAATGTTCTCAGCGCCGAGCAGATGTGCCATAAGGGCACTATCCCACCACAGTCACCATCCAGAAAACGTCCAGGCCCGCACGTAGGATGGCTGGTATGCGCATCACACATTTGGGACACTCCTGCCTCCTGGTTGAGGCCGCCGAGACCAGGGTGCTGATTGACCCGGGAGCCTTTTCCGACGCCTGGCACGGCGTGAAGGACCTCGACGGCGTACTGATCACCCACCAGCACCCCGACCACCTGGACCCAGACCGCGTGCCCGCCCTGCTGGAGGCCAACCCGGACGCAGTGGTGCGGACCGCCGCGGACGTTGAGGAGGCGGTCTCGCTGGAAGGTGCGCAGGGTGTGATGCCCGGCGCGAAGTTCGCGGTCGGCAGGCTGCAGGTGCAGGTGGTCGGCGGCGACCATGCCGTCATCCACTCCGACCTCCCCCGCGTCCGCAACGTCGGCTACCTGATCACACACCCCGAAGAGCCCACCGTCTTCCACCCCGGCGACGCCCTCGACACCGCCCCGGCGGCGGTCGACGTCCTCGCCCTGCCGATCATGGCTCCCTGGTCCGCGATGAAGGAGCAGGTCGAGTTCGTCCGCAGGTTCGACGGCCTGAAGATGGTCGTCCCCGTTCACGATGAGCTCCTCGCCGACCGCGGCCGAGAGCTCTTCGCCCGGCAGATCACCCGCCTCACCGGCCAGGAGATCACCTGGCT
The DNA here is from genome assembly GCF_007994735.1 of Nesterenkonia populi. Lineage (NCBI taxonomy): Bacteria > Bacillati > Actinomycetota > Actinomycetes > Micrococcales > Micrococcaceae > Nesterenkonia > Nesterenkonia populi. The sequence goes on along the minus strand of NZ_VOIL01000001.1, from coordinate 1,411,536 downwards.
GCGCGACGGCGAGCCGTATGAGGTCAACGTCTCCGCCCCCGACCGGGACATCTCCACCCAGGAATTCGTCTCCGGTTGACCGAGCTCCTCATACCGGCCGCGATCATCGGGCTGGTCGTCCTCGCCTCCGCTCTCCAACGCGTCACCGGCCTCGGCTTCGCCATGGTCGTCTCCCCGTTCTTCGTGGTGATGCTCGGCCCCCACGCCGGCGTCATGCTCACCAATGTGCTCGGCGGCGCCATGCCCCTGATGATGCTCGCCGCCGTCTGGAAGGACATCGAATGGCGCAAGATCGCATGGATCGTGCCGCCCGCCGTCCTCGTCACCCCGCTCTTCGCGTGGATCGCCGAGCAGTCCCACGTCGGGGTCCTCTACGTCGTCGTCGCCTCCCTGGTGATCCTCGGACTGTCTGCCGGGATCATCGCCTCCTGGGTCGGCAAACACCCTCATGACGGAGCCTCGGCGCGGATCCTCGCGGGAGCCGGCGCGGGGGCCGGGACTGTCCTCGCCGGCGTCGGCGGACCCGCCATGACCATCTACGCCGTCCTCTCCCGCTGGGACCCCCGCCGAATGGCCGCCACCCTGCAGCCCCTCTGGGTGGCGATCTCAGCCGGGGCGCTCATCAGCAAGCTCATCTTCAGCGGCAACCACACCCCCGACCTCCACTGGGCAGTCTGGCTCGGCTGCCTGCTCGCCACCCTGCTGGGAATCTGGGCCGGCGGCCGCCTCAGCCGGCGGGTCGCAGCCTCCGCCATTCGGCGGCTGGTGATCGCCCTGGCCTTCCTCGGCGCCGTCATGGCTCTCGTCACCGGCCTCTCCCAGCTGACCTGAGGGACGCGAAGCTGCCCGGGCTCCAGCCTCTGAGCCCGAAGCGCTGAACCCTCGGTAGACTCGCCCGCTGTGAGCGCATCTGCAGTGACCCCCGGCGAGACCCCTGCTGCCTACCAGCCCGAACCGGACGCCTCCCCCGACGGCGACGGGCCCGTGCGCGCCCAGTCGGAGGAGAAGTCGGGGAAGAGGCGGCGCCTGACATACCCGCCCGCCCCGGAGCCGCTGCCGGTCCCGGTCCTGGACAACCACGCGCACCTCGACTTCCGGGATGGGCTCGTCCGGGTCAGTGTGGCCGAGCACCTCGACACCGCCCAGGCTGTGGGGGTGAGCGGAGCGGTGCTGGTGGGGTATGACCTGGCCAGCTCCGAGTTCTCCGTGCAGGCCGCCCGCTCAGAGCCTCGCGCCAAGGCCGCCGTCGCCCTGCACCCCAATGAGGCCCCGGTGCTCGCCGCGGAAGGGAAGTACGAGACCGCGTTCGGCCGGATCGCCGAGCTCGCCCAGGATGAGCAGGTCGTCGCCGTCGGTGAGACAGGCCTCGACCATTACCGCACCGACGAGACCGGCCGCGCCGCGCAGGAACGCTCCTTCCGCGAGCACATCGCCCTGGCCGCCGAGCGGGGCATCGCCATGCAGATCCATGACCGGGACGCTCACCACGACGTCGTCCGAGTCCTCAGGGACGCACCCGCTCTGCCGCCTGTCGTCGTCTTCCACTGCTTCTCCGGGGACGCCGAGCTCGCCCGGATCTGCAGCGAGAACGGCTGGTACATGAGCTTCGCGGGCACCGCCACGTTCAAGAACGCCGAGGGCATCCGGGAGGGGCTCCGGGTCGCCGATCCGTCCCTGATCCTGGTGGAGACCGACTGCCCGTTCCTCACCCCGCACCCGTTCCGCGGCCAGCCCAACGCCCCCTATATGATCCCGCAGACCATGAGGCTGATGGCCCGAGTGCGCGAAGCTGAGCTGCCCAGCCTCTGCCAGCAGGTCATGCTCAACACCGTGCAGGCCTACGGGAGCTGGACGTGAGCGGCGCGCGCGACGACGCCGCCCCTGCTGATGAGGCTGCCCGCCCGCTGCTCTCCGCAGCGCATATCCGGGAACTGGCAGACCGGCTGAGCATCCGCCCCACCAAGCAGTGGGGCCAGAACTTTGTGATCGACCCGAACACGATCCGCAGGATCGTCGGCCTGGCTGGGCTGCGCGGCGACGAGCACGTTCTTGAGGTGGGTCCCGGCCTCGGCTCCCTGACGCTGGGGCTGCTGGATGAGGCAGCCGAGGTCACCGCCGTGGAGATCGATCCGAAGCTGGCCGCCCAGCTGCCTGAGACCGTCCGGACCATGCGCCCGGAGGCTGCAGACCGGCTCACTGTGGTCCGGCAGGATGCGATGAGGATCGGTCCCGGTGAGCTCAGCGGCCGGGTGATCGGTGAAGAGTCCTCCTACGGCGACGCCGCGGCACGGAAGGGTGATCCCGCGCCTGAGCTCGGTGAGCCTGAGGTGCTGGTGGCGAACCTGCCGTACAACGTTGCGGTGCCCGTGGTGCTCCACCTGCTGCAGACCCTCCCTTCCCTGACCAAGGGCCTGGTGATGGTGCAGGAGGAGGTCGCCGACCGGCTGGCCGCCGGGCCGGGCTCCAAGATCTACGGGGTCCCCAGCGTGAAGGTCGCCTGGGACACGGAGACCCGCAAGGTCGGCGTCGTCGGCAAGCGCGTGTTCTGGCCGGAGCCTCGGATTTCGTCCGGGCTTGTGCGCTTCGACCGGCATGAGCCGGTCAGCACCGATGTCTCGCGGGCGGAGGTCTTCGCGGTGGTGGACTCGGCCTTCTCCCAGCGCCGCAAGACGCTGCGCGCGGCCCTGTCAGGCCTGGCCGGTTCGGGCGCCGCCGCCGAGCAGGCGCTCATGCGCGCCGGTGTCTCACCCCAGGCGCGCGGCGAGACGCTCGACGTCGCCGCGTTCGCCCGGATCGCCGCCGCCCTGCAGCGGGCCTGAAGCATTCCCAGCCGCTGACCAGCGTGGTGTCAGAGTTCGTGTCAGACCCGGCGTCTAGTGTTGATTCCACTATGCGTGACAGTCAGCTCTTCGGGCACGTGACAGCAGTGGCCCCCGGCAAGGTCAATCTCAGCCTCCGGGCGGGTCCCCTGCGCCCGGACGGCTACCACGACGTCGCCACGCTCTACTGCGCCGTCTCTCTCTACGAGGAGGTCACCGCGTCCCCGCGCGAGGACGACGCCATCACCGTGACCGTCTCGGAGCGCTCAGTCTTCACCGGAGTGGATCTGCTGGATGAGAGCACCGGCGAGCGGGTGACCGGAGAGATCCCCCTCGGGGCGAGCAACCTCGCCTACCGGGCTGCCGCGCTGCTGCGGGACCGGCTCAAGGGGCGGCGCGCGGGCGTGCTGTCGGGCCCCTGGGAGGGCAGCGCGCCCGCCGGCTGGGGAGTGGATCTGACGCTGGTGAAGAACGTCCCGGTCGCCGGCGGCATGGGCGGCGGCTCGGCGGACGCAGCGGCGGCCCTGGTGGCCTGCTCCGCCCTCTGGGATGCGGGCCTGTCCAAGGAGCAGCTGGCGGAGATCGGCTCGGAGCTGGGGGCGGACGTGCCTTTCGCTCTGATGGGCGGCGCCGCGGCCGGCCAGGGGGTGGGCGATGAGCTGTCCCCGCTGCTGCACAGAGGCGAACTGCATCTGGTGATCGCTCCTGCCTCCGTGGGGCTCTCCACCCCGGGCGTCTACCGAACGCTGGACGCGATGCGTGAGCGGGCGGGCGTACAGGCTGATACCCCGGAGCTTGACCCGGACCTGGTACGGGCAGTCTCGCGGTCGGATGCCGAGAGCCTCTCCGCGCTGATGGTCAACGATCTCCAGGCACCGGCGGTGAGCAGACTGCCGGAGTTGGATGAGCTCATGGACCTGGGCCTCTCGGAGGGCGCGATGCAGGGCATCGTCTCCGGTTCAGGGCCGACGGTGTTCTTCCTCGCCCACGACGCCGCGCACGCCTCGCAGCTGGCCACCTCCCTGGAGGAGCGCGCCGAGGTCTGGGCCATCCCGGTCACAGCGCCGGCCCCGGGAGCCCGCCTCCTCGCGCAGAAGTAGGCCTCCCAGGCAAGGGACGGCTTGCCTGCCTACGGGAGGGTGCGGAAGCGCTCCAGGACCACCAGGGTGCTGTCGCTGATCTTGAGGTCCGGGCCCAGGTGCTCGCGGACCTCCTCGGAGTCCCAGAACTCCTTGTGCGCGGCACGCCACTCGGCGGGGTTCTCGAAGCCCTCGCCCTCAGCCACCACGTGGGAGCGCGGCACGTCCTTCAGGGGAACGACCTGCACATCGGTCACCTCAATGACGCAGGCCGGCTGGCTGTCCGAGTCGACGACGACGCCGCGGTCGCCCACGGCGGGCAGGGCTTCGCCGAAGACCTGGTACTCGGCCAGCAGGGAGGTGGTCGCGGTCTTCTCCCCGGACTCCACCACACGGACGAGGGCCTCACGCATCGGCCCGGGCACGGCGAACTCCACAGGCGGCAGGATGGCGGCAGCCTTCTCCTGCTCAATGACTGCGCCCAGGTGCTTGTCGTGGAAGCGGAGTGTGACGTCCTCGCGCTTCGTCTCCAGGAGGCGGTTGGCATAGTTGCCGCGATCCCTGAACCGGATGTGCTCGTGGGCTTCCCGGAACGTCTCGACGCCGGTACGGACCACAAACTGCACGTGCCGGATGCCCTCCGGTACGGAGTCCGCGTTGGGCTTGGGCTGCGCGAGCTCGACGAAGCTGGCCGCCCAGGGGGAGCCTTCAGCTCGCACCGGCGCGGCGGGAGCGAAGACCGCGATGAGGCGGCCGCCGATCTCCTTCTCGGAGAGCAGGCGGGCGTCCTCCTCGATCAGCTGGGCTTTGACCTGGTCGTACCGCTCGTGGCTGGGGACCTGCAGGCACACGGTGTCCTGCTGGACGACGCTGTCCATCAGGCCGAGCGCCTCGAGGGCCTGCTGGGCCCGGTCGATGTAGTCGGAGTAGAGGTGCTGAATATCCACGACGAGCCACTCTACTCGCATCGCGAGCTGTGAGGGTCCACGGAGCGGCCTGTGACGCACGAGCCCGGCACGACGCCGGGGACAGTGCCTGAGGCGGTTCAGCCGGCGTAGAGGGCTTCCACTGTGTCCGCGTAGTCGTCGATGACCTTGGCGCGGATGAGCTTCATGCTCGGGGTGAGGTGGCCCGAGGCTTCGGTCAGCTCGGCGTCGACCATCTCGAACTTCCGGATCGACTCGGCGCGGGAGACCTTCTCATTGGACTCATCCACCCGGGCCTGCACATGCTCACGCAGGGCCGGGCCCGCCTCATCATGGTGGAGCACCTCCGTCAGAGACATTTCGGAGCCGTATCCCTCGCGCTCGGCCCAGCCGGCCAGGTTCTCCGGGTCCGGAAACACCAGAGCCGCCACGAACGGCTTGCCGTCGCCGACAATGATCGTCTGGGCGACCAGCGGGTCAGCACGGACCGCCTCCTCCATCGGGGTCGGGTAGACGTTCTTGCCGCCCGCGGTGACGATGAGCTCCTTCTTTCGGCCGGTGATGGTGAGGAACCCGTCCTCGTCCATGGAGCCGAGGTCCCCGGAGCGGAACCAGCCGTCCTCGTCGAAAGTCTCCGCGGTGCCGTCCTCGTCCCGGTGGTAGCCGTCGAAGATCACAGGGCCCTTCAGGAGGACCTCGCCGTCCTCGGCGGTCTTCACGCTGTTGCCGGGCACCGGCAGGCCCACCGAGCCGATGCGGGTGGCGCCCGGGATGTTCAGCGTGATCGGGGCGGTGGACTCCGTCAGGCCGTAGCCTTCCTGAACGGGCAGGCCGATGCCGGTGAAGAAGTGCCCGATCTCCGGGTTCAGCGGGGACGCCCCGGAGACGAAGTGGGTCACGCAGCCGCCCATCCGGGCGTGCAGCTTGGAGTACACCAGCTTGGAGAAGAGGGCGTGCTTGGCCTTCAGCGCGACGGAGGGGCCCCTGCCGGTGCCGTCAGCCTCAGCCTGCAGGGCTTCCGAGTAGGCGATCGCCGTCCGGCGGGCTGCGTGGAAGATCTTGCCCCTGCCCTCAGACTCAGCCTTCGCAGCGGCGGAGTGATAGACCTTCTCGAAGACGCGCGGCACCGCCAGCAGCCACGTAGGGCGGTAGCTGCCCAGGTCCTCAATGAGGGTGGTGGTGTCACCGGTGTGGGCCACCTGGATGCCGCGGTGGATGCAGGCCAGCTGCACCGCCCGGGCCAGCACATGCGCCAAGGGCAGGAACAGCAGGGTCCGGGACTCCCCCTTGCCGAGGATGTCGGTGGTGAAGCTCAGCAGGTTGGCCGCGCCCTCGGCCAGGTTCCGGTGCGTGATCCGCGCACCCTTGGGCTTGCCGGTGGTGCCGGAGGTGTAGACGATGGTCGCGACGTCGTCGAGCTTCCGTGCGGTGCGTGCGGACTCCAGGTCAGCAGCGGAGACGGAGGCGCCGTCGGCCGCGATCTCGTTGAGCGCTGCGATGCTCTCCGCGGACCGGATGGTCACCTCGGCCCGGCCCATATTCGCTGCTCCCTGGACCTTCGCGCGCAGGGACTCGTCACCGATGAGGACGAGCTTGGCGCCGGAGTTGGCGAGCACATGGGAGACCTGATGGGTGGAGGCCGTGTCGTAGACGGGCACGGAGATGCCGCCTGCGAACCAGACGGCCTGGTCCACCACAGCCCACGGGTAGGAGGTCTGCGACATCACAGCGACCCGGTCCCCGGGCTGCACGCCTGCGGCGATCAGGCCCTTCGCCACACCGCGGACCTGGTCCAGGAAGGAGGCGATGGAGACGTCCAGCCAGCCACCGGAGCCGTTGCGGATCGCATAGACGGCGTGCCCGGGCCGCTTCTGCTCCAGGGCGAGGACCCCGTGGGTGACGTTGTGGTCCTCAGGCAGGTGCACGGCCTGCTCCGTGGCAGCCTCGGCGATGGGGGCGTTCGGCGCGGCAGGGGTCTCTGGGGCGTCGCTGGTCGAATTCACCCGGTCAGTCTAACCATGGGCCTTCCCCGGGATGGCAGGGATCGCGCCCGTGCGGGAACTTACTCGCCGGTAGTCTTCCGGCGCTCGAGGGCCGCCTGGTAGAGGTCGCGGCTGCTGACGCTGTGCCCGCCGGCCGGCTGCTCGGCGGCCACCTGCTTGGCGGCGTCCTTGAGCCGGATGCCCTCCTCCGTGCGCTGAAGCACCAGCTCGGCGAGCCTCTGGGCCTGCTCGGCCGCGGTGAGCTGGGCGGCGCCGTCGTCGCCGGGGGCCGCGCCTGCGATCACGAGGACGAACTCGCCTCTGAGGGTGCCCTCAGCGTGCCGCCGCTCGAGCAGCTCCGCCAGCTCTGCGAGGGACCCGCGGAGGACCTCCTCGTACTTCTTGGTGAGCTCACGGGCGACGGCGGCCCTCCGGGACGGGCCGAGGGCTTCGGCGAGCTCGGCCGCCACGGCGGCGATCCGGTGCGGTGACTCGAAGAGGACGGTGGTCCACTCCTCACTCTGCAGGCGGGCGAAGAGGCTCTGCTTCTCGGACTGTTTGCGGGGGATGAAGCCGCCGAAGGTGAACGCGTGGGTGGGCAGTCCGGAGAGCGCGAGGGCGGTGGTGACCGCTGAGGCTCCCGGGGCGACGGTGAGCCCGACCCCGGCGTCGACGGCTGCGGTGATGAGCCGGTGGCCGGGATCGGAGACCGCGGGCATCCCCGCGTCGGAGACCACGAGGATCCGGGTGCCGGCGGCGGCCTGCTCGACCAGCTGCTCGCTGCGGGAGGCCTCGTTGTGCTCGTGGAGGCTGAGGAGCTTCGCCTCAGTGCTGATGGCCAGAGCCTGCAGCAGGCGGCGGGTGCGGCGGGTGTCCTCGCAGGCGATGATCTCCGCGGTGCGGAGCAGCTGGCGGAGCCGCTCGGTGGTATCGCCGAGGTTGCCGATGGGGGTGGCGGCCAGCACCACGGGGGTCTCCCAGAGCTGGGATTCGGAATCAGGAGCGGTCATCGAAAGTAGGATACCGACAGTGACAGCCCTGACCCGGTCCCAGCAGCCCCCGGCCGGGGGCACCGCGGCCCGGCGCCGCGCCCTGTGGCAGGAGCGGCTCAACGCGGCCCCCTTCTCCCCCGGGGTGCTCGGCTGGGCGGTGCCGGTGATCCTGGCGGTGTTCGCGGGGGCGCTGCGGCTGTGGAACCTCGGCAACCCGCGGTCGCTCATCTTTGATGAGACCTACTACGCCAAGGACGCGTATGCGCTGATGATCGCCGGGCATGAGCTGGTGTGGCCCGAGGATCACGACGAGCAGTTCGCCGGCGGGAACCCGCAGCCCACGGAGGAGGGCTCGTATGTGGTGCACCCGCCGCTGGGCAAGTGGCTGATCGCCGTCGGCCTGCGCATCTTCGGCACGGATTCGGCCTACGGGTGGCGCTTCTCCTCGGCGATCGCGGGGGCGCTGGCGGTGCTGCTGATCGCGCTGATCGCTCAGCGGATGTTCCGCTCAGTGTTCCTGGGCGGGTTCGCGGGCCTGCTCAGCGCCGTGGAGGGCCATCATCTGGTCATGTCCCGGGTCGCGCTGCTGGACATCTTCCTGCTCCTCTTTGTGCTGGCGGCGTTCGGCGCGCTGCTGGCGGACCGGTACAGCGCGCGACGTCGGCTGGCCGTCTGGGCGGCCGAGTCGGAGGGCCTCCCGGACGCCGACTGGGAGAGGGGACCGCACCTGCTCCTGAGGCCGTGGCGCCTCGCGGCCGGGGTGCTGCTGGGCTGCGCGGTGGCGGTGAAGCTCTCCGCGCTGGCCTTCATCCCGGTGTTCGGGCTGATGGTGGTGCTCTGGGACGTCGAAGCCCGTCGGACCCTGGGGGTGCGGCGCTGGCTGCGCAGCGGGCTGCTGCGGGACGGCCTGCCCGCTGCGATCACCGTGCTGCCGATCGTCGCGGTGACTTATCTGGCGAGCTGGTCGGGCTGGCTGGTGACCAGCGGAGGCTGGGGCCGGGGCTGGCACGAGGAGAACCCGCCCGAGGGTCTTGCGGTGCTGGTGCCGGGCCCGATCCGCTCCCTGTGGAACTATCACACCTCTGCGACTGAATTTCACACGGGGCTGGAGAGCGGGCATGAGTACGCTTCCACCCCGTGGACCTGGCTGTTCATGGGGCGGCCGGTCTCCATGCACTACCAGGGCCTGGACGAAGGCGCAGTCTACGAGCACACCGGGGAGACCTGCGTGGCCGGCCGCTGCTCCTCGGCGGTGGTGGATCTCGCCAACCCGCTGATCTGGTGGACCGGGCTGGTCGCTGTGGTGATCGTGCTGCTGCTGTGGCTGGGCCGCCGCGACTGGCGGTACGGCGCCGTCCTGTCCGGCTATGCGGCCGGGTACGCGGTCTGGCTGCTGTTCCCGGACCGTACGATGTTCTTCTTCTATACGATCAGCTTCCACCCCTTCCTCATCCTCGCGGTGACGGTGCTGGCGGGCCTGGTGCTGGGCATGGGCGACACTTCCCGGGACTCGGTGCGGCAGCGGAACACTGTGCTGGTGACCTGCTTCGCCCTGCTGTGCGTGGCGGTGTCCGTGTTCTTCTGGCCGGTTTGGACCGCCGAGCTCATCCCCTACGACCAGTGGCAGTGGCGGATGTGGATCGACTCGTGGATCTGAACCGCACCTCCGAGGCCAAGGCTGAGGTACGACGCAGGCTGCGCGCCTCACGCGCCGCGCTCACCCAGGAGCAGCTTGCAGAGCGTGGACGGATGATCGCCCAGGCGCTGGAGCCGCAGATCCCGGCGGGGTCCGCGGTGGCCGGGTACCTGCCGATGCGCGGGGAGCCGGATGTGCTGAGGTTCCTGAAGCTGCACACCGGCCGCCGCGGCGGCACGGCGTTCCTGCCGGTCACCCCCACAGACGGCAGCCGGGAGCTGCTCTGGGTGCGCTGGAGTCCGGAGTCGGGGCTTCGGAAGCACCCCGTCCTCCCCCTGCAGGAGCCGGACGCTGAGCCGGGCGCTGAGCTGAGCCTCGCCCAGGTCCTGGAGGCCTCCGGGGAGCATCTGAGCCTGTTGGTGCCGGCGCTGGCCTTGGATGAGGCCGGCGCCCGGATGGGCCAGGGAGGCGGCTTCTACGACACCTCGCTCAGCGCACTGCCTGCCCTGCGTCGTCACGGCACGGGCCTGAACTGCCGGATCATCGGCGTCGCGCACTCCGCGGAGCTCCTTCCCGCCGGAGCCTTCCCGGTGGAGGCCCATGACCTGCGCGTGGATGCCGCTGTCACCGAGAACGGGTTCGTCCAGCTCCGGAGGGCATATAATTAGCACTCAAACAGTCCGAGTGCTAACACGTTCCACAGAGCTGACCTGGAGTTCAGATGCCCACTTACGCCTACGCCTGCAAGGACTGCAGCCACGCCTTCGACATCTACCAGTCCTTCGACGACGCGCCTCTGAGAGTCTGCCCCGAATGTGAGGGCACCCTGAGGAAGAAGTTCGGCAACGTCGGGGTGACGTTCAAGGGCGCCGGCTTCTATCGGAACGACGCCCGCGGCAGCTCGTCCGGCTCAGGCAGCAGCTCATCCGAGTCCTCCTCCTCGGACAGCGGCTCGGGCTCCAGCAGCTCGGGCTCGGAGAGCTCCTCGTCCGGCAGCTCGAGCTCGTCGAGCACCGCCTCATCCTCCACCTCCTAGTCATTGCCCTCGACGCCGGTCTGTGCCGGCCCGCTGGTGAGGCTGAGGTGCAGCCGTCCCTGGCTGCCGGCCTCGGCCAGCCGCTCGGCAGTCTCTGCATCCACGGCGAGGATGGCCACGTCCTGCCCGTCCGCCGTGCCGCCGACCCAGTTCTCCTCCGCACCCTGAGGCATCCACAGCACCGGTGCGCTCTCCGCGACCCGGGCGGTTCCGGACTCGCTCTCAGCCGCATCCGTGGAGGCCAGCACGTCCACCCGCTGCCCCACTGACAGCAGCCCGAGCATCGCGGTGTCCGCCGGGCGGACCGGCACTGCCACCGTGCCCGGCTCGTGTCCCTTGAGCAGGCCGGGGCCGACCAGTTGGGCCGGGTGCACCACCGCGCCGGCAGGCAGGGGCGCGGCCAGGATCTGCCCCACGAAGTCCTCAGCACTGTGCGCGTAGTCCTCCGGCAGGGAGCCGGCATCCACCTCCGCCTCCTCCAGCTGCGAGGCGCTGAGCGCCTGTCCAGCGGGGACCTCCGCAGTGACCCGCACCGCCGTCCTGCTCGGAAAATCGGCGCTCTCCTGCCCCAGCAGCACCGCGGCGAGCGCGGCTGCGCCCATCAGCAGCGCCAGGGGGATGCGGAACCTGCGCACAGCGCGCCCCAGGCCTGCGCCCTGCATGCGGCGCCGCACCCGGGGCGGACGACGCGCGGCGAAGGGACGGGAGGCAGGCCGCTGCTTCGCCGCACGAGGTCTCTCACTCTCTGCTGCAGCCGGGGCAGGCAGGGGCCGTGGGGCTGAGCGGCGAGCTGCTGAGGCACGGGGCCTCTCCGGCACAAAAGGGACGGAGCCGGCAGAGGATCGCTGCCGGCGTCGGGCAGAGGGGTGCTGACGGGCCGGGTGCTGCCAAGCAGGAGCAGTCATGCCTGCTACCTTCGTCCAGCCTCCGGGTCCCAGCGGACGCCGTCTCAGCGGCTGTGAACCTGTCAGCACGCCGACGTCCGGTGAGACGCCCCTGTGGAAGACTCAGCCCCAGTGGGGCGGGCGGTCGCGGGTGAGCTCCTCAGCACGGGCATCCCGGTCAGCAGGCGGCAGGGGCTTCTCCTCAGCCAGCGGGTTCCAGGGCTTGGACTCGATCTCCTCCGGCTGCCCGGAAGTGCCCGGAACAGTCACACGCCGAGGACCATGGCGCCGGCGTCGTCTCTGAGCCTCAGAGGGGCCCTCTTCGCTCATCCGGCGAACTTCCCGCGCTCCCGGGGTGTCGGCCACTGCTTCTGCGGGATTCGGCTGGAGGCGTCTGAGGCGTCTGCCGCTCCCCCGAACTTCAGCGGGCCGGTGCCGGAGTCCCGCAGCCGGGGCAGGCGGGCGCGCCCGCCCTGGGCAAACTCCGGACCCGCGGAGAGCCCCACCTTCTCCGCGACCAGCTCGGTGATCCGGCGCGGGTCGGAGAAGACCTCGATGGTCCACAGCACCATGCAGTCCCAGCCCAGGGCCCGGAAACGCTCCGGCCGCAGACGCGAACGCTCACGCACGGACAGCGCGGCGTACTCATCCGTGCCGTCGGAGACCATCGCCACCGGGGTGACCTGCGCGTTCGGGCTGATCTTCCGGGGGCAGGCGGCCAGGTCCAGAGTGCCGCGGAAGCCGTCCTCCACCCGGCCGCCGCGGGCGCGGATGCGGTCCACGAGGTCCAGGACGAGCGGATCGGCGAGCTCAGCGGAGCCCGACGGGTTGCCTCCGCTCTGCCCGTCGATGTCCAGCAGGTCGGGAAGCAGGGCCGCGCCCTCCGTCAGCTCCGCCGCGCGCAGCTCATCAGCGGTCAGGGAGGAGACCACGGTCAGCTTGCCGCGGGCTCGGGTGACCGCCTGGGCGAAGTACTCACGGCCGCGGGGCCCGGAGAGCTCGCCCAGATCCTCAGCCGGCTCCCCCTTCGGGGTGCGGCCGTAGCCGAGCGAGAGAATGACATCGTCGCGGACCGCACCATGGGCACGCTCCACCGGGGCGACGACGAACCTCTCCCCGGTGCCCTCCCCCGCAGCTCCGGAGCCGGAGCCGCCCGGCACACCCGCAGCACCGTGCTCGAAGAAGGGGGCTGCCCAGGCATGGTTGGCCAGGTGCAGGCTGATCGCGTCCGCCACCCGCTTGGCGTGCCACTCGGAGCCGGTGACCACGAGCAGGGACCGGTTGCGGCTGCGGCGGACGTGCTCGAAGACGAGATCCACCACACGGTTCACCTCGGCGGTGGGCGACTCCACCGTCTCCCGGCCCCCGGAGGAGGCCGCGCTGACCTGCTCCACGGCAACCCGCCGGTTCAGGCCGGTGAGCTGGGAGGCGTCCGGCAGGCGCACCAGCTCACCGTCGTAGAGGTGCTCGGAGAGCAGCTCGGTGAGCTCCTGGTCCGCCCCGCGGTGGACCTGCCGCAGCTTCTGCACGGGCAGCACCCTGGCCAGCTCGGTGCAGATGGAGCCGGGCACCTGGGACTCGGCGGCCCGGGCGATCGGGTCCGCGGAGACCGCCAGAGGCTTGGGTGCCCCGGAGGCGGGGTCGCCGAAGGCCACCACCTGATCTGCCCGGGAGATCGCCCCCAGCGCTGCGGGCACGGCGAGGGTCTCAGCATCCAGCAGAATGACGGCGTCGAAGCTCCGCCTGCTGCCGGAGGCGGCCGGGAGGTGCTCTGCGAGGCCCAGGGGCGAGGTGGTCCAGATCGGCACCAGCGGCTGCGTCAGCGCGGCGGGAACCTGCTGCAGCGCCTGGGCGGTGGGCGCGGCGTTCTTCAGCAGCCCGCGCAGATTCCCTGCTGCCTCCGGATGCTCCTCCAGGGCAGCTTTCCACGTGGTGGCGAGGTGGTGTGTGAGCCGCTGCGCGCCGGTGGCGATGTGGGCGGCGTCGGCCTCTGCGTAGTGGGCCTCGATGCTCCGGAGGTTCTCCCCGGAGGTCATGGCCAGGTACTCGTCGCCGGAGATCATCGCCTCGAGGGCGGACTGCCACCAGGCCAGCTCCAGCTCGTCGGCGACCTGGCTGGGCTCGACCCCGCGCTCGGCGAAGTCGTCGATGAGCTCGCCGAAGCCCTGCTCGCGCAGCTGCTCGGTGAGCAGGGTCCGCTCCGGCAGGGTGTGCAGGGACCGCTCGTCCTCAGCGAGGGCCTCCACCGTGGAGAGCAGGGTCCGCTCCTGCCCCGCACCGGTCTGCGGCTGAGGCCGGGCGCTGCCCTCTGCCCTGCTCGCAGCAGGCAGGTCGAAGAGGGTCTGGTCCTCCTCGCCGCCGGGGGCGAGCCGGGCAACCAGCTTCTCCAGGCGGACCTGGACCTCGCCGAGCACATTGACCAGGGTGTCCAGCTTGGGCGGAACCTTGGGCAGAGAGTCGGCCTCGGCGTGCTTCAGCCATTCCTCCCGCTCCGCCTGGACGTCCGCCAGCGAGCCGTGGAGGTCGTTGATGGAGACCCCGGGGCGAATGTACTCCTTGGCGACCCGACGCAGGCGGGAGCGGTTCATCGAACTCATCTCCACACCGTGCTGGCGGCGCCACCAGCCGGGGGCGGTGGCGGCAATGAGGTCATGGACATCGCGGGCGTAGACATCGTGGCTGAACTTGCCCAGGGACTCCTGGACCTTCTGGAACAGCAGCACCTGGGCATGCCATTCGGCGAAGGAGCCGCCCGGCGCCACACCGGCGCTGCGGCAGGCCGTCTCGATCTGGGACTGCAGCTCCGGCAGCTCCTCGCGCAGCTGCTTGACGAGGTCGTGGGCGTCCTTGGTCTCCTGCCGGTTGCTCAGCCGGGCGTCGAACCAGGGGCTCCTGCGGGTCTCCTCGGCGAAGGCGCCCAGCTCAGCGGCCCGCTTAAGCTTCACCGCCGCCTGGGAGCGCTCCACAGTATTGTCCAGCACGGATCGGCGCAGCCGGACCGCCGTGGCCGGCGCCGGGTTCAGGCTGGTCAGGGCGGCGAGAGCCTGCATCGCCTGGTAGGGGGAGCAGTTCCATCGGTCGCGGACCTTGTGCAGGCTGGCGACGTGGTCGCGCAGCTGGTGCCGGGTGCTGATGAGCTTCTTGTGCACGGCGGCCAGGCGCGGCGGCTCCGCACGCTCAGCACGCTTGATCGCGCGGATGATCTGATCCCGCAGGGCCGCGGGGTCCGCGGCGGCAGGCACGTGCACTGCGAGGGTGCCGAGCTTGGCGGCGGAGAGCCGGCGGCTGAACTCGCTGAGGGTGTCGGTGCGCTCAGCGACCACCAGCACTCGTCTGCCTGCCCAGGCGAGGCCCGCGGCGGCGTTGACGGCGGTCTGGGTCTGTCCGGTGCCCGGCGGCGCGGAGACCACGGTGGAGGCCCCGGAGAGGATCGCATCGAGGGCGGACTGCTGGTCAGCGTCAGCATCGGCGACCAGCCGCTCGGAGCCGGGGCTGCGCTCATCCGTCGCGGGCAGCTCAGCCTGTGCGTCGGCGGCGGCCTGCTGAGGCAGGTCATTCCCCCCGGCCATCGCGGTGAGCACCGGGTGGTCGAGGTTCAGCGTGTGGGGATTCCCCAGGTCAGCGAGGTCCGCGAACGTAGAGACATAGAGCTGGTTCCACACCTGCAGGGACTCGAGGTCGGCCGGCGGAACGCTCTGGCTGCCGGCGTCGTCGTCAGCCTTCTTCGCCGCGCTGACGAGCTTCTGCAGCAGCGCGGAGGTTCGCTGGTAGTCGAACCGGGCGGTGACGTAGCCCGCGGCGTGGAACTCGGCAGGGTCCAGCTGCAGTCCGTGCACAGCCTCCATGTGGCGGGCCAGGGCGGGGTTGAGCCGGGCGGGTGCGGTGAACTGCAGGTCGTAGTCGCCGTTGTCGCTGCGGGTGCCCAACGAGATCGGCACCAGCATCACCGGCGCGGTGAACTGGGAGGCGCCGGCGTCGCCGGTCTCCGTCCAGGAGGCGATCCCGCAGGCGAGATAGCCGGTCTCGATGCCGCGGTCCTCCCGCATCTCACGGATCTTCGCCCGGATGTTGGCGGCGGCCTTGGCCGCAGGGGCAAAGACGGCGGAGTCGTTCAGGAGGGTGGAGAGCCGGGTGCGTCGCCCGCCGAGCAGCTGCATCAGCCCCGACGAGTTGGCATCGGTCAGGTCAACGGCATTGTGCTGCGAGGGGGTGAACCGCAGCATCGTGTCATTCTCGGTGCCGGTGCCGAAGGACTCGATCCAGCTCAGCACCTCAGTGCCGGCATCGGCACCCTCAGTGACGACGTCGTCGACTTCGCTCAACGGATATTCCTCCCGAACACGGACGCGCTTTGCCGGAAGGCTACCCTCACTCCCATTCGATGGTCCCGGGGGGCTTCGAGGTCACGTCGAGGGTTACTCGGTTGACCTCCTCCACCTCATTGGTGATGCGGTTGGAGATGCGGGCCAGCAGGTCATACGGCAGGCGGGACCAGTCAGCGGTCATCGCGTCCTCGGAGCTGACCGGGCGCAGCACGATCGGGTGGCCGTAGGTGCGGCCGTCGCCCTGCACGCCCACGGAGCGGACGTCGGCGAGCAGCACCACCGGCATCTGCCAGACCTCCTGGTCCAGGCCTGATGCGGTCAGCTCCTCGCGGGCGATCAGGTCCGCGGCGCGCAGGAGGTCCAGGCGCTCCTCGGTGACCTCGCCGATGATGCGGATGCCCAGGCCGGGGCCGGGGAACGGCTGGCGCTGGACGATCTCGGCCGGCAGCCCCAGCTCAGCCCCCACCGCGCGGACCTCGTCCTTGAACAGGGCCCGCAGCGGCTCCACGAGCTTGAACTGCAGGTCCTCGGGCAGCCCGCCCACGTTGTGGTGGGACTTGATGTTAGCGGCACCCTCGCCGCCGCCGGACTCGACGACGTCGGGGTAGAGGGTTCCCTGCACGAGGAACTCAACCTTGGAGCCTTCTGCCTGGGCCTCCTCGAGGATGTTCCGCTCGGCCTCCTCGAAGGCACGGATGAACTCGCGGCCGATGATCTTGCGCTTCTCCTCCGGGTCGGAGACTCCGGCCAGGGCGGAGAGGAAGCGCTTCTTCTCGTCAGCGACGTGCAGCTTGGCGCCGGTGGCGGCGACGAAGTCCCGCTCCACCTGCTCGGCCTCTCCGGCACGGAGCAGGCCATGGTCGACGAACACGCAGGTGAGCTGCTCCCCCACCGCCTTCTGGACGAGGGCTGCGGCCACCGCGGAGTCGACCCCGCCGGAGAGGCCGCAGATGACCTGAGCGTCGCCGACCTGCTCACGGATTGCGGCGACCTGCTCCTCAACAATGCTGCCGGCCGTCCACTCGGGCCTCAGCTCGGCGCCCTCGTAGAGGAAGTTCTCGATGACCCGCTGCCCCTGCGGGGAGTGCTTGACCTCGGGGTGCCACTGCACCCCGTAGAGCTTCCTCCCGTCGTCGGCGAAGGCTGCCACCGGTGCGGCCTCCGAGGAGGCCAGGACCTCGAAGCTCTCCGGGGCCGCGGTCACGGCGTCGCCATGGGACATCCAGGTGGTCTGCAGCTCATCGGTGCCGGAGAGCAGCCCGTGGGGGACGGTGGTGGCACGGACTTCGGTCTTTCCGTACTCACGCTCACCGGTGCGGGCCACCTCGCCGCCGAGGGCGTGCGCCATGGCCTGGAAGCCGTAGCAGATGCCCATCACTGGGATGCCGGCGTCGAACAGGTCCTTGTCCACCCCGGGGGCGCCCTCGGCATACACGGAGGCGGGGCCGCCGGAGAGGATCACCGCCGAGGGCCTCTTGGCGATGATCTCTGCCGCGGAGAGCGTGTGCGGGACCACTTCGGAGTAGACGCGAGCCTCCCGGACCCGGCGGGCGATCAGCTGGGCGTACTGGGCGCCGTAGTCGACCACCAGGACGGTCTGAGCGTCCTGGTCTGGCCGCTCCGCGGCTGGGCTCAAGGCGGCATCCTGTGCGCGCTTCCGCGCCGGGGTCTCAGAACTCACCGGACTATCCTATCGCCCGCGCAGGACGGGCACCTCACCTCGCGCAGAGGGTGACCCCCGCGTCTTCAGGCGCCGGCAGAGGACCGGTCGGCCAGGCCGCAGTCAGTAGCGCGACGCCGCGTCGGGGTTCTCCTCGAGGTCCTTCTGCACCAGGGCCGCGACCTTGCGCTCCACAAAGAAGCTGAAGAACGGGACCAGGCCCCCGGAGACGATGAGCACCATCCGGGCCGCGCCCCAGCGCAGCATGTACCAGAGCCGGAACCCGGCCACCAGGTAGACGATGTAGGCCACACCGTGCGCCTGGGCGATCAGGGTCGAGACGGACCTGGCGTCGACCACTGTGTCGGGGCGGTGGAAGCCGATGCTGTTGGCCTCGCCTGCTTGGGTGGTGCCGCCGATGTAGATCTCCCAGCCGGGCCACATGTGCCAGCCGAACAGGGACCCGCTGATGAGGATCTTCGCGACCATGATCAGCAGGAAGATGCCGGTGATGAACGCCATCACCCGGTAGAAGGTGAAGGCGCTGCGAATCTGCTGGTGGGTGCCCAGGTAGCGGCGCCTGCCCTTGCCCGGGCGCGGCGGCGGGGTGCCCAGGTCGATTTCGCCGTGGGCGCGGATTTCAGGATCGTGCTGCTTATCGGTCATCGCTGTCCTTCGCGTTGAGTGTGCCGGAGGCCTGCAGTTCGGCGAGCTGCTCAGCGCGCCACTGCTCCTCCCATTCGCGGTCGAGGCGCTCCTCCTCGAGCCGGCGGAGGTGCGCGTCCTTGACCAGCCTCCACCACATGAAGAAGGCGAACCCGGCGAAGAGGGTCCACTCCACCGCGTAGAAGAGGTTGAGCCAGTTGATGCTGGAGGCCTCCGGCTGGGTATCCACCCACACCTGCTCCAGCTCCAGAGCGTCGTGCTCGAGCGGGGCGCCGCCGGCCTCCATGTCGAAGGCGACGACGAATCCTGAGTAGGAGTCCTCGTCCCACAGATTGATCAGCTCGGCGGTGGAGAGGGTGGGCAGTCCGCGGGGCGGCATGTCCTCACGCGAGTCGGGGCTGGGGGCCTCGGGCGGCAGCAGCCGGCCCTGGACGCTGAAGTCAGCGACGCCGTGCACCTCAGGGGCAGCGGCGTGCCATTCCTCCTCCTGGTACCGGGCAGGGCCGTCGAGGGAGGCACCTGTCTCCACGGCCCAGTCGGGGCTGTCGGTCCAGCCGAGCACCACGGGGATGACTTCCCCGTCGGGGGCGCCGTCGACCCGCATCGCGGCCACCGCCCAGTAGCCTTCCCTGCCGTCGTGCAGGCGCGAGTCGATGAGGGTCTGGGTGCCTGCGACGATTTCGCCGTCAATGTCGACGATCCGGTCGGCCTCGTAGATGGTCATGTTCCGCTGGGGCTCGTACACCTCGGTCAGCTCGACGGGGGTGTTGAGCTCCTCCGTGCTGACGATCTCGTCCTCGCTGCGGGATTCCCCGAACTGCCAGGCGGACATCACCACGAACACGGTGGCCATCACCAGTGCGAGGACCAGCATCCCGATCCATTTGGGCTGCAGGGCGGTTTGGAGCACCCGACAATTCTACGCAGGCCGGACCGCTGAGTTCTACGCGGCGTAGAAGAAGCTGGTGGGCAGACGCCGCGCCTGCCCGATTTCGGGTATCCACCCCCCGGTGCCAAGATGGGGATATGCGCCTGGATCATGTCTCTTACGCTGTCGGCCCCGACGGAATGGACGCCACGCTGGCGGCCATCACGGATGCTTTGGGCGTGGAGCGCGTCAAGGGCGGCATCCACCCCCGGTTCGGCACCACCAACGCGATCATCCCCCTGGAGAACCGCCAGTACTTCGAGATAGTGCAGGTGCTGGACCACCCCAGCGCGGACAAGGCGCCCTTCGGGCAGGCGGTCCGCAACCGCTCCCAGGTGGGCGGCGGCTGGATGGGCTGGTGCGTGGCCGTTGAGGACCTGGAGCCCTTCGAGGAGCGGCTGGGCCGCAAGGCGGTGCCTGGCAACCGCAAGTTCCCTGACGGCCAGGAGCTGACCTGGGAGCAGATCGGCATCAAGGGCCTGATCGCTGACCCGCAGGTCCCCTACCTGCTGCGCTGGGATGACGGCACCGATCACCTGCATCCCTCCCGAGCCTATGAGAAGGACGACCTCTCCCCCGAGGCTCGGCTGGTCCGGCTGTCCATCGCCGGGTCTCCGGACCGGGTGGCGGACTGGCTGGGCTCTCCGGAGGCGGACCCGTTCGATGACGTGGAGGTGGAGTGGGTCGCGCCCTCCGGCACCCCCGGGATCATGAGCGTGACCTTCCAGACCCCCAAGGGCGAGATCACCCTGTAGAGCATGACGTTCTCCCTGAACGCCCAGACGGTGGGCGACGACGGCGACGTGGTGGTCTTCCTGCCTGGCCTGTTCGGTCAGGGCAAGAACTTCTCCACCATCGCGAAGGGCCTGCAGCCTGAGTTCCGCTCAGTGCTGGTGGACCTGCCGAACCACGGCGGCTCCGACTGGACCGAGGAGTTCGACTACGTCGAGCAGGCGGACCTCATTGCCGAGCACCTTCGTGCCGGCGCGGCTGCTGAGGGGCCGGTGAGCCTGGTGGGGCATTCCATGGGCGGCAAGACCGCGATGGTCCTGACCCTGCGGCACCCGGACCTGGTGTCACGGCTGGCTGTGGTGGACATCTCTCCGGTGCGGCGTCCGGCGATGGGCGAGTTCGAGCATCTGCTGGATGCGCTGCTGGGCTTGGATCTGGCACAGACCAGCTCCCGCAAGGAGGCGGATGAGGCGCTGAAGGAGCCGATCCCGGAGGACATGGTCCGCGGTTTCCTGCTGCAGAGCCTGGCGAGCACGAGCGAGGGCCTGGCGTGGAAGCCGAACCTGGAGCTGCTGCGCCGCTCTCTGCCGGTGATCGCAGACTTCCCGGAAGTGAACGCCGAATACGACGGCCCGGTGCTGTGGATTGCTGGCGCGAAGTCCGACTACGTGAAAAGCGACGAGCACAGCGAGATCATGCGCAGCCTGTTCCCGCGCACTCGCCTGTTCACCATCAAGAACGCCGGCCACTGGGTCCACGCCGAGCAGCCCCAGATCTTCACCGGGGTGCTGAAGGGCTTCCTCAGCAGCTGAGCCTCGGCCTGCGGCATGTGCCCTGAGGAACCGTGTGCCCTTAGGACGGGGAAGGCGCTCCGCTCAGTGCGGGGCTCTGTACAGCTCAGGCTCTGGCAGCCCATGCTCCTTCCGCACCCGCCGAGAGATGGTCTCCACCGCGATCATCGCGTCGGCCACCAGGTCGGCGGTGACGCTGAAGGGCATGTTGTGGATGGTCTCGCCCTCGGCAGTGGCGGCCTCCGCGATGGCTTCGATCTCAGCTGTGTCCTCGGCGGTCAGGCCGATCTCGGCGAGCGAGTTCGGCAGCCCCACCTTGGTGGTGAAGACGATGAAGTCCTCGATCTCCTGAGAGGGTGCGCCCTCCATGACCAGCTGGGCAGTGGTGCCGAGGTTGACCTTCTCCCCGTGGGTCAGCCCGTGCGTCTGAGGAGCAGCAGTCATCCCGTTGTGAATGGCGTGGGCGGCACCCAGCCCGCCGGATTCGAATCCGAGCCCGGAGAGCAGGGTATTGGCCTCCACCACCGCTTCGAGCGCAGGCGTGACCCTCTTGGAGCGGACGGAGTCGAGTGCTTCCAGCGCGTTCTCCCAGAGGAGCTTCCACGACAGTTCTGCCAGGGCTGTTCCGGTGTGGGTCGGTGCATCGCCCACCATCGTGCTGGTGCGGGTCTTCGCCACGGCACGCGCCTCCACCCACGTGGCCAACGCGTCTCCGATGCCGCCCACGAGGAAACGCTCCGGCGCCTCGGCGACCAGAGCAGTGTCGACGAGGACCAGGTCAGGGTTCTTGGGGAAGAAGCGGTACTCGACGAATTCGCCCTCCTCCGTGTAGATCACGGAGAGGGCCGAAGTGGGAGCGTCCGAGGAGGCTGCCGTGGGCACACTGGCCCAGCTGATTCCGGCGAGGTGCCCTGCCGCTTTCACAGCGTCGATGGTGGAGCCTCCGCCGACTCCGGCGATGATGTCGTGCTCTCCGGCACGGATCTTCTCCACCAGGGCGTCGACGGCCTCTGCCGTCGCAAAGCTGCCGAAGCCTACGCGGGTCACGGGAAGGCCGGCCTCCTCGAAGCCGCCCCTGAGGGTGTCCTCCACGATGTCCCAGACGACATCGTCTGCCACCAGCAGCGGTGCGGAGCCGAGAGCCTCCAGGTGAGCGCCCAGCTTCTGGAGGACATTCTTGCCCTGCACGTAGCGGGATGGTGCTGCCAGCACATGTTCGACGACTGCGTTCATCATTGCTCCACTCTGCTCTGGGCTCTTGCCTCGTATCGTGTTCCGCCCCCAGTCTATGGAGCCATGCGGAGGCGAATCCAGACCCTGCTGCGCAGCGGCCGCGGAACAGCGCAGCTCCCGCTCAACGAGCCAGTCCGCTCCAGGGCCGGGGCTTCCTCCCCTACGCCCGCTTCTTAGCAGGCTTCCTGCCGTCGTCGCGGGTCCTGCGGCGTTCGTCGACTGACTTCTTCAGGGCCTCCATGAGGTCGATGACGCTGCCTTCGTCGTCGTCCTCATCGGTCTCGCCGAAGGTGGCCTCAGTGTCGATCTCCTCACCGGACTCCAGCTTCTCCTCGATGAGCGTCTGCAGCTGCTCCTGGTACTCGTCGGTGAACCGCTCAGGCTCAAAGTCCTCGGAGTAGGACTCCACGAGCGACTCCGCCATCTCCTTCTCCTTCTTGGAGACCCGCGAGTCGGGGATGTCGAACTCCGGCTCGCGCAGCTCATCGGCCCAGCGCAGCCCCTGCAGGACGATGACGTCGTCACGGATCCGCAGCACGCCCAGCCTCGTCTTCGAACGCAGCGTGAAGGTCACCACGGCCACCCGCTCGGCATCGCTCAGGGTGCGGCGCAGCAGCGCATAGGCCTTCGCGGACTTTCCGGCCGGCTCCAGGTAGTAGGACTTGTCCAGCACCATCGAGTCGATCTGGTCCTCAGGCACGAACTGTTCGACAGCGATCTCTTTGGACTCATCCGCCGGCAGGTCAGACATCTCATCCTTGGTGATGACCGCTGACTTCTCGCCGTCATCGTAGGCCCGGTCGATGTTCTTGTAGTCCACGACTTCGTCGCAGACCTCACAGCGGCGCTGATAACGGATGCGGCCGCCGTCAGCATCATGCACCTGGTGAAGAGAGACATCGTGGCTCTTGGTGGCCGAGTACAGCTTGACGGGCACCGACACCAGTCCGAATGAGACCTCTCCTGACCAGATTGCACGCATCAGTACGGCTCCTCCGCAGTTATCAGCTGAAACTCATCGAACAGTCCCATTGACACCTTGACGTTCGGTGACTGGTGCGTGGGCATCAGCTGGCAGCGACTGCGCCCTCGCCAGGGCGCTGACCGGGACGTATGGTGAGCAGACAAGGTCCCCCAGCTTCTCAGGAGCCGCAATTGCCTCAGACCGCCGAGGGCGACGGTCCACACGCTCGTGATTCCACGCCTGTTCAGGCCGCCGGGCTGGTGGTGATGCTCGCCATCCCGCTCATCGTCAGCTTCTTTGCGGGACAGGCCACGGATCCTCACACCGACGGCTGGTACGAACAGGCTGACCAGCCTCCGTGGAATCCCCCGGATTGGCTGTTCGGCCCTGTCTGGACGGTCCTGTACGTCTCAATGGGCGTGGCCGCCTGGCTCATTTGGCGCAGAAGGCACCAGCACCTGGTCCGAGCCGCGCTCATTGTCTACTTCGTCCAGCTGGCGATCAACGGTGCCTGGGCGCCGCTGTTCTTCGCGGCGTACCCCAGCTGGGGCAGCTCAGCCCTCTGGGCCGCCTTCGCCGTCATCGTTGCCCTCATCATCGCGGTTGTGCTGACGATCCGAGCCTTTTGGCCGATCAGCAGGATCGCGGCAGCGCTCCTGGTCCCGTATCTCGCGTGGATCCTCTACGCGTCCACTCTCAACGGGTACATCGCTCTGGCGAACTGAGGGGATGCCTCGTCACGACGCCGCACGTCTGGTCTCCACGAGCCGGCTGCGCTCGTGCTCAACGTCGTAGTCAGCGGCGGGCCACCGCAGATTGAGGTCAGCCAGGGCGGCGATGAGCAGCTCCTGGACGGCCAGGCGCGAATACCACTTACGGTCTGCGCCCGTGATGTGCCACGGAGCATGATCGGCATCAGTGGCTTCGATCAGGCGGGCGTATGCCTCCTGGTAGTCGGGGAACTGGGCGCGGGCGTCCGCGTCGGAGGGGTCATACTTCCAATGCTTGTGCTCCCGGTCCAGGCGGGAGACCAGCCGCTCAAGCTGCTCGTCCGGGGAGATGTGCAGCATCACTTTGACGATGACGAACCCGCGGCGGACCAGTTCACGCTCGAAGAGCTGCAGCGCCTCCGTGCGCCGGCCCAGCTCCTTCTGGCTCGCGGAGCCGGTGATCGTGGGGACCAGCACATCCTCATAGTGCGAGCGGTCGAAGACGCCGACGTGCCCCGGCTCGGGCAGCTGAGCGATGATCCGCTGCAGATAGTGCTGGCGCTTCTGCTCCGGGGTCGGCCTGCCGAAGGCGGCAACGTCGACGCCGAGCGGGTCCATCGCACTCACCACAGACTTCACCATGCCGCCCTTGCCGGATGAGTCCATCCCCTGCAGCACCAGCAGCACACGCGGGCCCCGCTCCAGTGCGGCGAGGGCCTCCTCCACCTCCGGGGTGAAGAGCTTCTCGCGGCGTTTGGCCTCTTTGGGGCTGCGGCGCTTCACCCGGGCGGCGATCGCCTTCTCCACCGCCCGGCGCTCCTCCTCCGGGGCGGCGGCCACGTGCGCCCACATCAGCTCCTGCAGATCAGCGAGCAGGTCGGCGCGCTCGGCGAGCGTCCTGCGTCCCGCCGACTTGCCGCCGTCGAACCCGATCCGTTTCCGGGCGGGCACGCCGGCAAGGTGCAGGGTCTCCCCGAACTGGGCTGGCCGCCACAGGCTGCGCGGGTCGCCGGCGAAGGGCTGGCCCTTTGCGGCCTGGGGGCCAGGAACCCCGGTGAGCTCGACGTCGAGTGCGGAGCTGGTGCCTGTCATCTGGACCTCATTCCTTGCTGACTCTCAGTACACGCTCAGGTGAGAGTCCCACGCTGGGCTAGATGATTCGTCCCTGAACTCTGAAAGGTACCTGGGAGGCACCCGATGGCGTCGAGGCAGCAGAGCGTCAGGGTTGACGGGCGCCGTCTGCGGGTCACCAGCCTGGACAAGGTCCTCTACCCGGAGTCCGGGACCACCAAGGCCGAGGTGCTGGAGTACTACCAGGCGGCTGCCCCGGCGATGCTGCCCCTGCTGGCCGGACGGCCCGTGACCCGGAAGCGCTGGCCGGACGGCACCGGCTCCGGGGACTTCTTCCGGAAGAACCTCGAGGACTCCGCCCCGGGCTGGGTCCCCGTCGCAGAGGTGCAGCACTCCGATCACGTGAACACCTACCCGTTGGCGGACTCCGCCGCCGTCCTGGCGTGGTTCGGGCAGGTCGCCGCGTTGGAGCTGCACGTCCCCCAATGGAGGGTCGATCCCGGTGCGGGACGGCCCCAGCCGCCCGGATCGGTGAACCCGGACAGGCTGGTGCTGGACCTGGACCCCGGCCCGGGGACCGCTCTGGCCGACTGCGCGCAGGCTGCCCGGTGGTGCCGAGAGCTGCTCGACTCGATGGGGCTGCCCTCCGTCCCTGTCACCTCAGGGTCGAAGGGAATTCACCTCTACGCCGCGCTGGACGGCAGCTACACCTCCGAACAGGTCTCCGAGGTGGCCAAGGAGCTGGCCAAAGCCCTGGAGAAGGACCACCCGGACGACATCGTCTCTGACATGTCCAAGGACAGGCGAAGGGGCAAGGTGCTCATCGACTGGTCGCAGAACAGCGCGAACAAGACCACGGTGGCGCCCTACTCACTGCGCGGACGGAACCGCCCCTGGGTGGCCGTCCCGCGGACCTGGGACGAGCTGGAGGATGCGGACTCGCTGGAGCATCTGGACTTCCGGCAGGTGATGGAGCGGCTGGCGGAGGGGACTGACCCGTTGGCGGGATTCGGCGGCTCCCCCGACGGCCCGGCTGAGGACGCGCTGAGCACGTACCGGGCGAAGCGCGACGCTGGCAGAACCCTGGAGCCTGTCCCTGAGACGAGCCCCTCCCTGCGCGCCGGGGATCCGCTCTTTGTGATCCAGGAGCATCACGCTCGCCGTCTGCACTTCGACACCAGGGTGGAGCACAACGGCGTGCTGGTCTCCTGGGCGGTCCCCAAGGCCCCGCCGCTGAAGCAGGGCGCCCAGAGGCTGGCCGTGCGCACCGAGGATCACCCGGTCGAGTACGCCGAGTTCGAAGGGACCATCCCCAAGGGCGAGTACGGCGCGGGAGAGGTCACCATCTGGGATCACGGCACCGCACAGATCGAGAAGTGGGAGCCGGAGAAGGTCGTCGTCGTGCTCCACGGCCGGCCCGGCGGCGGGCTTGACGGGATTCCGCGCCGGTACGCGCTGGTGAAGACGGGGAAGGGCACGGAGAAGGATCAGTGGCTCATTCGTCTCACCAAGAACCAGCCGAAGGCGCAGAGCAGGCCCGACGACGCCGGGACGGCACCCGGCACGGCCAAGGCACCCGGCACGGCCGCCGCCCTCCCGCACCCGCTCCCCTCCCCCATGCTCGCCACGCTCGGCAAGCCTTCTGATATCCGGGGGGATGGTTGGGCGTTCGAGGCCAAGTGGGACGGCTACCGGGCGATCGCGGCGGCGGACGATTCCGGGACGGTTCATCTGCGCAGCCGCAGCGGCCGGGACCTGACCGACACGTTCCCGGAGCTGACGGAGCTCGCGGAGGCGGTGCCGGCAGGGACGGTGCTGGACGGTGAGGTGGTGGCGCTGAACAGTCAGCACCGCCCGGACTTCGGGCGGCTGCAGCAGCGTGGCAGACTCACCAAGCCCCGGGAGATCGAACGCGCCGCGAAGCGGATCCCCGTGCACTTCATGGCGTTCGACCTGCTGCATACCGCTGAGCACGGCGACCTCACCGGCGAGCCGTACGCCCGGCGTCGCGAGCTGCTGGCCGAGGTGCTCAGCCCGACCAAGCGCATCCAACGGCCGGATGATCTGGGCCAGGAGCTGGAGCATGCGATGGAGGTCTCGCAGAAGCTGCAGCTTGAGGGGGTGATGGCCAAGCGCACGAGTGACGCCTACCACCCGGGCCGACGCTCGGAGGGGTGGGTGAAGCTGAAGCAGGCCCAGCATGCTGACGTTGTTGTCGTCGGCTACCGCAGGGGCAACGGCGGCCGCGCGAAGACGTTCAGCTCCCTGCTTCTCGCAGCGGAGAACGACGGCGGGGAGCTCACCTATGCCGGACGGGTCGGCACCGGGTTCTCCGACAGCCAGCTGAAGGCTCTGCGGAAGAAGCTGGACCGGCTCAGCCGCAAGAGCCCGCCGGTGGACGACGTTCCCGCGGAGGACGCCTCGGACGCGGTCTGGGCCACCCCGAAGCTGAAGGCCGAGGTCGCCCATTCAGGCGTCACCCGGGACAGCCGCCTCCGCCACGCCACCTGGCGCCGCGAACTCAAATGATTCTCTCGCGGTTCGACTCAACGGACGCTGTGAGCTTGACGGGCCGCTGACCTACAAGGTCACCGCATCGAGCTGTTCCAGGGCCAACTTAGAAGCTCTGCGCACTGTGTCGCTATTGGCTGTCTCACACAGCTCCACGAGTGTCGACCTGAGCGTGCTCTTATTCCGGCGGTTCTCCTGCGCCAGCCGTTGCACAGCGTGGATTGCGCGTAGAGGGATAGTCACCCCGTCTGCATTAAGCAGATCTTCCGCCCTTGTCACAACCACTGAGGTCAACGGACTCTCAAACTGCAGTGAGTAAACTAGGGAGTACGCCGCTTCTGCCGAGACCCTCGGATTTTGGTCTCTGGACGCCTGCAGTAAGAGACTGTGTCCCCAGGTAGAGTCCCTCTCTTCCGAAAGCAAGAACGGCACAGTTTTACAAGCTTCCACCCGGTCAGCGGTTCTTCCTGCCGCCAAGGACATCACGACCTCGAGTCCCTTTTCGTATGACAGCGCTTCCGCAACTGCCCCAAAGCGTATCGCCGGAGCGAAGACCGAAGTGTCAGAAAGCGACCATCCCATGTCTCGCCTATCCGAGTTAAGAATCGCGTCAAAGTTCTCTCGAAGAACCACTAGCGGCTCTTGCGGCACTAATTGGATATCAGCTGCCAACCGCTCAAGTGCGTCCACCTTCCGGGTTGCATGCACGTTCTGGTTTGCCAGAACCTTAGCAATGGGAAGCCAAAGGCTTGAGGAGGAGTCCGACAAGGCAAGAGCTACTGCTACATGTAACGGATTACTTCCACCGATGGCTACACCGCTACGTGGCTTTAACTCGCTTTGAAGTTCCTGATGCAAGTATTCGACGACTTCGGGGAGAAGGCGCTCATAATCCTCACCAGTGATCTGGCCATTAGCCATCATCACAGCCTTACCAAAGGCAGTGCGCGGAGTGCTTATTTCAGGCTCGCCGCTGACCAATACACCAAAGGATTCCACTAATCTCTCGCGATCTTCATCCTCCCGGTGTTCCTCAGTCCACTGAATAATCCGGGATTCAAGGAAGCGAGGAAGGTCGTTGAGATTACAAGTCTCAACCACCCGCGCCACCGCTCGGACGAGGGGAGGCATAAGCGAAGTTCGTTCTACGAAAGTAACAATGCGCTCCAGAATCTCTAGATCAAGTCCGGTTCCATTCGCCAGCTTCTGGATGGCTGCCAAGAGGCGCTCTTGGTAACGGAAACTTACACGTTCTGGCTGATGTGAGCTAAGGACACCCAAAGCGAGTTCCAGCGTTGGTCGACGATCCTGGCCATGGAGGAATTCCGCTGCCTCCGCGATCACCACCAATTGTGACTCAGTTAACTGCCCACGCCACTTTGCTCGCGTAACGATCGATTGTGCTTGCTCCACTAAAACTTCTGAAGGGCCTTGATCTCGCAACCAGCGAACCGCCGAACGGAGAGGTTTAACAGCGTCCCCCTCCATGAGGAGTCTAAGTGCTTCTGCGACCCTCTCTGAGGAAGCGCGTTCCTGCAGGAAAAGAACTCGGCCGAGATCAGCGCGCACTGCACGTGCTGTAGACCAGTGACCTCGCAGTTCAGCCAGCAACAGTGCTTCGTAGCCATAGTTCGAGGGTGTGGCACGTCCCATATAGCGTGTACCAGACAGCGGTTCAACTTCACTTTCGAAAGCATCCCTTAGAGATGCTTCGAGCTGTTTTTCGTTTAGCAGGAGTTGCCGGTGCTCGATCCACGTCGCTTGTCCCCGGACGAGACGCACGAGGTCCTTGTCACGTCCCGCGTTCACTGAAGCTCGCGTTGAAAGCGAAACCCGACGCAACGTCCGCACAATTTCACGCTGAATTCGGCGCGCTCCCCACCGCATCCCTTCAGAGACTGGAAAACTCTCAAAGCCGCTCTTTTCTGGCGGTAGCATGTCCAGCGATTCATTGCATGCGTCGTACGCCTCCTCATACTTACCCAGGTCCGCTAGTTGCATAGCTATTTGCTGTTGAAGTGCCGCACGCACGAGCTGTTCACTGGCCGTGAGCTCACTCTCCTGAACTGCGCCGTCGATCAATCCCTCCAGAACCTGGATCCCCTTATCGGGGCGACCGATCTCCGCACTGGCTCGAGCTAGGTATAGGCCCGCAGCCCCTCGCGCACCAAAGCTTGCGGCAGCTTCATGGGTCAGCTGCTCAAGGATGTTGACCGACTCGTAGATGCGATTCCCAAAGAGAGAACCCTCAGCGCTCTCCAGCAGGCCATTTTCCCATGGTTCGAGGGCGGGCTCGCCCTCCCCCTCAAAGAACTTATTGCTATAAGGGCGCATCTCAGTGACAAGCGCAAGATACGACGCGGCGGTCACATTCTGGGCCCGAAAGTTCGGGTGCGGAGATACCGCCCAGGGTGCGAGACAAGCCACTACCCATTCAATGCCACTACGTGAATGCCTCGTCACAGCTCTCCCTCGTCAAAGTACATTACAGCGCCTGATCCCACCCATCGCGTACGATCTCGCACTCCACCACGTCCCTCCGTTTCGATCATTTCAAAACGAGATAACAGCCGTTCCAGTTGCACTCGCACTTCCTGATACAAGTCAGCCGAGTTAATAAGCACTCTGCCTATCGGGGCCGCGACGCGTGACCGCACTTGCCGTTGCAACTCCCTCTGGACGTCCACCCCGGAGACTTCAACAGCGCCTGGTAGTTGCTCGCATGCAAATAGAAACAGCCTCTGAACTTGGCCAGATTTGCTCGCCAAGTAACTATCGATCCAACCTTCACTACTGAGGGGATCATGCTCTCCACTGTCGTACACGAGAATCGCCACATCCACAGGCTCGTGATGCGTACGCACGAAAACCAGGCTGTTAGGGAACTCCGAAGCTATATGACCCAGCGCAAACTGCGCTTCATCTTCCCATCTCCCCTGGTCCAGCGTCCCCAACGAGAGCAAGTCCACCCGCAAGACCATCGCGTTACCGAGACTCGACTCGTATTAGTTCGATAGCGGAGCGCTCTATATAGATCTCCTCAACTGCAACCCCTTCTTCACAGGCATTTTCTCCTACGCTCATCCGCAGATGAAAACCTTCTCCCTCTAGCTCACTCGTATCAATACTCGCCGTGAAGGTGGCTCCTAAGTTTGGACAACTCGGAATGCCCTGCCCCTCGTTACGAACGACTGTCACATCTACCTGCTCCGACCACCCACTAAAGACCGCTAGCCCCAAAGACACCGCTAGAGAGGCCATCCCGAGCACAAGGGCACGGAGGCCCCAATCCGTCAGCTGCTGGATACGGGTCTTAACAGCGTCGGTTAGCCGTTCGCGGTACGTAGGTGGATCGACTTCTTTAGAAACAGAAACTCGCCAAAAGTTCCATTTTTCGAAACGAGTATTTGACTCTTTTGCCCCGGAAGTGATAGACGCAAATGAAGAAAAGGCGCTGGTTAGCAAGAATCCCAATATGGCAATGAAACCAACGACCCTTGCCAAGTCTCCTACTGTTGTAGGTGCCAGAATGAACCCCGTGGCGAGCGTGACTGACGCGCCTCCGGCCAACGTAGCCAACGCTCGAGCACGTGAACGCAACCGATCGTGAAACTTAATTCGCCGGTCTAGCTCTCGACGTTCCCGCTCGTCGGGCCCCTCAACCATCGCCACTACCCCCTCTAACCGATTTGATCATAAAGTTAACAATATCGGCGGGAAGCGACAACTTTCCTAGGCTCTTCCCATTCGACAATACCTCTAGGCTGGGCCTATGGAGATTAAGGATTCTGCTGCTGAGCACCCGGCCGTCGAACGAAGGAGCTTGGCCTCCACCCCCATCTTTGAGCTGGTGGAGGATCGGTTCGAGCTCGGCGGCGAGGAGCTGACCCGCGGATACGTGAAGCACTTCAGCGCCGTCGCCGTGCTCGCTCTCAACAACAACGACGAGGTTCTGCTCATCCGGCAGTACCGGCACCCGGTCGGGCAGCAGCTCTGGGAGCTGCCCGCCGGGCTCCTCGACCTCGACGCCGAATCCATGCAGGACGCCGCCGCACGGGAGCTCGCCGAAGAAGCCGACATCTTCGCAGCACACTGGCACACCCTGGTGGACCTGCACATCACCCCCGGCATGAGCGACGAATCCACGCGCATCTACCTCGCCGAAGGCCTCACCGAGGTGCCCGAAGCGGACCGGCACGCCCGTGAAGCTGAGGAGGCCGGCATCGTTCCCGCCTGGGTGCCGCTGAGCGAGGCGGTGCAGCTGGCGCTCTCCGGGGAGCTGCGGAACAATCTCGCCGTCACCGGGCTCCTCGCCCTCCACACCGTCCGCACCGGTCACCACCAGCTCCGACCGGCGGACGCCATGTTCCGGAACCACCCCCGCGGCATCCAGCCCTAGGACACAGAGAGGCCGGGACGCCCCCTCAGGAGCATCCCGGCCTCTCAGCGGATCAGGCTGCTACGCCCGGATCACGCGTAGTTGGACTTGTTGATCTCAGCGATCAGCTTCTCGCGGCGCCTCTCCTGCACCACCGCGAGCCGCTCAGCGCGACGCTCCCGGCGCGCCCTGGTGGGCCAGGTCGCCAGGATGATGATCAGGCACAGCAGCACCACAAAGCCGAGGCCCCAGATCGCAGCATCGATCCAGAACTGGTTCGGGTAGAGCGCCAGCAGGCCTGACTCGGCGCCGTCGAAGGCCCACGGGTTGTCGGTCCAGAAGAACGCGATCCGGTGGAACTCGGCGAAGAAGGTCTGCCAGTCCAGTACGGCCAGCACACCAGCGGCGACGATCAGCGCCAAGGTCACCCAGGCGCCGGCGAACAGGCCGCGAGCGAATCCGCCCGGCCGCCAAGCGCGCAGCATCAGCAGGAACAGCAGGGTCAGAGCAGCCAGCACCACACCGGCGGTCATGATCCACCAGACGACCAGCTTCACGTCATACATGTGAGCGACCTCGTCCGCGGTGAACAGCTGCTGGCCGTCATACAGCACATTGCTGAGGTACTCGGTGCTGGCGATGTTGAACAGGTAGTCCATCCCGTAGGAGCCGTACAGCTCACGGTCGGCGGTGCTCAGACCCCATGAGCTGCCGTCCGCGGGGAAGCCAGGACGGTTGTACGTGGCCCACAGGAACAAGGGGGAGGCGACGAATCGCACAGCGGCGGCGATGATCAGCACCGGGGTGAAGATCGCGATCAGCACGGTCAGGAACCGGGAGATACCGCGCCTGGACTTGCGGACCTCCTCGTCGATGTCCGCGTCGGTGATCTCCTCATCCGCGGGGGTCCGGGCAGCGCCGGCCGGTGCTGCGCCGGAGCCGGGGACCCGGCGGACCTCCTCCTCGGCATGCCTGCGGCCGGCCGCCTGCTTGGCCGCATCCTCAGAGGGCGCGTCCGTCCTCGTGGATTCCCTCGTGGGCTCCTCGCGGGTCGCCGGGGGAACGACAGCGGTGGGCTCGGCGTCCTCCTGGTCCTCGGGGTAGCCGACGTCCTTGCTCGCGTTCTCAGCGGCAGTGTCCTGCTTGGTCGGAACCTCAGCCGCGCTGGCGGGGGCCTCCGCGGAGGCGGAGGCTGCGGCGTCGGCCCGGTCCTCGCTGGTGGAGGCCTTCGCAGCGGCCAGCTCCTCGCTCAGGGAGCGGGTGCGCTGGGGCTGATCCGGCGCGGCTGGTGCCGCCTGCTGGGGCGAGGACGCTCCGGGGGCGTCCTCATCGGTGTCCTGGGGAGCCGGGGCCCCGGCGGCAGGCGCGGCGGAGGGCTCAGCCTCCTCGGCACCGATCCGGTCCTCGGGGAAGTCCGGCTCGTCCGTGGTGAAGGCCCCGTAGTCCAGTCCGGACTCGAAGTCCTTCTCCGCGGCGTCGTTCTGGCGCTGCTCGTCAGGGTTCTGGCTCATACCCCCACACTAAGCGCGCAGGCGGGGTTTGGCCCCCCAATACGCCCGGAGAGTCTCAAAGTGGGCGCAATCGCGATGCCGCGCTCAGGCGGTGAGCTGGTGCGCGCCGGCATCGTACTCCCCCAGCGAGCCGCTCACCCCGGCCTTCGCCGCCCGGGAGCCGAGGATCAGCGTGTACCCCCAGAACGCGGCCAGCGCGGCCGCGCCGATCGCGATGCGCACCGAATAGGGCAGGTTCGACGGCGTGACGAACCCCTCGATCACCCCTGCCACGAGCAGCACGAACACCAGGCCGACTGCCACGGTGATCAGCCGCTGCGCCTCCTGAACCAGAGAATCAGTCCGACGCATCCGGCCCGGGGCCACCCAGGACCAGAAGATCCGCAGACCCGCCGCGCCGGCGACGAACACCGCGGTCAGCTCCAGCAGACCGTGCGGAAGGATGTAGATCCAGAACTCCGCGGCCGCACCCTGCTCGTGCATCACTCCGCCGGCCATCCCGACGCCCACCGCGTTCACCATCAGCACGAACGCCGGGTAGATCCCCGTGACCCCGAACGCCACGCACTGCACCGCGATCCAGGCGTTGTTGGTCCACACCTGGGACGCGAACGCTGAGCCGGGGTGCTCGTAGTAGTAGTTGACGAACTCCTCCTCCGCGTAGGCCTGGCGCTGCTCCGGCGGCTGCAGCAGGTCCAGCTGGGGATGGTTCGCCGCCCAGATCCCCATCATCACGGCCACGCCGAGCCACGCGACGGTCACAGCGACCGTCAGCCAGCGCAGCCGGTACAGCGCCGCAGGCAGGGTCTGGGCCACGAAATAGGCGGCCGAGGCGACCACCTGCGGCCCCGTTCCGGTCAGGTGCGCCCGGGCCCGCCCCAGGGTGGCAGAGAGCTGCGCCACTGCCGGGGAATCAGGCTCGGCCGCCTGGATCATCGACAGGTGCGCTGAGGCTCGCCGGTACAGCACCAGCAGCTCGTCCACCTCCGCGGCAGTGAGCCGCCGGCGGCGCGCCAGGGCCTCCAACCGGTCCCATGAGCCATGGTGCACCCGGTGGAACGCGTCGATATCCATGGCCGCTAGGCTAGCGTGCATGCGGCGCAGCGTGCTCACCTCCGAAGCGGTCTCCCTGGATCTGCCGGCGGTCTCCCTGATCACACGGGGCGCCACGCTGCTGCTGGACCTGTTCGTCTACGGGCTCCTGCTCCTGGCGATGATGCTGCTGCTCGGGGCCTTCGGCGCTCCCGCGGCCGCCAACGAGGCAGCCGCCGCGGCGGTGATGACAGCCACGGTGATCTTCTGCCTGGTAGTGGTGCCGGTGGCTGTGGAGACCCTCTCCCGGGGCCGGTCTCCGGGCAAGTGGGTCTTCGGCGTCCGTGTGGTGCGCGACGACGGCGGCTCGATCCGGTTCCGGCACGCTCTGCTCCGCGGCCTGGTGCTGATCCTGGAGCTGTTCACCATGGGGATGCTCTCAGTGGTGTGCGCCCTGGTCACCCGGCGCGGCAAGCGGTTCGGCGACCTGGTGGCGGGCACCTACGGGGTGGCCTCCCGGCACCCGCGGATGAGGCCGATGATGCTGCCGGTGCCGCCGATGATGTCCTCCTGGACCCAGGTAGCCGACATCGGGCGCCTCCCGGAGGATCTCGCAGTGCAGACCGGCCGGCTGCTGCGGACCGTCGAGCAGTCCGGCAGGGCCCGGAACATGCGTGCTCTGGAGGCCGTGGCGGAGGAGCTTGCCGCTGAGGTGCGGCAGTACGTGTCCCCGCAGCCGCCGGCGTCGTCGCCTTTTGAGCTGCTGGCCGCGGTGATGGCGGAGCGGCGGAACAGGGAGTACCAGCGGCTGGTCAGTGCCCAGCACCGTCAGCAGCGGCTCCTCAGCCGTCTCGCCGGAGCCTAGATCAGCCTCAGGTGGCCCCTGTGAGCGGTGGGGTCCGCGGAGTTGGGGTGGCCTGTGGGCGCGGTGAGCGGAGTCGGCTTCTCGCGGGCCGGGAGTGAGCCGGGCTCAGCCGTCTCCTGGGCGGCGGGCTCGTCCTGAGATTTCTTCACTGCGTCGGCGAGGGCGAGGAGATCGCCATCGTCCTGGGGGTCCTTGGGGCTCTGCGACGTGTAGCTCAGGCGCAGGACCTCCCACCCGCGGGGCGCGCTGACAGAGTCCGCGTGCGGCGCGCAGAGGTCGTAGGTGTGCGGCTCGGCGTAGAGGCTGATGGGCCCGACGACGATGGTCGAGTCCTGGTACGAGTACGTCAGAGTCGCCGCTGCCGGCCCCTCGCAGCCGTTTTTGCTGCACCGTCGCTTGGAATCCACGGCCCCGACCCTAGACCCTTCTCAGCGGCGCAGCGTGACCGGCACGCTGGTCTCGCCGGATTCGGCCGGAGGCGGACCGATCACTGTGAAGCGGCCCTCGGCATCACGGAGGATGACGGCGCCATGGATCCGTCCGGTGCTCTGCTCAACCTCGACGAAGGGGCCATCCCCGTTCAGCTCCACCTGGGCGGAGGAGTAGGGGGCGACATCGGTCTGCTCCCCGCCCGCCAGGGTGACGGACGCGTCGTCGTCCCCGGTGCTGAACAGATGGAGAACAGCCTCCTCCGCCTCCGCGGGGAGACGGTCCCCCGGGCCGAGGGGCCCGGAGGAGGTGATCCAGCTGACGTCGGGCACCGGCTCGGAGGCGACCTCCTCCGGGTCCTGCTCCACCTCCGTGGGAAGTCCGGTGACAGGGTCCCATTCGATGACGGGGTCCTGCTCCGCCTCGGTGACGACCTCCTGCCCGTCCCCAGCGGTGCGGACGGCCGCGTAGCTGGGCACCGGCTCCTGCTCCGCCCCGGACTGCGCCGTGGTGGTGACGAGGAGATCGTAGGTACCGGGGTCCTCCACGCCCTCCAGCTCGACGACGGAGAGGGTCCCCTGCGGCTGGGTGAAGACGCCCGGGGTCTCAAGGATGATGTGGCCCTCGGGGCCGAAGACCTGCAGCTCCACGGCAGCCTCCCCGGGGTGCTCCGACTCCGGAACGTAGAGCCAGAGCTCGGCAGGGTCGGTGTCCGAGCCGGCATCCGGCATCGGGACGCCCGCGAGGGCATGGGCGGCCTCCGGCTCGACCTGGCCGGTGAGCAGCTCGGCGCCGAGGCTGGTGCTTCCGGAGGTGCGGGCCGAACGCAGGTCCGCGGCGACCGGGGCCCCGGAGGCGGTGACCTCGACGGCGAGCGGCTCCTCACCCTCGGCGAGCCCGGCGATGCTGACCTGCCGGTCCTCCTCCGCGGGAACGAGCACTGTGGTGGAGCCCAGGGCGCCCCGGTCACCGTCCTCCCCCACAGTGGTCACCTCCACAGTGGCGGGCCGGTCATAGGGGTTGGTCAGGGTGAGGGCGGAGTCGGCTCCGCCGCCGGTCTCCGGGCCGAGGAAGACCTGTCTGCGCTGCGGCACCGTGCAGTACGAGGACGCCAGTGACGCCGACGGGCCCTCCTCGGCGTGGTGGATGACCGCCGACGCCGCATCGTCGTCGTCATCATCTCCGAGGGTGAGGCTCTCCACGTCCGCGTCCTCATGGGTGGGCGGGCAGACCTCCGGCTGGGCTCCCTGGTCCAGCTCCACGGTGTGGACCGGGGAGGCGCCCGTGGCGGGCCCTTCAGGGTTCAAGGCGCTGAGCACGGCGGAGCCGGCGCCGAGCGCCAGGATTCCGAGCCCTGCGGCCAGCGTGAGGGCGCGCGGGCCCCGGGGCGCGCGGCGCACCCCGGCCGCGTGCCGGGCCGGCCTCGGCGTGCCCGCCTCAGCGGCGCCAGAGGACTGCTCCGGCACCTGCTGGGTCTCAGGGCCCTGCCCCTGGCGCCTCTGCTGGTGCGCGGCCCGCCGGGCTTGGCGGCGCTGCCTGCGCAGGCGGCGGGTCACACGGCTCATGCCCTCGTCTCCTCTCGCGGAGTCTCCGGGGCGCTCGACTCGGCCTGCCCGGTCTCGAGCTGCTCACGGGAGGCGACCGGCATGATGCGCCAGCTGCGCGGCAGGGGCAGGGCGACCAGGATGAGCAGGACCAGCAGCAGCCCGACCCCGAGCAGAATCGGCGGCTGCATCGCAGAGCGGTGCATCACCGTCAGCTGACTGCCGTCCAGCTCAGCAGCATCGGCGCCATCAGGCAGGTGGAAGCGGCGCAGCCAGGGCAGCTCCTCCTCGCCGGTGGAGCTCTCGGTGGCGGCGCGCAGCTGCTCGCCGTCGAGCTCCGCGTGCCAGCCGCGTGCCCGCTCCACCGACAGTTCGAGGAAGAGCTCCTCGCCGGCCTCAGCCTCACCGGTCCAGTCATCCTCCGAGAGCTCGGCGTCGATGCGGTGCTGGGCGGCGGGGAGGCGGGCCTGCACGTCACCGTCTGCGGTGACGATCCGCGCCCAGGAGATCGGCTCCTCCGCGCGCCACAGCAGCCCCCGGTCGGTGGGCCCCACGCTGATGAGTCCCTGGGCGGTCTCTGCGGCGTCGGTGAGCGTCTCTTCGCCTCCGGGGATGAGGATGTGCCCGACGGCGAGCTCCTCCATCAGGGTGCCGACATCGCTGCTGCCCGGAGTCCGCAGGGCGGAGACGAGCTCTGCGACCCGCTCCTCGGAGGCCCGCAGCTCAGGCTCCCCGGTGCTCGCTCCGACGGTCAGCGGCAGGCCGGTCACAGCTGCGGGGGTGCGCTGAGCATCCAGCATCCGGCCGCGGCCGGCGACGAGCTCCGCCTCGACCGTTTCGCCGGAGGTCTGCAGGATGAGGGTGCGCAGCTGCTCCGGGCCGGTGCCCTGGTCCGCCGCGGAGGCCGGGATCTCGCGCAGGCTGCCCGGTCCGACGAGCACCTGCTCGTGGTGCACGGCGGTGACCGTCCGGTCGGAGAGGTCCGAGGCCGGCAGCAGGCGCGGAGCTGCCCAGAACACCGCGGAGGCGAACACCGCAAGCACCAGCAGCGTGGAGGCGACCGGCAGGAAGCTGCCGGCTCGTCCCCCGGCGCCTGCGGTGCGGAGGACGACGACTGCGCTGACCAGCAGGCACAGCAGCACCACTGAGACGAGGGGCCCGGTGTGCGCGGGCACCAGCTGGGTGCCGGCCGCACCAGCAGTCAGCCGGGCCGCGGCCGCGGAGAGCATCAGGGCGGCCAGGGCGAAGAGGCCCGCCGGAATGAGGGCCCTGCGGGCGGGGGCGGCGATGAATGCGATGACCGCGACGGCGAGCAGCGGCCCCCCGATCAGCAGCGCCAGCCGCAGCGCCCAGAAGTCCCCCTCCAGCACCGAGGGCAGCCAGGAGGCGGGCCCTGAGATCGCGCCGGGCAGGCCGGCGGCGGGTTCGAAGGCCTGGGAGTGTCCGAGCAGCTGCTGCCACAGCGGGGCAGGACTGCCGGCCTGGCCGGAGGGCAGGGCCCGGCCGGGCTCGGCGAGCAGAACGGCGAGGAAGTTGGAGCGGCGGTCCAGCGCGGAGAAGAGCATCGGCCCGAAGATCGCGAGGGCGGGCAGCGGCAGCAGCCACAGGATTCGCCCGGCCCGGCCCAGCAGCAGACCCGCCGCCAGGCAGCCGAGCACCGCGAGCACGATCAGGACCGGGGCGGCGGCGCAGAGCACCGCCAGCAGCAGGCCCGCCCCAGCGGCGGGCTCCAGCCCGGAGGCTCCCGCACGGCGTCGCTGCAGGGCGTACACGGCCAGCACCAGCACTGCTGGCAGCAGGATATGGGCGATCACCGCGCCCACGCGTCCTTGGTCCCCGGCAATCTGCAGCACCGGCGCCAGCCCCCAGATCAGGGAGGCAAGGATGCGGTGGAACGCCCGGCCGCTGACCAGCCCGGAGGCCCACCAGGCGGTGGCGGCACTCAGCGGAGCGGCGAGGATCACCACCCACAGCAGCACCGCTGAGGCATTGCCGAATGACAGCACGGAGAGCACCAGCAGCACCGCTGAGAAGGGATCGGCGGCGGACCGCTCCCCCAGGGAGTCGGCGGCGAGGAAGCTGGTGGCCTGGTGCCAGGCCTCAGCGATGCTGGGCGAGACGGGCAGGCTTGCGCCTCCCCCGAGGACCCCGGCGGTCAGCAGCTCCCGGTAGCCGATCAGGGAGACTCCGGTCAGGGCGGTCAGGACGATGAACAGGCCGAGCCGATCCTCGGAGCGGCGGGCCGGCATCTCGTCGAACTCCCCGCCCTGTGCGCCGACGTCGAAGAGGCTCTGCCCCTCCGCCAGGTCCTCATGGTTCCCGGAGGTCGCACCGCGGCGGGCCTGCGGGGCGAGGGTCTCGGCCGTGACGTCCTGGCGGCGCTGGGCGCGCAGCTGCGCACGGCTCAGCGGCTCAGCGGTGCGTCGGGGACGCTCCGCCCGATGGTGGTGAGTATGGGCTGCTCGTCTGCCCTGCCGACGGAATCTCCGCAGGTGAGCGATCAGCGGGATGCTCAGCAGCCCGGCGGCGGAGGCTCCCACCTGGCCCAACCCGGCACCCGGAGCCTTGCAGCAGATCAGGGCGAGGCACCGCAGCAGCGCAAGCGCCCACTGGCCCAGCCACAGCGGAAGGACCGCAAAGGCCGGCGCGTCAGCCAGGCGGGAGACGATCTGGGCCCGTCGCTGCTCGGCCGGAAGCCACAGGGCTCCGCCGAGCCGGTGCAGAGCCTCCCGGGGCGGCGGGCTCTGCTGGTAGATCCGGGCCCGGGGCGCGATGACCGCCTGGGCGCCCACCTCCCGGGCGCGGGCGCAGAACCGGGCGGCGGAGTACTCCGGCTCCAGCCCGGGGTCGAAGCCGCCGAGGTCGCCGAAGAGCCCCGCCGAGACGAGCATCCCGTGCGCGGAGACCGCGGGCACGGCATCGCGACCGTCGTACTGGCCCTGGTCCAGCTCCTTCGGCTCGGTAAGGCTCAGGATCTCGCCGCTGGGCGCGGGGTACAGCCCCACATCCACCAGCCGGTCCTCCGAAAAGCCGGCATGCAGCTGTTTGGCGCCGACCACCTCGACGGGAACGGCGTCCTCCCGCTCCCTGCCGCGTCGGTCCTTCTCCTGCAGCAGGCGCTCCTCGAGCCGTTGCAGCGCCTCCGGGTGCGGGATGCTTCCGGCGGGCAGGATCCACAGCCATTGGTAACGGGGCGAGAACCCCTCCCCCAGGCTGCGCTCCAGCTTTCGCCACAGGGGGGTCTGCTGCACCCCGGCGGGGCCGGAGGTGAGGGACTGCTTGGCACTCCGCCGATCCTCGATGAGCCGGGACCGCAGGGACCGGGTGAGGTCCTCGGGGCCGGAGCGCTCGGGGCCGTGCAGCTCGATGACCGAGTCCGGATGCCGGGTCTGGCGCTCGAGGGCCTCATGCAGGGAGCGGGCCCGATCCCCCGGCGTCTCCTCATGTGCGTCCTGATCGCCGTCGCCATGCAGGATGACGGCGGCGATGTGCAGACCGCCGGTGGGGCTGATCAGGCTCTCCGCTTCTTCAGCTTGCGGCGTTCCCGCTCGGAGAGACCTCCCCAGATGCCGAATCGTTCGTCATTGGCCAGGGCGTAGTCCAGGCACTCCTGCTTGACGGTGCACGTCCCGCAGATCTTCTTGGCGTCCCGGGTGGAGCCGCCCTTCTCCGGGAAGAAGGCCTCCGGGTCGGTCTGGGCGCAGAGGGCATCCACCTGCCAGGCCAGCTCGCCCTCGACCTGCTCGGACGGCAGCAGGCTGGGGATGCCCAGCCATACGTTCTCACGCTCCGCCTCTCCTGCGACCTCCTGCGGGCGGCCGGTCTCGTGAAGAGTCCGGGCCGGCATCTCAGTGCGGCGGGAGGGGGCGTCCGTCAGCGAGGTGACTTTGGCGTCGACCTCATCCTCGACGGCCTTCTCCAGGGCCTCAGCGGCCTGCAGGTATGCGGTGGCCTGGTCATCCGCGGATGAGCCGTGCTCCAGCTTGTCTGCGGCGGAGGGGTCGGCGGGGTCGATGAACCAGTCAGTGGGAACATCAAGCCCTCTGCGCCGTGCAGAGGGCTCGCCACCGACCTCGCTGGTCTTCAGCTCGGCTGCGTGCTGTGCCTTCCCCATACCGTGTGGGCCTCCCCAAGTATTCAGTGCTCATGCACTCATGCGTTCGCTTGCCTCGCGGTTAATTACACGGGCGTAAGCACTGCGGCGTCAAGTGGCTCCGGCGTGTCTCTCACCGGCGCGGCGCCCCATGCGGGCGAGCTCTACACTGGTCAGCATGGCATCGCTGACCCTGGGCGGCACCGCCGCAGAGCCTCCGAGCACCTACGCCGAGCTGCTGGATCGGCTCGCCGCCTCACCCCGTCCCGCGGCGGTCTGGTACGACGGCAGCTCCGGGGACCGCGTGGAGCTCTCCGGCAGGGTGCTGGCCAACTGGGCGGTGAAGCTCATCAACCTCATCTCCTCCGAATGGGAGATCTCCCCGGAGGCCGAGGTGGTCATCGACATGCCCCCGCACTGGAAGACCGCGGCGGTGCATCTGGCCGTCCGGGCGCTCGGCCCGCTGAAGGTCCGTACGGAGGGCTCTGGGAACCCGGAGCAGCTGGTGATCGCCGCGGACCCGCTGCTCTGGGCGGAGGACGAGGACGCCGAGTTCGAGGAGCTCGCAGGCGTGTCCCTGGGCCTGCTGGACAGCTCCTTCGAGGATGCCGCAGGTGAGGCCCTGCCCGCCTGGGCCCTGGACGTCTCGGCGGAGGTCCGCCAGCACCCCGACCAGCTCGTCGCGGCCCTGCCGCCCACCGCCTGCCCGGAGCCGGCCCCGGGCAGGCCCCCGCTGCTGGTCACCGCATGGGACGACGCAGCGGCTGAGGCGATGATCAGCTCCCTGGTCGGCGGCGGCGTCGTCGTGCTCTACCAGGGTGAGCCGGAGGGCGAGACCTGGAGTCAGATGCTCCGCCAGGAAGGGGTGGAGTGACTCTTCAGTCCTTCTGCGGGCTGAGCATGTCTGCGTCGCTGACCGCGTGCGGCTCCTCCGCGGAGCCTGTCTGCTCGGCAGAGACGACGATCTCTTCGGCATCGCCGGTGAACACCCAGAACTTATAGGCGACGAAGCGGAACACCATAGCCATGCCCATACCGATGATGGAGCCGGAGACGAAGGACGCCTCCGGGGATGTCAGCCCCAGGACGTAGAAGCTGAACGCCACACAGCCGGACTGGATCGCCAGCCCGATGAGGTTCATGGTCACGAACATGACCAGCTCGCGGGCCTTCGTCCTGGTGCGCCGGCTTCGAAAGGTCCAGTAGCGGTTCCCCAGCCAGGAGAACAGGGTGGCGACGGCGACGGCGATCGCTTTCGCCTTCACGTGCGACTCATCCATAGGCCCGGAGATCAGCGACAGGAAGATCACCGTGTCGATGACGAAGGCGACGCCGCCCACGGCGCCGAACTTCGCCACCTCGTGCCAGATCCGCCCGAGCAGGTCCAGCGGACGCCGGTGCAGGCCGCTCATCCGGCGACCTGCACAGCCCCGGGCACGGAGGCCAGGTAGGCAGCGGTTCCGATGTCCCCGCCGAAGCGGACGGCCTCCCCCGCGGGGATGAACACGGACTCGCCCGGCTTCAGGCTCAGGTGCCCGGGGCCTTCGGAGGGCTGGTCGGCGAGCACCGTGAGCTTTCCGCCGGTGCAGAGCAGGATGCCCGGGGCGTTCTCGAGACGGCGGTGCTTGATGTCGCCGTGGGACTCCACGGAGAAGCGGGTCAGCTCAAACTCCTCAAACGGCGGGCGGTACGCCAGCTGTCCCTTGGTGACCAGCTGCGGGACGCAGTTCGGCACGTCCAGGACCTCAGTCTCGGCCACGTCGATCAGGGCCGGGACATCGATGTGCTTCGACGTCAGCCCCCCGCGCAGCACGTTGTCCGAGTTCGCCATGATCTCCACGCCTGCGCCGCCGAGGTAGGCGTGCAGGTTGCCGGCGGGCAGGTAGAGCCCCTCCCCGGGCTGCAGGTCCACGCGGTTGAGCAGCAGGGCCACGAAGATTCCCGGGTCGCCCGGGAACTTGGCGGCGATCCGGGAGAGCGTGTCCCAGGCGGCCGCGCTGAGACGGTCCGCACTGGGGGCCGGCATCTGGACGAGCGCGGCCAGGGCCTGCGCCGCCTGGGCGGTCTGCTCCTGCCCGGAGGCGAGGATGAAGTCGAGGGCGGCCGCGTAGTCCCGCCCTCCCAGCTGCCGGGTGAGCGTGCTGATCACCGCGGTGAGGGCAGCGTCGTCGTACCCGCGCTCTTCAGCCAGGGCGTGCACGCGGCCCAGCTCCTCGGCGGCGTCGG
Source organism: Nesterenkonia populi (assembly GCF_007994735.1). Taxonomy (NCBI): domain Bacteria; kingdom Bacillati; phylum Actinomycetota; class Actinomycetes; order Micrococcales; family Micrococcaceae; genus Nesterenkonia; species Nesterenkonia populi. The sequence continues at coordinate 1,368,513 of NZ_VOIL01000001.1, read as the reverse complement.
CGTGCGGGCGGAATCCGGTCAGCGCCGAAAAGTCGGTCAGGGCGACGATCAGCTCGGGCTTGTGGTGCGCATCCGGATAGCAGCGGGCTGGGCTGCCCAGAGCGATCCCAGCGGACTCCTCCCCTTCGAACCCAGCCTTGGCCTGCTCGACGGTGGGGTGGGCCTGGATGGAGAGGGGCTTCTCCGCGGCCAGCACCTTCAGCAGGAACGGCAGCTGCCCGAACTGCTCGGCCGCTGCCCCCAGCAGCTCGGGGCGTTCGGCGAGCAGAGCATCGAGGCCCACGGTCTCCCCCTCGGCGGTCTCCACCCGGGAGGTGCCGGTGGGGTGGGCGCCCATCCACATCTCTGCCTGAGGGGTCTGGGCGGCCTCCCAGCCGAAGAGCCGGCTGAACGCGGTCGTGGAGCCCCAGGCGTAATCGCGGAAGGGGTTGATCATCCTGAACACAGCGCAAGACCATATCAGCGCCGACCCCCCTCAGCCCCGGGAAATGCCGGGGAGCCGGCCGAGCGTGGGCGGAATCACTCGGGCTGCTTCTGCAGCAGGGCGAAGAACATCGCATCAGTGCCGTGGATGTGCGGCCAGAGCTGGACGGTCTTCCCGGCTGTCCCCTCCGGCTGGGGCCCCTCGGTGAGGAGGCTCCGCCCAGCGGGGAGGGCGACCTCGCGCATCGGCTCCGCGGCGTCGAGCAGCGTGAGCTCGGGACGGCGCTTGAGCACGTCTTCGATCTGCAGGACGGTTTCGGCGTGGTGCGGCGAGCAGGTGACGTAGGCGAGGAGCCCCTCCGGCTCGAGGACGTCGGCGGCGGCGTCGAGGAGCTCGGACTGCAGGACGGTCAGCTCGGCGAGGTGCTTGGGCTGACGCCGCCACCGGGATTCGGGACGACGCCGCAGAGCGCCCAGGCCGGTGCAGGGGGCGTCGATCAGGATCCGGTCGAAGGGGTGGCCGGTCTCAGCGATGGTGCGTCCGTCCCCGGTCCGCACGCCCCATGCGCTCTCATCCACGGCGGCGAGCGCCTTGCTGACGAGCTCGGCCCGGTGAGGCGCGGGCTCGTTGGCGAGCAGGGTGACCTCGTACTGGGCGGCGAGCGCGGCCAGCAGCGCGGCTTTGCCCCCGGGTCCGGCGCAGAGGTCCAGCCAGCGCTCCCCCATCTGGACGGCGGGCTCGGCGAGGGCCTGTGCGACCCATTGGGAGCCGATGTCCTGGACGCGCAGTGCGCCGTCGCGGACGCCGGCGAGGCGGCCGATGTCGCCGCCCCTGTAGACGGCGGCGCCCTCGATGAGCTCGCTGGGGACCGCGCCTGCCTCGACGGCGGAGGAGAGTGCGGCCTGCCCGGCCTCCTCCCCGAGCCCGGGGAGCCCGACGAGGTGGACTTCCGGGGCGGCGTTGTCAGCTTCGAGGAGGGATTCGAGGTCGTCCCCGCGGCCGTGGAGCTTCAAGGACTGCCGCAGGGCGCGGACCACCCAGGCGGGGTGGGCGTGGCGGATGGCGAGCGTCTCGGTGGGGTCGGCGTCAGCGGTGAGCTCTTCGATCCACGCCTCAAGGGGCTTCTCGGCGACCTTGCGGAGGACCGCGTTGACGAAGCCGCCGGGGCCGGCGCCGATCTGGTCGCGGACGAGGCCGACGGTCTCGTTGACGGCGGCGTGGTCGTCGGTGCGCATGGCGAGCAGCTGGTGCACGCCGAGGCGCAGGGCGTCGAGCACGGGGGCGTCGAGGTCAGCGATCTTCCGGTCGATGCACTGGCCGATGATCCGGTCGTAGGTGCCGGCGGCCCGGAGGGTGCCGTAGGTGAGCTCGGTGGCGAAGCCGGCGTCGCGCTTGTCGAGCTTGGCCCGGCGGATCTGCTCGGGCAGCACGAGGTTGGCGTAGGCGTCGTCGCGGCTCACCGCGGTGACGGTGCGGAAGGCGGCGAGGCGGGCGGGGTCTGCCCGCCGGGCGCGCTGGGAGGGTGCGGCCTTGGAGTACTGGCGGGGCTGATTGCCGCCGCCCCGGGAGCGCTGCCGCCCCCTGTCGTTGCGGCGGGGGCCGCTGCGGTTCGGATTCTCAGTCATGGTGGCCTCCCAGGACCGGGGTCTGCTGCTGGCCGCGGAGCCAGTCGGCGGCGGGTGTCATCCTTTTGCCGGCAGGCTGCACCTCGGTGAGCACGACGCCGCTGCTCTGCCCTGTCACCAGCACCGGCAGCCGGGTGCCGTGCTCGTCGGCGGTGACCACCTGGCCGGGCTCAGCATCGTCGGGCAGCTCGCCGCGGAAGAGTCGGACGGGGCCGAGCTTGATCCGCTGCTCCCCGATCCAGGTCCAGGCGCCGGGTTCGGGGATGGTGGCGTTGGTGCGGTGCATGACCTCTGCGGCGGGACGTGCGGGGTCGATGCAGGCGTCGTCGCGGGTGAGCTTGGGCGCGAAGCTCGGCTCCCCCTGCTGCGGCGCCGGCGCTGAGGTCCCGGCAAGCAGCTTCGGCGTCAGATCCAGCAGCAGCTTGGTGCCGAGGCTGGTGAGGTCCTGGAGCAGCTGCCCGGCGCTGACCCCTTCGTCGATGGGGTGCTCGGCGGAGGCGTGGACGGGGCCGGCGTCCATGCCCTTCTCGAGCTGGAAGATGGTGGCCGCGGTGGCGGTCTCCCCGTTGAGGAGGGCGTGCTGCACCGGTGCCGCGCCCCGGTGCTTGGGCAGCGCCGAGTAGTGAAGGTTCACCCAGCCGCGCCCAGGGACGTCGAGGGCGTGCTGGGGCAGCAGCGCCCCGTAGGCGACCACGATGCCCAGCTGCGGGCTGTGCTCCTTCAGCTGCGCGGCGACCTCGTCGTCTACCTTGTCCGCTCTGATCACCGGGAGCCCCGCCTCCTCGGCGGCCTGCGCCACCGGGGAGGGTGTGAGGGTGCGTCTGCGGCCCACGGGCGCGTCGGGGCGGGTGAGCACCGCGGTGATCTCGCCGCCGAGCTTCTCGGGGCCGGCGACGAGGAGCTCGCGCAGGCAGTCGGCGGCGATCGGCGGGGTGCCCGCGAAGATGATGCTCATATCGACGTCCATCCTACGGGCGTTGCGGGTATGGGGTCCTATGGACGTGGAGCGCATAATGGGTGACTGTGACTGAGATTTCTGTTCCTGCGGTGGGTGTGCTCGGAGACGGTCAGCTGGCCCGGATGATGGCCCCGGCTGCCGTGGAGCTGGGCATCGAGCTGCGGCTGCTGGCCGGCTCCCCCGATGCTTCCGCCGCGCAGGTGATCCCCCGGACCACCATCGGCGACTACCGGAACGTGGACGATGTCCTGGCCTTCGCCGAAGGGTGCGACGCCGTCACCTTCGACCACGAGCATGTCCCCGCGGAGGTGCTGTCCGCACTCGAGGAGCAGCGCAGGGTGCTCAACCCGACGCCGGCTGCACTGGTGTACGCGCAGGACAAGCTCGCCATGCGTCGGGCGGTGGAAGAGCTCGGCCTGCCGAACCCGCGGTGGTCGGAGGTCCGCACCGCTGAGGATCTGGAGTCCTTCGGGAACGCAGTCGGCTGGCCCGTGGTGCTGAAGACCCCGCGCGGCGGCTACGACGGCAAAGGCGTGATGATCATCCGTGACGCCGCCTCCGTGGCCCAGGCGATCGAATGGTTCGACCGCGCGAAGGAGGAGGGCACCGGCCTGCTCGCCGAGCAGAAGGTGCCCTTCACCCGGGAGCTGTCGGCTCAGATCGCACGGACCCGCGACGGCGCCGTCGCCCCCTACCCGGTGGTGGAGTCCACCCAGACCAATGGTGTGTGCGACGAAGTGGTCGCCCCCGCGCCCCGCACCTCTCCGGCGCACCTGGCCGAGGCCGAACGCATCGCGCGCATCCTCGCCGAGAAGCTCCGTGTGACCGGCATGCTCGCCGTGGAGCTGTTCGAGGTGGCCGAGGGTGACGCGAGCGACGCCGCACCCTCGGGGATCTACGTCAACGAGTTGGCGATGCGGCCCCACAATTCCGGGCACTGGACGATGGACGGCTCCGCCACCAGCCAGTTCGAGCAGCATCTGCGCGCGGTCCTCGGCCTGCCGCTGGGCGCCACCGAGGTCACCGGAGGCGCCGGCGGGCACGTGGTGATGAAGAACCTGCTCGGCGGCGCCAACCAGAACCTGCACAGCGCCGTGCCGGCGGCGATGCAGCGCTCCCCGCACTCAAAGATCCACCTGTACGGCAAAGAGCCCAAGCCCGGCCGGAAGATCGGGCATGTGAACATCCTGTCCCAGACGACCAAGCCCAACGAGGACTATGACGCTGCTCGCGCCCGCCTCGGCAGAGCCCGCAAGACCGCCGCTGAGGTGGCCGAGATCCTCGTGGAGGGCACCGCATGAGCGCAGAGAGCACAGAGCGTCCGCTCGTGGGCCTGGTCATGGGCTCCGACTCGGACTGGCCCGTCATGAGGGCCGCCGCTGAGGCCCTTGACGAATTCGGCGTCCCCTTCGAGGCCGACGTCGTCTCCGCGCACCGCATGGCCTCCGAGATGATCGACTACGGCAAGCAGGCTCACACCCGCGGACTGCGGGTCATCGTCGCAGGCGCAGGCGGGGCGGCCCACCTGCCCGGAATGCTGGCCTCCGTGACGCCCCTTCCTGTCATCGGGGTTCCGGTGCCGCTGAAGCACCTGGACGGCATGGACTCGCTGCTGAGCATCGTCCAGATGCCTGCCGGGGTCCCCGTGGCCGCCGTCTCGGTGGGCGGGGCGCGCAACGCCGGGCTCCTGGCGGTCCGCACCCTGGCCGCCGGGGAAGGTGAGCTGGCTGCGGGCCTGCGGGACCAGCTCGTGGAATTTCAGGCCGAGCTTGCCTCCTCCGCGCACGCCAAGGGCGAAGCCCTCCGGGCGGAGGCTGCGGAGCTCTCCACCTTCCGCCCGCGTGCTGCTGAGGGTCAGGCCTGAGTGGCACCCACGCCGCGCACGCCCACGCCCAGGGCGCCCCATCCCTCACGAGCGGACACCCCCAGGATCACCTACCACCAGTTCGAGGGGAAGTCCGACGTCGTCCGGCAGCCGCGGGGGGCCTCCCCCGCTGAGCGGCTGCGCCGGGCGCTGATCCTCATCGCGCTGACCCTGTTCGTCCCCGGCGGCGCGCAGATCACCGCCGGGTCCCGGAAGCTGGGCCGGGCGGCGCTGGCAGTCACAGTGGCCTGCTGGTTCACCGTGCTGCTGGGAGCGGTGCTGTTCATGTTCATGCGGGGCCCCCTGCTGAACGCGCTGGCCCAGCCCTTCGTCATGTGGGTGGCCACCGTGCTGCTCGCTGGCCTGGCCATCGGCTGGCTGATCCTCTGGCTGGACACCTTCCGGCTGATCCGCGTGAGCTCTCTGGCGCCGAAGCCGCGCTGGCTCGTCATCCTTGTGCTTCTTGTCCTGGCTGGGCTGACCAGCGGCGGACTCGCCTACGGGGCCAATATGATGCATCAGGGCAGGCTCGCCCTTGCCGGGATCTTCAACAGCGGGCCTGCGGTTCCCGCGGAGGAGGGCCGGTACAACTTCCTACTGATGGGCTCCGACGGTGACGAGGAGCGCGGCGACCAGCCCATCCGCCCCGATTCCATCCACGTGGTCTCGGTGAACGCCTCCTCCGGCGAGTCCATCCTGTTCTCCATCCCCCGCAACTTCCAGAACGCCCAGTTCCCCTCCGATTCGCCGATGAGTCAGGTGTATCCCAACGGGTACAACTGCGGCAACGAGTGCATCATCAACTTCCTCTACCCCGAGGTCCACAACGAGCACGCTTCTCTCTACCCGGATGCTGAGGATCCCGGCGCCGCCGCGATGATGGACGCAGTCTCCGGAACCCTGGGCCTCAGCGTGCACGGCTACGTGATGGTGGACATGGATGGCTTCGAGGAGCTCATTGACGCGATGGGCGGGATCACCGTGGAGTCCGGCGGGTTCGTCCCCTACCGCGGCGAACGCCCGGACGGCTCCTGGGGCGACGCCTGGTTCGAGCCGGGCACCCTGGAGCTTGACGGCCAGGAGGCGCTCTCCTACGCCCGGTCACGTGATTTCAGCTCCGACTACAACCGGATCCAGCGCCAGCAGTGCATCCAGCAGGCGATGATCGGCCAGTTCACCCCGCAGACCCTGCTGACCCGGTTCACTGAAGTGATGCAGGCCGGCGACAGCATGATTCAGACCAACCTCCCGCAGTCCCAGCTGGGTTCCCTGGTGAACCTTGCCGCGGACGCGCAGGATCACACCCCGCAGCGGCTGACCTTGGGAGCCCCGGACTTCGGCAGCGCAGGCGATCTGTTCTCCACCTACCCGGACTTTGATCAGATCCAGGCTCGCGTGGATGATCTGATCGCCGACGAGGGTGATGATGAGGACGCTGATGGGGACGACAATGGCTCTGACGAGGGCACGCAGGAGGACGAGGGCCAGACCGAGCCGGACTCTCCCGAGGATGCTGCTGACCCGGAGGGCGAACCGCCGGGCCCCACCCCGGACCACGATGACCCTGCGGTGGCTGACGATGAGCCTGCCGAGGAGTCGGAGGAGACTCAGATGCCGACCCAGCCTGACGGCTCGGAGCTGACCGCCGAGTACCTCATGGAGGCCCAGGACCGCGGCGAGACGGTGATCCTCGAGCAGGCGGCGAACACCAACAACGAGTGCGAGCCCGCCGGCTGAGCACCGCATAGGATCGAGGTATGACTGCTATTCACCCTTCGATCCTGTCCGCGGACTTCGCCAACCTTGAGGCTGAGCTGGGACGCATCCGCGGTGCGGACGCGGTGCATGTGGACGTGATGGACAACCACTTTGTGCCCAACCTGACGCTGGGTCTGCCCGTCGTTCAGGCTATTCGGAAGGCCACGGATCTGCCGCTCGACATCCACCTGATGATCGACGACGCCGATGTGTGGGCTCCGCAGTACGCAGAGCTGGGTGCGGAGTCGGTGACGTTCCATGCGGAGGCGGCGAAGGCTCCGGTGCGTCTGGCGCGAGAGCTGCGCGGGCAGGGGTCTAAGGCGGCCATGGCGCTGAAGCCGGCGACAGCTGTGGAGCCGTACCTGGACATGCTGGGCGAGCTGGACATGCTCCTGCTGATGACGGTGGAGCCGGGGTTCGGCGGCCAGGAGTTCCTGGACATCATCCTTCCGAAGATCCGCCGCGCCCGGCAGGCCACGAATGACATGGGCGGTCAGGTGGCCATTCAGGTGGACGGCGGCATCAACGCCGAGACGATCCTGCGGGCTGCAGATTCCGGAGCGGACACCTTCGTGGCCGGCTCTGCGGTCTACTCAGCGGAGGACCCGGATGAGGCGATCACTCAGCTCCGCAAGGCTGTCAGCAGCCACTGATTCTCGCGTACTCCCGGTGGCCGCTGGCGTGAGGTGCTGTGCTGGTCCCACCTCAGGTGCGGACGATGTCTTTGGCCCGTTCGCGGAGGTCTTCAAGCCAGCCTGGGGGTTCGCTTTCGCAGCCTGGGGAGATGAGCGCATGTGCTAGTCCTGTGTTCTGGTAAAGGTAGGTGCGCCACCAGCTGCCCCAGAGGCCCTCTGCTTCGACGCCGATCATGTAGAGGTCTCCGTCGAAACAGCGGTTCATGTGCAGTCGGCTGCGGGTGACATGGTGGTCCACAGTCATCACCGCCGCAGAGTCCCAGTCGTGCTCTTCAGCCATGTCTCGTAGGAAGATGGCCTCGCCTTGAGTGGTGTACGGGTCGGGGCGGAAACAGACGACGCGGTAGGCGGCTTCATCTTCGCATTCTCCTGAGGTGGCGATGACGAGAGTCTCGGCGAGGCCGACATCCATGAATTTGTCCGCGTCTGCCATTCGGGCTCCGTGGGGCCCTAGTACAAGCAGAGCATCGGCTTCGACGTGCTCAGGGGCGTCCTGGGGCGGCCAGAATGTCCACCATAGGCTGAGGACGAAGAGTGCTGTCACGATCGACGCACTGATCACGACGCCGAATCCCAAGAGACGCCAACCCCTGCGTCGTCGAGTGCTTTTCATACTCAAACCCTACGAGGTTGCCACCGTGCGCAGTGCTTGAAGCTAGATCGGAGAAACAAACGGGGGGCTGATGCAGGAACAGGTCAAGATGTCACCTGTCCCTGCATCAGCCCCCATCGATCACTGTACTTCCGTGGCGCTGGCACAACGACTCCCATTTTCTTGGTTTGGGAGTCTTCACCAGGCCGGGGCGCTCCACGTCAAATTGCCACATATCCCTGCGGCGGCCCCATCAGCCTGCATGGTCAGATACGATTTGACCAGTAAATGCACGTTCCATTACAGGGGGGCGAACTTGAAAGCACTCGTCACAGGGGCTGCCGGCTTCGTAGGCAGCCATCTATCCCGGCGTCTCGTAAACGACGGTCACGAAGTAGTTGGCATTGACTCAATCAGTGACTATTACGACACCCAGCACAAAGTTCGCAACTTGCAACGGGTGATAGATCATGAACGGTTCACATTCATCGAGGAAGACTTAGGCTCTCTGCCGCTAATCCCCTTGCTGGAGGATGTCGACTGGGTTTTCCATCAAGCTGGACAACCTGGCGTGCGCAATTCCTGGGGTGAAGACTTCGGGAACTATATCCAGGCCAACATCCAGGTAACACAGCGCCTGCTCGAGGCAGCGCGGCATAGTCCTACCATCAGCCGTATGGTCTACGCGTCTTCCTCCTCCGTATACGGCGACGCTGAAGTCCACCCCACAGATGAGGCTGTCCTACCACGTCCCCGAAGCCCCTACGGTGTTACCAAACTCGCCGCTGAGCATCTGTGGAGCCTTTACGGAACCCAGTTCAATCTGCCGACGGTCTCTCTCCGTTACTTCACCGTTTACGGCCCGGGACAACGTCCAGACATGGCATTCACACGCTTTTCTCGCGCGATCCTGAGTGGTCAACCAATCCATGTATACGGCGATGGCACCCAGGTTCGCGACTTCACTTACATTGACGACGTAGTGGAGGCAAATATTCTGGTTGCGGAACAGGGCTTAGAGCCTGGAATCGTCATGAACGTGGCTGGAGGCGGGTTCACCTCAGTAAATGAGACGTTGCAGCTCCTGAGCGAGGCCGCTGGCCGTGAACCGCATATCATCTACGCCGAGAAAGTCGCAGGAGATGTTAAGCGTACCGGCGGCGACGGAAGTTTACTACGGAAAATCACTGGCTGGGTGCCCAAGACTTCTCTGCAGGAGGGCCTAGAAGCCCAGCTGCGCTGGGCGGCTGGCGAAGAACTCGCGCCCGACAAAACTCGATTTGCCAGCTAGCCAAGTGTTTCTTCTTGCCCACACTAGACCTATCCAAAAAGCCCCCCGTGTACGTAGCGATTACTGCGGATCTCGATTTCGCCCCGAACCTGACAGGTACTCGATCATGGAACCTCTCGGTCGGCCCAGTGAAGCAGAACCCAAGGGCACGCAGGTGGGTCGAGGCCAGGTTTTGCCTGCGCTTGCAAACTTCATAACCGAAATCGGTTCGCCCCCTTCTGAGGATATCCAGGAGCTAATTGACCTTGGCCGCAAGATAGGGCTTACTCGGACAGGCTTCACGAAGGCCGCTGAGGCGCGCTACGGCAACGCAGATGCACTGCTTACACCTGCCCAACAGCAGGTTGACCACCGTGCTCTGCCTACGGCCGCCCCCCCAAAGCTAGGCCTCCTGTAATGGCGCAAAAGAGCCTCTCAGCGACCGCAGCCCACGGAGGTACGATCACGATGGGCGCACAGATTGCGCGCATCATGATTCAGATCCTGCAGGTTTCGATCCTCGCTCGTTTAATCTCCCCCGAGTCATATGGGCTACTAGCCATGGCCGTTGCGTTCACTGGAATTGCGGAGATACTCAGAGATTTCGGCCTCTCCACGGCGGCGCTCCGAAGCGCAAACCTCACATCGCAGCAAAGGTCAAATCTCTTCTGGCTGAATACTGCCTCCGGAACCGGGTTAACACTGGTTATCTTCCTTCTGTCTTGGCCCATCGCGGCGTTTTACGGACAGCATGACCTAGTCATTCTCGTTCAGTGGATCTCATTAGCGTATCTGGTAAGCGGAGTCACTGTGCAGTTCAGGGTTGCCATCAGTCAACAGTTGAGGTTTCGAGCACTCGCCGTGTGTGATGTTCTGCCACCAATAGTGGCTCTGGCAGCAGCTATCCCAGTCGCTGCTGCGGGACATTCGCTTGCAGCATTGATAGTGCTGCAGCTCACAGGACCACTGGCAAACCTACTGTGCAGTACAACTCTCGCCAAATGGTTTCCAGGTTTACCGAGAAAAACAGAAGGGATGCGGGATTTAATATCTTTCGGGCTGGGTTTTCTCGGAAGCCAAATACTTGGATACATGACTAGAAACGTTGACAGCATAATAATTGGTCGCTTTTGGGGTCCAACAACACTTGGTTTGTATGACAGAGCGTTCCGACTGTCGGTGACGCCTGTGAATCAAATCAATTCACCTATGACTAAGGTTGCACTTCCAGTGCTCGCACGGGTTGCGGATGACGAGCAACGATTCGAACGAGGAATCCGCTCGGCACAACTAGTCGCGTGTTACGTCACGGCGACCGTACTCTGCATTGCAGCCGGCCTCGCAGGCCCAATTATCGACGTGCTCCTAGGGCCAGAATGGGCCCAGGCAGCACCACTGTTCGCGATCCTCGCCATCAGCTCCGTCTTCCGCGCAATCCAGCAGATAGCCATTTGGTTACAAGTTGCCAAAGGGTCATCTCGCTCTCTCTTCATGAGCTACTTAATCGGTCAACCGATCATCATCCTCGCGATTTGCTGCGGAATCCCTTGGGGAGCGACCGGCATCGCGGTCGGAAGTGTATTCGGTTATGCAATCTTCTGGGTGTTCTCGATGCTCTGGGCCGGGCGCAATACCGGCGTCAAGACCGGTCCTCTGCTAACACGAGCATTCCGCATCGTGACCTTCGTAGGAGCGCCTGCCGGTCTAGCTGCGTATCTGACCGCGACTTTCGTCCCGCTGCCTAGCCTGCCCCTCCTCCTTCTGGGGCTAACGGCGGCGGGCGTTGTCCTTCTGACGAGCCTGGCGGTATCAAAGCGCACGAGATCTGAAGTTTCATTCATTCTGCATACTCTGCGCCCGCCGACTAAGACTAACGAGTCTTGAGTTGCGACTACAGTGGACGGTTCTCCCCTCGTTGACCCACCATACGTGCGACTAAAGGGCGGCACCGATGGAATAATAGCCCCAACGAAAGGCCTGAGAGAATGGAGGCCCTTGATTGGACTCCTACGCCGAATAGAGTCAAGACGTAAAGAGCAAATACGAGAACCGCCCCAAACTCGATCTCTGCATGGTGATACCTCTGGCGCCATCGATCCGCACACATCACAGGGAGTTGACTAGCATGGAAGCAACACACGAACGTGACCCGCGAGTCAATCCTCCGCGGTCAATCCTCTACCTTATCTCCTGTTATTCATCGGTCAACACCGGACACGGTGGCCACTACTACAGCCTGCGCGAAACGGTTCGAACGCTCAACGATGAATGGGGCGACACTCAGATCAATGTACTAGCCATCGGAGACGTCTTCCCCGAAGCTCTGCAAGACACCACCACGGACATTCACTTCATTAACGTGAAGCAGCACGGAATCCTCGGGGCCCTCCGACGTGCTCTCGCACTCAGCAAGAGCCTCCAGCCAAGCCATGTCCACTCGTTTGACGACAAGGCTCACTTTATTGGCCGCGTCATCGCAGCAAGACGCGGGGCTAAGTCCTACTACACTAAGCCTGGCGGACCAAACCCTAAGTCCTATTATCCCTTTGCGCCGGACATCGTCTTCTTTAGCGAGGAGAACAAGACACACTACAGTGAGTCTCGAAAGTTATCTAGATCACGTTTACATCTAATTCCTCAGCGCGGTTCAGCCCCGATTACCGACATGAGTAGAACTGCTGAGCTGAAGGAGCTTATAGAACAGCGCCTCGTCGTCATGCGCATATGCAGAATCGGACTATTCTACAGGAGATCAGCGGTCCAGACGGTAGCGCTCGCCAGGCGACTAAAGAACGAGGGCCATGATGCCGTCGCGTTGATCATTGGAACCGTTCAGGACGAGGAAACATACCGGGAATTGCGAGAGATCTCAGGGACAGATGCTCTCATTTTGACCGACCCCCACTTCACACGAAATGCTTCCGAACTCCTGTCTCTGGCCACTATCGTGGTGGGGACTGGGCGCAGTCTCATTGAAGCAGCGCTCGCAGATAGAATCGTACTAGCCATGCTAAATAATTCCGAGCTTCCAGTTTTAGTTACTAACCAAAATTGGCGGAAACTCGGACGACGGAACTTCTCTGAGCGATCCGAGCTTCCGAGAGCAGATCAATGCTCAATTGACGATATTGCGAGGGCCATTCATAACGACGACCGCTCCGGCGCCAGGGCAGTCGCAGCGGCGTACAACATCCGTAGTGCGGTACCGTCATATCTCGCCCTTTACTCAGTTGCCCAGCCACGCCATTATAAGCCCCTCGATTTGATTCAGAACTTCCTCATCGTCCTGAAACCTTATCTCCGGACTCGTCTGGCTTCGGTTAAAGCATCTTCGTCTTGAAGCGTCCAGGAACACAAGGCGACCCAAGAAACAGCAATAAAGGCAACATAAAATCTACTATAATAAGTGGTTTGACCATACTCAATCACCAACTGCGTGAGTACTAGCGACAAAAGCATGACCTGAAGAGGTTGCAACGAGTTGATGTGCTTAAGCCCACTCACTACTATCGCCACATAGATCCAGTAGAAGAGGATGAAACCTCCTATCCCGTAACTCACGAGAACCTCTATGAAGTTATTATGCGCGTGGTAGGCCGTCTGCGTGGGGAAATACGCCTCCATTAGGGCTCTAAAGTTTTCTCCACCGTGCCCAAACCAAGGTGCCGCTTGAAACCAATCGAGGCCCCGCTCAATGAGGCCTACCCGGGTCTCTGTACTTGCATCTACCTCGCCTGAACGTCCAAGGACTCCATTAACCATCGTCTCTAACCTTTGCCCGACAAAGGAATAGAGCATCGGGATGTTAATCAGCGCCAGGTATGCAGCAAAGCAGACCAATCCCAACCCGCCAATTCTCATCGATCGCGGCATGCCTGTTTTAGCGTTGTGGAGTACCGTAAATAGTAGGATGACCAAGACCACCATGAGAAGTGCCTTACGCGATCCGGAGAGTAATACAACAGATACGTTTGAAATCAATAAAAGGGCTGCGAGCGACCTTGGAACCAGCGTCCATTGTGACCAGCATAGATATGCCAAACCAAAGGCATAGGCTGCCGACTGCCCAACGAAATTCGCATTCGCAACGTCAGTGCCCCGCACAGTAAAAAAGATCGACAAGCCGTCAGCAATTGCAACCCTCAGCATTAACAAAGTCGGAGCGAACATAATGCATACAACTGCTAGCCGAAGCCTCGCCGGATCTCTAAAGAGCAAGGAGGCTAGAGCGACCACACACAAACCATTTACCGCGACAGTTTGTGCCATTGTCGCGGCATGCTCCTCTGAAAAGGCCCAAAACACCGAAGCAACGACATAGCCAACGAAGGCGAACTGCCAAATCACCAGCTGAAACGGAACCCGTGGTCTAACTATGAATTCGAGGCCCGCAATGAAAACCAAGAGTATTCTACTCGACTGAGCTAAGAGAGAGCCATCGGTCGCAACGATTGTGGAGAGCAGGTAGACGACTACTGCGATATCTCCAGCCCGTATGGATAACAGGCTGTCACGCGCAGGAAAGCCCTGACTCGCCATTTCAGCGACCACCGTCCATTCGAATTAATCCTCCTGCACCCGGCAAACACTCGATTGAACAATATTCAAACGGTACGAGCGCCACGCCCCATCCCTCACTAGAAATACGCGACCTAGTCACCATTGGGGCCCCCTCCTGAGAAGATCAGGTCTTCCCACTGCGATAAAATAGTATCTTGGGATAATTGGGAGCGTATCTCTGTTGCAGCCTCCCCGATCCTTGTTGCATAAGTCTCGTCTGCCGCCACCCTCTCCATGGCCAGCAAGAGCCCCGACGTATCGTCGACTGGGACAAGGATTCCATTCTGTCCATCTTGGATCACCATGCGCGCACCTCCGCAAGGGGAATCGGTACAAATTGTTGGCAACCCGAGGGCCATGGCCTCGATCATCGAGTTTGATAATCCCTCGTAATGAGACGGTAAGACGAACATGGAGCAGTCGCGCACGATCTCATGGATATCCTGAGTGGCCCGCATGATGCGTGCGACACCCCTCAGTCCCAGTGAGTCAATTAGTCCGCTCAACGCAGATCGTTGACTGCCCTCACCATAGATCTCAAGTGTGTACTCGGGATACTTGATGTGGAATGTAGCGAAAGCCTTTACCAGCATGTCCAAGTTCTTCTGAGGCTCAAGGCGACAGAAGCTAACGACAGTTTTTCGTCGCTTCGTCATTATCGGGTCGGGCAAGTTTGGCGTCAGCGGATTCATAATCACGGCCTTCCGAGTCTTGTCGGAGAAGTAGCCTGCTGCTTCGTCGGTTTGGCACACTAGTCGATCCGCAGTCTGATAGAGGAGTTTCCTAAGAGGGTCCCGGGGAAAACCGGTCCCGACCCTTGCGGGGTCGTTACGCTCAGAAGCGATCACTCGATTCGGTAGGGTCAGGCAAGCAAATAACACCTTAATATTTATGAAGTATTCAAACGAAATAAATACCGCCTTCGAATTTGTCTTAGCGGCCCTTCTTATCCAGAGAATCTGTTTTAGCTTCGAGTAGGCTTTCGGCCCCTGGGGGCCATATACCTTCACAACGGAGTGATCAAGGTAGTATTCGGTGGCAGCTGGATGAAAAGAGAGTATGCCCACATGGCGTCCTCTCGCGGCGAGGCCATTGGCGAGCACCGTCAAGACTCGAGCCGCTCCACCATTCGATAGTTGGTTGCTTACGAAGATGATGTCTCTATGATGCATCTATGTCGTTCCAATCATCGATAGACTCCCAGAATACGCTCACTAACTCGTAAAACATGAGAGTTTCGTTACACCTCAGCTTTAGCGCCGGATTTGCTTCCCTCAAGAGCTGGTGGGCTGTACTCGGTCCCGTTCCGCAATGCTGTCATATAAATCACGAAGTCTTAGAGCACTTGTTTCTGCATCGTAACCGGCGCTCTTGAGTCTTTCTCGCGCAGCTCGTGAAGCTGGTTCTCGGTCTATCGGCGCTGCGGCCTGAATTCTCTCGACCCACCTTGACAGGTCATTAGCAGGAATAGAATGAACGAGTTCGGTGACGGCACACTCATCAGTCACGGTCGAATTTACTAGTATCGGCAGGCCGCTGAGCTGTGATTCTATTACGACATTGGGGAATCCCTCGTGCGTCGAAGGCAAGACAGCTAGGTCAAATGCTGTCAGATACTCGGCAACCCTGGGAGTCCGACCAAGAAGGGTCACGTCCCCTGTTAACCCGTAAGCCTGCACCTGTTCTACAATGCTAGAACGTAGGTTTCCGTCCCCAAGGAGGAAGAGCCGTAACTTGGGGTTCCGCAGACGAGCTTGTGCGAATGCCTCTATTAGGAACTTATGGTTCTTCTCCGGATTGAAATTGCCGACGTGACCGACAGCTATGTGTTGTGGCGTGAGACCTAGTTCGGCACGGACTTCGTCCCTGCCCGTGGCCGAGTAAACATAGGTGCTTAGATCTCGTCCATTAGGGAGTACTGTGAAGTCTCTCTCCCCGAAGAGCCACTTCCCGGCGTCACGACCGCAGGCCGCTCGGTCAGTGCACAGGGCATGCACAGCGGGACGCAAGACCCGGTCCATAATAGGATGCTTCCCTTGAGTATTGCGCGAGTGCACTATTCGAGCCTTTGCAGTCGTGCCCAAAGAGCATGCGAGCTCTATGGCCACCGTTCCACTGTTCCCATTGATATGGATCACTTCGTACTGATTTTTCTTTATTAGCGCACGAAGAGCTCGCATGTATGCGAACGGCCTCTGTCTGCGGGAGGGCAGTATGTGGGAACAGATTCCGGCAATCTGAAGTTCATCGAGCAGGTCACCAGGTGTGTCGTCAAACGCGATAGTATCGATGGTGTTGATACCACGTCGATTCATCAATCCGAAAGTCTGAACTGTCCAGGAGGTAATCCCATCTCTGGTAGTCCCGTTGGTGCTCATAACTAGAATTTTCATGAGTTCCTTTCCCGACCGGCAGGTACCTTATGGAGAACCTGGAGCAACTGCGCCGCACCCTGGCCGGACTGCTAACCGCCATCCCACCGCGGGCGAGCATCGCACTCTAAGAGCCCAGTTAGATGCTTGCTGTCATTGAGCCCCCAGCCCTGGTCGGGTTGATGAAATTTTCTTTGCCCGCCGATGGGCCCCTAGACAGTCCCGCGAATTTACCCCTGATAGCTGCGTAAATAATTTAAATGTATGTTAACACGATGCACCGGACGCATTATATGCCGATGATTTAGATTAAGCGGAGTTTTTATTCCTCTCACGTATTGCATGTCGCAGTTGAATATTTCAGTATTTCGCGCAGATCTGTTTGATTAACTTGTAGCACGTTAGGCTTAGTCTGTCGAGTTTATCCTTCAGCGAAATGCCTGGGCTAATCGGAGATCCTAAGCTCAAGGAAGCCTGCAACCTCAGGGTCAAGCATTGGGCGCAGATTTAGAATCACCGACAAGCTTACATAATCGATCACCTTGAAATTCGGCCCGGCCTGTCCCGAGCATGTCGCATTCGCCGCTGGATTTCCCGATGAGCTCGCTTGAATAGAAAAGTCGGCCCTTTCCGCAGAATCCTCCTAGTCTCGGTAATCGTATAAAGCGCGTTGTGCTTGTCCACGAGTGGCGTCATCTTCTGCACGAAGTAATTCCAGTCGTCAAGCTCCACGGCCTTCTTGTAATGCACATGACTTTGCTCTGAGATCCGCTCCCGAACGTCTTGTATGTTCTTACGTAAGCGACTGAGACTCCCATCTGCGTCAAGGCGTTTGAGTGGGCGCCACGCGCCTCGCCTGTCCGCCCTAGCTAAGCGGTACGGCAGTTCGCGGTACGAATGGCGAACCAGACCGGATTGGGAAGCAACAGCGTCGTTTGCTGAGAGCACGTCCAATGAGAGATCCCCCGTCTCGACGCCGCGCGAGATGATTCTTGCCAACTCTGGGTGCCGAAGTATGAGCAGATTACTACCACGGTAGTCGCCCTGATATTCCGGCAACCAAGCGTCACCCACCGCTACGTCTGCAGTTTCGTTGAACAGGTCGTCAGTAAAGTCTGAGAACTTCGGTTTAAAGAAGCCATGGGCCCAGCTGCTAACGAAGACTTCGCTCGCCTCCTTGGCGATGGTTATCTCAGCACCGTCCTTGAATCCGATAAGTTCGGTGATGTACTCATTCGCCATCTTCCCTTCAACCTTCTTGCGAAAATCGGCTGACCGCAAGTCGCCCGGACGAATACCGTGCTCCCACGCGATCGCCTCTACGTACTTAGTGCTCTTCTGATGTCCACAGATGAGCCCGATGGTGTACGCAATAGCACGGCTGAACTCGGGGTCTTGTGCAGCCAGTAGACGCAGTTCAGTGATGAAGCTCGGGATTCCAGTGACGGCGTACCTGCCACCGTGTTCCCGGGTCGCCTTCAACACCTCCGACAGATCCATCGGGTAGTACCGCGATTTGGCCCCCGAACGCACTGCCTCCTCAGTAGATGAGATGGCATACTTGAACAGAACCCCATCTTTATGTGGGTCACATGGATGAACATGAATCACACCGTCGATCAGTCCCTCGTTAAGTAGTTGGACCAAGAGCCAGGTCGCAATCCCTCCAGAGCTCCCAGCCTCCCTGTAGTTACCTCCTTTTGCGTGACCTGCGTAAATATCCGAGTAGTAGCCGATCAAGGGCTCATGCTTAATTTCGGGGACATCTTCGAAGAGTCGCTTAGCGAGATGATCTTCATTAAGTTCATGGTTCGACATAGCACTCACGCTTGCGAGCTCAATCAACTCACTATCGGACAGGGTTTCTGCGTCGATACGAGCTTCGTATTGGCCATACTCGTTGAGTTCTGACCAAAGGCGATGATTGACAGCGGGGAAGACGCCACTGTGAACCGAATACCCGTAACGGAGCTCTTCGAGAAATCTTTCCTTTAGACTCGTCATTCGGCGCCACTCCTTATCCCAGCCTCGCGGCAGATTCTGGATAAGTAGTCTCGGGAGCGAACAGCTTCGGCTTCCCGGATGCCTCGGGCATCGGTGAAGTCCACCTGCTCTTGGAGGAGCTGGTCGAGCGCGTTTGGGGCGATGAGGGCTCGGGATTCCAATCCAAGTCGTTGGAGCAAATAGCTGAGCTTCTCCTCGTTTCCGTAACCATCTCCTTGGCTTCGTCGAATGCTGGTGGCGAACGGCACCTCATTGATGACAGAGAAGATTGTCCCATGGAAAGTGTCGGTGACCACTGCACTGGCATCTCGAAAGTAGGCCAGCAACTCGAACGGACTACAGTCAATAAACTCGTCCGCGGATTTTTGCAAACCGCCGAAAGCAAAAACTCTCAAAGCATGCTTGTCTGCATATCTCCTGATTGCGTCGTTTTCATCTCGAGTGAACCTGCCGGAATACCCGTAGACAATCAGGTAGTCCTCATTCCGTAATCGTCCACGGGGAATCTGTGGATCCTGCATTAAGGGGTACACCAGGGTCGGGTCTAGGTGCACCGGGGGGGCTTCTTGACCCACCAGTTCGGATACGATGTTCGCCGAGTTCCGGTCCCGTACGGACACTGCGGAGAAGCTCCGCAGCCCGCGTGCCACCTGGTCCCGGACTCGGGCGTCATCGAGCTTCTTCAGTGTGGTGTTTCCGAAGGAGGCTGCGTACGAGGCGACGTACCGGGCGTCACTACCAATCCCGAACAGGTCGGGAGAGAACCCGACATTGACGTTGGACTGCACGCAGTTGAAGACCTCGTCACTGCCAATGACCTGAAGGTCTACGCTCGTACTATGCCGTTTCTCTGCCTCAATGCCGACGAGCGGGTAGTACCGGGCTCCGTAGTGGCGCTTGTGGTTAAAGAAGCGAAGCTTGTTCTTCACGCTGGTATCAACCTGACCGTATTTACGCACTTTGGCAAGCAACCGGCCCACTTCCCCTCCAGATACGGCAGCATGGTCTCGAATCAAGGCCTCACCCGGGATGTAATCGATGAAACTTGCCTTCACTCCTTGGCCGGCTTCCTCGAGCATCCGCCCAAGCGAATATGCCTGCAAGGAGGAACCGTAGTTATAGATGCGTTGCATCGACATAATGGCGATCGAGGCCACTAGATACCTTCTTTCAACACTGGCAAATTCGCAGCTTCTGCACCGGGGTGCTCGTCTGGGGACTCTGCAACTGACGGCGGTCGCCGATCCGCTTCTTCATGCACAGGCAGGACTCGAGAGTCTGGGGTCACGTACCTAGCCTCTGAGTCCATGACGAAGCCTGTGCGAGTTCGCACTGTCTCACGAATCTGTCTGATCAGTTCGAGAACGTCGTCAGATTTTGCTGCGCCCACGTTGTTGATGAAGTTGGCATGCTGCGGTGAGACTTGGGCGCCACCGATCCGCTTCCCCTTAAAGCCAGCTTGCTCTATTACCTGGCCTGGCGGGCCGGCCGTCGAGTACATAGCGGGATTCGAGAGAAACGTTGACCCGCAGTTCGGGTGATCCTCAGGGAACCGAGCCCGACGCGACTCAACGATGTGATCCATCTCAGCATTAATGGTGTGTGGGTCACCCTCTTCAAGGCGCAGCCCAACCTCGACGATCACGCCGCCACGTGTCTGGAGGGCCGAGCTGCGGTACGAGAAGTGACACTCATCTGGGGCGATGACTCTGACCTCGCCGTTAGTGTCAACATAGCGTACCCAGGTCACGTGCGAGCCGATTCCCTTACGCTGGCTGCCGCCGTTCATGAGAACGAGGCCTCCGATCGTTCCCGGAATGCCCACCGTGTGCTCGATCCCTGTCAAGCCTCGGGCTCCCACTCTGCGTGCCAACTTAGGGACCGAGGTTCCTGCCTTGACCGCTACATCACGGCCCTCAATATTGATACCACTCATCTCGGACGCTATACGGATTAGCACACCCCGGAGCCCCTCAGAATCGAAGAGAAGGTTCGAAGTATCTCCGACGACGCAATAGGGCGTCTTGCTCTCGAGCAATACTCGGAGCACGGCAGAAACCTGCTGCTCGTTGGAAGGCTCCACCAGTGCATCAGCATTCCCCCCGATGCGCCAACGGGAAAGGCGGGACAACTCGATTCTAGTCGACACCAAGTCGGGAACTGCTTCTTCCAGCCGAGCAAGAACTGCTGCGTCGAGGGAGGGGAAAACCGTCATCGAATCAACGCTCCGTGAGATCATCGTCGTCGAAAACCTGAATGCGGGAACCCACACCCGTCAGCTTCGCTGCAAGATTGTTGTAGCCCCTCAGTGCCATATGCACATCCTTGATGACAGAGCGTCCAGGGGCGCAGAGAGCAGCGATAACAGCCGCCATCGAGCCACGAAGGTCCGTGGAGAATGCAACGCCAGGCACAAACTCTGCCGGACCATGGGCCGTAATCTTCCCTCGCTCAGCTTCGAGATGATCCCCATCAACAAGTTTTGCCAGCTCCTGGACGAAGGCGATCCGCTTCGGGTAACGGTAATCGTGCACTCTCGAAGTCCCAGCCCCAACAAGTCCCAGAAGGACGTAGAAGGACTGCATATCTGAGATCACACCGGGGTGCGCCCCTGTGGCCAGCTCGAAGGGCTGCACCCGTCCTTCTGTAAGAGAAGCCGGAGTGACGTGAACCGACGTGGAATTCCGGAACAGGTCAATTCCTGCATGCTCAAGGTGCAGGAGGGGCACCTTCATCGACTCGAACGGCACGCCCTCCACGGTCAGCTGTCCACGACTAAGGATGGCAAAAACGATCCAGGTCAACGCTTCAATCCGGTCGGCCATTACCGGCATACGCGCGCCCCCTAACACTCCATTGCTCCCGCGGACGACTATGTGGCTCGTGCCATGGACGGAGATGTCACCGCCCATCCGGCGGAGGAGTGCAATGAGATCCTCAATCTCCGGAGTGATATAAGCGTTCAGGATCTGTGTTTCACCTTTAGCCACGGCAGCACAGAGCAGGGCATTCTCGGTTCCCCCGACCGTACTGCTGGGAAAATTGATTTCTCCTCCGACCAACCCGCTCCCGGCAATTACCTCAATGTGGTCCTCTCTCTCCCGCACTACACAACCGAGGGCTCTCCACACCAAAATGTGCAGATCATAGCCCCGTCCGCCCGAAGCGCCTGGACCGATCGCACACCCTCCTGGATAGGGGATGCGAGCAGTACTTCCTCGCACTAACTGCGCGGCTGCCAGGAGATAAGTAGTACGAATGGGAACATCGAACTCTTCGCGTGAGAGCATCCGGGATACCAAGCCCGAAGCGTTGAGTGCCAGCTCCTCGGATTCCTCGTTGATCTGAATATCGGCACCCAAGGTCCGAGCAAACGCCACCTTGTGGCCCACATCAACCAGCTGAGTCGGGAAATTCTGGAGTTCCACGCGCTCATCAGACAGCAATCCTGCGGCGAGCAGGCGTGTCGCGGAATTTTTCGCCCCACTGACCCGCACGCGCCCAAGGGGCGGTACACCGCCATCGATAACTGCATACATGACTACTTGTACTCCGGGGTCGGGGATTGTGCGGTGGCCGAACGGGATCGACCATTCCTCATCAGTGACCAGCCGAGTTTGAAAGGCTCGACAAGGTAGCGGTGCGCTAGCCGACGGGGGTCATGCACCAGCCTCCACAACCACTCGACCCCGAAGCGTCCCATCCAACGGGGTGCCAGCGGATTGTGTCCAGCCATATAGTCTATGGCTCCACCGACGGTGGCATAAACGGCCTCCGGAAGTTCGTCCCAGGCTTCAGTCAAAAACTCTTCCTGCATAGGCATACCGAGTCCGACAAGGACCAACGTTGGCTTGCCAGACTGCAGCCACTCGACTGCCTCGGCCCAGCTGATGTAGCCGTCACGCCCTTCCACGTGCCATCCGCTGTGTGAAAGTGTCTGGCGGAGGGTCGAAACAGCGTCACAATTGCTGACTTCTTCGGCCCCGAACACGAAAAGTCGACCAGGCAAGGGCGCCTTGTCCAGACATGCGATCCAGTCAGTAGATCCGATCCGATGGGTGGGTCCTATCCGACGCAAGGGAGTGCGACGTGCGAGCCATAGAATAGGAGCTCCATCAATCACAACCCGATTCGCCCGAGCGTAGAAGTCCCGAAATACCTGACTCTTTTGATAGAGATACGCGCTGTGCAGGTTATGGTTCAGCAGCAGGCCCTTGCCCGAGTGTTTAGTCACCCACTCCACTGTCTCCTCAGCTGTCATAGGAGTGACAGTCAGACCCAGCGGCTTCACTTCGACCGTCTTGACATCTGCCATCAATAAGCCCCCGAGCCCTTGACCACAGCTCGTGCCGTCCGCCAGAGGATGGCCAAATCAGCGGTCAAAGACCAATTCTCCACGTAGTAGAGGTCAAGCCGCACGGACTCCTCCCAGGGAAGGTCCGAGCGACCGCTCACCTGCCACAATCCCGTGATGCCAGGCTTCACAAGAAAACGGCGGTGAACGTGCCGATCATACTGCTCCACCTCCCGCTGCAGCGACGGACGGGGGCCCACCAAAGACATGCTGCCCCCTAAAACATTGAACAGCTGAGGAAGCTCGTCCAGACTGCACCGGCGAAGGACCTTACCCACCCGGGTCACACGAGGGTCCTCCTTCATCTTGAAAAGGACACTCGACCCATCAATCTTGTCCGACTGTTCCAGCTGGCCCAGCATCCTATCGGCGCCGTCCCGCATCGAGCGGAACTTCAACATCCGGAACGGCTCGCCTTTCAACCCCACCCGGTCCTGCTTAAAGAGCACCGGGCCGGGCGACGTCAGCTTCACCAATACAGCGATCACCAGCATCGGCAGGACCAGCATCGCGAGAATTCCCAGCGTCACCACGACGTCGAAACACCGTTTAACCACCATGCGTAGACCCGAATACTGCGGAGTCTCCACATGCAGCAGAGGCAACCCAGACACCGGGCGGCTATGAATCCGCGGACCACTTACATCCGTCAGACTCGGCGCCACGATCAAGGAGTACTTCCCCTGCTCCAGGTCCCAGCTCAGCTCCTTGACCCGCAATGGATCCAGGTCATCCGAACTCGTAACAATCGCCGTATCAGCCCCAATCTCCTGCATCGCTCCACGCGCGGTCTTAAAATCCCCCACGACAGGAATTCCGGCGATCTCCGAATTCAGATTGGCCAGATCATGTCGCAAACACGCTCCAGCCACCTGATAGCCGGCCCACGGCTGGCGAGAAAGCTCACCCGCAATGTGCTCCACTGAAGCCGGCGAGCCCATGAGCAGCACCCGTCGCGAGTACCGCCCAGTGCGCCGCTGACGATGCAGCCACCGACGCCACAGCCACCGGCCCAGCAAAAGGGCCAAAGTCCCAAACGGGAAAATCAGAAGCAGATAGCCCCGCGCCAGATCAAGCTTCAGCAAAAACGAAAGCGTCGCGGCTGCGGCAAAAAGACGGATACCCCAATCAGCAATGATCCGGTACTCCAGCCATCCAGATCCCAAAACCCGAGGATGACGGGAACCTGTAAGCCACAGAGTAGCCATCCACACCACTACGATGAGGCCGGAGACTACCCCATAATCAATATAGCCCTCACCAGCCAGCGGCAAGCGGTACTCAGCATCGTGCCCAAAGCTCAACCACGTCAGCTGCACACCGACGACTACAGCCAAAAGAGCGAAGAAGTCGGTGATGATCAGACGGCGGGCATAATCCCTGCGCCAAGCCTCCAGCTGTGAAGGGGCAGACCACTCCCCCCGCTTTGCTCCCCGCCGTTCCTCAGAAACGCTAGGGCCCCTCCGCACGTCCATGCCTGTGCTCATCCAGTAAGACACCCCTCGACAACACGCCTCAACAAGCCAGCACTATGACCATTCAGACATCACCTAGGTAAGACTTTAACTCTAAACCAATATACAGGACATTGGGGTTGCGTAGGCTCCGGATGACAAAAGTGGCCGTCCACTCACCTAAGAGCAGACGGCCACTTAAAAAGACTAAAACTAGTGTGAGGTCAGACCTGCGCCTCCCGCTTGCGCACCGAACGCGCCGCGAGAATGGCACCTCCGCCGAGCAGCAGAGCGCCGCCGCCGACCAGAAGGCCCATTGCAGCACCATCTACACCAGTGGTGGCAAGCTCTCCATCACCGACGGGACCGGAAGCTTCTGTATCCCCAGCCTGGGCACCATCTGCACCGCCGGCTTCAGCAGCGGGGACTTCAGAACCATCTGCAACGCCAGCTCCAGCAGTGGGGGCCTCAGCACCTGCGGCAGCAGCACCATCAACAGTGAGAGTCACAGTGTCCACGGCACCGCTCTCCACACCCACAGCAGTGAGCTCGTAGGAGCCGGAAGCCTGACTGTTGAGAGTCACCGTCACACTCGCAGCGCCCTGTGCGTCCGCAGTGGTGGTGGTGCTGGTGCTGGAGACTTCTCCAACAGCAGCCAAGCTCTGGGATGCGCCGTTGATACCGGTCAGTGTGACCTCGACCGGCTCCCCTGGCTCGAACACCGGAGCGAAATCAACAGAAATGGGAACATCGATCGTGACAACAATGACGTCATCAGACGGGGTCGGAGCGTAAGCGAAAGCAGGGGCAGGGGCGAGGGCAATGGCACCTGCAACACCGGCTACTGCGAAAGCCTTTGCGATGATCTTCTTCATCAGGTCTACCTCAAATATTTTAGGGGGATGATCACATCAGCGCGTCTCTCACCGAGCCGCCAGTTGTACGCCGCTGCCCCCGAAAGTTCCTCTCCGGTGACTGGCAATTGCAAATCTACAGAGGCGGAGGTAGAAAAATCAAGTGTTACGAACCAGAAGTTGCTGAGGCTGCATCGCCGTCAGCAGCCCGTCGGAACCTCGAAGTCCTCCAAAACCGGTGTCGAGACAATGTCGAGGGTGCTGCCGGTCCTCGGACGCACGCGGACATTGAGCATTTCGTCCTCTCCCGGAGCCAGGTCAGATGTCCACTCCAGCACAGGTCGCCCGCCGTGCTCGCCGATCAGCTGAGCCTCATCAGGGGTCTCTCCCAGTTCAGCGCCTTCGGGCAGATAAATATGGGCGACTGTGCGAGTAATGCCCCGAGGAACTCCGCTTGCGGTCTCCTCCGCACCGTCGAAAGCAGCCAACAGGTAGTCCGGATATTCGGTGATGTCTTCGGGCGCATCGTTTCGCAGGCCTACCTGCAGCGCGGCTGTGCCGTCGCCGCACCACGCGGCCCGGGACCCAGCCGCCATGTAGTAATTCAGTTTGGTGCCGCCACCCTCGTTGAAGTAGACGCCGAAAGCAGTGGTCTCATCATCACTGGAGGGCATTTCCCCCGCCACTTGTGTGCCTTCCAGCAGCGCCTGCTCCTCCTCGTCCGCGCTCCAGACCAGCAGACGTCGCTCATCAATGGCTCGGGTGATTGCTTGCATAGAGGCCGCCGGGTC
Source organism: Nesterenkonia populi (assembly GCF_007994735.1). Taxonomy (NCBI): domain Bacteria; kingdom Bacillati; phylum Actinomycetota; class Actinomycetes; order Micrococcales; family Micrococcaceae; genus Nesterenkonia; species Nesterenkonia populi. The sequence goes on along the minus strand of NZ_VOIL01000001.1, from coordinate 1,342,938 downwards.
GGCGTCACCTCCGAGCAGCGCGTCGAATATGGCATCTGAAGCGACGGCGAAGAACACGTCCTGCTCCGCAGGGTCCTCATACCGGAGGTAGACCTCGTTCAGCAGCAGGTCGACCACATTGTCACTGGTCAGCACATCGCCCGTGGGAAGCTCCACCGGGCCCGTCGCCTCCAGAATGTACGAGAGCGCCACCGGATCCGTGGCGATCGCCCCGGACGGACTGCCGCCCTCCTCATCCATCCAGAACTCCCGGGCCACCTGGGCGCCCTCCGCGAAGTCCGGAATCATCGTCGGGTTCTGCATATAACGAGCAGGACGGTCACCGAAGATCATCTCCGTCTCAAACTCCAGAGGAGTGATCGCCTCATCCCGGCTCTGGAAATCAGCGCCCGGGATCTGATCCGTGAAATCAATCTCCCCGTCGACGGCCGTGATCTGGATGACCTGCCCCACGATGCCGCCCTGCGAACGCCACTCAGCGTTGTTCTGCAGCAGCAGCAGGTGCTCCCGCTCCCCCTCGGCTCCCAAGAAGCCAGGCAGGAGCGCCGTCGCGCGCGCAGTTCCCTCCAGCGTGGGCTCAAGCTCCGCCAGAAGGCCATCGACCTGAGCCGTTCCCTCACGCAGCGGCCCCACTAATGGCCGAGGATCGAGTGAGTCGACACGCTCACGAGCACTGCTCACGGAGACGAGTGCCGCCTGGATCTCCGCATCAAGATCGCTGATCGCGGCGACATCAATACGCCCATCACGAGGCTGCAGAGCGTCCAGCCCCTCCCCGGCCCGGGAAGCCGCCGCGAGCCCGTCCCCCGCAAAGTCGTCAAGAGTCTCAGTCAGCGTGCGGGTGGCATGAAATTGAGGCCCCACCCAGGGAATCTCCTCAGCCAACGACCAGACGGGCCCGCTCGTCCTCCCGCGGGCAAGTGCGAGCTCACCCTGCAGCTCATCAAGCTGAGACGTGTCACCACTCAGCACAGCCTCAGGCTCCAAGTTCGCCGCCACCTGCTGAGCCCGCTCCACATGAGGCAAAGCACGTGCAGCACTGATGCCAGCCCACGCCAGGACAGCCACGATGCCCACGGCAGCCGCAAGGACGGCTGCGAGCAGGACACGCCCGGCCACCACTTGGGGAGCCGCCCTCTCCCGTCGCTCTCTCTTACGTGCCATCGCGCTCATCCTATGGGAGTGCTGCCGTCAGCCAGCGCGATTATGGCCGTACCCGTAGCCATACCCATAGCTGTAGTTGTAGCCGAAAGCATGCGCCCCCCGGGTGGGGACCATCGTCAACGTCAAACCCGCCACTCTCGCGCCGACGTTGTTCAGGCTCTCCAATGCCTGGCCCAGCTGCTGCCGGTTAGTGCGCGACGCGGAGACCGCGAGAATAGCCCCAGCCGTCTCCCTGGCCAAAATGGCGGCATCCGTCACGGGGAGCAGCGGCGGAGCATCAATGATGACCACATCGGCACCGTGCGCCACGGTCTCGAGCAGCTCCTGCATCTGGGAAGACCCCAAAAGCTCACTCGGGTTAGGGGGAATCATTCCCGCCGGCAGCACGAGCAGAGGACGGTCTCCCCACTGCTGAAATACGTCCTCCACCTGGGCCCGTCCAATCAGCACGTCAGTCAGACCCACCCCACCCTCAATGCCGAGGTACTCGGCCACCTTCGGCTTACGAAGGTCCCCATCAATGAGAACTGTGTTCTTGCCAGCATCCGCTAGAGCGATCGCAAGATTGACCGCGGTGGTGCTCTTCCCCTCAGCGGGAATGCTGGAGGTCACGGTGAAGACCTTGCCTCCATCGAGCTCAATGAACTGCAGGTTGGTGCGCAATGAGCGAAAGGCCTCACTGCGAGGGTTCTGCGGATCCTCCATCATGATGATGGGCCGGGACTTGGCCTGCGGGTCCAACGGAATCGCTCCGATCACCGGCTGATCCGTCACCTGCTGCACATCACGCAGAGAACGAATACGCGTGTCAAGGGTGGAGCGAAGAACTGCAACCCCCACCCCGAGAGCCAGACCAACAAGCGCCCCGAGCGCTACGTTTAATGGAATCTGCGGCCAGGAGGGACTCTCCGGAGGCTCAGCCTGAGTCACCTCAGTAATGTTCACCGGCGCGTCATCAGCCCCTGGAAGAGTCTCAGCCTGATTCACCGCATCAGCCAAGCTGACTGAAACGGTGTCGGCGATCTCAGCCGCGTGATCAGGATCCTCATCAGTCGCAGTCAGGCTGATGATCGTGGTGTTAGCGCTGTTGTCCACCTCAATACGCTCCGCGAGGTCCGCGGCAGAGATGTCCAGGCCCAGCTCCCCGATCACCGGATCCAGCACCCGCGGAGTCAGAGCAAGCTCCACATAAGAAGCCATACGGTCCTGGGTATAGCTCTGACCCTGCTGCTGTTCCCCGATGCTCTCCCCCGCCTGAGAGGAGACCATCACGCGGTTCGTGGATTCATACAAGGGTGTCTGCGCCAAAGAATAGGTGGCCGCCGCACCGGAGCCCAGAAGCATCAACGCGACAATGATTATCCAATTCTGTCGCAGAATCTGAAGGTAATCGCGAAGCTCCACGTGTTCCTTTCTTCCCTCAACGAGCGTGTACGCCCAGGCTCAGAGAGCATCCTCCCACACGAACTCGGGACAACCGCGCTCCTCGGCCCACATGACGCGCTACGGTCCCACAGCTGCGCGGACGAATCGCTCCACCTGGTCCAGGGCCGGCAGCAGCTGACGGGCCTGCTGCTGATACACCGCGTCCTTCTGACGGTAGGGATCCACCACATCATCCATCGCGAGATCCTCAGGCGGGCCGACCACACCGCGGCGGTTGGCCAGCATGCGCAGCGCAGCCCGGAGCCGTCCCCGGGGGTCAGACCCCACCGCAGACTCAGCGATCTCCCCCTCGGAGAGGCCCTCCCCCAAACGACCAAACTCACGGACCGTGAACGCCCGCCGCAGCAAAGTCGGGCTCAGCTCCACCGCAGCGCGTCTGTGATCACGCGTCATCGCCAGCACAAGGTCCGCCTCGGCTGCGATGCGCTCCGTCAGGCGCCGGGCACGGTGGGTCTCAACATCCTCCGGCCGGGCGCCGGCGGACAGGGCCAGCTCCGCCGTCTGCGGAGTCAGCGGATCCCCCACCAGCGCCCCAGAGCCAGCACTGGAAACTTGTGCCCCCAGGTCCGCGAGGCGCCCTCGCAGTACGACGTCCGCCAAAGGCGAGCGGCACACATTACCCGTGCAGACGGTGAGGATCTGAATCATTCCGGGGGCCTCCTGAAAACCTGCAGCGACGAAAACCACAACCAGGGCAGCCGCTCTCGGGTAGATTTACATGCGTGGAGTCCCAGAATAGCGGCGACGTCGAGACCGATAACCCTCAGTCTGAGGTGAACCTTTTCACGTCACATCGTGTGAAACAGGTTCTGCCTGTCGCAGAAGAGGAACTCCGCCCGACGGAGCGCCAGGCACGGAGCACCCGCACCTGGCTCGACGGCAGCTCCACCGCCCGCGCTTGGAACCGGACCGTCCTCGCCTACGCCGCCTTCTTCGTGGGGGCGGCCGTCGTCCTCTCTGTGCTCGCCCGGACCTACCTGGACGCACCCACAGGGCCCATGGTGTCCTTTCTGGTGCTCTGGGCGGGAATGGCAGCGCCAGTTGCTGTCGCTATAGCCCGTTCGCGCCCCCGCGGGCTCTTCAGGTTCCGGTGGACGGACATCCTCTGGGGGCTTGCACTAGGATTTCTCCTGCGTGTCTTTCAAGGCTGGCTCGAGGTCGCGGCAGGCAGCCCCGGGGGGATCCCCGCCTACCCCACGCTCGACGGAAACCTCGGCGCCCTGTGGTTCCTGACAGGACTTCTCGGCCCCGTGCTGATGCTCCCCCTCGTCGAAGAACTTCTCTTCCGCGGCGTCGTACTCGTCACCGTCTACCGGACCGCCCGGCGCGGCCTTGAGGCGGGGATCCTCGCCGTCGTCGCCTCCAGCGCCACCTTCGTGGCAATGCACACCGTCAACGGCATAAGCCGTTGGGACGAGCCGGTGTACCTCTTCCTACTAGGCACGACATGCGGCTTCCTCGTCCTGTTCACAGGACGGATCTGGGGGGCCGTACTCGTACATATCGTATTCAACGGGATGTGGGTCCTGCTCGCACTGACGGGGACCGCACTAGCCTAAGACTCCGGCTCGCCGTCCTCTCCTGAGCCCTCATCCCGTCGAGGCGCGATGCCGAAGAGGGACTTCAGGGCGGCTTCGGCGCTCGAGCTGCTCTTGGCGGACTCAAGGTTCTCATCCGCGACGGCGAGGACGATCTCCTGCCGCTGGACCCGGATGTGCCGGGGGGCATCGATGCCGATCTTGATGCCGTCCTTGCGGACATCCAGCACCGTCACGGTGATCTCATCCCCAATGAGGATCTGCTCCCCCACCTTCCGCGTCAGCACCAGCATGAGACCACCCTATCCGCAGCGCGTCTGCTCAGACATCCCATAGGACGCGCAGGGACGCTGCCGCTTCTGTCCGTCCGGCGTCCGAATCGGCACGTCTTAGGACTGATAGACCGGCACTCCCAACTGGTGGCCCGTCTCCGGAGTGAGTGTCTGATCCGTGCCGAGAAGGATGATCCCGTCCACCGCCCGGTGCTCAGCCAGCACCGCCAGCCACATCCGCACATCATCCGGCTTATGCCGGACATCCACTGCGGCCCACATCTGGTCCGCCTCCTCGACCACGGGCGCGGCTGCACCGCTGCGCACCCCCTTCCGGGGAAATTCCAAAGACACGGGCGCCACCACCGGCACACCGTATGCCACCGCCTGGGCGCGCACCTGTCGCAGCTCCCTGCGCAGCTCATGCAGGGGTCGGCCCTCAAACCGCCCAGGGTCCCACGTCCGGGCATCCAGGCCCGCGTCCAGAATCCGGACCCCCAGCGAGGCGTCGGCCCCCAAACCAGCAACCACCACCAGAGCCCCGGCGCCCCTCATCGGGATCGGGGCAGCGCCCTTCCCCGCAGGAGCCGGCGCCGCCGCGCCAGGGTCCTTCAGAGCACGCCACAGGTCATCCATCATCCGGCCGAAGTCCTCGTCCTCAGCCTCACCAGCAGGCAGCCTCCCCCGCACCTTCAGCCGCTCCGAGGGCGTCGCCGGCGTCTGAGCCTGCGCCGCCTCGATCATCTCCGGGGCGATGTCGACGACGTCCTCCACCTCGTCCTGACCCGCCGCAGCCTGTGCGTCGGGCTCTTCACCGGCGGACCCGGAGCCGGGCTCCAGCAGGCGTCCCTCCCCCAGAGGTCCGGGGGCCTCGGCAGGCTCTCCGCCGACCTCCACCTCCGCCTCGTAGTAGGCGCGCCCGAGGAGCCGGCCCACGCCGGTCGCGCTGATCCGCTCCGATGAGACGATCCGGGCAGTGGGCCCATGCTTCTCCACCGCCTGCGCACCCAGCTGGGCCAGCGACGGACCCCTAAGACGGTATCTGTTCGGTTCCACGGATCACTCCTACGGTCTCAATATCGGCACCAACAGCCGAAGCCTCCTGGTAGGAGAGCACCGGAATTCCGCCCGCCTGCGGCGACACCAGACGCCGCACCGAAGGCCGCAGCGCCGGCGCGCACACCAGCACCGCCGACTGGCCCCGGGCCTCCACCTTCGCCACGGTGTCCCGCACCGAGGCGTGCACCGTCTCGATCCTTGCCGGCTCCAGCACAATCTGGCTTCCGCCCTCGGCCGGGCGCAGCCCCTCCAGCATCGACTGCTCCAAGGTGGGGTCCAGCATGATCACACGCAGCCGGCCCTCCTCCACATACTTGTCCGCGATCGCCGGTCCCAAAGCAGCGCGGGCCGCCTCCACCAGCTTCTCCGGCTCGGCGGAGGACTTCGCCTGCAGAGCCAGGGCCTCATAGATCCGCTGAAGGTCGTTGATGCTGACCTGCTCCTCCAGCAGCCCCTGCAGCACCCGCTGGATCTCCGCCAGGGACAGCGGCTGCGGGGTGAGCTCCTCCACGGCGGCCGGGTTGGTCTCCTTCAGCGCATCGGTCAGCACCCGGACGTCCTCGCGGGTGATCAGACGCCAGGCATGCCGCTGGATCAGGGTGGAGAGATGCGTGACGACCACGGAGGTGCGGTCGATCGTCATCGCACCGGTCAGCTCCGCATTGTGCCGCAGCTCGGCCGGAACCCACTTGCCCTGCAGGCCGAACACCGGTTCGAGCAGGGACTCGCCCGGCAGCCCGTCCAGGTTGTCGCCCAGGGCCAGGATCTTTCCGCGCGGAACTGTGCCGCGCCCGGCCTCCACACCGGCCAGACGGATCGCGTACCCGGAGGGCGGCAGCTCCACCGAGTCACGGGTGCGCACCGGCGGCACGAGGATCCCCATCTCCAGTGCAAGGCGCTTGCGCAGCGCCTTCACCCGGGCCAGCAGGTCGTCCCCGCCCCCGCCGACGATGTCGACCGTGTCCGGGGACAGCTGGATCTCCAGGCTGTGGACCTTCATCTGCTCGATGAGATCCTCCGTGGTCTCCTCCGGGACGCGGCCCGCCTCTGCCTCAGCGGCATGCTCGGCATCGGCGGCCTCCTTCAGCGACTGTCTGCGGATCCACCAGGCTGCGGCGATCAGGGCGACGCCCACCGCGAAGAAGGGGAGGGCCGGCATCCCCGCGATCAGCCCGATGACGATCGCGGCGATGCCGGCCACCAGCAGCGCTGCCTGCGACTGGGTCAGCTGCTGGTGCGCCGTTGAGCCGAGGTCCGTCTCCGAGTTGGCGCGGGTGACGATCATTCCCGTGGAGACCGCCATCAGCAGCGCTGGGATCTGGGTGGCCAGACCGTCGCCCACTGTCAGCAGGGCGTAGGTGTTCAGCGCCTCCTGGGCGGACATCTGGTTGACCATCATGCCGATCGCGATGCCGCCCACCAGGTTGAGCAGGGTGATGACGATGCCGGCGATGGCATCGCCCTTCACGAACTTCGATGAGCCGTCCATCGCACCGTAGAAGTCAGCCTCCGCGGCAATCTCCTCACGACGACGCCGGGCCTCCTTGTCAGTGATCAGCCCGGCGTTGAGATCGGCGTCGATCGCCATCTGCTTGCCCGGCATCGCATCCAGGGTGAAGCGGGCTCCCACCTCAGCCACGCGCTCGGCGCCCTTGGTGACCACCACGAACTGGATGACCACCAGGATCAGGAAGATCACGAACCCCACAATCAGGGACCCGCCGACGGTGATCTGCCCGAAGGCGCCGATCACCTCCCCGGCGTACCCGTTGCCGAGCACGAGCCGGGTGGAGGCCACGTTGATCCCCAGGCGCAGCAGCGTCATCACCAGCAGCAGCGAGGGGAACACGGAGAAGTCCAGGGGCTTCCTGGCGAACATCGTGGTCATCAGCACCAGGATCGCGCCGATGATGTTGATGACGATCAGCACATCCAGCACCTGGGCCGGAATGGGAACCACCAGCAGCATGGCGATGAGCACCACGCCCAACGGCACCGCGAGCTTGGGGAACGCGCTCAGCTTCACAGCACACCCCCTGACGTGCGCTCCGGCACCGTGTGCACCCCGGCCGCCGATCCGCGGCGCTTCAGCGCCGTCACAAAGGCCAGCACCCTGGCCACAGCGGTGAAGTGCTCCACCGGAACCTCCTGTCCGAGCCTGCATTCGGTGTGCAGGGCCCGGGCCAGCGGCACGTCCCTGACGATCGGCACGTCCTGGACGGCAGCCTCCTCACGGATGCGGGCAGCCAGCAGGTCAGCTCCCTTGGCCACCACCTTCGGGGCCGACTCCCCCTGCTTGTACTTCAGCGCCACCGCCACGTGGGTCGGGTTGGCGACGACGACGTCCGCATCAGCCACCGCCGCGATCATCCGGTTGCGGCTGATGTCCATCTGCCGGGAGCGGCGCTGCTGCTTGATCAGCGGGTCCCCGTCGGTGCGCTTGGTCTCATCCTTGACCTCCTGCCGGGTCATCATGGTGTGCTTCTGGTTCCGCTTCTGCACCACGACGATGTCGATGACCGCAAGCGCGACCCCGGCGAGGATCGAGGCGCCCAGCAGCATCATCACCCCGGTCCCGGCCGAGGAAAGCAGGGAGGACAGCGGCATGGATCCGGCGGTGAGAAGCTGGGGCACCAGCATCTGCACCACCGCGAAGATCATCAGCCCCACCGCCAGGGTCTTCAGCAGCGCTTTGACGCCCTGCCAGACCGCCTGGACCCCGAATACCTTCTTCAGCCCGTTCACCGGCTGCAGGTGCTCCGTCTTCAGCTTGAACTTCCGGAAGTGCACACCGCCCTGCAGCGCCGCCGCGGCGAAGACCCCCATGAGAGTGGCGAGCATCAGCGGCCACAGCACGCCCAGGATGGAGCTCATCCCCTCTGCCAGCAGCGCCAGGGCGGCCTCCGGCTCGGGGCTGCGGCTGATCTGCCGCACCGCGCCCAGCTGCTCCTGCCCGGCGTCCCAGGCGGCGAAGAGGACAACCGGCATCATCGCCGTCGCAGCACCGATCCCCACCCAGGCGGTCAGATCCTGGGAGCGGGAGAGACGCCCCTTCTCACGGTTCTCCTTCTGCCGCTTGGGGGTGGCCTTCTCCGTCCGCTCGCCGGCCGGCTCGCTCACCTAGATCACCCCCCGGAAAAGCTCGATGCCCTGCCCCACGAGGCTGTTGACCGCCGCGGGCAGCACCACGAACACGGTCCCGGCCAGGGCGATGGTCAGGAAGATCTTCAGCGGGAAGCCGATGGTCAGCACGTTCAGGGCCGGCGCCACGCGGGTGAGCAGGCCCAGCCCGGCGTCGGCCAGGAAAAGCACCAGCAGCAGGGGCCCGGCGATCTCCAGGGCGGAGAGGAACATCTGTCCGACGCCGGAGGCCAGGCTCTCCCCCAGAGCGGAGGTGCTGATCGCCGCGCCCAGGGGCAGCGCGTCGAAGGAGCGGAACATCCCCGCCATCACCACCAGGTATGCCTCCGAGGAGACCATCAGGGCCAGGGCCGCGAAGTAGAACAGCTGGGAGAACTGGGCGCCGTTGACGCCGGTGGCGGGGTCGAACATCATCCCCAGGGAGAAGCCGCCCATCAGGTCGATGAACCCGCCGGCTGTCTGCACCGCCGCGAACATCAGGTAGACCAGGAATCCCAGGGCCGCGCCGGAGACCAGCTCCTGGACCAGCGCGGCCACATACTCCCAGGTGCCCAGCGGCTCGTAGGCCTCAACGGCCCGGGGCGCAACCGCCAGGGCGAGGGTGAAGCCCATCGCCCCGCGGATGCGCATGGGGATGCTGCCGTGGCTGAACGGGGGCGCGATGACGATGAACGCGGTGATGCGCACCGCGACCAGCAGTGCGGCCTCCATCCAGTGCAGCGGCAGCTCAATCTCCATCCGGCGTGCTCAGCTCCCCTCAGATCTCCAGCAGGGAGGGAAGCCGGTCGAAGAGCAGGTGGGTGAACTCCACCAGCTCGGTGATCATCCAGTGCCCCGAGACCAGCAGCGCCAGCCCCACGGCGAGCGCCTTGGGCACAAAGGTGAGGGTGACCTCCTGGATCTGGGTCATCGACTGGAAGAGGCTGATGGCGAAGCCGACGAGCAGGGAGGTCAGCAGCAGGGGCGCAGCCACGGTGGCGGCGGTCACGAGTCCGGCGAGGCCGATGTCCAGCACAGCATTGGTGTCCATGGGGTGTCCTAGTTGTAGCTTCCGACGAGTGCGGTGACGATCAGGCCCCAGCCGTCCACCAGGACGAAGAGCAGGATCTTGAAGGGCAGGGAGATCATGACCGGGGGCAGCATCATCATGCCCATGGACATCAGGGCGGAGGCGACCACCAGGTCGATGATCAGGAACGGGATGAAGATGACGAAGCCGATGATGAACGCGGCCCGCAGCTCGGAGAGCATAAAGGCAGGGATCAGGGTGGTCAGCGGGACGTCCTCGGGGCTGGTGGGGTTGTCCATCTCCGCGGCCCGGTGCATCAGGGCGATGTCCTCCTCCCGGGTGAAGGCGACCATGAACCCGCGCAGCGGCTCGGATCCCTCCTCCAGGGCCTCCTGGAAGGTGATGTCGCCGTCGGTGTAGGGGCCGACCGCCAGCTCGTTGATCTCGGTGAGGACCGGGGCCATGATGAACATCGAGAGGAACAGCGCCAACCCGGCGAGGACCTGGTTCGGCGGGATCATCGGGGTGGAGAGCGCGTTGCGGGTCAGGGCGAGGACCACGAAGATCTTGGTGAAGCTGCTCATCATCAGCAGCAGGGCCGGCGCCACCGAGAGCAGGGTGACGGCGATGAGCATCATCACCGCAGAGTTCGGCTCGCCGTCTGGTCCGTTGATCTCGATCGAGACGGCCAGGGGCAGCTGGTGCCCGGGGAGCACCACGCTGACGGGCAGGGCTTCGAGAGTCACTGCTGCCTTCCCCGCCGGATCGCCTCAGCCGCCTGCCGCCAGGTGCTCGGCGCGAAGATCGTGCCGTGCAGCCGGGAGCCAGCACCCGTCTGGGTTGGCGGCTGGGGGCTGCTGACCGGCACGAGCTCATGGGAGGTGTGGGGGTTCGCCTGGGCGAGCTCCGCCTCGAAATCAGCTTCCGGCAGCTGCTCCGGCTCGGAGGCCTCGGCCTCCTCGGCGGCATCAGCTGCGGCATAGCTGTCGAGCAGGCTGACCGACTGCTCCGAGAGGCCCAGCACGTACCGGGTGCCGTCCACGTCCACCACGGCGACGGCGGCCTTGGCGGCAAGGCCCTGCCGGTCGACCACTCTGATCAGCCGGCGCTGGCCCGTCCCGCCCCCGCTGCGGTAGAACCGTCGGCCCACGAACCAGATCAGGCCGAGGACGGCCGCCAGGGCGACCGCGACGCGCAGGAACAGGAACAGCTCATCCACTTCAGGCAGCGCCCTCCGCAGCATCCAGGATCCGGGTGATCCGCACGCCGTAGTCCTGGTCCATCACCACCACTTCGCCCTGGGCGATCAGGCGCCCGTTCAGGCGCACATCGGCTGGTGCGCCTGCGTTGCGGTCCAGCTCGATGACCGCGCCGGGCTCCAGGTCCAGGGCCTCCCGCACGGAGACCCGGGTGCGTCCGATCTCCACGGTCAGGCCCATGTGGACGTTGTGCAGACGGGAGAGGCGGGAGGCCACGTCGCCGGTTCCGCCGCCCTCGGAGGCTTTCAGCCCGTTCTGGTTCGGGGCGGGAGCCCCAGCTCCGCTGCCCCCAGCAGCGCCGGAGTCGTCAGCATCCCTCAGGCGGACCGCGTACCAGCCCACAGCGCTGCCGCCGGTCTCCAGCACGTAGAGCCGGGCGGCGTCGTCCTGCAGCAGGGTGCGGGCGGTGGAGGGATCGGCTGCGGAGAGCACCCCGGTCCCCAGGGCGCTGGAGGCAGCCTCGAACGCAGGCCGGAGCACGTCGTCGAGGGACACCACATTGGGGTCCAGCTGCTCGGAGCCGCCGAGAACCGAAGGGTCCAGGTGCACCGCCATGTCAGCGGAGGCCTCCCCCACCAGGGTGGTGAGCGCCACGGAGCCGGCCCCGGTCAGCTCAGCGGAATCGCGAGGACCCTCCGCGGGCTCAGCGCTGACCGCGGAGGTCACCGGCAGCGCTGCGGCCAGGGCGGCCGCGGAGTCGTTCAGGGCAGCAGACTTCGGCATGGGGTGCTCAGCTTTCTTCTCGGGAGGCGACGACGGCGGCGATGCGGCCCGACTGCTTGCCTGCGGCCGCGGTGCCCACTCGCTGGCCGTCCGCAGTCAGGTGCAGGGGCCGGTGGGCCGGATGCTTCAGGCGGAGGACATCCCCCTCCATCAGGTTCAGGATCTGGTCCGGGGTCACCGGGGTCTCCCCCAGGGCCAGGGCGAGCTCCATCGGCACGTGGACCAGGTGCCCTCCCATATGTGTTCGGGCGTGCTCGGCGGGCTCCGCCTGGGATACCTCGCCCAGCTGCGGCACCACCGCCGCAGCCGGCAGCGCCAGGGAGGCTTGGACGGTGTGGCCCCCCACCTGCACGCTGAACTCGGCGGTCACCATGACCTCCGACTTCGCGGCTGCCTGGGCGAACTGAGCGTTGTAGTGAATGGTGTCCAGGCCGATCTCAGCGTGCAGCAGTCCGCCCAACGAATAATGCAGGTCCTCGAGCGTCTCGGAGACCAAGCTGCGCACCAGCGTCTGCTCGATCCGGGTGAACTTCCGCTCCTCGGCCTGATAGGTGCCCGGGGACCCGAGGATGTGGGAGACCCAGTTCAGCGCGCCGGCGGCGGGAAACTGGAGCACCCCGCTGGGCTCGGACCCCTCGATGCCGCAGAGAACCATCGTGGTGGTCGGGGGCAGAGAAGCCACGTACTCGTCATAGGTCTTCATATCCACCGACTGGTGGGTGACCGAGGAGAGCACCCGGACCCGGGCGGTCAGCTGGGTGCCCCACTGCCGGGCGAAGGTCTCAAAGGCCAGCTCGAGCGTCCGGGCGTGCTCACGAGTCAGCGTGGTGGGACGCCGGAAGTCGTACAGCATCGGCGGACGGCCCGCCGCGACCTCCTGCGGACTGCGCACAGCACCGGTCTTCTCACTGAGCGTATGGGTCACAAGGCCTACCATCGGCGGGCCCGCACCCCCCGTTAGCGTGCGGCCGGATCAGTCTGAGGCCTCCAGCAGGGCTTCAAGGGACAGCTCCTCCCCCGCCTGTGCGGCGTCACGGATCTCCGGCAGCAGCTCACGCACCTGGTCCGGCTGGTCGGAGAGGATGCTCACATCCACTCGGCGGTTGCGCCACAGCTCCTCACTCATCGGATGCTCGTGCCCGTACCCCACGGAGACGATCCGGGCCGGGTCCACGTCGCCCTCCTCCACCAGCTGCCGCAGGGCCGAGGTGGCGCGGGCCGAGGAGAGCTCCCAGTTGGTCGGGTAGGTGTGCAGCGGCTGCCGCTCATCGGCGTGCCCGCCCACCTCGAAGAACCGGTCCGTGGGAGCTATCACCGGGGCGACGATCCCCATGATGTCCACCCCCTCCTCGCTGAGAGTCGACTCGTAGGGATCGAAGAACGTCTCCGCGCCCACCAGGTGCACGTGCAGGCCCTGCTCGTCCAGGGTGAAGTCCACGCTCTCCTCGTGCCCGGCCTCCTCCAGCCGGAGGCGCAGCTGCTGCTTGAGCTCCATGAGGTCGTCGTACTCCTGCTGGGCGATGACCAGTTCGTCCTCAAGCTCTTCGGCGTCCTCGTCCTCCTCGAAGATCGTCAGGTCCTCGTCCCCGGCGAACTCCTCGGAGATCAGCAGCCCGGTGTCCTCCACCAGCTCCGACTCGTCCCGGCCGAACCCGGTGGCCAGGGAGAGCCGCAGCGCCTCATAGCGATCCTCGTCCACGGTGGACATCGCGTACAGGACGATGAACAGGCACATCAGCACCGTGACCACGTCCATGTAGGAGGCCATCCACCGGTCCGGGTTGTCCCGGACCTCCTCGCTTCTGCGACGCGACCGGGCCCGGCGGGGGCTGCCGCTGCGGATGGCGCTGCCCTCCCCGGCCATCAGGCAGGCTCACCCTCCGGAGCCGGCTCCTCGGCCTTCTCGCCGCCCTTGGAGGCCAGCTCGCTGCTGGGAACCATGGAGGAGAGCCGCTCCTGCAGCAGCATGGGCTGACTGCCCTCCTGGATGGCCAGCAGCCCCTCCATAGTCACATTCATCTCCTGCTGCTCCAGCTCGGAGAGCCGGCCCAGCCGTGCCCCGATGGGCAGCCACATCAGGTTGGAGGAGACCAGCCCCCACAGGGTTGCGACGAAGGCTGCAGCGATCATCGAGCCCAGCCGCTCCGGCTCGGTGAGGTTCTCCAGCGCCTGGGTCAGGGCGACCACAGTCCCGATGACCCCGATGGTGGGCGCGTAGGCGCCCATGGTGGTGTAGAACTTGGCCGGGACCCGGTCTGCGGCTGCCTTGGTGTCGATATCGTCCTCGAGCTGCTGGCGCAGCGCTTCGCCGTCCACGCCGTCGGCCAGGGACTGCAGCCCGGCGGCGAAATAGGGGTCCTCCTCCCCCTGAGCGTGGGACTCCAGGGCGAGGAATCCCTCGGCGCGGGCAACGCCGGCCAGCTCCACCAGCTTGTCGATCCGCTCCGCCACCTTGGGCTTCTTGCCCAGCAGGGCTTTGGGGATGCCTCTGATGCACACGCCCAGGTCCTTGATGGTGCCGGAGGCCACCGCCACGGCGATGGTCGCTCCGAACACGAAGATCATGGGGGCCGGCAGCAGGATGGAGAAGGGGCTGGCGCCCTCCATGATGAGCATGGCGAACATCGCCGCGAAGGCGATGATGATGCCGATGATGGTTGCCGGGTCCATCAGGAGTCCCCCTCGGACCCGGCGTCGGCCGAGGCGGCCGCCGCCGAAGCGACCACCGCTGCGCGATGCTCAACGATCAGGCGGATCACCTCTCTCATGGGCTCGGTCACCACATAGCGCTCACCGTTGACCATCAGAAGCACCGTGTCCGGGTGCTCCTCGATGCGTTCGATGAGGTCTGGGTTGACCGCAAAGCGGCTCTGGTTGAGCCGGGTCACGACGATCATGTTCAGGGTCCCCTTTCAGGTCCCACTGTCGGCCCGGTCAGTGCTCGCGGTTAGCGCCCGAGGCGTGCCGTCATCGTTTGATGTTGGCCAGCTCCTGCAGGACCTCGTCCGAGGTGGTGATGATTCGGGCGTTGGCCTGGAATCCGCGCTGGGCGACGATCAGGTTGGTGAACTCCTGGGAGAGGTCCACGTTGGACATCTCCAGGGCCCCGCCCACCAGGGATCCCGCACCGCCGGCGCCGGGCTGGACGAAGTTGATGCCGCCGGAGTTGGCGGTGACCGTGTAGCCGGAGCTTCCGACCTTCTCCAGGCCTTCAGGGTTGTCCACCTGGCCGAGCACCACCTGGGCGATGTCGACCGAGGCGCCGTTGGAGAACTGGCCGGTGAGGGTACCGTCCGGCCCCATCGTGTAGGACTGCAGCACACCGGCGCCTGAGCCGTTCTGGGAGGCGATGGAGACGCTGTCCACCCCGGCGTAGGTGGTCACGCCTGTGAGGTCCACGTCGATGCCCCCCACGCTCAGACCGCCGTCCAGGCTTCCGGCGGCGGTGGCGCCGCCCACGGAGCCCGCGACGTCCCAGCCGCCTGCGGTGCGGGTGAAGGTGAGGGTGAGGTTCTCGCTGGTGCCGTCCTCGGTGAAGACCTCACGGTCCAGGGTCCGGGTCTCCCCCGCCTCCGCGTCGGAGGGGAGGTTGCCCTCCACCTCGGCGGCCGTGGTGGCGGTGCCGCCCACCGTCATGTTCGGGGGCAGCGTGATGTCCTGCAGAGCACCGCCGGCCGGAACCTCGCCGTCGACGCCCATTCGGCCCTGCACGATTCCGCCGTCGGGGCTGGTCAGGCGTCCCTGGGAGTCGAAGCTGAACGAGCCGGCGCGGGTGAGGATCTGCTCGCCGCCCTTGTTGAGGACGAAGAAGCCGTCGCCGGAGATCATCATGTCGGTGGCGACGTCGGTGCGCTGGCTCGCGCCCTGGGTGAAGTTGGTGCTGGTGCCGGCCACCTGCACGCCGAGGCCGATCTGGGCGGGGTTCTGGCCGCCGGCGCCGGCGCCGCCCGCGGCTGCGCCCTGGGTGATCTGGCTGAGGGTGTCCTGGAACTGGGTGGACTGGCCCTTGTAGCCGGTGGTGTTGACGTTGGAGATGTTGTTGCCGGTCACGTCCAGCATGGTCTGGTGGGAGCGGAGGCCGGAGATGCCGGAGTTCATGGAGCGAAGCATTGGTTCAACCTTTCAAAACGGGTGTCAGCGCCCTGCGGGCTGCGCGGTGGTCTGTGCGGGAGGAGGTCAAGGCGGGTGTCTAGTCCTCCTCGCTGATGGGTGCGGCGACGGCGGCGATGCTGGAGTACGGCACGGGCTCGCCGTCGATGGCGACCATGGGCTCCTCTCCGTCGAAGGAGACCCCGGTGACCACTCCCGTGGTCGGCTCCTCGCCGTCGGGGCCCTCCTCGGTGGTGGCGATCTGGCCGATCAGTCCGGCGGCCGCGGCCCGCTGGTCCATGGAGAGCAGCTGCTGCTGGGCCTCCGCCATGCCGCTCATCATGGAGCCCATCTGGGTGAGCTGCTCCATGGAGGCCAGCTGGGTGGTCTGGGCGATCATGTCGTTGGTGTCCATCGGCGAGGACGGGTCCTGGTTGGCGAGCTGGGTGACCAGCAGGTGCATGAACACCTCACCGTCCATCTCCTGGCGCAGCTCGCGCGGCTGGGGGGACGGGCTGGGCCCGGTGCTGATGGCGTCGCTGATCAGCCCCGGGTCGATGCCCGGGGGTACGGAGGGAGCAATAGCGTCTGGCATGTTTCTCTCCTTCTCTCAGACCATCAGGTCCAGGCTGCCGGGGATGTGCTGGGCCCGCGGGCCCGAGGGGTCTGGTTCGAGCGGCAGGGGAGCCGCCTCAGGCTCAGGCTCGGCGAGCGCCTCCTCCGGCGCGGCGGGGGCGTCATCGCCCGGACGGCGGCTCAGCTGTTCGCGGTCCTGGGCCTGGGCGTCCATCAGCTGCTGATCCGCGCTGCGCTGCTGCTGGCCCTGCTGGGAGGAGCCCGACGGCGCGGGGGCCTCCTGGTCGGAGATGCTCACCTGGGAGGCCCCGGTGCTGACGCCCATGCCTGCGAGATCGCGGCGCAGGTCCGCGACGATGCCGCGCAGCGCCTCACGGCCCTGCTCGTGCGGGGCGAAGAGCTCAATCCGGAGCCCCTCGCTCGTCATATGCGCACGGACGGTGACCGGCCCGAGGCTCTCCGGCGCGACGCGGATGGTCATGGTCCGCTCGCCCGCCCCGGTGCTGACCAGCTGGGAGGCTGCCTGGGAGACCGGTGTGCTGAGCTGGGCGTTCAGCGGCTGGGGCACCGGCTGCGAGGAGGCGCCTGCCGAGCCGGCTGCGTGCGCGGCGGGGGTGCCCTGCGCCTGCGGGGCGAGCGCCGGAGCGGCGTCCGCGCCGCTGACCTGCTGGGTCGGCGCAGACGATGCGGCACCGGTCTGCTGGCTGCCGGGCTGAGCTGAGGACGGCGGAGCGGAGGAGCTCTGAGCATCGCCCGGCCGGGGCGACTCAGGGCGCCGGTCTGCCGGACGGAGGTCCCCCTCCTCAGGCTGGCCATTCTTGGCCGCCGGGGCTTCTGCGGTCTGCACCGACGGATCCTCTGCGGTCTGACCATCCTCGGCGACGGCGGGCTCCTCCGCGGAAGGCATGCCCTCAGGGGAGGGCTCATCATCGGCCGCCGCGGCGTGCGGGGGCCTGTCAGTGCGCGCCGGGCTCGTCTCGAGGGCGGCTGTCTCCTCGGCCCCGTCTGCCTGCTCAGCGTCATCAGCTGCTTCAGCCCCCGGGACCTCGTCAGCCCCCTCAGCCTCCGGGACGCCGGAACCTGCTTCAGCGGCGTCGTCGGCCTGCTGCTCCTGCGAGCCGCTGCTCGTCGGCAGAGCCGGCGACTGTTCTCCCTCCTGGGTGTCTGACACCAGCGGGTCAGCGTCAGGATCGGCCTGCAGAGCGTCCTCGCTCTCGGCCTCGGGCGTCTCTTCGTCCTCATCAGCCGGCGCCTCGGGAATCTCTTCGGCGAGTGCTTCGAGGGCCTCAGGCTCTGCGACGAGGACCGTGGACGTCTCCTCGGTCTCCAGCACAGCGAAGCCGCTGCGAGGTCCGGCATGCAGGGCTGCGAGGAACGCACGGCGCAGCCCCTCGGTCTCCGCGCCGGCCCCGTGGTGCTCGTCCTCGGCGGCCGCGGCGTCCTTCAGCAGAGCGGCGAGCGCCTGCTTCGGGCTGCCTTCGCCCTCGCGGTCCTCAGCGCTGTCATCTCCAGAGACGGCGCCGAGCAGCCGGGAGAACGCCTCAGCGTCCCCACGAGTGCGGGCGGCGGCCTTGACGGCAGCGCCCGGGTCCGCGGGGGCCGCCGCGAGAAGGTTCAGCAGTGTGCTCATGCGCCGGCTCCTGACATCTGGGATTCGAAGCTGCTGCGGTCAGCCGAGGCGGCCTGCGCGGCCGCTGAGGCCGCGGCTTCGGAGGGGGAGTCCGCCAGGCGGCGGATGGTCATGATGTTTCCGCTGATCGGCTCGGTGACCACGCTGCGGCCGGGGCGGGGCGAGTGCGTCCATTCGCCGTCGCCAGCGTAGACGCCGATGTGCCCGCCGTTGCGGGTCACGATCAGGTCACCCGGCTCGGCCTCTGAGAGGGAGGCGACCTCGCGGCCCTGCCGCGCCTGGTCGGCGGCGACCCGGGGCACGCTGATGCCCAGCTCGCCCATCACGATCTGCACCAGCCCGGAGCAGTCCAGCCCGCTGCTCGGACTCGTGCCGCCCCACCGGTACGGGACCCCGTGGTGCTGCTGAGCGGCGGCGAGCACGTCATTGCCGGTGACCCCTCCGGAGGATCTGCTGCCTGCCGCCGCGGTCACTCCGGAGGACGACGATGCCGCAGCTGCGCCGCTCGCCGAGGGGGACGAGCCCGCGGACCCGGGGCTGCGCTGCTCGGAGGCGAGGTCCTCGGCGAAGCTGAGCACACGCATCAGCGCCTCGAAGTCCGTTCCCGAGCCGGCGGCTCCGGCGGTGGGCTGGGGGCCGCTGCCGGAGGCACGGGCGAAACCCTCCGCCAGGCCGCTGCCGCCGCTGGACGAGGACGAGCCCTGGGCCGGCTGGGCGGAGCCGGCCTGCGGCTGGGGGTGGAACCCGCCGATGGTGCTCTCGATCTGGCCGATGCGGCCCATCGCTGAGGTGAAGGTCATCGTGTTCCTTCCTCGTCGGTGCGCGCCAGCCTCTGGGCGGCCTCGTCAAGCACGGCCTGCTCGGCGGCGAGCTGCTCATAGGCAGCCTGCTGGTCATGCCTGGCCTGCAGCTTCTCCACGACCTTCAGCCCCCGTCTCGCCTGGGCATACTCGGACTCCGCCTCGTGCTGCTCATCACGGACCTGCTCGGCGTAGGCGTAGAGCTCGTCGAGCATGCTGCGGGCAGAGGCCCGGGAGGCGGCGACTGCCAGCATCGACTCCGGCGGCCCGGAGGGCAGCTCGTGCTGCGCGGACTGCTGGCGGAACTTCTCCAGCCGCTGGTTGGTGCGCCGGACCTTCTCATTGGCCTCGAAGAGCCGCCCCGCGGCGTCGGCCTCGCGCAGGCTGCGGACCCGCAGAAGTCCGGAGAGCGGAAACATGCGTGCCATCAGCCCTCAGCCCCCCATCGGCCCACCAGCCGGGACAGCCGCACCCAGGAATCAGCGGCCGAGGCCCTCTCCTCCAGCTCCTGCTGCAGGAAGCCGTCGATGGCCTCGGCATGGTCCACCGCAGTGTCCACCAGAGGCTGGGCGCCGCGCTGGTAGGCGCCCACATCCAGCAGGTCCTGCGCCCCGCGGCGCGCCGAGAGCACCTTGCGCAGACTCGCCGCGGCGGCCTTCTGCTCCGAGCTGATCACCCGGGAGGCCAACCGGGAGACGGAGCCGAGCACGTCCACCGGCGGATAGTGCCCGGCCACGGCAAGCCTGCGGTCCAGGACCACGTGCCCGTCGAGGAAGGAGCGGGCGGCGTCGGCCACCGGCTCGTTGTGGTCATCGCCGTCCACCAGCACCGTGTAGATGCCGGTGATGGAGCCGGCCTCGTCGGTTCCCGCCCGTTCCAGCAGTCGGGCCAGCAGGGAGAAGGTGCTCGGCGGGTACCCGCGGGTCGCCGGAGACTCCCCCACCGAGAGGCCGATCTCCCGCTGGGCCATCGCCGCCCGGGAGAGCGAGTCCATCATCAGCAGCACATCCTGGCCCGCCGCGCGGAACCACTCAGCGATCCGGGTCGCGGCGAACGCCGCACGCAGCCGCATCTGCGAAGGCTCGTCCGAGGTGGCCACCACCACGATGGACCGGGCCAGCCCCTCGGCGCCGAGATCATCCTCGAGGAACTCGCGCACCTCACGGCCGCGCTCGCCGATCAGGGCGATCACGTTGATCTGCGCCTCCGTGCCGCGGGCCGCCATGGAGAGCAGGGAGGATTTGCCCACCCCGGAGCCGGCGAAGAGGCCCATGCGCTGGCCGCGGCCCACTGAGGTCATCGTGTCCAGGCTGCGGATGCCCAGCTGCAGCTGCTCGGCGATGCGGCGCCGCCGCATCGGGTTCGGCGGGGCCTGGTCCAGCCCCACCAGCTCGTGCTCCCCGAGGGGACGGGTGGAGACGCCCAGCCCCTCAGCGTCGAGCGGGCGCCCGAGACCGTCGATCACCCGGCCGATCAGACCGGGCCCGGCGGGGATGAGGGACGGCTTCTCAGAGACGTGGACCTCGTCGCCGACGGCGACACCGCCCAAGGGGGCCAGGGGCATGCAGCGCAGCCTCTCCCCCTCTGCGGCGACCACCTCGGCAGGTGTTCGCCCGACCCCGATCTCGACCACGGTTCCCACCGGCACGGAGACTCCCATGCTCAGCCGGGCCGCGGCCCCCGAGGCGGCGGCCCGCCTGCTGCGGCTGGGCCTCAGCCCGCCGACCTCCACGCCCAGGCCGAGGATCCGGGTGACCTCTCCGGCCGGGGCCGGCCGGGCGGCCTGGACCAGAGCGTCGAGCCTCGCGGGAGTGTATGGGGCGGCGGGTGCAGCGATCATGCGGCAGCCTCCGGCTGGGCGGAGGACCCGCCCGGAGAGGCGAGTGCCTCCCGGCACCGCTGCAGGGCGGTGCTGATCCTGGCGTCGAGGAACCCTTCGGCGAGGTCGGCGACAGCATCCCCGGGTGCCAGCGCGGGGTCAGCGGCGGCCCGGACTCCTGCCTGCTGGGCCTGCTCGGCGATGAGCCGCGCCTCACGGGGGTTCATCCGCACCGCCCGGACGTCCTCCGGCTCGGTGTTCTCCAGCACGCGGCGCAGGGCGGACTCCGCGCAGTGGCGGCCGTCCTTCAGCTCGGCGCCGAGGATCGCCTCGGCGAGCTCCAGGGCTGCCGCTGTCAGGGAGCGGTCCACCGCCTGCACCGCCTCGAGGGTGCGGGAGGCGAGCGCGTCGGCGGCGTTGGTCAGTGCGGCGAGCTCGGCATCGTGCTCTGCCTGGGCCTGCTCCCGCTGGGCCTGCAGCCTGCGGGCGTGCTCGGCCTGCTGGGCACGGGCCTGCTCCGCGGCCACCCTCGCACCGGCGGCGTATCCGGCCGAGTAGCCCTGGGTGCGAGCGCGGGCACGCTCCGCCTCGATGTCTTGGGTGTCCACGACGGCACCGCCGAGGGTGGCAAAGCTCAGCGGGGTCAGGGCGGCCTGCTCAGCGGACAAGGGCATCCTCCTCCTCGAGCCGCTGCACAGTGATGGTGCCTGCGTTCTCCAGCTCGCGGATCTGGCGGACGACATCGGCGCGCGCCTCCTCCACCTGGGACATGCGTACCGCGCCGAGGGTCTCCATCTCCGAGTCGAGAATCCCCTTGGTGCGCTCGGAGACGTTGTCGCGGATGACCTTCTCCACCTGCTCCGGGGCGCCCTTGAGCGCCAGGGCGAGCACAGGAGGGTCGATGCCGCGCATGATCTGCTGCACGTCGCGCCGGTCGAACCTCACGAGGTCGGCGAAGGTCAGCATGCGGGCCCGGACCTCCTCGGCCAGCTGCTCGTCCCGGTCGGCCAGCTGCTCGAGCAACTCCTTCTCCACGGTGACCGAGGAGCGGTTGATGATGTCGACCAGCGGCTGCACTCCCCCGACGGCGGCGGCCGGCTCGCTGGGCGCCGCGGACGCTCCCATGCGCGACTTCAGCACCTCGGAGACCACCCGGACGGCGTCCGGCGACGGCGGCCCCATGGTGGCGAGGCAGGTCGCCACATCAGTGCGGCGGGAGGCGTCCACCCCGGAGAGGACCACGGAAGCCACGTCAGGCTTCAGGTGAGCGAGCACCAGTGCGACGGTCTGCGGGAGCTCCTCATAGAGGAGCACAGCAACCTGCTGGGGGTCCACGGATTCGAGGAACTCGAAGGACTTGCCGGCCATGGATGAGGCGAGCCGTCCCATGACGACGTCGGCCTGCTCCGCGCCGAAGGTGTCCTGCAGCAGGGAGGCGGCGAAGTCCTTGCCGCCGCGGGCCGCAGGGGCCCCTGACCGGATCGCGCGGTGGACCTCGGCCAGGACCTTCTCGATGGTGGGCCTGTCCACCCTGCGCAGACGGACGATCTCAGCGATGATCTCGTCCGACTCCAGCTCACTGAAGTGACGCAGCACCTCAGAGGCCTGCTGACGGTCCATCTGCATCAGCACCAGGGCGACCTTCTGGGTGCCGGTGAGCGTGACAGGAGCCTGACTCATGCCTTGGCCGCCTCCTCGTCCATCAGGGCCCGGAGGTGCTCGGCCATCCGTTCAGGATCCTGGGCAGCCAGGGCGTTGAGCTCGGCACGGCGCTGCACGGACTCCTCGTCGCCGGGATCTGCCGCGCCGCCGTCGTCTCCGGCGGGGCCGTGGTCCGAGGGCGGCAGGGCAGCTGCCCCTGCCGGCGGCGGCGGGATGGCTCCAGGCTGCTCTGCGGCGGCAGCCGGCGGAGCCCCGAGGGCCTCATAGGGATAGGACTCTCCGAGGTCCTCAAGCTCCTCGGCCTCCTGCTTCTTCCTCCGACGGAGGATCAGCAGGGCGGCGAGCAGCAGAAGCAGAAGCACCCCTGCGATGATCGCGCTGGTGAGGATCTGCTGGAACTGCTCCCGCTCGGCCTCCGCGGCAGCCTGCGCCTCGGCCTCGGCGAGAGCCTCCTCCGCCGCCTCGGCGTCAGCGGTGGAGAACGGGACGATGGAGACGTTCAGCGCGTCCCCCCGCTCATCGCTGAGGCCCGCGGCGTCGGTGACCATCGCGGTGAGGACCGGCATGTCCAGTCCGGCGGCGGCGCCCTCGTCCACGGCCACGGAGATCGACTGGCTGTTCAGCGCGCCGGCCGGGACCGTGGTGGTCTCGGTGACCTTGTTGATGGCGTTCTCGAGCTCCTCGGTCTCCGCGGTGTAGGTGCCTTCGCCGTCACCGCCTCCGGGGACGGCGATGTTGTCCGGGCCGAGGACGCCGGCCGCGCCCCCGCCGGTTCCGGTGTAGTTCTCCGAGGAGGAGGACTCGCGCAGGGCAGGGACCTCGTCGGGAGCCTCGAAGGTCTCCTCGAGGCGCTCGGCCGACTCCGGGTTCACATCTGCGGTCACCGCGACGGTGGAGTTCCCGCGGCCGACGACGGTGTCCAGCATGGCCTGCACCGATTCGGCCACGCGCTCCTCATATTCGGCCGCTGCCCCCGCGCCGGATCCGGAGGGGCTGTCCCCCACGGCGGCGAGCATGCCGCCGTCGGCGTCCACCACGGCCACGTTCTGCGGCTGCAGGCCGTCCACGGCGCCGGAGACCAGCTGGATGACCGACTGCACCTGGTTGTCGGTGATCACAGTGCCGGGAGCCGGATCCATGAAGATGGATGCTGTGGCGTCCTGCTGAGCGTCGGAGAACACGGTCTCCTCGGGAAGGGAGAGAATCACCGCTGCCGTCTGCACGGAGCTGAAGCCTTCGACAGTGCTGGCCAGCTCACCTTCCAGGGCTCGCTTGTAGGTCGCTGTCTGCTGGAAGTCTGAGGAGGTCACGCCCATGTCGTCCAGCAGCCCGTACCCTCCGCGGGTGGAGGCGGGAAGCCCGGCCGAGGCGGCCTGGATGCGGGCCTCGTACACCTGCTCCTCCGGGACGAGGACCGTGGAGCCGCCGGAGGCGAGCTCGTAGGGGACGCCGTCGGCGCGCAGCTGCTCAACGATCTCGGAGGAGTCCTCCGGGGCGAGGCCGGTGTACACAGGAGCCATGCTCGGCTGGGACATGAAGTGGTAGAGCGCGTACCCGCCGAGGGCGAGCACAGCAGCACCGATGATGGCCAAGGTCTTCTGGGCCGCGCTCCACCCGGCCAAGTGCTGCCGCACAGCGTCCATCGGGCTGGTCCTGGCGCCTGCGCTGCGGTCCGTCGTCGTCTCTGCCATGGTCTACGCCTGCATCCGCATGATCTCGTTGAAGGCCTCCACCCCGCGGTTGCGGAAGGCGGAGATGGTCTCGAAGGCCAGTGAGGCCCGCTGCTGGGCCAAGGTGGCCTGGTGGAGGTCGTCCAGGTTGCCGCTCACACCGTCCACGGACAGCTGCCGGGCGCTGGACTCCATGCCTGAGATGTCGTCCACCGCTCCGCCGAGCATGGAGGCGAAGGATGAGCCTGCGCCTTCGGCGGCGCTGGCCCCGGCCAGAGCCCCGGCGGATTCGAGCTGGGGCTGCTGCTGAACGTATCCGGTGGCCGTGGTCGGCGCTGCCGAGAAGATCGCTTCGGTCACTGCTGGGCTCCGATCTGGATGGCGGCCTGGTAGATGTCGATGGCTCGGTCCACCACCGCGGTGTTCATCTGGTATCCGCGCTGGGCCATGATGAGGCTGCCCATCTGGTCGGAGAGCGTAATGTCCGGGTACCGCACGTACCCCTCCTCATCGGCCAGGGGATGGTCGGGCTCATGGACCACCCGGCCCTCCGGGTCGCCCCATTCGTTTCCGGCTGCGGAGACGCCCTGGTTGTCAGCATTGGCGACGGCAGTCACGTACCGGGCCTGGAAGGCGTCGTCATCGGTGGAGGTGACCGTGTTGACGTTGGCGAGGTTGTCGGAGACCGCGTCCAGCCACTTGCGGTGGGTGCTCAGAGAGGTTCCCGCGATTCCGATGGCGTCCATAGGCATGGTCAGGCGCTCCTGAGGGCGGTGCGGACGTTGCTGAAGTGACCGGTCAGCGACTGGGCGGCGAACTGGTAGCGCAGCA
Source organism: Nesterenkonia populi (assembly GCF_007994735.1). Taxonomy (NCBI): domain Bacteria; kingdom Bacillati; phylum Actinomycetota; class Actinomycetes; order Micrococcales; family Micrococcaceae; genus Nesterenkonia; species Nesterenkonia populi. The sequence goes on along the minus strand of NZ_VOIL01000001.1, from coordinate 1,318,250 downwards.
CGGTGTCGGCGTTGGAGAGCGTCTCAGTGTCCGTGTTGACGTTGTTGCCGTTCAGGCGGGTGGGCTCCAAGGAGCGGGAGGCGGCGGCCTCGACCGCGCCGTCGCCCTGGCGCACCGAGTCAGCCAGCGCGTCCTCGAACTGGACGCGGCGGGCGTGGAAGTTCGGGGTGTTGACGTTGGCGAGGTTGTCAGCGATGGCGCTCTGCCGGGCCGCCAAGCCGTCGAGCGCGCTGGTGAGCGCTCGGGTTGTCACGGAATCGAACATTGCTCCCCCAGGGATGCGTCGTAGGGCCGCACCTGCCTCGGTGCGGCTTGTCCACCTTTGGACGGCCAATCCCTGGCCGATTCGCTGGGAGCAATCCGTGCTCACCCCGCACTGTCGGCGGGGGCTGTTCCTCGGTTAGAGGAATTCATCACCTTTTTTCAGGTGACGCTCAGGAACGTAATCACGTTCGTACGGCGGGCTCAGCCGCTGACGTCGAGGTACCGGGCCTGATCGGGCATCGTGTGCGGCGCTGGGGCTTTCCGCAGGGTGCTGATCTGCCGGCCCACTTCTTCCTGGGCAGCACGCGCGTCCTGGGAGGCCTGCTGCAGGGTGAGCGCCGCCTGCCGGGCACGTTCGGCGAACTCTGGCGGGAGCGCAAGAGTCGGCTGCTCGGGCGGCTCGGGGAGATCGGCCTCCGGCTCCTCCCCCACGTAGGCGGAGTTCAGGGCGTGCTGGGCCCAGGTCTCCACGCGCTGCAGGTACTGCTCCCACTGGGCGCGGGAGGCGCGGCGCTCAGGCGACACCGAGGAGCCCTCCCTGCCCCCGGGCCGCCTGGGCTGCGGCCAGGGCGCCTGAGCCGGCGGGCTGGGCGGGGGCCGTCGGGGCGCTGGGCTGAGGTGCGGGCGTGCTGCCCTCCTCCTGCGCAGCCGCCTCGTGCCAGGTCTGCCGCAGCGGCTCGAGCAGGTCGCGTGCCTGACGCGTCTTGGCGGCGTCGCGCTCCACGTTCGCTCTGATGAGCAGGTCGGTGCAGAAGATGTAGAGGCTCTGCAGCTGGGCGGCCCCGGACCATTGGTCGGTCCTCAGCGTGGAGAGCAGCTCGCCGAGGATCTGCTGGGCGTGGATGAGCTGCTCGAGGGCCTCGGCCCAGTTCTGCTGGTGCTGGGCGGCCTCGGCCCGGTCCAGGTCCAGGATGAGGCGATCGTAGAGCATGGTGAGCAGCTTGCCGGGACTGGCGGAGAGCACAGCTTCGCGCTGCATCTTGGCGCGCATCTGGGAGGCGCTGCCGGGGAAGGCTCCGAACTGGTTCATCGTCTTCTCCTCGAAGGGGCTGTGGGGTCAGGTCGGGCGGGGTCAGCTGGCCTGGTTGGCTTGGGGCAGCCCGGCCAGCTGGGACTGCATGTACTCCATCTGGGAGTTCATCTGCTGGATCGCGACTTCGAGGGAGGCGTAGGTGCGATCCAGGGCGGCGCGCCGGTTCGCCAGCCGGGTGTCCCAGGTGGCGATCTGGTCCTCGGTGCGGCGGATGCTCGCCTCCTGACCGGTGATCCGGGAGGTGATCTGTCCGTCATACCTGTCGGAGAGGGAGACGGCGGTGTCGGCGATGCGCCCGGCGAAGGCGGCGAACATCTCCTCGGTGCCCTCACGGTCGTTCGCCAGGGCCTGGGTGAAGCGGGCTTCGTCGAAGGTGATCTCCCCATTGCGGCTGATCTCGATGCCGATGCTGGAGAGCGACTGGCCGTTGATCGGCTGGATGGCCGCGTCCACCAGACGCTGCCTCGCGGCCCGAGAGGTGGAGTCGCCGGTGAGCGGGGAGGCGGTGACCTCGTCGCCTTCGGTGCTGACGTCCGACTGTCCGGAGATGAACCCGAGGACGGAGCTGAGGCCGTCCATGAGTTCCTGGGCGGTGGAGGCCGAGGCTTCGGCGTCCTGCTCGATGCTGAGGGTGACGGGGGCTGCGGACGGCTGGGAGACGGTGACGTCGACGCCGGGCAGCAGGTCGGAGAACGTGTTGGTGGGGCTGGTGATCCGCTGCTCGGCGGCGGTCCCGGCCCAGAGGGTGACGGCGGCGTCGGCGCCCTCTGCGGTCACCGTGGAGCCGATGCTTGTGCCGGTGAGGGTGAAGGCGCCGTCCGCGCCGGTCTCGGCGGCTGCGAGCTGCAGCCGGTGGGTGCCGTCGCCCGCGGCCACCCGGGTGGCGTTGATGCCTGCGTCCGAGCGGTTGATCGCCTGGACGATGTCGTTCAGGGAGGCGGAGGCGGCCTCGATGGTGTGGGCCTCGCCGTCGGCTCCGGTGATGGTGAAGCTGGTGGTGTCCCACTCGGCGACGGCGTCGGTGACCATGGTGTGCCGGGCCGCGACGGCGTCCACGGTGAAGTCCAGGGCACCTGGGGCGGCATTCGAACTGGCGGTCGCGACCACGGAGTCTGTGCTGGTGGAGGCGGTGAAGTGCTGGAGGGCGTCGGACCTGGAGGCGTCGCGGGCGGTGCCGCCCAGGTCTGCCACCTGGCTGTTGAGGCTCCGGAGGGTGTCCAGGAACTGGTTCTGGCCTGCTGCCCGCTGCTGGAGCTGCTGCTGCGGGATGGCCTCCACCGCCATGAGCTGGTCGACGATCGCACTGGTGTCCATGCCGGTGGCGATGCCGGGCATTGCCATGGAAGTCATGAGGGGCTCCTTGATAGGCGGGGCCGCCCCGGGCCGCTTCACGGGCCCGGAGCAGCCCCATCGCTATGTATCAGCGTGAGCGGATCAGCCGAGGAGCTGCAGCACACCCTGGGTGGACTGGTTGGCCTGAGCCAGCATGGCGGTGCCGGCCTGGGACAGGATGTTGGACCGGGTGAACTCGGTCATCTCAGCGGCCATGTCCACGTCCCGGATGCGGGACTCAGCAGCAGCCAGGTTCTCGCGGGAGACGTTGAGGCTGTTGATCGCTGACTCCATACGGTTCTGCGTGGCACCCAGCTCGGAGCGAGCGGTAGAGACCTGACCGATAGCATCGTCGAGATCGTCGATCAGCTCCCGCGCATTTGCATTGTCGGTGACATCGATCACACTTTCGCCTTCATCAAGGAACACGCCAGTCACCGCATCTAGGGAGATCTCTGTCAGGTCGATGCTGATGGTGTCGTTCTCAGTGTTCCCCGCGCCGACCTGGAAGGTCAGATCACTATCTTCTCCCTCGGCGTTCAGCAGCGCGATGCCGTTGAAGTTAGTGCCTTCAGCAATACGCTCGAGCTCCGCGCCGATCTGGTTCAGCTCGGTGGCGATCGCCGCGCGAGAATCCTCGTTGTTGGAGTCGTTGCCGGCCTGGACGGCGAGATCGCGAGCACGCTGCAGCAGGTCGTGCACCTCAGTCAGGGCACCTTCAGCGGTCTGGATGAGGGAGACGCCATCCTGGGCGTTGCGGGCCGCGACCTCCATGCCGTTGACCTGGCTGCGCAGACCCTCGGAGATGGAGAGACCTGCGGCGTCGTCGGCGGCACGGTTGATGCGCAGACCGGAGGACAGCTTCTCCAGGGAGCTGGAGAGGGAGTTCTGGGTGTTGGACAGGTTGCGGTGTGCGTTCAGAGCCGCAACGTTGGTGTTGATCTGCAGAGACATATCTCATTCCTCCATGAAGAGTTCTTCTGATGCTGAAACGGGTCCGTCCATGGACCTCAACCAGAGCTATCGGCACCCCACCCAGGGACCGTTAGCAGCGGGGAACAATCTTCTAAAGAACTGAGCGGCACTCAGGCTGTGGCGGTCAGGCGGCGTGCTGAGAGCAGGCCGCCCCGGACCCGCTCACCGAACGTCTCGGAGAACTGCTCACGCCGTCTGGCCCCGGCCCCGGCCCCCGAAGCAGACTCCGCAGCGCCCATCGCGTAGTGATCGGAGAGAGCCGTGCGGAGCATGCGCATCGCCTCGGAACGCTGCTGGGAGACGGCAGAATGAGTGATGCCCAGCTGCGCGGCGATCTCCTTGACCGTGCTGCCCTCGAAGAAGAGCTCGGTGACGATGAACCGCATCCGCTCAGGGAGCGCGTCCACCGCCTCGCGCGTCATGTGCGCCTGCTCGGAGGCCATCAGCTCCTGCTCCGGAGTGGAGCTCTCGGCCACCAGGTAGTCGGACATCTCATCCTCGAGGGTGACCTCCCGGTGGTCTGCGTCCTGGAGGGCGGAGGCCGCAGTCTTCTCCTCCACCCCCATCGCCTCAGCGATCTCCGCGGTGGTGGGTCTGCGGCCCAGCGCCTTCGTCAGCGCCTCCTCCGCGGTTTTGGTCTGCCGGATCCGCTGACGCTGGCCCCGGCCCGCCCAGTCCGCGGAGCGCATGTCGTCGGCGAACGCGCCGATGATCCGACGGCGTGCATAGGCGCCGAACGGGACACCCGTGCTGGCGTCATAGGCGTCCGCCGCCTGGATGAGCGCGATGGACCCCACCGAGGTGAGGTCCTCACGAGAAAGGTGCGTCACCTTCGCGCACAGGTCAGAGACGAGGTATCCGACCAGAGGAAGGTTGTCTGCCACCAGCTGGTTTCGTGCTTCTGTGTTCAAGGTGCAATCCCCATTGCCTTGTACACAACAGAACGGCTGCCTACGCCGCCCCATTGATTCAGTTGTGGCGGCCCCTAGCATCCATTCCTGGAAGCCACCCTAAAATGCCCTTAAGTCATCCTGACCGTCCCATGATTCAACCATGCAATTGCTAACGGCACGTTAACTGATACTTACATTGCGCCAGCAGGGCCCCAATCTGCCGCCGTGTCGCCCTTACGGGCTGGGAATCCATGCCGATAGTAAGCACTGAGAACCCCATTGATCTTGACAAGGAGCTTCCATGTCGCTGAACTCGCTGACCGCGCGGCTCTGGCGCGAGCGGGAGCTCCTGGATCTGCTGGAGTTCAAGATGGAGGAGCAGCAGCTGCTCCTGGTGGCCGGCAAGACCCAGTGGCTGGACCGGGCCACCCGAGAGATCGACACCGTCGTGGAGAAGGTCAGCACTGCCTCATTGGCCCGCGCAGTTGAGTCCGCGGAGGTGGCCGCCTCCCTCGGCCTCGACAGCGACGCCCCCCTGGGCCGGATCACCGCGGCCACCGCAGACCTCGCGTGGCGGGAAGTCCTGGAGAACCACCTGACTGCCCTGCGCGCCACCGCAGAGCGAATCTCCGCGCTGAAGGAGACCAACACCGCCATTCTGCGCGGCGCCCAGCGCGCCACCCAGGAGACCCTCGCCTCCCTGGACTCCGCCACCTACACCTATGACCCGCAGCGCCGCGGCGGCGCAGAGGCCTCCCCCCGACTTCTGGACACGGAGCTGTAATCCATGAGCACCTTCAGCGGACTCAACACTGCATGGACAGGCCTGACCGCTGCCCAGCGCGGCCTGGAGACCGCCGGCCAGAACATCGCCAACGTGAACACCGAGGGCTACACCCGCCAGCGCGTGGAGACCGCCGCTGCCGGGGCTCCCGCCCAGGTGGGCCGCCTCAGCCTCAGCGGCGGCCAGGCCGGCAGCGGCGTCACCGTCACCGACATCGCGCGGCTCAACGACGCCCAGCTCGACGCTCGGGTGCGCAGCACCGCCGCAGCAGCCGGGCAGAGCTCCGCTGCCGCGCAGGGCCTCTCCCAGATCGAGGACATCCTCCGGGAACCGGGCCAGGGCGGGCTCTCCGAGCTGCTCAGCGAGTACTGGCAGTCCTGGGAGGAGGTTGCCGCGGAGCCCGGCGGGCAGCCTCCCGCTGCGGTTCTCATCGCCAACGGCCAGGCGGCGGCAGACCGGCTGAACAGGATGCATGGGGAGCTGACCTCCCAATACTCCTCCCAGTACAGCGTGCTCACCTCGCATGTGGATGAGGTCAACTCTGCCGCGGCCTCCGTGGCGGAGCTGAACAGGCAGATCAGCACCCAGCAGGCTGCCGGCGGCTCGGCGAACGAGCTCATGGATCAGCGGGATCAGCTCACCACGAGGATCGCTGAGCTCACCGGGGCCGAGGTGCGCACCAGCCCGAACGGCACCGCAGATGTGCTCATCGGCGGCACCGCCCTGGTGGAGGGCTCGTCCTCCCGCAGCCTGGAGGTCTCCGGGACCGGGCGGCTCTCCGACGCCGAGACTCCCGGCATCACGTGGGCGCACCGGAGTGCCGGGGCTGACGCAGTGTCCATCACCGGCGGGGAGATCGCCGGCGGTCTGACCCTGCTCGGCTCCGCCGAGGACGGCGGACGCATCGCCTCGGCCGCAGCGGCGATGGATGCCATCGCCGTGGATCTTGCGGGGCGGGTGAACTCTGCCCAGGCCGCGGGCGTCACCGTCAGCGGCGAGCCGGGGGCAGCTTTCTTCACCTTGGACGATGACAATCCGGCGGCCTCGCTGAACGTCGCGGTCACCGACGCCGCTCAGCTGGCCACCGGCACAGCGGGCCAGGGTCCGCTCGACGGCTCCAATGCCGCCCGGATCGTGGAGTTCGGCGAAGCTCCCGGCGGCCCCGACGAGATGTGGAGGACCTTTGCCGCCCAGGTGGGCGCGGATGTGCGGCAGGCATCCTCCGCCTCAGTGAATGCGTCCACCGCGCATGTCAGTGCCACGGAGGCGCAGCGCTCTCACTCCGGGGTCTCCCTGGACGAGGAGAACATGGCTCTGCTGACGCATCAGCACGCATACCAGGGAGCGGCACGTGTCATGACGGCCGTGGACCAGATGCTGGACACCCTGATCAACCGGACCGGCGTGGTCGGGCGGTAAGGAGCAACAATGGCTATTCAGCGCGTGAGCTCGATCTCGATGATCGCCGCCGCGGACCGCAACATCCAGGCTGCGCAGCAGCGCCTGGCCGCTGCGACCAATAGGGCCTCGAGCCTCAAGGAGGTGGAGAAGCCTTCGGACGACCCCGCCGCCGCGGCCCAGGCGATGGAGCTGCGGGCCCAGCAGCGGGCGAATACCCAGTACAGCCGGAACGCGAACAATGCGAACTCGTGGCTGTCCACCGCTGACTCGGCGCTCTCCCGCGGTGTGAACACGATCCATCAGATCCGGGATGTGATCCTCTCGGCCGCGAACCAAGGAACCATGTCCGCAGATTCGCGGGAGGCGCATGCCCTGCAGCTTGAGGCGCTGCGCGAGGATCTGCTGGACACGGCCAATACACAATTCATGGGCCGCAGCGTCTTCGCTGGGACTTCGGATGCGGCTTCCGCCTTCACCGCTGACGGCACTCATCAGGGGGTCGAGGGCGCGGAGGTGAGCCGGAAGGTGGGGCCGAACACCACGGTGCGGGTGGATGTTGACGGTGCGGCCGCTTTCGGCTCCGGCGAGGACAGTATCTTCGCGATGCTGGAGCGCGCCGCGGCTGACATTCGTTCCGGCGAGCCTCTGCAGGAGACGCTCGGTGAGCTGGACGGCTGGTTCTCACGGGTGCAGTCGGTTCAGGCAAGTGTGGGGGCCCAGCACGCCACGTCCCTGCGTCAGGAGGAGGTCCTGGCGGATGACAAAGTGCGTCTGGAGACCCGCAGGAGTGAGCTGGAGGACGCCGACCTCGCCTCAGCGGCCCTGGACCTGCAGGCCCAGGAGGTTGCTTACCAGGCAGCGCTGATGGCTTCAGCCCGGGTGATGCAGACGTCCCTGATGGACTACCTGCGGTGATGGCGCAGCTGACGTTCCCGGACTCCCTGCCGGGACTTGCTCCGTTGACCCAGTTCACCCTCAATGAGGTCGAGGACGCTGTCGGCCTCTACTCGTTGGACGCAGTCGAGATGCCGGAGCTGAAGCTTTTCCTGCTTGACCCGGCGGTTCACATGCCTGACTACTCTCCCCGGGTCCGGGATCACCTGGCTGAGGTGGGGGCAGACTCCGATCATGAGGTGCGTGTGCTGGTCGTGGTGAACACCTCGCAGGGCGAGCCCTGCGCGAACCTGCTCGCTCCCGTGCTCCTCAATGCGGCCAGCCTGAAGGGCGCACAGGTGATCCTTGAGGGGCAGGACTACCCGGTGCGGCGTCCGCTGGCCGCGCCGGCCGCGGCCTGAGTCCTCACCTGCCGGCTCTCAGCGTCTCCCTCCCCAGAAGGGCTCAGCCGCCGAGGCCGGCCTCGATGCGTTCCCTGCGCTCACGGATGCGCCGCCGAGTCTCCTCGGTGTTGCGCTCAGCCTGGGGCGCGGGCTGACGCTGAGCGAGCGGAATGCAGTGCCCGAGCGTGGCGCCGTCCCGGTGGATGACGATCGGCTCCGTGCCGGCGAGATAATGGTCCATCCTCTGACGAAACTCTTCGAGCTCAACGCTCTTCACCATGGCAGGCTCTCCTTGGGGCCGAAGTGGACGGCGTGTGAGGACTGCCCTTCCCGGTGCAGTCCTCACACGCCGTGTCCTGATAGTTCCAGCTGTTCGGTATCTGATTCTTCACAGAGGCGGAGGCCGCCGGCAGATGCGCATCGGGCCCTTCCCCGGATCCTGACCGCTCAGCCGACGACCTCCTGTTCCCGTTCCCTCTGTTATGAGACCTCAGTGCGGCGGCGTGGGGATTTCGCCGCCCACCAGGTCCCTGCACCGGAGAGAAGCAGGGCAAGTGCACCCAGTGCTATTCCTCCGGTGCTCACTCCGGTCTGCGCCAGCTCATCCTCTTCGTCATCCGAGTGAGGCGGCTCGGATGGGGACTCGCTGGGCTGACCAGAAGTGGTCTCTTCGCCCCCGGCCGGTGACGGCTCGGGGGAATCCTCGTCAACGGGCGTGGGCTCGCCGGCAGCCGCAGGGGAGTCAGCCGCGTCCTCACGCTCCTCTTCCTCGAGCTCATCCTCAGGCTCGATGGGCTCCGGCTCCTCAGGAGGTTCCGAGCTCTCCGACTCCCTGGGCTCAGTGGGCTCCGGCTCCTCGGCAGGCTCCGGGCTCTCCGACTCCCCGGGCTCAGTGGGCTCGGGCTCCTCGGGCTCGGGAGCCCAAGGATTGTTGGCATCCCGAATCTGAACCTCCACGGAGTCCTGGTCGGAGGCGCAGGTCTCGCCATCCTCATCGCACCAGGTCAGCTCAGCGCTGTTGGTGAGATACCGGCCAGCCAGCTCAGGGTTGATGGTCACGTCCAGCTCCACCTCATCCAACTCGTCCTCCGAGCCGAAGGTTCCTGCCAGCTCGCAGGCAAGCAGGCCGCCGAATCCGTCCTCGTCCTGGCCAGTGACCTCGCAGACCTGCCACACGTCCTCCTCGCCGACGGTGACCTCGTCGACCCGGACCTGATGATGAATCTCATCCGTGAGCCGCACCTGGGAGGCAGCCCCGCCATCAAGGTGCGCCACCTGCAGGCCATAGGTGAAGGAGTCCCCGCGCCGAACCTCCTCCGCCGAAGCAGCTTTGCTGAGGGCCAGCGCTGCCGGCTCCACCGGCTCAGGGCTCTCTGTCTCCTCCGGCTCCTCCGGTTTCTCAGGCTTCTCAGGCTTCTCCGGCTCCTCCGGTTTCTCCGGCTTCTCAGGCTTCTCAGGCTTCTCCGGCTCCTCCGGTTTCTCAGGCTTCTCCGGCTTCTCCGGCTTCTCCGGCTTCTCCGGCTTCCCAGGATTTTCAGGCTTCTCGGGCTTTTCTGGCCTCTCAGGCTTCTCGGGCTTGTCCACGGGGACATTCTTGACGTGACAGATCACGTCGGCACCCTTCTTGACCTTGAAGCTGAAGGCGCCGTCCCCGTTCGGCCGGATCATGTCAGCCTTGCGGTTCTTCCTGTCGGTGCAGTGACCGTCGCGGAACTGCCATCCCGCCTGGGCCTCTTCGGTGATGGTCACCGTGCTGTAGCCCTTACGTCCGACTTCAATCTCGAAGTGTGCGCTGCCGTCCTCCCCGGTGGTCTCAGTCTTCTTCTCCAAGCCCTTGCCCTCGAGGCGGAAGGTCCAGCCCTCGGCGCGATTGGCATCCCAGTGCTGGCGAGGAAGAATCTTGTTCTTCACCACCTCGATGCTGGCCTCGGTGCTGATTCCCTTGCTCGGAAAGCTCGGCCACTTAGGCCCGTGCGCCATTGCCGGCGCGGCTGCTCCCGCGCTCACTGCGGTGATGGTCACCGCAGCTGCTGAGCTCAGCACTGCGCGACGCAGCCCGTTCCTGCGCCGCGCAGCCCCGTCCAGCTGACCCCCCTGCTTTACAACCATTCCAAGTTCCCCCAAATCAGAGTGCTTATGACGTTCCGGCGTGTGAAGTCCCGTTCATCCGCCAGGAACAACGCTAGACCCCGGACCGGCGCTCTGGAGCCGAAAATGGCAGTCTCAGGTGCTGATCACGGGGGGATGCACGTGCTTTACGGGGAGCATCCGAGGCGCCTCCACGGGGAATCCCCCGTGGACCACGGGGGACGGATCGTCCATCATCAGGGGTGACCCAGGGTTGGAGCGTCCATGGGGCGCCCCTGATGATGAACGCGGCGCGAAACGGCGGGCTGACGCCTCAGGTGGTCAGGCCGCGCGGCTGGAGCATGCGGCGCAGCTCGTGCCGGGAGCGCAGGTTCAGCTTCCCCAGGACGTTTGTCACGTGGAACTCCACGGTGCGCACCGACAGCACCAGGTTCCGCGCGATATCCTTATTCGTGAGCCCCTGACCCACCAGCAGCGCAACCTCACGCTCCCGGGCCGTGAGCGCAGACATCATCCGGACCGCCTCATCCGGCACTGAAGTGGGCAGATCATAGATCACCCTCTGCATGGGGCCGGTGAGCTGGGTGTCCGCCGCCGGCACGATCGGCATCGGCGCGGTGGGCACGTCGGCGCCGCTGTAGACGTGGATCGCCGGCCGATCGGCCTCGGCAGCCGCAGCATCCTCCGCAGCGCAGTCGGACAGGCGCGAGAGCAGCAGCTGAGCCTGGCTGATGAGCCCTGGTGCCGAGCAGCCCTGCCAGACTTGGACGGCCCAGGTGAGCAGCTCTGCCGCCCTGTCCCGCCGGTCCTCCAGGTGCGCGCGGTTCTCGACGACGGCGTGGCCCACATCCATGGCCAGCAGGGCCCGGAAGATGCGGAAGCCTCCGCCGTCTCCCTCCGGCATCGCCCGGCGAAGGGGCGGCTCGGCGCTGATCTCATCCACCGCGGCGAGCAGCGAGGTCAGGCCCTCCTCAGCGCGTCCCTCCGCCAGATTCTTCAGCCCCTGGAGGTACAGGGAGGCGAACCCCCGGATCCGGCCCATCGCTCCATAGTTCGCCTTGAGGTCCTTCAGCAGGATGCCGACCGCGCTGGCCTGGCCCGAGTAGTAGTACTCCCGGCCCAGCAGCACCCCGGAGGCGATGCCGCCCCTCCACCAGCGACCAGCGCCGTGCATCTTCAGCAGGCACCCCACAGCGCGCTCGTGGTCTCCCCCAGCGATGGCTTCCCACGCCAAGGAGTAGAACCGGGCCGCCTGAGCCATCGGCCCGGCGCTGTCGCCCATCGCCGCCACCACGTTCAGGGTGCGGTCCCAGCCGGCGAGCGCCGAGCGGCAGGCAGGCACCAGCGCGGCGACAGCGTAGGCGATGCTCGCAGCAGGATCCTCGGCGTCCAGGAGAACGGCGCTGGCGGCCTCAAGCGCGAGCCCGGAGGCCTCCTCCCACAGCCCGGCGTCGAACAGCACGTAGACCAGCTGAATTCTGGCGTAGGTGACCGCGCCGCCCTCGAGGTGCTGCCGATGCCGGCTGACCCATTCCAGGTCCTCCAGCGCTTCAGCGCGCCCGCCCATCTGGCGCAGTCCCGCGCCGCGGACGGTGCGCAGCTCCGCCTGAGCATATTCGGTGCCGGGCTGCAGCTCCAGGTCCATCAGCATCCGACCCACCGTGGAATAGGAGGCGCCCACGCTTGAGCTCTCGGCTGCGGCCAGGGCGGCCCACATCTTCAGGACAGCCCGAAAGTTGGTCGCATCCATACGTAGTCGGGCGTCCGAGCATGCATGCTCCGTCCCTTCGGACACGCGCCGGTCCGCAGCGTCCAGCTGCGTCAGGGTGCGTTGGAAGAGCCCATGGAGCGTGCTGAAGTCGCCGCGGGCGGCCTGGGCTCGGGCCAGCATGCAGACAGCCCCCGCGTAAAGCAGAAGCGTGTGCGGGGACGCGCGAGAGAAGTCTGTGACGCGGTTGAGCTCGAACTGAGCCTCGTCGAACTGTCCCCGGTCAAGGTGCAGCCGTGCCCGCAGCGCCGAGCGCAGCACACCGGGCGGCAGGCCGTGGACGGCGGGCTCCGCAGCCCGCAGGCTCCTGCTGCGCTTGGCCCGCAGGGCCGCCCGGGCGAAGCTCTCCAGGCTTTCGGGGGTCTGGGCGATGTCGCAGGTCGCCGCCGCCAGCTCCAGCGCCCCGCGGCGCTCCCCGGAGGCCGCGCTGTCCGCGGTGGCCTCCAGCATCTGCGGGACGAGACCCTCGGTGTCCTCGCCCTCCAGCTGGGCGGCACGAGCTTGGTGCATGATCTTGGCGGGGAAGCCCTCGACCTCCATGAGAGCGGCGTGGTGGGCAGCCAGCCGCTGCGGCGGCACCAGTTCGCGCATCGCACGACGCACGACCCCATACTGGATCTCGAAGCGGCCCCTGCTGTAGGTCACCAGCGACGAGCCCTGAAGCCGCTCTGTCTCCGGCGGGGCCCCGAGAGCCGAACGCATCTCTGAGATGCTCAGGCCCCGATCCGCCACCGCAAGCAGCTCCAGCAGAATCCGAGTCTGCCGGTCCATACGGATGAGATGGTGGGCGACGTCATCCTGCAGCTCCGCCGCGGGTCCGCCATCATGGCCGAAGGTCTCGAAGGCATCATCGATATGCCGGCTGCTGCCCGGCTCTGAGGCCATCAGCCATCCCGCCACATGGTCCACGAAAGCCGGGAAGCCGTCTGTGACCTGCCGAACCCGCTCAGCGACCGAGTGGCTGATCGGCAGGCCGCTGGCCGTCACGAGCCGCCGGCGGATCTCCGCCGCGCTGAAGGGGCCCAGCACGATGTGGAGGGCGGTGGACTGCGCCGCGGCCAGCCGCGAGAACCTCGCCATCGTCTCCCGGCTCTCAGGCTGAGCTGTGCCGATGACCAGGAGCTGAGTCTTCTTCGCCTCCCGGGCCACCTGGTAGAGAACGTCCCGGGTGCCGTCATCGGCCCAGTGCAGGTTCTCCACCACCGTGACGGAGGGCCCAGGCAGGCTGTCAGCCTGGTCCGCCAGCATCTTCACCAGGCCCCGCACATCCCGGGGCGCATCCGCGCGGGCCTCGCGGCGCAGGAACTGCACGACGGCGTCGAGCTCGCGGTCGGCGTCGGCGGGGTCGAAGTGCACCTCATCGCAGAACCAGTCGGGTGCGGCTGTCCGCAGCGCCTCGTGCACCAGCGCCGACTTGCCGATGCCCGGCGGGCCCTCGATGAGCAGGAACCGCGGGGTCTTCGTCTGGGCGCACTCGCGCGCCAGGTCGACGATGGCCGCCAGCTCGGCCTCGCGTCCGGTGAACGTGCGCAGAGAACTCACAGTCCGCTCCCCCTCAAGAATGCGTGGTGCTCACCATAGCCGTCCGTCACGTCGTCGGAGGCATCCCCTCAGCCTGTCTGCCCCGCCGAGACTGCCCGCAGCAGCTGGCGCAGCTCCTTCCGGGAGCCCAGGCTCAGCTTCTGGAGAATATTTCCGACGTGGTACTCCACCGTCCGGACTGAGATCACCAGCTCCTCGGCAACCTCCCGGTTGGTGTTGCCCTCTGCCACGGCGAAGGCGATCTCCTGCTCCCGAAAGGAAAGCTGGTCCATCACCTCCGTCAGCGGCGGGGCATCGCCGCGGATCTCGGGCGCAGGGGCTCCGAAGGGGGTGTCAGGCTTGGGCTTAGGCACCCGCTCCACCCGCTCCTCCACCGGGGAGGAAGTCTCCTCAAAAACTTTGGGCCGCACCTCGTTCATCAGGGCAGCAGCACGCGCGAAGAGCACCTCGCTGCCGCAGGATTGGAAGACGCTGGCCGCCCACACCACCATCTCCAGCACTACGGCCCGGTGACGGCGCAGCAGCTGCGGATGCTCCGCGAACAGGCACGCCATGTCCACCCCCAGCAGGGCGCGGAAGAGCCGGAACCCTCCGCCCTCGCCTGCAGCTTGGGAAGGGCGCAGCGGCGGCTGCCGGTCGAAGAAGCGCAGGGCCCGGATGAAGCAGTCCATAGCCTGCTCCGGCTCCTCCTGCGCCCAGGACTCGAAGCCGCGCAGATAGTCGATGACGCTCAGGTGAGAGCCGACCAGGCTCGGCACATCCTGGGCGGCCGAGCGCACGATCCCTGGCAGCATCTCTGACCAGTTCGAATAGTGCAGCTCCCGGGCCAGCAGCAGCAGAGGCTCAAGCCCCACCAGCCACCATCCGCTGGAGGCGTTGCGGGCGGCCAGCAGATGCTGCGCAGCCGCACCGTGATCCTCCTCAGCGACTGCGGCCCACGCTCTGACCGCATAGAGGGCGCTCTTCACCAGCGGCCCGGTCAGCGGGGCCTCCTCAAGCTGCTCGACCACCGGCTGAATCTTGCGGAACTCACCGCGGGCAGCCGGCACCAGGCAGGAGACTGCGTAGGCGAAGAGGGACGCGCCGTTCTCGTCCTCCAGCAGAGCCTCGCCGGCCGCCGCCTCAGCAACCTCCTGGGCGGCGTGCCACTTGCCGGCATTGAACAGGAGGATGGCTGTCTGCGAGCGCGCGTGGAGCGAGTAGGGGTCCGTCAGGCCGAGGCTGGTCAGGGGTGCCAGCTCCCCCAGAGCCTCATGGTGCTCCGAGCGCTGAGCCAGGCGGATGCCGCGCATACTGCGCAGCTGCGCCCTCTGCTGCTCGGTCCCCGGGTACTTCTCCAAATTTTCGATCAGCCCGGAAAAGTCCTGAAGGCCGCCCCCGGCCCCCTTGAGGTTCAGCCCCTCAGCAGCGCGCCACACCGTCAGCAGCGCATGGAGGCTGGTCGTATAGCCGAGGGTCCAGGCAGGCTGGATCTCCTCACCGGAGGAGAGCTGCTTGGCCCGCTGGCTGCGCAGACGCTCCCGGTGCTCCTCGATCGCCTCAATGGTGCGGTCCAGCATTCCGGAGACGTGGGCCTCCCCGCCGAGCCGGAGCAGGTCGGCACACACATCGGAGAGCGTCTGGGCATACAGGAGAAGCCCGTGCTCGTCCTCCCCCAGATCAGTCCGCTTCTCCAGCTCCTGGGCCGCCGCCTGGGGGTTGGCCTGGTGGACACGAATGATCGCCAGCAGCGCGGAGCGCGCCGCGCAGACAGGCAGATTCCGGACTGCTTCCTCGAACTCCGCCAGGTCCCTGCTCCGGCCGGCGGGGACTGCCATCAGCCCCAGCTTGGCCAGCGTGCTCCGGTCCGGGCGAAGCCGGGCCGCCAGCCGCACCAGATCGAATCCTTCCCCGATATCACCGGCACGGGCTGCCTCGTAGCCGGCGGCCATCAGCTTCTCGTGCAGCACCTCGACGTCTGCCGAGTCAGGGTCGAGCTGGGCGGCCGCGATCCGATGACCCAGTTCGTCGCGCTCCTCCAGCTCATCAGCGAGGGCCAGGTGGATGTCCCGCCGATGCTCGTAGCTGAGGCGGCTGAGCAGTCCGCGGCCCGCGGCCCGGTGCTCCAAGGCGTACCCGAAGGCCGCGTCGTCCCACCGCACCAGCCCTGTGCCGATGAGCTCGCCCGGACTGATCTCCTCACCGAGCACGCATTCCAGCTGGCGCTTGGTCACCGGCTTCTCCGCGACGGCGAGAGCCTCGAGCACCTTGCGCGTCTGTGCGCCGACCCCTTCGAGGCTGACCTCCAGCTGCGCCTGCACATGGATCAGGTCGTCCTTCGCCAGGGCGTAGCGAACCGCCTGGTCGATGCCGCGGCGTCCCACCGGGGTGCTCTGCAGCCAGGCCCCCACCGCCTGGACCAGGCGCGGGTAGCCGTCAGTGGCACAGTGAACCCTCTCTGCCACGTCCCTGCTGACGAAGAAGCCCGTGCAGGCCGTCAGGTACTCCTCGACGTCGTCGCGGGTCAGCGGGGGCAGCTGCAAGTAGGTGCCCTGCGGGCTGATCTGCGCCAGCTGGCTGATCCGCCGGATCTCAGGCCTGGGGCCGGGCGCCACGGACATGACGACCATGACAGGGGCCCGGAGCATCATGCTCAGGGACTGCCAGAGAGTCTCCGCAGAGAGCTCATCAGCGTGCTGCAGCTCACCGATCGTGATGACCATCGGCTGGTCGAGGTTTTTGGACCAGCGGAGAAACGCAGCCGCGATCTCGTCTGCGCTGTCCGTGCGGGCGGTCTCGTCCTTGATGCTCATCAGGCCCTTGTACAGGGCGCCCGGAATCTCACGATGATGGGGGCTGAGCACCATGCCGGCCTCCCCCCACCCCTGAAAGCTGTCCAGGGCCCGGGCGATGAGGCCGGTCTTGCCGACGCCGGAAAGACCCTCCACGACGACGAACTGGGCCTGGCCCCGCTGCGCACGTTCGGCCGCGGCCCGGATCCTGAGCATCTCATCGCGGCGGCCTACAAAAGGATAGTCACCAATGACCATCACTTATTCCGTCCTTGTCTGTGCGGTGTTTACCCTCAGATCATCCTGTTCAGAAGGTGGCCGCCGTCCCGTGAGATCAATCTGCGGCCGAAGATACCCTAGCCTCAGGGAGGAATCTCTGAGGGAAAATGACGGAATGTCCGCCGAATATGACATTCAGGGACGCAAAGGGCCTGCTGCCCGGCGATCTCACCCCTGGGATCGTCTTCGGACGGCATAGAAAAACCGGCGGCCGGGTCCAACCTTCCCCTGAAGAACCCAGCCGCCGGCTGTGACCATAAGTCTACCTGAAACCGAAGCGGGGCTGGACCACCGTTGCTGCCTGCCCCGCCGGCTCCTGCTCCTCGCGGCGCAGCTCATCGATCGCCTTCTCGAAGTCGTCGAGGTTCTCGAAGCCCCGGTAGACGCTCGCAAACCGCATGTAGGCGACCACGTCGAGCGTGCGGAGGGGCCCGAGGATGGCCAGGCCGACGTCGTTGGCGTCCACCTCGGCGTTGCCGGAGGCCCGGATGACCTCCTCCACCTCCTGAGCCAGGACGGCGAGGTCATCCGCCGAGACGGGCCGGCCCTGGCATGCTTTGCGGACGCCGTTGATGACCTTTGAGCGGTCGAACGGCTCAGCCGCCCCGGACCTCTTCACCACGGTCAGGCTGGTGGTCTCCACGGTGGTGAACCGTTTGGAGCACACGGGGCACTGGCGGCGGCGGCGAATGCCGGAGCCGTCCTCCAGTGTCCGCGAGTCCACCACGCGCGATGAATCGTGGCGGCAGAACGGGCAGTACATGTCCAGGGCCTCCTCTCCCTTATGCAGGAGAGCCTACGCGCCACATATTGTGTCGGCCACCGCAAGGTTCAACTACATCTTGTGCCCCAGCAGGAGCTCGACTCAGACCTCAAGGCAGGCAGGCCCCAGAAGGACCTTCAGGTCGCCGTAGAGCGCGGGCGAGGGGTTGACCTTGTAGTCCTCCCCCAGCCGCATGATCTCGATCCGGTCCCCGGTGAGCAGCCGAATGTGCACATCCGAGGTGCCCCGGTGGGCCTTCAGCACATCGCCCAGCTCTGTGACGGTCTTCTCAGTAGCCTTCTGCACCGGCAGGGCGAGGATCACCGGGCCGCTGCCGCCCTCCTCAGTGATCTCCGGGACGGTGACATCCTGCGCCTTGATCACCACTGCCCCGTCCTCGCGACGGTCCACCTGCCCCCTGACCGCGACGATGAGGTCCTCGGCCAGCACCATGGAGACCGCCTGGTAGGTCTTGCCGAAGAACATCACCTCAATGGAGGCGCCCATGTCCTCGATCTCCGCACGGGCATACGGGTTGCCCGACTTCGCGACCTTCCGCTGCAGACCCGTGATCATCCCGCAGATGGTCACCCCGGCGCCGTCGGGCGGGCCGTCCTCACTCACCACCGACGCCACCGTGCGGTCCGCATACTGAGAGAGGGTGCGCTGCAGGCCCTGCAGCGGGTGATCGGAGACGTACAGCCCGAGCATCTCCCGCTCGAACCCCAGCTTGTCCTTCTTGTCCCACTCGGGAAGATCTGGCACCGGCACGGCGTCGAACCCGCTCAGACCGTCCTCCTCAGAGGCCATGGCGCCGAAGATGTCTGTCTCGTACTGCTGGGAGTCCTTCTTCTGCTTCACCGCCTGGTCGATGGCCTGCTCGTGCACCGTGACCAGCGCCCGGCGGGTATGGCCGAGCTCGTCGAAGGCGCCGGCCTTGATCATCGACTCCACGGTGCGCTTATTGCAGACCTGCATCGGCACCTTCTTGAAGAAGTCGCCCAGGCTCTCGAAGGCGCCCTCCTCCTGGCGTGCGCTGACCATGCCGGTCACCACGTTGGAGCCGACGTTGCGCACAGCTCCCATGCCGAAACGGATGGTCTCGTCCCCCACCGGGGTGAAGGTCAGCGCAGACTCGTTGATGCTCGGCGGAGTCACCGTGATGCCCATGCGGCGGCACTCAGCCAGATAGATCGCCAGCTTGTCACGGTTCTCACCCACGCTGGTCAGCAGGGCCGCCATGTACTCGGCCGGATAGTTGGCCTTCATGTACGCGGTCCAATATGCGATCAGGCCGTAGGCGGCCGAGTGAGCCTTGTTGAACGCATAGTCGGAGAAGGGCAGCAGAATGTCCCACAGCGTCTGGGCGGCCTTCTCCGAATACCCGTTGGCCGCCATGCCCTCGAAGAAGCCGACCCGCTGCTTGTCCAGCTCCGCCTTCTTCTTCTTGCCCATCGCACGGCGCAGAATGTCTGCCTGGCCCAGGCTGTACCCGGCCACCCGTTGAGCAATCGCCATCACCTGCTCCTGATAGATGATCAGGCCATAGGTGGTGTCCAGGATCTCCGAGAGCGGCTCCTCCAGCTCCGGGTGGATCGGGGTGACCTCCTGCACGCCGTTCTTACGCTTGGCGTAGTTGGTGTGCGAGTCCGCGCCCATCGGGCCCGGACGGTAGAGGGCGATGGTCGCGGAGATGTCCTCGAAGTTGTCGGGCTTCATCGCCTTCAGCAGCGCCTGCAGGCCAGAGCCGTCCAGCTGGAAGACGCCGAGGGTCTTGCCGCTGGCCAGCAGCTCATAGGAGGCAGGGTCGTCCACGCCCAGGGTCTCCAGGTCGAGATCGATGCCCCGGTTGTTCTTCACGTTCTCCAGGGCGTCGGAGAGGATCGTGAGGTTGCGCAGCCCCAGGAAGTCCATCTTGATCAGGCCGAGGGTCTCGCAGGTGGGGTAGTCGAACTGGGTGATGATCGCACCGTCCTGCTCGCGCTTCATCAGCGGGATGATGTCGATCAGCGGGTCCGAGGACATGATCACGCCAGCGGCGTGCACACCCCACTGACGCTTCAGCCCCTCCAGGCCCGAGGCGAGGTCGAAGATCTCCCGGTAGCGGGGGTCACCGCTGATGGTGTCCCGCATCTCCTGGGCCTCCTTGTACCGGGGAGACTTCTCATCCTCAATGTCCCCCAGCGGCACCGGCTTGCCCTGAGCATCCGGAGGCATCGCCTTTGTGAGCGTCTCACCGGTCTGGAAGGGCTCGCCCATCACACGGGCGGCGTCCTTCAGCGCCTGCTTCGACTTGATGGTGCCGTAGGTGACGATCATCGCCACCCGCTCATCCCCGTACTTGCGGATCACATAGTCGATGACCTCGGAACGACGCCGGTCATCGAAGTCGACGTCGAAGTCGGGCATGGAGACACGCTCAGGGTTGAGGAAGCGCTCAAAGATCAGCCCGTGCTGCAGCGGGTCCAGGTCAGTGATCCGCATGGCGTAGGCAACCATGGAGCCCGCGCCGGAGCCGCGGCCGGGCCCCACCCGGATGCCGTTCTCCTTGGCCCATCTGATGAAGTCCGCCACCACCAGAAAGTAGCCGGGGAAGCCCATCTGGGTGATGACGCCGATCTCATACTCGGCCTGCTTGCGCACCTCGTCCGGGACGCCGGCAGGGTACCGGTAGGCCAGACCGCGCTCCACCTCCCGGACGAACCAGGACTCCTCCGACTCCCCCTCCGGCACGGGGAAGCGCGGCATGTACTCGCCGTTGGACTCATGGAACTCCACCTGGCACCGCTCAGCGATCGCCAGGGTGTTGTCGCACGCCTCCGGGAAGTCCTTGAAGAGCTCCCGCATCTGGGCCGGGGACTTCAGGTAGAACTCGTCCGAGTCGAACTTGAAGCGCTTGGGGTCATCCAGGGTGTTGTTCGACTGCACGCACAGCAGCGCCCCGTGCGCCTTGGAGTCCTGCGCGTGGGTGTAGTGGAGGTCATTCGTGGCGACCAGCGGAAGGTTCATCTCCTTGGCCAGCTGGATGAGCTCCTTCTGCACCCGGCGCTCGATCTCGATGCCGTGATCCATGATCTCGCAGAAGAAGTTCTCCTTCCCCAAGATGTCCTGGAACTCTCCGGCAGCCTTCTTCGCCTGCTCGTACTGGCCCTGGCGCAGCCACGTCTGGATCTCCCCAGAGGCGCAGCCGGTGGTGGCGATCAGCCCCTTGCCGTAGGTCTGCAGGATCTCCCGGTCCATGCGCGGCTTGTAGAAGTACCCCTCGATGGAGGCCAGCGAGCTCGCGCGGAAGAGGTTGTGCATCCCGGCGGTGCTCTCCGCCCACATGGTCATGTGCGTGTAGGCGCCCGCGCCGGAGACATCGTCCACGCCGTCGCCGAACCGGACCCTGGAGCGGTCGGTGCGGTGCGTGCCCGGGGTCAGGTACGCCTCCAGCCCGATGATCGGCTTCACGTCATGCTGCTGGGCGGTCTTCCAGAACTCGTAGGCTCCGAAGATGAACCCGTGGTCGGTGGTCGCCACCGCGTTCATCCCCAGGCTCTTGGTCTGCTCGAACAGCTCGCCGATCTTGGCGGCGCCGTCGAGCATCGAGTACTCGGTGTGGTTGTGCAGGTGGACGAAGTCTTTGCTCACGGCCTTTACCTCCTAGCCCTCAAGAAGAGAGAGCGCCTCTGACAGGTCGTTCGGATACTCGCTGCGGAACGTGACGTGCTCGCCTCCGGCAGGGTGGGCGAAGCCGAGCTCAACGGCGTGCAGCCACTGGCGGGTCAGGCCGAGCTCCGAGGCCAGCGCCGGGTCAGCGCCGTAGGTGAGGTCCCCGGCACAGGGCCTGCCCATCGCGGAGAAGTGCACCCGTATCTGATGGGTCCGGCCCGTCTCCAGGCGGATGTCCAGCAGCGAGGCGCGGCCGTAGGCCTCGATGAGCTCATAGTGGGTCCGCGCCGGGCGTCCGTCCTCGACGACTGCGAAGCGCCACTCGTGCCCCGGGTGCCTGCCGATCGGCGCGTCGATGGTTCCCTCGGTCGGATCCGGCAGGCCCTGGACCAGCGCGTGGTACCGCTTAGTGGGAGTGCGTTCGCGGAACGCGTCCTTGAGCACGCTGTAGGCCCGCTCCGTCTTGGCGACCACCATCACCCCTGAGGTGCCGACATCGAGCCGGTGGACGATCCCGCGGCGCTCCGCCGCCCCCGAGGTGGCGATCTCGACCCCCTGGGCCAGCAGTCCGCCGATCACCGTGGTGCCCCGCCACCCGGGCGAGGGATGCGCGGCCACCCCCACCGGCTTGTCGACGACGACGATGTCGGCATCCTCGTGCAGCAGCTTGAGATCCTCCACGGCCTCCACCTTCAGCAGATCTTCGGGCTCCGGCTCGTCCACGCTGATCAGCGCGCCGGCGGGCAGCCTCTCCGACTTCTTCACCGCGGCCCCCGCAGCCCGGGAGTCCTGCGCCTTCGCCTGGGTGCGGTCCTGGGCCCAGATCACCCGGCCCCGGGCAATCCACTCCGCTGCCTCAGTGCGGGAGACCTCGTACAGGGCCGCTACGACGGCGTCAGCCCGCTTCCCGCCCAGCTGCGGCTTCACTTCATGCTCAGTCATGCTTCGTTCGCCTCCGACCCCTGGGGCTTGCTCTCGCGGGTGCCGTCGATGCCGACGCCGAAGATCATCAGGGCGCAGAGGCCGATGATCGAGCAGACGATGAAGCTGTCCGCCACGTTGAACACCGCAAAGTTCGGCACTCCGATGAAATCCACGACAGCGCCCAGGCCGATCACATGATCCCCGCCGTCAGCCGGGCTCATCGGCCGGGCCAGGCGGTCGGTCAGGTTGCCGGCCACTCCCCCGGCGAGGCCGCCGAGGCCCAGCGCCCACAGCCAGGAGCCGCCGAGACGCCTGAACCACCAGAGGGCCAGCACCAGGACAACCGCCTGAATGAGGGTGAAGATCCAGGTGTAGTCGGTGCCCATGGAGAAGGCCGCACCCGGATTGAGATGGTGCCGGAAGTACAGCACGGGCGGGAGCACCTCGATGTGCTCGCCGAGGGCGAGGGTCTGCTCCACCCAGTACTTGGTGGCCTGGTCAAGGGCAAAAGCGAGGGCCGCGATGCCTCCGGCAAGGAGGATCGCGGCCCGTCTGCTCGGTCTGCGCTGCTGCGGCGCGGCGGGGGTCTCGGACATCCCCGCCATTCTACGCGGCTGTCAGCTGGAGGCTTCCTTCTCGATGGAGCCCTTGGAGTTCAGCTCGTTGAGCTGGCCCTCGATGTAGTCCTTCAGGCGTGCCCGGTAGTCGCGCTCAAAGCCGGTGAGCTCGGTGACACGGCTCTCCAGGTCCGTCTTCTTCCGCTCAAGGGCATTGAGGGTCCGGGTGGAGGTCAGCTCTGCCTCTTCGATCATGTTCTCGGCGCGAGTCTCCGCATCAGTGAGGATCTCGGTGCGCCTGCTCTCACCCTCGGCGATCAGCTCGTCCCGCTTGGTGGTGCCTTCGCTGAGGAGCTGCTCCTTGGTGCTCTCACCCTCGCTGATCAGCTCCGCACGCTTGCTCTCGCCCTCGGCGATGAAGGACTCCCGCGTCTGCTCGCCCTCGGCGATGTAGGCGGCGCGGGTCTCCTCGCCCTCGGAGACGTACTGATCGTGAAGCTTCTGCGCCATGGCAAGCACCCCGGCGGCAGAGCTCGCCTGCTCCTCGGCAGGCGCCTGAGCCGCAGGACGCTCCTGGGCGGGACGGGTGCCCAGCTCGTACTCGGGGTAGGCGGTGACGTTCGGGTCCGCCCTGTGCTCCGGCTCCGGGGAAGGCTCATCCCCCTGTGCGGGGAGAGACCCGGTGAGCTCTGCTTCGGTGCCGGCGTAGCCGGAGAGCCCGGCGTCGTTGAGGCTGTCGGGCTCCACGTGACGGGGGTCGTTGTCGAGCTGCTCCTGCAGAGACTCATTCCGGGCCGCCAGGTCCTCGTTCTCCTGGATCAGGCGGCGCCACTCGACCACGATCTCGTCGAGGAAGTCATCCACCTCGTCCTTGTCGTAGCCGGGACGGAATTTCGTCTCCGGGAACTCCTTGTTCAGGAGATCTTCGGGAGTGAGAGCCATTCTCAAGTCACCTCATCATCAGTGGCCGGCAGAGCTTCAAAACGGGACTTCAAAGCACGTCAGACCAAAGAATACCCAGACCCGTCTGGGGCCTTCGACCCGAACCTTCAAGTCCGGGTTTCAAAGGGTGGAGCCCCGCGAAGCGAAAAACTCCCGGTCAGAGCCTGACCGGGAGCCTCTCTCAAGCGAACGACAGAAGGATTCCCTGCAGCACAATCACCGCGAAGAAAACGATGATGAACGCCATGTCCAGCGCGATTCCGCCGAGCTGCAGCGGCGGAATCTTGGAGCGGAGCCAGCGGATCGGCGGGTCAGTGACCGCGTAGGTGCCCACGGCCAGCAGCAGCCAGGGGCCCTTGGGCCGCCAGTAACGAGCGAACTGCTGGGTCATGTCGAAGATGATCCGGACAATCAGCGCCAACTGGTAGACGCCCAGCAGCAGCCACAGCGAAGCAAGAATGAGATCCATCGCTGGGAAGCCTACCGTCTCCGGCGCACTTCAGGCGTAAAGGCCGACGCATCCCACGAGGCAGGCACGGTGCGCATACTCCGCAGGGACCAGCTCAGCTCTGGTTGAAGAACTGGGCGTCCGGCTCTGCGAGGGCGGCCTGCTCCTCAGCGAGGATCTCCACGTTCTTGGGAGTGAGCAGGAAGACCTTGTTGGTGACGCGCTCAATGGAGCCCCCGAGGCCGAACACCAGGCCCGCTGCGAAGTCCACCAGACGCTTGGCCTCTGCCTCGCCCATCTCCGTGACGTTCATGATCACGGGGATGTCCTCGCGGAAGGACTCGCCGATGACCTTGGCGTCGTTGTAGGAGCGGGGGTGGACTGTCGTGATCTTTCGCATAGGTTCGCTCTCGTCCCGGGAGGAGGGGGCACGCTTGATGGGGGTCACCGGGGCGCGGTAGTCCGGGTCCACCGCCAGGTTGGTCGGATTGTAGGAGCCGGTGTGGTGCTCCATCTGGCCGACGGGCTGACGGTCGGAGAGGGAGACCACGTTGTCATGGGAGCCTTCGCCCGGGTTGGAGGCGCGCTCAGCCGCGGCGGGGGCCGGTGCTGGGGCGGCAGAGGACTGCCGAGATTCTGCGGGACGCTCCGCGGCTGAGGCCTGCCCGGAACGAGGTGCACGGTCCTCGCTGCCGAAGCTGTCCTCAGCGTAGTCGTCACCATCGGCTAGGCCGAGGTAGATCATGGTCTTCTTGAAAGCACCAGCCATGGGGTTCTCCTGGGGGAAGGTTGAGAGTGGCATCGGTCTTCAGGCGAAGTGTGTATTCACTTGTTGGTGGACAAGACCTTACCGGGGCGCCGGACGCTCGCCCAACACATCGCGGCCGACTCTCAGGTGTGTCGCACCGCACGCCACGGCGGCCTCAAGGTCCCGGCTCATCCCCGCGGAGACGGCGACGGCGGCCGGGTGGTCAGCACGCAGGCGTTCGGCGAGCGCAGCGAGGCGCTCGAAGGCCGGACGCGGGTCCTCGTCCAGGGGAGCTACGGCCATCAGCCCGCCGAGAGTGAGGCCGTCGGCCTCGGCGATCGCGTCGGCGAGGCCCGGCACGGCATCAGGGGAGGCGCCTCCCCTGCCATCATCAGGCACGGGGTCACGGAGGTCTGCCTGGATGAGGCACTCGAGGTGTGCGGCACGCTCACCGCTCTCCAAGGCGCTGAGGGCCCCGCGGCTGAGCGCGCCGACAAGTTTGGCCCGGTCCACGGAGTGAACCGCGTGGGCGTAGCGGACCACGGATTTGGCCTTGTTGGACTGCAGCTGGCCGATGAAATGCCATCGCGGCGCGCCCTCCCCCAGCTGCGCGGCGACCTCGGCGGCTTTCGGACCGGCCTCCTGGTCCTTGTTCTCCCCCAGCTCGACCGCACCGAGCTGCGCCAGCCGGACGGCGTCGGCTGCGGGGAAGTACTTGGTGACGACGATCAGCTCCGGGCGGTCGGCCCGCCCGGCTGCGGCGACGGCGCCGTCGATGCGCCGGCTCACCGTGTCAAGGTTTTCCTTCAGCTCCTGGGTTCGCGTATCCACGCGTCCACCCTATAGAGGACAGACAGGCCGCAGCCGCAGACCCTCATCGCAAGTTCCAGCGGCGGCTCCTGCCGCGTTCGGCAGCATCAGGCACGCCAGACCAGACCGGCGATGCGGCCGGCTGGGGCGCCCTGCTGCTGGGTGCGGCGGTGGGAGAAGAGCTGCGGATCCTCCATCGTGCAGCCGCCGACGTCGTGCACCTCCGCCCCGTGCGTCCTCAGGACAGCGGCGGCCTCGGCACGCAGGTTCAGCGCAGGAGTGCCCCAGCTGGTGGTGGACACGAGCGCAGGCCGCGCAGCAGCGACCTCGTCCACCATCGCCTGCGGCACCTCATAGCAGGCACCGCAGGCGGCCGGACCGATCCAGGCGTGGATCTCCTCTGCACCTCGAGCCTGCAGCGCCTCAACGGTCCTCTCCAGGACGCCGGAGAGCAGCCCCTCCCGGCCGGCATGGGCGGCCGCGGTGACCGGTCCCGCTGCGCCGGTGCCGACGAAGAGAACCGGAAGGCAGTCTGCGACGAGGACGCCGAGCGGCGCAGCACCTCCTGCTGACACCCACGCGTCTGCCGTGGGCACCTCATCGCGCACCTCACCGGCGTCGAGCACCTCCGTGGAGTGCACCTGATGGAGGAAGCGGAACCCACTGCTCTCACACTGTCCCTGCACTGCTGACTTATCCCATGCGCTGTCGGGAGCAGACTTCTCAGCAGGGCTGGGATTTGCGGGAGAGAGGAGCTGGGACGCGAGGCGGGCCCTGTTCTGCTCCGCCTCCGCAGCGTCGCCGACATGGGCGCCGAGATTCCCGGCCGCAGCGGAGGTGAATCCCAGCCGCACGCCGTCATGGTCACCCTTCCACCAGAGCACCTCAGTCATACCTGCACCCTACGGCTCAGAGCACATGTGCAGAGGGACCCCCCCAGACGATGGCGAGGGTCCCTCTGCACGCGCGGGGAGGCGTAGGCGGCTCTTACTTCAGGAAGTCGGGGACGTCGAGATCGTCGTCATTCTTGCCGGTGTAGTCCGACTCAAGGACCTCAGGCAGCTGCTCCTCCTCGTTCCCCTGCTTCTCCTGCTGGGGAGAGGCCTCAGGGCGCGGCGTGGGAGCAGTGTCCTGGGAGGCCGCGGAGGAGGCGTAGCCGGCAGAGGTCGCACCGGCCACGGGCGCCACCGGGGAGCCGAACTGAGGCGTCTGGCGCTGCGTCGTCTGCTGGGCGGGCTGGGGCGCTGCGGGCTTGGAGGTGACGTCGGCCTGGTCGAACCCTGCGGCGATGACGGTCACTCGGGCCTCATCGCCCAGGGCGTCGTCGATGACGGCGCCGAAGATGATGTTGGCCTCCGGGTGAGCGACCTCCTGGACGAGGCGGGCTGCCTCGTTGATCTCGAAGAGGCCCAGGTCGGAGCCGCCCTGAATGGACAGCAGGACGCCGTGGGCACCGTCGATGCTGGCTTCCAGCAGAGGGGAGGCGATGGCGAGCTCGGCGGCCTTCACGGCACGGTCCTCGCCGTTGGCGGAGCCGATGCCCATCAGCGCGGAGCCCGCCCCCTGCATCACGGACTTCACGTCCGCGAAGTCGAGGTTGATCAGGCCCGGGGTGGTGATCAGGTCGGTGATCCCCTGCACGCCGGAGAGCAGCACCTGGTCCGCGGAGCGGAAGGCGTCCAGGACCGAGACGTTCTTGTCGCTGATGGACAGGAGACGGTCGTTGGGGATGACGATGAGGGTGTCGACCTCGTCGCGCAGCCCCTCGATGCCGGACTCGGCGGAGGTGGCGCGACGGCGGCCCTCGAAGGTGAAGGGCCGGGTGACGACACCGATGGTCAGGGCGCCCAGGGAGCGGGCGATGCGGGCGACGACGGGTGCGCCGCCGGTGCCGGTTCCGCCGCCCTCCCCGGCGGTGACGAAGACCATGTCGGCGCCGCGCAGGACCTCTTCGATCTCTTCGGAGTGGTCCTCGGCGGCCTGCCGGCCGACCTCAGGGTTGGCGCCTGCTCCGAGCCCGCGGGTGAGCTCACGGCCGACGTCGAGCTTCACATCCGCGTCGGACATCAGCAGCGCCTGGGCGTCCGTGTTGATGGCGATGAACTCCACGCCGCGCAGGCCCACCTCGATCATGCGGTTGACGGCGTTGACTCCGCCGCCGCCGATGCCGACGACCTTGATCACGGCCAGGTAGTTGTTCGGTGCTGCCACGTTGTACGTCCTTAAATCTATCGGAGCCCAGACTGACTGACATTTTTCTTTGCCGCCAGGCTACGGGCAACCGTCACTTTGCACCGCAACATGAACGTTCGCGTGTCCTGGAACGGGGCCGCCCGGCGAGGAGGATGCTTCAGCGGGTCACCGGGGTGCTCGGCGTGGATATGTCGACGGTGTCGGCCTCGGTGATGGCCTCATCCTCACTGGCGAGGATGGCCTCGAGCACCTCAGCCTTGGCGGGGCCCTGGTCCTCGCCGCCCCAGAGGACGGTCCGCCCGTCGGCCAGCTCCAGGGTGACGGAGTCGATGGTGTCCGCGGAGGCGGATTCGAGCTGGGCGCGGGCGCCTTCGGGCAGCTCTCCGAGGACGGCGACGACGGCCGCGAAGACCTGCTCGTCGCCGAGCGCGGCCTCGGAGGATATCTCCGGGATCGCATAGTCCTCGGAGTCGAGGATCTCGGGGCCGTCGAAGCTGCGGATCACATCACCGTTCTCGCTGTAGAGCTCCACACCGTCCTCGCCGGTCACTTGGGCGACAGGCGGGTGCTCGGTGATCTCGACGTGGAGGGTGTCGGGCAGCTCGGCGCGAGTCTGGACCTGGTCCACCACGTTCTCCTGGCCGAGCCGTTGGGCGACGTCGCCGGTGCCGATCTGCGGCAGGGGCGTGCCGCGCAGATCGGAGAGCAGCTCATCGGCGCGAGCTTCGGGAAGCAGCTCGGCGCCCTGGAGCTCGACGCTGCGCAGGGCGAGCAGCGGAGAGAACCAGAGCACGGCGACGGCCGTCGCCAGCAGGCCCAGGGCAGCGGCGAGCGCGATGAGGCCCCGCCGGCGCTGCCGGCCGCGGGTGACGCTCTCCGGCTCGGGGAATGCGAGCGGGGAGTCGTCCTGGTCCCCCTCACGAACCATCGACCACGTTGCTTTCGTGCGGGCGGGCCCGCTGCAGCGCCTCCACGATGCGGTCCCCGAGCTCGGTGACGTCGCCGGCGCCCAGAGTGAGGATGATGTCGCCGGGCTCGGCGGCGTCGACGACAGCGTCCACCGCGCCCTGCCAGGTATGCACAGGGTGGCCGAGGAGCCCGGCGGTGACGCCTTCGATGGGCTCCTCGCGGGCAGGGTAGATCTCCAGCACTGCGGCGGTGTCGGCGGCGGAGAGCTCCTGGCCGAACTCCCGGGCGAAGGCCTGGGTGCGGCTGAACAGGTGCGGCTGGAAGACCGCGTGGACTGCGCCGCCGCCGACTGCGCTGCGGGCTGCCGAGAGCACCGCGGCCAGCTCGGTGGGGTGATGGGCGTAGTCATCGATCACGCGGATGCCGGCGACCTCTCCCCTGCGCTCGAAGCGGCGGGAGCTGCCGGCGAACTCGCCGACCGCCTCAGCGGCCTGTGCGAGGCTCAGGCCCGCCTGCAGGCCGGTCCCGACAGCCGCGGCGGCGTTGAGGGCGTTGTGCCGCCCCGGGGCGCGCAGCCGCACCTGGGCGGCGGCGTCTCCGCGGGTGAGGGTGAACTGCTGGCCGCTGAAGTCCTCGGTGTGCTCAGTGATCCGCAGGCCGGCGTCCTCGCTGAAGCCGTAGGTGGTCAGCGTGACCCGCCGGCGGGCGAGCTCTGCGGCCACCCTCTGCTCGAGCGCACGGGCGCCGTCGTCGTCGGCGCAGAGCACCAGCGCGCCCCCGGGCAGGATGTTGCCGCTGAAGGTGACGAAGACCTGCTCGAACTCCTCCGCGCTGGAGTAGTGGTCGAGGTGGTCCGGCTCCACGTTGGTGACGATGGCGATCTCAGGCGAGTAGTTGACCAGGGTGCCGTCGGACTCGTCCGCCTCGGCCACGAACCACTCCCCCGACCCGGGCTGGGCGTTGGTGCCGAACCCAGCGACGGTCGCGCCGATCGCGAAGCTGGGCTCCAGCCCGGCCGCGTGCAGCATGACCGCGGTCATCGAGGAGGTGGTGGTCTTGCCGTGGGTTCCGGCGACGGCGATGCCCCGCTTGGCGGACATGCAGGCGGCCAGCCCCTCAGAGCGGTGAAGCATGCGCTTTCCGGCGGCCGCGGCAGCGTCGTACTCGGCGTTCCTGCCGGCCTTGGCCACGGATGAAGCGACCACCGTGTCGACCGGCTCGCCGGCCTCAGCCTCCACAGAGGCGATGTTCTCCCCCGCGTAGCCGACCCTGACCGGCACGCCGGCGGCGCGGAACTCGTCGAGGACGGGAAGGTCCTTGCCGTCGGTGCCGGAGATCGGCACTCCCTCGGTGAGCATCAGCCGGGCGATTGCGGAGACGCCGACCCCAGCCATGCCGAGGAAGTGGACGCGGCCCAGCTCAGTCAGTGTGCTCATGCGGGCACCTCTGCCCCTGCGGCGGCGAGGGCCTCACGGGCCATCCGCTCGTCGGCGTCGGTGATGCCGCGGGCCGCGGACTGCCTGCGCATGGTCAGCAGCAGGCGCGGGTCAGCCAGCATCGGCTGAATGTTGCGGGCGATCCAGGGGCGTGTGAAGTGCTCATCCCTGACCAGCAGGGCGCCGCCTGCGTCCACCAGGCCGCGGGCGTTGAGCTCCTGCTCCCCGTTGCCGATCGGCAGGGGGACGAAGACGGCGGGGAGCCCGACGGCGGCGGCCTCGCACACGGTGGCGGCCCCGGCACGGGCGACGATGAGGTCTGCGGCGGCGTAGGCCTGGTGCATACCGTCGAGGTACTCCCGCTGGAAGTATCCCTCCGCCGTCAGCGGAGCCCCGACGCCGTTCATGACGGTTTTGTCCCTGCCGGTGAGGTGGAGGACTTGGGCGCCGGTCTCCAGCAGCTGCGGCAGCGCGGAGGCGATCGCCGTGTTCAGGCTCAGTGCCCCGGATGAGCCGCCGGTGACGATCAGGGTGGTCCTCTCCGGGTCCAGGCCGAGGCTCTCACGGGTCTGCGTGCGGGCCTTCGCGGCCTCATCGGAGGTGAGCCGGCCCAGCTGGGAGATCTCACGGCTCATCGGCATGCCGACCCACTGGCCGGACTTGATGGGAGTGTCCTCGAAGGCGGTTCCGACGAACCCGGCCTTCCGCGCCCCGAGCTTATTGGCCAGGCCGGGGCGGGCGTTCGCCTCATGGATGACCACCGGGATCCCCAGCCGCTGCGCGGCCACGTACACGGGGGTGCAGACGTACCCGCCCACTCCGACGACAGCCGTCGCCCTCTCCTCGGTGAGGATGCGCTTGGAGTCCTCCACGGCGCTGCGGAACCGGCCCGGGAATCGGAGGACGTCGCGGCCGGGGCGGCGGGGCATCGGCACCTTCTCTATGGTGCGCAGAGGGTAGCCGGCCTGCGGGACGAGGCGGGTCTCGAGCCCGTCCGGGGTCCCGATCATCGTCTGGCGGACTTCGGGGGCGAGGCGGCCGAGCGCTTCGGCGATGGCGAGCATGGGGCTGATGTGCCCAGCTGTGCCGCCGCCGGCGAGCACGATTGAGGGGTCACTCATGGTGTCTGCGGCTCCTGTGCGGTTCTTCAGCGGTCAGATTGGGCGGGTACGGGGATTCGAGGCCGCCTCAGGCCTTCGGCGATGACAGTGTAGTGCCCCGCAGCCTCTTCGCCTTCGCGCCGCGGGGCGCCTTGGGCCGCATCGCCTGGAGGCGCTGGCGGCGGGCGAAGTTGAGGATGACCCCGACGGCGAGCATCGCCATCGTCAGCGCCGAGCCTCCGTAGGAGATGAACGGCAGCGGCACGCCCACCACCGGGATGGCACCTGTGACCATGGCGATGTTGATGAAGGCCTGGCCCACCAGCCAGGCGGCGATGCCGATGCACACCAGCCGGACGAACTGGTCCTCGGAGGCCGAGGCGATCCGGAAGATCCCGATGACCAGCATCATGAACAGGCCCAGCACCAGCACGGTGCCCAGCAGACCCAGCTCCTCGCCGATGATGGTGAAGATGAAGTCGTTCTCCACCTCGGGGATGTAGGCCCACTTCTGCCGGGACTGGCCCAGGCCCACCCCCCAGAACCCGCCGGATGCCAGGGCGTAGAATCCCTGTTCGGTCTGGTGGCACGGCTCGCTGGGGTGGTCGCAGTTCATGCCCAGCCACGCGTAGACCCGCATCATCCGGTACGGGGTCATCCACATCAGCAGGCCGATCGCCGCGACCGCTCCCCCGGCTGCGATGAGGAAGTAGCGCATCTTCACCCCCGCTGCGAAGAGCAGGGTTCCCACAATCACCGTGATGACGATGCTGGTGCCGAGGTCGCCGCCGGCGAGCACCAGCACCAGCACGGTCAGGGCGCCGGGCGCCACGAACGGCATCATCCAGTGGGTGAACCGCTCCACGAGCCTGCCCTTGGTGGCCAGCACCGAGGATCCCCAGAGGATCAGGGCGAGCTTGGCGACCTCGGAGGGCTGACCGCGGACCGGGCCGATCTCCAGCCAGTTGGTGGAGCCGCCGGCGGTGGAGCCCAGCGGAGTGAACGCCACCAGGCACAGCATCACCGCGGAGATGAGCATCATCGCCCAGCCGATGCCGCCCAGCCAGCGGGTGGGCACCAGGGTCATCATGAACATGCCGACGACGCCGAGCCCCGCCCAGGAAGCCTGCCGGGTGAAGGTGGTGAAGACGTTGCCGGCGGCGTCCACCGAGGTGGAGGACAGCACCATCGTCAGGCCGATGGCGGCCAGGGCCACGGTGGCGCCGAGGACCAGCCAGTAGTTGGTGTAGGGGTTCCCGCCCTCGAAGAACTGCCAGAGGCTGCGGATCCGCTGGCGGCGGCGCTCGTGGCGCTCGGCCCGCCAGGCCCGGCCCGCGGAGCCGTCGGAGATCTCCGGCTCCTGGTCCTCGACGGCTGTCAGGCTGGGGCGGGCGGTGGTGGTCAACTCAGCCCCCTCCTGGGGTTACTCGTCGTCGTGATCGATCATAGCCGCGACGGCCCGGATGAAGGCCTCGCCGCGGGCGGCGTAGGAGGCGAACTGGTCCATGGACGCCGCCGCCGGGCTCAGCAGCACGGTCTGCCCGGGCTGTGCCTCCCTGTGCGCAGCGGCCACGGCCTCAGCCATCGCCTGCTCACCATCTTCGCCGTCGAACCCTGCGGTCACCGGCACCTGGGGGGCGTGTCGTGCGAGGCTGGCCGCCAGCTGGGAAGAGTCTGTGCCCAGCAGAATGACGTGGCGCAGCCGGCCTCCGACCGATTCCACCAGCGCGTCGTAGTCCATGCCTTTGGGCAGGCCTCCGGCGATCCAGACGACCTCGCCGAAGGCGGCCAGGGACGCCCGGGCTGCGTGGGGGTTGGTCGCCTTGGAGTCGTTGACCCACAGGATGCCGTCCTGCTTGGCGACCGGTTGGATCCGGTGGTCGCCGGCCTCGTAGGCGCGGATGCCGGCGCGGACGCTCTCGGGGGCGACTCCGGCGGCGCGGGCAAGGGCTGCGGCGGCCAGCGCGTTCTCCACCAGGTGCTTCGGCGCCAGACCGTTGAAGTCCGCGAGGGTCGCAAGCTCAATCGCCTCGTGGCGCCGGTTGTCCAGGTAGGCCCGGTCGACGAGGATCCCCCCGCCGTCCTCGCCGGCGGCACCGTCCTCAGAGAGGACCAGGCCCAGCTGGGACATCTCGGGGGTGTCAGCGGCGAAGCTGATGGCCCTGCATCCTTCGACGACGTCGGCCCCGGCCACCATGTGGCCGGTGGCGGCATCGGCGGCGTTGTAGACGCAGGCGACCCGGGTGCGCTCATAGATCTTGGCCTTGTCGGCGGCGTAGCTCTGGCGGGTGCCGTGCCAGTCGACGTGATCCTCGGCGATGTTCAGCACCGCCGATGCCGTGGCGTCCAGCGGCTCGGTGTAGTGGAGCTGGAAGCTGGAGAGCTCCACGGCCAGAGCGTCGAAGCCTTCTGGGTCCCGGACAGCGTCCAGGATGGGCATGCCGATGTTGCCGCAGGCCGCCGCCCGGCGACCGTCGGCGATGAGCATCTGCTCCAGCAGGCTGACAGTGGTGGTCTTGCCGTTGGTGCCGGTCACGGTCAGCCAGACCGGCGCGCCGCGGGCCGCGAGCGCCTCAGGGCGGGGGCCCAGCCGGTGGGCCAGCTGAATGTCCGACCATACGGGGACGCCGGCCTCGGCTGCGGCAGAGATCAGGGCGGAGTCCGGCCGCCAGCCCGGAGAGGTGATCACAAGATCCGGCGCCGCGCCGTCGGCGAAGTGGCGGATCGAGGAGGTCGCCTCCTCGCCGAAGCGGATGCCCTTCACCCCGACAATGCGCAGCGTCTCGGCGTCGTTCTGCTTCTTCTCACTGGACTTCGCGTCGACGACGATCACCTCGGCGCCCAGCTCGGCCAGGGTGTCCGCGGCGGAGAACCCGGTGACGCCCAGGCCTGTCACCAGAGCCCGCAGGCCGTTCCAGCCCGGAGCCTTCCAGCCCCGAAGCTCGTCGAGAGCGTTCACTGGGTGAACA
The DNA here is from genome assembly GCF_007994735.1 of Nesterenkonia populi. Taxonomy (NCBI): domain Bacteria; kingdom Bacillati; phylum Actinomycetota; class Actinomycetes; order Micrococcales; family Micrococcaceae; genus Nesterenkonia; species Nesterenkonia populi. Next base: position 1,284,390 of record NZ_VOIL01000001.1, on the reverse strand, counting down.
CCCACTCTCCGTAGAAGATGGCCATGCCGAGGCCGACGAAGAGGGCGGCGATGATCCAGAAGCGGACCACGACGGTCTCCTCGGCCCAGCCCTTGAGCTCAAAGTGGTGCTGCAGCGGCGCCATCTTGAAGATGCGCTTGCCGCCGGAGAGCTTGAAGTAGCCGACCTGAAGGATCACCGAGCAGGTGATGATGACGAACAGCCCGCCCAGGATGACGAACAGCAGCTGGGTGTGAGTGAGGATCGCGAAGCCGGCGAGGGCGCCGCCGAGGGCGAGCGAGCCGGTGTCGCCCATGAAGATCTTGGCCGGCTTGGTGTTCCACCAGAGGAACCCGATCAGCGCGCCGGTGATCGTGGCGGCGAGCATCGCCAGGTCCATGGGGTCGCGGACTTCGTAGCAGACGGCCTCCACCGAGCCGCCCCGGCCGCAGGACTGGTTGTACTGCCAGATCGACATGATCGTATACGCGGCGGCGAGCATCCCGGCAGCGCCGGCGGCCAGGCCGTCCAGCCCGTCGGTGAGATTCACCGCGTTCGTGGCGGCAGTGTTGATGAGGTTCGCCCAGATGACGAACAGGATCGCGCCGATGATCGTCCCGAAGACGGCGAAGTCCAGCCAGGGGATCTCCCGGGCGAAGGACACCATCGTGGAGCCCGGGGTCCGGCCCTGCGAGTCGGGGAACAGCAGCGCCATCACGCCGAAGGCGGAGCCCACGCTCAGCTGGCCGATGATCTTCGACCACGGGCCGAGCCCCAGGGACTGCTTCTTGGTGATCTTGGCGGCGTCGTCGAAGAACCCGACCATCCCCATGCCGACCATCAGCAGCAGCAGGAGCAGACCGGAGACGGTGGGCCCGGCGTTGGGCTCGCCGAAGAGAAGCATGATGCCGTGGGAGATCCCGTAGGCCAGCAGCACCGCCAGGATGATCACCGCACCGCCCATCGTGGGGGTGCCCCGCTTGACGTGGTGGCTGGTGGGCCCGTCGTCACGGATGAATTGGCCGTACCCCCGGCCCTCCAGGAACCGGATGAAGAGGGGCGTGCCGAACAGGGTCAGCAGCAGCCCCAGGATGGCACCGATGACGACGGCGATCACTCGGCATCCTTCCTTCCGGCCACACGGTCGCCCAGCAGTCTAAGGCCTGCGCCGTTGGAGGACTTGAACAGCACGATGTCCCCGGGGCGCAGGTTCTCCCGCAGCCAGGCCTCCGCCTCCTCGGCGGTGGGCACCCAGTGGGCCTCCTCGTTCCAGGAGCCCTCCGCCACGGCGCCGCGGTAGAGCGGGTAGGCGTCGTCGCCGACCACCAGGGTCTGGTCGATGTTCAGCCGGACCACGGTCTCCCCGGTGCGGATGTGGGCGATGTTGTGCTCCGCGCCGAGCTCCAGCATGGCACCGAGGACTGCGACGGCTCGCCGGTCCTGACCCTCCTCGGGCCGGGCCAGGCGCGCGAGCGTCTTCAGGGCCTCGCGCATGGACTCCGGGTTGGCGTTGTAGGCGTCGTTGATGATGGTGACGCCGTCGGCCCGCTCGGTGCGCTCCATGCGCCAGCGGCTTGCAGGGCCGAGCCCGTCGAGGGCGGCGGCGATGCTCTGCAGGTCCGCGCCGGCCCGGTGGGCGGCGGCAGCGGCGGCGAGCAGATTGGTGACGTGGTGGGCGCCGGTCAGCCCGCTGGTGATCCGCCATCCCTCGGAGGAGGCGGAGTCGGAGTCGTGGTGGGCCAGCGTGAAGATCGGATGGCCGGCCGCGTCGGTGATGACGTCCTGCGCCTGGATCTCCGCATCGGGCGACTCCCCGAACCATGTGACGGGGGCCGCGGCGCGCTCAGCCATCGCGGCGACCTGCGTGTCGTCGGCGTTGAGGATGACGTGCGCGGAGGCGCATTCGGCGAGCTCACCCTTGGTCCGGGCGATCCTGTCCGCGCCTCCGAACTTGCCGGCATGGGCGGAGCCGACCATCAGCACCACGCCGATGTCTGGGCGGACCATCTCGCACAGCTGAGCAATATTGCCGGGCGCGTCCGCTCCCATCTCCACCACGAGGTACCGGGTGCCCAGCTCCGCGGTGAAGATCGTCAGCGGCACGCCGACCTCGCCGTTGTAGGAGCCCTGGGGCGCCGCAGTGGGCCCTTCGGCTTCGAGGAGCGTCTTCAGCAGGTCCTTGGCGGTGGTCTTCCCGGCCGAGCCGGTGATTCCGATGACGGTGGTCTCGGAGTGTGCGCGGATGCGGCGGACGATCTCCGAGGCCAGCGAGCCCATCGCGGTGACGACGTCATCGACGATGACAGCCGGGTGAGGGTCTCCGGCGCCGCTTTGGGTGTCACGCTCGGCGAGCACGAGGACGGCTCCGGCCTCGAGCGCCGAGTCGATGAACAGGTGGCCGTCGGTGGTCTCGCCGGGCTTGGCGATGAACAGGGAGTCTGCCCGCATGCTGCGGGAATCCGTGTCCGCGTGGGTGACGGTCAGCGACTCAGGGGCGGGGACGCCGCGGAGGCGGCCGCCGACTGCTGAGGCGATCTCTGCTGCGGTGAGCGCGATCATGAGCCGACACCCTGCCCTGAATCCGACCCCGGGGCAAACCCGCTGCATGGGAAGCCGCGCTCTGTCAGGGCACGCGCCAGCTCGACCCGGTCGTCGACGTCGACCCGCTCCCCGGCCACATCCTGGTGGTCCTCGTGGCCGCGGCCGGCCAGCAGGATCGTGTCCTCGGGCCCTGCGGCGTCCACGGCGGCCTGCACCGCGGCCGCGCGCGGAACGACCTCCTCCAGGTGAGTGCTGAGGTCACCGCCGCTGATGGCATCCCGGGCGCCGTCGAGCAGCCCGGCGCGGATCTCGGCGGGGTCCTCACCGTGGGGGTCATCGTCGCTGATGATCACATGGTCGGCCATGCGGGCGGCGATCGCACCCATGGTGGGGCGCTTGCTGACGTCCCGCTCCCCCGCGGCGCCGATCACCAGGATCAGCCTGCCGGTGCGCTCCGGACCGCGGACGGCCTGCAGTGCTCGGATCATCGCGTCCGGGTTGTGCGCGAAGTCCACGATGGCCGCCGGCTGCCGACAGACCACCTGCATCCGGCCGGGAACGGCGACGTCGAAGGGCCGCTGCTCCTGGAGCGCGCGGACCACCTCGCCCCGTGCGAACACCTGCGGCCGCTCAGGGTCCGCAGCCGCCTCCAGCACCATGACGGCGGCCAGGGCTGCGTTGGAGACATTGAAGTCTCCCGGCAGAGCGGTTGAGGTGCGGATGCGCTCCCCTGTGTGCGTGCTGCTCAGAGTGAACGCGCTGCCGAGGCCGGATGGCTCAACGTCAGTGACCGACCAGTGCGCGTCCGTCGGAGTGCCCGTGGTGGCCAGGGTGATGACCCGGCCGGTTGCTTCGGCTGCCATCCGATGGCCCCAGGAGTCATCCACGGTGATCACGCTGGTGCGGGTCCGGGACCGGGAGAACAGCTCTGCCTTGGCCGCGTAGTACTCCTCCATGCCGCCATGGAGGTCCAGGTGGTCCTGGGTGAGGTTGGTGAAGCCGGCCACGTCGAAGTGCAGCCCGGATATCCGCTTGTAGCTGATCGCGTGGCTGGAGACCTCCATCGCCGCGGCGGCCACGTTCTCCGCACGGAACCGGTGCATCAGGCCGTGCAGAGCCGGCGCCTCGGGGGTGGTCATATCGGAGGCGATCCGCTCCGAGGTCTCCGGGGCGGCGCCCGCGGCGATCTCGATGGTGCCGATCAGCCCGGTGCTGCGGCCTTGGGGGGCGAGCACCGCGGAGAGCAGGGAGCGCAGGAAGTAGGTGGTGGTGGTCTTCCCGTTGGTGCCGGTCACCCCGAACAGGGACGGATCCGAGGTGGCGGTGGTGCCGTAGATGACTGCGGCGGCCGGACCTGCGGCGTCGCGCACCCGGTCCACCTCGATCACCGGGATGCTGTAGCCCAGCGCGTCCCGGACTTTGGCCATCCCGGCGGCGTCGGTGAGGACGGCGGCCGCACCGGACCGGGCGGCGTCGTCGATGAAGTCGGCTCCGTGAGCGCGGGCGCCTCGGACGGCGATGAAGAGGTCGCCGGACTGGATCTGCTGCGGCCTCATCCCGGCGCCGGTCAGCCGGATCTGCTCCGCGGCCCCGGAGCTGGGGCTGAGGATGGGGTCGTGTCCCTCACTGGTGAGATGCTCCACCAGGTCGCTGACCGTGGCGGCCAGCGCGCCTTCTCTCACCACGGGTAGTCCTGTCGTTCGCCCACGAAACCATCATAGGCGCCGGACTCGTCGTCGGTGGGCGGGACCTCGTAGCTGGAGAGGGTGTGCTCCATGATCTCCTGGAAGGTGTCGGAGAGATCCCAGTCCCCGTACTGGCCGCTGGGACGGTGGATGGTGATGGAGGTGAGGAACTGCGGGTCCTCGACGGGGGCGACGCCGACGAAGCTGATGGTGTAGCCGTCGAACCCTCCGCCTTCTCCCGCGGCCTGGGCGGTGCCGGTCTTGCCGCCGACCCGGTACCCCTCGATCTGGGCGCCCTGCCCGGTGCCGTAGTCGACGACGCCCTCCATCAGCCGCAGCATGTCCTCGGAGGTCTCGGAGGAGAAGACCCGCTCAGCCTCGGTCTCCACGGGGTGCTCGGTGCCGTCCGGGTCCACGTAGGAGTCCACGATCCGCAGCGGGTGGTTCACCCCGTCCGTGGCGAGCATCGCGTGCATCTGCACGTTGTGCAGCACGGTGGTCTCATAGCCCTGGCCGAACTGGGTGGAGAGCGGCTGGCGGTTGTCCCACTCCTCCGGCGGCCGCAGGGTTCCCTGGCCCTCGATGCCGAGGCCGATGTCGATCGGCTGGCCGAGGCCCGCCTTCTGCATCCAGTCGTAGCGCTGCTGCTCGGAGAGCTCGTCGCCGATCATCACGGTGCCGGTGTTGTAGGACCGGGCGTAGATGCCGGCAGTGGTCATGTCGAACTGTTCGTGGCGGGTGGCGTTCTGGATGGTCTCGCCGTCGACGGTGTGGCGGTCCCCCACGCTGAAGCTGCTCTCAGGATCCACGACGCCCTCCTCCAGCGCGGCGGCGAAGGTGATGGTCTTGCCGACCGAGCCGGGCTCGAAGCTCTGGGCCAGGGCGAGCGGCGTCCGGAAGAGCTCGTCGGCCTCCCCCGGGGCGGAGGGGTCCACGAGGCCGGAGTCGGCCATGGCGAGGATCTCGCCCTCGCTGCCCTCTCGCAGGTCCACCACGGTGGCGTTGCCCCACTGGGCGTTGTACGTATTGGCCTTGGAGGCGATGGACTCCTGGGCGAACCACTGCAGGTCCTGGTCGATGGTCAGCCGGACGTCCTGACCGTCCTCGGCGGGGATGTCCTCGTAGGTGGCGGTGGGGATGCGGACGCCGTCGGCACCGACCTCGTAGATCCGCTCACCGTCCTCACCGGTGAGCTGCTCGTCGTGGACGGCCTCGACACCTTCCAGGGGCCCGTCGGAGCCGACGAACCCAACGATGGATCCTGCCACCGGCCCTGCCGGGTAGGTGCGGGCCGACTGCGGCTCGGCGGAGATGCCGGGCGCCTGAAGCTCCATCACCTGGGAACGCTGCTCGGGGGTGACCGAGCGGGCCAGCGGCACCCAGTGGTATTCCTCGGGGTCGCGGGTCATCCGCTCTTCGATGTCATCAGCGTCGGACTCGAGGATCCGGGCGAGCTCCTCAGCGGTCTCCCGCACGGTGATGGGCAGGCGCAGGCCGGAGTCCTCGTCGTAGACGGTGTAGTCCTCGGTCAGGCGGGGGTCGACGACGATGTCGTAGCGCTCCACCGAGGAGGCCATGACTCGCCCTTCGGTGTCGAGGATGTCGCCGCGCTCAGCGGGCAGCGGCACGGTGCGCAGCCGCTCGGAGACGGCTTCCTGGGCGTGCCCGTCCATGTCCAGGCCTTGAACCTGGAAGAGCCGTCCGCCCAGCAGCACCATCATCATCAGAGCCACGGCCAGGCCGATGCGCAGACGGAAGGAGAGCCGCTTGCTGCGGGCCTGCTGCTCGGTGCTTTTGGACTGCGCTGCCATGGGAGCGGGGGCGGCCTTTCAGTTCTGCTCGTCAGTCGGCGGTGGTGCGGCTGGCGTGAGGGTCAGTTGCTCAGCGAGGGGGCCGGGATGTGCCCCTCGTGGAGATCCTGCTCACCCTGATCATTGTCACTGGTGGGCCCGTGGCTGAGCGTGTTCAACGCGCCGGTGCCGAGGAGGCCGCTGGGGGCCTCTGCGGCGTACTCAGAGACATCTGTGCTGGCGGCGGGCTCTCCGCCGGGGGCGGCGGCGGCGTCCACGAAGCTGGTCGGCTGGTCGCCGCGCTCGGCGGCCTCGCCCTCGGAGACGACCTCGCCGGTGGCGGCGTCGATGGTGCCCGCGGCGGCGGGCATGACGAGCCCGAGGCCGACGGCGGAGTCCGCCAGGGTCTGCGGGGACTCGCGGTGCTGGACCTGCTGGGTGAGTGCCTGGTTCTGCTGGACCAGGGTGCGGTGCTCGTTCTGCATCTGGACCACCTGGTACTGACTGTTGGCCACGTGGATGTTCACCCCGAGGACGGCGGCAAGCGCTGCGGCGAGCAGGACGATCGCGCCTGCGATCATGCCGCGCTGGCGGCGTCTCACCTTCGGCAGCGCTTTGAGGCTGGGGCGCTTCCCTGCCCCGCTGTCCTGGGTGCTGTCGCTCTGGCGGAGGCCGCCGACCGGCTGGACGCTCATGCGGTGCTCCTTGCCGTGAGTCTGATCTTCTCTGCCGCCCGCAGCTTGGCGGAGGCGGCCCGGGGGTTGGTGGCGGTCTCCTCCGCCGCAGGGGTCTCGGCCCCGCGGGTGAGGCTGCGGAAGGTGGGCTTGTGCTCCTCGAGCTCCACGGGAAGCCCGAGGGGGGCGGATGAGGTGGTCCGCTGGGCGAAGGCCTGCTTGGTGAGTCGGTCCTCCAACGAGTGGTAGCTGAGCACCGCGACCCGGCCGCCGAGGGCGACGGCGTCGCAGGCCGCGGGCAGGGCTGCTTCAAGCACGTCAAGCTCCTGGTTCACGGCGATCCGGACGGCCTGGAAGGTCCGTTTGGCGGGGTGGCCGCCGGTTCGTTTGGCCGCGGCGGGCACGGCGGAGTCGACGACGTCGGCGAGCTGCTTGGTGGTAGTCAGCCCCTGGACGTTCCGCTGTTCGACGATGCGCCGGGCGATGCGCCCTGCGAATCTCTCCTCTCCGTAGGCTCTGAGGATGCGTCGCAGCTCGTCCTCGCTGATCTCGGCGAGGAGCTCAGCGGCGGTGGGGTCCTCGGAGTCTTCGGCGGCGTTCATCCGCATGTCGAGCGGAGCGTCGTAGGAGTAGGCGAAGCCGCGGTCTGCCTCGTCCAGCTGCAGCGAGGAGACTCCGAGGTCGAAGAGGATGCCCTTGATCTGCTGATTGGGGCTCAGCTCCTCGGCGATGCGCGGGAGGCTGTCGTAGACGGCACGGACCGGCTGGAACCGATCCCCGAAGCGGGCGAGGCGTCTGCCTGCGATGCGGTGTGCCTGGGGGTCGCGGTCGATGCCGATGACGGTGGCGGCGGGGTGGGCTTCGAGGAGCGCCTCAGTGTGGCCTCCCATGCCGAGGGTGGCATCGATGAGGACCGCATCAGCGTCATCGGAGGAGAGGTGCTCGGTGAGCAGCTCCATGCAGCGGCGGAGCATCACGGGGGTGTGACGGTCGCCGGCGGCGCGTGGTTCGGCGCTGACCATAGGACCTCCCGTGGCGTGAACTTTCTTGAGCCAGCTCCCCTTCCGCTCCGACTCCGCCTGACATCGGGGAAGAGAAGTCAGGTGGTGCCGGGCGGCAGGAGAGCTGGCCCAAAAACCGTGTGCTCTCATATTCATTCCTAGAAGAGTCCGGGGATCGCTTCCTCATCGGTGGATGAGAACTCGCTCTCCTTCTCCTCCAGGTAGGAGTTCCAGGCCGTGGTGTCCCAGATCTCAGCGCGGTCTCCCGCGCCGATGACTGTGACCTCGCGGTCCAGGCCGGCGTATTCCCGCAGACCGGGCGGGATGGTGATCCTGCCCTGCTTGTCCGGGGTCTCGTCTGAGGCCCCGGAGAGGAACACGCGGATGTAGTCGCGTGCCTGACGGGAGGTCAGAGGCGCCTTGCGCATCTGCTGATGCACGTTGGTGAACTCCTCCGTGCTGAACACGTAGATGCAGCGCTCCTGCCCCCGAGTCAGCACCAGCCCGTCCGCGAGCTGGTCCCGATACTTGGCGGGCAGGATGAGGCGCCCCTTCTCGTCGAGGCGAGGGCTGTGAGTGCCGAGGAACATGCACCCACCTCCACGCTTCGTCGATCAGGGGTCTCGTCTTCCCATCGCGCTCCACTTTACTCCACTTTCCCCCACCGTGCCACCATTCCCACCGGTTCCGCGTGATGCAGGGGCTCGCGGGAGCAGCTTCCGATCAGCGAAACATTGCGCCCTGCCCGTTTCTGACCAGCAGTTTTGCGCAGGAGCAGCCGGTTGGGGCGCGGCGGGGAGCAAAGTGGGGCAGCCGGTGGAGGGCGGAGGGGCGCACAGTGCCCTGCGGGCATGAAAAGAGCCCCTCCGCGCGGGAGGGGCTCTGAGGTGGTGGAGAGTGGAGGGGTCAGGACTGGTTGCGGCGCTGGTCCCACTTCTCCTCAAGCGAGGTCATGAAGCCCCCGGACGGAGTGGGGGTCGAGCTCCGAGGGCCGCCGCCTCCGCCGCCGCCCCCGTTTCCGCCATTGCCGCCCTGCTCGGGGGCCTCGCCCTGGGCAGAGCCGCCGGTGGTGGCGAAGTAGCCGCCCAGGCCCATCAGGATGAAGCCGAGGATGCCCACCGGGATCCACTGCTGGTAGATGCCCAGCAGCAGCACGCCGATGCCGCCCACTGCGAGCAGCAGGCCGAGCACCAGGTTGCGCACGTTGAACCGTCCGCCGGCCGGCTCCTGGAGCTGGCTGGCGAAGCTGGGGTCCTCGGTCTGGAGCTGCTCCTCCAGCTCCTGCAGCAAACGCTGCTCGCGCTCCGAGAGTGCCATCCTGTGCTCCTCAGTTCGACGGTCGTCAGGCTTAGGCCCATCAGTCTATAGGTTCAGGCCGTGCGTGACATAGCTGTAACGCATGACGACAGCAACTTGGGGGCAGACTCACAGCCGGCCCCCAGGATTCAGCCTGGCTGCCCGCGCGCATGGCGCCGCATCACTGAGGCAGGCTGGACCCTCGCTTTCGGGAACCGGTGGGCCACCGCATCGAGCGCCTGCTCGGCCTGCACCCACGCCCCGGCCTGCTCGGCAGAATGCTCGGCATCGGCGTCCAGGGCCAGGGCCAGCTGCAGCTCTGCGGCGTCGCGGCTGAGCCTCTCGGCGCGCAGCCCCACCAGGCGCACCGGCTGGGGCCGCTCCCCCAGCCCGGCCAGCAGGCGGCGGGCCTGATCATAGAGGACGGGGGCCGACTGAGTGGGGTGGTGGAGAGTGGATGAGCGGGTCAGGGTGGTGAAGTCCTTGTACCGCAGCTTCAGGGCGACCCCCTGGGCGGAAGCTTCTGCGGCGCGCAGCCGGGCGGCCACCCGGTGGGCCATGTCCAGCAGCTCCGCGTGGAGGTCGGCGTCCTCGCTGAGGTCTGCCTCGAAGGTCTCCTCCGCACCGATGCTCTTCTCCTCCCGGTGCGGGATGACCGGACGGGAGTCGTGCCCCCACGCGAGGTCATGCAGATGCTCGCCCGTGGCCCCGAACCGCTGCTTGAGGGCCTCGCGCGGAGTCTGGGCAACCTGCTCCACGGTGCGCAGGCCGATCTGCTCCAGGGCGGCGGCAGTCTTCGCCCCCACGCCCCACAGCGCGTTCACCGGAAGGGAATGCAGAAAACGCAGCCGTGCGGCGGGCGGGACCAGCAGCAGTCCGTCCGGCTTGGCCCGCTGGGAGGCGATCTTGGCGATGAACTTCCGGTCAGCGATCCCCACCGAGGCCGGCAGTCCGAACTGGGCGCGGATATCGGTGCGCAGCCGCTCCCCCATGCGCTGCGGAGAGCCCATCAGCCGCTGCGCGCCCGTGAGGTCCAGGAACGCCTCGTCCACGCTGAGCTGCTCCTTGGCGGCGGTGATCGTGTCGAAATAGGCCATGATTCCGGCCGAGAGCTCCCGGTAGAGCCCCATGTGCGGCTCCAGCACCAGCGACTGCGGACTGATCTGCTGGGCGCGGGACAGCGGCATCGCCGAGCGCACACCGTCCGCCCTCGCCTCGTAGGAGGCGGACAGCACCACGGAGCGGCCCGCCGCCGCGACGATCAGCTTGCGGCCGCGAAGCTCCGGCCTGCCCAGCAGCTCGGCCTCCACGTAGAAGGCATCCATGTCTACATGCGCGATGACCGGCGAGCGCACGCCGTCCCCGGCACGTCCGACGTCGGGACACCGCTCAGAAGCCATAGGATCAGGGTATGCCCACCTCCGGACATGCCGCCCGACCTGAAGCCGCCGCCCCTGCAGACCCTGCCGACACGTCCGCGCCCGAGCCGAGCCTGCCCCCGGAGACGGAGGCCGCCGAGAAGGCCAGCCCCGCCCAGGAGGAGTATGTGGCGGCGGTGAACGCCCGGCTGGAGCAGGTGCTGCACCAGAAGCGTTCCGAGATGGTGAAGATCTCCGCGGAGGCGGGGCCGCTGGCGGAGTCGCTGCTGGCGCTGACCTCCGGCGGCAAGAAGCTGCGTCCGGTGCTGGCCTGGATCGGCTGGCGGGCCGCCTCCGGTGATGCGGCGCACCCGCCTCAGCCGCTCATCGAGCTTGGTGTGGCGCTGGAGCTGTTCCAAGCGGCAGCGCTCGTCCACGACGATGTCATCGACCGGTCCTCCACCCGGAGGGGCCAGCCCAGCGCGCACGTCCGGTTCGCGCAGCTGCACACCAACCGCGGCTACGCGGGCTCGGCACCGCATTTCGGCACCAGCGGGGCGATCCTCACCGGCGACCTCTCACTGTCCTGGGCTTCGGAGGCATTCGACGGCGCACACGAGTCCGCCGGCTCCCCGACCGCCGCCGCGCGCGGCGCCTTTCGCCGGATGCACACTGAGGTGATCACCGGCCAGTACCTGGATGTCCTCTCCGAAGTGGCCTCCGCGCCGGAGAACGAGGAGCAGGCCGTCAAGCAGGCACGGAACGTGCTGCGGCACAAGGCCGCGAAGTACTCCACGGAATACCCGATCGCGCTGGGCTGCGCACTCGCCGGCGGCAGCGACGAGCTGCTGCGTACCCTCTCCGAGGCGGCTCTTCCCCTCGGGGAGGCGTTTCAGCTGCGGGATGACCTCCTGGGGGTCTTCGGGGACCCTAAGGTCACCGGCAAGCCGGTGGGGGACGACCTGCGGGAGGGCAAGCGGACCGAGCTGATTGCCTACGGGCTGCACCGCTCCTCCGCTGCTGAGGCTCAGCGGCTTGAGGCGATGCTGGGAGACCCGGAGCTGACCGAGCACGACGTCGCGGAGGCCCGTGACATCCTCGCCGCCTCGGGTGCGATGACGCTCGTGGAGGATGAGATCACCCGGCTCACCGACCAGTCTGCCGGGGTGGCGCGCCGCCTGCCGGACCTGGGGGTCTCCCCCACGGTGGCGGCGGACTTCGACCGGGTCGCGCGGCGGCTCACAGCCCGCACGTCGTAGGGTCTGACTGACTGCGTCCTGACGGCACGTTACTCTGAATCCCGTGAGTGAAGAGAGCAGCTGGATCGGTTCGACCATCGACGGCCGGTACCGGATCCAGGACCGGATCGCCCGTGGCGGAATGTCCACCGTGTACCGGGCGCGCGACGAGCGGCTGAACCGCGACGTCGCGGTCAAGGTGCTGTTCCCCCACATGGCGGAGGACCGCAAAGTGGTCACCCGCTTCGAGAACGAGGCCCGCAACTCGGCCCGGCTGGCCCACCCGAACGTGGTGCAGGTCCTCGACCAGGGCCAGACCCGCGAGACCGCGTACATGGTCATGGAGTACGTGCCGGGGGTGACCCTGCGGACGCTGCTGAAGAAGGGACCGATGACGCCGAGGCTGGCGCTGGCCTACACGGAGGCTGTCCTCGGCGGGCTGTCCGCTGCGCACCGAGCTGGGCTGGTGCACCGGGACATCAAGCCGGAGAACGTACTGGTCTCCACCGAGGGGCGCATCAAGCTCGCCGACTTCGGGCTGGCCCGCGCTGCCACGCACCACTCCGGCACCTCGACGCTGATGGGGACGGTTGCCTACATCGCTCCCGAGCTGCTCTCGGGCGAGGGGGCTGATGAGCGTGCGGACATCTACGCGTTGGGGATACTGCTCTACGAGATGCTGACCGGCGGGCAGCCGTACACCGGCGATTCCCCGGTGCGGGTGGCGTTCCAGCACGTGAACTCCACGGTTCCGGCCCCGTCCTCCTCTGTGCCGGGTCTGGCCGCGCAGCTGGATGAGCTGGTGCGGGCCGCCACCCAGGCGGACCCCGGCGAGCGGCCCAAGCATGCCGACGAGATGCTGGAGATGGTGGAGGCCGCGAAGGACTCGCTCTCCGAGGAGCAGCTGGACTTCCGGGGTGCGCAGCAGGGGCACGCACGCCGCCGTCCGGAGGCTGAGGAGGCCGCACCGGCGACGGCTACGATGCCCTCTATGGAGGAGCCTGGGGACGACGCGCCGGATGAGGACGACGACGCCGGCCCCCCGCCCCCCGGTGACGATGACCGCACTCAGCTGATGAGTTCGGTGGAGGACTTCCCCACCACCGTGGAGCCGAGCAGCTGGGATGAGGACGTGACGACGGCGCTGGGAACGGCGAAGTCCGCTCCCCCGCGCCCCAGGGCCTCCTCGACGTTGGGCGAGGAGGAGCGCCAGACGGTGGCCGAGGTTCCGCTGCCGGGGCGTCTGGGCATCAGTGATGACGACACGGGGGTGCACAGCGCGGCACGGTCCCGCCCAGGGAGCGGGACGCAGGGGCGGGTCCAGGTGGGCTCCACCAAGAAGGACCGTCAGCGGCCTGCGGCGCAGCTGGCGGCCCCCACCCCTGCCCGGCAGGGCATTGCGGTGGCGGTCCTGATGATTGTGCTCGCCGTGGTGATGCTGATCGCCTACCAGCTGGGCATCAGCCCCTCCATCATCCCCTCCCTCGGCGGAGGCGGGGAGTAGCCCCTCCCCCTACTTCACGCCTTTGAGGGACTCGGCGAGGAGGAAGGCCAGCTCGAGGGACTGCTTGTGGTTCAGGCGGGGGTCCACCAGGGACTCGTAGCGGTCGTCGAACGCGGACTCGTCGATCGGGTCCGAGCCGCCGATGCACTCAGCGACGTCGTCGCCGGTCATCTCCACGTGCACGCCGCCCGGGTAGGTGCCGGCGGCCTTGTGGACCTCGAAGAACCCGCGCACCTCGTCCATGATGTCGTCGAAGCGGCGGGTCTTGTACCCGTTGGCGGAGTTGATGTTGTTGCCGTGCATGGGGTCGGTCACCCACACCGGCTGATGGCCGGCGTCGCGCACCGCCTCAACCACCGGGGGCAGGCCGTCGCGGATCTTGGACGCCCCGAACCGGGTGATGAAGGTCAGCCGGCCGGGCTCCCGCTCCGGGTCGATCTTGTCGATCAGCTGCAGGGCGGTCTCCGGGGTGGTGGAGGGCCCCAGTTTGATGCCGATGGGGTTGCGGACCCGGCTCAGGTAGTCCACGTGGGCGCCGTCGAGCTCGCGGGTGCGCTCCCCGATCCAGATGAAGTGCCCGGAGGTCACGTAGGGCGCGCCGGTGCGTGAGTCGATGCGGGTCAGGGCGCGTTCGTAGTCCAGCAGCAGGCCCTCGTGTCCTACGTAGAACTCGGTGCGCTTCAGAGAGTCGGAGGAGACCCCGGCCGCATGCATGAACTTCACGGCCCGCTCCACCTCACCGGCGAGCTGCTGGTACTGGGCGTGGGCGGGGTTGTCCATGAAGCCCTTGTTCCACTGCTGGACCGCCCGCAGGTCGGCGAAGCCGCCCTCGGTGAAGGCGCGGATCAGGTTCAGGGTGGCCGCGGACTTGTTGTACGCGGTGAGCATCCGCTTGGGGTCCGGGATGCGGGCCTCTTCGGTGAACTCGTACTGGTTGACGATGTCGCCGCGGAAGGACGGCAGGGTCACACCGTCGCGGGTCTCCTCATCGGAGGAGCGGGGCTTGGCGTACTGACCGGCCATGCGGCCCATCTTCACCACGGGCACGGAGGCGCCGTAGGTGAGGACCACGGCCATCTGCAGGATGGTTTTGATCTTCCCGGAGATGCGGTCGGCGGTGATCTCATCGAAGACCTCAGCACAGTCTCCGCCCTGAAGCAGGAACGCTTCTCCCTGGGCGACTGCGGCCAGGCGGCGCTTGAGCCGGTCGACCTCACCGGCGAAGACCAGGGGCGGGTTGTCGGAGAGCTGCTGGTAGGCGGCGTCGAAGTCCTCGTGGGAGCGCCAGTCGGGCTGCTGGGCGAGCGTCAGGGACCGCCAGGTGTCCAGACCGGGATACTCAGCCGCACCGGTGTGGAGGATCTCTCCGGGTGCGGTCAGCGGCTCTGCGCTGTGGAAATCCTGGCGGGGGCTCTGGCGGGTCTCTGCTTCAGTCACCCGAATAGGGTATGTGACCGGCGCGGCGACGCCGAATCACCCTCACCGCGTCCCACATCACGGACTAGCATCGCGGGCGGGGGTGCCCCTGCCCGGCAGCCCCCGCCCGCTCGTGGCGGCCCTCAGTCGTGGTGGCGCCTCTCCTGGAGGTTCGCGACGAACTTGTCGCGGGCCTTGGCGGCGCGCTCCCGGGCGTGGTGGGCAGCCTCTCGGGCGGCGGCCGCGCGGGCATAGAGGGACTCGACAACACCGTCGAAGTCCCGCATCACCTCAGGCCTCCTGATCTTCAGCGAAGGGGTGAGGTGGCCGGCGGAGATCGTGAAGTCCTCCTGCAGGATCGTGAAGCTGCGGACCGACTCGGCCTGGGAGACGGACTCGTTGGCCTTGTCAACCACGGTCTGCACATGCTCGAGCACCCTGGGGTGCTCGGTGAGCTCGGCCATGGGGGTTTCGGGGTCGATGCCGCTGCGCTCGCACCAGCCGGGCGCCATCTCCTCGTCGAGAGTGATGAGCGCTCCGATGAAGGGCTTGTCGTCGCCGACGACGACGGCCTGGGAGATCAGCACGTCGGCGCGCATGGCGTCCTCGAGCTGAGCCGGCGAGACGTTCTTGCCGCCCTGAGTGACGAGGATGTCCTTCTTGCGTCCGGTGATGATGAGCCGGCCGGCGTCGTCGAGCTCCCCCAGGTCCCCGGTGCGGAACCAACGCGTTCCGTCCTCGTCGGTGACGAAGGACTCGGCGTTGGCGTCGTCGTTGTTGTAGTACCCGCGGAACAGGGTGGTGCCGGAGCCGAGCACCTCGCCGTCTTCAGCGATGCGGATCGCGTTGCCCGGCAGCGGGATGCCGACCGTGCCGATCCGGTACACCGAGGGGATGTTCCCGGTGATGGGGGCGGTGGTCTCAGTGAGCCCGTAGCCTTCGATGATCTGGATGCCGATGCCGTTGAAGAAGTGGCTGGTGTGGGAGCCCAGCGGGGAGCCCCCGGAGAACGCGTGGGTGACATTGCCCCCCATGCGGCTGCGCAGCTTGGAGTAGACGAGCTTGCTGAACAGGGCATGCTGGGCGCGCAGCTTCC